>NZ_RHNS01000001.1 GCF_003946305.1 Lacticaseibacillus porcinae
TATTTGACTCCACCCGCACAGCGGGTGGTTTTGAGGCACGCGCGTTTTCCGCGCGTACCAGGCTAAAGCCTGCACAATCAAAAAAGCGATCCGAAATTTTTCGGATCGCTTTTTTGGTGTCTGTTGTGGGTTTTGACGATAACTTGCGTCAAGGCACAACAAATCCACGAAACAGCATTCTGCTTCGTGGATTCACGGCTTTTATGCCATTCAATTACGTGTCTACAGTATCACACAATCTCAAGGACGTTGCTGCGGGCCTTGGCTTATTAGACCTCAACCGCGTTCGTTGCTAATCGGCTTTGCACTGCCTTTGGCAAACAGACGTCGCCTTGCGTCTCACGTCACCGTGAGGGCACTACTCCCGGCTGTAACTGGTTTGAGTCCACGACTGGGACCCTTCAGTACCGGCACTTTGGAACTGGAGATCTAGCAGCGCTCGACAGTTAAGCCCAGATGCTACGGGATGGTCTCCGAGAGTTTAGCGGGCACTTCCACCCGTCGCGAAGTGATACGAGTGACCTGCGCTCAGCCACCCACTCCTCATAGAATTCGACATCATGATAACGCTTCCTAAATTAAATTGCAAGCAATTGGTCCAAAATATTTCAAATTAATTTTCGACGGCTAAATGCACAGCGTCAACTTGATGATTGGCCAGCAATTCAACGGCATAAGGATCATTGCGATAGTCGTTAGCATAATAAATTTTCGAGACCCCAGCTTGGATCAAGGCTTTGGTACAGTTCAAACATGGGAAGAACGTCACGTAAACTGTAGCGCCTTTAGTCGACACACCATTTAACGCACATTGTAAAATGGCGTTCATTTCCGCATGCAAGGTGCGAATGCAGTGACCGTCGCGCATCAAATGCCCGGCTTCATCGCAATGCGGGTCCCCGGAAATACTGCCGTTGTAGCCAGTGGCAATGATGCGATGGTCTTTCACGAGAACGGCGCCGACGGTTGCGCGCTCACAAGTGGAGCGTTCGGCAACATTTAACGCCAGCTTCATAAAATAATGATCCCATGATTCACGTTTAGCGTGACGTTTCGAAGGTTGAATGGTATCAGGCATGACGAGACTCCTTTTTAATTGGATGATAATAAGGTTTAAACTTCGCCCAAGCTTCAGGAAATTGCGGATCGCGAGCGGACAACCATTCGCGACCTGTGCGGATCAAGCCACGGTGCAACTGGATCCACGTCGATTCTGGCATCAAGGCTTCTAGACGCTTTTGAATTTGATCAGGCGTCGCTTTGGGCCCAGCGATCCCAAAACCTTTGATGATCCGCGACACATGCGTATCTACCGCGATCCCTGGAATATTGAAGGCGTCAGTGCGCACCACCGTCGCAGTTTTGCGACCGATGCCAGCAAGTGCTGTGAGTTCTGGATATGTTTGTGGCACCACCCCATCAAACCGCAACATCAACTGACGACTCATCGTCGCTAAGTATTTGGCTTTGTTGCGATATAACCCGAGGCGATCAATGTAAGGCTCGATTTCTTCAGCAGTGGCTTTTGACATCGCCAAAGCATCTGGATACGCCGCAAATAATTTCGGCGTGATGGCGTTGACCGCAACGTCAGTCGTTTGCGCTGATAACATCACCGCCACTAAAATTTCAAATGGACTGTGTGCCACTAACGTCGGTTGGGCATCAGGATACTCTTTCAACACCGCATTCAAAAACTCAACAGCTAACGCGTCGTTCATGCAGATCCCTCCTTACAATTGTTCACGTTGCGCTTGATAAGCTTGGACTTGTTGCACTGTGGTGAGGTGTTGTTTCTCCCAAGCAATCAAGATCCGATCCATATACCGCAGCGAATACTTTTGATTGATCACTGCTTCGCGCAACGCTAACTGAATGACACCAGCGTCGTAATGATCGATATTCAACCAATCACTGATGGTTTGTTGCTCGATCGGCGACAATGGCCGCCCAAATTCAATTTCGATTTGATTGAACACCAAGGCGTTGCCAGTCGTCGTTTTAGCAGTCGAGGTTTGCGGCGTCGTCAACAACCGCCGCAACAACGGCGTCACATCGTATTGATCAACTGAATGGCCTTCATTGTCAGACACGCTGATCAAGGCGATAGCTTGTTTGTTGATCAAGCTGGTGATCGCCGCATATACCCCACTTGGTGTCATTTTCGTTGCTTGCGCTAACGCTTGTGGTTCCGGGGCTTCGACATGAGACTGCCCCCACCGCGTCAAAAACAAATACACCACAAATTCACTTTGCGTCAAATCGGTTTGAGCGAAGTGGGAAAATAACACATCTGAAAAACTGGTATTGCGACTTTGTAAAAAGCTATTTAAAGCATCTGCCATGGAAAAACTCCTTTAACTCATGATAATGCAAATCAGTCAGCTATGATCACCGTCATCACATCCGTCTGTTAGCCGAGAAAATTGATGCGCGTAGCTGGTTTGGTAAAGCGGAGGACAACTGACCAATTGCCTGTGGTAGTGAAATCAAGGAAGACGCGGTTTGTGCGGCTCCCGTAGATTTCACCGGCAAAATATGAAACAGAGCGATTTTCTCTGGTTCATATTTTAGGCGCAAGAACATCGGCGGTTTGTGCCGATTTCTGCAGCCGGCCGCACCGGCAACTTGGTCAGTTGTCCGTAGCGGCGCCAAACCAGCGGAGCACCTCAGATGATCATATTGAGCTAAACAAAAAGCCAAGACAATGACAGTCTTGGCCCTTTTGTGATCACGGCTTGATGCGGTTGATCATCCGTGGGAATGGGATCGCTTCGCGTAAGTGATCCAAGTGGCAGATCCAAGTGATCGCCCGTTCAAATCCTAAACCAAAGCCTGAATGCGGCACACTGCCATATTTACGCAAGTCCAAATACCATTCGTATTCGTCCAAAGATAACCCTTTGGCTTCGATTTGCGCTTTGAGCTTATCATAGTCGACTTCACGTTCGGAACCGCCGATGATTTCACCATAACCTTCAGGTGCCAACAAGTCAGCGCAGACATAAGTATCGTCGCGGCCTTCTTCAGGCAACATGTAAAATGGTTTGATGGCTTTTGGATAGTTCAACACAAACACAGGTTGTTCGAATTGTTCGGACAAGTAAGATTCTTCAGGAGAGCCGAAGTCGTCGCCCCACTTCACATCAAAATCCGCTTTTTGGAGCATTTCGATCGCTTCATCATAACGAATCCGTGGGAATGGCGTCTTAGTGTACTTCTTCAACGTGTCGATATCGCGATCGATCAACGTTAATTCGTATTCGCAGTTGTCGATAACGGATTGCACTAAGAAGGCGATGTAGTTTTCTTGGATCTTCAAGCTTTCATCTTGATGCATGAAGGCCATTTCTGGTTCGATCATCCAAAATTCCGTCAAATGACGACGGGTCTTGGACTTTTCAGCACGGAACACTGGGCCGAAGGTGAAGACTTTGCCATAAGCCATGGCGCCAGCTTCTGCGTACAATTGACCAGATTGAGATAAATATGCTGGCTTGTCGAAATATTCAGTTTCGAATAATTCCGTGGTGCCTTCAGGAGCAGAACCAGTGAGGATCGGTGGGTCCATTTTAATGAAGCCTTCGTTGTTGAAGAATTCATAAGTGGCGCGGATCATTTCGTTGCGAATTTGTTGGATCGCGAATTGACGCTTGGAGCGCAACCACAAATGACGGTGATCCAACAAGAATTCGATCCCGTGTTCTTTAGGGGTGATCGGGTAATCTTCTGAAGTCCCGACGACTTTAATGTCAGACACTTGAATTTCATAACCGAAGTGGCTGCGACTATCTTCATGAATGGTCCCAGTGATAGTCATGGACGTTTCTTGGTGTAATTCTTTGGCCGTGGCGAACACTTCTTCAGACACAGCGTTTTTTAACACCACGCCTTGGAAAAAGGCAGAGCCATCGCGCAATTGTAAAAAGGCGATTTTCCCGCTTGAGCGTTTGTCAGTCAGCCACGCGTTGATCTGAACTTCTTCATCAACGTGTTGGGCGGCATCTTTAATGCGAATCGTGGTAGTCATGCAATAAATTCTCCTCTAAGTAAAATCAGTTGTTGGCAACGAAGGCGGCAATGCGATCCATCGCTGTCATTAAACTGTCCATATCCTTTGAATAACTCAACCGCGCATGTTCTGGCATCCCAAAGGCGCGGCCTGGCACTAACGCCACGCCAGTTTCTTCAAGCAATGCCGCCACAAAGTCATCAACTGAGGTGTAGTGGCACAATTGCGCAGCGCGAGAAACCTTCGGGAACAAGTAAAAGGCCCCTTGCGGCTTTTGTTCCAGTTCAAAGCCAGGAATTTGTACTAATCGATCGTACACCGCATTCAAGCGCTTTTCAAATGCTTGGCGCATGGTTTCGACTGGTGCTTGAGTCCCGCTAAACGCAGCCAACGCTGCATATTGCGCAACGGCAGTGGTATTGCCAGTGGCATGGCCAAGTAATTTGCCCATGGCAGCGGTAATTTTTTCAGGACCAGCGATCACCCCGATGCGCCAGCCAGTCATGGCATAAGACTTGGAAACCCCGGTGATCAATACCGTGTTTTCGGTGATGGCAGGATCGATTTGGATCATGGAAGTGTATTCGGTGCCGTTATAAATCAAATCGCGATAAATATCGTCAGCGACCACCAAAATGTCATGTTTCAACGCCCAGTTCCCGATCAAAGTCAATTCTTGTTTGGTGTACACAGCACCAGTTGGGTTTTGTGGGGAGTTGATGATCACAGCGCGCGTTTTTGAAGTGCGTTGGGCTTCGAGTTCATCAACCGTGACTTTGAAGTTCGCTTTAGCCACCACTTGCCGTGGCACACCGCCGGCAAGTTTGATTTGTTCCACATATGACACCCAACCAGGAATTGGGACTAAGACTTCTTCACCTGGATCAAGCAAGACTTGCATCAACCCAAACAACGCAAACTTCGCCCCGGTGGTGACCACGATTTGTTTGGGGTCGTATTTCACCTTGGTTTGATCAAAAATGTGATCGGCGATCGCTTGCCGCAATGCAGGAATGCCACTAGCTTGGGTGTAAAAGCTGGTTTTATTTTCCTTGATCGCCGCAATGGCAGCTTCTTCAATGTGCTTGGGCGTTTCAAAATCTGGTTGACCGATCGATAAATCGATCACGTCTTCTCCGCGCGCTTTCATTTGCTTGGTTAAATTCGACACAGCCAATGTTGCCGACGGTGCCACAGTATTGATTCGCTTTGATAAATGCATAGGCTCACTCCCCAGCGGTTTTATAAATTAGCAACGGCAAATAATTGATCACCGTTTTTAAAATCATAAGTTACATAGCCTAGTTTACCAGACTTTGCGCGATAGCCAACATCCCAAACCACTTTTTGTTTACGAATGCTTAATCCTACGCTAATTATTTTCTTAGGCGCGAAGTTTTGGATCGCTTCAGCTTCTGCTTCTTGCCGTGAGATCCCGTTGCTTTGTCGCAACACTTGGAGATGCCCAGTTTTTTGACGGATCAACACATAAACTTTTTGATGGTTTTTGGTGGTGCCTGCCACCGTGACATAAGAATCCCGTTGTTTATCCCAATAAAAATCGCTGACAGATTGAACATCGGCTTTCTTTTTGGCAATGCTGATGGCTTGTTTGCGCACCGCATGCATTGGGGCGAGCCCTTTTTGATAAATGCCTAAGACCAAGGCGATCAGCACTAAGCCGACGACGATCCAGATCTGTTTTTGCCAGTTGCGGCGATTTGCTCTACGCATGAGGCGCCTCCTTTGAAAATAGTGGTTGATGAGCTAACCATGCTTGACTATACTGCGCCATGTCGCTGACGGAAAGGCTCATCGGTTTAAGATTTGGTAAGGCATGTTGCATTTGCTTCCCGTATTTCGTAGTGACTAACCGCGGATCTAAACAAATAAACACCCCGCGGTCATGTTCGGTACGGATCAAACGCCCGAAGCTTTGTCGCAAACGTAACGTCGCTTTCGGCAAAGCTTCTTCTTTAAACGGGTCGCGACCTTGGGCTTCCAGTTGTTCGTTTCTAGCTTGCACCAACGGTTGACTCGGCGCATCAAATGGCAGTCGGGTTAAAATCACCATTTCCAATTGTTTGTCAGGATAATCGACCCCTTCAAAGAAACTAGCGGCCCCAAGCAATAACGCATTTTTAGAAATCGCAAACCGCTTGGCGATTTTTTCCGCCGACCCTGACACCCCTTGGGCTAAGATCTCCAAATCTTGCGTCCACTTGCGATCATTGATCCGCGCATACACCGCTTTGATGGTATCTAAGCGGTTGAACAAAACGATGGTTTGATGTTGCCCCTGACACAATTGTTGTAGCGCATCCACCAAGTAATCCAAATACTCTGGATCATCAGGATGCGGGGCGTTAGGATCGACAAACACCTGTGCTTGACTGGCGTAATGAAAAGGACTGCGCAGTCGCAAGGTCTGAGTGTCTAGCGGCAAGCCGACTGCTTCAAGTAAGTAATCAAACTTCCGCGCTACCATCAAGGTCGCACCGACTAATACAGGGGCCTTGAACGCATCAAGTAGCACTTGGCAGGCCTTGGCGCCTGACACTTGTTGCCAAGTGAGCTTCAAACTCAACGCATCACGACCGTTGGACAGTTCCAAGCGGCAAAGTTGTTGATCAAGATGTTTGAAGTCGTTTAATGCCGTCAACTGTGTGCGATCTTGATCAAAGGCTTTGCGAAGTGCCCCTAATGCTTGAAACAACCCAGCGGCATGCATGCCAAAATGGTCTTGATGGTTGCGATAAACTTGTTGCAATTGACTGCAAACGCCAGCAACAGCATCAAGTTGTCGCGATAAACGAGGCAACCACTCACGCAGCTGAGTTTCCACTGCTTGTGCATCTGCTTCGCCTAGCGATTGCGCCATAAAACCAGGTTGCGGGTCGATCAGCAGGCGACTGAATTTGATCTGCACGGCTTCAATGGTGGCAATGCTAGTCGCAACCGCCGTGGCTAAGCTTTGCAGCTGATAAGTTTGCATTTTGGAATCGGCAAAAACTTGCATCAAATTGTGATGTTCTGGGCGATTGATCAACCGGGCCAAATGTTGCAAATGGATCCGCAATTTTGCCAGATCCAATTGATGGGCATGGGCTAACGCGACATTATCAGCAAAATGCTGGGCTTCATCTACCACTAAAAATGGTGACTGGTCGCTAAGTTCGACGTGTCGCGCTAAGTAGGCGTGGTTGGTGATCACAATGCTGGCGGCTTTGATCTGCTGTTGTAGCCGCGAATAAAAATCATAATCGGCATAAGCCCCATTGACTTTGCCGCCGGCATGGGCGACTTGACCAAATAATGGTGCGCGATAAGTCGTTAAATGCAGTTCATCGAGATCCCCTGTGGTAGTTTGACTCAACCACACCAATAACTTCATTTGTAGCACTGCGGTTAACCGATCACCTGCAGGCAATTGTAAGCTGTGATGGAATTGGTTCAGATCTAAGTAATGTTTCGGACTTTTGACGATCACCGCATTGATCGGGCGATCAAGCAGGTCGGCAAGTTTTTGGGTTTGAGCAAACAGTTGACTTTGAAGTACTGTCGTCGTGGTGGCCACCACCAGCTTTTGTTCGGCGTTGGTGAGATAGGCATAAGGCAACAAATACCCCATGGTTTTCCCTAAACCAGTGCCTGCTTCAATCGCTATTGGTTGTTGGTCGTTAGTGGCATTTTGATAAATGGCGTCCATCATTTTGCCTTGAGCTGCGCGCCATTTGTATGCAGGCTTTAAAATGGCTTTTTTGTCAGCAGGCGCTAGTGGATAAGCGCGCGGTTGGATGGGGTCGACGACTTCAGGTAAGGCTTGCAACACCAAATCACCAACTTGGATCATTGGCTTTGCAAGCGGCACGTCAAAGCGTTCCAGTTGGGCTAAGAAATCGCCAGTTTGGCGGATCAAAGCATGACTTTTGGCGACCAGTTGATGTTGCAACACACTCGGCAACGTTTGAAAGTGCTGTGCCAACGCCATCAACAGCTTCGCCGTGCTAATGGCATCTGAATCTGCGCGATGGGGATTTTTGTGTTGGATCCCAAGGGCTGCAGTGAGATCTTGCAAACGATAGCTCCCAAGTGTTGGCAACAAGATCTGCGCCAGTTCCACAGTATCGATGGCAGGATTGGTCAACGCCGGCAACCCGACGCGTTCAAGCTCTGCACTTAAAAAAGGATAATCGAAATTCACATTGTGGCAAACGATCACACAATTTTGTAGCCGTTTGGCGAAAGCTTCTGCGACCATTTCAAAATAAGGCGCTGCCACTAACGCCTCTGGATCGATATGGGTCAATTGCTGAATCGCTTTTGGAACGTCGCGATCCGGATTGATCAATTGTGAAAAGGTGGCGATCACCTTAAAGTTTTTGACGAAGGCACATCCAATTTGAATGATGCGATCCCCATTTTTAACTGCTGTACCAGTGGTTTCTAAGTCTAATACAGCGTAAATTTGGTCGAAAGCCAATGACTTCACTCACTTCTCGATAGTTTCAGCGTCTATTTTACTATTCTTGTGCGGCTTTGGCTACGCTGATCACTTCACCAGTGGCCAAAGCGATCAAGTATCGTGCGATCACCGGTTGCGGCTGCATGGTACTAAGCGCCTCATCATATAGTTGCAACTGCATGCTGTAGCGCGGCAACAATTCACTGGCTGAGTGGACATGATCGGTTTTGTAGTCAAATAACACAACGCCTTTTGGTGTGGTGACGTACCCGTCGATCATCCCATGGACTAAGATATCGTTGTCCGAATCCCCTGCCATTTTGGCAAAGACTTGTTCCGCTGGTAACAACAAGGAAAAGGCGACTTCGCGATGTAAGTTTGACGCATTGTCGGCAATCAGTTGGCCAAGCTCAGTTTGCGTAAAGCGTAACAAGTTGGCCTGATCGATTTTTGCCGCGACTTGATCATCGAGGCGTTGTTCGGCGACTAAGCGCGCGATCGTTTCAGCAATGGAAGCTTCCGGCTTCGTCCAATCGAGTTGTTGCAACACCAAGTGTGTCGCCGTCCCAATGGCAGTTGCTGATGGGGCTTTCGGTTTACTCAAAAATTGTGGTTGCGCGAAGTCTGAGACATAACGGTTGCCGCCGAGTTGGCGGTTTGAGGTCGCGAGCTCTTGAATATCTTCATCTTCTTGTTGCGCCCGTTTAATTTCAGTGACAGATTGAAAGCCAGTGGTTTTGGTCGCCTCATCATATTGATATTTCCAGTTGAACCACTGCTCAAGATCAAGTTGTGGGTCAGGCTCAGGCCACTTGGTTGGGGATGTGGCAGCACTTTGGGTTTGATCGGCATCACTCACCGTTTTGACGGTTGCACCAAATGTTTCAATGCGGCGATCATCAAGTCTCGCGATCGCCATGCCGATCCAATCGAGATAACGACCAGCACTGGCGCGCATGGCTTGCGGCAACACTTGATGGGTCGCTGTGGTCGCAACTGCCCACTTCTTAGTCAAAGCATCAGGACTGTCGACGTTAGCGACTAAAAATAAATATTGTTCTGCACGCGTCAACGCCACATACAACAACCGCATTTCTTCGGCAAGCATTTGCCGCCGCTTAGTCGCTTTGGCTAATTCAAATTGTGGCAATGGGTAAATGGCCCCAGTTTGTTGATTCAACCATTGCACCCCAGTTAAGTTCGGGGTTAAGATCTGACGACTTTGTAAGTCCCGCAGATCAAATTTAGTATCCATCCCCATCACAAACACCACTGGGAATTCCAATCCTTTGGAACCGTGAATGGTCATCAATGATACCGCATCAACATCAGGATCGACAGTGACAGCGCTGGCGAGGTCTTTGTTTTGCTTTTGCATTAATTCAATGAAGTGAATGAAAGCAAACAAGCCGCGGAAGCCACCTTGCTCATAACTCGCCGCGCGACTAGCTAAAGCGCGCAAGTTTGCTTGTCGTTGCACCCCACCTGCTAAACCGCCGACAAAATCTAAATACCCGAATTCATCATAGATCCGCCAAATCAACTGCACCAATTCATGCCCGCGAGCAAAATCGCGTAAACTGGTGATTTGATCAGCAAAATGTTGCGCGACTTTTTGCGTTTGCGCACCAAAGTCAGTGGTGGTCGGTGTGTTGAGAAAGGCTTCAAAGGCATCATCAAACGTCGCTTGTGGTTTCGCCAAGCGGATCAACGCTAACTGATCAGCGCGCATCCCCACTAACGGCGACCGCAACACAGCCACTAACGCAATTTCTTGTTTCGGGTTGTCGATCACCCGTAACAACGACAACATGGTCATCAGTTCGGTGGTTTTGAAATAATTTTGGGCGTCGGCGACGACGATCGGCACTTTGGCTTTGGCAAACGCACTTTGAATGGCGACGTTATTGGTGCGACCGCGCACAAGCAAGGTAATATCTTGATAGCGGATCCGATGTTTGTTCCAAACTAAATCCCCATTTTCGTCTTGGTGTTGCCCGTCGTATAAAATCGCGTCAGGATCATTGACCAGCGCTTGAATTTTGGCGATCACCAAATTTGCTTGGCGGGTGGCTTTGTCCAAGTTCTCCACATCAGGCTCATCGTCTTCGTCGTCTGGTTCGGCGTCAGGATCGGCAACATTCAATAACAATTCCGTGGTTGGTGCAAAGTCTTCAGGTGCACTAAACGTCGCGCGTTTAAGTTGTGCGTCTTGATCATATGCCATGTCCCCAACGGCAGGATCCATGATTTGAGAAAAAATCAAATTGGTGAAATCCAAGACATTGCGACTCGAGCGGAAGTTTTCCGCTAATACCAACCGCTCGCCTTCACTGTCTGTTTCACCGAAGCGTTGATATTTCGCCAAAAACAACCGCGGGTCCGCTAAACGAAAGCCGTAAATACTTTGTTTAATGTCGCCGACCATAAAGCGATTGCCAGGGTTTGATTGGGAAACGGCGTCGAGCAAACTTTCTTGCAACAAGTTGATGTCTTGGTATTCATCAACAAAGACTTGATCAAAGCTTGTTTTAAAGTTTTCTGCGATCGGTTTGCCGGTTTGGGGATCATCAGTATGCAAAATGTCTAACGCGTGATGGGCGATATCATTGAAATCTTGGACGTGGCGGCTAGTTTTCTCAGTGGCAAAAGCCAAAGTGAATTCCAAACACACGTCACTTAAGGTTTGCATCAACGGATAAGTGGCTTGCAGCGCTTCGGTTAAATCTTGAGGGGCGATTTGCACCAACGTTCCCGCATTCGCTTGAAAAGCTTTTTTCACTGCATTAGCAGCGTCGACTGTTTGTTTTTTAATTTCCTTAGCCGCTTCATCTTTGGTACGGCGGCCTTTGCGCCAGTCAGGCCAAGGCAAATTAGTCAACAAACTTTGCGCGCTGGCATAGTCTTGGGTGTCTTGTTGCGCAGCGGTATCTAACGCCGTTAATAAACTTTGCAATTGGGCACTAGCATCCGCTAACGCATTGTCTGCAGGATCAAGGTCTGCCAGTAACCCTTGTAAACTGTCATGGGCTTGTCGCAGTTGTTCTGCCAATCGCGGCCAGACAGTTTGGTTGAACCAGGCATCGAAGTTTTCAGGATCATAAGCATCAGCAATTTGTTGTAACCACTTGGTCGGCGTCGGCGTGGTGTTGGCATAATCTACTAAGGCAAACACCGCCTCTGACAACCCTGAATCATCAGTGCCAGTGCTGAAATTGTCCGCTAGTGCTTCAAAGTCCGCCGCATGATCGCTGGCCAGTTCATTCTCCACAAGGTCATGCCACACGGATTCTGCAAGCATTTGTCGCTCGACAGGATCGCTTAAGATCCGAAATCCTGGTTCTAAGTCAATGGCATAGTAATATTGTTGCACCACTTGTTGACAAAAAGCATCCAGCGTCATGATCGGGGCGCTGTTGGCTAAGGCTTGTTGGGTGCCTAAATGACGGCGAATTTGCGTATCGGATTCTTTGGCAAAAGCTTTTTTGAGATTTTTTTGAATTTTAAGTTTCATGTCGCTGGTGGCGGCGTTGGTAAACGTCACGATCAACATTCGCGACAATTCGCCGCCAGCTTTTAATTGATGTAAAATGCGTTCGACCAACACCGTGGTTTTCCCAGAGCCGGCAGAAGCTGACACCAACACATCATGGCCGCCATGTAAAATCGCTTTGGTTTGATTCTCTGTATATTTAGTCATGGTCTTCAGCTTCCTTTCGCATGTTTTGCATAATGGTCGGGATATCAAGGGTGTCGACATGGTGATAGCGGTCGTGTTCAGTGGCCGGATCAAACAACATGATCGCTTGATAATCCGATTGGGTGATCACTGTCGCTTCTGACTTAAATTGCAGTGGGGCTAAGGCGATGTTGCCGGCGAGGATCTGTTGAGCGGCGTGAATGATCGCTTGGCGGTTGTGATTGAGGTACAAGTCTAATGCCCCTTGAGAAATGGCATGAGTCCGGGCGGAAAATTCCCCATTTTTCTTCGTGCCGATTTGAACGATATTGCTGGTGAATCCAGCTTCTGCTAAACCAACATCGAATTGTTCCGCAAGGTCTAACGCTTGCTCTTGATCATCAGGCAACACTAATAAGCCTTGCAATTTGTAGGCTTTTTGATGTTCGACTTGTAACACATCCGGATTGGCAGCATAAGCGACCGGCTTTTTATGCATATGCATGTACAAGGCGCCGGCAGGTTTATTTTTGACCCCTTTTTCTGTGAGATCATTTTCGACGGCATCGATATAAGTCAACATTTGCATCGCCACGCCGTAGTAGGCTTCAAGCGGAGTGAACACATGCTTGCTGGACTTGTAATCGATCACAAGGAAATATTCGTCGCCATTTAAGTTGACCGTGTCTAGGCGATCGATTTTCCCACGCACAGACACTTGGCGGTGATTGCCGATCGGTAACACGATCGGGGCAAGTTGTTGCGCCCGGTCCCCCGCACCAAATGGTAATTCTGTTTTTTGGGTGGCAAAGCGACTCGCCATTTGTTGTTGCCGGATCGCCGTGAGTACCGCCACTAAAATGCTTTGGATCCGGCGTTTGGCATAATCGCCTTGTAAACTGGTGGTGAGTATTTCTAAACCTGGTTGGGCGACTAATGAATCCACCACTTCGCCGACAAGGTCGCGCAATTGTTGCGCATTCAAATCACCTAAACGTAACTGTTTTTCGGCGAGTTGTTTAAACACCAAATCAAGGGTGGCATGATCAAGGGAGCCGGTGTCTGCAGGCGTCATTTCAAATTCTGGTCGGATCCGCAACCGCAAACCGTACCGCAAGAAATATTCAAACGGATTGCGATAATAAGTTTCCAGTTGTGACACCGAAACAAATAAATGCTCACCGTAAAGCTTTTCGGCGAGTTTTGGTGGCAAGCTGCCAACGTCATTGGTATAAGTCAAGCTGCTGGCTAAGCGGATCGTGAGTGGTTGCCAGTTAGTTTTTAACAGTTGGGTGTAGACTTTTTGCCACGCTAGTGGCAGTTTAGGATATTTTTGTTCGCGGGCTTTTTGGGCAATGGCGACATAATCGCTAAGCAAACTCCGCGGGGTGCCGCCATTTGGTGCGTCACTTGGTGTGGGTTGCCCCCAAGTTTGTTCAGTTAAGTGCAACCCTTCTAGCATATGGGTGTAATAAGGCGACGCGTGATTTTCGCTGTCGCCAAAGCCTGGATAACTCATGGTCAGCTGCGAATTTCCTGCTAACATCCCCACATAGTTGATGAACGGATCCCCTAACGCCACTTGCGGGCCATTAACCGCAAGCCACGCAGTTTCTGGTAGCCGCGATTGTAGTGCCACGCGATCTTCTGCAGACAACAACCCGCTGTCAGAGACTTGATCTGGCATCACAGCTGCAGTCGCACCGATCACAAACACATGTTTAAAATGATTCAATCGCGTTAACGCCGTTTCTGAAACGACGACTTGGTCAAGTGTCGATGGAATTTGGGTGTAAGTGGCACTGGCAAACCCAGCGGTTAAGATTTCAACAAATTGGTCGAGATTCCAAGGGGTTTCTCCTAAAATCGCGACATAATTATCTAACAACTTCACAAAGGTCGCCCAAGCTTGTTCACCAGCTTGACTCGCTTGTAATTTTCCATGATCAATATCTGCTTGACGCCAATCATTCAGTTGCGCAACGACGCCCATATCAATGAGCCATTGATATAAAATGGTCGCACCTTCTTGACCGGTCGTGGCATTGTTGAGTGCTTTAAATAAACGCGGCAGATTTTCTTGAATCAGCCGCCGCACAATATTGAGTTGTTCGGTTTTTTCAGCATCGCGATCAACGCCTGCTTCATCGACGCGGCGCCGTAAATATTGCCAATCTTGATCGCGAGTCCAATAGCTCCCAGAGATCCCAGTCCGCAGCAAATGATTATCGCATACATCAACGGCTTCACGAAAAGCTTTTGGCGTCATGTCTTTGGGGATCAATAACTCTGTGCGCAACAACCGGATCACGTCGGCATATTGATAATGATGTTGGTAAATGGCAAACAAGCTTTCAAACAACGCGACTACTGGGTGATGTTGCATCGGGTGTTCATGATCGACGAACACCGGCAATTGATATTCTGCAAAGATCGGATCGATCACATCGGCATAAGGATCCAAATGCCTTGCGATCACCAAGAAATCGCGATAACGCGCACCATGGTGCACCGCAATATTGATCTGCTTGGCGACAGCTCGCAACTCCGTGTATGGCGAATCCGCTTTGGCTAAGGTGACATCAGGCACTGGCTGACTGAATTTGATCGATTCAAGCTTGGTGTCAGCGATAAAGAATTGTTCAACTGCCTGCATCCCCTTTGAAAGCTTGCGATCAGGGGCAGTGATCGGTGGTGCGATTTCCACGTCCAGGCGTTTAGCCGCGCCGTACAAACGCTGAGACAACCGCTTAGCAGGCAAGAACAAATCAGGCGTTTGCGCTGTTTCTAAGTCATCTAAAGTCAAGGCCACAGTGACTTGAGCGGCTTGTTGCATTAACGTTTCCACTAAGTTGAGTTCACTGGCCGCTAAGTCGTTGAAGTGATCCAAATAAAAATAAGTGTGGCTGAGGTCACGATTTTGCAAGTTTTGACTTAATGCCGCAAGTAAGCTGGCATTTGTCGCAAACGGCCCCACTGCTTGTTCGTAAGCGTCAAGCATGATCACCAAGTCTTGCAATTTCGCGCGATGGCGGTCATTACCTGGTAAATCGTCACAAGCTTTTTGCAAGGTCTCAGCGTCAATGCGGCCGTTAAGTAATTCGGTGAGCTGTGTTGCCAGTTTCGTGGTAAAGCCCATCGCATTGGCCAACCCACCAAATAACCGTAAGTCGTCACGATGTTCATGCAACAAGCGGGCAACAAGCATCGCATTTGAGGCAGTGTCTAAACGTGGTTGCGCAAAAATCGGGGTTTCCCGTAAAAAATACCACGCCAAACGCGTAAACGAAAAGGTCTGCACGCGATTTTGCGCGGCGATGGTGCCAGTTTTTAACCCTTTGAGTAAACTGACTTCACTTTCGAACTTCACGTGGTTAGGCACCAAGTAAAAAACTTCAGCTTGGGGGTCGGCAAGATCAGCTTTGATCTGGGCGATCATCGCTTGTTGATGATCTTTGCTTGCCGGTCCGATCACAAATTGTAACGCCATGGCACTGCCTCCTAGATTTGTTAGTTCTAGTGTAGCACAAGCTAGTTTATCGCCTAGGTTTAAGGTATGATTATTGTGGTAATTTAAGGAGCGGGACACACATGAAAAACGCAAGTGGCGAAAGTTTCGCCAAAATTATTCTGATCGGTGAACATGCTGTGGTGTATGGCCAACCTGCCATCGCCTTGCCTGTCAAAAGCATTCGCTTAACAGCCAGCTTAACGACGAACACCGAGCAAATCATTCAATCGAGTTTTTATGCTGGCAGCTTACACGCTGCAGCAGGGACTAATTTTGCTGGAATCGCGGACTTGATCTCTGCTTTATTGAAACATTTCAATGCCTCAAATCAAGGCTTTACCTTAACGATCGATTCTGCCTTGCCACCCGAACGCGGCATGGGGAGTTCTGCCGCTTGTGCAACGGCGGTAGTGCGGGCTTTTTACGCGGCCTTTGACGAACCGTTGAGCCGAGCACAACTATTAAGTTGGACCGCCACTTCAGAACACGCGATCCATGGCAATCCTAGCGGGTTAGATGCCGCGACCACTTCTGCAGATCGACCGCAATGGTTTGTCAAAGGGCAACCGCCGATCCCGATTCAATTTCCGAAAAATGGGACCTTGGTGATCGCAGATACTGGCATCGCTGGCCAAACCAAAGTGGCTGTCGGCGCTGTGGCGCAACATTTAACCGACGATCCAACGGCGACGACTGCAAGTATCGAAGCGATCGGTCAAGCAACTGTGTTTGCCGCCAAAGCTTTAGCGGAAGACGACTTACAAGCACTAGGAACGCAAATGGATCACGCCCAAGGGCAACTTAAAGCGTTAGGGGTTTCCAATGACGCATTAAATCGACTCATTGCCACTGCCAAGGAAAATGGTGCTTTAGGGGCAAAACTCACTGGCTCTGGTCAAGGTGGTTGTATGATTGCTTTGGCCTTTGATGCGACTCAGGCTACGCAGATCCGCGACGCATTGACGCAAGCTGGGGCGACGGCAACTTGGCAATATGATTTTAGCGACGAAAGGACAAATTGATGACAGCAATCACCGCCCGCGCACATACCAATATTGCGCTGATCAAATATTGGGGTAAAAAAGACCCGCAGTTGATCTTGCCTTATACTGATAGCGTGTCATTGACACTGAATGATTTTTATACTGATACGACTGTTGAATTCGACGACGCGCTGACGGCAGATACTTTTTCATTAGATGGTGCGGCGCAACCAACGAAGAAAATCACCCCATTTCTTGATTTGGTGCGCCAACGTGCTGAGATCACTGCCTTTGCGCATGTCGACAGTGTCAACCACGTCCCGACTGCGGCAGGATTAGCGAGTTCAGCGTCTGCATATGCCGCATTAGCGTTGGCGGCAAGTCGCGCTGCTGGTTTACAACTTAATGAAATCGCATTGTCGCGGTTAGCTCGCCGCGGATCAGGTTCGGCGACGCGCAGTATTTACGGTGGTTTGTCGATTTGGCATCGCGGCGATGACGATGCGACGAGTTTTGCGGAGTCGTTGCCGATGCCTGACCTTGATCTCGCGATGTTAGTGGTACTGGTCGACGCGGGACCGAAACCCATTTCTTCGCGCAACTTAATGGCCAACACGGTGGCAACTTCCCCTTACTACCCAGCATGGGTGACTCATAATCAAAAAGCCGCGCAACAAATGGTATCTGCCCTTTCTGCCAATGATTTTGCAACGATCGGCCACCTCACTGAACAATCCAGTATGCAAATGCACGCGACGATCCTTGCCAGCGACCCTGCGTTCACTTACTGGACACCAGAAACCTTGAAAGCCTGGGCGATCGTCAAACAACTGCGGGCAAATGGGATCCCCGCTTATGCGACGATGGATGCTGGACCTAACGTCAAAATTTTGACCTTAAGCGACTATGTGCCGCAGATCTTACAGGCGTTGCAACCAGATTTCGCGGATCGGGTATTGACGACGATGCCTGGTCCTGCTGCCCAAGTGATCGGAGGAACGCATGTCTGAATCGATTCAATCCCACCGCAAAGATGAACATTTATTTTTAGCGGAGAAATTCTTTCAAGAACATTCATCTGCTGGCTTTGATCAAGTGCGGTTGATCCACACCCCACTGGTCCAAACCAATGTTCAAGACATCGACGTCTCACCTAACGTCTTTGATTGGCAATGGCCGTTTTTCATTAATGCGATGACTGGCGGCTCCAAACAAACTGGTGAGTACAATGCGCGCTTAGGACGTTTGGCGCATGCCTTGCACCTCGCCATTGCCACTGGATCACAATCAGTGGCGTTGCGAGAACCTGCGTTAGCAAAAACCTTCGCCACCTTGCGAGAAAATGATCCAGACGGCTTTATTCTCGCTAACCTTGGCGCAGGCGCCACTTGGCAACAAGCCCATGACGCTGTGGCGATGATTGATGCCAATGCCTTAGAAATTCACGTCAACGTCGTCCAAGAAGCGGTGATGCCTGAAGGTGATCGCGATTATCGCTGGTTGGACAACATCGCCGACATTATCACCCACTCAAAGGTCCCAGTGATCGTCAAAGAAGTCGGCAATGGGATGACACGCGAAGCCATCACTCAAATTGAAGGCCTCGGCGCAAAATACATCGACCTCGGTGGCCGCGGCGGGACAAATTTTGCCCAAATTGAAAATGCCCGGACCAACGATCCCCAAGTTTTGGAAGATCTCGCCGGCTTTGGCCAAAGTACGGTCGAATCTTTGCTTGAAGCCCAAAAGGCAAAAGCGCAACTCTTTGCAACTGGCGGTGTCCGCACTGTGTTTGATGTGATCAAAGCATTACGTTTAGGGGCCAGTGCAGTCGGGGTTGCCGGACTAGTGCTTCATTGGTTGATCAAACTCGGAGATGCCCAAACGCAAGCTAAACTTGAAAGTTGGCAACAAGAACTTCCAGTCCTCATGGCGATGCTTGGTGCTGACAACCTTGAAGCCCTTAAGCAAGTCCCAGTCGTATACAGCTCAGAGCTGGTCAATTACGCCCAACAGCGTGAATTGAAATTATTGTAAATAAATGAGACCAAGACATCATTAAAGGCATCAAAATAAACACGACAATGACAAGATTGTACGAGCCATAAAGCAACGCATTTGCGTAGAAGGCGCCTGCCAAGCAAATCCTAAGTTCGGGATTTACTCGTCAGGCGCCTTCTACTCTATGCTAAGTTCGCTTTATGTCTCAGCCACATTTTTTAAACCCGCAAACCTTTGGGATAAACATTTTTGATGCTGCCATTCACTAGTTTACCTAAGGCATAGCCCATGCCATTCAACGTCAATAACACGTAATGTTTGCCCGGTATTTCGCGGTGCAACAAGTCACCATGACGGTATTGCGCATATTCTTCCGGGGTGGTTTCGACACTTAATTGAAAATCTTCAGGATTCAACGCCGTCGCCAAGCTGTGACTCGGTTCAAAGCGATTCTTTTTGAACGTGCCGACGTGAACACCAGCGCGCACCACATGGACTTTGCGCCAGTCAGGCGTCCCAGCAGGTACCAAGAACAATTGATCTTTGATCGCCATCAATTGCCCATTTAAGCTGTGGGTTAAGTCACTTTTAACAAAGGCGTCGAAATCTTTGCGTTGCGTCGCACTTAAACGCCCAACATCAGCAAGTTTACCATGGATCGCCGCATCATCTGCTTTGATGAATTTCGCGACAAAATGCCCTTCCCCGTTTACATGTTGCGGCCATAAGCGAGCAGTCATTTTGACGGCGTCATCGCCGTCGGCCCACTGCGGACGACCTGATTCAATCCCGAAGTCTTTTGCGATCGGCACTAAATTTAACGGCAAATTAGCATTCGCCCAGCTGGCGATTTGTTCGTCTTCTTCAGGACTGAAGGTGCACGTGGAGTACACTAAGGTACCACCAGGTCGCAACATCGCTTGCGCTGACTGTAAGATCAATTTTTGGCGGCGAGCGCATTCGGCAGGATAATCAACGTTCCAGTATTGCATCGCTTCAGGATCTTTACGAAACATCCCTTCACCAGAACAAGGCGCGTCGACTAAAATGCGGTCAAAAGCTTCCGGCCAAGCCGCCGCTAAACTTTCAGGATCGTTATTAGTGATCAACGCATTGGTAATGCCGAAGCGTTCAACATTGCTGGCAAGGATCTTTGCACGACCGCGGTTGATTTCATTGGTCACCACCACACCTTGTCCTTGCATGAAGCTGGCAATATGCGTGGTTTTACCCCCAGGAGCGGCACACAAGTCTAAGACCCGTTCACCAGGTTGTGGTTCAAGCACCGTGGCCACGAATTGCGCACTGGGTTCTTGTGAATAAACATAACCAGACACATGTTCAATGCTGTTGCCTTGGACTTTGCCATAATGGCCCCATTGACTCCAAGGGACAGCCACGTCGGAATTTTCAGTGGCGACGGCGGGCCGCAAGGGATTGGTGCGATAACCGCTTTGCGCCGGTTGGTCGAAAGTCGCAAAGAAACTGGCTGCCTCGTCACCTAACAATTGTTGATATTTGGCTTCAAAGCCTGTGGGAAATTGACTCATTGTTCATTCCTTTCACGATTAAAGCGCGCGCGCAAGCTCAGGTAATCCCCAGCTGCAAATACCGCTAACAATAAAATCGCATAAATTAATAAGTAAGCATGATCCGTCAAGTAAAAGGCCCACCAAGCGATCGCCACCCCGATAGCACCTGCCACGACATTATGGGCGACGGCACGTCCCCACCAGCCGCGAATGTAAGTGGCCACCATCACCGGCGTTAACCCTAAGGCTTGGTTCATTGGGACTAAGCGACTGGCAAAGATGCCTAAACCTAATGCCACCACTAACAACACGGCAAGGATCGCAAAGGTTTGCCCTTTTTCTTGCCACCACGTGCGCGATTGCGAACCGGTGTAAACATAATGACTGGTTGAACTTGCATGAAGTAGCGATTTCAATTGACTGGCGTCTTGTTCAATGTTGGTGCCATCAGCGATCACCGTCAACTGCTTTAACGCCGGTGCATCAGTGGCAGCACTGGCATTCAAGAAAGTCACGTCATTTAAGGGACTGCCTTTTTGCGTGCCGACGACACCAAGGACTGGGATGTAGCGATCATTTTGGGTGACATAACGTTGATTACTGCCGGCGTATAATTGATCTGATAACTCGTTGCCCACCACTGCGACTGGTAAACTCGACGTCAGATCTGCATCAGAAAACCACGCGCCTGAACGCAACGGTAATTTCGCCGCGTCACCGCTACCATAATAATAAATGGTTTGATCTGACCCTTGAAATTGCACTTGTAAGTCATCGAGTTTCGCGTCAGCTAACTTACTGACGGCTTGGGCCGGCGTCATTTGACTTTTGGTGTGCAGCACCACCGCCGATTCGCTTAATCCAAAATGATTCAACCGATCGGCATAAGCAGATTGATCATGCACCGACCACGTCAACCCGGCTAACACCACCAAGCCGATCCATAGTAAATCGATAATAAATAGTCTTTTCACAATGGCTCCTCTCACTGGATCAAATAAATGCGTTCATTGATCGCATCAAATTGCGGCAGTTGCCGGTTAAGTTTCAACAACCGGCGATCTGCTTTGATGCGCGCCAATGACCAAAATAATTGACTATCAGTCGCGCCGTTGCGCTCGCCGATCACAAACCACAACAACTGCGGAAACTGTCGTCGCATTAAATGAAGCGTATGCGCGTCGTTGATATCGCGGTCAGGACTCCAAGCCATCACCACCGCATCGACTTGATCGCCATAAGCCCATAATGCAGCATTTGCCGTCAACGCCTCAGTTTGCACTAGCGGTGTGCGACCAGTCATATTCTCTTGCGTCCAAGTCAACGCGTCAGTGGTGATCACGTGATTACCTTGGGCTTTTAAACCTGCAGAAATGTAGCCATTGCCACTAGCCACTTCTAAATAACGCAGCGGTCCAAATAATTGCTGCCAAGTCGTAAACAAATCTTGATTGACGCTAGACCACATGCCGTAATGATAGGCAAAATACTGCCGGAAGTTGCGAAGCATTTTGTCCATTGTTTGAATGGCTTTGACATCGTGGCCAGCCATCACCAGATCCAAATATAAACTTTCATCGATCCCTAAGCGCGGTAAGGGATGTTTGGGCAGTTGGCGGTGAGCCAAGGCTTCGCGCCAAGCTGTCATCGCTTTGATTTGGGCATTTAACGCGGGATGGGCGAGTTGTTGATTCAATTGTAACAATTTGGTCCAATAAGGCATAGTGATTCCTTTACACTTGAAAAAAGAGCATGCGGACATGCCCTTTTTTTAAATTGATGATCAGCGTTAGTGGATGCCTAACGCCATTTTCGCATACCGGCTCATGCGTTCTGGTCCCCAAGCAGGATACCAAACCAAGTGGATCTCAACCGCTTTGATGCCATCGATCCCCATCAAAGCGCGATGAATATCTTCATCAAGGATATCCGTCAGTGGACAGCCCATGGTGGTGAGCGTCATTTCCACTTCACATTTGCCGTTTTCATCGAGGTCGACGCCGTAGATCAGCCCTAAGTTGATCAAATCGATGCCCAGCTCTGGATCAATGACCGTTTCTAAGGCTTCAAGGATCTCGCCTTTCATTTTTTCAAAATAAGCAGTATCTGTGGTTTCAGCCATAAGCTGCCCTCCGAATTACTTTTCGTCTGCCTTTAACACACCGCCAACGGCATAATGTTCTTTGGCCATTTCATTGAGAACGATGTGAATGTGTTCCTTAGGTGCGCCAGTGTTTTTGGCGATGGCTTCGGTGACGTCTGCACACATTTGACGCAATTGTTCGCGAGAGCGGCCCGCGATTAAATCGATATGAACTAATGGCATAAGATGATCCCCTTTTAATGTTGTTGTTGTTATTTTAGCATAGATCGTCGGTTACGAAAAGAAAGCCAGTTTCGCATTTTCCCTGCGCACAAGGTATACTACTAAATAGAAGAAAAAGGAAGTGGCCCAATGTTAACTCGCAGTTCATGTACCAGTATTTTGATCGGTAAAAATGCGACCTTTGATCATTCCGTGATCATCGGCCGCAACGAAGACTCCAAAGCCGCTTGGCCAAAGCATGTGGTCAAGCATGCCGCAGTGGTTGAGGCGCAACAATTCACCTCAAAAGCCAACAAATTCGCGATGCCGCTGCCGCAAAACGCTTTGGCTTATACCGCAACGCCTGAGTGGACCGATGAATTCGGGTTATTTGAAGAAGCCGGCATCAACAGCGCTGGTGTCGCGATGAGTGCGACTGAATCAGCTTATGCGAATATGCGGGTGCTCGCGTATGACCCTTTCATTGAAGATGGGATCACTGAAGAAGCCATGGTGACTGTGGTATTGCCTTATGTGACCACTGCCCGTGAAGGGGTCCAACGTCTCGCCGATATCGTTGAGAAATACGGTACTGGTGAAGCAAACGGCATTTTATTTGCCGATCACGATGAAGCTTGGTATATGGAAATCGCGACGGGCCATCGCTATGTCGCCCAACGGATTCCTGACGACAGTTACGCGGTAGTCGCCAATCAACTGGCGATTCAAGTCATTGATTTTGACAGCGACGACTTTATGTTCAGTGCCGACCTCAAAGACTTTGCCGAAAGCCACCACTTGTGGACCCCAGGCACCGATTTTAACTTCCGGCGGATCTTTGGCACCGACTCAAGTTTTGATCGCACCTACAACACGGCGCGCGTGTGGGACGGCCAACGCCGCTTGACGCCTAGTGTCGTGCAAGACCCAGAATCTAGCGACTTGCCTTTCATTCAAAAAGCCGATCGCTTATTACATGTCGATGATGCCTTTGCAGTGCTGGGGTCACATTATCAAGAAACCGACTTCGACCCTGCAGACCCACGCGCGAAGTTCCCACATCACTATCGCCCGATTTCTGTGGCCAAGACTCAAGAAGCGCATGTGTTGCAACTACGGCAAAACTTACCGCAACCGATCGCAGACATTCACTGGCAAGCCATGGGCGTCGCCGCTGAAAGTCAATTCATTCCATTTTTTGCTGGGACCACTGACACGCCTGATGCCTTCAAACAAGGCAAACTCCCTGCCGACCTGAATTCTGCTTATTGGCAATTCAAGTTGGCGAGTGTCTTAGTCGATGCCCACTTCATGCAATTTGCCAAAGATTTAGATGCGGTGCAAACCAGCACTCATCAAAAACTCCTTGCTAGTATCGCTCAAGCAGATGCGGCTAGTGTCAACCTCGATGAACAAGGCTTAGCCGGCCTTGCTACCACCGCCACTGCTGCTAACGCTGCGATCGCGTTGAACGCCTGGCATGATTTCACCATGCAGTTATTGATGACTAGCACGGATCTGTCACCGCTGAATTTCACCCATGACGCTAATTTGTAGGAGTCACTTATGAATCATGCCCGCGTTGAAGCCTTTACTGATGCTGTGATCGCCATTATTATGACGATCATGATCCTCGAATTTAAAACGCCGGAAAGTCCGCAATGGACCGCGATTTTAGCAGACGCCCCGTATTTATTTGCCTACTTGATCAGCTTCTTATTTATCGGGGTTGCTTGGTTTAATCACCACTACATGTTTGCGTTAGCCACGCGTTTAACCAAGAAAATTTACTGGATCAATAATGCTTGGTTGTTTACAATGTCGATGATTCCTGTCGCTACCGCTTGGGCAGGGCGCTTTTTGAACGACCGTGCGCCAGAATATTTCTATTTAGGGGTATTTTTCTTGTGGAGCATCGCTTATTGGTGGTTGACGCGCGCCTTAATTGAGGCCCATGCTGATTCCGCTGTTGCCCAAAAAATCTCCGCCATGCCACCCTACCGATTTATGAATTCTTGGCGTTTGCCAACATTTACGATCGTGTTGGGCGTCGCAATTTACTTTTTCCCACCTGTGTGTCTTTTGGCCACTGGTGTTGAACTAGTATACATGGCGTTACACACCACTGATGACGCTGATCAAGTGGTCTGAATCGCTCGAAGCATCCGTCATGCACGGATGCTTTTTTCGGCGATACAAAACATTTACAAAAAGTTCTCGTCATTAGTACTTGACTTTGTTTCTTGAAGGCGCTATCATAATTTCGAATTCTATGAGGAGTGAGTGGCTTAGCGCAGGTCACCCGTACCACTTCGCGACGGGTGGAAGTGCCCGCTAAACTCTCGGAGACCATCCCGTAGCATCTGGGCTTAGCTGTCGAGCGCTGCTAGATCTCCAGTTCCAAAGTGCCGGTACTGAAGGGTCCCAGTCGTGGACTCAAACCAGTTACAGCCGGGAGTAGTGCCCTCACGGTGACGTGAGACGCAAGGCGACGTCTGTTTGCGAAAGGCAGTGCAAAGCCGATTAGCAACGAACGTGGTTGAGGTCTAATAAGCCAAGGCCCGCAGCAACGTCCTTGAAATGCTTGATACCGCAGACACGTAATTGAATGGCATAAAAGCCGTGGATCCACGAAGCAGAATACTGTTTCGTGGATTTGGTGTGCCACAACGTAAAAATCTCCGCTGACGTTTCCACGTCAGCGGAGATTTTTTACATAAAGGTATATGGATCTGTATTTAGCGTCGAAGCGACTGCTTGGATCCCCCACCCATTTTCTTGTGACCATTCATTAAGTAATTCAGCGACATGCGACTTCATAATGCTTTCGATATGATGCCCAGGGTCGATCACTGGCATATCAGCCGCTAACATATCATGACCAGTATGGTAGTAGACATCCCCAGTGATATAAACGTCAGCACCTGCTTCTTGCGCGTCCAAGTAGAACTTCCCACCGTCACCACCTAAAATCGCAACAGTTTGCACCGGACGGGTCAAATCATTGGCGATCACCCGCAACGCTGGGACATGATAAGCAAGTTTCACTTGGGCAACGAACGCTTTTAAGCTGAGTGGTTGCGGCAGTTGCCCGATCCGGCCCATATGTTCTTCATCGCCTGATTCGATGAATGGCAACACCTTTGATAACTTCAACGCTTGGGCCAACCAATCATTCATCCCACCGATCGCAGCATCCAAGTTGGTATGTGCAGCATACACCAGTAGATCATGGCGAATGCAGTTGGCATACATCGCAAATTGCGGGTTCGCATAATTTAAATTCTTCGCGGGTCGAAACATCGCTGGGTGATGAGCAAAAATCATATCGCAGTTTAACGCGA
Organism: Lacticaseibacillus porcinae; assembly: GCF_003946305.1. Classification (GTDB taxonomy): domain Bacteria; phylum Bacillota; class Bacilli; order Lactobacillales; family Lactobacillaceae; genus Lacticaseibacillus; species Lacticaseibacillus porcinae. The sequence continues at coordinate 25,833 of NZ_RHNS01000001.1, forward strand.
TGGCTTCCTCCACCACTTCTGGACGTACATCTAAAGTCACTAAGACGCGCTTCACGGTTTTAGTCGCATCACCGATTTGAATGCCGATGGGATCCCCTGGCACTGCCAAAGCTTTAGGGGCAAATTGTTCAAATCTGGCAATAATATCTAAGCCTTTAGTCATGTTGCGCTTCCTTTAACAAGTCCAAACGCGCTTGAACTGCAGCAATTTTCTCAGAGTTGTCAGAGGTCGCTTTTTGCAAGCTGGCCAGAATAAATTCTTCAGTGGCAATATTGCGGGCGAGTTGTTGCTCAAACACTACGCCTCGCTTGCGCTTGAGCACTGGGCCAAGCACCAAGTCCGCTTCAGTGTATGGCACTTCAGGACTAGTTTGACCGGCCACGATGATCGGATAAACATGGCCTTCATCTTCTAACAACGCTTCATCCAAAATCCCAAATTCGTGTTTGGCCAACCATTCACGTACCGTGTAGTCGTCGCGGTTCGGTTCCAAAATAAAACTTTCGGTACCATCGAGTTGCGTGAGGCCTGCTTCCAATAATTCCACCATTAACTCGCCACCCATACCGGCAATGATGATCGTATCAATGTCATCTTCCGCCTTGATGCCGCTTAAGCCGTCTGCTTGACGCACCACAATTTTGTCAGCGACGCCAGCTTGTTCAATGTTGGCTTTGGCAATTTTGCAAGGGCCTGCCCCGATATCAGAAGCCACCGCAAAATCGATCACGCCGTCTTGGGCTAATGCAATCGGGATATACGCGTGGTCAGTACCGATGTCTGCTAAGCGCGCCCCTGATTCGACGAAGCTGGCAATTTGGGCCAAACGTTTGGATAAATGAATTGTCATGTTGATCCCCTTTGAAAAATTTTCTGTATTTAGTATACCAAACCTGAGTGGTGCTTTGGGGTCGAATTTAGCTACTAAGCCACCAAAAAAGGCCAGGCACGCGGCCTGACCTAAAACTTGAATGCTATTCAAGGAAATCTTTGAGTTGCTTGGAACGACTTGGGTGACGAAGCTTCCGCAAGGCTTTGGCTTCGATTTGACGGATCCGTTCACGGGTGACGCCAAAGACTTTACCGACTTCTTCAAGAGTGCGAGTGCGGCCATCGTCTAACCCGAAGCGCAAACGTAAAACGTTTTCTTCACGGTCAGTTAAAGTATCAAGCACAGATTCGAGTTGTTCTTTAAGCAATTCGTAGCTGGCATGGTCTTCAGGACTCGTCGCATCAGCATCTTCGATAAAGTCGCCTAAGTGAGAATCATCCTCTTCACCAATTGGGGTTTCAAGAGAAACTGGTTCTTGAGCGATTTTCAAGATCTCACGGACTTTATCCGTTGGCATATCCATTTCGGCACCAATTTCTTCAGGCGTAGGTTCGCGGCCTAAGTCTTGAAGGAGTTGACGTTGGATGCGGATCAATTTGTTGATAGTTTCGACCATGTGCACAGGGATCCGAATCGTGCGGGCTTGGTCAGCGATGGCGCGCGTGATGGCCTGACGGATCCACCAAGTGGCGTAAGTGGAGAATTTGAAGCCTTTACGGTAATCAAATTTCTCAACAGCTTTCATCAACCCCATGTTCCCTTCTTGGATCAGATCCAAGAACTGCATGCCACGGCCAACGTAACGCTTGGCAATGGAAACCACCAAACGCAAGTTAGCTTCAGCTAAACGTTGCTTGGCTTCTGGGTCGCCGGCTTCGATCTTCAACGCCAAAGCGACTTCTTCATCAGCAGTCAACAAGTTGACACGGCCGATTTCTTTGAGGTACATCCGCACAGGGTCGTTGATCTTGACGCCACTTGGTGCAGAAAGATCTTTCATTTCCTTTTTGGTGACGGCTTTGGTGCTTTTGATCGATTGGGCCGTAGGATCACCATTTTTGTCGACAACAGAAATGCCGTTGTCTTCAAGTTTTTGCATCAGATCATCAACGGCTTCGCTGCGCAGTGCAAAAGGCTTAACTACCTTGTGAGCCAAATCATCATCGGTGATTTGTTTGGCCTTTTTGTAGTCTTTGATGATCTGCTTAACGGCAGCATCATATTTTGGATCGGTTTTCGTGGTTTTTTCAGCCATTAAAGTTCCTCCTTGAAAATGCCATTGCCTACTCAGCAACACTTCCGGTCTTATAAGCACGCAACAGTTGAATATATTGCATGCCTAATTGGGTCGCCCCCGCTTTATCCCCTAATACCTGCGCTTGATGAAGCGCTGCTTTGACTTGTTGAAGCTGCGCATAGGCATCTTCTTTGCCAGCCAAGGCGATCAACTCTTCGATGACGTCATCATCAGGTTCAGGATAGGTTTGTTCACTTAAATTAGTTGCCAACGCCACCAAGTCTTGCGGCACATGGTCCAAATACCCAGCAAATTGCGGCGGATCAGTCGCTGCCGCGTATTGCACCCACGCATCAAACAAACTTTGATATTGGGCATGCCCAAATTGAAAGTGACTTTGATGCAGCCGTGCTGCCACTGCCGGTTCGATCCAAGCATAAGCGAGTAATTGCCGCTCAGCTTGTTCGAATTTGTCAAAATGTTGCACCGGCGCTGGCATGACTGGCATGCCGAAGCCTTGGCCGTCGTCTGGCATTGGCGGTGGCGCCTCATCAGGCCAAGGCGCGTATTCAGACGCGCTGCTAGCAGGCTGAACTGTCGGTTGTGGCAGCGAGACTTTCAAATCGTTGACGGCAACGCCAGTGGTTTGAGAAATCTGTTGCAAGTACACCGCTTGTTCAGCACCAGCTGGCACTTGGGCAACAGTTTTCAATGCGGCATCCAAGTATTGCAACTTGTCTGCGTCATTGGTCATGTCCAACCCAAGCGCTCCATGGTGCAAGGCAAAGGCAGTCGGCGTTAACACGGTTTGGACTTGTTGTTTAAAAGCGTCAGCGCCACGAGCTTTGATATATTCATCAGGGTCCATGCCATCTGGCAACACCACCACATTGGTTTGCAGACGTTTGTGATTTTGCACTAATGTCAAAGCTCGAGCTGTGGCGTTTTGTCCAGGTTCATCGCCATCGTAACAAATCGTCAACTGCCTTGTCTGCTTAGCGATGATGTTGACTTGCTCTTGGGTGAGGCTCGTGCCCATGGACGCGATCCCCACAGGTACCCCAGCTTGATACGCCGCGATCACATCCATAAACCCTTCAAACAAGACGGCGGAACCGAATTGCTTGAATTCGTTTTTGGCGGTGTCGAGGTTGAACAACACGTCGCGCTTGTTGAACAGCTTGGTTTCAGGACTGTTCAAATACTTCGCTTGATGCGATTCTTTGTCCAGTACCCGGCCAGAAAAGCCGATCACATCCCCAAATGCGTCTTTCAATGGAAACATCACGCGATCGTTGAAGCGATCAAACAAAGTGGCATGTTCATCTTCAACAAATAACCCGCTGGCGCGTTGCGTCGCATAATCGACTTGTTGCTGTTCCAAAAACGTGCGTATCAACGTGCGGTCTTTAGGTGCGTAGCCAATGTCGAAGTGATCGATGGTTGCGCGCGTCAAGCCACGATCCGTCAAGTACGCTAGCGCTTTTTCACCGGCAGTCGTGTTCACCAAAATGTGGTGGCACATGTCGGTGACTTTTTTCAACAAATCCTTTTGTGCTGCAACTTCAGGATCAACGGGTGCGCGATTGCTTTGCACCGTGACACCGAGGTCGATATGCGCGAATTCAGCGACTTTGACCACTGCTTCTGGGAAGCTCAGGTTGTCATATTGTTGCACAAACGAGAAGACGTTGCCGCCGCGACCACAAGAAAAGCATTTGAAGATCTGCTTGGACTCGTTCACCGAAAAACTCGGTGTGTTTTCATCATGGAAAGGACAAATGCCAAAAAGATTCTGACCGGCGTTGTGCAATTGCACATATTGCCCCACATAATCGGCGATGTTAACGCTATTGCGCACTTCATCGATTTTGGTTTCGGGGATCATCCCTGCCATGTCCTCACCTCCTCGTAGCGGTAAAAAGTCGCACTTCATGGTGAAATGCGACTTTCGAGATCGTGTCAGCGCAAAATACTGCAACCTATAGTATAGCCGCTGAGGCCTGGTTTTGCAAGTACTAATTTATCGTAAGCAAATGTTTTTTGCATCCCAGTAAAAAGCGTTCCGGCGGGCTGAATATGGCGACCGAAGTAGAGCAATGACGCTCGTCGGAGCTAACTCGCAAAGACCGCGAGTGGATCTCCTTCTCGCTGAGCTCTATGCGGTAAACCGCTAAGAGCTCCACGACTGATATTCAGCCCGCCTCCACACTTTTTACTTCCGTCAACGACCTAAACATCCAATATGTCACAAACGATTCGATTAGCCGACATCGATGTTTAATTACTTCACAATGACTTGCGCCACCGCACCGAATTGATGGATCAAGTTAGCAAGGTTCGTCAATTCACGTAAGCGGTTGGTACGAACGTTGTCATCGTCTGCCATGATCATGGTTTCCGTGAAGTATTCAGTGATCACCGGTTCAAGGCTTGCTAACGCTTGATAGTTCGCTTCGCTTGGTTTGTCATCAAACTTGATCGCTACTGCCACGGCAGCATCATGCAAGGCTTTTTCGGATGGGTTTTCGAATAACTTCGCGTCAACGGCCCCTTCTTCTGGTGTTTTGTCAGCGATACGAGTCACACGGCCTAAGGCTTCCATGACAGGCTTGAAGTTATCGTCGTCTTGATGTGCTGATAAAACGTTGGCAGCATCGATCATCGCTTCCACATCGACAGTTGGAGCAGCAGATACGGCGTCGACTAAGTCATGGCGAACTTTTTGTCCAGCTAAGAATTGGTTGACACGATCACGCATGAAGTCTGCTAAAGCAGCGGCGTTCGCGTTGTAATCTAAGCCTGCAAGTTGATCATTGTCAGCCAGCGCTTTGACCGCAGCGGCTTGCACCGCGTTGACATCAAAGGAGAAGTGATGTGCCGCGATCATGCGAACGATCCCATAAGCTTGACGACGCAATGCATAAGGGTCATTGGAGCCACTTGGGATCAGGTCAACGGCAAAGAAGCTCATCAATGATTCCAATTTGTCTGCTAACGCAAGGACGGTGCCGACTAAGCTTGCAGGCAAGGCGCCATCGGCAGAAATTGGCATGTAATGTTCGCGGATCGCTTGGGCGACGGCTTTATCTTCACCAGCAAGGTTCGCGTAAACTTCACCCATGGTTCCTTGCAGTTCAGCGAATTCGCCGACCATGGCGCTGACTAAGTCAAACTTGTAGATTTCAGCCGCACGTAAAACATGGGCTTTATCGTCAGCGTTCAACCCGAATTGATCAGCTAACAAACCAGCAATCGTCTTGGTACGACGCATTTTGTCAGCCATGCTCCCGATTTTATCATGGAAGCTGACTGTTTCCAGACGCTTGGTGAAGTCAGCGATGGTCTTCTTTTGATCTTCTGCATAAAAGAACGCGGCATCTTCAAGGCGAGCGGTCAACACTTTGACGTTACCAGCGATAACATTTTCCATGTAATCGGAGTTACCATTGCGAACGCCGATAAACGCGTTGACCATTTTACCTTGCGCATCGCGGGCATAGAAGTAGCGTTGGTTATCTTTCATGGAAGTGATGAGAACAGCTTCTGGGATCGCCAAGTATTTTTCATCAAAACGCCCAGCAAAAGCAGTCGGCCATTCGACTAAGTTGTTGACTTCTTCTAATAAGTCAGCGTCTAAATCAATGGTCCAAGCATTGTCTTCAGCGATCTTCGCGATTTGATCTGCGATCAGTTGCTTGCGCGCAGCCGGTTCAACGATCACAAATTGCGCTTTCAACGCGTCAACGTAGTCAGTAGCAGTCTTCAATTCAACCGCGTGACCTAAGAAACGGTGACCTTCAGTGGTGCGACCAGCTTCAACGTCTAATAACGACATTGGGACCACTTGATCGTCGAGTAAAGACGTTAACCAGTGAATCGGGCGAATATATTCAAAATCGTTGTTGCCCCACTTCATCCGAGTTGGGAAGGTCAACGACTTGATGACTTTGATCAACCCACCGAGAATTTCAGCAGCAGGCTTGCCAGCAACGGCTTTGTGCAAGTACACATAGTCAACGCCTTTGAGTTCGCGAAATTCGATATCGTCAACCGTCATCCCTTGACCGCGAGTGAAGCCGATCGCGGCTTTCGTCCAGTTGCCATCAGCGTCTTGCGCGATTTTCTTGGCTGGGCCTTTAAGATCTTCTTCAACGTCAGCTTGCTTGTCAGCTAAGCCTTCGATGAGCAATGCCAAGCGCCGAGGCGTGGCATATTGTTTGATCTCGCCAAAGTCCAAGTTATTGTCTTTGAGATACTTGGCAGTTTTTTGAGCGAATTGTTTGAGGCTTGGGGTAACCACATGCGCTGGCATGTCTTCCAAACCGATTTCAATTAAGTAGTTTGCCATTATTTTGCGGCCTCCTCTGCATGCTTCAACAATGGGAAGCCCAACTTTTTGCGTTCTTCAACGAAGGCACGCGCAACTTTGTGGGCCATTTTACGAATGCGGTTCATATAGCCGGCACGTTCAGTCACAGAAACCACCCCGCGGGCATCTAACAAGTTGAAAGTATGTGAGCACTTCAAAATGTAGTCATAAGCGGGATGCACCAAACCGAGATCCATTAAGCGCCATGCTTCTTTTTCATAGGCGTCGAAGAATTGCAACAACATGTCTTGGTTGGATTCTTCAAAGGAATACTTAGAGTGTTCGTATTCAGGTTCTTTGAAAATGTCGCCATATAGCACGCCATCGCCCCATTCAAGATCAAACACATTGTTCACGTCTTGAATATAGGAAGCTAAACGTTCAACCCCGTATGTGATTTCAGAAGTAACAGGCGAAACTTCAAGGCCGCCGACCACTTGGAAGTAAGTGAATTGGGTGACTTCCATGCCATCTAACCAAACTTCCCAACCAACACCGGCGCAACCCATGGATGGGTTTTCCCAGTTATCTTCAACGAAGCGAATATCATGTTCCAATGGTTCGATCCCTAAGGCGCGCAAGGAATCCAAATAGTAGTTTTGGACTTCTTTAGGACTTGGCTTGATCACCACTTGGAATTGATGATGTTGATACAAACGGTTCGGGTTTTCACCGTAGCGACCATCAGCTGGACGACGTGATGGTTCCACGTAAGCTGCAGCCCATGGTTCTGGGCCGATCGCACGTAAAAACGTGTAAGGGCTCATGGTACCGGCACCTTTTTCTGTATCGTAAGATTGCATCAACATGCAACCTTTGTCGCCCCAGAACTTTTGCAAGGTCTGGATCATTTGTTGGACAGACATTTTCTTGGTCATGTCAGATCTCCTTTGATCAGCCAGTTCGAATTGATGAGTTACTGGCTGACATGCGTTAGTTATTTTTTATCGGTGCCAATCAAAAAAGCGCCACTATGCCAAATAATTGACATAGGGACGCTTCACGCGCGGTTCCACCCTACTTCACGGCTTTGACGCCGTGCACTTGATTGATCGGTTCGAAATGCCCCTCACAGTTAAAAGCATGAGGCTTTCACTATCCCTCACTCGCTTGGCTCGCAGCTGTGATTCTTTTTCTCAACACCGAATATATGTGTTTAGTATACCAGCTTTCACAAGGTTTTCAATGCTTATGCGGTCACTTTACTTGAGAATGTTGCAAACGACTGGCTTGAATCGCATGTTGCTTGTCAAGCCAAGGCATCAAGGCTTTCGCTAAGGCGAAAAACACGACCGAAACGGTGGTGCCTTTGATCAGGTTGAATGGGACGACGACGACCGCGCAATACTTCAGCAGCGACATTCCCAAGTGAAAACCCATCACGGCCATGTACACTGGCATCAACACTAACCAGTTCAACACGATCATCACCACAGTCAACGTCAAGGTCCCACCAACAAGACCTGCGATTTGCCGCCATAAACTGTTTTTAGAATGCATCAACGCCACTGGTGGCCACATAAACAAGACACTGGCGACAAACGCGGTGCCATCGCCGATGAAGTTCACAAACCCGCCGCCAGTCATCACAAAATGCAACAACGACCGCACAAACGCTACCATGATCCCACCTGCTGGACCATATAATAATCCGCCAATCAATACTGTGAGATCTGATAAATCGAGTTTCAAAAAATCAAATCCCGGCAAAATTGGAAATGCTAAAAACATTTGTAACACAAATCCCACTGCCGCCAGCAATGCGATCCCCACTAAACGGTGCACCTTAGAACCAGACATAGATCATTCCTCCATGTTGGTCGCTTCAGAAGAGCCAAAAAGGCCTGTTTCCCCAAAAGGCAAACAGACCTCACTTGAATGTTGATTCAAATAAGCTCTATCTTCTTTACTCTAGACTATACTATCGGTCAAGGACTCACACCTTGTCAGCCGCATGCACATGCGGGTCGCGGACTATCACCGCCGGTCGGGAATTGCACCCTGCCCTGAAGACGAACCAAATATTTAATTACGAGTCAAATTGTAACCGCTTCATCATGTTCTGTCAATTCACGATTAGTTGGCGATTTCTTTGAATAACCTCTAGTATTTGCGAATCGTCGGTGGCGTATAAGTTTTGAAAAATGCACCGATTTCATCTAAATCATCAGAAAACAATAACTTACTGCGATGCTCTGCAGTTAAGAAATCATTGGCCACCATTTTATCAAACATTTCCGCTAACGGGTCCCAATAGCCAAACACATTGTAAAAGGCACAAGGCGCATCATTATCGCCGACCCGCGCCCATGAGAAAGCTTCAGAGATTTCTTCAAGAGTGCCAGGGCCGCCAGGTAACGCAATGCAACCACTCGCCATTCGCAACATTTCGGCTTTGCGAGTGGCCATATTCGGCACGACGACAAGGTCTTCAAGCTCTTCTAGTGCAGCCCCGCGCTTATATAAGTTATCTGGCATAATGCCAGTAACTTGACCATCTTGCATTAACACGGTTTTAGCGAGAATGCCCATTAACCCAACACCGCCGCCACCATAAACGAGACTGTGACCATTGGCGACTAACCATTTGCCTAAATCACGCGCTGCGGTAATGTATTTAGGATCATTACCAGTGTTGGCGCCACAATAAACAGCAATGCGACTCATAATTGACCTCCATTGGCTAAGATCTCGTTGATCTTCGCTTGCACGGCATAATCAGAATTACTCCCGATGCGTTCAGTGGCAACGCGATCGAGTTCTGTTTGACCAGCTTGCATCACGAAGCTGTGGCCGGCGATCGCTAGCATTTCTGTATCATTTAAGTTATCGCCGAATGTGACCATTTCTTCAGGGGTGACGTCGATCAGTTTGCCAAGTTCCGTCAACGCATTGCCTTTATCAACGCCAGAAGCCATCATATCCAAGAAATAATCCCCGCCGATGGTGACATGGAATTCTTCTTTGAACGGTGTTGCATAATCAGGTTCAAAAATGTCATAAGTTTCGCCACCTGGGAAGTAAACGGTGTACTTCGCAACTTGCGCATCCACTTGGGTCAAATCGTCAACCACTTCAAGCTTGGCAAAAAATTGGTCGAAATAATCGCGATATTTTTCTGCGGATTTGGCAATATAGGCGGTATCCAGCGCGCATAAAATCGGTTCCCCAAGTTTTTTGCTGTAAGTATAGTTGATCAAACGGACGTATTCAGCTTTCGGGATGAATTGCGAGTAAACCATTTCCCCATCACGCACGACGACGGCACCATTTTCTGCAACTAAGCTGACGACATCCGCCACTGGCGCAAACATCGGCTTTAAGGTGTACAGTGAGCGACCAGAAGCCGCGACAAAATGCATCCCCGCATCATGTACCGCGCGGATCGTGTCATAGAATTTCGGCGGCAAGTGGCCGGCTTCATCTAATAAGGTATGGTCAAGGTCAGAGGCGATCAATTTAATTTCAGTCAAGGCGGACATCCTTTCTCGTACGCTTTCAAGTATACGCAAATTCTCTCGACAAAAAAAGCCGGCATTCGCCGACTTTTGTCCTTATTCCTTGGTTTCGTGTTCCTTTTGTTCATGCCATTCGTTTAATGAAACTAATCCGCTCATTGCGATCGGCAACAAAATAACTAAAATGATCAACCCGAAGATCACACCTAACGCCACTTGAATCAAGGTGGTGACGCCACTTGGGATCAACGCGGCAAACGTCCCACCTAAGATCACGGCAGCAGATAAGACAACCGCACCAATAGTGGTCGAAGCTTTCAACATTCGTTGACGTAAATCAGGCTCTTGTTTGTCGTCTTTAAAGCGGATCATCAAGAAGATACTGTAATCCACCCCTAACGCCATCAACATAATGAAGGTGAAGAATGGTGTGTTCCAACTCAACAAGTTATCGCCTAGCACATGGATGGAGAATAAGCGGGTGATCCCCATTGAAGCAAAGAACGCAGTGACCAATGTTCCTAAAATGGTCAAAGGTTGAAGGATCGATTGGGTGACCACGATCAACGCAATGGCGATCCCGATCAACATGATCGTCGCGGTACGTTGGAAGTCGCCGTTGGCTAAGCTTCTCAAATCGTTGTCTTGAGCCGTTTGCCCAGCGATCGCTAAGGTGCTACCTTTCAATGCAGAATGTTTGAGTTTGGCTTGCAAATCACGTTTCATATTGGTGAATTGCGTGTTAGCTTTCGTGGAGTTGGGATCGCCTTTGAAGACGACAGTGAAGTAAGTGATGTGCTTACCATCTGCCATGTAAGTATCCAAACTTGGCTTGAAGGCCTTTGAATGGATCGATGATTTAGGCAAGTAGAAATCTTTACCCATGTAGGAATTTTGCAATTCTAACAAGTAACTCCGCATGGTCTTAGACCCACTGGCGATCGTCGACAGCCCTTTGTCAGCGTCTGTTAACCCTGTGCCTAACGCTGACAATTGTTTGGTCATGCCAGAAAGTTTCGTGTTAAGTTCTTGAACGCCAGCGTTAACTTGGTCTTCGCCAGAAGTTAAAGTTGCCGAGCTATCATCGGCCTTTTTGGTGCCAGCTGCCAATTGACTAGTCCCGTTAGCAACTTGACTCGCACCACTACTCAAAGTGTCAGAACCAAGCGCTAATGCGTTTAAGCCACTGGCAAGCTGACGCGTTGAAGCAGAAACTTGACTCGCGCCACTAGCGACTTGACTGGAGCCGCCTGCTAATGTGGTTGAACCACTCGCCACTTGATTAGCGGCACTAGCAACTTGATTGCTACCACTGGCAAGGTTTTTGCTGCCACTGGCGACTTGACTAGCACCATCGGAAACCTGACTGGCACCATCAGAAACTTGCTTGGAGCCAGCAGCCAGCTTGGCAGCACTGCTCGTTAAAGTCGAGACATTGCTGGATAATTCAGGAATCGCCGTGGTGAAACCAGAAACACCGGTGTTAACTTTGGTGGCAACGCCAGCTAAAGTGCTGATGCCACTGGTCAACGTGGTTAATTGCTTGGTGACACTTGGCATCACAGCATTTAAGGTCCCTTGATTTTGGGCGTTCGTGATCACTTTCAGCAAGTTTTGCGCTTCAGTTTGAATGGTCGCCATTTGCGCATTCATCGCATTTAAGTTGGTGTCTAACGCTTGGGTCCCTTGAGATAATTGACTGAGTTGATCAGACATTTCAGGTAACTTGGTGGTAAATGCACTCGTCGCAGCGGACAATTGACTGTTACCAGATGCAACCGTTGCTGCCCCGCTGGCAACATCTTTGGCCCCACTGGCAGTTTTGCTTGCCCCAGTGGCTAACGTGTTGGCCCCACTGGCAACAGATTGCGCGCCACTAGCCGTTTGACTGGCACCACTAGCTAAGGCACTGGCACCGCTAGCAGCAGATCGTGCCCCACTAGCGACTTGACTGGACCCACTGGCTAAAGCACTGGCACCACTAGCTGCTGTTTTCACTGAACTTGATGCAGTACCGGCGCCACTGGCGACTTGTTGCGCACCAGAAGCCAGCTTTTGAGTGTTGGTGTCGATGGCTTTGACGCCATCAGTGTATTGCTTCAACCCTGCTTGCACTTGGCTTGAGCCACTGGCAAGTTTTTTCACTTGAGCGATTTGTTGTGAGGTGTCAGAGCTAGACAATTGTGAATTGGCGGCGCCTAGCCCACTTTGAATCTTCTTCAAACCGGCTTGGGATGCTTTTAAACCTTTGGTGATGGTTTGGAGTTGATCACCTAAATACATTTGCGACAACTTGCTACCACCAGGTTCGGTGACAGAAGCAACCGTTTTAATGCCTGGTTCTTTTTGCAAATATTGCGTCAGATCATCGATTGCCGCGAGCTTGGCTTGCGTGTCGAGTTTCTTGTCTGACTTGATGTAAATCGTGGCTGGTGCCGACATCCCTTTGGAGAAGTGATCTTGAATCACTAGGTAACCAGCTTTTGATTGATAACTAGAAGGCACTTCATCAGCATTGTTGAAGTTTAATTCAGAATCATACCCTAAAGCAAAAGGTACCCCGACCGCTAACACCACAGCGATGGCAACCACTGGCTGGGCGATCGCAGCGCGAGACAAGCCGTGCCACAACTTGGAAGACCCTTCGCCACCTGCCACTTTACTTGGCCAAAACATTTTTTCGCCAAGAACGTTCATGAAGAACATGTTCAGTGTCAACAACACTGGTAGTAACACGACGACCCCAATGGCCACCGCAGAAGCACTTTGATAAAATGGGAACTTCGCTAACCACAAACTGGAGAACCCGATCAACACAGATAACCCAGAGTACAATACCGTGCGGCCACCATGACGGCGAGTTTCACGAGTAGCGTCTAGAACTGGCACCCCGGCAGCAAGCTGGCCTTTAAAGTAATCATATAATAGGATATTGTAATCTGTCCCGATCCCAAACAACACGATCACCAAGAACACTTGAGTGAAGTTAGATAATGGGAAGTTGAAGTGTTGCACCAAGTTCATCACGATCGACAAACTGGTGATAAACGCCACCCCGACGTTTAATAAGGAAATGACCGGTACGATCGGTGAACGGAAGACCAACACCAACACGATGAAAATGAAGATCACCGCGATCACTTCAGTTTTTTGGATCCCTTTTTCAGTGACAGTGGAGAAATCATCGTTTAACGCATCGACCCCGGTGATATAAGTATCGATGCCGTTGAGCTTCAGCTGACTGCGCAACTTCTTGACTTGACTGGCGATTTGACCATTGTTTTTAACCGTGATCTGCGCCAGCTGCGTGGTACCGTCTTTCGCCTGGAGCTGCTTTTTAGTTTCAGCGTTGTCGCTTGGGCCTAAGACTTTGGTGACGGTTAAGCCGGACTCATTTTGGAGTTCGGATAACTTGGTGTCGATTTGTTTGGATTGATGCGTCGACAGTTTGTTGTCACCGTTAGAGAACACCGCCGTATACGTGCGGACCGCTTTGTTCCCGTTGGCCTTTTTTTCAATGCGCGATGCCACTTGGCTTGGTGCATTGTCTGGCAGCGTGACTGCCCCTTTTTCACGCACCAGCGCCGAAACGTTAGGCAGCGCGATAATGGCGATGGCCACGATCACGATCCAAGCAATCAGCGCCGGGTAATGCTTTTGTGTGAATTCCTTCATGTTATCCCCTCGTATCAACAATTTCATGATTTATATCGTAAGGCTTGGCGATTGAATGGGCCTTGATCAACATCAAGAAAATTCATATCATCGTCAAAATTTAGACACTTGTAAAACCACAAAATTCATGATAGATTCGAGTCAAGGAATAGACAAGATACAATCTTTAGTCTGACGTCTAAAGTTGGACACAATGATTGATTTGTCTAAATGTAAGGGGATTAATTTTCATGAAATATGATCCACAGAAAAAGTTGAATCGCAACACTCAGCGCACGTTAAAGGCGTTTTCTGAAGCGATGTTTGGGTTACTGGGTGAAAAGAACTTTGAAAAGATCACAGTCAATGAGTTGTGTGCACGTTGTGACTACCCGCGCGCAACGTTTTACAACTACTTCGATGACAAATACGACCTGGTGTCTTATTGCTGGTATCAACTCGGCAAAGATGCGCATCTCGACGCGGCGCAAACCTTGCCGACGAATGAATCACTGCTGGCGGTGTTTGATGAAGTCTATCGCTTATTCACTGAGCACCACGATTTACTCAATCGCGTCGTCGAACATAATCCGATCGATGGCTTGTTGATCAACGACTTCATTCACCACTTCAATCAGGTGATGACGCAGTTGTTTGCCAATGGCTTATCCAATCATCAAACCAAAACACCGATCGAATTAATGGCGCAATATTACTCAAACACTGTGTTGTTGGTTTTAAAATGGGTGTTCTTGGCGCAACACAACGTTACCTTAGATACTGCACGCAGTTATTTGACCGAATTGTTGACCAAACCGTTTCTGTCAGACGCCAACAATTGAGCGTTTAACAACGCCACCACTTCTGCTTGAGACAATGTTTGACTTTGGGTGAGCCAAGTTTTGATCAAGCCGATCGCCCCATTCACCAAAAAACAATTCACCGCGGCTTCGTATGGCAGCGGCGCTTCAAATCCAGTCACCAACTGCGTATGTAGGCTCGGCGTGACTGGGTTTTTTGCGATGCGAGTAAAAGCGGCTTTATGTGCGGTTAAATACTGCATCAACCCGTTCAGCCAAGTGGTATACGCGCCATCAAGTTTCACCGGGGCCGCTTGCGTGAACTTGTCCAGCAGGTCTTGCAAACTGTCGGCGGTAATTTGATCGGCAAGGTCTTGCACTGTTTGATAATGCAAATAAAATGTCCCGCGACCCACATCAGCTAAATTAGTCAGTTCCTGGACCGAAATTTGGTCTTCAGGTTTTTGTTGGGCTAAGGCTAAGAACGCTTCAGTGAGCGCTTGGCGCGTTTTGCGAACACGACGATCCATAGCGGTTTTCTCCTTGTCATTAATGAACATCTGTCTATAATTTAACACAACGATAGTTTAATAGAAAGTGGCTAGCGCTTTAAAACTTTTGCTGGATTGTTTATTATTGAACGCTTGTCCGTTAATAAACGGTAATTTATCGCTGTTTGACCTTAAAAAAAGCCTCAGTCAGTTGACTGAGGCTTTTCATCGTCTGCCAGTGGTGGCAGCTTCGCATCCCACTGATGCATTTGATCCAGAAACTGCTTGGCTTTCGGCACTACGCCGACTGTATCTTGATAAATGCGATCAAGCACGCGTCGAAGGTCTTTTTTCGTGGCATCAGAGACTTGAATGCTATGCAATTGCTTGAGATCCACCACGGAGAACCACCGCAACAAGTACATCGCTTTAGGTGACACATGGAAGCGATAATTATCCAGATGCCAATGGTCGCGGCATAACACCCCACCATATTGCTCTGAATAATCTAGCGGCAAGTCGCTACGACCATCGATCACACATCCCCGCCATTCTGGTTGCACCCCGAATGCTTGCAGCAGCTGAACTTCAGTGATGTTGGTGACCACTGCAGGATCTAAACCATCATCGATCAACTGCAGCGACGTTTGGGCTTGTTGATACCATCGCGGTATCGCTTCGCCATCAGGAAAGGCTTCATCGATCAAGCTCAACAAATAAGTCGCATAAGCATTGAGTTCAATATCTTGGCTGATGTGTTGAAACTGAGTCGCATCTTTGACAGTGGTCATAAAACTTAAGCCGTTATCATTGATCGACCCGACGTAAGTGCCGACAGTAAATGGCAAAAAGCCCGCCGCCATCCGAAATCCTGGCTTGCGAGCACGATGGAGCATAAACATTTTTTTGCCAAAACGATCGGTCATCAGCTTCACTAACATATCAGATTCCCGATAGTTGTGACGGGCTAACACCAAACCGTTGAATTCAGCGACTTCTTTACTCACTTGAGATCCTTCATGTTATAACCTAAGGTGCGCAAGTATTGGTTGTTGTCGCGCCAATTCTTTTGGACGCGTACCCATAACTTCAAGTTGACCTTCTCCCCTAGCAGCAATTCGATTTCTCGGCGAGCTCGGGTCCCGATTTTTTTAAGCATCGAGCCACCTTTCCCGATCACGATGGCTTTTTGACCGTCGCGTTCAACAATGATGTACGCTTCGATGATCAACTTACCATTTTCGGTGCGGTCTTTCATGCGTTCAACCACTACCGCTGCTGAATGGGGAATTTCTTTTTCCGTGAGGTGTAAGATCTGTTCACGGATCAATTCACCAACCACAAAATATTCTGGGTGATCGGTCAATTGATCATCAGGATAATATTGCGGGCCTTCTGGCAACTTAGAGGTCAAGTCGGTGAGCAATTCATCGACATTGTTCCCTTCCGTTGCAGAAATTGGATAAACGCCAGCAAAATCATGGCCATGACGATAGTGATCGATGAATGGTAATAATTCATCTGGCGTGATCAAATCAATTTTGTTGACTACTAAGTACACTGGCTTAGTGACATTGGCCAGTTGACTCATGATGTATTGGTCACCAGCGCCTGGGCGTTCGTCAGCAGGTACCATGAACAACACGGCGTCGACTTGGTTTAACGTCGACAATGCCGCCGTATCCATGTAGTTGTCGAGTTCGTTTTTCGGTTTGTGGACCCCTGGGGTGTCGACAAACACGATTTGCGCGTCGTCAGTGGTGTAAATGCCGTTGATCTTGTTGCGGGTCGTTTGGGCTTTTGGCGACATGATCGCAATTTTTTCGCCGAGGACGCGGTTCATAAACGTCGACTTGCCGACGTTAGGGCGACCGATGATGGAAACAAAACCTGAATGATGAGTCAAATGAGTTCTCCTTTTAAAAATGCCCCGGGTAAAATCGCCGCAACAGTTGTCGTCACAGTGCTCCCGGATAAATTGGTGAGATAAACTGGTGCTGTTTGCGGCAGGAATTCTGAAATCACTTGCCGACATGCGCCACATGGTGAAATCGGGCCTTCCGTTTGACCGATCACGGCGATGGCGACCAGATCTTGATGTCCAGCAGACACGGCATTGAAAATGGCATTGCGCTCTGCACACATGCTTAAGCCATAACTGGCATTTTCAATGTTGCAACCGCCGAAGATCTCACCGGTGCTAGCCTTCACGGCAGCCCCTACCGCAAATTTGGAATATGGGGAATATGATTTCTCCCGCGCTTTGGTTGCCACTTGAATCAAATCATCCATGTCACTTACCTCCAAATAGATAAGGCCAAAATACCAGCACACCGATCAACGCTGCGCCAATGCCGATCACTAGCACAAACCCTGCCGCCATATTCAATAAGCGCCCGATCAAGGGATCTGAATCAAAGTCTGGTCCCACTTGTAGGCGCACCAATGCTTCAACCACTGAATTAGCCAGTTCTGCGGCGATCACTGAAATCATCGCCAACACTAGCCATAACCAATCACGGCGTGTCACTTGCAACCAAAACCCAGCAATGATCACCACCACACTGGCAAACAGGTCAAAGCGTAAATTACGTTCACGCTTTAGCGCTGAGCCGACGCCATGTAAGGCATGGCGAAGTGATTGACTAAAGTGTTTATTTTTATGCGCCGGACTACCGTTTGAGGCCATAAGCATCTAAGATTTTTTCTTGCAATGGGATCATCACTGCTTCATCTTCTGGTTTGATGTGATCATAACCGTTTAAGTGTAAGAAGCCGTGCACCACGGTGTAGCCGAGTTCGCGTTCAAAAGAATGCCCGTAGTCGACAGATTGCGCGCGGACTTTGTCAGGATCGATGAACAAGTCGCCGATATTTTCTGGCAAGCCTGGGACGTCAGGTAAATCATCTTCCCCATCTTCAATGGCAAAGCTGATCACATCAGTCACGCGATCAGTGTCGCGATATTCACGGTTGATGCGTTGAATTTCTTCATCAGACACGATCGTGATCGACATTTCTGTATCTTCAGGCTTTTTCAGTTGTTCACCGCAAAAGGCCACCAGCTTCTTCACCAAGTCTTGGTGTTCGGCATCTAAGCGGTTGTCATCATCGTAAAATTCTAAATCCATCAGGGTTTATTCTCCTTTAAGGGTTTCGGCATCAGTTTGGGCATAAGCATCGATGATCGCAGCCACCACTGGATGGCGCACGACATCTGCAGCAGAAAATTCAGTAAACGCGATGTGGTCAACGTTTTTCAGGAGGTGTTGGGCTTGTATCAAACCAGATTTCGCGTTATGCGGCAAATCGATTTGGGTGATATCTCCTTGGACGATCATCTTTGACCCAAAACCTAAGCGGGTGAGAAACATTTTCATTTGTGCTTGGGTGGTGTTTTGCGCTTCATCGAGAATCGCAAAGGCGTTATCTAACGTCCGCCCACGCATGTATGCCAACGGTGCAATTTCGATCACGCCACGGTCCATCAAACGATCGGTGTGTTCTTTGCCAAGTACCGCGTACAAGGCATCATAAACTGGCCGCAAGTAAGGATCGACTTTTTCTTTTAAGTCCCCTGGCAAAAAGCCTAATGACTCACCAGCTTCAACGGCTGGCCGGGTTAAAATGATGCGCTCGACTTCTCCAGCTTTCAAAGCAGCGACTGCCATGACCACTGCGAGATAAGTTTTCCCAGTGCCGGCAGGGCCGATCCCAAAGGTAATGTCATTGTGGCGGATCTTGTTAACATATTGCCGTTGACCAAAGTTTTTGACCCGGATCGGCGCGCCTTTGGCATCTTTGATCAAGGTTTCATTGTACATGTCAGCAAAATAATCCAAGGTCCCGCGTTTGGCCATGTTCAAACCGCTAGCAATATCTGCTGCTGAGAGTTTGATGCCTTGTTGCAAGAGCTTTTGGATCTGCGCCAACAGTTGATACGCTAAGCTGGCATTGTGACTATCGCCGCTTAATCGCAATTCATTGCCAAAAGGCGCGATGGTGACATCTAAGGCTGATTCGATCATTTTGAAGTGTTCATCATTGATCCCAGCCATCGTGATCGCTTCGTCTGGATCACTTAACAAAAAGGTCTTGTTACTGGTGTTTTCCGCCAAAAAGTTTGGCCTCCTCAAAAGATACAATTTCTCTATATTTTACCACAAGCCGCGTCATTTCGGGATAGCGTATCAGTTTACGCGTGCGGGTACCCAAAGCTTTGATTTAAATTGATGACCAGCAACTTTGAAGGTCAATGGTTGGACTTTGCTTGTGCGCTTCACTTCGATCGCCACCCGTCCAGATTTTGGCAACTTCACTTGATCAACGAGTTGATGATGGGCGTAAACTTTTAATTTGGTGTTGGCTTTGGCGCTTGGCATGGTCACAGCGACGTTGGCAGTGACTTTAGCCTGTTGCTGACGATACTGACTCAACGCGAGCTTAGGGGTGATATAATCGGCAGGTTTCAACAGCCCCAATTTGTTTTTCAATTGAAATAAGTGCAGATCTGCAGTGGTAATTTGTTTGGTCGTCAACTGATGATTTTGTAAAGCGGCTTTGATCGCCGGTACCGCCGTCGCATAATCTGTCGCCAACACCGCATCATCGCCTGCTTGCAAAGCTAACACATCGATCGATGGAATATTGTGCGCCGCTTTGAACTGCCCGATCGCACCCATCCCTAACCCGTCGGTAATGATGACGCCACGGTAACCGAGTTGTTTGCGTAAAACCCCAGTAATGACTTTGTGTGACAAGCTTGCCGGGTAAGTGTTGTCGATGGCTTCCATCACAATATGGGTGACCATGATGCCGTCAACACCAGCATCGATCCCTGCTTTAAAGGGCAAAAGATCTTTTTTCTCAAGTTCAGCATAAGGTGTGGTGATCTTGGCAAACCCAGTATGAGTATCACCAGCGGCACCATAGCCTGGAAAATGCTTCAACGTCGCGCCAACGCCTTGTTTTTGCATAACGGGAACAACTTTTTTAATATACTCAGCAGTTGATTGGTAGCCTTGACCAAAAGTCCGATCATAAATATAATTGCTAGAATCTTCGGCGACATCTGCAATCGGGGCAAAGTTCCAATTTACCCCAACATATTTCAACGTTTCCGCAGTGAGCTTGGCTTGAGCTAAGACGTTACTCATGCCACCTGCCGCAAAGGCGTCTTGTGGGGAAGACCAGTTGGTATTTTGATAGCTGGGACTGTCGGATAACCGTGAAACTGTTCCACCTTCTTGGTCCGTCGCAACTAACAATGGCACTTTAGCAGCGGCTTGATAGCTCGCGACGGTTTGCTTCAAGCTTTCTGCTGACCCGGCTTGAAAATCGCTTCCGAATAACACGAGTCCGCCAAGGTGATACTTGGCGACATCACTTTTCACTTGTTCTGGTGTTGCTGGTGCACGACTGATAAATAATTGACCGATTTGCTCATCAGTAGATAATTGTGAGATTTTTGCTTTTAAATCTGCTGTGGTAATGTGATCGCGACCAACTGCCGCGACTGGTTGTGCTGCCACTAAACTAAACCCTGTCGCCATTCCCAGTACAACGAGGCTGAATCCCCAATGTTTCATCGATTTCCCTACTTTTTCATAATTGTCGGTGGGCATCAAAAAAGCCGTCGCGAAGACGGCTTTTTCTTAGCTCAGTTTTGCTTTGACGATACGGTTGACTAAAGCGCCATCCGCTTGCCCCTTGACTTTAGGCATCAAGGTCTTCATCACCTTGCCAAAATCCGCCTTACCGGTTGCACCGGTTTCTTGGATCACAGAATCGACCAATGACTCAACCGCAGCTTCATCAAGTTGGGCTGGGAGATAACTCTCAACGATTTTGATTTCGCCTTCCAGTTGCGCCACGAGGTCGTCTCGACCAGCCGCCTTGAACTCGGCAAGGGAATCCTTGCGTTGTTTCAATTCGGTAGCTAAGACACTCTTCTCGTCGTCTTCCGTTAAGTCGTGGCCCAGTGAGATCTGCTTGTTTTGCACAGCAGCTTTCAACATCCGGACTACGCTCAAGGTTTCTTTGTCCTTGGCCTTCATCGCGGTTTTCATTTGAGCTTGGAGCTCGTTGATCAACGCCATTATTTCACCAAGTCCTTTGATTAAAACTTACGCTTCTTACGCTTACGAGCTGCTTCGGACTTAAGCTTACGCTTAACGCTTGGCTTCTCGTAGAATTCACGCTTACGGTATTCGGACAAGGTACCTGCCTTAGACACGGTGCGCTTGAAACGCCGAAGAGCATCATCGAGAGATTCGTTTTTCTTAACGACTGTCTTTGCCATATGATATCCCTCCCTCCGACACTGTGTAACTACTGACAGATTACCCCACCAACAGTTCTAAGCTATGATACCAAACCATCAAAACCGCGTCAATAAGGCATTGCTGATTTTTGATAAAAGTTTCATGCATTTTCACAAGGAAATTCGGCTTCAGCGGCGTACGTGCGGCATTCACGTGAAATCGCTGTGATTCAAAGAAACTACCCAGAAAATGTGCTAGAATGAAGCTATTACCAATAAAAGCGCTATCAGCGCAATTCAACTTGGAGGATCGTCAATGGCAGAAGAACTCAACTTCTACATTATTTCAGACTCAGTAGGTGAAACCGGCTTGAAGCTCGCTCAAGCCGTCGCCGCCCAATATGAAGACGTCGCACCGCGATATTTGCGTTTTCCTTTCGCACACACCGAAAGCAAACTCGAAGAGATCATCGACCAAGCCAAAGCCGACAATGCCGTCGTGATCGCCACTCTCGTCACCCCAGGCCTAGGCCAATATGCCAAAGCGTATGCCCAACAACAAGGGGTGACCTTCAACGAAGTCATGGCGCCATTATTGAAAGAAGCCACCGCCCACATTCACCAGCAACCTTCTGGTGTCGCTGGCACGGTGCACAATCTCAACGCCAAGTACTTTGATCGGATCTCAGCAATGGAATTTGCCGTGTTATACGACGATGGCAAAGATCCTAAAGGCTTTTTGGAAGCTGACATTGTGTTACTCGGGGTTTCTCGCACCAGCAAAACGCCATTATCGCTGTTCTTGGCCAACCGCAACCTTAAAGTGGCGAACTTGCCATTGGTGCCAAACGCGCATATTCCTGATGAAATCTACAAAGTCGACCGCAAAAAGATCTTTGGTTTGACCACTGATGCTTCAGTGTTAATGGAATTTCGCCGTCAGCGGATGATCGCTTACGGGTTAAACCCAGACACTGCCTACTCTGCACGTGATCAAGTCAACGAAGAACTGGGCTTTGCAGAAAACTTGTACAAAGAATTAGGTTGTGAAGTGATCAACACCGCGCACCGCTCCATCGAAGAAACAGCAACGTTGATCTTAGAAAAACTCGGTTTAGATGAATTCGACAACCAATAAAGTCAAAAAGAATCGTTACCCAAAAGGTAGGGTAACGATTCTTTTTTGACCAGCCAGATTCAATTCGTTCCCGTAATTGTAAAAATTAAATCATGTTTAGGCGTCTTCCCATAAAGCTGTTAATTCATCAGGTTGATACTCACCTGTTTTCAACCAGTTGATTTCGACGCCATAAGGAGGAAAGTCTCGCGCATCGTCGACCCCAACATATGGCGTTTCTAAGATCTTAGGAATATCGACTAACGCCGGGTGATGGGCAATGGCATTTAAACACTCGAAACCTAAAGTCCCAGCACCTAAATTCGTGTGGCGATCTTTATGTGCGCCTTGCGGATTCTTTGAGTCATTGAGATGTAAGACTTTGAGTTTATCTAACCCGATGACGTCATCGAATTCTTGCAACACGCCATCAAAATCATCGCGCACCGGATATCCGGCATCGGACATATGACAAGTGTCCATGCAAACGCCGACTTTGTCTTTCAAATCCACGCGTTCAATAATTGCCGCCAGCTCTTCAAATCGGCGACCAACTTCTGTGCCTTTGCCTGCCATTGTTTCAAGGGCAATGATGACATGTTGATCAGGGGTAAGGATCTGATTCAACCCATCGGCAATTTGTTGGATCGCAGCCTCGGCCCCTGCACCCACATGCGCGCCAGGGTGAAAAGGCATGGCATAAGCATGCAATGCATCAGCCCGCGCCACTTCTTCTTTCATAAACTGGACCGCAAAAGTAAAGTTTTGCGGTTTTTTGGTGTTACCGAGATTCACGATGTAAGGGGCGTGAATCACCAAATGACTTAATCCGCCTGCTTGCATGTCATCTAAGCCTTCAGGGATCTTCATTTGGTCGATCGGCTTGCGCCGAGTATTTTGTGGCGCGCCAGTATAAAACTGCAAGGTATTAGCGCCATAGCGCAACGCCTCTTCAACTGCACCAGGAAACATCTTCGGCGCTTTCATTGAAACATTCGCACCAATTAAAAATTCAGACATGTTTGACCTCCAAGCTTTGAGATACCTTTATTGTCTCCGGTTTCAAGAGCAGTTGCAAGGTCAAAAAAGCATCCCGTAAGTCGGAATGCTTTCACCATTAATCGGTCTTTGGTTCATAAAAACGACCCATGATTTTGATCGAATCGCTCATTGACACGAACGCATAAGGATCACTGACTTTCATCGCCGTTTCAAAATCATACATTTCAGCCCGGGAGATGATGGTAAACAAAATCGTTTTTTCTTCGTGGCGGAAGGCCCCTTCTGCATCATGGACAATGGTGATCCCGCGACGCAAGGTGTTTTGGATTTCATTGATCACCGCTTTAGGATGTTCCGTCACGATCATCACTTGCAAACGTTGCTGGCGCGTATAAACGGAATCTAAGATCTTCCCGTTAATGAAAATCGCTAACGCGGAGTACAACGCATGCGGCCAGTCATTGACAAATCCTGCAAAGAACAAGATCACGACGTTGACGGCGATATTGACAGTACCAATGGTGGTCCCAGTTTTCTTCCGCAAAACAATGCCGATGATGTCTAACCCACCAGTCGACAAGTTGTTCCGTAACGCAAACCCAGTGCCTAAGCCGTTGACCACGGCACCGAAGATCCCACAAACAATGGGATCCGTGGTTAAAGGCTTCACGATCCCTAACCAGCGAATGGAAATCGAACTGAAAATAACCGCTAAAAAGGTGAAAATCGTAAAGCGATGCCCGATTTTACGCCAAGCTAACACAAACAATGGCACGTTCAGCAAGAACAACAAAGTCCCAGTGTTTAAGATATCAGTGGTGCGCAAGCCCCCAAACGGAATCGCAAAATCAAACCACTTGCGAACAATAGTTGCCAGCAACTGGGCCGCCCCAGTGATCCCACTGGCGAAAACCCCTGCTGGTTCCCAAAACATATTTAAGGCAATGCCGACACAAATCGCATAAAAAATGGCAGCCGTGAAACGACTCCAATTTTGATGGCGGCGAATGAGTCGATCAATTTCATGCATGACGAGATTCCTTTCTGAAAACGCAATGCGAGTAGTATAACACGCTACTCAGAAAATAGCGTAAGAAATTCCTCATAACCAGCACTTTTTAACTCATCAACTGGAATGAATTTCAACGCGGCGGAATTAATACAGTATCGCAAGCCCCCAGCCGCAGCTGGACCGTCGGTAAACACATGACCGAGATGTGAATTTGCCTGAGTTGAACGGACCTCAGTGCGCGGCATCAATAACTTGTGATCAACATGCTCAGTAAGTCGCGTGATCGGCTTGGTGAAGCTCGGCCACCCGCACCCGGCGTCATATTTATCTAGTGACGAAAATAACGGTTCCCCAGACACCACATCAACATAGATCCCAGGTTCATCAAAATCGTCGTACTCACCTGTAAATGGATGCTCAGTGGCCGCATGTTGCGTCACTTCATATTGCATTGGTGTCAAACGCTGTTTTAAGTCCTTATCATCCATGGTGTAGCCCTCCTGTCCCTATATTGTACTAAACTCTTGCGCACAACGGAAATCTTATGCTTGGGGATTACGTGGTAAATGATTACAAAAGCCGTTGGCGAGCAATTTCTTCAAATTACGTTGGGTCCGCCCATCGTCAAGTGAGATGTACTGCCCATTGTCGATCCCGAAGCGATAAGTTTGACCTTGATACTTCAACTCAAGCACAAAGTAATTGAGTTGGGCAGTCAGTTGCCACGCAGAGGTCTGATTCAATGAGATTTGCATCACATCAGGCTCACGCTTTGAACGCGGTGTGATCATCGTCAAGGTTGTTTCGGTAAACACCAACAATACGGTTTGGTTGCCAAATAGCGACCGCATCGCATCACCTTGGAACCATTGACCAAAGCCTTTGCGAATGGTGGTATATAAAACCAGATCATTTTCAGTAAAACCTGCGTGAGCTAAGAGGTCGTTGGTTTGTTCAGTGAGGCTGCGCATCAGTATGCTCCTTTTTATTCAAAAAATGTCAACAATGTATGGCGAAATGAAATCAACTACAAATGGACACGGTTTCACCTCCAATTACGCTTATTCTACCCTACTCCCAAACAAACACAATGAAAAACGCCTGACTCTCAACAAAAGAGTCAGGCGTTAGCTTTCAACTAAGCTTCAGGATCATCGTCATGTTCGTGTTCAGGGTCAACCCCGGCACGCACTTCGATACCAAGATCAACGAGTTGCTTGTCTGCAACTGGATAAGGCGCTTTGGTCATTGGTTCAGAAGCTTTGGAGTTCTTAGGGAAAGCAATGACATCACGAATGTTGTCACGGCCAGTTAACAACATGGCGAAGCGATCCAACCCGATGGCCAAGCCGCCATGCGGTGGGAACCCGAAGTCTAAAGCACTCAACAAGAACCCAAAGGCTTTTTCTGCACGTTCTGGGGTAAAGCCTAAAGCGTGAAGCATTTTTTCTTGGATCTCGCGAGTGTGGATACGAATCGAGCCGCCGCCTAATTCGTAACCGTTCAACACGATATCATAAGATTGCGCATGTGCGGCGTGTGGATCAGTGTCCAACAAGTGCACATCTTCTTCATTTGGCATGGTGAATGGATGGTGGGCTGGGACCCAACGATCGATCCCTTCATCATATTCAAACAATGGCCAGTCAACGACCCAGCAGAAAGCAAATTTGCTTTCGTCGATCAAGTTCAATTCATGACCAAAATGCGTCCGCAAGTAACCAAGAGAAGCGGCAACCACAGCTGGTTGATCCGCAACAAATAAGATCAAGTCGCCTGACTTCGCAGACAAGGCTGACGTCAATGCTGCACCATCGCCGAAGAACTTGGCAATTGGGCCAGTGATGCCGTCGTCAGTGACTTTGAGCCATGCTAAGCCCTTGGCACCAAAGCGCTTGATGTAGTCTTGTTGTGCGTCGATCTTCTTGCGAGAATATGCGGCAGCTGCACCAGGTGCGACGATTGCACGGACTTGACCGCCGTTGGCAACAGCACCGGAGAACACTTTGAAGTCAGAGTCTTTGACGAGGTCTGAGACATCTTGAATTTCCATACCGAAGCGCAGATCAGGCTTATCAGAACCGTACTTATCCATGGCATCTTGCCAGTTGATCCGTTGGAAAGGCGTTTTAACATCGATGCCTTTAACGTCTTTCATGACTTTTTTGATCAAACCTTCAGTCAGATCTTGGATTTCTTCAGCAGATAAGAAACTGGTTTCCATATCGATTTGCGTAAATTCAGGTTGGCGATCCCCACGCAAGTCTTCATCGCGGAAGCAACGCGCGATTTGATAATAACGATCAAAGCCGGCACCCATCAACAATTGTTTAAACAATTGTGGGGATTGTGGCAAGGCGTAGAAACTCCCTGGATAAATCCGAGAAGGCACCAAATAATCGCGGGCCCCTTCAGGCGTGGACGCCGTCAAGGTTGGCGTTTCAACATCGATGAAGCCTTCGGAATCAAAGTACGCATGCGTTGCGGTCATGATCTTTGAACGGGTGATCAAAGCTTGTTGCATTTCAGGACGGCGTAAATCTAAGTAGCGATACTTGAGTTTCGTTTCTTCAGAAGCATTAACGCCATCAACGATATCAAAAGGTACGGTTTTAGCTTTGTTCAATACCGTAACTGATGAAATGGCCACTTCAACTTGGCCAGTTTTCATTTTGTTGTTGATTGCTGCATCGTCACGAGCGCGCACTAAACCAGTGGCTTCGATGACATATTCGCTACGTAAGTCTTCAGCAACGGCCAAAGCATCCGCGTTGATTTCTTGAGAAAATACCAATTGCACGATACCAGCACGGTCGCGTAAATCAATAAAAATCAAATTCCCAAGGTCGCGGCGCTTTTGCACCCAACCTTTTAAGGTAACAGTTTCACCGATATGTTGTTCGGTGACGTCGCCTGCATAATAAGTTCGCTTAGCCACGATTAATCCTCCAACGTTTCTTTGTATAAACTGGCAAATTGTTCCACGACGACTTTTTGATCAACAGTTTGTTGCTCGCCTGTCGCCATGTCTTTGACTTGCACGGTGCCATCAGCGATTTCACTTTCGCCTAAGGTCAACACCAAACGTGCGCCTGCTTTGTTGGCAGACTTGAACTGGGCTTTGGCTTTGCGACCTAAGTAGTCCATATCCACAGCGTAACCTTGCTTGCGAATGGCAGTGGCAAGCTTCAATGCAGTTGGTGCGGCACTTTCATCGATTGACACAATGTATGCTGGCAACACGCTAGGCTTTTGTTTGCCTTGCATCAATAACATCAACCGTTCAACGCCCATCCCAAAGCCAACACCAGGTGTTTCTGGGCCGCCGAGTTCTTCAACTAAACCGTTGTAACGGCCACCACCTAAAATTGTGGTATAGCCACCACCAAAGACTGGATCGCCTGACATCACTTCAAAAATGGTGTGGTTGTAGTAATCCAACCCACGGACCATATCAGGATCGACAACATAGTCGATACCGAGGTTTTCTAAGTTGGCTTTAACAGCATCAAAATGCGCTTGGGCTTCAGGAGTGAGGTAATCTAAGATCTTCGGTGCGTTGGCTACGAGTTCTTGATCATGTTTATCTTTAGAATCTAAGACACGCAATGGGTTTTTCTCCAAGCGGATCTTAGAATCATCAGATAATTCATCTTTGAACGGTGTCAAGAAGTCGATCAAGGCTTTGTGATAAGCTTTGCGACTTTCTGGATCGCCTAAGGTGTTGATGGCAAAACGTAATTTCGTGGCGCCCATGCTTTCCAGCAAGTCTTTGGCTAAAGCAATCACTTCTGCATCTAATACAGGACTTTCGGAACCGAATGCTTCGACACCGATTTGATGGAATTCACGTTGACGACCAGATTGTGGGCGTTCATAGCGGAACATCGACCCCATGTAGAAAACTTTCACAGGCTTTGCATGTTCTGGCCCATATAATTTGTTTTCAACATAAGCGCGGACGACACCGGCAGTGCCTTCAGGACGCAAGGCCATGGTGCGGCCGCCTTTATCATCGAAGACATACATTTCTTTGGTGACGATATCGGAAGTATCACCTGCAGAACGGGAGAAGACTTCGACGTTTTCAAATAACGGCGTGCGGATCTCTTGGTAGCGATAGCGCGTCAAAATGTCGCGGGCTGTTGCTTCAACTTGTTGCCACAGTTCACTTTGGCCAGGCAGAATGTCTGCGGTGCCTTTTGGTCGTTGGTAGCTCATCTAACTATCTCCTTTTTTCGTCCATCCGTAAAAAAAGACACCCCTCGATTGAACGAAGGGTGCAAGCACGGTACCACCTTGTGATTTAACTCACGCCATAACGGTGGCGACCGGAGTAACTCTGCCTCCACTGCGTCTTGTCGATCATTGTCAGCTTGCACCAGTTCTGACTCGCTTCAGGCGATCTCTCTTACAGTTTCTACGGCTCGGATGTCTTAATTACTTATTGAGAATAGCCCAGATAATGCGTGATTGTCAAGGCTTTTCGCCGGCGAGTGCAGCCACTTGCTGAAAATCTAACGGAATCCTTGAATTGCTAGAATTGTAGTCGTGTTCATAGGCAAAATTTGGTATAATTATGCTAGAAAAATAAGGACTGATCACATGAAAATCAAACAACTCCGCCGCTGGCCGCTGATCATCGCTTTTGCGGTGTTGATCGGGATCTCTGCGGCAACGACAGTGGTACTGGCCAATAACAATACGTTGACCGTTACCGCCAGTGTCGTCAATGTGCGCTTAGGCCCAGGTTTGTCATATGGCACCATGGGTCAAGTACAAAAAGGTGGCAATCTCACCATTTTACAAAAACAAAATTCTTGGTATCAAGTGCGCTTAGCTGGCAATCGCGTCGGCTGGGTCGCTTCGTGGTTGGTGCATCAAGATGATGCTACCACCACTGCTGCCAAAGTCGCACGCACAACGACGAATGTCAATGTGCGGCAATACGCGTCAAGCTCTGCCAAACAACTCGGCACCTTGAGCAGTGGCACCACAGTGAGTGTGTTATATCAAAGTAATGGTTGGAGCCAGATTCAATACAACAATACCGCGGCCTGGGTCAGTTCCAATTTATTGCAATTGACTGGTGCCACCACCACGATCAACCCAACGCAAACAGCGATCGCCACACCGAAAACCACGACCCCAACACTTCAAGCTACCACCACGCTGGCTGCCAATGTGCGGCAAACTGCAGGTTTGAATGCTGCCGTTGTCACCCGTATTGCCAAAGGTGCTTCTGTGACGGTGTTGAATCAATCAGGAGATTGGTATCACGTCCGCACCACTGATGGGAAGACTGGATACATTGCCAGTTGGATCTTGTCGATGCCTGGCGCCTCCACCAACAAAGCCGCGACGAAGCTTTCTGAAGCAACGATCGTCATCGACCCTGGACACGGTGGTAATGATACTGGGGCCTTATCCACGTCTGGTAAATATGAAAAGACTTACACCTTGGCATTGGCCAAAGCAGTCGGGGCCAAACTTGAAGCTGCAGGTGCTAAAGTGGTTTACACCCGCTCGACTGATACTTTCGTCGACTTAGCGCCACGGCCAGTGGTGGCTAAGAAAGTCCACGCTGATGCGTTTATCTCCTTCCACTTTGACTCAACGCCAAATGCCAACACCGCCAGTGGCTTTACCAGTTACTATTACAACGCGACTAAAGATAAAGCCTTAGCGACCAGCTTGAACAAAGCGTTAGGCAGTAACCTAAGTCTCACCAATCGCGGCGTCGCCTTCGGGAATTATGAAGTCTTACGCGATAACGATCAACCGAGTGTGTTACTGGAAATGGGCTACATCAATGATGATCACGACTTCAAGTTCATCGAATCGAGTTACTATCAACAAACCATTGCCGCAGATATCGTCAATGGGATGAATGCTTACTTTGCAGCAGGCAATCATCAATAAGCTTTTGTAAAAGGCCTCGACATGAGGCCTTTTTTTGTGCGATAATGTTGAACATTTGATTGGGAGGTCCACACTTTGAAACCTGTTTTCAATGAACATTACGGCGCCAGTGGCTGGAAAGCCTTTCTCGCCTTTTGGCAAAACTATGCGAATTTCAAAGGCCGTAGTACCCGTAGCGAATATTGGTGGTCAACATTGTTTTTGACGATTGTTTTGACTGCGGTATTCCTGCTCAGTTTCGTTTGGCTCTTGTTTGCAGCCTTGCGATCACCGGAAACGTTCACCGCTAAATTTTCCTTTTATGACCTATGGCCGCTGTTGATCGTCGCCATCATGGTTTTAAGCATGGCGATCCCAAGTTTTGCAATCGCTGTGCGACGTTTTCGTGATGCCGGGGTTCACTGGGGCGTCTTTCTCACCTTTCAAATTACCGGCATCGTCGTCAGCGTGATCCCGCAAATTCTGTGGCGGCTCGGTTTGGTCACAACTAATTTATCCCAAAGCTGGTGGGTAACGTTGCTGAGTTGGGGTATGATGTTAACCATGCTTGTGATCGAGATCTTACCGAGCAAACCCCTTCCTGAAAAATAAAAACGAGTTACTTCTATTAAAGAAGTAACTCGTTTTAGTTTATCGACCTAACAGCGGCACAATGTCCATCAAGGTTTCGATTTGATGATCTGCCATTGGCGCATCATTGAGTTTGTCGATGTTGAAGTACACCCCTTGAACATTCGCTGCTTGACCTGCGATCACGTCTAAGCGCCGATCCCCGATCATCGCTGTGCGTTCAGGATTCAATTGATAACGATCGACTAAATACAATACCGCATCAGGCTTTGGCTTACGTGCTAGGTGTAAGTCGCTCGTCACCCCACCTAAGAACAACTTATCTAAACCGTTACGAGCAAGCAAAGCCCAGGCTTTGTCATCCCGGTGGGTCATCAATAAGTTGTTCCCACCAGCGTCGACGACCGCTTGCAACACTTCTGCCGTTTGCGCATAAGGGGTGGCTTTCATCACTTCTTGAGCTTCGCGTTGGTGATATTGTGCAAGCACTTCGCCTTCGTCTAAGTGTTGTTGGCGAGCAAAGTTTTTCGCGGTTTCAGTCACAGATCCATGTTTGATGATCTTATACAATTCATCTTGATCGATATGGACATCGATGCTTTCTAAGGTATCGTGCAAGGCTTTGAGAATGCCAGGGTAAGTGTCATACAAGGTCCCGTCGAGGTCCCAAATCGCATTGGTAATCAAAAATTTATTTCTCCTTCGTATCGATCAAAATTGTCACTGGGCCATCATTGACCAAGCTGACTTGCATATCTGCGCCAAACACTCCGACTGCAACTGGAATCCCAGTCGCCGCCATGGTGTGATTAAACGCGTCATAAAGTTGTTCCCCTAATGCTGGTGGGGCAGCGTTAATAAAACTCGGGCGATTGCCATGGGTGGTGCTAGCGTAAAGGGTAAATTGCGAAATCGACAAAATGCCACCGCCAATTTGCGAAATATCGAGATTCATCTTGCCTTGAGCATCAGAGAAAACTCGCAACTTTGAGATTTTGTGAACCAAATAGTCCACATCATCTTGCGAATCATCAGGGCCAACGCCTAACAATACCATAAATCCCGCATCGATTTTACCGTGTACCACTCCACCGATCGTCACGCTAGCTTGCGTGACACGTTGGATCACTGCTTTCATACAAACTCCTTTGAACCTTTATCGTCGTGTTCAACTTTGCAACGCCTTTGCGTATAAGTGGTGACCACGCTTCGGCAAAGAACGCCAAAACATGGCCACCACTTATCCCCTGGGCTAAAACCGCGAAACTTCACACTGGGTTACCCTTTAGTCCGCTTGACTTCGTAGATATCGGGAATATTCTTCACCGCATCCATCATACGATCCAAATGCGCTAAGTTGCGGATCCCAACAGTGACATGAATGTCTGCCATTTTATCATGATCGACGCGACCGACCACGTTGTTGAGGTTCTTCGTTTGGGCATTTAAGGTTTGTAAGACATCATTCAACAAACCAGAGCGATTGTAACCGTAAATTTCCAGATCAGTGTCAAACAATTGCGATTGATCATTGAGGTTTTGCCAACCGACATCAATCAAACGCCCTGCCATTTCAGAATCGGCAGCGACATTCGGGCAGTCAGTACGATGAATGGTGACGCCGCGACCTTTGGTGACATAGCCGACGATCGGGTCTCCTGGAACAGGATTACAACATTTCGCCAAGTGCACCAATAAGTTGTCGACGCCTTCGATCACGATCCCTTCTTGGGTGCGAGACGTTGGCTTTGGGGCAGGTTTGTCGCGATTAACCGTAGTAACTTTTTGATGCGCGTCTAAAATCGCTTTTTCGCGGGCATCTTGTTCCGCTTTTTCTTTTTCACGGCGCACTTTTTCAGTCAAACGGTTGGCAATGATCTTAGCGGTGTATTCGCCATAGCCGATCGCAGACATTAATTCCGTTTCTTGGGTGAAGTTCAACCGCTTCAACAGATCTGCCATCGCAGGCTTTGGCGCCAAGAAGTCTTTGGGGGCGTAGCCAAGGTCGAGGAGTTGGTGTTCCAACATGTCGCGGCCTTTGATGGCATTTTCTTCTTTGTCTTCTTGTTTAAAGTAACGGCGGATCTTGTTACGCGCACGCGACGTGAACACTAAGTTGACCCAATCACGAGATGGTTTAGAGCCACTTGCGGTTAAGACTTCAACGATGTCACCATTTTTGAGTTGATAGTTCAATGGCACGATCTTGCCGTTGACCTTCGCGCCGACAGTTTTGTTGCCGACATCGGTGTGGACCATGTACGCAAAGTCCAAGGGCCCAGCACCTTTAGGTAGTTCATAAACATCCCCACGTGGGGTGAACACATACACGCGATCAGAGAAAATGTCGCCTTTGACTGATTCCATAAAGTCATTGGCATCATCGGCTTCATCTTGGATTTCCAAGATTTCGCGGAACATATCGAGCTTCTTGCCGGAGTTGTCGTATTGCACTTCTTGGGTTTGGCCTTCTTTATAAGCCCAGTGCGCCGCGACCCCGTATTCAGCGACATGATGCATTTCTTCAGTCCGGATCTGGACTTCTAACGGTTTGCCTTTAGGACCGATCACCGTGGTATGCAGTGATTGATACATGTTGGCTTTAGGCATGGCGATGTAATCTTTGAACCGCCCTGGCATTGGCTTCCACTTGGTGTGAATCGCACCCAGCACGGCATAACAATCTTTGATAGTTTCGGTGATCACCCGTACGGCCAGCAAGTCATACAATTCATCGAATTGCTTATGCTTATCACGCATTTTTTTGTAAATCGAATAAATGTGCTTTGGGCGACCATAAATTTCATATTTCATGTTGAGGTCAGCCAATGCCGCGTTGATTTCTTTGATCGCCCCTTGAATATAAGCTTCGCGTTCGCCGCGCTTAGACTTCATCAATTGGGCGATCCGATAATATTGTTGTGGGTTTAAATAACGCAAAGAGAGATCTTCAAGTTCCCACTTGATGGTGCTGATCCCTAAGCGATCGGCTAGTGGTGCATAGATCTCCAAGGTTTCATTGGCGATGCGTCGTTGTTTGTCTGGACGCAAATGCATCAAGGTGCGCATATTGTGCAACCGGTCAGCCAACTTCACTAAAATGACCCGCATATCTTTGGCCATGGCCAATAACATTTTACGGTGATTTTCCGCCAGTTCATCTTTATGAGCAACGTAAGTGACTTTCGATAGCTTCGTCAAGCCATCGACGATCACCGCAGTTTCTTTCCCAAACACTTCTTGAATGTCGCCAAGGGTAATATTGGTGTCTTCTACCACATCGTGTAAATAACCTGAAGCGACAGTGACTGGATCCATTTTCAAATCGGCTAAAATCCCAGCCACTTGAATCGGATGAATAATGTAAGGTTCGCCTGACTTGCGGCGTTGATCATGATGGACATAAGCGGCAAAGTCGTAGGCCTTTTTCACAAAAGCAAGGTGTTCATCATTCATGTACTTGCGGCACATGTCCATGACTTGGTCTTGCGTTAATTCGATTTCTTCTGCCATAGTTTCCTCCTCAGACGCCACCGCCGGCGCAAAGCAGCAGCCGCGGCGTGACTTGTTTTGACAAATTCACAATGATTGCACAAAAGCCGAGCACAGAAGGTCTGGCTCGGCAGGACTTGTGGTTATTATACCAATGGTTGCACAACGCTTCAATCCTTGATCCAACTGAGCATTGTCAACAACCAATAAATTGGTAAGAACCAATAGTTGTATTTAGCAAAACGTAAAAATACCATCAACGCAAATAATACCGGTAGAATCAAACTATACCACCACGGCAAGTGGGCTTTGCGCATTAAATGACCGATCCACAATGACCACAAGCCATTGATGACGATAAACAACAACCCGACGCGCAAGGCGACAGAGGCACCGGCAAGTTTTAACACCCAAGGCATGATCAAGGTGAGGATCAAATCCCCAAAAACGATCAAGCCAGCATTGGATTTGGACCAAGAAAGCAGTTTTTGCATAAGCGATTAGATCTCCTGTAATTCAACTAGCGCACTGATGGCGCTGAGTAAGTATAGTGGTGCAGTTTCCGTGCGCATAATGCGCGGTCCCAACCCTGCTGGTACAAACCCATTTTGTTGCAATCCGTCTACTTCTTGTGGACTTAAGCCACCTTCTGGTCCAAACACTGCGATCAAACTTTGGGGATGGGTTTGAATCGTTTGAACCAGTTGTGCGGCTTCGCCTGCTTTGGCAGCTTCTTCGTATGCCACGACCCCCACTTGATCGGTGGCAAGCGTTAAGTCATTCAGCTTGGTAAAGCCAACTGTCGGCACCACATTGCGATGACTTTGTTCAGCGGCGCCTAAGGCAACAGCTTGCAAACGCGTAAGCTTTTTCGGCAATTTCTCCGGTGACCACTTTGCCGTCCCCCATTGCGTGTTGGCAAAGCTGATGGTTGAAGCGCCGAGCTCTGTGGCTTTTTGGACGATCCATTCCGCTTTATCGCCTTTACCAACGCCACATACTAAGTGTACCGCGATCGGCAATTCCACTGAGCGGGTGATATCGTTGATCAGTTTCACCGTCAGCGGCGACACATCTGTAATTTCGGCATCATAAGCATGGCCATCATGCACCAATTCAAAATGATCGCCAACCCCTTGGCGTAACACTTTGATGGCATGCTTTTGAATCGCCGCTTCAAGTTGTACTGAAGCATTAAGGGTTAATGATTGTTCCGTAAAGTAGCGATTCATTCATCTACCACCACTTGCGCTTTTAACGCGACCCAATCGCCTAAATGCCAGTCTGCGACAACAGTCAACCCGACTTCTTGCAACGCTTGTTTGACGACAGTTTCTTTATCATAGTAAATGCCAGACAACAACACGGTCCCGCCTGCATTGAGCCGCTCAGGAATTTGTGGGATCAGTGGCAACAAGACTTCCGCTAAAATATTGGCGCAAATAATATCCGCTTGTTCGTCAATGCCAGTCAACAAGTCGTTAGCGATCACGTGAATATCTGATACTGGATTTAACGCAAGATTTGATTCCGCATTTTTCACTGCCACATCATCGACATCGGTGGCTAAGACATGATCGACACCAAGCATTTTAGCACCAATGGCTAAAATGCCACTGCCAGTGCCCACATCGATCATCGCCTCACCACCGCGGATCACTTGCTCTAATGCTTGCAACATCAGCGCCGTCGTGGGATGCGACCCAGTCCCAAAGGCCATGTCAGGATCTAAGCGGATCACTAACTCACCTGCTTGTTGTGGGGTGTAATCTAACCAGTCAGGCACCACCGTTAAATACCGCGTGATGCGCAAGGGATGGTAGTATTTCTTCCATTCATTGGCCCAGTTGGCTTCAGCGATCGCGTCCACTTCAATGGTACCGGCGCCTGCGTCTAAACCATAACTTGGCAATTGCGCGACTCGAGCGGCGAGATTTTGTTTGAGTTCCCCAAGATGAGTGTGCGGTGCGAAGTAGCCGGTGACCGCAGCCCCTTGTTGTAAATGCGGCACGGTGTCAGGGTCCAGCCATTCTCCAGTTTTGGTGATCACTTCATGTTGAAAGTCAGCACTATCTTGAATTTGCACCCCAGCAGCGTCAGCTTCCATCATGAAATTGGCGACAGCTTCAACAGCTTGCGTGCTCGTGTTGACGGTTAATGCGATCCAATCGTCCATGATGACCTCCTAGAACTTGGGATAAGGTAAAAAGATTTTTTGATTGGCGGCAGGTTGCTTGGCGTAGGCCTCATCGAACTTCGCTTGATCAAAGTTCAATTCAAAGACTTCAGCGTCGCTAGTGCCATCAACGAAATCAAATAAATCGCTTTGCCCATCATCTAGCAAGTCTTGCAAGTAAACAAACAACGCATCCACTTGCGCTTGTTCGATGCCTGCTTTACCTGAAAAGCCGAAGGTGGCTAAATAGTTGTCGGCATAATCTTCACCTTTTAAGCGGGTTTTGTCATAAAACAAAATCGCATCGGCATAATCAACTTCATCGCCAGCTTGTTTTTCTTCACCGTCTTGGTCTTCGACTTCAAATCCTTCAGCGGCGTCAACGTACATGGTCATTTCTAATTCGATAACGTGGGCTTGTTTATCCCAGTTGAGATCTAAATCGCCGTCAAAATCTAATGCGTCCATTTTATCGCCGATATAATCGAGCATATTTTGAGTTTTCATCATTGCCATCCTTTATTAGGTAAATTCAAATCGCGTTTTTTAATGCCTGAAACATTGGGGTTGCCTGCGACAAAATATCGCAGTGGCGCATCCGTCCATTCCCCTTTGTTAGGGACTCCGATACGAGGGCTGACCCCAATGTGTTGTGGCTGTTTGACTTGCGGGATCAAGGTGATCGCATCGCGGTTCAACAAACTGCCATGTAGCGCGGTGGTGATATCAAGGGCTTGACACAGCTTGCCTGGCCCGTTGCACAAGTCGGTGGCTTTCCCACGTCTTTTGACCATTTGATCGATGCCATCAGTTGGTTCCAGCGCCCGTAGCAAAATACACTCCGGAATGCCTTTGGCTTGCACGTTAAAATTCATCAAACAATATTGCCGCATTTGGTACACATAAATGGTGGTTGGTTCCTCCCACAGCGGCCAATTACGTTTGGTTTGATGATTTTGATAAGCATGAGCGGCGGCGTCTTGGGCGCCGAGGTAAGCTTCAGTTTCGACAACTAAGCCGCCCACACCGTTGTGCATTAATTTAGCCCCGAGCAGTTCTTGTGCAAGGGTTTGGGTGTCGGCGCTAGTCGCCCATGTTTGCCAGTCCATGTTCATAAAATCTACTATACTAGACTTTTGCGACTTATGAAAGTGTGTTACCGTAACAAGCAGATAACACTAACATGTCCAAATTTTTGAAGGAGAAAACTGATGCCAAACAAGGCCTTACGCCAATTGATCAGCACTCAAGCCGATCAATTAATTTCTGAAACTTACACTGAAACTCACATCACTCAACGATTATTAGATTTTCAAGCACACAATCCTGACGCTGATGCGAAGTTGTTAGCCGCCTATCAACTTTCCGAAAGTCGCAATTTCTCTGAAGAGTTGCTCGGACGAGTGCTGGAACAACTACTTGACGCCGGCTACTTGAATCAACCTCACGCAAAATAAAGAAGCAAGCCGATTGATCGGCTTGCTTCTATTAGATTATGAACGTTCATGCGACAAGCTGATCCTGCCATGAATTTTGATCGGTTGTTGCGCTTGTTCCAACGCAACACTTGGATCTTTGCGAAGTAGTTGCCAAGTTTGTACGATCAACAACGCTGACACGAAGATCAATGGGAATCCGGCCACGGAACAAATCGCTTGTACTGTTTTGAACCCACCGACAAAGACGATCCCAAAGGAAAACAGCATGAAAATCACCATCCACACCAAGCGATTGAACAAACTCGGTTGCTCGGTGGCTTTTAATTTCAATGACGTAAAAGTCGAGACGATATAAGCTGAACTGGAAATCGTTGTCGCTAAGAAAATAAAGCAAGATAAGGCATAAATCACTAACATCACATATTTAAATGGTAATGTCGACAATACTTGTGCGATGGTGGCTGCCTGACCATATGTCGCTAACGTATGGATCAAATCGACAGTGCCGCTTTGTTGCAACCACAACGAATACCCACCTAAAATCGCGTAAAACGCCATGCACCCTAAGGCCCCGAAGCCTAACATCCCAAAAATCACCTGACGGATCGTGCGTCCTTTGGAAATACGAGCGATGAATAATCCCATAAATGGCATATAAGTCAGCCACCAGCCCCAATAAAACACAGTTTCTGATTTCACTGGATCAACGCTTGACCCAAAGCCACTGGCAAGGCCTGCACTCATCGGGACAAATTTAGCGATCAATAACGCCAAGCTGCGGCCTTCTGCACGAATGATCGTGCCAGTGGGTCCAACCAACAAGACGATCACTAAGAAGCCGATGGCGGTCCAAATATGTGCCGCACTCAATTTATCGATGCCACCCTGTATGCCTTTAACCATCGTCAACCCGAAAATAATGAACAATACCGCAAACATCGCGAGTTTCAAATAAATCGTATCTTGAATCCCAGTGATACTAGCAATGATCCGCGCCAACACTGGAATTTCCATGCCGACACCAGAACCAATGCCACCCATAATGCCAAATACGACGAGGAAGTTGATCACTTGACGCAACAAATGCTTGTGCCAACCCTTGCCTTGAAGCATCGGGATCGCATCACTTAACGACGCGACCCGCACATGTTTGACATACATCATGTAACCGATGATCACTGCCGCAGACGCAAACATCATCCATGCCATCGGTCCCCAGTCAAATTGACCGAGCATATGCGCATTTTGATAATTTTGGGCCGACATCGCTTTGGCACCAAATAATGGTTGTTGCACATAGCGGAGTGGATCGACCATACTCAACATTAAAATGCTGGCATCGATGGCCGTGGCAAACACCATGCTCCCCCACTGAAAATTCGAATACATCGGCTTGCCTTGGCCTAATTTGATCCGGCCAAAGCGGCTAAACGCGATAAATAAGAAAAATACTAAATTGATGATGTAGATCCCCAGATACAACCAGCTGAGGTGACTGGTGATCCCATCCATCATGTTGCTGAGGACATTTTTGATCCCAGAGCCTCCGACTAATAACATCAGTGACATGATCAAAAACAATCCTACCGTTGGCACAAAAATTCGAGAATCGATCTTTTGTCTGTTTAAAATAAAAATGCTCCTAGTTCCCGGCGACCGTGAACTAAAATGCCTTCCTGCCAAACGACGGGTCATTGACGCCGTCAGTAGGCTTATCCTGAAGTTGATCAGAGGCAACCATTGCGCTGCAAAAACATTCCAGCTACCGAATACTTTCGGCTTTTAGTCTGGGATCACATTCCCATCAGCATCTAAATGATGAATGATGCGTGCCGGGTTGCCTGCGATCACCACGTCCGAACCAAACGATTTGGTCACAACAGAACCTGCACCAACCACCACGCGATCCCCTAATGTCACCCCTGGTAAAATGCTTGCGTGACCGCCGATCCAAATACTATCGCCTAACGTGATCGGCTTGCCTAACTCGACATCAGCATCTCGTAACTTCGCACTTAAGGGATGCACCGGCGTGTAAAAGCCGACATCTGGTCCCACATAACAATGCGAACCAATGGTGATCGGGCAAGTGTCCAGCAAGGTCAAATGATAGTTCGCGTAGAAATGATCCCCAATATGAATATTGAAGCCATAATCAAATTCCAAACCGCCTTCCACAAAGAAGTGTTCCCCTGTGTCAGCAAACAAAGCTTTGACTTTGGCATTACGCACCTCATTGTCGTCTTCTTGATTGATGGCGATCAACGCCTTGCGGATCTGGGTACGTCTAGCGATCAGTTCTGGATCAAATTGTTGATAAGCCTCTCCGGCTGTCATGATTTCTCTTTGCGTTTTCATCATGGTTTTAGCATAGCACTAATCCGAGTGCTTGTGAAAAAACGTCTTAGAGCATTCTAATAATGCCCATTTTTCGGCATTATTAGTTAAACAAATTTCACAAAGTTTCTGGAAAAGCATTTGTGATCGATACTTCGAAATATATTTGTAACATTCTAAGTCATGTTTTTCAACGCATCAATCAAACGGCCCGAGCTGAAATCGGATGTTGTCATGTCATTTATCACGGTTCGTTTTCTTGTCGATCGTCAATGATAGCAATCAATTACACCGTTTTTCCAAGCTTCCCTAGCCTGACAGACTGACAGTGGGTGAACACGCTGCAAACCGCGCCGAGGTTGGCTGACAACACACGGAGAACTTAAAAAGATATCGCGTATTTCGAGGTGAGGTGACCGATTTATACGTTTCAAGAAATGTGTTGACCACATGATTTCAATACTTCAATGTGATTAGGATTTTTCTCATATCGGTAGCCAAATTTCTGAAAAAATGCAATATTGCCTTTCGACGATGCTTTCACGGCCAAACAATAAACGCGATATCTACCGTGTGGACACTAGGATCCACTATTCGACTGTAGTGTCAAAGAATGTTATGGATCTTCGACGTCTACTTTCGAACCAGCATCAAGCTACTGGATGAGATTATTGGCATTACGCTGCATTCGTCATACTGACCATAAAAGATCCACAGTCACATAAAAATAAGCCCACACTTCGGGGCTTACTTGCTTCACGTAGAACAGTTAACTCTTCCAAAAGTGGCACAAGCAATTACCTTATCAAAAAAGCCGCCTCACTACGACCAGCAACAGGTCAGTAATAAGACGGCTCTATTCCGATTAATCTAAAGGAGAGTACGAGATTCGAACTCGTGCGCCGGTATTAGCCGGTTCGACGGATTTCGAGTCCGTTGCATTACCACTCTGCCAACTCTCCATGTGGTATCGTGCGGTTCAAGCACAAAAACTAGTATAGCAAAAAATCCGCTTCCTGCAAATACTTTTCATCAGATTTCCGTGTCAAACCGGACGATCTCAGCCTATTTCTTAAGCCTTGTCAAAAAACTTTATGTTCGCGGCGCGCATGAGTATACTAAAGCTATTAATGTGAAATGGATGACAGCTCATGAAACTATCTTTGATCAAGCTCCCTGCATTGTTTGGGGTCTTATATGCCGCCTTTACTGCGATCGTGTTGATCATCGCCTCGGTGATGGCCTTCACCAAAGGCTTCTCCACTACCGCAGTCGGCACCACTTTAATGAATTGGGAGCCACACTGGTGGTACTTATCGATCATCGGCGGTGGCTTACATTTGTTAAGTTTCATCAAATCAAGCTCGCGCAAGCTTTTGATCGTCAACACTATCGGGATCTGTTTATTCATTGGCTACGCCTTGGTACCTAACTACGCGCTGGTATTGTTGGCGCTCCATGTGATCGTGATTGAAGTGATGGCCAAAACCCCTGTCCACCCAACGATCACCAACGAGGTGGCCGAATGAGTTGGTTTAAACATCAAACCAAGCAAGAACCAGAGTTACCTGACAACCATTATGATTTTGCCAAAATGGTCAAATCTGCTCGTGAATCAGACCCAGGGAAGTTCAAACGATTACAAGGGTTGTTCAAACAGCAACCGCGGATCGTTAAGCCTAAAGATAAGAAGTAACGTTTTGCACGCTGATCACAGCGTGCTTTTTTGTTTGTCCTTTAATCGGAAAACACTATACATTAATTTTTATAAATATTTTTTGATCATACGGTTTAAATTATATTGATTATAGGTGGATGACATGTTAAACTAATCACATAATAAAACCAAGTAATTGTTTTGATTGGAGGGAACTTATATGTTAATCGACACATACATCAAGACCATGAACCGTCAAATCGATCGTCTCTCGGTGTACGACCTGGTATTCGATCAATATACGATCACCTGCCATAAACTTGAAACTGGCGACTGTTTAGCCAATGAAAACTATGAACAATTACATGATTACTTCAGCCGCAATATGTTACGTTTTAACAAATTCGTTTCTGAATGCCAAGCAGTGATCCCGCCAACTGAACTGGCAGGCTTTAACACCAACTTCTTAACTGCTTTGGCTCTAAATCAACAAGCTGCGATGACAATGTTGATGGCAATCGAACCTCAAGGAGTCAATCATCGGTTGTATGAACGCGGTGTTGCCGAAAAAAACGGGCCCTTCAAGATATCCAAGTGGCGGTTGCCCGGATCATTGCCACAGCCATGTAAATAAATAGCGACTCACCAGAGGTCTGGTGAGTCGCTATTTTGATCATATGATCAATCGTCATGGCCTTCTTCAGGCAATAAAATGGTTTGGTTGTTGCCGTCATCATAGGCCATCACCGTATCTGGAAAAGCACTTTGATAAGTGAATGGCAAGTCAACTGCCATCGTGGTGTCGCTGCCTTTTTCAGAGAAAGCAACTGTGAGCTTGCCGCCATTATTCAACAAGTCAAAGCGCAACAAGTTAGTGAGCGGCACAACCCCTTGAAGATTTTGGTCGATGATCAACCAAATACTGTCGATGATCGGACCTGGTAAATGTGCGATCACCCCGTAAGTTGCAAAGCGACTGCGATCAGATGTAAACATGCCGATTCCCCCTGACGTGTTATTCTTGTGGTTCAAGTGCGGTGATATCTGCAAATTGTGCCTTGACGCTTTTGGCTAAGGCTTTGGGATCAATGCCAACCGAGCGGCC
The DNA here is from genome assembly GCF_003946305.1 of Lacticaseibacillus porcinae. Classification (GTDB taxonomy): domain Bacteria; phylum Bacillota; class Bacilli; order Lactobacillales; family Lactobacillaceae; genus Lacticaseibacillus; species Lacticaseibacillus porcinae. Next base: position 68,769 of record NZ_RHNS01000001.1, read on the forward strand.
GATTTTCCCTGCGGAAACAATGATCTCAGTTTCACTTTGCGCTTCGATCCCGATAAAAATCGGATAGTTATGGCGGGCATGGATCCCGACTGGTGTGTTGGCGCCATGGACAAAGCCAGTGGTTTTCTCTAAGTCTTTCAGTGGTACCATACCTACTTTTTTGTTGCCGGAAACTTTGCTCAGCTTCTTATAGTCGATATGGCGATCTAGGGGCACAACTCCAACTAGTGGACCGGTTTTATTGCCGATCAGAGCTAATGTCTTGTAGATCTTGTGTTCATCAATGTCGAGATGATCGACTTGCATTTGCTGCACATCCCCGACTTCTGCAGTGGGGAAAGTGTAGCTTTGATAAGCGATATTTTGTTTGTCGAGCATTTTCTCGACTAAGGTTTTATCCTCTTTTTTATGCTTTGCCATGACAGACTCCTTCAATACATTGATTATACCACACTCAAAAAGTAAGTGGTAATCTCACTGCCGTAAACAAAAAGAGAGACCTGTTGGCCTCCCTTTTAATTTATGCGCCTTCGTAACTCATTAAGGTGAAGACATCATGATCGGCGATTTTATCGCGACCGTGTAAGTCACTGAGTTCCACTAAGAAAGCTGTGCCGACAACAATGCCGCCAAGCTTTTCGACTAAGGCGATGGTTGCAGCGATCGTGCCACCAGTGGCGAGCAAGTCGTCACAGACTAAAACCCGTTGGCCTGGACGGATCGCATCTTTGTGTAAGTATAAAGTGGCTTGACCATATTCCAAGTCATAGCTAGCACTGACTGTTTCACGCGGGAGTTTGCCTTTTTTACGAGCTGGCGCAAAGCCGACGCCAAGCTTGTAGGCGACTGGGCAGCCGACAATAAAGCCGCGCGCTTCTGGACCCACGATCATTTCAACGCCTTTGTCTTTGGCGTATTCCACGATTTCATCAGTGGCAGCAGCATATGCTTTGCCGTCTGCCATTAATGGAGAAATGTCGCGGAATGTGATGCCTGGTTCTGGAAAGTCCGGAACACTAGCGATGTAGTCTTTAAAATTAATTGCCATGGAGATTTAGCCTCACCTTTTAGTAGTCATGACGCGTTGTTGGATCACGTTGGCAGGATCTTGTTGTAAATGCTTGGCCAACGCTAAAAAATCAACGCGCTGTTGGTATGCCGTCGCAGATTCTAGCGGCTTTTTTTCTGGATGGTCGCTGACTGAAATCAGCGCACCCTCTATTCTAACAAATTGCAACTCGAAAAACACCTGTACGGCAAAAATTGCTTGCTGAGTTGTCACATGGACCATCTGCGCTAAAGCTGGGAGATGATGTTTGTCAAAGTGAGGATGTTGCCGCAAGAACACCAATACCCGTCCAAACTCTGCGCGCGTTGGGATCGCGACTAAGTTGGCAGGGTCTTGAGCGAAGATCACCCGCACTGGCAATTTGACTTGCTGCATCACTTGTTGCAAGTCTGATTCAGTATGTGGCAGGTCAACTAACACCACCTGTTCAGTCGGTTGCGTTAAGTCTTTGGCAAGCATCGTTGGCCCGCCGAATTGAAAACGTCCCATCATTTGGCGCATCACTTGCCGATCAAAGAACACATAAGTGAAGGCCCCGCGGAATTGTTCCGCACTCGGTTGTGGTAGGCGTAAATCGATCATCTCTGGGGCTTTCAGTTGCCAATCTTGTAGGCGCAACTGCAAACTGGTGCGATTTTGCCAAGTGTTTTGATCTAAAGTCACCGCCAATTTCACTTGGGCGGCGTCGCTTAACGATTGCGCTTGGTCGCCGAGGCCAAAGGCAATGACATCAATGCCGTCAACTGTGAATTTCAAATGATCTTTGGTTTTCCCGATTTGACGAATGCCAGTCAAAGTTTGTGGTCGCACAGAAAACACCGGTTCTGGGTTACCTTGTCCAAATGGTGCCAACGCGCGCATCGCTTGATAATTCTCAAGCGTTAAGTCTTGGGCATCAAGGCGCGCGACCACATCGAGCTTTGGTGCGCCAGCATCTTTCAAACTGACCGCAGCAGCAGTTTCCATGGCTTGATGGATCGTATCAAGATTGGCAGTTGGCACCGTCAACCCTACCGCCATCGCATGCCCACCAAAATGCGTCATCGCGTCAGTGACTGGCTGCAAGCTTTTAAACAAGTGATAGCCTTCAACTGATCGCCCTGAGCCTTTAGCACTGGTGCCATCAGCTGAGATATTCAACACTAATGTCGGCTTGCCAGTGTTTTGAACCACATGGCTGGCAACAATCCCAAGCACCCCTTCATGCCAACCAGCTTTTGCTAACACTAAGGTTTTTGCGGCTTGATTCTCAGGCGTTTCAGCCAGGTGCATCGCCTCTTGGGAGATTTTTTTGACTAAGGCTTGACGTTCAGAGTTGCGTTCGTCGACATTTTTGGCGAGACGTGCGGCTTCTTCATCATCAAATGTCGTTAACAACGTGACGCCAGGCGTCGCATCCCCAAGGCGACCGATCGCATTCAACCGCGGTCCAATGCCAAAGCCTACCGTTTGTTCATCGACAGTTTTGGGATCAATGCTAGCGGCTTCGAGCAAGGCATTGAGCCCGACACGAGCGCCTGAGCGGATCTGTGCTAAACCCAGTTGGACTAGCGTGCGATTCTCATCAGTTAAGCTAACCAAATCACAAATCGCACCCAGCGCTGCAAGATCCACAGCATCCATCGGTGGCCCATCCAATAACGCAGTGGCCACTTTAAAGGCAACACCAGCACCAGACAAATCACCAAAAGGATAATCACTACCTGGAAAACGCGGATGCACTACAGCAACCGCATCAGGTAATTCATCTGGCAGTTCATGGTGATCGGTGACCACCACATCCATCCCGTCTGCCATCGCTTGATCGATCACCGCTTTGCCGCCGACACCATTATCTACCGTGATCAACAATTGCGTGCCATTGGCGTGTAAATACTTGTAAACCTCAGCGTTGGGGCCATAACCATCAGCGAAGCGATCAGGAATAAAGACTTCCGGTTCCGCACCGATACTTTCAAGGGCTTCTTTCATGATCGACGTCGACGTTAAGCCATCGACATCATAGTCGCCGTAAATCGTGATTTTTTCTTGAGCAGTGACCGCTTGTTGAATCCGCGCGACGGCTTTGTTCATGTCATGTAGCAACATCGGATCATGCAGGCTTTCCACACTTGGATGCGTGAAAGTCGCCCATTGATCGCTGTTTGTAATGCCGCGTTGCCACAACAAGCGCGCTAAAAAAGGACTTACCGACAATTGCTCAGCTAAGTCGTGAATGGTTTGGGTGTCAGGTTGCTTCATTAAATGCCAATCAAAATGTGCCACGCGCGCTCCTCCGTTCAAAAACTACCCAACTAGTATACCAAATATTTCCCTGCAAAAAAGCTTCGCGGTGTTATAATTGTCATGTATTCGAAATCAACAGCCCAACTCCAACCAGCGACTGCAACAAAGGAGTTGTTTCATCATGTCTGCCACTGCAGAAATGGTTAAAAAAGCTGATGACGCTGTGAACGCCACCGGTTATGTCACAGAAAAAGAGATCCCTGAACTTCACGATATGGCTTATGCTCGCGACTTAGCAGAAGCATTGACCAAGTCCCGTGAAAAAGCGTCCGAAGAAGGCTACATTTACACTGAGCCTTTCGACTTTGTCGGTGGGAAGATCTCTAACATTGTTTGGAACATGGACAAGATCAAGACCCGTGCTGATGCTGAACAAACGTTAGCCGAAGACATGCACTGGCAAGTGGTCAAGCCTGAGTTATCCCAAGCAGACCAAAAAGAATTCTAACTTTGCTTTCCGTCGACTGTCGCCGGCGGATTTTTTATTAAAGGAGCAGTTTATGCCGACCATTGAAGAATTTTTCAACACGGCCAAACAGGAATTGGCTTTAGATCCTCACATGACGTATCGATCCGCTGATAGCTTTGGTGATTCCCCTGAACTCGCTGATACCATCGCCGATTTGATCGTCTCAGGCAAAAAAACTGCCACCAGCAGCGGCTTTGAGCTTTATATGCATGACCACGAACCAATGCCTGAAGTCGGTGACGTCAATGTGGTGCTAAATGGCCGCCAAGAACCTGTCGCCGTCACCTACTTAGAAGATACGTTCATCAAACCTTTTGCTAGTGTCGATGCCACCCAAGCGCAACTGGAAGGCGAAGGTGATTTAAGTTTAACTTATTGGCAACGCGAGCATGCGCGCTTTTTCAAAACGGCTTATGCCAAAGCTGGTTTGACCTTTGATCCCGAGACTTCAATGGTGGTGATCGAGCGCTTCCGGGTGTTGTATCCATTTGTTGACTAAACTTGCGTAAGCGAACGATTGTTTGTATAATGATAGTCGAGGTGATATTCATGAAACTACCGATTACCATCGCCGACTGGACCATTACCAAACAACACGCGCGCCGCGGGATGGTGCGCTTGCAATCACGCAACAGCGTCGGTGAACTAGAAGCTGACAAGCTGTTAGATGATTTACCGCGCGTGATCGGCCGGCCACTGACCATCGACGAACAAGTGGCGTTGACGTTGGCGGTACCAGGTTTAGCAGCTTAACGTAAAATCAAAATCTGATCACTCGACTGTTGTTTCAGTCGAGTTTTTTTGTGCCATCACTTGTACGGCCACTCACCCACAGGTAAAAAAAGCCCAATTATTTTTTTAAGCACGGCGCTTCTAGCATCAAATTAATACGCTGTCACAATTGGTCTAGTTTAACGGGGTCAACAAAGTTGTTTATGAATGCGATTTCTGTTAATCTGTACGTACAAGAAGATGAAGCTGTATGTTCCTGAATTTATAGGATTTGACGAACTTGTACGTACAGGATATTCTATAGCTGTCGAAAGCGATTACAGAGGTTCTCACATGACAAAATTAGATTTGGTCTATCAAGACTTGAAGCAAAAAATCGATACTGGCATTTACGCCACTAACACCTTGTTACCTAGCGAAAATGCTCTTGCCGAATTGTATGGTGCTTCTCGTGACACGATTCGCAAAGCGTTAGCGAAGTTGCGTGATCAAGGTTTCATTCAATCGCAAAAAGGTCGCGGCTCAGTGGTGATCAACCGCCAACAATATGTTTTTCCAGTGTCTGGCGTGATCAGCTACAAAGAACTCAGCCAACGGTTGAATTTCCAAACCACCACCACGATGATCGACAACACGCAAATGCCATTGCCAATCGCCAACTTCAAAGCCGTTGATCCCCATGCCAAGCCTTGCACCACCACCCGCTTAGTCCGGTTGCGAGCAGTCAACGGTGAACCAGTGATCATCGATATCGACTACATTGACTGTGATGTGGTGCCAGCAATTTCAAAAGCAGTCGCTGAAGATTCGCTGTATGCCTATTTTGAAGGGGAATTGCATTTAACCATCGCCTACGCGAAAAAAGAGATCACCGTTGAACCGGCCACAGCCCAAGATCAACAGCTCTTGCACTTAAGCCCCACCGATTCAGTAGTGGTTGTCAAAAGCGTCACCAGTTTAGAAGATACCACAGCCTTTCAATATACCGAATCTCGGCATCGCCCTGATCGTTTTCGTTTTCAAGAATTTGCTCGTCGCGCATAGGAGGACAACATGCACAATCAAGTGATCTATCAACTTTATCCCAAATCATTTTACGATTCCAATGGCGATGGGATCGGTGATTTGCGCGGGGTGATCGAAAAAATCGACTATTTGGTCAGCTTAAACGTCGATATGATCTGGTTTAATCCCTTTTTCGTTTCGCCACAAAATGATAACGGTTACGATGTCGCCGACTATCGCGCCATTGATCCGCGGTTTGGGACCATGGCAGATTTCGATGAATTGATCGCCAAGCTCAGTGAACATCACATTGGCGTGATGCTTGATATGGTGCTCAACCACACCTCAACAGCACATCAATGGTTTCAAAAAGCGTTAGCCGGTGACGCCAAGTATCAAGCTTATTATTATTTGCGCGATCCGAAACCTGATGGCAGCTTGCCGACGAATTGGCAATCAAAATTTGGCGGTCCGGCTTGGTCAGCATTTGGCAATACTGGTAAATATTACCTGCACTTATATGATCGCACCCAAGCAGATCTGGATTGGCATAATCCAGAAGTTCGGGCAGAAGCTGCGGACATCGTGAACTTCTGGCGCGCTAAAGGCGTTCGCGGATTCCGCTTTGATGTGTTGAATGTGATCGGTAAATCTGATTCGCTCGTGGATGCAGAACCAGGCACAGAAAGCAAGTTTCTGTACACTGACACGCCGATCGTTCAAACTTATATTAAGGAGTTGGCCGCTCATTCATTTGGTCAAGATCCTGACTCAGTCACAGTTGGTGAAATGAGCTCCACCGGCTTACAACAAGCCGTCGCCTACACCAAACCAGAAAACCACGAATTATCAATGGTCTTCCAGTTCCACCACTTGAAAGTCGATTATGTCGACGGACAAAAATGGACCGCCATGCGGTACGACTTTAATGCTTTGCGGAAGTTGTTACACACTTGGGGCACTGGCATGGCCCAAGGTGGCGGTTGGCAAGCGTTGTTTTGGAATAATCACGATCAACCACGGGCGATCGATCGCTTCGCTGATCCCAAACAACGTTACGCCAGCGCCACTTTGCTGGCTGCCAGCATTCATCTCAGTCGCGGGACGCCTTACATCTATATGGGTGAAGAAATCGGGATGTCAGATCCTGACTACACCGGTATGAATGATTACGTTGATATCGAAGCCCACAACGCCTACAACGCGTTATTAGCGCAAGGTTTATCTGCACATGATGCCTTTGCGATCGTCCATGCCAAAGCGCGCGATAACTCCCGGACGCCAATGCAATGGGATGATGGCGCGACTGCTGGCTTTACCACTGGCACCCCTTGGCTAAAGTCGACGAATCAACGTGTTGTCAATGTTGAAGCAGCCGTCAGTCAGCGTATCTTCGCCTTTTATCAAAAGCTGATCGCCTTGCGGAAACAATTTAACGTGATTTCAGAAGGCGACTATCAACCTTTTGGGGAAAACATTGACTGGTTGTATGGTTATCAACGTGATTTTGGAGGCCAACACTTGTTAGTTTTGAACAACTTCGCCGACCATGACATCGAGATCCCGATCCCTTCAGCGTTCCAAAAAGCCCAAATTTTGATCACCAATGAACCATCACTTAACCCTGCTGCCACCCTCACCTTGCCAGCTTATGGCACCGTGGCCTTGTTGCAGCAATAAGGAGGAACATTATGAAAAACGAAACTTTAGTGGCGCCTGCCAGTGGATTATTAATGCCGATCACTGACGTCAGCGATCCGATTTTTGCTCAAAAAACGATGGGCGATGGCTTTGGGGTAGAGCCTGCGACCAACCAAATCGTCGCTCCTGCTAGCGGTCGCATTGTGTTGATCGCCGACACTAAGCATGCCATCGGGATCAGGACTGAAAGTGGTGTTGAGATCTTGATCCACATGGGGATCGATACCGTTGAACTTAAAGGCGCGCCTTTTGAAATCGACACCCATGTCGACGCCCAAGTTAACGCTGGTGATATCATCGGGTCGATGGATCTGGATGCGATCCGCGCTGCTGGGAAGAAAACCACGATCATTGTGGCCATCACCAACACTGCAGATATTTTAAACAGTATCGACTTACATGCTGGCGAAGTGCATGCTGGCGCGCCTGCTGCTGACCTCAGCTTGAAGACGCCAACGACAAAGCCTGTCGCCAACGTTGATGAGAAAAACAAATACGCTGTCACTGCTCGCGATGTGATCGCTGCGGTTGGTGGTCCAAGCAACGTCAAAAGTTTGATCCACTGTATCACCCGCTTGCGTTTTTATCTCAAAGATGAAAGCGTTCCCGATGATGGTGCCGTTGCTGAAATTCCTGGTGTCATCGATGTCGCCCGCGCTGCTGGTCAATATCAAGTAGTGATCGGCCAAACTGTCACTGATGTTTATGATGAAGCCATCAAACAACTGGGACCAGGTTTTGCCAACCCTGAAGCCACCGCGCAAATCACCGCAGAAACTGAAGCAGAAGCACAAGATCAAAGTTTGTGGGGTAAAACCAAACGTGGGGCATCGAGTTTGATCGGTGTGATCACCGGTTCCATGATCCCGATCATCGGGTTGTTAGCTGCCAGTGGGATGCTCAAAGGGATCATGACCATCCTCACGACTTGGGGCGGCGTTTCCACGACGAGTCAAACGTATATGTTGATCAATGCCATGGGTGATGCGACCTTCTACTTCTTACCAGTGCTTGTCGGCTTCACCGCTGCTCAAAAACTCGGTAGTGACCCAGTCATTGTTGCCATCATTGGGGCTTTCTTGATTTATCCTTCCCTGGTTCAAGTCGTTGCTGGTGGCAAATCCTTCGGCACGGTGCTGGGAATGACGATCAATTCCAATTTCTTTGGGATTCCGATTCACATCCCACAATACACTTACTCCATTTTCCCAATGATCTTCGCTGCCTGGATGGCGTCAAAAGTTGAACCTTGGATCAAAAAATGGATGCCAGTGATGTTGCGGATGATCTTCTCCCCATTAGTTGAAATCTTCTTAGTTGGGATGACTGTCTTAATTATCGTCGGCCCGATCATTACCTTGATTTCCACTGGGATCTCCGCTGCTTTGCAAGCATTACTCAACTTGAACCTCGCGTTATCAGGGATGATCATCGGTGGGCTGTATCAAGTGCTTGTGATCTTCGGCTTGCACTGGGCCGTCATTCCGATCATCTCCGCGCAACTGTCTGTGCCAGGTGGTCACTCCGTATTAAACGGGATCGTGTCTGTCACGATGATTGCCCAAGGTGCTGGTGCCTTAGCTGTGTGGGTCAAGACTCGCAATAACAAAGCCTTATCTGGTTTGTCGTTATCTGCTGCGATCTCTGCTTTCGTTGGGATCACGGAACCGGCAATGTATGGGATCAACTTAAAGTATGGTCGCGTGTTCTTATTCTCTAGCATCGGCGCTGCCATCGGTGGCTTGCTCAACGGCTTGCTCGGCGTTGACATGTACGGCTTTACTGGCAGTTGGATCGGGTTCCCATCTTTTGCCAGCAACGCTAACCCGTCGAACTTGTTGAACTTCTTCATTGTTTCAACAGTCACCACGATCGCTGCCTTCACCTTGGTTTACCTGTTCGGTTATAAAGAATCTGACAGCTTGAAAGCCAAAACGGCACCGAAGAAGAAACATCTCGGCGAATAATAAAATTTGCACCACGGACCCAAGCCTTGGTTGGCTTGGGTCTTTTTTGTCGCTTGGAGGCAAAATAAATAGCCCTGATCACTCAGGACTACTCATGATGGTTCTACTTCCCTTTGGTGTCATCTTCATTCATACGTAAAATTGACATAAAGGCTTCTTGTGGCACTTCGACGGACCCAACAGATTTCATCCGTTTCTTACCCGCTTTTTGTTTCTCAAGTAATTTACGTTTCCGGGTGATATCCCCGCCGTAACACTTGGCTAACACGTTCTTGCGGTATGCTTTAACCGTGGAACGCGCAATGATCTTGTTGCCAATAGCGGCTTGGATCGGCACTTCAAATTGTTGCCGCGGAATGGTTTGCTTCAAACTGGCAACGATCGCCTTGCCGCGTTCAAAGGCAAAGTCTTTATGGACGATCGTTGACAACGCATCGACAGGATCGCCATTCAACAAGATATCCATTTTGACCAAGTCAGAGGCGCGGTAGCCAGTGATTTCATAATCTAAGCTGGCGTAGCCTTTGGTCGAAGACTTCAAGTCATCAAAGAAATCGTAAATGATTTCCGATAATGGCAAGTTGTAAATCACGTTGACGCGGTATTTATCCAAATAATCCATCGTCACGAATTCACCACGCTTGCGTTGCGCGATTTCCATCACTGGGCCCACATAATCATTTGGCACCATGATTGAGGCTTTGACATAAGGTTCACGAATTTCTTTGATTTCAGAGGCATCAGGCAATTCTGATGGGTTGTCGATGGTGATTTGAGTGCCGTCAGTTTGATCAACTTGATAATCCACACTAGGTGCCGTCATAATCAAATCTAAGTTGAATTCACGCTCTAAGCGTTCTTGCACCACATCCATGTGCAGCAACCCTAAGAAGCCAACGCGGAAACCAAAACCTAACGCCTGTGACGCTTCAGGTTCAAATTCCAATGAAGCATCATTTAACTGCAACTTCTCCAAGGCTTCGCGCAAGTCGACAAACTTCGCGTTATCTACTGGGAAGACCCCTGAGTACACCATTGGCGTGATTTGACGGAAGCCATCTAACGCTTTTTCTGCTGGGTTATCAGCTAGCGTCACGGTATCGCCGACGCGAGTATCTTGAATCGTTTTGATCGAAGCAGTGATATAACCCACATCCCCGACCATCAAGAAGTCACGAGCGACGGCTTTTGGTGACATCACCCCAACTTCAGTGACTTCAAATTGTTTGCCGTTAGACATTAATTCAATTTTATCGCCAGGCTTCACGATGCCTTGCTTGACTCGCACCGCTAACACAACACCGCGATATGAATCATACACGGAATCAAAGATCAATGCTTCTAGTGGTGCATCAATATCCCCGCTTGGTGCTGGAATGTCTGACACAATGCGTTCCAACACTTCTGGGATCCCTAAGCCAGTTTTCGCAGAAGTCAACACGGCTTCAGAAGCATCCAAACCGATCATTTCTTCGATTTCTTCTTTGACCACTTCAGGTTGGGCACTTGGCAAGTCGACTTTGTTGATGATCGGCACGATTTCCAAATCATCGTCCAACGCTAAATAAACGTTCGCCAACGTCTGCGCTTCAACACCTTGGGCCGCATCAACTAACAACAATGCCCCTTCACACGCTGCCAAAGAGCGCGACACTTCATAAGAAAAGTCCACGTGCCCTGGTGTGTCGATCAAGTGAAAAATATACGTTTCACCATCATTGGCCTTGTAGTGTAATTCGACGGCGTTGAGTTTGATGGTGATCCCACGTTCGCGTTCCAGCGCCATGTCATCCAAGACCTGGGCTTGCATGTCGCGTTTGGCGATGGTATCAGTCAATTCCAAGATCCGATCCGCCAGCGTTGATTTCCCGTGGTCGATATGCGCCACGATCGAAAAGTTGCGGATGTGTTTTTGGCGATCGAGTAAGGCTTCTTTATCCATTGTTCGCTCTCTTTCAATACTTCTTTCTTACAGTATACCAAAGTTTCATGGCAGGCGCGTTTTTACCCAAGGGGATTTTTTTCACAAAAAGGCTTGCTCTCATCATGTTTTGGGAGTACAGTCAGCGTAAATTAATCGTTCGCTCATAAACCGTTGAGACGGAGAATGGGTCAAGCCGCGCGCACAGAGAGTCGTTATTGTTGAGAATACGACCGTGGCACTTGATCAAATGGACCGTCGAGGGGACTTCGGAACGCCTAGCTAGTATGAAGTCACGTGGAGGAATACGTCAGTTTCCGGGAGGTTGTTGGACCTTCGCAAAGTGCGCACAATTTGTGCGAATCCAGGTGGTACCGCGGATCTCAGTCCGTCCTTGACAGTCGTTTAGGGCGGACTTTTTGGATCTCAAAACTTGGAGGAAAAACATGTTAAAACGATGGCAACGCGGGTGTTGACAGTCACTGAAACATTTTTGGAGGACACCCGATGAAATACACTGATTTAACCCAATATCAAAATGAATTCCCTGCAGTACCGGTTGTGATTCAGTATCGCCAACCTGACTTTGATAGCTTGGCGGTGCTCAATCGCCTAAACGCTGATGACCATCGCGCTGTGTTATTACGCTCCGCTGATGAAGGCACCACGTTGATCGCCGCTGAAACCACTGCTGAATATGATTACCGCAATGGCGAACTCACCACGACTAGCGATGGCAAAGCTGAAACGACGACTGAGCCTCTGGGGCCAGTGATCGATCAATTGTTACGCGATCAACGCACCCCTCACCTTGAAGGGTTGCCAGTTTTTACTGGTGGGATCGCCGGCTACTTCGCCTATGAGTATGCCCAGTACGCAAAGAACCACTTAGATTTACAAGCAGAAGATGATCACGAGCTGCCAGATGCCCAATTATTTGTGGTCCCAACGGTGATTGCTTACGAACGCGACAAGCAAACAGTCACCATCAGCCACATTGTCCCTACCGCGGATCTCACCCAGGCAACCTTTGACGCGACGATCACCAAGCTGTCAGCGTTGCGAGACCAAATCACTTATGGGGCGGCGACTTATCGCCCAACGCCTTTCAAGTTCACCACACCGTTGCACATGAACTTTGATGAAAATACTTTTGAAGCGCGGGTGCGCCAAGCCCAAAAGCATATCGTCGCTGGCGACATTTTTCAATTGATCATGGCCAATCAACAACGGGCCACGATCACTGGCGATTTACGAAGCCAAACGGCCAGTTTATTTGCTAAAAACCCGACGCCTTATCAGTTTTATTTTCAAGCTGGCGACTATGAAGCCCTTGGCGCGTCTCCTGAAACGCTGATCCGCCGCCGCCAAGACACGTTATTCACCTACCCGTTAGCAGGCACTCGCCGCCGTGGTCGCACGCCTGAAGAAGATGCTGCGCTTGCAGATGAATTGCAACACTCAGAAAAAGAACTCTCTGAACATAATATGTTGATCGACCTTGGTCGCAACGATTTAGGGGCGGTCAGTCAATTTGGTACCGTCGCAGTCACTCGCACCCGGGCGTTGTTGAAATTTGCTAATGTCATGCATCTCGGGTCGGTGGTTGAAGCCAAAGCGAAACCAACCACCACTAGCATGCAAATCATCGACTCACTGCTTCCTGCTGGGACGTTATCAGGGGCGCCTAAGCAAAGTGCCATGAGTATCATCGATGAACTTGAACCGCAAAAACGCGGACTTTACGGAGGTGCGTTGGGGTATTTTGATTATAACGGGGATCTGGATTTTGCCATTGGGATTCGCCTGTGCTTCCGCAAAGGCGATACGATTTTCATGCAATCAGGGGCTGGGATCGTTGCCGACTCAGATCCGCGGTTAGAATACAAAGAATTCAACAACAAGATCTCTGGGGTCAAAGAGGCATTGGAGGCGCGCGCATGATTTATTTGATCGACAATTACGACAGCTTCACTTACAACTTGTATCAACTGATGGGCACGCTCACCGATCAACCGATCACCGTCGTTCATAACGACGATCTCACCGCTGAAGAATTGCTCGCAAAACACCCTACTGGTGTCGTCTTCTCTCCAGGGCCAGGCCGGCCAGAAAATGCTGGCAACATGCCTGGCATGATCAAAGCGTTGATCGGCAAAGTCCCGATCTTCGGCGTGTGCCTTGGCGAACAGGCTATCGATCAAGCATTTGGCGGTCAAGTGGTTGCGGCGAAACATTTGATGCATGGCAAACCATCGACGATCACCGTGCAAGGCCATAGCGACTTGTTCAAAGATTGCCCCACGGAATTCACCGGGGCCCGCTACCATTCGTTAGTCGTTGATCACGCACCTGATGAATTAGCGTTAACTGCCATCGCTGACGATGGCAGTATCATGGCAATCGAAAATGATGCCAAAAAGGTTTATGGGGTACAATTCCATCCTGAATCGATCATGACTGATCCTGAAGTTGGCAAACAGATTTTGGTTAATTTCTTAGCCCAATGTCGGTAACTCATTCAACCTTACTCTCACTCAAGGAAGGTTTTTTCTTTGTCACAATCTTGCAGGCACGAAAACCACGGCCCAGCAATTTCAATACTGGCCCGTGGCTCCAAACTTATCTCATTTGTTCCTTTGGCGCGCAGTAAACACGCCTTAGGGTGGTGCGGTATTATATCGAGGATTTCGTTCCCCGCCGGATCAGTCAGGCAGAATCGCCAGCTGCGCGAACTTGGATGGCTACCAAATATTATCCAAGCCTGTGGGCGGACTCCCACATGTTGCTCACTTACCCTGTGTTACCGTAGCTCGATTCGCGGTTTCGTCATGCGCACTCTGGGTAGTAGGACTTTGACTGCTGTCACCAACAGCCAAGGCGAGCGTACCAATGAAGGTCAAAGACTGCAAGCCAAGCTCGAGTCTCAACTACTTCGATCTTCCCGGAATTCATCCCGAATTCTACGCCGCGTGAAGTCAAATTGCAAGCGTTTTAATTGTAAATGTTTTGTATCGTGACAATAGGTAGGCTTGTGATATTAATTACTTATTATGGCCTACCATGATTATTGGTATAGCCGGATAATTATCCGCCAAAACAAAAATTTTATCCATAAAAAAACGACTACCTGCTCACACAGATAGTCGCCTCCAGCTACTTGCCTTTAAACGCGTCTTTCACGCGATCAAACAAGCTACCTTCTCGAGGGGTGACGTCATCGCCGCTAGCTGCAGCAAATGCCATCAAGGCCTCTTTTTGTTTACTGTTTAAATTCTTTGGGGTTTGGACATTAACGGTGACGATTTGATCCCCCATGCCGCTGCCTTGAAGCCGTGGCGCACCTTTGCCACGCAACCGGAACTTGCTTTGGGTTTGGGTGCCAGCCGGGATCTTCAATTCAACTTGGCCATGGACGGTGTCCACTTTGATGGCATCCCCTAACGCAGCTTGCGCAAAGGAAATCGGGATCTTTAAGTAGATCGTCGCACCATCACGTTCAAACTTGTCACTTGGCGCCACGCGGAAGACAATGTAGAGATCCCCATAAGGGCCACCATTCGTCCCAGCTTCACCAGCTTCACGCAAGCGCATTTGTTGCCCATCTTCAACACCAGCAGGTACTTTGACGTCGATGGTGTGACGTTCGTTCTTATGACCAGTGCCGTGGCAATCCACACACTTGTCTTTGATTTCTTTACCAGTCCCGCGGCAAACGTCGCAGACTTCTTGGCTCATCATCGCACCAAGTGGCGTGTTGCGTTGTACTTGAATGTAGCCTGACCCATGACACTTGTGACAAGTGACCGGACTAGTACCAGGTTTGGCGCCAGAGCCACCACAAGTGTGACACAAAGCTTGACGATCATAAGAGATCTTGGTGTCTTTACCAAACACTGCTTCTTCAAACTTCAAGTCCATGCGGTATTGCAAGTCCGCCCCTTGGCGTGGCGAGTTAGCGCGTTGTTGTTGACCGCCGCCACCAAAGAATTGACTGAAAATATCTTCAAAGCCAGTACCTTGGCCACCGAAGCCTTGACCGCCAAAGCCGCTAAAGCCTTGGCCACCGCCACCAAATCCACCTTGTGGACCGTCAGCAGAGCCATATTGATCAAACGCCGCCCGCTTTTGCGGATCAGACAAAACTTGATACGCTTCGTTGATCTCTTTGAATTTTTCTTCAGCCCCAGGTTCATGGTTGATATCTGGGTGATATTTCTTAGAAAGTTGCCGGAAGGCCTTCTTGATGGTCGCATCGTCGGCATCGCGACTAACGCCTAAGACATCATAGTAATCTTTTTGAGCCATTATTGCCTCCTAAACTCTGCACCAAAAGCTAATCCAGAATAACACATTTCGTCGACTTCGACTAGCCTCTGGATTCAAACAAAAAGCCAAAGCCAGCTGGCTTTGGCTTCGTCGAGTTTCACGCCAACATCAGTGAGAAACTCTGTCATGCAGAGACTACTTCTTGTCGTTGACGTCTTTGTATTCGCCATCGATGGTGTCGTCATCATCAGACTTCTTGTCAGCACCGGCTGCATCAGCAGACCCTTGGGCATCACTAGCTTGTTGGGCTTGTTGTTCCTTTTGAGCTTGTTCATACAACTTGACCGTCAAGTCTTGAACGATCTTGTTCAAATCGTCGCGCTTGGCTTTCATGTCTTCGATGTTGTTTTCTTGTTGAGCCTTCTTCAAGGCTTCCTTAGCATCTTCAGCCTTCTTGATCTCGTCGTCAGAAACCTTACCCTTCAAGTCTTTCAAAGTCTTTTCGGTTTGGAATAAGAGTTGGTCGACATCGTTCTTTAAGTCCACTTCTTCTTTGCGGGCTTTGTCGGCTTCTTCGTTTTCCTTAGCTTCTTTCATCATGCGATCGATTTCGTCATCGGATAAACCACTAGAACTCTTGATGGTGATATCTTGTGACTTGCCAGTGCCCATATCCTTAGCGGAAACTTGGACGATCCCGTTTTTATCGATGTCGAACTTGACTTCGATTTGTGGCACGCCACGAGGGGCAGCTGGAATGTCTGTGAGTTGGAAGCGACCCAACGTTTTGTTGTCAGCAGCCATTGGACGTTCGCCTTGTAAGACATGAATGTCAACGGCAGGTTGGTTGTCAGCAGCGGTTGAGAAGACTTGGGACTTGGAAGTTGGAATCGTGGTGTTACGATCGATCAACTTGGTGAACACACCACCCATGGTTTCAATACCAAGAGACAATGGGGTCACATCAAGTAACACAACGTCTTTCACATCACCGGAGATCACGCCACCTTGAATAGCAGCCCCTAAGGCAACGGCTTCATCAGGGTTGATGGAGTGGTCTGGTTCTTTGCCAGTCCAAGACTTAACGGCTTCTTGAACGGCAGGGATCCGAGTAGAACCACCATTTAAAATGACTTTGTCCAAGTCGTTGGCAGTTAAACCAGCATCCTTTAACGCATTATCAACTGGGATCTTAGTCTTTTCAACTAAGTCTTCAGTCATTTGATCGAACTTGGCCTTAGTCAAAGTCCGTTCCAAATGCAGTGGGCCGTTGGCGCCAGCTGAGATAAATGGTAAGGAGATTTGCGTGGAGGAAACGCCAGACAAGTCTTTCTTCGCCTTTTCAGCAGCATCCTTTAACCGTTGCATGGCCATCTTGTCTTTGGACAAGTCGATGTTGTTGTCAGCTTTAAATTCTGCGACTAACCAGTCGATGATCTTGTTATCAAAGTCATCGCCACCAAGCTTGGTATCACCGTTAGTGGACAACACTTCGAAGACGCCATCGCCTAATTGAAGAATGGAGACATCAAAAGTCCCACCACCAAGGTCATAAACTAAGACTTTTTCATCAGCGTCGCCTTTATCCAAGCCGTATGCCAACGCAGAAGCAGTTGGTTCGTTGACGATCCGAGAAACGTTTAAGCCAGCGATTTTACCAGCATCTTTAGTGGCTTGACGTTGGGAGTCGTTGAAGTATGCAGGTACCGTGATAACGGCATCAGTGACATCTTCGCCTAAATAATCTTGGGCAAAGCCTTTGATGTATTGTAAGATCTGTGCAGAAATTTCTTGAGGGGTATAGTCTTTGTCACCGACTTTGACCGTGTAACCGGCTTCGCCCATGTGACGCTTGATGGACACGATGGTATCTGGGTTAGTGATAGCTTGGCGCTTAGCCACTTCACCAACTTGGATCTCGCCGTCTTTAAAAGCGACGACTGAAGGCGTGGTACGGTTGCCTTCTGGGTTTGTGATGATCTTTGGTTGGCCACCTTCAAGCACCGCAACTGCGGAGTTGGTGGTCCCTAAGTCGATCCCAATAACTTTACTCATTGTTCTACCTTCTTTTAAAATTGATTAACAAATTTACCAGAGCTTTTGGAAACGATCTTGGCAGATCGGGTAGCCTAGCTCAGCGGTTTGACCCGCACTTTGGGTCGAACCGCCGAGCGTAGCTAGCCGTGTCTGCGTTGTTTTCAAAAACTCAACGACTGATACCGTAAAAGCTTTGGTTCCCAGCCAAGCACAAGCAAGCACGACCAGGTGCAAACTTGTGCTTGACTGAGAACCCCTGCCTTAGTTGGCGACAACCACCATCGCAGGACGCAACACACGATCTTTCATCTTGTAGCCTTTTTGTAAGACTTGCACGATGGTGTCTTTTGGATGATCGTCATCTGCAGGCACGGTTTGCACGGCTTGATGCATCGTCGGATCAAACTTGCCAACTGCCGGTACGGCTTCGACTTTGTTGTCTTTCAATGCAGCTTCAAGATGGGTGTAAACCATTTCGACGCCTTTTTTCAAAGGATCAGCGTCATCAGTGGATGAAGCCAAAGCCCGTTCCAAGTTGTCGAGCACTGGCAACACTGCCGTGGCGAGCTTTTGGCCGTCGTATTGTAACAGTGATGCCCGTTCTTTATTGAAACGGTTGTTCATGTTGCTGATTTCAGCTGCAGCGCGCAAGTACTTGTCTTCGAAGTCATCGCGTTCTTTTTGCAACGCGTCGATGTCTACATCTGACGTTTTAACTTGGTCATCGAGGTCGGCTTTCATTTCCGCTTCGATTTCTTCTTTTAATGAAGGTTCAGGTTGCTTTTGATCCTTCTTTTTTGCTTCAGGTTGGTCTGCCATAAGCGGCCTCCTTCTTATTGATCAAAATGTGAATAATAATCGGTCAGCCGTTTGGCGAGCTCTTCGCGAAAGGCGTCAAGCAAGCCGATCATTTTCGAATACGGCATTTGTGTCGGTCCCAGCAAGGCGATCATCCCAGTGCCGTGGTCGCCGACAGAGTAACTAGCGGTGATCACCGACAAGTCGTCCAAGACATCTGGCGTTAACTCCTGACCCAGATGGACTTGCACGTCTTGTTTTGAGGAGATCGGCCCGATCAAGCGATTGATATCGCTGGTGTCGTCGTCAAACAAGCTGAAGATCTGCTTGACGCGACGAACATCGGAATCATCCAAATAATCCATCAGATTCAACCGCCCGCCGACATAAAAGCGTTCTGCTGCGGCTTGTTTCAACACACTACCGAAAATGTCTAAGAACCCATCAGGGCTAGACATGTACTGGAACAACAGCGCCGGCACATCAGTGGTGAGCTTTTGGGCGACTTGCGCCAGCGGCAAACCCACCAGTTGGTCATTGACAATGCGGATCGCCTTTTCCACTTCTTCGGAATCGACTTCACCAGGCAGTGTGAACAATTGGTTAACGACATTGCCGTTGTTGGTGACTAAAATTGCCATCACTTGATGATTGCCAAGCGGCACCATGCGAAAACCAGTCAATTTGAGTTGCGCAACTTCAGGACCAAGGGTGATGGCCGTGTAGTTGGTTAAGTTGGATAAGATCCGCGCCGATTGGGCAACGATTTCATCCATTTTGTAAAAGTGGCCACCGAAACCTTGCTGAATCGCGGCGATTTCGGCAGGTTCTGCCTGCGCCGGTTCGACTAAGTTGTCAAGGTAAAAGCGGTAGCCTTTGGTCGAGGGCACGCGCCCTGAGCTACTGTGCGTCTTAGTGATCAAGCCTGCTTCTTCCAAAGCTGCCATATCATTGCGGATCGTTGCGGAACTGACATGGATCGGCAGTTCTTGCATTAAGGTCTTAGACCCGACTGGCTGATTGGTTTCAGTGAAGGAGCGGATGATCTCTTTTAAGACGAGCAGTTGGCGTTTCGTCAACATATTGCCACCTTCTTCTTAGCACACAGCACCATAGGAGTGCTAACTAACAATTACTATACTAGCAACCCACGTTAGCATAGTCAAGGGTAGAGTGCTAAAAAGTCGAGTTTTTCCTATTAAATCGGGCTTAGGACTGACTAGCCCTAAGCCCGAGACTTAGACAAGTGGATCATCTAATAGAAATTGTTGGAACACTTCATTGCCTAAAAACATGCCTTGGTTAGACAAACGCACTTGATCGCCATTGAGTTCGACCAAACCTTGTTGTTTGAGATCATCAAGCAGTTCGCCGTAAACATCTTGGATCTGCAAATGAAACTTGTCGGCAAACCGCTTGCGACTAACCCCTGCACGCGTCCGCAACCCTAAAAACATTTCTTCTTCGATTTGTTCTTCAAGTGGCACCAAGTGATGTTCGATCACTGGCAGCTTGTGGTCATGCAGCGGTGCTAAATATTGTTGGATCGGGCCGAAGTTGTGGTAACGATCGCGACCTAAATAGCCGAATGCCCCAGCACCGAAGCCGAAATAATGGGCATTTTGCCAGTAAAGCAAATTGTGCTGGCACTCAAAACCGGGCTTGGCAAAATTGGCAATTTCATATTGTTCGCGACCGTTGGCATGCATCAAATCAATGGCATCTTGATACATGTCGGCTTCAATATCTTGACTTGGCAGCGTCAGCTTGCCTTTGCGCATCAAATTATAAAAAATCGTCTTCCGCTCTAAGATCAGCGAATAGGTCGAGTAATGTGGCAGTTGCAAGGCCAACGCCTCGCGCAAGCTGTGCAAGAAGTTATCGCGACTTTGCCCAGGTAAGCGGAAGATCAAATCGATGGACAAATTCTCAAAACCGACTTTGCGCGCGTTATCGATGGCGGTGTACACATCTTTGACCCGATGGATCCGCCCGATGCGCTTTAAGATCTCATCATCAAAGCTTTGCACCCCGATCGACAAGCGGTTGACGCCGTTATCATGCAAGACTTGCAACTTGTCGGTGTCTTGTAAGTCATTGGGGTTAGCTTCAAAGGTGAATTCCCCATGATCAAAATGGAGGATCTCGCGGATCCCTTTGCACAATTGATCAAGTTGCTTAGGCGTCAGCGTTGTTGGCGTGCCACCACCCACATATACCGTTTCGATCGGTTCATGAGGATATTGCGGCATCACTAATTGCATTTCGCGCAATAACATCGCGACATAATCATCGACAGGTTGCCCTTCAATAAAGACTTTATTGAAATCACAGTAATAACAAATATGCTCACAAAATGGAATGTGGATATATGCCCCTGCCATTAGTTTGCCTCTTTTTCAAGCCAAGCCAGCGAATGGATGCGATCTAATTTAAGTTGATCGATCAACCCTTGTGCCCCGTCAAATTTTACATCACCGCGCAAAAAGTGTAACCATTCTACTACTGCTGGTTGACCATAAATATCATCATGAAAATCAAACAAGTTAATTTCAAGCGTCAACGCCCGACCAGCACCAAAAGTCACATTGCGACCCACTGAGGCCATGCCTGGCACCCACTTTCCGTTAACCTTCAGGCGTACAGTATAAACGCCGATACCAGGCAAACGCTCTGCGTTAGGGGTATCGATGTTAGCAGTTGGAAAACCTAAAGTGCGACCGCGGGCTTCGCCATGCACCACCGGACCAGTCGTTTGATAATGATAACCAAGTAGCCGATTTGCGAGATCGACGTCGCCAGTGTCTAAGGCTTCGCGAATGCGGGAGGAGGAAATCTTCTCACCATCATCTAAATGTGCGGGGACTGAAATAATTTCGAAGCGATCCTGCGCATAATCTGGCAACGTCTGCATATTAGCGATGGCCTTTTTACCATAAGTATAATCAAAGCCAGCGACGACGACTGCTGCATTCAACCCAACTAAATACTGATCAACGAATGATTGGGGATCAAGGCGGGAAAAATCAGGGGTGAAATGAACAAAATACAACACATCAACCCCTAACGTCGCCATTAATTCGATTTTACGGGCGCGCGGCGATAAATATTTCACACTGTCAGCTGGTTTGTTTTGGTAGATCACTGCCGGATGGACATCAAATGTCATCACCGCCAGCGGCATTTGCTTAGCATTGGCCACTTGTTTGGCTTGTGAGATCACGGCTTGATGGCCGCGGTGGACGCCGTCAAAAAACCCTAACGCCAAAACTTGCGGCGCTTGGGGACGATCGACGACTGGAGGTTGAATATCAATGACTTGCATCTAATGGACTTCCTTCGTTGGTTAAATACATCACATCTGGGCGGTATAAAGCGTCTGCTTGTTGATAGACGGCTTTTAAGACACCTTGATAGGTTAAACCGATTTTTTCACTCGTTTGTTTCAATTGTAAAAAGCGCCCATGTTGCACGCGATCCCATTGATCAGCCGTTAAAGCGACTAATGGTAATTCACCATAAGCATATTCGATCGGACGCAGATGTTCGGCGACGGCTTGCGGTGCCGTTTCTGGCGTCAAATCGCGCAAATCAAGGGTTTGATCCAGCGTGAAGCCACCGCTAGCGATGCGCGTCAGTTGACTCATCACTGCAGGGACCTCAAGTTGGCGGCCGACATCAACGGCTAAGGTGCGAATATAAGTGCCTTTTGAGACTTTGGCTTCAAAGGTAAAAGTTTGCACACCGGCATCAGCATCAAATTTCAAGTCACTGGTGCGCTTAAAGCTGTAAACTGTCACTTGCCGGCTCGGCCGTTCAACGGTTTCACCTTTGCGGGCATATTCGTATAAACGCCGGCCATTGACTTTCACCGCCGAAAACATCGGTGGCACTTGGGTGATCGTACCAGTCAAACTTGCTAATGCCGCATCAACAGCATCGTCGTTAAACGGTTTGTCGAGATGTACACGTTCAACTTCTGCACCATCGAGATCTTCAGTTTCAGTGGAGAAGCCTAACGTGACTTCCCCGGTGTAAGTTTTGCCTAACGCCATCAGCGCCGGCACCGCTTTGGTCGCGGCGCCTAATGCGATCGGCAAGACGCCGTCAACGCTAGGGTCTAGCGTGCCTGAATGGCCAATTTTTTTCATATGGATGAGTCGCCGCAATTGCGCGATCACATCAAAGCTGGTCATGCCAGCTGGTTTGTATACTGGGAGAATGCCGTCCATGGCAGACGCTCCTTTCTGATTCAACGTCTTTCATTATACAAGAAAAAGATGTGAGACACCACGACTGCTCACAATTGGTTAGCAAACCACAAACTTTCAGGTCATTTTGAGACACAACAAAAGCGGTAGGACATTTGCCCTACCGCTTCGTTGGTTATTGTTTCTTTTTCAAATCTGCCAAAAGTTGATCGATTCGAGAGCCATAAGCCACAGACTTATCTTGCTCGAATTTGATCTCAGGCGTTTTGAACAACTTGATGCGTTGGCCGACTTCTCGGCGGATCAAGCCAGTGGCCTTATCTAAGCCGGTTTGTGCTTCAGCAATTTTCTTTTCGTCATCGGAAAGAATACTGAAGTACACCGTGGCTTCTTGGAGGTCGCCGGTGAGATTGATGCCGGTGATGGTCACACCTTGCACCCGTGGGTCGTTGACATCTTTTAACAAAATGTCGTCGATTTCACGTAGGATCTGGGTTTCAACCCGACCAATACGATGCTTCATAGGTTTCTCCTTGTGGAATTCAGACCGCGCAAAGCTTACTTAACAGGAACTTCTTCCATGGAGTAGGCTTCGATTTGGTCGCCTTCTTTGACGTCGTTATAACTTGCGATCGTCATCCCGAATTCAAAGCCAGTCTTAACTTCCTTGACATCATCTTTGAAACGACGCAAGGAGCCGAGTTCGCCTTCGTGGATCACAATGCCGTCGCGGATCAAGCGGACTTTAGAATCGCGCTTGATGAAGCCGGAATCAACATACCCACCAATAACGGTACCGACTTTGGAGACACTGATGGTTTCACGCACAGTGATTTGACCGGTAACTTTTTCTTCAAAGGTAGGATCAAGCATCCCTTTCATTGCGGCTTCGACTTCATCGATGGCCTTGTAAATGACAGAGTGCAAGCGGATATCAACATCATCTTGATCAGCTTGGGCTTTCGCTTGCGGCGTAGGACGAACGTTGAAGCCGATGATGATGGCGTTAGACGCACTGGCTAAGGTCACATCAGATTCGTTGATGGCACCAACGGCTTGATGGATGATGTTGACGCGAACGCCTTCAACTTCGATCTTCTTCAAGGAACCAGCAATCGCTTCAACAGAACCTTGAACGTCAGCTTTGATGATAACGTCAACTTCTTTAAGTTGACCTTCCTTCATCGTTTCAAACAAGTTGTCCAAGGTAACGTGAGCGTTAGATTGACGTTCTTTATCTTGAGCGCGCTTAGCACGTTCTTCACCAGCTGCACGGGCAGTCTTTTCATCATCAAAGACCACGAAGCGATCAGCAGATTGTGGCACGTCGTTTAACCCAGTGATTTCCACTGGCATTGCAGGAATGGCTTCCTTGACCCGACGACCGCGGTCGTTGGTCATGGTCCGAATACGACCATAAGTGTTACCAACAACCACAGGATCGCCGATATGCAAGGTCCCTTGTTGCACTAAGACCGTAGAAACTGGGCCGCGACCTTTATCCAAACGCGATTCGATCACGGTACCGACAGCCTTTTGATCAGGGTTAGCCTTGAGTTCCAAGACGTCAGCTTCCAGTAAGATCATTTCCAATAATTCGTCAATGTTCTTGCCGAACTTGGCAGAAATTTCAACGAAAATGGTGTCGCCACCCCATGATTCAGGGATCAATTCGTATTCAGCGAGTTGTTCCATGACATGGTTCGGGTTAGCCCCTGGCTTATCGATTTTGTTAACGGCCACGATAATTGGGGCATGGGCTGCTTTGGCATGGTTGATGGCTTCAATGGTCTGAGGCATCACACCATCATCGGCGGCAACGACTAAGACGATGATATCAGTGATATCTGCACCACGCGCCCGCATGTTGGTGAAGGCCGCGTGCCCTGGGGTATCTAAGAACGTGATCACCCGGTCGTTCAAGCGGGTTTGGTAAGCCCCAATATGTTGGGTGATCCCACCGGCTTCGCCTTCAGTGACATGGGTGTGACGTAATTTATCCAGCAAGGTCGTTTTACCATGGTCAACGTGACCCATGATGGTAACGACTGGCGGACGAGATTGCAAGTTGTCAGTGCTAGTGGTTTCTTCTTCGAAGACCTTATCCAAGTCAGTGATATCTTCTTGGACTTTTTCTTGCGCTTCGATGCCGTAGTCAGTCGCGATCAATTCAATGGTGTCTTTATCCAAAGATTGGTTTTGGTTCACCATGACGCCAAGCATAAACAACTTCTTGATGATTTCTGCAGGTTCGCGGTGCAAGATCTTACCCAGATCTTGCGCATTCATGCCAACCGTGTAAACCAAAGTCTCTGGTAATGGACGATCTTTACGTTGTGGCATTGGTTTCTTCGGTGCAGATTGTTGTTGACGGCGCTTGTTCTTCTTGTTACGACGGTTATTACGGTTGTAGCCGTTACCGTTGTTGTTACCAAAGTTGTTGCGACCGTTGTTATTGCGACCACCACGGAAGTTGTTATTGCGACCATTGTTGTCATTGCCTTGAGGCGCAGATTCAAAATGGTTCCGGGCTGGACGTGGTGCTGCAGTTGATTGTTGCGGTGCTGCAGGCTTAGCACTAGCTTGTGGGCGCGCGTTTTGCGTAGGCCGTGAAGATTGTGCAGGGCGTGCTTGTGCCGCAGGTTTAGCTGCTTGTTGTTGTGCTTGCTTTTGAGCAGCTTCTTGTTGTTGCTTCTTAGCCGCTTTAGCCGCTTGTTGTTGCTTTAATTGTTGAATGAACTTTTCGTCGTTGCCAGCAACTGGACGCGGTTGTGAATTGGCAGCAGTGGCACGACCAGCACGTGGCATTGGGCCAGTTTGTTGGTTACGGTCATTGCGACGGTTGTCACGATTGCGGTTGTTATTGTTGTTTGGACGTCCATTGTTGCTTTGGGCGTTGCGATCGTTTGATCGGTTGTTGTTAGTGTTCGTGTGGTTGTTCTCCCGAATCCCACCTTGTGGGCGGCCGTTATTTTGATTGTTGCGGTTTTGCCCGCCGCGTTGGTTTGATTGTTGTGCGGCATGGGGCCGACGGATCGCAGACTTCGAGATCAAAGTCTTACCATCTTTAGTCTTTTGCGTCGCATGATGGGTGCCAGGCGCTGGCTTTTCTGCAGGCTTAGCGTCTGCTTTTGGCGCTACCGGCTTTGCTTCTGCTTTAGGCGCTGGGGCCGCTTTAACTGCCGGCTTTGCAGCTGGCTGGCTAGTCGCGCCCATCGCTTTTTTAACTGCAGCTTCTTGTGCAGGTTCAATGGTCGATTGATGACCTTTAAACTCGATGCCCGCCTTCGCCGCTGCTTCAATGACAGCTTTTGATGGGACATTCATTTCTTTGGCAAATTCATAGACTCGTTTTTTGCCCATTTCTTCACGCTCCCTGTTTAATTTAGGTGAGCAGCTTTATCAGCTTCTTGGCGAAACCTTGGTCTTGCACGGCAACTGCCGTACGCGGTGCACCGATCGCATCGGAAATATCCAATTTGGTGAAGCTTGAATTGATCGGGACCTCATAAAAGCTACTTTTATCAGTAAATAATTTTTTGGTGTTATCGCTGGCATCGTTAGCGACGATCACTAACTTCGCACTACCATCGCGAATGGCGCTTAAAACGAACCCTTCGCCCATGGTCAACTTACCAGCTCGGCGCGCTAAACCTAACAGATTAGCGGCTTGTTGTTGTGGGGTCATTTGCTTTTGTCTCCGAAGAGTTCCATGCGGGCTTTTTTGTGGTCCACGTAAGCAAACAACTCATCATAAAATGCAGGATCAACAGTTAATTCAAACGCTTTGTCGATCACTTTCTTGGCTTTGGCCTTGGCGATGGCATCAGGTTGCAATGCCACATAAGCCCCGCGACCAGCCGCTTTACCAGTGGGATCGATTGAAACAGTGCCGTCAGCGTTTTTAACGATGCGGACCATTGCTTTTTTAGGAAACATCTCACCACTGAGCAAATCTTTACGCATTGGGATCTTGCGAACTTTTGCCATGATAGCCTCCTATTCTGCTGAATCCGTTGGTGTATCTTCAGCAGGTGCATCAGATGCAGGGGTTTCAGTTTCAGATGCTTGATCGTCAGCAGCTTGTGTGTCATTTGCCACTTGATCATCTTCAGCAAATTCATCATCATCGACGAATTCAACTTCGGATTCTGGCTTGATGTCGATCTTGTAGCCAGTCAACTTCGCCGCTAAACGAGCGTTTTGACCTTTTTTACCAATGGCCAATGACAATTGATAATCAGGCACGATCACGGTGCAAGAGCGGTCGTTGTCTTCGTCGTTGAACTGAACGGCGATGACTTGTGCAGGGTTTAAGGCGTTGGCAATGTAATCCACTGGATCTTCTTCATATTGCACAACATCCATATTTTCGCCAGACAATTCATTGACCACTGCTTGCACACGAGCGCCTTTAGGACCAACAGTGGTGCCGACTGGGTCAACACTTGGGTTGTTGGAGCGGACGGCAAGCTTGGTGCGATCGCCAGCTTCACGGGCGATGCCAGCAATTTCAACAACGCCGTCAAAAATTTCTGGCACTTCTTGTTCAAACAACCGCTTGACGAGGCCTGGGTTGGTGCGAGAAACGAAGACTTGTGGCCCTTTGGTAGCATTCTCCACCTTAGTCACATACACTTTGATGCGATCATGGGCTTCGTAATGTTCGTTTGGCATTTGATCTTGTTTGCCAAGCACGGCTTCGATTTTCCCTAAGTTCACATAAATGAACTTGTTATCGCGACGTTCCACGACACCGGACATGATTTCTTCTTCATATTGAGAATATTCATCATAAACGATGGAACGTTCCGCTTCACGCACACGTTGCATGATCACTTGCTTAGCAGTTTGGGCTGCAATGCGGCCGAAGTCTTTAGGGGTGACTTCAAAGCGGATCTCATCGCCGATTTCATAAGCGCGGTTGATCGCTAAGGCATCTTTTAAGCTGACTTCCAAGCGAGAATCAAACACTTCTTCAGTCACTTCTTTGACAGCGTAGACATGAATGTCACCGCGGTCTTGGTCAAACGTGACTTCAACGTTTTGCGCTTGGTTGTAGTTACGCTTATAAGCACTAGCCAAGGCTTGTTCAAGCGCATCGATGACGATGGCCTTTTTCACGCCTTTTTCTTGCTCTAAGGCGTCAAGCGCCTCAATCATTTCCTTTGACATAATGATCTTCCTTTTCTACAGATTAAAACTCGATGGCTAAGCGCGCTTTGGCGATGGCACTGCGTTGGAATTCTTGATCGAATTTGCGCGCCTTATCCTTGAGCGTCAAAGTCAATGTATCAGCATCAAGCGACTTGAGTGTGCCTTCATAGACTTTCTTGCCATTAACTTTGGAAAACAGTGAAATGTGAATATAATCGCCCACTGCATTTTGATAGTCTTGCTCGTTTTTTAAAGGACGTTCGGCACCAGGGCTTGAGACCTCCAAAAAATAAGCTTGCGGGATCGGATCGGGATCCATGGCGTCGAGCTTTTCAGACAGCGCCTCAGATACCAACACGCATTCATTCAGTGAAATGCCGCCGGTTTTGTCAACGTAAACGCGCAAATACCAACTGCCGCCTTCTTTAACGAATTCAATATCACTGAGATAAAAGCCGTTGTCAGCCAAAATCGGATTCACGATCGCAGACACGGTTTCGACAACTGTACTCATACTTCCCCCCCTTAACTTGTATTGGAGTTGACATCGTCCATGAAAAAGAGTGAGCATCGCTGCTCACTCCTCCGCCGACATCATAATTACTACAACTAATTTACCACATGAAAGCAGTCTTTGCAACTGTTGTGTCAATTGAAAAACTTGACACCATTTGCGGGTGCCGTTGCGGTTCATAAACAAAAAGCTGAGGACTTAAATTTCAAGTCCTCAGCTTTTGAGCGGCTAAAACAACCCGTCAAATAATGAAAGTTGGTTTTCATCAGGTAAGTGATCCAGCACATGGTTTTCCGTCATGTAGTCGATCAACGTCTTTGACACTTTGCCGCGCTTAGCCAAATCTTCTTTAGATAAGAAAGGTTTTTCTTCACGGGCAGAGACGATTTGCTTGGCAACGTTATCCCCTAAGCTTGGTACTGCGCGGAATGGCGCCAGCAAGGTGTGGTCATCGACGATCAAGAAGTCATGGGCATCAGATTTTTCAATGTCAACCATTTGGATCTTGAAGCCGCGTTCGAGACATTCGTTGGCGATTTCCAAAATCGTTTGCAAGTTCTTTTCTTTGGTCGACGCTTCCATGCCTTTGTCAGTGATTTCCTTGATGGCAGCTTTGACTGCTTCTTTCCCATGACTCATCGCCGCAAGATCGAAATCTTCAGCCCGCACTGAGAAGTATGAGGCGTAATAAACCAGTGGGAAGTATACTTTAAACCAAGCGATCCGCAAGCCCATTAAGTCATACGCGGCGGCATGAGCTTTCGGGAACATGTACTTGATCTTCAAACATGAATCGATGTACCAATCTGGCACTGATTCGTTATCCCGCATGGCTTGTTGCCATTCGTCAGGGATCCCACGGCCTTTACGGACATGTTCCATGATGTTGAAAGCCATGGAGTCATCCATCCCCCAGTGGATCAAGTCCATCATGATATTATCACGACATCCGATCACTTCTTTGATGGTAACGACTTTGTTTTGGATCAATTCTTCAGCGTTACCTAACCACACATCAGTGCCGTGAGATAAACCTGAAATCTGCAGCAATTCAGAGAAATGTTTAGGATGCGTTTCTTCAAGCATTCCCCGGACAAACCGGGTCCCAAATTCTGGAACCCCTAAAGTCCCAGTTTTTGACCCGATTTGTTCAGGCGTGACGCCTAATGCTTCAGTACTGGAAAACAGCGACATCACCCCTGGATCATCCATGGGAATCGACTTTGGTTCGACCCCTGAAAGATCTTGCAACATGCGGATCATGGTGGGATCATCATGTCCCAGGACGTCCATTTTCAAAATGTTGTCATGAATTGAGTGGAAATCAAAGTGGGTGGTTTTCCAAGCAGCGTTTTGATCGTCTGCAGGATATTGGATCGGTGAAAAGTCGTAAATATCCATATTCGCAGGGACAATTAAGATCCCCGCCGGGTGTTGCCCAGTAGTGCGCTTCACACCTGTGGCGCCTTTAGCCAAACGGTCGATTTCCGCACCTCGGATCATTTGCCCAGTATCGCGTTCATATGCTTTGACATAACCATAAGCGGTTTTATCAGCAACAGTGCCAATAGTCCCTGCCCGAAAGGCGTGGTCTTCACCGAACAGCACTTTAATGTAGTTATGAGCGACTGGTTGATAGTCCCCTGAGAAGTTCAAATCGATATCAGGAACTTTATCCCCTTTAAAGCCTAAGAAGGTTTCAAAAGGAATATCTTGGCCATCTTTGACCAGTTCTGCCCCACAGTTTGGACAATCTTTATCAGGCAAATCAAAGCCTGAACCATATTCCCCTTTAGTGAAGAATTCAGAATATTGACAGTTGGGGCAGCGATAATGTGGTGGCAAAGGGTTAATTTCAGTGATTCCAGACATTGTCGCTGCAAGACTAGAACCGACAGAACCACGAGACCCAACTAAGTAACCATCTTTGTTAGACTTTAATACCAGTTGTTGGGCGATGTTATAAATCACCGCAAACCCGTTGCCGATGATCGACTTGAGTTCTTTATCCAACCGCGCCGACACAATTTCTGGGAGTGGATCACCATATAACTTGTGAGCGGTATCCATCACATCTTTGGTTAAGTTCTCTTTCACCCCAGGAATATCAGGGGTGTAAAGTTCATTTTTGACTGGGGTGATGTCGCCATCGATCCAATCCGCCACCACATGGGTATTGTCCACCACGATTTGATGGGCAAGGTCATCAGGTAACCAATTGAAGGCCTCAAGCATTTCTTTAGTGGAGCGGAAATGCACATCTGGTAAGCTGTGACGGTTTAACGGGTTGGCGCCGCCTTGTGAATGGATCAAAATTTTACGATAAATCGCATCGGTTTCATCCAAATAATGCGCATCACCAGTGGCAACGACTGGTTTGTTTTGCGCCTCACCGATTTTAATGATGTTTGAAAGGATATCTTTTAAATGCGCATCGCCTTTGACTAATTCAGCTTCTTTTAATGGTAAGTAGTTGGCTAACGGCTGGACTTCCAGGTAATCGTAGAATTCCGCTTTCTTGGCAGCTTCTGCGTAGCCTTTTTGCATCATCGCAGTGAACACTTCACCACTAGAACAAGCTGAACCGACCACTAAGCCTTCGCGCAGTTTCTGCAACCGAGAACGAGGCACCCGCGGCATCCGGTAATAAGTTTCGACGTTAGACATGGAGACTAACTTAAATAAGTTTTTCAACCCCGCTTGCGTCTTTGCCAAAATAATCGCATGACTCGGTCGACTTTGTTTCCATGCATCGCCAGCCCCAACGCGTGAGTTCAATTGATCTAACGTGGTAATGTCATATTTTTTTGCGGCTTCTTTTTCTAAGGCGTAAAGCAAATAACCAGTCGCTTCAGAATCGGCATTGGCGCGATGGTGATTTTCCAAAGCAATTTTATACGCTTTGGTCAAGCTGTCGAGTTTGTGATTTTTGCGTTCTGGATGCAACATCCGGGACAATTCCAAAGTGTCGACCACAGGGTTTTGAATGTCTTCTTGATTTAAGCGGCGATACCCGGCGTTGATAAAACCCACATCAAAGGTGACGTTATGCCCAACCATGATACTACCGTCACAAAATTGACGAAATTCATTTAAGACTTGGGCTTCAGGTTTTGAGCCATGCACCATGTCATCAGTGATATGGGTCAAGTTGATGGTGAATTCAGACAGTGGAAAACCTGGATCGATCAATTCTTCAAACTCGGCGATTACTTTGCCATCTTGCATTTTAACGGCGGCAATTTCAATGATCTTGTCATACACCGCAGACAAACCAGTGGTTTCAATATCGAAAACAACATAGGTGTCACTAGCTAAATCACGCGGTGCATCAGCGTTATAAGCCACCGGCGTGCCATCATCAACTAAATTGACTTCAACACCATAGATCATTTTCATCCCGGCTTTACCAGCAGCAGTGTGCGCTTCAGGATAAGCTTGCAACCCGGCATGATCAGTGACGGCGATCGCTTCATGGCCCCATTTATGCGCCCGGTTCACATAATCAGAAATCGAGGTCATCCCATCCATCGTCGACATGTTGGTGTGCAAGTGCAACTCGATGCGCTTGTCACCTTCGACGTCGTCTTGAGGTAGTGGATGTTTCACTTCTTGCACATCTTGGGCCATAATGGTCAATTCGCGGGAGAAGTTATCTTCTTGGACACTGCCACGGACGCGTAGCCACATGCCTGCAGCAATGCGGTCAAACATCGCTTCATCTTCAGCGTTATTGGAGAATTTCTTGGCGATGAAACTGGAGGTGTAATCCGTCATTTTGAAAATCAAAAGTTTGCGTTTGGAGCGCAGTTCCCGCACTTCAACGTCAAAAACGTAACCTTCAACAGTCACCGAACGTTCTTCTTCAGTGATCGTAACCATTTGTTGTGGTTCATCATTGGATTTAATACCGCGCCCCATGACAATCGGACCGCTCCCAGCGTTTGGATCAGCGGCTTGGGCTTGTTGGCGTTGTTGAACGACAGCGGCAGCTTTTTTAGCTAATTCAGCAGTTTCTTGCGCTTTTTGGGCTTTGAACGCTTCGATTTGGGCGTTGGCTTTGTCTTCGTCCACGTCAGCGTTTAAATGGAGGGTTTGAAATCCAACAGCGTGATAAGCATCTTCAAGTTTGCCAAGGCCTTGATTGATCAAAAATTGCCGGACCGGTTCATTTTCTGCCAATAGGCTGACGCGACCATCTTCAAGTTTGGGTTCTTGTTTGGTACACAATTCGTAAACTAAGCTCGACTGGATCCCTGCATTTTTGACCACATGCGCCCAGTAACCGGACAGTAGCGCTTGATCAAAGCTAGGATTGGCAGCTTGAATTGACAACCCCACGGACGCAATGTCTTTAAATGCGGCTTGTAGATGTTGCTCAAATGGTGTATACACCGCAACCGGTAAAATCGTCGGCACTGCGATCGTAAAATGATAGTGTTTGGATTTGGTATGCACGGCCACTTGTTGAATCTCAGCTTCTGAAAAGCCAGGATAGTTGGCGAGATCTTGAGGAAGTTGCAGTTGTTCCAGCAACTTCGCGAACATTTCGTGTTTGGATAAAGCCAAAAAACGGCCACCTTTCTTCTGCGACTGCGCGCAGAATTTTGTCATGCATCTAGCTTAACTGTTTTTCTTGCTGGTCACAAGCAGTGATGACAACTGAAGTTTATGCGTATCTTGTGAACAAACTGCTGAAACCAACAAAAAAGCAGCACGTCTTTCGCGCTGCCTTTTCAATCAGTTTTATTAGTTCAATTGATCAAGCAAAATATGCAAGGAATTGATCAATTCCGCCTGCTTGACTTCAAGGGTTTCACCAGTCTTGCGCAGCTTCAATTCAACAATGCCGTCTTCAGCCTTCTTCCCGACGGTGATGCGAATTGGCAAGCCGATCAAATCAGAATCCGCAAACTTGACACCAGCACGTTCGTTGCGATCATCTAACAAGACTTGATAGCCGGCTTCTTGCAAATCATTGGTGATAGCTTCAGCTAAATCTCTTTGTTCGGCTTTCTTGACGTTAACAGGAATCACATGCACATCAAATGGTGCAATGTTCTTCGGCCATACCAAGCCGTGTTCGTCAGCTTGTTGTTCAGCAACTGCAGACAACAAACGCGAAACCCCGATCCCATAAGACCCCATGATGATCGGTTGCGCGCGGCCATTTTCATCTAAGAAGTCAGCGCCCATCACTTTAGAATAACGGGTGCCAAGCTTGAAGATATGACCGATTTCGATACCGCGAGTGAAATGCAAGACCCCTTGACCATCTGGTGAAACTTCACCTTCAGTGACAAAGCGAATGTCAGCAAATTGTTCTGGCGTGAAGTCGCGATCGATATTCACGTTGACCAAATGCTTGCCTTCTGCATTGGCCCCAGCAACTAAGTTCGCCAAGCCTTTCAAAGAGTTGTCTGCGATCACGCGGACTTCTTCATCAACACCCACAGGGCCGACGTTGCCGATCGCACAATGCATCGCAGCTTGCACTTGATCAGGGGTGGCCATATCTAAGAAGTCTGCACCTAACAAGTTCTTCAACTTGACGTCGTTGACTTCATAATCGCCACGAACCAAGGCCAAAACTGGCTTTTCGTCGGCAATGAATAACACAGACTTGATCAATTGGCTGGCAGGAACATTAAGCGCAGCCGAAACTTCTTCAATGGTTTTAGCATCGCCAGTTTCGATTGTCGCCAAATTCTTCGCCTCAGCGTGACTAGGTTGTGGCATCACCATGCTAGTAGCCATTTCCAAGTTAGCCGCATAATCGGACGCGTCCGAGTACACAATGGTATCTTCGCCGATTGGCGCGACGGCGGAGAATTCCTTAGAATCTTTACCACCCATGGCACCGCCATCACCGATGATGGTACGGAAGTCTAAGCCCACGCGATTAAAAATGTTGGTGTAGGCTTTTTCCATTTGTTTGTAGACGACATCGAGGTCTTCTTCAGTGGCAGTGAAAGAATAGGCATCTTTCATAATGAATTCGCGACCACGCAAAACGCCGTAGCGAGGACGGTCTTCATCACGGAACTTCGATTGGATTTGGTATAACACCAAAGGCATCTTCTTGTAGGAGTTGACTGCATTCTTCACCGTGTCAGTAAAGGTTTCTTCATGCGTTGGGCCTAAGATAAAGTCACGATCATGACGGTCTTTAAATTTGAACAAGTTTGGCCCATAGGTTTCATAACGGCCGGATTGCTCCCACAGTTCTGCAGGTAAAATGCTTGGCATCCGCATTTTAACGGCGTCGATTTTTTGCATTTCGTCATCGATAATGTTATCGATGTTTTGTAACACGCGTTCTGCCAATGGTAAGTAGGCATAAACCCCTGCAGAGACCTGGCGAACAAAGCCGGAGCGGATCATCATCTTATGGGATAAAGCCACCGCATCAGCAGGTGCTTCTTTAACAGTTGGGATAAACATGCGAGATTGTTTCAAGGGTTTGCCTCCAAATTATGTTTGCCAGTTTAGAACTGGCGCAAAATATCATTGATCGTCACTGCCACTAACAACAGCACCATCAAGCCAGCACCGATCATCGTGACGATGCCTTCTTTGTCGCGAGATAGCGGCTTGCGGCGAATGATCTCCACGAGGTTCAACAAGATCTTCCCACCATCTAACACTGGGATCGGGATCAAGTTCATGATCCCGAGGTTCAACGACAAGTACGCTAAGAAAAATACCAGGGAGTTGATCCCACCAGCAGCCGCTGAGCTGGTCATGGTGTAAATACCGACTGGACCAGCCAACTTATTTAATGAGAAGTGGCCGGTGACTAAGGACTTCAATACGGTTAAAATCCGCGTCGCCAGCGACCAACTTTGGGTAAAGCCATAAGGAATGGCCGCGCCAGCAGACTTATCCATGTAAGTGGTGACGCCGATCAAGCCTTTTTTCGTGGGGGTGATAGCTAAGGTTTTGGTTGTGCCTTGTTGCTTGGCAACGACTTTAAGGGTCTCCCCTTTGTGTTTGGTGACTGCGGTTTGCAAATCTTCAAAGCTTGAGATCTTGGTATTATCGATCGATTGAATGTGCGCACCACTGACTAATCCAGCTTTATCTGCAGGCGATCCTGCTTGCACATCGCCGATGCGGTTGGAATTAAGTTGTGGCACCCCAGCTAAGAAGCCGACGATGATAAAGGCGATGATCGCAAGAATAAAGTTATTCATCGGACCAGCGAAGTTCACCAACAGTCGCTTCAACACTGGGGCATTTTGAAATTGGACATCGTTTGGCGCGATCACCACTTCAGTCCCATCTGCTTCAATGATGGTGGCATCATGGTCAACTGACCAAGTTTTAAGTTCCGCATCGTTGCCATATTCGAAACCTGAAATGGTCAGTGCCTCACGCAAATCTAAATGATCGACTTGTACGGCGATCCCACCTGATAACGTGACTTTGCTGGAGGTGTTGATGCGAGTGACCACACCATCATCATTCAACGTCAAGGTCAACTGGGTGCCAGGTTTGATGTCGTCTTCTTCATCTTGCCAGCCCGCCATGCGGACATAGCCGCCTAACGGCAATAAACGTAGTGTATAAGTCGTGTTGTGTTTGCGCCAAGCCACAAGCTTTGGCCCCATGCCAATGGAAAATTCCCGCACTAAAATCCCTGAGCGTTTGGCAAACCAGTAATGCCCAAATTCATGGACTAACACTAAAATAACGAAAACAACGATAAACGCTAGGATGGTCGTCATCATGGCCTCCTTTTAAACAATCCCCAATAAATGTAACATTGGGAACACCAGTAACATCGAATCAAAGCGATCTAAGATGCCGCCATGACCTGGTAAGATCTTGCCAGAATCTTTGACACCGTAATATCGCTTCAAAGCGGATTCAACAAGATCGCCGAGTTGTCCAACCACTGATAAGAACAAGGCAATCGCCATCATCGTCCAGAACCCATAAAATTGTGGGAAGAAATGTAAGTAAATCGCCGCAAAAATCAACGCAACAACGTTACCGCCGATCGAGCCTTCCCAAGTTTTATTAGGAGAGATTGCCGGCCACAGTTTATGTTTCCCGATTTTGCGGCCGACCATATATGCCCCAGAATCAGTGAGCCACACGATCAACATCGCAAATAACAAGGTATCCAATCCAGCACCATTGCGGACGGTGATCAAATTGTGAAAACCAGTCCCAATGTAAAACATGGCCAAAGTTGACACTGACACATCATCAAAGCTGGTGTGGTTTTTGGTGGCAACAGTCACTAACAACAAGCAGGCAACTGCTAAGTAGATCAAATCTAAACGGTTGAGGTGCGCTGGTAACCACTTGAAGTAGCTATCAGGAAATACCACTAACAACACGCCAAGACCGGCAAATAAAAAGTCTGCTGACATGATGATGCGCTTGCGCATAATGAACACTTCAGACATCGCAACCAGCGCTAAGGCAGCAGCGGCAATTTCGATCCAAATGCCACCAGCCACTAAAATTGGGATAAAAATGATCAGCGCGACAACCGCGGTGATAACACGTTGTTTCATAAATCAAACTCCTCCATTGATCCATCACAGATCTTGGTTTTTATTTGGACAAACCACCAAATCGGCGATCACGACTTTGATAGTCAGCGATGGCTTGTTTTAATGTCGCTTCCGTAAAGTCTGGCCACAGCGTATCGGTAAAGACCATTTCCGAATATGCCAATTGCCATAACAAGAAATTGGAGATCCGTTCTTCGCCACTGGTGCGGATCAGCAAATCAGGATCAGCGAGTTTGCCAAGTCCTGCAGTCATCAAATGTGAGCTAACTGTCTCAGCTGTGATTTCAGCAGGATCGATATGACCGGCTTGCGCTAAGGTGGCAACTTGTTGGAAGGCCTGCACAATTTCATCGCGTCCACCGTAGTTCAATGCAAAGTTTAAGATCAACCCGGTGTTTTGTGCAGTGTCCGCCACCGCGTCTGCAGCGGCTTTGCGGGTATGCGCTGGCAAAGCGTCGAGTTCGCCCATCACGCGGACTTGGACATTTTCTTTGATCAACTCAGGCACGAAGGTATTGAAGAAGTCGACTGGCAACTTCATCAAATAGTTCACTTCACTGTCTGGGCGTTTCCAGTTTTCCGTGGAAAAAGCATACAACGTCAACACTTTGACGCCGAGATGACTGGCTGCTTTGGTAATGGTTTTGACCACTTCCATGCCTTGTTTGTGACCAGCGATCCGCGGCAAGAAACGTTTTTTGGCCCAGCGACCATTGCCATCCATGATGATGGCGACATGTTGTGGGATCCGCGCGGGATCAAGTTCTGGCAGATTTTGTTTTGCCAACAGGTGAATGCCTCCTTATTCGGCGATACATACTCATTGATTGTAGCAGAAAAACCCCGCCGCTTGTAGCTTCCAGCCAAAAATTACTGGTGATGTCGCAGACTTAAGCAAAAGAAAAACGGTTCGGAACGATTCCCAACCGTTAATGCACTGCCATCAGTAACCCTAATGCCACAAACGCAACGCCAAAGCCGATTTGCACAAAGCGTAACTTTGATTTGGCAAACTTCCCGCGGGTGCTGGTGCCTAACAAAAATGCACCGATCGCAAGCGCGGCAATTTCAATAATGTCTGTCATGTTGACCCTCTTTTCGTTGAAGGCAATTATCCGCTTTCTTAAACAGTCAGTCAAGCAAGCTTACCGGAAGGTCACTGTTGGATAGGTTTGAATTTAATAACTAAAGGTACTTGATATTAGCGAATGAAGGCGTTATCATCATATCGAATTCTATGAGGAGTGAGTGACTTAGCGCAGGTCACCCGTACCACTTCGCGACAGGCGGAAGAGCCTGCTAAACAATCTAAGATTAGTTCCGGTAAGAAACTAAGGAGACTAGCCCGCAGTATCTGGGCGTACAGTTCAGCTCTGCTGGATCTCCTGTTTCAAAGTGCCGGCATTAAAGGGTCCCGCCGTGTGGACTCAAACCAGTTAGAGCCGGGTGTGTTATCTCTATGGTGACATGGGAAGCAAGGCGACGTCTGTTTGCCAACGGCAGTGCAAAGCCTATTAGCGACCAATGTGGTACGGCCACCCGTGACCCCAAGGCCCGCAGCAACGTCCTTGAAATGCTTGATACTGTAGACACGTAATTGAATGGGCTAAACGCCGCAGATCCACGAAGCAGCATGTTGTGTCGTGGATTTGTTGTGCCTTCAGTTCCCTCGCCTGTTCGACGCGACAAAAAAATGACTCACGCGATCGCATGAGTCATCTTCAACGAAAGCCTTAGCCTTCAGTGATTTCTTTTTCTTTGTCACGAGCGATTTGTTCGATGTTTTTAGCGGCATCGTCGATCACTTTTTGAATGTCTTTTTCAAAGCGATGCAAATCGTCTTCAGTAATGTCGCCAGCCTTTTCTTGCTTTTTAAGCTTGTCTAAGGCATCACGGCGTACGTTACGAGTCGCGATCTTCGCTTCTTCTTCGTACTTGCCGACTTCTTTGGCGAGTTCTTGACGGCGTTCCCCAGTGAGTTGTGGGATCACCAAACGGATGGTACTCCCGTCGTTAGCTGGGTTGATGCCGAGATCAGACATGTTGATGGCCGCTTCGATGTCTTTTAAAATCGACTTATCATAAGGGGTGACCATTAACACGCGTGGTTCTGGAATAGTGATGGCAGCCATTTGGTTCAATGGGGTCATCACGCCGTAATATTCCACTTCAATGCGGTTCAATAAACCAGCGTTAGCGCGGCCAGCACGGATGCCACCGAGTTCGCGTTGCAACGCTTCGGCAGACTTTTGCATGTTCGCTTTGGCAGCTTCAATAATTTCATTAGCCAAAATTATTTACCTCCTCGAATCGTAGTCCCAATGTTTTCGCCTTCAACGACGCGACGAATGTTGTCAGCTTCGTTCAAGTTGAACACAACTAACGGAATGTCATTGTCCATCGACAACGTGCTTGCCGTCGAATCCATGACGTTCAAGCCTTTGTTGATGATGTCCAAATGTGTCAGGGAATCAAACTTAGTGGCAGTTTCGACTTTGTTAGGGTCAGCATCATAGACGCCATCCACACCGTTTTTCGCCATTAAAATCACGTCAGCATTGATTTCAGCAGCACGCAATGCGGCAGTGGTGTCAGTGGAGAAGTATGGGTTCCCAGTCCCGCCAGCGAAAATAACGACGCGACCTTTTTCAAGGTGACGCACAGCCTTCCGCCGAATATAGGGTTCAGCGATTTGACGCATTTCGATGGAAGTTTGGACGCGAGTCGGCACACCGATATTTTCAAGGCTGTCTTGTAAAGCTAAGCCGTTCATGACCGTCGCTAACATCCCCATGTAATCAGCTTGGGCACGTTCCATGCCCATTTCCGCACCGGTTTCACCGCGCCAAACGTTACCGCCGCCGCAGACGATGGCGATTTCCACACCGAGATCATGAACTGCTTTGATCTCCTTGGCGATATCTGCGATCACTGGTGGCTTAATGCCAAACCCAGCTTCTCCTGCAAGTGCTTCGCCACTCACTTTGAGGACGATTCGTTTATATTTAACCATTGTCACGATTCCCTTCGTATTTACTGATAATAGTTTACCATAATATTCGCGTTAGCGCGCGATGAACCCATCTATCGCAAGCCCAAAGTTTTTTTGACCAACAAATCGACTTCAATATTGCGATCGATCGGATGGGCCGCGTCATGTGAATGCACTTTATAAAAATCTAAATCAATCGCACCAGCTTGCGCCAAAATAAACTTGCGATAGGCAATCGCGGCTTTTGATTTGGCTTGCCAATGTCCCAGTGCCCATTCATGCACCCCTAAATAATCAGCATAAATCGACAAACGTTTGCATCCATGTTCCTTTGCCCATACGATCGCCGCTTTAACAGCAGTCACTTCGCCGATCACTTGATGAGAATCATCGTTAGGATCTGCAGGCAATGCCTTGGCCAGATGACGTGTTTGCACTTGATCGTCAACATTTGTGATCATCACCACACCATATGCATATTGCTTAGTGGTTTTATTGTACGAGCCATCAGTAAAGGCAATCGCTTCATCAGATCGCAACCGCGCGATATGCGCATTAATGGTCCCATTATCGCTGACAACAGTATAACCAAGATTAGATTGCGCTGGTTTGATTGCAGTCGTCGCATTCACCGCTTGCCCGCCCATAAAAGCTTGGGCGTCAGCTTCAGTGGTAAAACTCTTATATTGGGCGCCAGAAAACCCTGATACTTGCTTTTTAGCAGCATCCCAACTGCGATAGATCCCAGTTTTGCGACCTGCACGCACCGCATAATATTTGCTTGCCATAAGTCCCCTCCTACAAAAAAAGCGCCGCAACTGCGACGCTTTTAGAGAAATCAGATTACTTCATTTGTTCTGCAACTTCAGCAGCAAAGTCGTTGGACTTCTTTTCGATACCTTCGCCGACTTCAAAACGGACGAAGCCTTTAACAGTTGCGTTCTTGCTCTTGGCAAATTCAGCGACCGTCTTGTCGGAATCCTTAACGAATTCTTGGTCAACTAATGAAATTTCAGACAACCACTTGTTGACGCGGCCTTCAACGATACGAGGAATGATCTTTTCTGGCTTGCCTTCACCTTTAGTTTCTTCAGTGAACAAGTCAGTTTGATGCTTCAATTCGTCAGCAGGCACTTGGGTACGATCCAAGTATTGTGGGTTGATGGCAGCCACGTGCATGGCGATGTCACGGGCAGCTTCTTCGTCGCCACCTTCAAGGGTAACTAAAGCGGCAATTTGGCCACCGTTGTGCAAGTATGCACCGAAGTTGTCGCCATCATTCTTTTCAGCGATTTCAAAACGACGCAAGGAGATCTTTTCGCCAATAACGGCAGTCAAAGCTTTGGCTGCAGCATCGATAGTTTGGCCGTCAAGGTCCAATGCCAAAGCGGCGTCTAAGTCAGCAGGCTTGTTAGCAGCAATGGTTTTGGCGACAGCAGTCACATAGTCAGTGAACTTGTCGTTAGAAGCCACAAAGTCAGTTTCAGCGTTAACTTCGATGATGGCAGCAGTGTTGCCGTCAACCGCGATTTCTGCCAAACCTTCAGCCGCGATGTTGCCAGCTTTTTTAGCAGCTTTTGCTAAACCTTTTTCGCGTAAAACGTCGATGGCTTTGTCCATGTCACCATCAGCGGCAACTAAGGCCTTTTTAGCGTCCATCATCCCAACTTGGGTGCGGTCGCGGAGTTCTTTGACTTGCTTTGCGGAAATAGCCATGAATCTTGTCCTCCTAAGGATATATAAGTTTAGGTTTTGTCGAGCACATACGCTCTGGTTTAAAAAACAAGCACTGCCTGCAGATCTTGCAGTCGCGAGATAACAGACGGTGCTTGTTTGTGTTTATCGTCGAGTTCAAAGAACTCTGGGATTTATAGAATTACTTGTTGTCGCCTTCAACGGCTTCAACGATGTCTTCGATGGAGTCAACAGGAGCAGCTGCTGCTTGTTGGTCTTCAGCGTCTTCTTGGTCTTCGCCTTGGTTACCTTCAATAACAGCATCAGCCATTTTGGCAGTAATCAAACGAACGGCACGAATCGCGTCATCGTTAGAAGGAATGATCACGTCGATGTCATCTGGATCAGTGTTGGTATCAACCATGGCAACGATCGGGATGTTCAACTTTTGCGCTTCAGAAACGGCGATCTTTTCCTTACGAGGATCAACGATAAAGATCACATCTGGGATGCGAGGCATATCTTCGATACCGCCGAGGAACTTAGTCAGCTTTTCTTCTTGCTTCTTAAGTAAGGAAACTTCCTTCTTAGGCAGCTTGTCGAAAGTGCCGTCAGTTGCCATCTTCTTGATGTCTTTAAGACGCTTGATCCGAGTTTGGATGGTGTTCCAGTTGGTCAAGGTCCCACCAAGCCAACGATGGTTAACATAGTATTGACCAGCGCGGGTTGCTTCTTCAGCAATGGCATCTTGGGCTTGCTTCTTAGTGCCGACGAATAAGAATACGCCGCCTTGAGCAGCTTCATCTTTAACGAAGTTGTAGGCATCGTCGATCATCTTAACGGTCTTTTGCAGATCGATGATGTAGATACCGTTGCGTTCAGTGAAGATGAATGGCTTCATCTTTGGGTTCCAACGACGGGTTTGGTGACCGAAGTGGACACCCGCTTCAAGCAGTTGCTTCATGCTTAATACAGACATAATAGTCCTCCTAAAGGTTTTGTTCCTCTTGCCGCGTCATATCCGCTTCGACTCGCTAGCGAGCACCAAGATTTGGATCGGCGGCAATGTGGATTGTGTGTTCTCACACTCAAAATATCATACGCCAAGTACGCGCCCTTGACAAGCCTTACCAGTGAATTTTATGCGCGGTTAAAAATGCTTCCTTTGCCGCGCGCGTTTGATGTTTAAAATGCCACTCTGCTGACAAGGCGTCATGCTTAGAGGCAAAGGCTTCTGAATAAAGCAAACGCACCGGCCGGCGAGCTTTGGTGTACTTGGCGCCGCGCCCAGCATTATGCGTCGCGACGCGCGCGTCGACATCATTGGTGAAGCCCCCATAAAAGGTCCCATCGGCGCATTTTAACACATAGAAAAAATATTCCTCAGCCACGATCGGCCTCGTTTCCATATAAAGCCCGCGCAACTTCTGGGGTGTATTGCCCTTGGGTGTCATACACCACGATCGGTGGCATAATCCGGATGCCATCAGGTTTGCCAGCTTTAACGGCTTCAATCAACACCATGTTTGCTTCACGATCAGCTTTAGGATGAATGAAACGAATACGCTTCGGCGCAAGTTTGGCTTCCACTAAAGTCTGCAACAGTTCTGCTAAGCGATCTGGACGGTGCACAAAGAAAGCTTTGCCTTGGTATTTCAACAAGTCACTCGCGGTTTGCGCGACAATTTGAAATGTCGTCGTTAGTTCATGGCGTGCTAATGCCAAATGATCATTGGGATTGGTCACATGGCCTGGATCTAATTTGAAATACGGCGGGTTGCACGTGACAACATCCACAGAATCTTTCGGGACAACTGTGGTGGTGTCTTTTAAATCTAGTTGATGGACATCCACATTAGTGAAGTGATTCAAATCAACTGAACGTTTGGCCATGTCCGCTAAGCGTTGTTGTAATTCGATCATCGTCACTTGATTGTCAGTGCGCGAGGCCACAAATAACCCCACTGCCCCATTGCCTGCAGCCAGGTCAACGACCCGCGAATGTTTTTTCACCACCGCAAAGTCTGCCAACAACACTGCATCAAGGGAAAAGGCAAACACTTCCTTTGATTGAATGATTTTGACGCCAGCAGCTTGTAACTGATCGATCCGTTCATCTGGATGCAAACTCATCGACTCCTTGAATTCCTAGATATCATTCAGTATAGCATTGCCACCACAACGATGAAAACTCACTTAGTAATTGCACCAAGCCCGCCGCTTTGGTAAAATTCAGGCGATCGAATTGATTGCAATCAGGAGGGACAACGATGAAAACTTTGAGTATCGGCGAATTTGTGCGCCAAGTGCGAAAAAATCGCAAACTCTCACTAGATGACGCCGTTGTTGATGCTGGGTGTTCAGCGGCATCGCTGTCTCGCTTTGAACGCGATCAAAATGACTTGAGCTTATCGAGCATGCGCCAGATTTTGTCAAACTTGCAATTGACTTATTATGATTTGGAGCATTTCCAAGAACAACGTCAAGATAACTTAGCGCGTTTAACTTATTTCTTATTTATCGCACAAGATACTGAGGCGCTGAAAACATGGCAAACCAACTTTTGTGCTGCCCATCAACCACATGGTGATCACCGGTCCTTACAATTTGCTCAATTGATCTTATCATCTACGTTGCGATCACCTTCAAATCACTTGCCATTATCTGAAGGCGACGAACAATTGATGGCAGACTTTTTGCAACCTTTTGCCGGATGGCGACTGTCCGTTCATACCTTGGCGATCGCAGCTGGCATGACCAATGCGTCACATGAACTGCTTGAAACGATCACTGAGCGGTTGATCGCTTATGTGCAAGCTTTCAACACCGAAACCATCGGTGATGCTGTAATCGGAGCAGCGGATCTCGCGCATTTATGCATTCACTTGCTCGCCCATCGTGAAACGAATTTATTGAAACAACTTTATCCCGTGTTGCAACACTATCAGCGCTTGCGTCAAGCGCATAAAGATATGGGGACGATTGAAGCCGAGGCAGTCCACGCCGCGCCACTGGTGATGTTTGTTGACGCGGCTTATACATGGTTGCGCCAACAAACTGGTGATGCCCAGA
Source organism: Lacticaseibacillus porcinae (assembly GCF_003946305.1). Taxonomy (GTDB): domain Bacteria; phylum Bacillota; class Bacilli; order Lactobacillales; family Lactobacillaceae; genus Lacticaseibacillus; species Lacticaseibacillus porcinae. The sequence continues at coordinate 113,174 of NZ_RHNS01000001.1, forward strand.
TGCAGATCCAAACGTTGTGCACCAAACTCGACGCCCTTGAATGTACTGATTTGTCTCATTATTTGAGGAACTGTTGGTCCATGATCCAAGCAGGACGTTCGACCTGGCATAACCCCACCTTGCGCGCGCAATCGCGGAATTTGACCGTTAAACGCTGGGGTTTCAACGGGCCGACGATCGCTGCGATCCGCCAATTATACAATTTGCAATTAGCCGATGTTGCCATTGATTGGACGCCTGCCACGCAATCGCGGTTTGAAACCGAGAAAACGCAACTAGGATTTCATGCGGTGTTGACATTAAGCAACACCTTATTGTTGGATGCTAGACTTTTATATGAACATTATTTTGAAGACATGCAAGCCCAGCTGTTTGACCGGTTCAATCAACAACTCCAACAAGCATCTGAAACCAATGTCCAAACCGTCACAGCTGCCTTGCAAATTGCTTTAACTTCTGCCCCCAAACAGCCGCATGGTCGCTACTTGATGGTTAAAGGTAGCTTAACAGCTCGTGCTGCGATGCATTTGATCAATCTTGGGATGACTTGGTCGCAAGTCGCACCACTATTTGATCAACGCGCCATTGCCGACGAAGTGATGAGCGGGTTTTGTAGTTTGAAACATTTGGAAGTCTCAGATCTGGCCTTATTTATCAACTGTTCAAGTTTGTTGAACGCCCAACAACAAGTCACCGGCTGGCAATGGTTGAAAAAACATGCCGCCTTTGATTTGCCCCACACCCGTTTGACCGCAATTTTAGCTGGAGAAGTCATGTATGCTTGCGGGATGCAAGCCTCTGTGGCGGCGATCAAATCGTTAAATCCTGAATTTGAACCACTGTGGGTCAATCGCGTGTGGCCGAGTTCAACAGTCGCAGCCAGTGGCGCTCACTTGATTGCCCAAGCTTACCTCCATCCTGAAGACGCCAAAACGATTTGGGCAACAATTGATGAAAATGCCGAAACAATGGTGAAATTTGCGCAACCAAAACCCCACACTGAGTTTTGGATCGGTAATATGTTTCAATCAGTTGTCCAAGATATTCAACCTGTTTATCAAGCTTGGCTAGCCAAACAACCATAAAACCCACCAACGTCTGAAGGTGGGTTTTTAGGTGTTGCGATCATTTCATTTTTTTGTGAAGCACCCACCAAGCCGACAAACTGGCCACCATCACCATACTCAACCCGCCTGCGATCAACACTTTGGTTTGCGTGGCGCGATTGGCTGCGTTGAGGCGGTTGACGTTAATGATTTGATCCTGATTTGAACGCGTCACCTTGATCGTTTTCTTGATTACAGTTTGGCGACTTGCTGGTTGCGGTAGGCTTGGTAGTTGGGATTGATCGAATTTGAAACTTAATTTGTGTTGGGCTGCATAGACGCCCACGACATTAATGGCGATATCAGAATTGATCACCTGCGTTAAATCGTGCGTTTCAAAGGCATATTGATACTCGTAGCCATCTTCATCACGAGCTTTGACGACATTAGCCGGCCCGACCCCATTGACACTTAGCACAGTGACTGGCCAAGCCCCAAGACTGCTGGCAGTGTGAATGGTCATCGTGACCAAATAGTCATCCCCATTGATCACGACTTGCGCCGGTTGCACATAATATTTTGCTGCAAGGGAAGTTTTGTTCGTGCCATAAGTCAGCGTTTGATAAGTGACTGCCTTTGCAAAAACTGCATGCGATACTCCCACTCCGGCAACCAGCGAAATCACTAGGCTCAAAGTCCACAGAATTTTTTTAATCATGAGCCACCTCCAAGCGGTTACGTCGACGTAACCAGATTGCCCCAAGCAATATCAGTAAATCGATCACAATAAATCCTAATAGCTCCCAACCGATCGGATATTTTTTCAATTGTGGAAGCGACTGATCTGATTGTACCGACTGCGTGCTGTGGTTGGTTGTTTGATGGGTTGCTTGAGCCGCTGCGGCGGTTTTTTTAATTGTGATCGGGGTTTTTGCTTGCAGTTTGGTGGCCGGGGTCCCTTTTGCACTCGCACCTAAAATATTGGCAGTTTTGGCAAAGGCCAATTCAATTTGGAACGACTGATTGTCAATATTTGCCATCGGCACACTCATCACAATCGTTGCTGGCACCAGTTGATCTAACGCGGCGGCATCCGCCACGTGAAAGCCAAAGGTCCAAACATCTTCCCCGCCGATAGTGGTATGCGTCAATTGCAACACCTTCCCGCCATTAATACTTTGTGGGGTGAATTGCACCATACCAGCAGGCACACGAACCGTTAACAATACCATAAAACCAGTCGCATCTTTCACAATGTGGGCGGTATGGGTGAAATACTGGTTCGCCGTTGAAATGGCGTTACCGCTAGCATCCAAAACCGTATAACTCACATTTTGTTGCGCGAGGCTCGCATTGATCGCATGCGCGTTTTTGTTGACGCCAGAAGGTACGGCGTTGTTGACCATTGAGGGGTAACGCAACTTTGGTGCCTTGGGGTCTAGTTGTGCCTTTTGTGGGGCTAAGTCGATCAGTAAAAAGGCGTTTTGAGTCATTTGCGCTGCTCCTGGCACTGAAAGTGAAAAGGTCACAGGCATCGCATAATTTAGTTCAGCATTCGCCAAGGTGAAGACCAGATCTGCAGAATCACCATGTTGATTGGTGATTTTCCCTAATTGTCCCGCCACGCGAATTGCTTTGATATATTCGGCACCAGTGGTATGCAAGGTCATTGTCGTATGGGTGGCGTTACGCACCACGATCGCAGTAGGATCGATAAATTGCTGCGCTGCTGAAGGCGTCGTGGTCAGTTTGCCATTGTTTGCTTGATACAATCGAGCAGATACCGACCCTTTGGCTGCGTTTGTTGAAGTTGAAGCGGTTGGTTTGCTAGTGGCGACTGGGTTCGCAACGGGTTTAACGACTGGTTGTGTCGCCTGCTGTTGCGCGATCGCCGCTGGCTTGCTCGCAACTGCTGGTAGCAGACTGTGTTCAAACACCAGATCCGCCTGTTGCGTCATATTCATCACCGACATTTTCGCCGTGATCGTCGACGCTTTGAACTGATCATCCACGTTGAACGTCAAATCTGCGGTATCTGCCGTCGGATGAGTGATTATCGCCACTTGCGACCCAATGGCAATACTTTTGATGGCAAAGGCATTTTTGATCAAATGTAAGGTCACGGTTGCAGGGCGTCCGTCCGCCATCGTGACTGTCGCCTTTGGTGAAAAGAAACTATTTGCCAGCGATGGCGTCGACGTTCCAACTTTGTTGACTTGAAATTTGACCTGTTCGCTGTCGGGTGCCAGTAACGCTTTGGCAAACACCAAGTCAGCTTTTTGCGTCATGTTCATCACTGACATTGTTGCTTGCAAAGTCGTCGCTTTAAATTGATCATCAACCGCAAAAGTCAGATCCGCAGTATTGGTGGTTTGATCGGTGATTTTAGCCGCTTGGTTCCCGATCGAAAAGCTTTTGATCGCGAAAGCATTTTTGGTGATATGTAAGGTCACGCTGGTCGCTTGGCCATCTTTCACCGTCACTGTCGCCTCATGCGAAAAGAAAGCATTGGCCAATGACGGTGTCGTGGTATCAGCTTTGTTGACTTGATAAGCCACAGTTTCAGTGGTCGTGCTAGCAACCACTGAATGGGCCTGACTTAACCCGATAAAAAAGCCGAAGAGTAATAACAGTGTGAACCCGTAAGTTTTTTTCATATATTCCACCTCACTGTGCGTCGATGTGAAGTTTATTGTAAAGCCACCGGCGCTGATAAAACGACCAAGATTTCGCAAAAAAGCTTGTCTTGACGGTAAAGGAAGCGCTTCACATGTTGATTATTATCGAACTTCACTTTAGAATCAACGTTTTGGCGAAACTTCAAGAAATCCCACAGATTCGCACAAGGACAAAAAAATCCCCGCTAGGTTCAGCGAGGAAATGAAATCAGTTAAATTGCAATGGGAACTGCCAGACTTGGCGATCGACCCCATGGCGATCAGGTTGTGACACCGCGATCGGTTTTGCAGCCTTGGTCGCTTGCCCTAAGTATTGATAGCGACGATGTGGCGCTGGTACGAAGACATAAAGTGCTTGGGTTTGTGCATTGGCCAACGTCTTGTTTGGCGCCTTGGTCAAGCTTTGGTCCCCTGATTGCCCAACGCCAGAAAACAGTAGCTGCCTTTGAGCATTACGTTGATCGTCAGCTTCTGCGATCAATACCAAAGCGTTTTCGCCTCGACGGATCCGACCAGAGGTTTGCCCATCAAAGTGTTGATTAATTTCAGCGTTAGTATAGGTTTGATCAACGATAAACGTTGGCGTAGCAGCGGTTTGTGATGCTGGTTTTGCAGGGGTTTGAGGTTGTTGCGCCAAAAACGCTGCTGCCACATTTGGATCGAGGAACTTCATCGTCCCATGTGCGATCACTTGACTTAAACCCAACACCATATCGCCTTCAGAAAAACGTACCGTGACCAAGTCACCTTGGACGTTGACAATTTGGCCAACGCCGTGTAATCGGTGCAATACCCATTGATTCAAAATCAAAAAAAATCCCTCCGTACTGAGTTCTGCGAATATTCGCAAATTTAATAATATTATTATACCGGAAAACGCCACGCGACGCACGTTTTGACTAAAGCTCAGGATCCAGCCCTAAAATCGAGCGAATATCATCGTCACTTAAGGTCGCTTTATTTTGCGCGCCAGCCATGACGACATCCACTAAGTCGCGTTTTTTAGCTTGAAGTTTGGCAATTTGCTCTTCAATGGTCCCTTTCGTGATCAACCGGTAAACATCCACTTCATGTGCTTGGCCTAGCCGATGTGCCCGCGCAATGGCTTGATCTTCCACTGCGGGATTCCACCACAGATCCACCAAGATCACGAGATCGGCGCCAGTTAGATTCAGCCCAGTGCCACCGGCTTTCAACGAGATCAAAAACACTGGCACTTCGCCAGCGTTAAAGCGATCCACCATGCCTAATCGTTTTTGCGGTGGCGTGCTACCACGCAAGGTGAAGTAAGTTAATGCCGCCTCATCTAATGCATTGGCGATTTGATCCAACATCCCAGTAAATTGTGAAAATACTAACACATGGCGGCCATTTGCAACGGCTTCTTGCAAGAGGTCCATCAATTGTTCAAGTTTCCCAGAGCCGCCTTGATAGTCTGGCAAATACAATGCCGGCGTATCACAAAGTTGACGCAGCCGAGTCAACCCAGCTAAAATCGCCAGTTTATTTTTCACCAAACTTTTGGCATCTAAACCTCTGACTTGCACTTGCATTTGCTGCAACTGCGCCAAGTAAACCGCTTTTTGTGCTTTGGTCATTTCATTGGTGAGGTTTGATTCCACACGCGGCGGCAAGTCTGGTAAGACGCTTTGTTTGTCGCGACGCAAAATAAATGGGGCAACGCGGATCGCAACAGTCTCTGGTGTCAGCTGCTTGAAAGCTTTAAGCCCTGGCAACAAGCCTGGCATCACCAATGCAAAAATCGCCCAAATTTCATCGGTGCGATTTTCAATTGGAGTCCCAGACAAAGCAAAAGTATTGATCGGATGCAACTTACGCAACGCTTGATGGGTTTTAGAAGCACCATTTTTGACAAATTGGGCTTCATCCAACACCAAGTAGCCAAGTGGGACATGGGTATATAAATCAATATCGTTGCGAACGCTATTGTAGCTGGTGATCCACAAGTCTGCTGATTGTGCTAATGTGGCTTTGCGCTCAGTTTTAGTGCCGTCGACCACTGCAACTTGTAAACCTGGGGCAAATTTTTCACATTCAGCTTTCCAGTTGTATAACAAAGACGCTGGTGCGACCACTAAACTCGTATGGGTTTGATCTTGATGATTATTCAAGAAACTGATCATTTGCAAGGTTTTCCCTAAACCCATTTCATCCGCTAAAATACCACCAAAGCCATGACTATTCAGCATTTCCAACCACTGGACCCCACGCTGTTGATAAGGGCGCATGTCAGCATTGATTGGACGCTGGCCCACAACCTCAAACTGTTCTGGATGTGCCAGATCATTGGCGATCGCTTCAAACGCCTCATCAAAAGCAGCCTCGTCACCTAACGCCGAGCGGACTGCTAATGCTTGTGAGGCAGGTACTTGGAGTTGGCCATGGTCAAACTTCGCTTGGGTGCGCAGTTGTCGCAACGCCTTGGACACGCGGCGCAATTGATCATCGATCGGCACCAATGCACCATCGGCTCGTTGCAAATATGGGCGATCCACATCTAACTGCGCCAACATGTCGTCAATTTGACTGGCAGAAACGCCTACCATTGAAAAATTGATCGCCAACAACCCATCTGCTGCTTTCACTGCAACTTTTGGCGCCAAGGTTGCACTATTTTGCCACATCGCTTGAAGCTCAGGATCTAAAGTGACCACCCCGTTTTGTTTCAAGTTTGGCAATTCCGCCACAAAAAAGGTGTATAAGACATCTGGATCGCGAAAGCTTTTACGCCAGCCGTCATCATCAACGCTAAATCCTAAAGCCTCAAGATAAGCTTGCGCTTGGCGTTCTTGGGCTAAGTTACGCAAGGCAGCATCGCGTTTGACCACGTCGGTTGGGGTTAACACCTCATCGCCATAATCAAAGCGTAAAGTGAGGATCAAACTTTGCTTTTGTTTGCCGAGGTCAAACCTTGGTGTCATCTTCGGCACATGCATGATCTTAGGCGTGTCAAGCGACGCGATCGGCTGCAGATAGGTCAACAACTGCCGCAAGCTTTCTCGCTCATCAAAACTAAACGTTAACGACAAGGTATCCCGTTCAACGAAAAATTCTTCTAATACCCGCTGAATCAAATCAAATTGCGCAGGCGTCGCCTGATAAAAGTTTCCGCCGCGGATCATCAACTCATCGCTGATCACCACCGCATCGAAATCTTCGTGAAAATCAAAGCGATAGCCGTCATCGGTTTTGGTCACTGAGCCGGTAAATAACGCCTCTGACGCCGCAAACGGCAAAATGGTTAACTGATCATAAGCCGTTTGATTCCCTAAATCCACAAACACAACATGTGCCATTTGTTGCAAAGGTTTCACAACTCGCGAAAAGTCCCCGGGATTTAAAAGCGCCAGCCGTCGGTAGATTGATGCCGAGCCACTGAGGCGTACTTGCTCAACCGGTTGCGTGTTGCTTAAAATCCCGATCAACCGCCGTTCCGGTTCACCAAAGGCTTGTGGTGATAAGGTAAAAACATGTTTATGGCCAGCAAGGGCCAGGCGTTCATGACTGTGATATGCCATCAGAAACTCTTGCATGTCGCGCACCGCAAAAAAACGCCCATCAGTCGCGTTGGCCAAACGCAATTTAACAAATAAACGCGCTTTTTTGGTCCAGTCAGCAGCCACGTAAGCGTGGATCTCTAGCGTTGCTTCAAGCAATAACTGATTTTTGGTCGCTGGCTTCAATCCATGAAAATATTGCGGTTCTGGCAGATCCAACGCGGCGACAAACCGCGCCCCTTGCGACGCATCGCCATGTTGCGGCAAATTGGTATTGGCCGCGACGGCTGCTTCAATGGTTTGATCTTGCGCTTTGAAATACAATTCCACTGCAGCAATGTGCTTGCAGTAGCCATGGGTTGGGAAAAAAGGACAGCTACAACTATCTTGACTCGCCCGGATCCCTACGATGACATCATAAGCATGTTCGCCATATACCCGCGCTTCGATCACTTTCAAATCAGGATCAATGGCAATGATCTCGACTTTGTGAGCCGCAACGATCGCTTTGCCACGACTCCACATCACACTAGGCATTTTTCGATCCGACATCTGACTTGACCTCACTTTTTCAATACCCACAGTGTAACACAAATCCCGCTATTTCCCGCAAACGCTATCCAGCGCAAAAAAATCAGGCACAAGGCCTGATTTTTGCATCTATTTCGTTAACGCTTTGACTGCCGCGTTGAGTTGCGGATCATCATTGGCATATTTTGTCGAAAGCTCAGTCACCAATGCTTGTAAGGTTGCGGTATTGGCAGTGCCATCAGCTGTCAATCCATGAGCAGATTGGAAAGCTTTCACTGCCGCTTGTGTGGTTGGCCCATAATATCCATTTTCGGTGCCTGGGTCATTGCCTAACGCCTTCAACAATTGTTGCAACGACTTCACATCACCAGACTCATCCCCGAGTTTCATCGACGTCACTGAAAATGCGGTGATGTTCATGTAATCAGGGTATTTCACCTTGATAGTTGGGGTGAGGCCTTTTTTGTTGATCCATGTGCCATTTGGCGTTAACCATTTGGCCACTGTCAACTTCAATTCGGCACTTGAAGACATGGCGGCAACGTTTTGCACGGTGCCTTTGCCATAACTTTGTTCCCCCACTAATGGGGTTTTGTTATTTTCATTTAAAGCCGCAGACAAAATTTCTGAAGCTGAAGCTGAGTTGCCATCGATCAAAATCGCCATTGGTTCTGTGACTTTAAAGCCTTTGTCGTATTTCTTGGCAGCTTTATATGTTTGTACGGCACCTGAGCGATCTTGGACTTTGACAATGGTTTGACCATTCTTCAAGCACATCGAAGCGATCGCTAACGCTTGGGTCAACTCGCCACCGGGATTGCCACGCAAGTCTAAGACAAAGGACTTAGCCCCTTGCTTGCGGAGTTTCTTGACGGTTGATTCAAATTGCTTCGCCGTCGGATCAGAGAAAGTATCCATGGTGATGATGCCAATGGTTTTGTTGGTTTTTGACATCGTGCCTTCAACTGTGTCAGTGGTGATCTTGGCCCGCTTCATTGAGAAAGTCATGGTTTTGCCGTCGCGCTTCACGGTGACTTTCACCGTGGTGCCGATTTTCCCGCGGATCTTTTCAACGGCGGTGTTGACGTCATCTTTGGCAACGTTTTTGCCGTTGACGGCGATCAAGATATCACCAGTTTTCATGCCAGCTTTTTTAGCTGGGGTATTGGCCATCACACCTTCGATGGTGAGTTTGTTGTCGCCTTGTTGCACCGTGGCACCGATCCCACCAAAAGAAGCTGAAAGCGTGGAATCAAGGCTTGATTTAGAATCATTGGTCAAATAAGTGGAAAATTGATCGCCTAAAGAGTTGACCATGCCTTTGATCGCACCGTTGGCTAACTTTTTGCTATCCGTAGATTTGTAATAACTATTTTCGATCGTTGCATAAGTACTGAGCACTTTGTCAAAGCCTGCTGGTAAATTCGAAGCTGTTGTGCCAACCGCTGAATCCCGTAGGCCATGAGCATAGTACCCGATCAAGCCGCCACCGACTAAAGTCACACTCATCCCAACGGCAAGTAGCCAAGCTGGGACTTGTAAATGTTTTTTTGCCACAATTATCCTCCGATCTGTTCAGACGCGAGGTATTCACGCCAGACATCGTCAAATACACTCATGCTTTGCAAATAGTTGCCATTAAGCTCCAAATATTCGCTGAGTGCGTCAAAATCTGTTTCTTGCTTGGGAAAACTGTGGTCTAAAAACGCGTTTTGCGCAAAACCAGCGATTTCGCCGTGATCATTGGGGTTGCGCAAGGTCATTAAATACTGATAAAAGGTCTGGCGCATGCCCGACTCCTTTCAAACTACTGCCAATTCTGATCAATAAACGATTGACGTTGGGCATGTTCTTGTGCGTAACGCCGCGGGTTATGTTGATAGAATTCTTGATGTTCTTCTTCTGCAGGGTAAAATGTTGAGGCATCCACGATTTGGGTGACGATCGGTTGATCGAAGCGGTCGCTAGCTGCCAAGGCCTTTTTGGAAGCCACAGCAATGGCGCGTTGTTCGGCATTCGCCACATAGATCACTGGCCGATAGTTGTCGCCGCGATCTTGGAATTGCCCCATCGCGTCAGTGGGATCCGTTTGTTGCCAATAGATCTCAACCAACTGCGCATAGGTGATAATGTCAGGATCAAAAGTGATCTCAACAGCTTCCGTATGGCCAGTGGTGTGGCTTTTGACTTGTTCATAGGTAGGGTTGGCAACATGGCCGCCGGTGTAGCCGGAAACAACATTTAAGATCCCAGGTTGGGTCTCAAAAGGTTCGACCATGCACCAAAAACACCCACCAGCAAAAATTGCAGTTTCTTTCATTTCAATCAGTCCTTTGTTGAGCTGCTTGGCAAGTAAACCGAAAAGTCGATATCATCGTTTGGTAAGTCGATTTTCGTGGCTTTGATCTGCATGCCGTTTTGCAGTTTGAATTTGCTCAATTTTAACACAACCGTTTCTTGTGAGCTATTGAGTTTGACCCAACTTGGTAATTTATAGCTATGACCGACGTAATTCAACACATATGAAATCGGCACAGGCAAACTCCCAATATTGAGTTTCGTTGCTTTTAATTCAACATCGCCATTTGGCCGAACTAACGGATCAAATTGCAAGCCGAACTTGATGGTGGCGCCAAAGAATTCGAAATGACCACCGAGCACAGCAGAATCGCCAACCGTCAAGGTGTACTTAATTTTGGAATCTTTTAAATAATCATTTAAATAGTAATCAACGATGTGATTGACTTGCCGTTTGGTCAATTGCACGGAAAACGCGGCTTGTGAATCATCGCTATCAGCGCTTTGGGCGATTTTATCATTGTAAGGGGTTAAGACTTTGGTGGTAAACCAGATCCCAGAACCGATGATCAACCCTAACAAGATCAACGTCGCCCAACGCCACCAATTGATCGTTTTTTTGGGACTGGTGTGTTTTTGTCGTTTCATATTATTGCTCCCATTGTTGCTTGGTTTTGGTCATTTCATGCCATAATTGCTTGGTCATTTGCGCATATCCAGCATTGTTAGGATGGAAATGATCTTGTGTAAAGATCAGCGGGTTGGCATTGCTGTCACCTGCTACAGCATCTTTCAAGGCTTGTTTGGTGGCTTTCGATTTGTCGCTGGTGTTGCCTTTGGACAAAACGGAATCAATGTCGACGTAATACGCGTGATCGATCGTCGCCAAGGTTTTCTTGGTGGCCGCATTCCAATTTTGCACACTCGTGGTCATCGCAGTTAAATTCGGGAAGTACACATAAAAAGGATTGTAAATCCCAAACACGTAAATCGGGGCCTTAGGATTATCTTTGCGTAAGGTTGCCACGAGCTTTGCTAAACGTTTTTGAAATTGCGTATTGCCATTGGCAACATCTTTGGTGGTCATATCAAAGAAATGCTTTTGCAGCACTGCCATGAGGTCATTGCCACCAACAGTCAACGTGATGATGTTGGCTTGTTTAACGGCTTTTTGAAGTTTAAGTTGGGTGTCTAAGCGATGTTGGACTTGTGGTGCCGTGTTGCCAGTCACCCCAAAGTTTGACGTTGAGACGGTATAGTCACCACTTTGTTCCAAATCACGTTTGATCAATGCCACATAACCACCGGCATTGGTCGCATCCCCGACCCCATGCGTCAACGAATCACCGACGCCGACGACGTTTAAATGTTTGACTTTCGTGGTGACCCCAGCTAAGCGCGTGGGTTCAACTTTTGGACCGAATAACTCCCACCCGCCAAAAGCAAGCAGTGCAACGATCAGCACGGTTGCTAAATTTTGCCATAAATGTTTGATCTCGTTCACCTCTTGTCATGATCTGTTCACCCACAACTAAAAAATGGCAGGAGTCAGCCTCCTGCCAGTATGATTTAGTCGGTGTAGCACATGATGGCAAAGGCGCCATCACCAGTATGGGTTGCGATCACCGGATCAGTCGGCCGCACCAGCACTGGCAAGTTTGGCAAAACGGCTTTGATCTTGTTGCCGATTTCTTGAGCATAAGCTTCACCGCCGGCAAAACTGATCCCCACTTCTTTGAGGTTTTCAAGACCTTGCAACTTTTCCACGAAGCTATCAACGAAGCGATGCAAGGTTTTGACGCCACGGCCTTTTTGCATCACTTTCAGTTCGCCATCAGCGACTTGTAACACCACTTTGATGTTTAACAAGCTACCGACCACACCAGCCGCCTTAGACAAACGGCCGCCTTTAACTAAGTTGTCTAACGTTGACACACCCATTTGTAAAATGGTGTGATCACGGACAGTGGCCATGCGCTTTAACACGCCATCCATATCAGCGCCGGCTTCAATGGCTTTGGCCGCTTCGATCACTTGAAAGGCCATCGCGCGGTCAGTAAAGTCGCAATCAACGACGGTCACGTCGCCATCAGACATTTCAGCAGCTTGCCGCGCTGAGTTGACCGTACCTGAAATGGCTTGCAACATATTGACGCACAGCACTTGGCTACCATCTGCAGACAGTTCATTAAACACATCTAAGAAGGTCCCAGGTGCTGGTTGTGAAGTTTTAGGTAACGCTTTGGCTTCTGCCATTTTTTCCATAAATTCTGTACGGGTGATGGTTTCACCATCGATGTAGACGGTGGAGTCGATCATGATGGTCAACGGGACCACGCGGATATCGTATTGCGCCACTTCCTCCGGGGTCAGTTGGATCGAAGAATCAGTAACGAGTTTAATCTTTGCCATGTCGCGGCCACACTTTCTTATAGGTTAATTCACACCGCTATAGTATAACAAACAGTGGCGTGATTGTCAGTAGTTGTCATCTAGTATTGAAAACTAGTTATCATTGCATACCGTATTCTAACATGCTAGAATGAGTTCGTAAACAACATCTAGTTTCCAATACCAGATATGGAGGTTGCGTATGCAATTGACCAAACAAAATACAAATTATCGCTTCACTAATGAAACCTTGAGTGCCACCACCCACGCCACAGGCTTAGGGATGGCGATCATCGGCACCATTGCGTTAGCCTTTCGCGCTGGCGACTCGCCGCTGAGGTTGGTGACATTTATCGGCTTTGGCATCGCGTTGATTTTGCTTTATTCAGCATCAACGGCGTTTCATAGTTTCTACTTCACCAAAGCCCGCCATGTGCTGCAAGTCCTCGATCATTCCGGGGTGTTCATTTTGATCGCCGGCTCATACTTGCCTTATTGCCTAGTCACCATCGGCGGTGGCTTAGGACTCGGCTTGTTGATCGCGATTTGGAGTTTGTGTTTAGCTGGTATCTTGTATAAATGCTTCTTTATCGGCAAGCTGAAATATTTGGAAACCAGCATTTACGTGATTTTAGGGTGGCTATGTTTGATCGGCATTCGCCCACTGTGGGCCGGGCTTGGTCCCATCGGCTTTTGGTTGTTAGTAGCAGGCGGTGTTGCTTATACCTTCGGCGCTGTGCTTTATTCACAAAAACAAATTCCTTACATTCACGTGATCTGGCATTTGTTTGTGATGTTGGGCTCAGCGTGCATGTATGCATCGATTTACTTATTTGTTTAAAATTTCTCGGTCAAGTCGGATGCGGCTTGGCCGATTTTTTTGACAAAAAACGCCGTAACCACTTAGGTTACGACGTTGTTAACTAACGCTTTTCCCAACGTTCAAACACATGTGTCAACGCGGGATCATCATTTTCTACAAGCCGTGAGGAAACCAATTGATAGTCAGACCAAGGTAAGTCGACCATGGTCACATCCCCATCGAAGGTCCCAGCAAGGCGCGTCACCAACAACGTATCAGGCCAGGCTTTCAGACTTTCAAACACCCCAGCGCCACCTGTGATCACCAGATCTTGATCTGGGTGTTGTGCCTGTAACTCCCGCAATTCAGCGCCTGAATGCACCACAATGGCGCCAGGAGCATCACAGTTGGGGTCGCGCGACAACACGACGTTAGTCCGCCCAGGCAATGGTCGTTTTGGCAAGGCAACATAAGTTTTGCGCCCCATCACGGTCAGTGTCCCTAAGGTTTGTTGTTTGAAGTATTTCAAATCATCTGGCAAATGCCATGGCAGCGAGCCATTTTTGCCGATGGTGCCTTGTGCGTCTTCTGCCCATAAAAATGCGATCATCGTTTACTCCTTTATACAGCCACCGGCGCTTTGATCGCCGGATAAGGGTCATAATCAAGGACTTTGATATCGTCCATTTGAAAATCAAACACATCTTTGATGTCAGGATTCAACCACAACTTCGGCGCCGGGCGTGGCGTGCGGCTGAGTTGCTCATGAATTTGATCGATGTGATTGGTGTAAATATGGGCATCGCCGAAGGTATGAATGAAGTTGCCGACTTGTAAATCGCACACTTGCGCGATCAAATGTGTCAGTAGAGCATATGAGGCGATGTTGAATGGCACCCCTAAAAACATATCTGCAGAGCGTTGATACAATTGCAGCGACAACTTGCCATCATTCACGTAAAACTGATACATCGTGTGGCATGGTGGCAACGCCATGGTCGGGACATCTTCAGGATTCCAAGCACTGACAATCAAGCGGCGAGAGTTAGGGTTGGTTTTGATTTGTTCGATCACATCCCCAAGTTGATCAATGGTGTCGCCAGTTGAGGTCTTCCAAGCACGCCACTGACTGCCGTAAACATTGCCAAGATCACCAAATTTAGCCGCAAAGTCATCATCTTCAAGCACTTGTTGATTAAATTTGGCCATTTGTTCATGATAAACTTTTGCAAACTCGGGGTCTTTGAGCCGGCGTTGCCCGAAATTCGCCATATCAGGGCCGGTGTAGGTACTCGAATTGACATAACGTTCAAAGGCCCATTCATCCCAAATGTGGTTTTTGTGCTTGAGCAAATATTGAATATTGGTATCGCCGTGCAAGAACCATAGTAATTCGCTTTTGATCAATCCAAAAGGCACTTTTTTAGTGGTTAGCAGCGGAAAGCCTTGGCTCAAGTCAAATCGTAACTGCGCACCGAAGTGACTATAAGTCCCAGTACCAGTGCGATCGCCTTTGAAGTCACCTTCGTTTAAAATCTGTTGGCAAAGATCCAAATATGGTTGTTCAAGACTAGCCATGATGTCCTCCTAGTTGACGTATTCATCCAATGCAGCAAAGCGGTCAAACATTTCATCAAGTTGCGCATTGGCATCATCGATTTGTTGTTGCAAACCACCAAGTTTTTGATAATCGTTGCCATCAGTGGCATCCATTTCTGCTTGCCAAGCTGAGATCTGATCATCTAACGCATCCATTTTTTCTTGCAGCTGGTCGTGTTCGATGGATTCGGCGTAGGTTAACTTGGTTTTAACTTTAGGGGTATCGGCATCCACTGGTGCCACTTTAGGTTTTGCCGTCGGCGTTGGCGCGGCGGGTTGATCAGCCTGCTTAGCCAAATAATCCGTAAACATGCCCACGGCGCGCTCAATTTTGGCATTGCCGTCAAAAATCAACAAGTGATCGGCGACTTTATCTAAGAAGTAGCGGTCATGGCTGACGGTGATCACAGTACCTGGGAATTGTTCCAAATAGTCTTCTAACACTGTTAGCGTCGCCACATCTAAGTCGTTGGTGGGTTCATCTAACAACAAGACGTTGGGTTGTTCCATTAAAATCGCTAACAGATACAACCGGCGTTTCTCGCCACCAGACAAACGACCGATCAATTCACCATGCATGCTGCGTGGGAACAAGAATTGCTCCAAAAGCTGAGTGACCGTGATACGTTCACCTGAATCTGTGACTAGCCCTTCGGCGATCGATTGCAAATAGGCGATCACCCGCTTGTCATTGGGTAAGTCTTGGGACAATTGCGTGTAGTAGCCAAGTTTCACCGTTTCACCAAGTTCAAAAACCCCAGAATCGAGTTTGCGTGCACCTGCGATCACGTTCAACAATGTGGATTTCCCGGCACCATTTTGTCCGGTGATGCCGATGCGCTGACCGGGTTGCACCAACCAATCAAAATCATTGAGAATGTGATGATCGCCGATCGTTAAGTTCGCGCCTTTAAAAACGATCACTTTCTTACCAAGGCGCGTGGAAGCAACTTTCATTTCCACTTGCCCTTGGGCTTCAGGGCGATCATTCATATTTTGTTTAATGTCATTGAAGCGATTGATCCGCGCTTGTTGTTTCGTTGACCGCGCTTGCGCACCAGCATGCATCCAAGCGAGTTCTTGTTTGTAAAGCTGTTGTTCTTTGTGGGCCGCCACGGTGTCGGCTGCGACTTGCTCAGCTTTTTTCTCAACATAGGCTTCATAGTTACCCGTGTATTGATAAAGTGTCCCGTGGTCGAGTTCCCAAATGGCATTGGCCACGCGATCTAAAAAGTAGCGATCATGCGTGACCACCAGCAAGGCGCCTTTGTAAGTGCTGAGGCGCTTTTCTAGCCAAGCGATCGAATCAAAGTCCAAGTGGTTGGTCGGTTCATCTAAAATCAACAAATCAGGTGATTCGATCAACACTTGTGCCAAGCCTACCCGCTTTTGTTGACCACCAGATAAACTCCCGATTGTTTGATCAAGATCAGGTAAATGCAGCTGTGTCAAAATGGTTTTAATGTCTGTATCCACCGACCATGCATCTGTTTGGGTCATGGCAGCATCCGCTTTTTCATAGCGACTTTGCGCTTGGGCGTCCATAGGATCTTTGGTGTAAGCCGCAAGTGCGCTTTGATATTGACGCAGTGCCGCAAATACTGGGCCTTGGCCGCCATATACGGCATCCATAATTTTTTTATTGGGATCAAGTTCAGGTTTCTGGGCCAAATACGCGATCCGATAAGTTTTACTGGTTTCCACCGTGCCTGCATCAAAGGGATCGGTATCGGCTAAACCGTTTAATAACGTGGTTTTCCCTGTCCCATTGACGCCGATCAAGCCGATGCGGTCGCCTTGATTGATCAAAAAGTCGATCGATTTAAATAATTGTTTGTCGCCATACGCCTTGCTGACGCCTGTTGCGCTTAATGTTTGCATGTAAATGCTCCTCGTTGTTCTAAGCTTTAGTTTAACAAAAATTACCGCGGCATACAAAAAAGACCGCCGAGGCGATCTTCGGATTAGTCATTTAACGCAGCGTTCAACAAGCTAGTTTCATCATTATGCAAGTTGCCAGATACCACTGCTTGCTCCAGTTGATGAAGGGTTTGGCCGAGCTTTGGACCTGGCTTCATGCCATGTTTGATCAACATGCCACCATCGACTGCTAACGCTTTGCTGGATTTAATCGGCAATGCAACGTAAGCATTCAAAATCGTTTGTTCGTCAAAGCCTGGTTGTAAATATTGTTGCGCAGCCGCGGCGGCTGTCACACCTTCAAGGCCGGCTTCATATAACGCCCAAGGGTCATCGGCGGACAATTTAGGTAACAATGCCACTGCCCGCTGCACCGTATTGCTCAAGGCATTGGCTTGCTTCCAAGCTTTCATCAACTTAACTACCGGTAAATTCAACCCAGCTGCGATCAACGTCCACACCACCGCTTCTGAAGTGATCGGCGTCGGATCGATCGCCGCTAAATTCTCCAGCGCTTGTTGATGACCGGCAAACATTGGGGCATGTTCACTGAGCCCTGTGGCCACAAAATCTGCTAAACCAGCAGTTCGCGCTTGCCCTAACATCATTTTGACAAATTCTGTGGCAATACGTTCCACGGAAATTTTTTCCAGCAAGGCGGCATTTTCTTGAATGGCGTGTTTGGTCGCTGCTTCAATCGAGAAGTTCAATTGACTTTCAAAGCGGACCGCCCGCATCATCCGCAGCGCATCTTCATGGAAGCGTTCATGGGCATCCCCCACGGCGCGCAACACCTGATGATGCATGTCGTCGATGCCACCAAATAAGTCTACCACCGTGCCATCATGGCGTGCAGCTAACGCATTGACGGTGAAGTCGCGGCGCTTTAAGTCTTCTGACAACGACCGCACAAACGTCACATGATCGGGACGGCGGAAATCTTGATATGTCGATTCCGTCCGAAAAGTCGTCACTTCATAGCCGACGCCATGCTGCAATACCATCACAGTGCCATGTTGAATGCCAGTGTCGACAGTTTTATGAAAGATCTGCTTAATTTCTTCAGGATAAGCGGAGCTGGCGATGTCGACGTCATGAATCGGCAACCCTAACAACGCGTCGCGGACACTGCCTCCGACAAAATACGCTTCATATCCCGCCGCTTCGATGGCTTGTAAAATCGGGATCGCTGCTTGAAAATCTGGATGCGTTAAATCAATTTGCATAAAAACACCTCGCTTCAACTATACCAGAAATTAGTTTTCTGCGTTTAATTCATCTAAGCGAGCTTGCATTTGATCGTCATCAGGGACCAACGCCACATACCGCGTAAGCGCGGCTTTGAGTTCGGCGATGGCGGCAGTAGATTGGAAAAAGTCGATGATATCGCGCAAAAAGTCTGGAGAATCTTGGAAAGAACCAAAGGCCAACAAGTAGTTCTCCCGCGCGTGATCAACGTCATCGATGCGATCATAAGATTTCGCCAAATTCCAATAGATCTGCGGATCTACATCGCCCGATTTGTCGATTGCTTCCAAAAAGGCGATATTATCGTCGTCTTCGTGCTTGGCTAAGAGCAAATTACTCCATGACAACATCACTGCTTGGTTTTCTGGATCAATGGCGCGGGCTTTTTGTAAATAAGTCGTCGCCAAGTCGTTGTCTTCTTCCTTCAACGCCAAATCTGCGCCAACCGCAAATAAGTCAGGATTCGTGTCATCAACTTGGATCCCTGATTGTACCGTCGATAACGCTTCTTGTTGTTGGTGATCAGCAACTTGTGCTTGTGCCAATGGCAAATAGGCATTGGCAAAGCTTGGATCTTCTTCCAACACGGTTTTTAAGGTGTCAATGGCGCGCGGATAGTCTTTGAGTTGTAGATACAAACTCCCTAGCGTAAAGCGACTGTTGAAATCAAGGGTATCGCCGAGTTCTTCAAACACCGCCACAGCATCTTCATATTGGCCGAGGTTAGCGAGCACGGCACCATAGTGGGCTTTCACCGACACATTGGCAATGTCGTCAACGCCTGCGGCAATCAAATCAGAATAGGCAACTGCGGCTTGTGAGTCTTTGCCCCAGTCGAAATACAATTCCCCTAACGCAAAAGTCACCACTGGTTCATCAGGGGCTAAGCGTTGGGCCGTGAGTAATTTTTGTTCGCTGACTTCATATAACCCTTGCGTTTGATAAACATCCGCTTGGGTCATTAACCCAGCAACATAACTATCGGAATCAGGTTGGATCTGGGCCAAATAGTTCAACGCTTTATCTGGATCCCCATTAGAAACTGCAATATCGGCAAGATTTGCGCGCAAATCATCCATTTCAGGATATTTGCCTAGCAATTCTTCATAAATGCGTTGCGCTTGGCCGATAAAGCCTAACGCATATAATTCCCCTGCCAGGTTATACAACGTTTCATCATCGTCTTGTTGCAAAGCTTGGGTGAATAACTCCCGGGCTTGGGCTTGATCGCCTTTTTCTAAAGCCGCTAACATTTGTTCTGAAAAGCTCATGGGTACCTCCATCCATTCGCGAAAAAACGGCCGAATCCCATGGGGACTCAGCCGTTATGTGTATCATTGTCTCAGGAGACTACTTAACAGCGTCCTTGAGAGCCTTACCAGGCTTGAATGCTGGTACTTTGGAAGCAGGGATTTCGATCTCTGCACCAGTTTGAGGGTTGCGGCCTTTACGAGCAGCGCGTTCGCGCACTTCGAAGTTACCGAAACCGATCAGTTGAACCTTAGCAC
The DNA here is from genome assembly GCF_003946305.1 of Lacticaseibacillus porcinae. Classification (GTDB taxonomy): domain Bacteria; phylum Bacillota; class Bacilli; order Lactobacillales; family Lactobacillaceae; genus Lacticaseibacillus; species Lacticaseibacillus porcinae. The sequence goes on from NZ_RHNS01000001.1 coordinate 132,713, forward strand.
CTGCAGCCAAGTTATCTTGGATCGAAGAGAATACGGCGTCAACCGCAGCAGTTGCGTCTTTCTTGGTTAAACCAGTCTTTTCCACAACGCTTTCGATCAATTCAGCTTTGTTTGCCATGAGCAATTTCACCTCCATATAGATTTAAGTGATTTCCACTTAAAGTCCCAACTGTGAGTTGCCTCACAGCATGAGGAAACAATGACCAATACGTATCACTATTTCATGCTTAAAGATAGCACACCAACGCCGGTGTAGCAAGGGTTTTCGCGTTTTTAAGCCAAAAGTTGACCACAATCAGCCTAAAATTCATTGAAAATTGCCTCATCTGCTTGCAAGCGCCGACAAGCTTGATTACTTGCGGCTTCGGGCAATTAAGTGGATCGGCGTGCCATCAAAGTCGAAAGTTTGCCGCAATTGGTTGATCAAAAAGCGCTGATACGAAAAGTGGAGTAAGTCCGGATCGTTGACAAAAGCCACGAATGTCGGCGGCTTGACCGCCACTTGGGTCAGATAATAGATCCGCAAACGTTTGCCATTAATGGTTGGCGTTGGCGTCACCGCCATGGCATCCATTAAGACATCGTTCAATACTGCACTTTGAATGCGACGGTTTTGGTTTTCAGAAACCATCGTGATCATATCAGGCAAGTTTTTCAACCGCTGATGGGTCTTAGCAGACACAAATACGATCGGTGCGTAGTCCAAATACTGGAATTCATCGCGAATGTGTTGTTCAAACTCTTGCATGGTGTGGTTGTCTTTATTGTGCAAGGTATCCCACTTGTTGACCACAATAATGATCCCACGCCCGGCTTCATGGGCATAGCCGGCGACTTTTTTATCTTGTTCGCGAATGCCAGTTTCAGCATCTAACACGACTAACACCACATCAGAGCGATCGATCGCCCGCAGTGCTCGCATCACGGCGTACTTTTCAGTACTTTCGTAGACTTTCCCACGTTTGCGGATCCCAGCAGTATCGATCATGGTGAATTCTTGATCGTGATCGACAAATTTCGTATCGATCGCATCGCGCGTCGTGCCTTCGATATCAGACACGATCACGCGCTCTTCACCTAAAATGGCATTAACCAAACTGGACTTGCCGACATTGGGCCGCCCAATAAAAGAGAACTTGATCGAATCATCTTCAACATCAGTGCCTTCTTTAGGAAAGGCTGCTAGCACTGCGTCTAACGCATCCCCTAAGCCGATCCCGTGGGTCCCAGACAAAGGATATGGTTCGCCAAAGCCTAATGAGTAGAAATCATAGATCTCGCTACGACGTTCTGGGTTATCGACTTTGTTGACCGCTAACACCACTGGTTTGTCCGCACGATATAAGATCTGGGCGACTTTTTCATCAGCATCTGTCACCCCTGCTTCCACAGACGTCAAAAACAAAATGACGTCAGCTTCTTCAATAGCAATTTCTGCTTGTTGGGTGATTTGCGATAAGAACGGTTCATCCCCCATATCGATCCCACCAGTATCGATCAAAGCGAATTCTTTGCCGAGCCATTCTGCTTTGCCATAAATGCGATCCCGAGTGACCCCAGGAGTATCTTCGACAATGGAGATCCGCTCGCCAATGATCCGGTTAAAAATCGTCGATTTCCCGACGTTTGGGCGGCCAACAATGGCCAGAGTTGGTAATACCATTTTGTCACTTCCTTTACTTGTTTCCGAAGGCCTTCAGGTAATGGTCTTCTCGAGTTGGAACTTACTAGGTTGCGATTTGAATTTAAGACTCCGGCTGGGCCACCGCTACATAACGAGGGTCCTCGGGAAAGCTAGTCGAGTGTCTCGCTACGCTCCCCACTCGCCGGATCTTTCCCTGCGGTTTCTCGTAAGCGGTAAACCGCTAACGAGAATCTCGCTATGTAGCAGCGACCAGCCTCCGTCTCAAATTCAAATCGCGGCGACGCCTCATGACCATCATCCCGAAAGACAACGAGCCTGGAGGCAGTCAATAAATGTACAGAGATGTACAGAGATCTACAAACAAATCTGCAGATAAAGTCGATTCAATCAGATCCAGTCCAAATGATGACTGAACGATTCGTTATCGACCTCGCCATGCGCAGGTGTTTTGAATTTGGACCGGAAGCTGGCCGGCACGCCATAGTGAGATTTCCGTTGGCGGTTTACCGCCTACGGAAAGCCTCAGGGAAAGATCCACTTGATTCAGCGCATCGCGATGAATCAAGTTAGCTTTCCCGAGGACCCTCACTATGGTGTGCCGGCCAGCTGGAGGCCCAAATTCAAAACACCGAAGCCCCTGCTGAAACCGACAAAAAGCGGGACAAAATCACTTTTGTCCCGCCTTTTTATTTGCATTGATGAAAATTACTTTTCGTCTTTGCCAAAGTCTTTCAAAGCATCACCGAGCATATCGCCTAAGGAGAAGCCGGAATCATCTTGTTGATATTCGGCTGGGATGGACGTACGTTCTTGACGGTTGTTGCGACGAGGACGATCGTTGCGGCTGTTATCGCGGTTGTTGTTGCGAGGACGGCTTGAACGTTGTTCTTCTTCAGCAGCACCTTCAGGAGCTTCTTCAAGAGCCTTGATGGATAATGCCAAACGATGTGCTTCTGGGTCAACGGACAGAACCTTGACCTTGATAGCTTGGCCTTCCTTCAAGACATCTTGAGGGGTAGCGATGTGTTCGTGAGAGATTTGGGAAATGTGAACCAAACCTTCAACACCAGGGAATACTTCAACAAAGGCACCGAAGCTAGTCAAGCGACGAACAGTACCGTCAAGCACTGCACCGGCTGGGGCTTCAGTTTCAACGTTGTCCCAAGGTTGAGGCAACGTTGCTTTGATGGACAAGGAGATACGATCTTTGTCAACGTCAATGGCGAGGACTTTAACCTTAACTTCTTGGCCAACTTTAAGGACGTCAGATGGCTTGTCAACGTGATCAAAAGCAATTTCTGATACGTGGACCAAACCGTCAACGCCACCAAGGTCAACAAAGGCACCGAAGTTCGTTAAGCGAGCAACCTTACCTTCAACCACATCGCCAGGTTGGAGCTTAGCGAAGATTTCCTTGCGGGCTTCAGCTTTAGAAGCTTCAACGATCGCACGGTGGGAAAGGATCAAACGGTTGTCAGATGGTTCGATTTCAATGATTTTGAATTCGAGTTCTTGGTTCTTGTATTGGTTGAGGTCTTCAACAAAGTGATCTTCAACCATGGATGCAGGAACGAAGCCACGGACGCCTGCGTTAACCACTAAGCCGCCTTTAACAATGGAAGTAACAGGTGCAGTGATGGTTTCACCCGCATCAAATTTCGCTTGGATTTCTTTCCAAACTTTTTGCGCTTCTAAGCGGCGCTTGGAAAGCAGGTATTGGCCGTTTTCCTTATCTTTACCAATCGTGGAGATGACCACCAGGTCGATCTCATCGCCGACGTTAGCAACCGAACGAATATCATCGATTGGCTGAGTTGATAATTCTTTCAGAGGAACGACACCTTCTACACCGGTGCCTTCGATACCGACGATCAGTTGCTTGTCCTCTACGGCTAATACTTCACCCTTCACGGTGTCACCGATATGAACGGTTTCGACGCTGTTTAAAGCATCCGCCATGGTTTGGGCGTTTTCGTTTACGTTGTTTTCACTCATGCCAAAAAAATCCTCCTATACGACTGTCATACATTGTCTATTGTACATAACTCTCGTGAAAAATGCCAACTTTTTCGTTGAAAATCATGCAGAATGTTTGGGTACTAATGCAATGATCTCGGCGACTTCTTCGTCGATGGTCATTTTGGTGCTATCGATTTCCACTGCGTCTTCTGCTTTGCGCAATGGCGAGACTTTGCGGGTGGAATCTTTGCGATCGCGTTCGGCGATTTCTTCTTCTAATTTGGCGATCGGCGTCATGATCCCCTTTTCCACATTTTCTTTGTGGCGACGGACGGCACGCGCTTCAACAGAAGCAACCATGAAGACTTTCACTTCAGCATTTGGCAATACCGTTGTGCCAATGTCGCGGCCATCCATCACGATATCGTTCGATGCTGCAATATCGCGTTGGCGTTGGACCAAGTTTTCACGCACTTTTGGCAGCGCGGACACTTGCGACACGTTATTGGTGGTTTCTGGTTGGCGAATCGCTAACGTCACGTCAGTCCCGTTCATTAAGACTTTTTGACCGTCTTCGCTAGGCACAAAGCGAATGTCTAAGTCTTTGAGTTTGGCCATGATCGTCGCTTCATCGTCCAAATCAATGCCTAAACGCAACGCCATCACAGTCACTGTGCGATACATCGCGCCGGTGTCACAGTAGATATAGCCGAGCTTGTGGGCCACAAGTTTGGCGATGGTACTTTTTCCAGAGCCTGCTGGCCCGTCAATTGCAATTTGCATGATTGTATCCCTCTTTTACGTTTTCCCCAAAAAAATTGAGCCGTCGCCGACTCAACTGTGGTTACTGGTTTACTTTCAAGGTTTGGCCGGCGGAAATACTTGCACCGCTGGACATCCCATTGAGTTGCAATAATTCACTCAGCGTCATCCCGTGGTTAACGGCGATGCGATACAAGTTATCGCCAGCTTTAACAGTGTATGTCCCAGTTGCTGCTGTGCTGCTAGAGCTTGAGGCCACACTTGAACTGCTGCTTGCAACACTAGAGCTTGAAGCTGGTGTGCTGGAAGCGACACTGGATTCACTGCTGCTGGATTCAGAACTTGACGTCGAGCTGCTGGATTTTTTGCTACTTTCAGACTTTTTGCTCGATGAATGCGACTTGGCTTTCTTCGAAGTCGACGACACTGTGATCTTATCATTCGTGTAGTTATTGGCATTGGCTGAATTGTTTCGCAGCGCCTGCCACGTGACTGGAATAATGATCACCAATGCCAACGCCACCCATACCACGATTGCTAAAATGGAGCCGCCACGCTTTTTCTTGCGTGTCGCTACTCGCGATAAGTTACCGTTGTCATCGCGATCATCTTCAAATTGCTTATTCCATGGTTTGGTTTGGTCGGAAGCGTCTTGTTGGACTGGTTCCTCTTTATTGGTGGTTTTCTTGCGCAAACCGATCCCCCCTCACATACTGCAATTATTGTATCATATAAACTACTGAAAAGGTTTTAGAGTTCATTAAATAAACGGGCAAAATCTGATCGCCAGGTATTTTTTTGTGGTGTATGCCAAGTACTACCTGCTAACGCCTCAATTTGTGGCGATAACAACTCACCACAACATTGATCGTGGTGTGCAGTCGCTGGTGCATCAAAATAGTGTAACCACATTGCGCGCTTACAGCCACTGCTAGTTAGATACGTTGCCACTGCTTGGGCACTGGTGAGTTTTTCTGCTGCACGCTGAGCAAGCAGTTGCTGCACCTGTTGTTGTGAAAAGCCTGATTGCACATAAGCTTGCAATAACGCGATTTGTGGGTCATCAAAGTCGACATACGCATCAGGATGGGCGTAAATGGTTTTGATCAGTTGCGCATCAGGTAAACTTTGGGCAAATTGCGCCTGCCGACTGAGATCTCCTGGTGCCAATAACACCACACTGGCAGAATTTTTGCCGTCGCGACCAGCGCGGCCGATACCTTGAGAATAGGCTTCTAGCGATTCCGGGGCGTAAGTATACATCACCAAGCGCACATCAGCTTTGTCGATCCCCATCCCAAAGGCGCTGGTGGCACAGATCACTTGCAAATCGCCTGCCATAAAGCGTCGCTGGATCAGCTCTCGTTGTTGCGCGGATAACCCAGCATGGTAAAAATCTGCGGCAATGTCTTGAGCTTGCAGCGCCTTGGCCCAAGTTTCTGCTTGAACTTTCGCATCGAAATAGACGATCGTCGCGGCCTTCACTTGTTGAATCAACTGCATGCCGACTTGTTGTTTATCTGCAGGACTGGCCACTTGATTAACGCCGAGAAAAATGTTCGGACGATCCACACTTGAAATCACCAATTCCGGTGCTTGTAAATGCAGTTGCGACACGATTTCCTCTTGCACTCGCTTTGGAGCCGTTGCCGTCAGCGCTAAACAACTGCGTGGATTTAAACGTTGGATTGCTTCGCCTAACCGCAGATACGCCGGGCGAAAATCTGGTCCCCATTGCGCAATACAATGGGCTTCATCGATCACCAAACAACTGATCGATAACTCACTTAACCGTGCCAGCACGTCTGGTCGCATCAAAGTCTCTGGGGCCACAAATAAAAATTTTGCTTGATCTAAATGCCGCAGCAACCATTGAAAATCCGGTGGCGTCAACCGAGAAGACAAGGTCACCACTTGTTTTTGGCCAGCGTTTTGCAATCGCGCGACTTGATCATCCATTAATGCCAGCAATGGTTCCACGACCACACAAAGACCTGGCATCACCAATGCCGGTAATTGATAACATAGCGTTTTACCACTGCCAGTCGGCAAAATTCCTAAGGCATCACGACCATCAAGAACGGCTTGTACCAAAGCTTTTTGTCCAGGACGGAAGTGGTCGAAGCCAAAATAATCTTGAAGCAAGCTGTCAAGTTTATCCATGTGGCCACCTCCCTTGTAAACTCAGAATTTGAAATAAGCGGATCTCAAAGAAATCACTGTTAGGAATTTGTGCCAGCAAGGTTTGATAGTGAGTTTGCGGATTCACATCACTTAAGGCTCGCGTCATCGCTTCAGGGTAAATTTGCGGTAATGGTAAATCGGCACCAAAAATCACCGCCGTCAATAAATGTTCATTGATTGTTGAAGGCTTCAACTGCAACCGCCGGGCAGCTTGTTCGCGGGTGGCGCCTTGTTGGATCATTTGCAAGGCGAGATATTGGGTTTTAGTCCCCAGTGGTTTACGCCCACCCCACAAACGTTGCCAACTTGGCGCAGCGCCTTGATCAATGATTGCAATCAATTGCGACAGAGCTTGAAGCTGTTGCCATTCATTAAATTCTCCGCTGCCCACAAATTCATGCCCGATCACACCACTGAGCAATATTTCCGCAGTTACATCGCCAAGGCCTTCAAGCAAGGTTTTCAATTCTGCAATTGCCGTTTCAACGTTGACCGTTTGCCACCACTGCCGCAGTTGTTGTTGCAGCGCCCAATCTTGTGTGACTGGGCGATAACGGGCGTTATGAAAACTTGCTTCTGATAGCATTTGCACCGCCAAGTGAAATTTCGCCTCAAAAGCCTGCACACCCATCCAAGGCTGATAGGCATCAGGCAAATCGACCGCCGGTTGTTGCTTTTGATCACCTGCAATCAACCCATCGTCAACGTTGACCAGTTGATGCCCAGCCAGCAAGTGGTCAATCGCCGCTTGAAAATCACGGCGCGACAGCGTAGGGTACAAGTGAAGCCATTGCAATTGGTGATGTTGCAACGCCGCAAATAACACTGACAAGGTCTTTTTCCCTGTCAATAACAGGTACACACTGGTGGCACGCCGCGGTTGATCATCAAAGAATTGTAACAGGAAATCATCTAACATGTACTCACCACCTTGGAGGGAATCTATGCATCCATTATACGCGCAGGTGGACCGCGACGCATGTATTGCGTGCGGCCTTTGCCAAATGCTCGCCCCAGAATTATTCGATTACGATGAAAATGGGATCGCCAGCTACACCCCAGATCACAACTCTGGCTCTCAGCCGTTGACCCCAGCACAAGCAATTTTATTCAAAAAAGCATTCAGTCGCTGTCCCACTGGCGCGATTCAACACGCTGACCAACCTTTTGAACCCAAAGAAAAACCACGCCGTTAAAGCGTGGTTTATTTTTTTACATTTAGTGCATTTGTTGCATCCGCTGGGCTTGGATCGCTTGTTGCTTATCCAACCAAGGCATCAAAGCTTTGGCTAAAGCGAAGAACACAACCGATACCACAACGCCTTTGATCAAGTTGAATGGGACGACCCCGATCAACACATATTTGGTGGTAGACATCCCTAGTTGGAAATTCATCACCGCTAAGTACATCGGCATGATCGCCACTAAATTCAAAATACTCATGATCACCGTCAATGAAATCGTACCACCAGCAAGGCCAGCGATTTGACGCCCTAAGGAGTTCTTAGATTTCATCAACATCACCACTGGATACATGAAGCCGACACTGGCAATGAAGCTTGCCAAGTCGCCGACTAAGTTGACGATCCCAGCACCAGTCATCAAAAAGTGTAACAGCGAGCGGACAAAGGCGACTGCGATCCCGCCAACCGGCCCATACAATAAGCCCCCGAGCAATACCGTGAGATCGGATAAGTCGAGTTTCAAAAACGGAAACATCGGCAAAATCGAAAACTCAAGAAACATTTGCAAAATAAAACCCACAGCAGACAACAACGCAATGCCAACTAGGCGATGCACCTTAGAACCAGACATAGAACATTCCTCCATGTTGGTCGCTTCAGAAGAGCCTAAAAAGGCCTGTTTACCCAAGGGCAAACAGGCCTTATTTGAATGTTAGGATTCAATAAGCCCCATCTTCTTTTATCTAGACTTTAACTATCGGTCAAGGAATCACACCTTACTCAACCGCGCACAAGCACGGGTCGCGGACTGTTACCGCCGGTCGGGAATTTCACCCTGCCCCTGAAGACGAACCAGTATATTTAATTACAATTGCATTGTAACCTCTTACAGATTCACTTGTCAACAGTAAGTTAGAAAAGTTGATCTTGGGCTCCGATAACTTGGCGTCACTGCGGTGAATTGGACAAGTTGCCAGTGCGGCCGTCTGGAGAAATCGGCAAAGCCCGCCGATGTTACGGGTCTTCGACGCAAATTGAACCGGAGAAGATCACTCCGTTTCAATTTTTGCCGGTAAAATCTGCGCGAAACGCCACAAACTGGCGTTTCGCTTGATTTCACTCCCAAAGTTGTTCAATTCACCTCCGTTCTGCCAAATCATCTCCACCCACAGCTTTTCTTCGTTGGTATGACTCACCTACAAATCAAGTACGCAAACATTGCAACCTTGATCATCAGATTGAATATAACAACATCACGTGTTTTGTAGCCATCAGATAACAGTGGTTTACGTATTGGAAGTGATTTGAAATGGGGACGGAAGCTGGCCGCCGCTACATGGTGAGATTCTCGTTAGCGGTTTACCGCTTACGAGAAACCGCAGGTCGAAATCCGGCGAGTGGGGAGCGTAGCGAGACAGCTCGGCTAGTTCGGCCGAGGACCCTCACCATGTAGCGGCGAGCCAGCTGGAGTCCCCATTTCAAATCACTGGAACGCAGCCGCCTGACACTGTCGAACAGTGATCATACAAAAAAGCCAAGACAATGAATTGTCTTGACTAATGGGTTAACGTAAGTCTTCGCCTTTAGCTAACTTACGCAAGGCATCGACTTCACGTGGCTTCATCGGGCGATAGTCGCCAGGTTGTAAGCCATCTAACGTCAACGGACCGTATTGTGGTCGGGATAACTTGATCACTGGGAAACCGACTGCTTTTAACATGTTTTTAACTTGGTGGTTGACCCCTTGGTGAATGGTCAATTCCACGATTGCTGTTTTCTTGGCTTTGTCACTAGAAATAATGTTGTAGCGCGCTGGGGCTAACTTCTTGCCGTCAAGTTTCATCCCTTTGCGCAATGGGTCTAAAGCGGCGCGGTTGGGAATGCCTTGCACTTTGGCAATGTAATGTTTTTCGATTTTAAACTTTGGGTGCATCAATTGATTGGCGAATTCCCCGTCGTTGGTCATGATCAACAAACCGCTAGTATCATAATCCAAGCGGCCGACAGGATATAAGCGTTCTGGAACGTCTTCAAAATAATCCGTCACCACTTTACGCTTTTTATCATCGGTAACGGCAGTGATCACGCCGCGTGGTTTGTAAAATAAGTAATGGCGAGCGATCGGCTTGGATAATGGAACGCCGTCGACTAAGACTTCATCTTTTGATGAGACTTTCACACCCATTTCGGTGACCACTTGGCCGTTGACTTCCACGTGACCTTTAGCGATCAATTCTTCTGCATGCCGGCGTGAAGCCACCCCAGCGTTAGCGATCGCTTTTTGTAAGCGAACGAGTTCTTCATTCATGTGTTTCTCCTTCTAACGCCGCATTGAAATCAAACAAATCAATTTCACTTGGGGCGGTATGTTCATCCAGCGGTGGCAGATCTTTTAAGGTTTTTAACCCAAAGTAATCTAAAAATAATGGCGTCGTCGCATATAAAATCGGACGCCCAGGTGCTTCTTTGCGCCCAGCTTCTTTAACCAGTTGGCGACTGGCCAAAGTCGTCAGCGACCCACTTGATTGCACCCCGCGCACTTCATCAATTTCAATGCGCGTGATCGGCTGTTGATACGCAATGATTGCCAACACTTCAAGAGCTGCTTGCGACAAGCCTTGCGCTGGTGGCCCAGCAAAATATTTCCGCAACGCGTCTGCGTACTCAGGCTTGGTCAACAAGTAGTATCGCTCACCACTTTGGCGGATGAATAAGCCAGCGTTGTCATCTTCAGCTAACGTTTGTTGATAAGCTTCAAGTTGCTGGCGCATGGCAGCAGTGCTGATGCCTAAGATCCCAGCAAAATCTTGCAATTCAACGCCAGCAGTGCCGGCAGTATATAAAACTGCTTCGATCACACCTTGCATCAAGCCGCCTCCTTCAACGTCACTGTGATCGGCGCAAACGGTTCAGCTTGCGCGCAATCCACTTGGTCATTTTTCATCAATTCTAAAATCGCTAAAAAGGTGGTCACCACCCCATCGACTGAATGCTCTGCTAATAAGTCTTCAAACAAACATTGATGGGACTGGCTGAGTTGTTTCATCACTGCGCCGATCCGTTCAGTCAACGAAATCGGCTCTGCTTCAATATGGGCAATGGTTTTCGCCGTGGCCAGTTGATTGGCAACGACAGCACTCATCGCTTTGACTAAATCCCGCAACTTCACCGCCCCAGGCGCCATCGGCACTGCCAAGTCGCTATCAGGCATCGTCGGGTCTTTGGCAAAAGACTGCGCACGTTGCGTTTCGCGAGTTTGTAATTGCTTGGCTGCGGCTTGATACATTTGATAGGTCAGCAGTTGACTGACTAAGTCGGCGCGAGGATCGACATATTCGTCGTCATCGACGTCGATTTCTGGTTGCGGCAACAACAATTGACTTTTCAACGCCATCAAACTTGCAGCCATGACAAAATAATCACCAGCCACATCTAGGCTTAACTCTTGCATTTGATGCAAGTAGTCAAGGTATTGGCTAGTGATCTCAGCGATCGGAATGTCATAAATATCGACTTCATTGGTGCGGATCAAATGCCATAACAGATCCAGCGGCCCAGAAAAGTCATCTAGCACTAAGGTCAGTGCCATCTTGTTCCTCTTTTCTAAACGTGTTGAACTTCGCAACTAAGCTGGCGGTTTCCATGGATCCCATCAATTTCTGATCAGGATACAACGCCACCAAATCACTTAAAGCTGCAAATTGCGTTTTTTCGTCGCGCACAGCCGGAGATAACGACAAGTGCCGCAACATCACAAAATCGTTGGCGGATTCCACGCCGACCACGCCTTCAAAGTCCGCGTCACGATCTTCGCGGTATAAATATAAAACATGAGTGGGATCTTCAGTATAGAGTTTTAACTCCGTTTGCAAATGACTCATGTCTTTAAGATCAGGGATGAACGATAAAAAGCCCATGGCGATCTTGGCATAATCTTGCTTAAATTTCGTCAGCATCATAGCCTCCAGATTAATGACTCTCAGAAGCTACTGTACCATATCCGCAAATTAAGGACAAATTTACCTGCTCATGCCATTGCCCTTATCCGCGTGGATGGGCCTTATGATACACCGCAACGAGATGCGAATTATCCAAATGCGTATAAATTTGCGTGGTGGAAATGTCGCTATGCCCTAAAAGTTCTTGCACCACCCTGAGATCCGCGCCATTGGCTAACAAATTCGTCGCAAAACTATGCCGCAAAGTGTGCGGGGTGACATTTTTTTCAATGCCTAACGCATCGATGTACGCTTTGAGATTTTTCCAAATGCCTTGACGGGTCAGTTGATGACCGTGGAAATTGACGAAAACAACAGCGGGTTGATCTTGCTTGATCAACCGTGGTCGCGCTGTGTTTAAATATTCTTGCACCCATTCGACGGCTTGTGGGCTGATCGGCACGATCCGCTCTTTGTCGCCTTTACCAGTGACTTGCAGTAAGTTCAATGTTAAATGCAATTGTTCAAGCCGCAAGTTCACCACTTCAGAAACCCGCAGTCCAGTCGCATACATTAATTCAAAAATCGCCCGATCGCGCAATCCCAAAGGCTTCGCCACATTCGGTGCTGCCATTAAGCGGTCGATTTCATTGCCAGAAAGCGTGGCTGGCAAATGTTGCGCAGGCTTTGGTGAGGCAACTAACGTCATCGGATCTTGATCGATCACCGACTCGCGCAACAAGTAGCGATAAAACTTCCGCATTGCCGAGATCATTCGACTCATCGAACTCGCCGCTTTATTGGAGGTTTGGACCCGCAAAAATTCTTGAATCACGCTGAGTTCAACGGGGAATTCTGTTAATTGTTCAGCTTCCAACCACGCTGCAAATTCACGTAAGTCTTGTTGATAACTGGTTTGCGTCGTCGCTGCCAGCCCACGTTCAACATCTAAATAATGGACAAAATCAGCAATTAATTGCTCCATTTTTGACCTCTATTTCAATAATTCAGTGACGCCATCATGCTCTTTGATCTTCTTGGCTTTCAACAAATTCCCTAAGGCGCGCTTGAAGGCCCCTTTGCTGATGCCAAACGCCAACTTGATGGCTTCAGGATCAGATTTGTCGGTGAAAGCGATGGTCCCATCTTCAGAATGTTCCAACACAGCCAGGATCATCGCTGCATCATCAGAAATGGCTTCAAAAGCACGTGGCTTCAAGCTCAAGTTCAATTCACCATTAGGCCGCACACCGATCACGCGGGCATGGACCACTTCACCAAGGCGTGGTTCGATATCGCGTTCGCTAGGATGAATGAACCCTAAGACATAATCATCGGTGACCACATGGGTGCCTGCCATTTTCAAGCGGTAAACCGTTGCAGTGACATCGGCATTCATTTGACTTTGTTTACCGATGTTGGAAACGGCTTTGATCATGTCAACATCTGCTAACTTACCCCAAAGCCGATGCTTTTTATCGATAGTCAATGCGACCATCAACTTATCGCCGCGAGCCGGCCACAAGCGGCTGAGTTCAGGCAGTTGATCAAGCGATACCACGATATCTTTATCTGGCAAGCCAATGTTCACGAAAACGCCGAGATCATGGCGCACTTCCACCACTGTCGCCCAAGCAAAATGATCATGGCCGACCTTCGGCACATTGGTGGTCATTTTCGCATCGCCATGCTGATTTTCATAAACAAAGCCGTGGACCTCGGTACCAGTTTCAGGGATCTTGTCAAATTCTGCGGGGTCGATGGCGAAGGTGTCGCCTTGATATTGTGCAAAAACATTTTTATCATTGTGATCACTGACGGTGGCCGTCAGGATCTGTCCATTTAACTTCATGTTGTTCTCCTTAATGTTGCGGGATCAAATTAAAAACCGTCAAAATCACGTAAGTCATACCGCTTGCGATCACCGGTCCCGCTGCGATCCCACGCAACAACACGACCCCCATGATCGTTCCAAACACTAACGCGACAGTCATTTCCGGACTTTGTGCCAGCAAGCCCACGCCTTTAGCAGATAACACCGCGACCAACACACCCATGGCGATGGCGACCCACCCTGCAGGCTCTCGCAGAACTTTCAATAATTCTTTAAAGCCGATCTCCCCTGTGGCGATCGGTACCATGATCGCAGCTGAGATCACCGTCACGCCCCAGTTGATGCCTTGACTTTGCAAGGTTTTCAACAGCGGTTGCAACGGCGGCAAAGCTTTTAAGATCATCACAAACCCAACACCGATCATCAAAGAGCGATTTTTAGCCAAAGTCGCAATTAAGAAGATGCCGGCAAGAAATACCCAACTTTCCATTGGTGCCTCCTTAAAAAACTCGTCTTTGTCTACTTTACCTGAATCTTTGTCTTAATCATAGTCTTTTCGGCGAATTATGTTAACTTGTTGAATCAAAAAAGCCGGCGCCAGCCAGCTTTAGTGAAACCATGACAGATACACCCATAATCCTAACCACGCCCAAGCAGCGATCCAATACCAACGCTTAGGAGTTTGGATCAATGACAATCCAGCTAACGGTAAGCCTGCGAGGACAAAATTTCCGATCGTCGTCATCACTGGTGTGCGAATAGTGCCCACATGAGCACGAAGCCATAACGTGATCACCAACAAGATCACCCAAACCAGTGCAAGTCCCGCTTGCAACTTAGTGAAAGGAAGGCGTTGATCGATTTGCATCACTTTAAACCATGCAAGTCCCGCTAAGCTGCTCCAAGCAATCGCCATCAGCCAAATCAAGGCCCCGAATTGCACTTGATCATGTGCAAAAATCACATCAGCGATCCCACGTTGATAACTATCATAAATGTCAAACCACTGCTCAACTGCCGTCCAAGAAAACACACCAGCAAATAATATCAGCAGGTTGCCGCGTTGTTGGCCTAAATAAATATCTTGCAAGATCTCGTAGCCAACCAAACTCATTAATACGGCAGTCAACGGTAATGCGATCATCAAGGTCTCATCAACAAACAGCGCATGCCCGACTAAAACTTGGACACTTATAATGGAAAGAAAAATCACGACTAACGCAATAAACGCCCCAAACACCCCGTGCAGTAGCAATTGTCGCTGCCGCTCATCCAATTGTCGCATCGCTTATTCCTCCCAAAATAAATCATCCAAAGTACAGTCCAGCACTTTACAAATCGTGATGCATAATTGCACCGTGGGATTATAATTCCCTTTTTCAATGGCGCCGATGGTTTGCCGCGTCACCCCTGCACGCGCTGCGAGGTCCTCTTGGGTGAGATCTTTGGCCGCGCGAGCTGCCCGTAATTTAAGATTTTTTGCCAAACGCTCACCTTCCAGTACGTTAAACATAACAGTCATCATGTTAAGTATAGTTTACATCCGACCCAACAAAAAAACCAGTACTCAACGAATTGAGTACTGGTTCTTTTCGTCACACGATGTAATTAGAAATTACAGGGTGTTAGTAGCGCCTTTGTAGACGATACCACGACGGGAATCAACGGTGATCACTTGACCATCGGTGATGGCATCCATAGCGCCGGCAGCGCCGACAACAACTGGGATACCCATAGCGATACCAACAACAGCAGCGTGGCTAGTCAAACCGCCATTTTCGACAACTAAAGCAGCTGCCTTTTCGATGGCTGGTAAGTAGTCTTTGTCGGTAGTCTTAACGACAAGGATGTCGCCTTTGCTCATCTTAGAAGCAGCTTCATCAGCGTTGCTTGCTAAGACAGCCTTACCAACAGTGGATTCGTCGCCAACACCAGAGCCTTCAACCAGCTTGGAGCCGATCAATTGCGCCTTCATGACGTTAGTGGTACCAGTTTCACCAACTGGAACACCGGCAGTGATCAAGATCAAGTCGCCTTCTTGAGCAAAGCCTAATTCGACAGCCTTCTTAGTGGCTAATTCGAACATTGCATCAGTTGAGTCTGGCTTGTCAGCAACGATTGGGAAGACACCCCAGTTAACCGTCAAGCCGCGACGAGTCTTGTCATCAAAAGTGATGGCAAGGATGTCAGCCTTAGGACGGTACTTGGAGATCATGCGGGCAGTGAAGCCGGATTCAGTCGCAGCAACGATGGTCTTAACGCCAAGGTTACGTGCAGTGTGGGCAACAGATTGGCCAACAGCTTCCGTAACGTTTTCTTTGTTAGCGAATGACTTCAAAGCGTAAGTGTCGCTGTTTTGCATTGCGTTTTCGGCGTATTCGTCGATACGAGCCATAGCAGCAACAGATTCTACTGGGTAATCCCCGTTAGCAGATTCGCCAGAAAGCATGGTTGCATCAGTACCATCAAAGACGGCGTTAGCAACGTCAGAAACTTCGGCACGCGTTGGGCGTGGGTTTTCTTGCATGGAATCAAGCATTTGAGTAGCGGTGATAACTGGCTTACCAGCAGCGTTGGCCTTCTTGATCATGGTCTTTTGAACGAGTGGCACTTGTTCGAATGGAATTTCGACACCCATGTCACCACGAGGAACCATCAAACCATCGGAAACTTTCAAGACAGCATCGAAGTTGTCGATACCTTCTTGGGATTCGATCTTAGGGAAGATTTGGACGTTAAGGGCGTCTTTTTCTTCGAGCAATTCGCGAATGTCCAAGATATCTTGAGGCTTACGAACGAAGGATGCGGCGATGAAGTTGATACCGTGGTCCAAACCGAAGCGGATGTCAGAAGCATCCTTTTCAGTGATACCAGGCAAGTTGATGCCGACACCAGGGGCGTTGACACCTTTACGGGAGCCAAGCATCCCACCGTTTTCAACTTCGACAACCAATTCACGGTTGGCTTCGTCTTTTTCGGTGATCAACGTGTCGATCAAACCATCATCAAACAGAACGTGGCCACCAACATGAGTATCGTCATACAAGCCAGGGTAAGTAACGGCGATCTTTTCAGGGGTGCCTTCAATAGAGTCATCCATGGAAATACGCATTACATCACCAGTGTGTAATTCGAACTTCTTGCCCTTTTGGACAGTGGTACGAATTTCAGCACCTTTGGTATCAAGCATGATCCCGACAGTCTTGCCAGTGATCTTTTCTGCTTCATGCACCATGTTTAAACGGGATAAATGTTCTTCATGGTCACCATGAGAAAAGTTAAACCGGAAAACGTTAGCCCCCGCTTCGATCAACTTAACGATGATATCAGTACTGTTAGATGCAGGTCCAAGCGTGCTAACGATCTTGGTTTTTTTCATAAAAGAAATCGCTCCTTTGACAATTTTTTTAAAATGACTGGACGTCAGTTTAAACAGAAATTAGATAGACAAGTCATGAGCCAGATCATAAAGATCTAATTGGGCTTCATGCTTGGCGTCGAATAGGTCAAGCATATTGTGGTTGACCAACTTGTTGTTTTGGATACCGACTGCTAAGCCGCCTTTGCCAGCAAGCAGCAAATCAACGGCGTAGGCACCCATTTCAGAAGCAAGGACACGGTCGCGGGCAGTTGGAGAACCACCACGAACCACGTGACCTAAAACAGTGGAACGTAACTGGAAGTCGCCATAAGCGGATAATTCCTTGGCGAATTCGTCAGCGTGCATCACACCTTCAGCTAAGACGATGACCGCATGCTTTTGACCAGCTTCACGAGAAGCACGGAGCTTTTCAGCCACTTTCTTCACGTCAAAGTCATGTTCTGGGATGATGACATCAGAAGCAGCCCCTGCAACACCTGCCCATAAGGCGATATCGCCGGCGCCACGGCCCATTACTTCAACGACGAAGGTGCGTTCGTGAGAAGCAGCAGTATCTTGCAAACGGTCGATGGCTTCAACCACAGTGTTGACAGAAGTGTCAAAGCCGATAGTGAAGTCTGTGTAAGGAATATCGTTATCGATCGTGCCTGGCAAGCCGATGGCGTTGTAGCCATGTTCAGTCAAGCGCAGGGCACCATGATAAGAACCGTCACCGCCGATGACAACCAAAGCTTCGATCCCGAACTTGTTCAATTGTTCGATCCCTTTGAGTTGGCCTTCTTCTTGGGCAAATTCAGGGTAACGAGCGGAGTAAAGCATCGTGCCGCCGCGTTTGATCGTGTCGTTGACAGATTGTGCTGTCATTTGGAAAATGTCACCAGCCACTAAGCCAGCAAAACCATAATTGATCCCAAATACTTCCAAGCCTTCGTGCATTGCTTTGCGAGCAACGGCACGGATCGCAGCGTTCATACCAGGGGCGTCGCCACCGCTGGTCATAATCCCAATGCGTTTCATCATTTCACCTCATGCATAATCTTTTTAAGATCAATGACTTGATCTCAAATACTCATTCATCTTAACACTTTTCAGAAATCGTGTCGCCTAAAAACACGCTTTTATCTAGATTTTCACCAGCTTGTCATTTTTCTTGCAACACAACGTTGGCTGAACCCAGCTGTTTTTGCAGTTCTTGCAGCAATTGCGAGTCCCCGTTCACCCAGAATTTTTCGGCTAATTGGGTCACTTGGCGGTGTGGTTGTTGCACCAAAATCACCGGAATGCGGCCATGAGCGCCGCTTAATGTTTTCAGCAAATTTCTTTGATCACTGAAATTTTCAGGCAATTGTAAGAATAACTTGGCTTTCGGCAATTGCGAAAGCGCATCATCCCCGAGTTGCACGGTATCCGCTAAAACTTGCAGGCCATCACGAGATTCGATTTTCCCAGATACCACGATCACTTGACCGGCACTGAGTTCTGGCAAGCGTTGAAAAACCTGGGGGAAAACCGTGACGCTGGTGCTCCCAGTGCCATCTTGCCCGTCAATAAACGCCATGGCCTGACCTTTTTTAGTGCGGATCGACTTAATGCGCCGCACCACTAGCACTGTAGTCACGCGACTGTTGACTTCAAAGTCCGCCACTGCGGTCAGTGATTGAAACGTCTTTAAGGCTTTGACATAACGATCGACAGGATGACCAGATAAATACACCCCAAGCACCGCTGCTTCTTGATCAAGGCGTTCGACTGGTGAGAAATCTGGAACATCGACGGCTTTAGGTGCCAACACTGCAAACAATTCCATATTATTCCCAGATAAGGCGATGCTTTGAATCAATTCATCAAGGTTGGCCAAGGTCTTGGCGCGGTTGTGGTCGAAACTATCAAACGCCCCAGCATAAACTAACGGCGCAAACGTTTCTTTCTTCAACCATTTCGCATCCAGGCGCGATAAACAATCACGCAGATCTTTGAACGGCCCATTTTTGCGCGCAGTGAGGATGGCTTCGACAAAATCGCGACGGACGCCTTTGATCGTGCTGAGGCCAAAGCGAATCCCTTGTTGTTGCAACGTGAAATAGCGGGCACTTTGATTGATGTCTGGGCCATACAGTGGCACTTGGCGATCTTTGAGCTCTTGGACATAGATCCGCAATTTCTCCGTATTGCTCAAGCTAGTATTCATCAACGCCGCAAAAAATGCGGTCGGAAAGTGACACTTCAAATACGCTAACCAAAAGGCGATCATCGAATACGCCACCGCGTGACTGCGGTTGAAGCCATAATTGGCAAACCGATCGATATAGTCATACACCGTTTCTGCCACTTCTACCGAATACCCTTTGGCTTGGGCCCCAGCTAAGAAACGTGCCCGTTCTTCTTTTAGCACCGCTTGTTTTTTCTTACTCATTGCCCGCCGCAGCAAGTCGGCTTCACCTAAGCTAAAGCCACCCATGGCATTGGCCACTTGCATGACTTGTTCTTGGTAAACCAAGATCCCATAAGTGGGCTTTAAGATCGGCTCTAGCGCAGGCGCTGCATACGTAATCGGCTCAGTACCTTGTTTTCTGGCGATAAAGTGATCGATGTTTTCCATTGGACCGGGACGATACAAAGCGTTGGTGGCCACCACATCTTCAAAGCTAGTGGGCTTGAGGTTGCGCAAGACGCGCCGAATGCCACTAGATTCAAATTGGAAAACGCCATTAGTATCGCCGCGGGCAAATAATTGCAAAGTTTGTTCATCATCTAAAGCAATGGTCTTGGGATCAAAAGGTTTGCCAGTGAGTTTCTCCACCCAAAAACTAGCCGTCGCTAAAATGCTTAAATTCCGCAGCCCTAAGAAGTCCATTTTCAACAAGCCAAGCGCTTCAACATCCCCCATCGGCACTTGCGTTTGGGCAATGCCGTCGCCACCAGTTTGCAACGCAACGGTATCAGTCAATGGCTCTTGCGCAAGCACGATCCCAGCAGCATGCGTGGAGTCGTGGCGCGGTAAGCCTTCTAAGGCAACCGCTGTAGCAAATAATTGTTGATTTTGATCAGAGTCTGACACTAAGTTCCGCAACGGTTGTGATTGATCGTAGGCAGTTTTTAAATCGATGTGGAAAACACTTGGAATCGCAGCACTCCATTTGTTGCTTTCAAATTGACTGAGGCCAAAGACTCTGGCGACGTCGCGCAACGCTTGCTTCGCCCCAAACGTCCCGAAAGTAATGATCTGCGCCATGTGGTCATCGCCATAACGTTGATGCACATATTCGATCAATTCTTGGCGGCGGTTATCAGGAATATCCAAATCGATATCTGGCATTTGCGCTCGGGCGGGATTTAGGAAACGTTCAAATAACAAATGATATTTGATCGGATCGACTTCAGTGATCGCCAGCGCCCAAGCAACTAACGCACCAGCCGCAGATCCTCGTCCTGGTCCAGTCATAATGTTGACTTGATGGGCGTGATTCATCACATCCCATACCACCAAGAAATAATCAGCAAATCCCATTTCGGTGATCACGCCAAGTTCATAGTCTAAACGCTTGGTGTAATCATTGGGCACCGCTTGTTGACCAAAGCGTGATTGTAAGCCTTTGGTGGCCAGTTGTTTTAAGTATGTTGGAGCATCTAGTCCATTTGGCGTATCAAAATGCGGCAACTGTGGTTGTTTGAATTGAATGGTGACATCCGCTTGAGCGGCGATTTTTTCCGTTTGTTGAACTGCCGCTTCTAAGCCGGCATCGATAAAAGGTTGCGCCGCAGTGTCAGGTGGCATCAACCACTGTGTCCCTGGATCCATTAAAGTGGGATCGCGTAAATTTAATGGTGTACCGGCACCGATGGCTTGTAAGACTTTTTGATTAAAGGCATCATTAGGTTCGATGTAATTGACATCGCCAAGGGCAACAATCGGTAATTGCCGAGCTTTGGCAAACGCAGGCAACTCCGAGGTCAACTCTTGGACCCGCAACCCTATATTCAGTTGGGCTGGTGACTTCGCTTGAAGAGCGCCAAGCAAGTCGTCACCACTTCCCCACACATCCCGAAAGCCTGGTGTCAACAAATAAGCCCCAGAAACGATCACCGCTAATCCACTGAATTCAGGTAATGTGGCTAATTTCACTGGGTCGCTGGCGAGTTTAATGTAGGAGCTGATTTTCAATAATTGATGATACCCCACGTCGGTTTGGGCGATCACCACCAGTTCAGCGTCAGCAATTTGAATGGTCAAACCGATTAATGGTTTGATCCCAGCGGCTTTGGCTTGGCGATAAAAGTCGACGCTACCATATAACACATTGACGTCAGTTAACGCCAAAGCTTGATAACCACGGGCTTTAGCTGTATCGACTAACGCCTTGATGGTGATGGGACTTTGCAAAAGCGAAAAGCTACTTTTGACTTGCAGTTGTGTGAATGACATCTTTTCACCTCTAGAGACATTGTACCTGATTCTGCTTGCAAAATCTTGAACCGGTGTTAAGATTGAGAAATGAAAAGAGGGATCATATGCGCTATCTTGCAACTATTTTTTGGGGAGCAATCCTCGGCCAAGTCGTTGGCTTTTTGATCGGTGCGTTAAACTCCGCCCCATACGATCCAAAGACTAGCCTGATCATCAGCGTGATCTTTGCCATTATCCTTTGTGTGTTACCACCAATCATGAAGGCAAATGACCCAACTGCTAAAAGTGAACATTAAAAAATAACCGCCAGCTGGCGGTTATTTTTTTGCGCTTCAAAACAAAAACACTCAGCCTTGTCAGACTGAGCGTTCCTCAATGAACTATTTGGTGATGTAGATATACAAATCACTGGTGGATAAGCCGATATTGAACTTCACACCGTTGCTAGTGATCGTGTCGATGGTCGTCGACCCGCTACCAGCATCTTTAATGGCTTTGGTGAAGGCTTTGCCGACTTTTTTAGCATCAGCACCAGTGGCGTTAGCAATCAGGCCAAATTGGGTGCCAAAGTCAGTTTTTGCTTTTTTGTTCTTCAACGCTTTGACCGACACGACATCAGTGATGGCGATCAATTGCCCGTTTTGGACATTCATCCGCAACTTGCCACCATTGGTCGACAACACTTGCTTCAACCCATCAACGCTAGTCGGCAATTGACTGGATTTCGTCGCTTGTTGCGCTTTGGCCATGGCTGCTTGCAAGGCTTGTTGTTGCTTGGCATAAGCGACTTTTTGCGCTGGGGTCATTGCCGCCACAGCACTGGCACCACTTTTTTGGGCAGCGGCTAATTGCGTTTGCACATCTTTAGGTAAGGCCATGGCGACAATGGCTTGATTATACTTTGTTGAAATCGTCTTGTAGTCGCCGATCGCCTTGGCGGCTTTGACAGTGACCGTCTTTTTTTGACCGTCAGCACTGAGTTTCACGGTTTGTTTTTGGTGGCTCATTGGCACCGTCACCACATAAGAGCCGGAGTTCACTTTGCTGGTGCCGTTGCCAGTCGGTGCTTGATATTTCACCGTTTTGCTACTGGCTTCGCCTTTGATCACAGCGACCATGCCAGTCGCTTTGTAAGTGGTTTTGGAAGTGGTCAGTTGCTTGCCGCAAGCACTTAAACCAAGCAATGCGGACATCGCAATGGCCAAAAATGCGATTTTTTTCATGTGTAAACACCTTTCATCTCGTCAATCTGAATTCCACCTTACACTTGTCAATGAAAGTTTTCAATTCAAATGTGACTAGGTGTCACATTTTGGTGACCACCTGAAAATTATTGTCCACGGTGGCATCGATTTGCGGATGTGCGCGTAAATAATCAGCGATCAGCTCAGTCATATCTTTTTGATTTTCGCGGATCACTTTACTTTGACCAAACATCGCAAAATTCCCCCCGCCACCAGCACGGTATTGGTTGGCCACTACTTCATACTCGGCGTCAGGAGTAACTGGTTGCCCATGATAAGTTAAATTCACCACCCGCTGGCCGACTGGACGGCTGATGTCTAAGACATAATCGATGCCTTGGTACATGTCGTAATTATAATGTTGCGGCTTGGGGTGGATAAATCGCGGAGTGACTTTCAACTTCCCGGCATCATCTAACGAGAAATATTCCGCATTTTGTTCTAACGCAGCTTTCAAATCTGCACCAGATAATTTCAACACCGCTAACGTATTGGGATAAACATAATTAGTCACCACATCGCGCATGGTGATCGTTTGATTGAAGCCGCGGCCATCGTTAGTGAACAATGCCGTCCCGGAAATATCGGCACCAGTGGCAGCCATTTGCACTTTGTTGATAAATTCGATGTACGCCGACTCGTGAATGCGGGCCTGCCAAGCAGAATGTAGCGACATATCGCCGTTGACATGGCCAAGTGGTGAATCTAACCAATCTTCAACTGCCGCATTCGTGGTTGCAACTGCCGCTTCCACTGACGAGTCAGGCATAGCCTGCGCAGTTTTTAACAGTTGGGCATCACCTTTGACCACTTGCCAACCAGCTGCAGTCGCTTCTAGCGTCAACGTAATTTGCCCGACATTGGCGCCGCGATAGCCTGGTTGTGTGACTGGCACGCCATTGACAACACCAGCAAGTTCACGATGTTGATGGCCAGTGACTAAGGCGTCGACCCCTGGGATCTGTGTCAATTGATAACCGACATTTTCACCAGTGATTTTTTCAGTGGGTTTCCCTGTTTCCAAATCACGTTCGAACCCACCGTGATAAGTAATTACGACCACGTCCGCCAATTCATGAAGTTTTGGGACCCAAGTTTTGGCCACATCGACAGCATTGGCAAATTCAAGGCCTTCAATGTTCGTCGGCGTTTCCCAATGTGGAATATAGCTGGTGGTCAGCCCCAGTACGGCGACTCTCACCCCAGCTTTCTCAAAGACTTGATAAGCGCGACCAAAAGCAGGCTTGCCATCGCGTAAAATGTTCGCACACAGAATTGGATAATTCAGTTGCGCGATCGCCTTGCTTAAGTATTTGGCGCCATAGTTAAATTCATGGTTTCCTAACACCCCAGCATCATAACCAACGGCATTATACGCATCGGTCAACTTGCTAACATCATTGGCAATACGCGCGGCATAATAGGCAAGTGGTGACCCTTGCAACCAATCCCCGTTGTCGATAGTCAAAGTCGCGGCGTCTTGATGTTGCGCCAACACCGTTGCGGCACGAGTCAACCCAAAAGGCAACGCTTGATCACGTTTCGCATAGTTGGTTGGTAACACAAACCCATGGGTATCGCTCGTCGATAAAATTGTCAGTTGCATATTAACCCTTCTTTTTTGAAGTGGGTGCAGGGGCAACGGCATTGGCCATCGACTCCACCAATAGTTTTTCCAGTACGGCATTGATCGATAAGCTGACCATCGCCGATTGAATGTTCGTGGTGTCTTGTTTGTTGACTTGATTGATGGTGACTTCACCAGTGAAATCAGAGTTGGCTTGTTGCACCGCGGCAATAAATGCCAAAATAAACGCATCAAACGCTTGCGCCGGTTGGCGATCTACCAATTGATAATTGATGCCACTGGCAATGGTGTCCAAGGAAAATACTGGCTTCAACATCGCGATCACTAAAATGTTAGCAAGCTGGGCACGTTGATATTTCTTTTTTAATGGGGCTTTGATGACCCCTTTTTTGACATAGTTGTTGACCA
Source organism: Lacticaseibacillus porcinae (assembly GCF_003946305.1). Taxonomy (GTDB): domain Bacteria; phylum Bacillota; class Bacilli; order Lactobacillales; family Lactobacillaceae; genus Lacticaseibacillus; species Lacticaseibacillus porcinae. Next base: position 157,246 of record NZ_RHNS01000001.1, read on the forward strand.
TCGTTGCTGTCAAGGCGTCCAGGCCTAATGGCACGATAGCATCGTTGACGAATTGCACCACTTGATCCATATACAGATCAAATTGCGGCAGATCCGACCAACGCGGTAAACGGGCTTGTTGTAGTTTCGCTAAATAAGTTTGAAATTGCGGTTCAGACATATGATCACCCTCCGCATTGAGTATACCATGACAGCTAGTGTTTGAAACTACTTGTCTCATGAAACTCTGCCAAAAACACACAAAGGCCGCGAAGCTAGGTTCAGTTTCGTGGCCTTCTGGCTTTAACGCCGATTCAATTACGTTTTAGCAGTTCAGCAATATCAAGTGCGTATCTGCGTCGCCTTGGCTTATTGGACCTCGACCACGTTCGGGACTAATCAGCAATGCATTGGCCTTTCGTCACACAGGCGTCACTTTCTTCCTATGTCGCCATAGGGAACTCGACCCGGTGTCACTGGTTTGAACCCCACTGGGGCCCTTCAGTACCGGTACTCTGATACGAGAGATCCAACGTTGCACAACAACCAAACGTAAAAGTCGCTGTGGCGCTGCGGGTCTGTCTCATTCGGTTTGCGGGGCACTTCCCCCCGTTGCAAAGTAATACTGGTAGCCGGCGCTAGGCTACCCCTTTCTCCTCGGTCCAATGATAGATTAGCATGGCAACAATTTAATTGCAAGCGATTGCATCTTCTTGTTACGTAACAGAATTGTAGGCGTTTTTCTGTTACGTAACAAGGGTTAAAATTTTTGTTTGAAGATTTGTGATCAGGTATCGTCGTGCTTTGAAAAACAGCGTCGCGTGATTCAAAACAACGCCCCTGCAGTTAGCTACGCATGAACCTTAAAGCCAAAAACCAGGCTTTAAGGTTCATGCTAGGCTACCCTCGGGGCTAAAAGCGTTTTGAATCACGCTGGGCACAAAAAAATACCAACCGCTTGGCTGGTATTTTTGATTAAGCGTTCGCGTTGTCGCTTTTAACCACTTGGGCACCTTTGTAGTAACCCTTTGGAGATACGTGGTGAGAAACGCGATATTCGCCGGTCGTGGCATCAAATTGTAAGTTAGGAACGTTCAACTTGATGTGGCCGCGGCGCATACGCTTTTTAGTCTTAGATGTTCTGCGTGCTGGAACTGCCATGGCGGAAAACCCCTTTGTATTAGATTTCTTTTCTACTATACCGGACTAGCCGAAATTTGCAAGACAAAATTCAGCTTCCGATGCATTGGATAGTATGAGACTATCACAGCAACATTTATCTTACTAGAAAATGGCCGTCAAGGCAAGACCTTAACAGCACATTTTCAACATTACGCCTCATCTGCCGGATTTTCGGTGCTGGAGAAGGTCAATTCCCCCCCATCGACGCCTAAGGTCACAGTGCTATTTGGCAAAATGTCCCCGGCGATCAATTGCTTGGCTAATGGCGTTTCCACGGCATTGGTGATCAGGCGTTGCAGTGGCCGCGCCCCATAAGCAGGTTCATACCCTTTATCGGCTAACCACTCTTGAGCCGCTGGCGTCACAGATAAGGTAATGTCTTGCTCTTGCAAACGTGCATTCAAGTGCTCGAGATCTTTCATGACAATTTTTTCAATGTCAGCCAATTGCAATGGGTTGAACATGATGATGTCATCGATACGGTTCAAGAATTCTGGCTTGAAGTGACTTTGGATCATGGTCATCACTTGTTGGCGCCGTTCATCGGTGATTTTTCCATCTTGTTGCATGCCATCAAGTAAGGCTTCTGAACCGAGGTTTGAGGTCATGATGATGATCGTATTTTTAAAGTTGACGGTGCGACCTTGACTATCAGTCAAGCGACCATCATCAAGAACTTGCAACAAAATGTTAAACACATCAGGATGGGCTTTTTCAATTTCATCGAGCAAGACGATGGTATACGGATTACGCCGCACGGCTTCAGTCAACTGTCCGCCTTCTTCATAGCCGACATAACCAGGAGCTGCACCGACTAAACGCGATACCGAGATCTTATCCATATACTCAGACATATCGATACGGACCATGTGCTTTTCAGAATCAAATAAGTCGTCAGCAAGCGTTTTTGCAAGTTCCGTTTTCCCAACACCAGTAGGGCCGAGGAATAAGAAACTCCCTAATGGGCGACTCGGATCTTGCAGGCCTGCGCGTGAACGCAATACCGCATCAGCAACAGCTTGCACCGCAGTATCTTGGCCAATGACGCGTTCATGCAAGTTGTCGGCTAAATGGATCAACTTATCGCGATCGCCTTGGACTAATTTCGCCACTGGAATGCCAGTTTGCCGAGAAATCACTGCCGCGATTTCTTGTTCAGTGACGGATTCTTGGACTAACCAAGCTTCTGGACGATCAGCTTTTTCTAAGTCTTTGAGTTCTTGTTGCAGCTGTGGAATGGTGCCATGTTGCAAGCGAGCTGCCGCTTCCAAATCATATTTGGCTTGGGCATCTTCGAGTTCATGTTTGGCTTTGTCGATTTCCGCTTTCTTGGCGTTAACCGCATTGATATCTTTTTTCTCAGCGTCCCATTGGGCTTTGAGGCGGTTAGTTTCCTCTTTCAAGTCGGCGAGTTCATGTTGGAGTTGTTCCAAGCGCTTCGCTGACGCCGGATCAGTTTCTTTAGATAAAGCTTGCGCTTCGATTTCTAATTGCATTTGTCGGCGTTCGGCAACATCAAGTTCCGTTGGCCGAGAATTCATTTCCACATTAATGTTGGCACTGGCTTCATCGACTAAATCGATCGCTTTATCAGGTAAAAAGCGGTCTGTGATATAGCGGTCAGAAAGCGTCGCCGCAGCGACTAACGCGGCATCATGGATCCGCACACCATGGAAAATTTCAAACCGTTCCTTCAACCCGCGCAAAATCGAAATTGTATCTTCGACAGTTGGCTCTTGCACCAACACTTTTTGGAAACGGCGTTCTAAGGCTTTATCTTTTTCAATGTTTTCACGGTATTCATCTAAGGTGGTGGCACCAATCAAATGCAGTTCGCCACGCGCGAGCATTGGCTTGAGCAGGTTGCCAGCATCCATGGCGCCTTCTGCTTTCCCAGCACCGACAATGGTGTGGATCTCATCGATGAACAACAAGATCTGACCTTCAGATTTTTGGACTTCTTTTAATACCGCTTTGAAGCGCTCTTCAAATTCACCGCGGTATTTCGCCCCGGCGAGCAAACTCCCCATATCAAGTGAGATGATGGTTTTATCTTTAAGGTTGTCTGGGACGTCTTGGCGGACGATCCGTTGGGCTAAACCTTCAACGATGGCGGTTTTCCCGACGCCAGGTTCGCCGATCAACACTGGATTGTTTTTAGTTTTCCGCGACAAAATGCGGATCACGTTGCGAATTTCTTCATCACGACCGATAATCGGATCCATTTTCCCAGAGCGCGCTTGTTGCACCAGGTCTGTGCCGTATTTCTTCAAGCTTTGATAATTGTTCTCTGCGTTTTTGCTGGTGACTTTGGCGCCGCCACGGAGTTTTTCAACCACTTGACGAAGCTTCTTTTCAGTGACGCCGTTATCGGTTAAGTACTTGGTGATTGCAGAATACTTTTGATCAAACAAGGCCAATACCACCGCTTCAGTGGCGATGTACTCATCCCCAAGCTCTCCGCGAATGCGATCGGCAGCTTGCATCAATTGATACAAGTTTTGACTCATGTTTTGACCATATTGGGTATTACCTTCGACCACCGGTTCATCGTCCAAAGCTTTGTCGATTGTGGCGTTCAACCCGTCAATGTTAAGGCCGGCTTCTTGAAAGACTTGGGTGGCAAACGTGTTAGGCTGCACCAAACTCTTAAATAATTCAGGAATATCGATGTCTTGGTGGTGGCGTACTTGGGCAATTTGTTGCGCTTGGGCGATCGCTTCAGTGACCGCTTGGGTGAATTTATCTGGATTCATCACGTTGCTCCTTTACTGTTTTTGGATGCTTTTATTATACCAAGAATTCATTGGTCAATAAAGGTCAAAGACAGTCTTTTTGCTTCTGCCTACGACTGATTTTTGCCTCCGTCGTAAGGCTGAGCGCATTAAAAAAGACCAAAGCATACGCTTCAGTCTGCCACAGTTACTTTTTAGGGGATTTAGGTTTGCTGCCCCAACTTTTTGATGCAAGCCAAGCAATGACGGCACCGATCAAAACAGAAACTACGATCACCACAATCAGCGGCCAATGCACCATCGCGCCAAAGAAATTAACTGTGACGCTTTGTCCATTTAACAACGCAAAAATAATTAACACTAAGGTTAAGACGATCCCAACGATCAAACGCTGTTGTTGTTTCATAACTTTGCCTACTTTCGATTAAACACGCCGCCTGCTAACCAATCACCAACATGTGGCATTAACGTATAGCCTTTGGCTGCAATTGCCATGAAGCGTGGCGCATTGATTTCACGCACTGAATGCCCCATTGCTTGTACAATGCGTTGGGCGAGGCGGTCAGGATCTAGCGCGATGGCTTGCACGCTGTGTTGATAAGCCGTCGCGTTGGCCACTTTAAAGAAGTTTGTATTGATAGGACCGGGGTTAACTGTGGTGACTTTCACCCCAAAAGGCTTTAATTCAAGTCGCAAACCGTTATCAAAGCCCACCACTGCAAACTTGGTCGCCGCATAAACTGCAGATTTCGGTGTCGCCATCAACCCTGCCATTGAAGCCACATTGATGATATGGCCAGCATGTTGATCGATCATCATGCGCCCTACCACTTGCGTCAAATACATTAACCCTAACACATTGGTGGCAAACATTTTTTGCACCACTTTGAAATCCGTATCAAGGGCATTTTCAAAGCGGCCGAAACCAGCTGCATTGACTAGCACATCAGGAATGCCGACTTCCTCACGCAGGCGCTTGACGCACGCATCAATGCTTGTGGGATCTGAGACATCAACGGCATATGCAAATGCAGGCCGTCCTGATAAAGCTGACGCTTGTGCTTGCACATGGCGCAAAGCCACAAGATTGCGGGCAAGCACCACGACAGTTGCGTGTTTGCGCGCGGCTTGTAAGGCGATTGCTTTGCCCAAACCAGACGACCCGCCGGTGACCACCACAATTTTATTGGTTAACATGACCGTTCTCCTTGGCAAAAGGCACATCAATGGCTTCAAGATCATGCACCACATGGGTGTTAGGGAACACTTTTTGGGCAGATTTTTCTAACATCACCACACCTTTGCCTAAGTATCGCGCGGAAATGTGATTCAGCAACAATCTCTTGGCACCGGCGTCATGCGCTAAATGCGCGGCTTGCAAGTTCGTTGCATGATAATATTGCCGAGCAAGCTTTGCTTCGTCAGGGCCAAAGGTGCTTTCATGGACCAACACATCCACGTCTTTGGCTAAGCTTAAGGTATGCGGTGTTTTACGGGTATCCCCTAAAATCGCTAACGTACGACCAGGTTGTGCCGGACCGATGAAATCTTGACCGTTGACAACGCGGCCATCTGCTAAAGTCACGGTTTTGCCAGCTTTGAGTTGCCCATACACAGGACCGCTAGGAATCCCTGCGGCTTTAACTTTGTCGACCAGCAAGACCCCTTCATGTGCTTTTTCTTCAATGCGATAGCCGAAGCTTAAGATCCGGTGATCTAACGTGTCAAACGATACCTTAAACGTGGTATCTTCAAAAATCACCCCAGGGTTAGACAATAATTTGAAATTCAATTTATAAGGTAAGCGAGTTTGGGTCACTTGTAGGCTGGTGCGGACAAAACGTTCAATGCCTTCAGGGCCGTAAATCGTCAGCGGTTCTTCACCGCCTTGATTCGCACGACTCGCCAAAAAGCCTGGCAACCCAAAAATATGGTCGCCATGTAAATGCGTAATAAAAATTTTGGTGACTTTACGAGGACGGATCGCCGTTTTTAAAATTTGATGTTGGGTGCCTTCGCCGCAGTCAAACAACCACACCTCGTTGCGTTCATCTAACAGCTTCAAAGCTAAGCTTGACACATTGCGCGTTTTGCTTGGAGAACCTGCGCCGGTCCCTAAGAATTCAATTTCCATGGTGTCCTTCCTTCATTTAATAGTTATGTTTTGATGACTGACGTTAAACGCAACGCCAGCTCACGATTATCGATACAACAAATTAGTATACCATACCCACTCAAGGCATAAGAAAACGGGACCTTATTTCTGTCCCGTTTTGTGAGTTATTGCACCAATGCTTTGACAATTAAGCTAGCGTAATAAGGATTCCCAGTTGGATTCATATGCACTTGATCGCGATAGAACCAATCAGGATGACCATTGGCAGTGCCATACCAATCGATCACATGTAAATTGTGATATTGCGTGGCTTTTTGCTTCAATTGGGCATTCACTTGATTTTGCCAAGTGCGGGTCGGCACATGGACATTGATCCAGTAAACTTGCCGCTTGTCGCCGATGATCGCCATCATTTTATCAAAGTCACCATTGGAAAATGGGCCATTGGTCCCAAGGCCGATCAACACTTGGTTGGCTAATACCCCAGTATCAGCATAATGTTGCACGGTGCCGATCGTCGCAACCATTTGCCGCGATACGGCCGCGTCAACAAAAGCATGTGGCATCAGTTTTTGCAACAACGGCTTGCCATCAAGCATCACCGAATCCCCGATCGCTGTGACTTGCAAGGTTTGGGCTTTTTGCAATTGCACTTGCGTCAAGCCATACTTTTCAAACTCAGTATTGACTGGATGGGTTTTGGCTTTGGATTCTTCGGCAGCACTTTGTGATTGTGACAAACTGATCGACGCCGAACGGTTCTTCGCTGCTTTCAAGCTAGCCGCATTTTGTTGACGGGCTTTTTTTTCAGCAGTTTTTTGTTGTTTGGCATCAGTTTTGTTTTTTTGCAGCTGCTTGGCTAATGGTGACGTATCAGCAGTCGATTTCGCTGACGGCGCCATGACGACACCAGCCATCCCAATGATCAAAATCACCGCTGCAAGCAATGGCACAATGCGTTGCGCGCCATGAGTGCGGCCACGAACCAGATCCAATAAGAACTGCCGCGTTTGGTGATAGTCGAAATGTGCTAGTGGGGTTTCAATGTAGCGATAGCTCAACTCGCTGATCACCACGATCAACACAGCTTCGACGATCGGATATAACAACGGGTGATCGGCGATGTTGCCAAATCGCGTTTCAAAAAAGATCATCACTGGGAATTGATACAAATATAGGCCATAAGACCGCTTGCCGACCCAAGTGAAGAAAGGATTCGTCAAAAACCGATCAAAATGTGCACCAGGATGTGCGACTACTGCGACTAGCAACGTCGCTAACAAGGAAAAGATGAACATCCCGCCTTGATACAGAAATGACGACTGGGCATCTAAGGCAAACATTAAGATCAACATCCCAACACTTGCCACCACACCGATCCCGTCTAAAACCCGCGATTGCTGGCGACCAATATGTTCTGACAAATGCACCGACGGCCAAATGAAGGCCAACGCTGCCCCTAACAAAATCGAAAACGCTCGGGTATCTGTCCCGTAATACAACCGACTCGGATCTGCTTGCGGACTGGTCATGGTGAGATGATACAAAATAAACATCCACACCGCTGACACGACTGCCAACAACATCACGACATTAAAGATCCTGCCGCGATTTTTCACCAGTAACACCAGCCCTAGCACCAGAAACGGCCAAATCAAGTAATACTGTCCTTCAATCGACAACGTCCACAAATGGGTGAACGGCGATTCGTTATTGGCAAATCGCGTAAAATATGAGTCGCCATGGGCAATTTGAAACCAGTTGTACACATAAAACAAATTCGACAACACCATCAAGTGCAAGTTGTGTAAAAAGTTATGCGCAAACAATGCGATATACGCGCTGGTCGCAAACAACACCGCGATCAATCCTGGATAAAGTCGCCGGATCCGTTTGAGGAAAAAGGTTTTAAAGTCGATTTTTCCCGTTCGATCCAACTGCAACAACAGGCCATCAGTGATCAAATACCCAGAAACCGCCATGAAAATTGGCACCCCGAGATACCCGCCACGAAAAATATCTGGCCGGAGGTGATACAAAATCACCATTAATACCCCAATGGTACGCAATCCGTCAAAGCCTGTGATGTAACGCCTTGGTTTACTGCGTTTCATCGCCAAATCAACACCCCATTAAAACTTACTCCACAAATTCAAAGGTGAAATCATCGATGGCAACCATATCACCTTGTTCTGCGCCAGCTTCACGCAGCGCATCATCAACACCTAAACGCCGTAATTGACGCGCAAAGCGCACCACGCCATCGTCGTGATCCAAGTTTGCCATCGCAAAAACACGTTCAAGCGCTTTGCCTGACAAAATGAAGGTCCCATCATCATCGCGTTCAACTTTGATCTTATCGGCATCGGCCAAGTATTCATAGTCGACTGTCGTTTCAGATTTCGGTGCAAACGCTGGTGCAGATTGCAAGGCAACGCTGGTGGCGCGCATCAATTCTTGGACACCAGTATGGGTAATACTAGAAATTTCATAGATATCTTCAGCCTTGACGCCTTCTTCAAGCAATTGGGCTTTGAAGGTTTCAAAGCGCTCTTGTGCGCCTGGCAAGTCAAGCTTGGTGGCAACGACTAATTGTGGACGTTCCAAGATCGTATCATCATAAGTCGCCAATTCTTGGCGGATCTGATGGTAATCATCAATCGGTTCGCGACCATCATCTGGATCCATTTCGACTAAATGTAAAATGACTCGTGTCCGTTCCACATGGCGCAGGAATTGGATCCCTAAACCGACTCCAGTTGATGCCCCTTCGATCAACCCAGGTAAATCAGCCATGACAAAATCATTGCCGTCATCTAGCTTCACCATTCCGAGGTTTGGCACCAAGGTGGTAAATTGATAAGCCGCGATTTTTGGTTTTGCAGAGGTCACCACTGACAAAAGGGTGGACTTCCCGACAGATGGGAAGCCGACTAACCCAACGTCAGCTAAAACTTTGAGTTCCAGTTGCACATAGCGATGGACCCCAGGTTCCCCATTTTCTGCGATTTCAGGGGCGGTGTTTTTTGGTGAAACAAAATGCACGTTCCCACGACCGCCGCGACCACCACGAGCAACTACTAATTCTTCACCAGGGTGAGTCAAGTCGCCGATCAATTCATGCGAATCTGCGTCAGTGACAGTGGTCCCAGCAGGCACCGCGACGCGCATGTCTTCGGCTTTGCGGCCATACATTTGCTTGCCTTGGCCGTTGCCACCAGACTTGGCTTTGAAGTGGCGTTGATAACGAAAATCCATCAATGTCCGCAAGCCTTCATCCACATAAAAAATAATACTCCCACCGCGGCCACCATCACCGCCTGCAGGGCCGCCGAATGGCACGAACTTTTCATGACGGAATGCCACCATCCCATCTCCGCCTTTTCCGGCTTGTACTTCAACTGTTACCTGATCGACAAACATAAAATCCTCCCTGGATGTCTTTTGCGACAATCCATCTATCATATCCGAGTTGCGCCAACCATGCAATGTTGGCAATCTGTCATCAGTATACCAGAAATGGCGGTCACGGCAAACAAGCGTGTGTATTTGTCATGTGTCAAGCATACAAAAACCCACAACATCACACACGATGCTGTGGGTCAAATGCTGAGTTAAGCTTCACTCATGCGGAAGCCGCTCCAAGGTTTTAAGTAACTTAATAAGAACAATTCATCAGGATGAATCTGGCCGACGACATTCACGCGACCATCATTAGGCATGGCTTGCAAGGCAATTTGAGTTTCACCTTTATATTGCCCGTAGCCGTTGTTGTCGATCAGCACATCCCCGCGTTTGATGTCAACGGTGTGATGCGGCGCAAAGTCGCGATCCGCATACTTCACACGCGTTTGTGTGGAACGCAACAAGTATTCAGAAGCATCGCCACGGTAGGAATGTTGATTGTCAAACAACAATTCTTTGTCGAGGTCAGTGGCTTCGGCGTCAGGAATCACTTTTAGCACCGGATATGGCGCCGTAAAGGCCTCATGCGCAGCTTTGAGTTCTGCTTCACTGGCATAAGCATTGCCGATGATAATGTCATCGATACTCCCTAATAATAGGTAATGTTTAACTTGTGTGGCAATTGGTAAGTCACGATGTGCTTCCAGTGAACATAACCCATCTTGCGTCGGCCAAGGTCCAAAGGTGGCAGCTTGTGAGTTGATGAACGCCGCTGTATTCAAGTTGTAATCGGTGTACATCTTCGTCGCCCGATCAAAAAATGCTTGGCCAAGGCCTGAGAAGCGATGAGGATAAAAGTTATGCGACCCCAACAAATTCTCACGGTTGGGATTGAAGCTCATGATGTTATCAATATAATGCGTCCCTTGTGACATATTGACTTCAATTTTAATGCCATATTCATTGCGCGTCATCGCTGCTTCTTCAGCACCAGTGAAACCAAGGTCCAAACGCACACCATACGCCCCAAGATCTTGGAAGAATTTCAAATTATCATAAGTGACACCAAGTTGCTTAAATAGCGCTGGGTTGATGTCGACCATCACTTCCATACCCAAGTCGTTAGCTTTGGTGATCACCTTCTTGAAACCAGCAACCACTTGGTCTTGATCGCCTTTGATTTCCAGAAGTGACGTGAACACACGCTTGAAGCCGTTAGCAGCCGCTAATTCTAAATAGGCTGCATCTTTTTCATATGTGGAGCGTTCGGGATAAACCGAGACACCTAATTTGCCCATAAAGCATTCCCCCTTAATACCAGTAGCGTACCATATTTGTACCCACAAATGAAAGGGTTTGCAGTAATTTGTGGGTACAAAAACGCAATTGAATGCTTCTGAACGATTTTTTGAATGTTTTTGAAAGAAAAGGCTTGCTTTTGACCGGTTGCTGCGTATACTAATGGTTGTGAGGTGAATGCAAATGCTTACAGAAGAACGACAGCGCTTTATCTTAGAACAACTGGAACAAACACCAGTCGTTAAATTGAAAGATCTGATGACGGCTTTAGGCGCTTCTGAATCCACCATCCGCCGTGATCTCGGCGAACTAGAAGACGCTGGTAAACTCCGCCGCATCCATGGTGGTGCCGAACGCTTACCCCAAACTAAAAGCGAACCTAGCGTTCAAGAAAAAGCCACGCAACATTTAACTGCTAAAGCACAAATTGCCAAAGCAGCAGCAGCGATGGTGCCAGCGCATGCTTGCATTTTCTTAGATGCTGGCACCACCACGGCGCAAATGATCCCAATGCTAGCCGGCCGCGATGTGACTGTCGTGACCACTGGCGTTGATAATGCCTCGGCATTAGCGGATGCCAACATCGAAGCTTACATATTAGGCGGCAAAATCAAATCTGCCACCAAAGCAACGGTTGGTGCAGAAACGGTCAGCGGGTTGCAAAAACGTCATTTCGATTATGCCTTCTTAGGCACTAACGGCATTCATCCAAAATTCGGTTTGACCACGCCAGACGCTGAAGAAGCCGTCGTCAAAACCACTGCGATCAATCAATCCCACACCGCTGTGGTTTTGGCCGATGCGAGCAAATTTGGTGAAGTTTCCAATGCCTTATTCGCCAAAATCAATCAAGTCGTGATTTTAACCCCATCACTTGCGCAATTATCACCGGTTTACGCCGATTACCCTAATATTCAGGAGGTCTAACATGCTTTACTCCATTACTTTAAATCCTTCCATTGATTACGTTATCGGCCTGCCTAAGCTAGAACTTGGCTTAGTCAACAGGCTTGAATCTGATCACAAACTCCCAGGTGGCAAAGGCATCAACGTCTCACGCATTCTCGAACAACTTGGCCTGCCATCGATTGCTTTAGGCTTTGCCGGTGGGTTTACCGGGAAGTTTTTACAAGATCGTCTTGCCGCCCTTGGCTTGAAAACTGATTTCACCAAAGTTGCCGACGACACCCGCATCAACGTCAAACTCAAAGCGGATCAAGAAACTGAACTCAACGCCGCTGGTCCGACGATTCGTCCAGATGAAGTCAACGCCTTTCGTTCCAAACTGAAACATCGCCTGCAAAAAGGTGATGTGGTGGTGATGGCAGGATCGCTACCTGCAGGCTTGCCCGAAACCTTCTACCGCGATTTGATCCCTGACATTCAAGCCGCTGGCGCAGATTTCGTGATCGACACCACTGGTCAAGCATTGCTGGATACTTTAGCGGATCATCCTTATGTCGTTAAACCTAATCACCATGAACTCGCGGAACTCTTCGGCGATGCTGAATATCAAAGCTTTGAAGCAACTGCTGAAGCCGGTCGCAAATTGTTAGGCCTTGGCGCGCAACATGTGTTAGTTTCAATGGCTGGCAAAGGCGCCTTGATGATCACCAAAGACGCTGCTTATCACGGCTTCTGCAAACCAGACAAAGTGCAGAACTCTGTCGGTGCTGGCGATTCAATGTTAGCCGGCTTCACTGGCACGCTGGCCCAAACTAACGACGCGATCGAAGCATTCAAAATGGCGTTAGCTTGCGGCTCTGCCACTGCTTTTTCCATCGATTTAGCCGACAAAGCCAAAATCGATGCCGTTTATCAAACCATTACTGTCGAAAAACTTTAGGAGGACCTCATGGACATTCGAGAATTACTACTTAAAGACGTCATGATCATGGATCTCAAAGCCACTGATAAAGCTGGTGTGATCGATGAAATGACTGCCAAGTACCAAGAACAAGGTATTATTGATAATTTAGACTTGTATCGCGCCGACATTTTAAAACGTGAAGCAGAATCCACCACTGGTATCGGTGATGGCATCGCGATGCCTCATGCTAAAGACGCTGCGGTTAAGCGCGCCACGGTATTATTTGCCAAAAGTAATGCAGGTGTTGACTTCAACGCCTTAGATGGCCAGCCAGTACACTTGTTCTTCATGATCGCCGCTCCTGAAGGCGCCAACAACACGCACTTGCAAGCCCTCGCCGCTTTAAGTAGTTTATTGATCAATCCAGATTTAGTCGCGGCTTTGAAGCAAGCGCAAACACCTGACGACGTGCAAAAACTGTTTTCTGATGCACAAGCGGCTAAAGAGGCAAAAGACAAAGCCGATGAGGAAGCTGAACAAGCAAAAGTCCAAGCTGCCGCTGCCGCAACCTCCCCTGCTGATCGCCCTTATATCGTCGCCGTCACTGCTTGCCCAACTGGCATCGCCCATACTTATATGGCTGAAGCCGCTTTGAAAGAAACTGCTGAAAAAATGGGTGTCGACATCAAAGTCGAAACCAACGGCTCTGAAGGTGTGAAGCACTTGCTTTCAAGCGCTGAAATTGCCAAAGCTGAAGGGGTCATCATCGCTGCCGACAAAAAAGTGGAAATGGCGCGTTTTGATGGCAAACATTTATTGAACCGTCCAGTGATCGACGGCATCAAAAAGCCTGAAGAATTGATTCAAGAAACTTTGGATCAAAAAGGTTCGATTTATCACGCTGAAGGCGGTGCAGTTGCGCAAGCTGATGACGGCGAACAAAAGAGCACTTGGAACAAGATCTACCAAGACCTCATGAATGGTGTGTCTAACATGTTACCATTCGTTGTCGGCGGTGGGATCATCATGGCGCTGAGTTTCTTATTTGAAAACTGGTTCGGCGCCCACTCCATGGCCTTCACTTTCACCAACAACTTAGGGAACTACGCCTTCTCCTTCTTAGTTCCAGTGTTAGCCGCGTATATCGCCGTTTCGATTGGCGATCGTCCAGCCTTGATGCCAGGGTTTGTCGGCGGTTATATGGCGACATTAGCCGCTGCTTCTGTGGTTAAAGCGCAAAACCCTGCCGGTTTTATCGGCGGCCTTGCTGCTGGGTTCATTGCTGGTTGGATGATCGTTGGCTTAAAGAAGTTATTTGCCGGCTTACCACATTCACTTGACGGTTTGAAAACCATTTTGATCTATCCAGTCATCGGCTTGGCATTGATGGGTTTGATCATGTTCTTCATCGTCAACCCGATTTTTGCCGCGATCAACGGTGCATTGATCGGCTTCTTGGAAGGCATGGGCACAGGGAATGCAATCATCGTCGGTGTGATTTTAGCCGCGATGATGTCCATCGATATGGGCGGTCCCTTCAACAAAGCGGCTTACACTTTTGCCATTGGGATCTACCAAGCCTCTAACTTTAAAGATGGTCGCTGGATGGCGGCGGTCATGATCGGCGGGATGATCCCACCTTTGGCCATTGCCATTGCCTCCACCTTCTTCCCCAAGAAATTCACTGCCACTGAACGTAACTCTGGGATCACCAACTATGTCTTAGGTTTAACCTTCATCACTGAAGGCGCGATCCCATTTGCTGCGACTGATCCAGTCCACATTATCGGCTCTTCTGTCATCGGTTCTGCAATTGCCGGTGGTTTGACGCAACTTTGGCATGTGAACGTTCCTGCGCCTCATGGTGGGATCGTCGCGTTAGCTTTGACCAATCAAAAGTTCGGCTTCATCATGTCATTAGTCATTGGTGCTGTGATCGCCGGGGTCATCTTAGGGATCTGGCGTCCAGTTGCTAAAGAAAATGCTTAATCATGAGCATTATAAAAAATCCACCTTTTGCGAGGTGGATTTTTTATAGTTTTAATTCATAAGTGCGCGAAGCGATCCCGGTTGGTGGATACATCACATCGCCGATATAGCTGAAGCCCAGTTTTTCGATCACATGTCGTGACGCAAGATTTGCGGGTTGATGTCCGGCGATCAAGTGGTCTGCATGCAATTGTTCACGAGCAAACTGAATCACTTGCCGTGCGGACTCAGTGGCGATGCCTTGATGCCAGTATTTTGGCCGCAAGTGATAACCGAGTTCGTAAGTCCCTGGGCGTTGCTGGTGCAACCCACAAACACCGATGAAATCCCCTGTCAGCGTGAACAATGGCCAGTATTCAACTGCATCGTTTTGTTCACTGTCACATTCAAATTGTAATCGTGCTTTGATCATGCCAGGACTGAAGCCATTTTTGGAAATCAGCGCGGTAACTTGAGAATCTCCCCACAAAACTTGTGCTTGTGGCAAATCTTTCAGATGCCAATGATCAAAGCGGAAACGATTGGTTGAAGCTGGAACTTGCATATGATCGCCTCTTTAAGAAATTGCATCGAGCATATCACGGTTACGGTTCGATGACAACGCTATCTTCGTCATGCGACTATGTTATACTAGCGTCATCGTGAAAGGAAGTTTGTAATGAATATTCGCTATGAAAAAATGGATGCCTGGCAAGACCAAGCCAGAACCTTCTTCAAAGATCACTGGCAAAGCGACACCATGGTGGTTTCCTCTGGTGAATATCACCTAGCTGATCTCAACGGCATCGTCGCCATCACTGAAACCAATGAAGTGGTGGGCTTGATCACTTATACCGTCCACGGCAACGCCATGGAAATTGTCTCGTTGAATTCTGTGCAGCCTAATCAAGGCATCGGTACCAAGTTAATGGCGGCCGCTGAAGCTCGTGCCCAAGCCACTGGCCTCACCAAAATGGTCGCCACCACCACCAACGACAATCTCGAAGCCATGCGTTTTTATCAAAAACACGGCTACCGCTTTGCCAAGGTGATCCGCGGTTCTGTGGATACTGCCCGCACCCTGAAGCCAACAGTTCCTGAAATCGGCAATGATGGCATTCCCATCCATGATGAATTATTGATGAATAAAGATCTCCCACGTTTGTAAATCAAGTAAAATGTCCTGATCGCTGAGTTGACGATCAGGACATTTTTAAATTAATGGCGATTTTCGCGTTTCCCATGGCGATCGTTACGATGATAATCAGCAAACCAATCTCTCAATTGGGCTTGTTGTTCCGGCGTTGAGCGCCCATAACGTTGCAAGATCCGTTCACGTTTACGCGGATCGATACTTTGATCCAACCAATGTTGCCAATTGACCGTCGGCGTTTGTGCCATGTCGTCAGTTTTTGACTCACCACGAGTATTCATGATCGCTTGTTGCGCCTTGCGGAAATCTTTTAACTCGCTAGTATTGAACGCTGCGACATCTTGTTGTTGTTCTTCAGGTAAAGTTTCGACATCATACATTTCTTGTCGCGCTTGGGCATTCAAGAAGAAAGTCAAAATCGGATAAGCTAAGTAAAACACCAACGCGATTTTGGGGAGGAACCACGCAACGACAAGATCCCATGTCGCTAAAGCATCAAGCCATAAGTTGGCATTGCCATAGATTTTTTGGTAAACCTTTTGCATGGCGTCTTTGTCGTCATATTGCAAGTGGACGATGATCCGAGACAAATAGCGAAACATCATATTCACCAGAAATTGCAAGCCACCATAAGCAAGCACCGTGATGCGGGTAGTGTTGGCAGTCATCATATTGGTGAACAATGGCATCAAGGCCAAAAACGCAAGAAAGATCAAATCAAAAATCACGATGCGATAGGTGATGGTTTCAATTTCGGCAAACACAGTGGCATGCTGATACCAAATGTTGGCCACGAAAATGAAACTGATCAAAAAAATCCCGATATGTTTGCCTAACACCAAATAATTCGCCCATGAATCATGGAGTACTGGCGCGATGTTTAACACCATGATGGTAATGATCACCGCCATGATGCCATCAGCAAAGGCATCCAAACGACTTTTAATTTTCTCCAAGACTGCATCACTCCTCTGATAAATCATGCCGTATTTTACGCGTGAACATCGTGACTTGCAAGTGATACAATAATTTCATGATGAATAATTTGATCGATCCTTTATTTAAAAACTGGCATGCGAATGCGGCTGCCTTGAAAAAATACGGTTTTGTCAATGGCAAGTGGTCCACGACCTTGATGCCTGACTTCACATTGAGAGTTGCCGTGCTTGGTGATACCGTCTCTTGTACGGTATTCGACGAAGCCGCCCAAGCGCCTTACACCTTGTTTTTGCAGCCGTCAGCAACTGGTGCGTTTGTGGCAAAAGTACGAGCAACAGTGATCGCGACGCTCACTGATATGCGTGATGCTTGCTTTACGCAAGGCTCCGTCTACCACCAAGCACAAACCCTTGAACTCATTGACAAAATTGCCCAAGTTTATGACTTAACGCCAGAATTTTTATGGGCAAAGTTTCCGACCAATGCCGTTTTTCGCCGCACCGATTCTAAGAAATGGTTTGCCGCGATCCTCACGGTGCAGCCTGACCGCATCAACCGTACCGGCAAAAAGCCGCTTGAGATCTTGGACTTACGCATGGCCGACCCCCTTCAAGTCGATGGCATCAACTACTTACCAGGCTATCACATGAATAAGAAAAGCTGGTTTACTGTCGTTTTAGATGGTGCCGTCTCAACTGAACAATTAATGACGTTGATGGCGACTAGCTATCAGCTCGCCGCCAAATAAAATGATCCGCAACTGACACAGTTGCGGATCATTTTTGCATTAGTCACCTTGCAGTGATACTTTCACCGCTTGGGCCACCGTCTTAGAAATTCCTAGTGCCTGAATGTCTTCAACGCTAGCTTCTTTAATGTGATTGACAGTTTTGAATGCTTTGAGCAACTTCACCCGAGTGCGTGGTCCCACACCAGTGATTGTTTCCAAGCGCGAAGCTAAAGAATTCTTATTGCGGAGTTGCCGATGGAAAGTGATGGCAAAGCGGTGCACTTCTTCTTGGATCCGTTCCAACAAGTAAAAGCCTTGAGATTTCGGATCGAGATCGCGCGGTTCATCCCAGTCCCCAAATAACAACGCCGCGGTCTTATGCTTGTTGTTTTTGACCATGCCAGCAACTGGAATATCAAGGTTTAATTCGTTTTCCAACACGTCTTTGGCGGCGTTCATTTCGATCGTCCCGCCATCCATTAAAATCAGATCTGGCAAAGCAGCGTGTTCTTTCAACAAACGCGAATAACGGCGACGGATCACTTCGCGGGTGTTGGCATCTTCGTTAGCGGAATGGTCCCCTTCGTCTTGTGCCAGTTTATATTTGCGGTAGTTAGTTTTCTCTGGTTGCCCATCGACATATTGCACCATCGCCGAAACCGGATCTGCCCCTTGAATATGCGAGTGGTCAAAAGCTTCCATCACATGCCCATGCGGCAACCCTAACGCATCAAAAATTTCATTATTAGCGCCAACTGTGGTGCGATTGTCTAATTCAAGCAAGCGGAACTTCTCTTCCAGCTTGAGTTGGGCGTTTTGATGGGCAAGATCCATCAACGATTTCTTCTCGCCACGCTGCGGGATCCGCACTGGAATATTCAAGGCCGATTCTAATAAGTCAGCGTCAATGCCTTTAGGAACCAGCACTTCTTTAGGTTGGACCGCATTTTTACGTTGGTAGAACTGCAAAATAAACGATTCGAATTCTTCATCAGCCGAACCCGTGATCGGAAACAAGCGACTTTCCCGCTTCATCAACCGTGCTTGGCGAATGAAGAAGATCTGAATCGACAACCAGCCTTTGTCCATGTAAAAGTTGAAAATATCCCGCTGAGTTTTGTCATTGGAAATGATTTTTTGCTTTTCAACGGTGATGTCGATGTATTTAAGTTGGTCGCGAATTTCTGCGGCACGTTCAAATTCCAAATTTTCTGCTGCTGTCGTCATTTGATGATTCAATTGCTTGACGATTTTAGCCGTGTTGCCATCTAAGAAACTTTTGATCTTGACGATTTGCGCATCATATTCGGCTTTGGGGACTTCTCGCCAGCACGCCCCGAGACATTGACCCATATGATAATACAAACATGGCCGGCCTTGATAGCCATTGCAGCGCCTGAGTGGATAGACCTTTTGCAAAAAATGCATGGTTTCTTGTGCCGCATAAACATTCGGATAAGGGCCAAAGTAATAGGCGTTGTCTTTTTTAATGTCACCGGTGATCTCCATTTTCGGATCGCGTTCATTGGTGATCTTGATATAAGGATAGCCGGTACCTTTTTTCAGTTTGATGTTGTAGTAAGGTTGCCACTTTTGAATCAAGGTGATTTCCAGCAAAAACGCTTCTTTGTCACTGGAAGTCACAATGTAATCAAAATCGGCAATATTAGACACCAACTGGGCAGTTTTGCCATCATGTGAAGATTTGAAGTAGCTGCGGACACGGTTCTTCAAGTTCTTGGCTTTACCCACATAAATAATTTTGCCATTGACGTCTTTCATTTGATAACTGCCTGGCAAATCAGGTAATAACGCTAATTTGTGTTCAATGTGTTCTGACGCCACGTTCTTGCCTCCCACAAACAATTGTTTGCTTACTATTGTACTCAATTGTTTAAGGCGCCGCAACCTGCAGGCGGCGACGCAATGCCAGCAAGCCGAACACCAACGCGGTACCTGTCAATTCCCACAACCGTTGACTGATGTTCAAGGAACTGAAAATAAATGGCGACACCAATTGCCCAGCAAACACCATCGCATAGCCGATACTCAACGCATGGTCGCGATCAGCTGGTGAAGTTTGCGCGATGACCCGTTCGTTGAACACCGGCATCGCCATCGCAACGCCAAGGCCGGCAAACATCATCGTTAAAATCGGCAACCGCAACAATAAACAACTGCCTGCTAGCACCAGATCCGCGAAAATCGTGATCAGTTTTCGCTGCGGTGACGCCTTGATGTGAGCATAATTCATCCCCACCACCAACGCTTCTGCTGAGACCCCTGCCATCAATATCCCCGCATGCGCAGGATTTGAATCATGTAACCACGTTTGATAATAAAATGGAACGGTGGTCGGGATCACAAAGTATAACGCATTCCAAAAGAGATTCAAGCCATAAGTGATGGCGAGTCGACCAGTCAGTTTAAAGCTTTTGTCGCGGTTTGTTGAAGTACTTGGCCTTTCAGGCAACCACCGCCAAATTAAAATCACCGGCACGATGGCACTGCCATACAAGGCAAACACCCAATGCCAATCGAAACTCACCAACCAACCTGCTAGCGATACGGCGCACACCGTTCCAGCAGAAGTGACTGCCGATGCCCAACCTAACAGTTGCCGCCGCGTCGACGCTTCTGGATAATGTTCGCCGATCAAGCTGATCGCCGGTCCCGCAAATAAACTCAGGCCAAAACCTGAAATTAACCGCGCGATCGCTAATCCAACGAAAGGCATCGCCATCAATGGTAATAACCCGCCGATCAAATAAATCAACAAACCGACTAAGACTTGTTGTTTCTTAGTCCCAGGTAAACGCCTGCTGATGAACAGCATCACAAGCAACGACGCAGAAGGCAACGTGAGCAACGATTGGATCCAAAATGCTGAAATGTCAGGGTAACTGTGTTGAATTGCTGGCAACGCAGGTGCCAACATCGCACCAGTTAACACGGTAAAAAACGATAACGACAAAATCGCAACTTTTTTCATGCAGGCCTCCTTGCCCTGCTCCCCCAAAACTTTGCCTTGAGTGTAACTGAAAAGTTCAAATTTGCCGAATTTGACGCATCAAAAAAACCGCCGATCACAATCAGCGGTTTTGAAAAATTATTGGGCCAACACTTTAGATAAGAAATCTTTGGTGCGGTCATGTTTTGGTGCCGTGAAGATTTGTTCAGGTTCGCCTTTTTCAGCGATCACACCTTGGTCCATGAACCAAACTTGATCGGCAGCTTCACGGGCAAAGCCCATTTCGTGAGTGACGATCACCATGGTCATCCCAGACTTGGCAAGATCTTGCATGACCTTCAACACTTCGCCGACCATTTCTGGATCAAGCGCAGAAGTCGGTTCATCAAACAACATCACGTCAGGTTCCATCGCTAAAGCACGGGCAATGGCCACACGTTGCATTTGACCACCTGACAAGCTCGTTGGATAAGCATCAGCTTTATCATCCAAGCCGACTTGCGTTAACAGTTCGTGGGCTTTCTTCGTGGCTGCGGCATCGTCTTGATTTTTGACCTTCATTGGTGCCAGCTTGATGTTTTCAAGTACCGTCATGTTCGGGAACAAGTTGAATTGCTGGAACACCATGCCCATTTTTTCACGGACTTTATCGAGTTCTTTTTCCGATAAGCCAACCAAGTTGGTGCCTTCAAATTCGATTTCACCGCTAGTCGGTTGGTTCAGTAAGTTCAAGCTCCGCAAAAACGTCGACTTACCACCACCAGAAGCACCGATCACGACAATAACGTCGCCTTGGTTGATGGTTTCGGTGATGTCGTTTAACACCACGTTGTCCCCGAATTTCTTGACCAAATGGTTGATTTGAATTAATGGTTTAGTCATGTTGCATCTTCCTTTCAAAATGCCCCAAGATCTTCGACAAGGTGAAGGTCAGGACGAAGTAAATCACCATAGCGACAAAGATCGGTGCGACCCCTTTATAAGTAGCGGTTTGAACGACCTTCAATTGATAGATCAAATCTGTGACCCCGATGATGGAAACAATTGATGATTCCTTGATCAAGGAAATAAATTCATTCCCTAAAGCTGGCCAAATGTTGCGAATAGCTTGTGGTAACACCACGCTAGTCATGGTTTGGCGAGTGGATAAGCCCAGTGAGCGCGCCGCTTCAGTTTGCCCAGTTGGGATCGAATCGATCCCAGAGCGAATGATTTCTGCGACATAAGCAGCAGAGTTCAACGATACCGCGATAATGCCGGCAGTTAACGCTGGCACATCGACAAACAACCCGATCCCAAAGTAAACGAACATCACTTGGATCATCAATGGCGTCCCACGAACAAATTCGATGTAAGCCACGGCGATGGTGTGCAAGACTTTGTTTTTGCCTAAACGCATCAACGCCATCAAGGTCCCGATCAATACCCCAAACACGACAGACACTGCGGTGATCAATAAGGTGTATTCGATCCCTTTAGCAAAGAACTTCCAGTAGTGGAACATGGACGTGTCGGCAGTGTTTTTGGTCATATAGTCGCCGGC
Source organism: Lacticaseibacillus porcinae (assembly GCF_003946305.1). GTDB lineage: Bacteria > Bacillota > Bacilli > Lactobacillales > Lactobacillaceae > Lacticaseibacillus > Lacticaseibacillus porcinae. The sequence goes on from NZ_RHNS01000001.1 coordinate 179,076, forward strand.
AGTCTTGGTGTAAGACTTGATCAAGCCTTGCTTTTTGATCTCGTTGATCGACTTGTTAGCGGCTGCGACTAAACTGTCAGAACCTTTGGCAAAGCCGATCGCTTGACCGTTGGATTCAGGATCCAAAGTCCAGCCTGACTTCACGATGGCAAGTTGTTTGTCATGATCGACATATGCTTGCGCCACAGGATGTTCAGCTACGACGCCTTCGACTTTGTGAGACTTCAAGGCGAGGATCAAGTCCGTGACTTTCGTTAAGCCCAACAGCTTGGAGTCGGTCATTTTATCTTTGACCAAGTCCGCTTGCATGGAACCAGTTTGGGCGCCAACTTTCTTGCCGACAAAGCTTTCCGCGTTTTTATAAACTTTAGCATCCGCTTTGTTGACGATGATATCTTGGCTAGCTGTGTAGTAGATCTGTGAGAAATCCACACTTTGCTTACGTTCAGACGTTGGTGTCATCGCGGATAACACCATATCGACTTTATGAGTTTCCAAGCCGACTAACAACGAATCAAAGTCCATTTGTTTGACGACCAGCTTGACGCCGATGTCTGATGCAATTTTCTTCGCAATTTCCACGTCGATACCGACAACTTGGTTCTTGCCGTTTTTGTTCACCAGGAACTCATAAGGGGCGTAGTCTGGGCTGGTACCCATCACTAAGGTACCTTTGGCCTTGATCTTTGCCAAACTGTCATCTGCGGCGTGAACCGGTGAAGCGGCGACCCCCACAAACGCAACCATGGCAACGGCTAAAGCCATCAGCCAACGCATTAACTTTTTCAAAACTGAATTCCTCCCCAAATTTCTATAAGCCACACTATACACTAGTTTTGATTTTTATTCAACGAATATTCATACTTCTTCCAAAAAAATTCGCCGTGCAGTCACTCGACGAAAATGTTTACGCCTTCAACCGACTCGGCAAACTGCAGATCCCCCAGTTAACACCGATTACCACTACCGTCATTATCACAACCGGCATCGTCATTGATTCACATTGCAACCGGCTCAACCAAACGCGTAGCACCATAGCCAGTGGCCACCACACACCGGCATCACGATAACGCCGCACGGTCAAACTTAGCATCGGTAAGGTCCATAACCAAGCGAACCACCCCAACGCCAGGTCAAACAATGACAAGGTGAGTTGAACCCCCAATCCAGCTAATTGTACCCACCAATACTCGCAGCGTGTGCTACAGCCATTAAAATTAAAGCCATTCGCCCACAGTGCCATCACCGCCGCCGCTTCACGCACGCCATAATAGCGATTATGCGTCCGCTTGTAGATCGCCGGTGTGGTGATTTCTAAATGCATCCCCACCACCTCCAGCCATAGCTTAACAAGGATCGCCAAGGCGTCAAATTTGGCGTCAAAAAAACGTGCCATCTGATGATGGCACGTTCATTCCAATTTAATCGCTCATCCCGGTTTGCAAGCGATACATATCATAATAACGCCCATGTTGTGCCAACAATTCATCATGCGTTCCACGTTCCACGATATGACCCGCATCCAACACTAAAATCAAATTCGCGTCTTTGATCGTCGACAAGCGATGCGCGATGGCAATGGTGGTCCGCCCTTGACGAATCCGTTTGAGCCCTTCTTGGATCACAGCTTCAGTTTCAGTATCGATGTTTGCTGTGGCTTCATCTAACACCAAGATCTTAGGATCTGTCACGACTGTCCGAGCGAAACTGATCAATTGCCGTTCCCCACTGGAGAACTGGGCGCCGCCTTCAATCACTTTAGCATCGTATTGACCAGGCAGTTGGTCGATGAAGCGATCGGCTTGCACAAATTCGGCAGCTTTTTTGATTTGATCATCTGAGATATCCTCATTAAACAAGCGAATATTTGAGGCCACGGTACCATAAAACATGAACGAATCTTGCAGCACCAAACCAAGCTTGGCCCGTAGCTCTGCCATCGGGTATTCGCGAATATCGACATCATCGATCAAGATCTCCCCTTGACCAAATTCATAAAACCGCATCATCACATTGATGATCGATGACTTTCCTGAGCCTGTATGCCCAACTAATGCGACAGTTTCACCAGGATTGGCGACAAAGGAAATATCATGTAAGATCTCATGTTTGCCATCGTAAGCAAACGACACATGCCGAAATTCAATTTTCCCGTGAGTCAGTGTAGCACTGGCACCAGGATTTGAAGTTGGGGCAAATTCTTGATTGTCTAGAATCCGAAAAATTCGCGATCCTGCGACCACACCATCTTGAAAGTTCGACAATGAATCCATCATGTTAGTCATCGGGTTAAAGAAATTCGACACATAAGTCGTGAAGGCATAAACCACCCCAGCCGCGACGAAAGCATGCATGGACATGATCCCAAAGGCTGCCAGCACTGCGACTAACGCAAAGCTGTACAATAGGTTGATGATCGGACTGAGTAACAACGAATTCACGCGGATCATCGCCGTGCGAGTGCGCAAATACTCTTGGTTCGTAGCTTCAAATTCTTGAGCGATGCGATTTTCTTGACGGAATTGTTGAATAATCCCGATACCTTCGATCGATTCATTCAACTTGGTGTTCAGTTCTGACAGTTTCTCTCGCATATGGCGATAGACTTTGCTGGAGTAATGGCTGTAATACCAAATCGCAAATAACAACAATGGCAAAAACGCCAGCACCATCAAGGCAATTTTAGCATTCACCACATACATCGTGACAAAGCTCGATACCACCGAAAATAGCCCGACTAACACCGACAACAACACATTCCAAAAATCTGATAAAGTGGCTGTATCATTGGTCACTCGAGAAACGATCGAACCAGCTGGGGTTTGATCAAAGTAGCGCATCCCCAACTTGTGAAGTTGCGCAAACAAGTCGCGCCGTACATCTTCTAACCCGCGTTCAGACCCCATTGCAAACAAAAATGCCTGGAAGAATTGAAACAAGGCTTTTAAAATCGTGCCGAATGCATATAAAGCCGCAAAGCCTATCACAATTTGCGTGGTGGCAGTTTGATGCGTTAAGTAACGATCCATGAATTCTTGAAGCAACCATGGCAACGCGACGTTAACACTAGCTAACAATGCAGCAGCGACGATGGCACCGCCAAATTGCCGTTTGTAAGGCTTGGTATAACGCATCAGGCGACCAACAATGTGCCACTGTTCTTTCATGGGGATACTACGCGCCCATGCTGATTCATATTTAGGCATTGCCGTCACCTCCAAGCTTGGCTTCTAGTTCTTGTTTCGCCCACATTTTAGCGTACCAACCGTCATGAGCTAACAGTTGGGTGTGCGTGCCACGTTCTAACACATGGCCATCTTCCAACACGAGGATCTCATCGGCATGCATCACTGAAGATAATCGGTGTGCGGCGATGATCGTGGTTTTATCTGCACGTTGGTTGTGTAAATTGTGCAAAATTGCCGCTTCAGTTTTGGCATCAACCGCAGACAACGCATCATCTAAAATCAATAATTCAGGACTAGTGATCACTGCTCGCGCAATTGCTAGGCGCTGCTTTTGACCACCTGATAACGAAACCCCACGTTCACCGACCATGGTTTGATACCCTGCCGTAAACTTCAAAATGTCGTCGTGCACGGCAGATTCTGAGGCCGCCGCTTCAACCGCTTGCGCATCTTTGTCATAGCTAGCAAAGCGAATGTTATCAGCAACCGTCGTCGAGAATAAGAAATTATCTTGCGGCACATAGCCGATCGCATCGAGCAATGCATCCAAGCTGTAATCGCGAATATTGATGTCACCGAATTCGATTTCACCATCATAGCGATCAAACTCCCGCAGTAACAATTTGAAAATGGTACTTTTCCCAGCGCCGACGCGACCGACGATCCCTAAGGTCTTCCCTGCTGGCAAAGTAAAATGCACATTCACTAGCGCGGCAGTATCGGCATCTGGATAAGAAAATTGATTGATCTTAAAGCGAATATCGCCATGTGCAGGCGTTTGGATCGCTTGTGGGGCAATTTGAATACTGCTAGTTTCAGCTAACAGCTTGTCAATGCGATCATATGAGGCATTCCCACGTTCTAAGACATTGAACAAACGCCCAATGGCAAACATTGGCCACACCAATGCGGCCACGTAAGCAATGAATGAAACCAATTGACCAATGGTGATTTGGCTGGTCATCACCAAATGCGACCCGTAAATAATGGTGATCACATACACCATGCCCATGATCAAGCTGGTAGTAGGATCAAACAACCCATCAAAGAAGTTGACGCGTTTGTTAATGGCAACAGTTTTATCGACTAATTGATTGAAATCCGCAGTATCTTCTTGACCTTGGCCAAAAGTTTTAATGACTTTGATCCCAGATACTGATTCTTGGGTTTTATCATTTAACCGTGAAAACGCCGCTTGGGCTTTGCCAAAGGCGTGATGTAGTCGCATGCCGAGTTGCCGCGCCATCACCGCAAGCAGTGGCATCGGCAAAATGGCGAGCACCGTCAACCGCCAATCCACAAAAAAGATCATCGCAATGATCGTAGTCCCGCCGGTGATCACAGAATCAAATAACGTTAAGATCCCAGCGCCAGCAACGTTTTGAATCGCATTCAAGTCGTTGGTGGCATGCGCCATCAAGTCCCCTGTGCGATGTTTTTGATAAAACGTTGCATCCATTTTCATAAAATGCCAAAACAACCGCGTCCGCAACGTTTTTTCAAGTTTAGCGGCACCGCCCCAAATGGCATTGCGCCAGCCGTAACGGAACAAATACTGGCCGATACCAGCAAATAACAAGGCCACTAAGAACAACAACAAGCGATCCATCGTTAAATTGCGCTTAGCCATGGTATCCACTAACGCCCCGATCACTTTCGGCGGGATCAAGTTGACTGACGCCACCAACAACAAACACAACACCCCAATGGCATAGCGCTTGAATTCTTGGCGGAAGTACCACCCCAATTTTTTAAAAATTCCCACAAGTTCACCTCGTTTGCAGTTCGTTTAAGTTCAATGAGTTCAGCTCACAATGTTCTTGTCAGCACTCAACAGAATTATTTTGTCTCGTAATTTGTTTGCTCACCCAGAATCTCAAGGGTGGAGACACATCGACAGCACGGAGAAAAGCTCGACGCCGTTTTTTGGCGGCTTGCGCCGATTTCACCGGCAAATATTGAAACAGCGTACACTTCTTTGGTTCAATATTTAGGCAGAAGAGCATCAGCGGTTTGTGCTGATCTCTGAAGCTGGCCGCACGGCAACTTGGCTAGTTTTCCGTAGTGATACCGATTTGTGGACGCGACTAATTTTCGTCCGAGAATATCCTGATATGAATATATTCATATTAATTGAAGGCAAAACAAAGACCCGGTGAAAGCTCACCGGGTCGCTTACGCGTAAAGGCTTATTTGGTCTTTTTTTGCGCTTGCTTCATTTGCGCCATCATTTGATTGAGCTTCTTAGCACTTGGCTTTTGGCCCATTTGCATCATCATGGTGCGCAACATGTCTTCGTTGATCGGTGGGTTATCTTGGAAATATTTTTTCATGTAATAACGGGCACCGAAGAAACCGCCGATAACGCCCAGCGCGGCCCCGATTACAAATACGAGTACATATGTCATAACGAAAACTGCCTCCTCTTATTAGACAATAACCATTGTACAAAACGTCGACCAGCATTGAAAGCCCGATCGTTAAAAATTCCTTTAGTCTTGCCGCCAGCCGTTGTCGCGTTGCACTTTTTTGATTTTATCAGGTGTGATCTCATTACCTTTTTTATCAAAATATTGGGTCGTTTCTAAACGTTGTTTGAAACCTGCCCGGAAATCTTCGATATAGGCTTTGCGCAGCTCTGCACGTTCTTTGATCTCGTCGTCGGTTAACCCTTCAGCTTTGGCTTTGTGGGCTAATTCATTGATCCGATCCAGTCTTGCTTGTGGTTGTGACATGTTTGATCTCCTTAGTTCAAGTGAATGCTAGCATATGTGTAGCCGTTAGGGTCTTCCCCTGGAAACGGCGCGTTCATCAACATCCCCACATATTCTTTGGTGCGGGTCAGCGAGCGGAACGCCTTGATGATGCGCACCGGTGAATCCGAGTGCGCGTAGTACACAATATAAATCAAATCATCCATTCAACAAAACTCCTTGCATAAAAAAAGGCCGCAATTGCGACCTTTTCAGTGGATTAACGGCGCTTTTCTTTGATACGCGCAGCCTTACCACGTAATGCCCGCAAGTAGTACAACTTAGCACGGCGTACTTGACCATGACGGGTAACTTCGATCTTTTCAACACGTGGGGTGTGTAATGGGAAAGTCCGTTCAACACCAACGCCGCTGGAGATCTTACGAACGGTGTAAGTCGCAGAAACACCAGTACCGTGGCGCTTGATGACAACGCCTTCGAATAACTGGATACGTTCGCGTTCGCCTTCGACGATCTTAGCGTAAACTTTGACGCTGTCGCCAGGGCGGAAATCTGGAATATCGTCACGCAATTGTGACTTGGTGATTTCTTCAATCAATGGGTTTTGCTTGGTCATAATAAAACTTCTCCTTATACCGACATTCATTCACCCACCTTGAGCCAGCGGAACATCGTTGTTATGTGACTAATCACAATAGTGTAGTATAGCAGAAAAGTTGGTCATTGACAAACACTATTGCAGTTAACCGATTAAAAAATTAACCACGCTTGCTCGTCCACAATAACCAAGTCCACAACGGTAAGATGGTGATGAGCTCCAAGCCGTGAACCCAGCGAGAATATTGCGGTGTAGTAGTGAAGTCGAAGCCTAAAATGACAATTGTTAAGATGAGTGCGAACCAGAAGAGCTTCCGGCGATTCATCGGTTTAGTCATATGAGTCTTCTTTTTTATTTTGCGGGTTTTGCAATCAGCAATAATCCGACTGCCAACAACGGTGAAAGCAGTTGAACAAGCACACTCAAACCAAAGTGAACCACAGCTTGAAAGATTTGATCCATCGACCCAGATTCAAACCATAAACTGGATCCTGAGCCAAACCCATTGACGAAATCTTGATAGAGTTTGCTGTTATGCGCGACTTGCTGATACAAATTGCGGCGCGCTTTGATGGTTCGGGCAGATTCATCTTTAAGTCGCGTTAACAATGCCACACACATTGGTGCAAACACTAGCCAGCTCAACAATAAATAGAGGTCAAACCAATGCCACGACCAATCAAACCCATGTGTTTGCGCTAAGTGGGTGAATAACCATAACATTAAAGTACTAGGTAGAAATGCCCATCGTGTCTTCATCTTAATCACCTTGATGCCAGCATATCACATTCAGTCACAAAAAAGCGTCTGAGAGAATGTTCTCAAACGCCAAATCTTATTGCTGTGATGGTTGTTTAGCAGCAAGTTTAGCTTCCAAAGTTTTCGTGTGTTCTTCAGTTTTCACTTCACGAAGCAACTTTTGCGCATGTTTGTCCAGATCCATCGCCTCTAATAAATCAGGGCGCCGTTGATAAGTCCGTCGCAACGATTCTTTCAACCGCCACTTCGCGATCAATTGGTGATTGCCGCTTTGTAAGACGGCTGGCACATCCATCCCGCGATAAGTTGCCGGCCGGGTATATTCTGGATAATTCAACAAGCCATTTTCAAAGCTATCAGTGGCCGCAGACTCTGCATTGCCTAATACGCCTGGTACAAAGCGGACGGTGGCATCGATCATCATCATCGCTGGCAGTTCCCCACCAGTCAACACAAAGTCGCCTAAGGAGAATTCATCAGTGACTAAACTGCGAATGCGTTCATCATAACCTTCATAATGACCACAGATAAACACCAAGTGATCTTCTTGAGCGAGTTCCTTAGCCGCTACATGGTCAAATTTGCGCCCTGCTGGGTCTAAGAGGATCACCCGCTTAGGACCTGGGGCCTGCGCATCTAAGTCGTCCATGGCCTCAAATAACGGCTCAGGCTTGAGTAACATCCCTGCACCACCACCATAAGGCGTGTCATCGACATGATTGTGTTTGTCATGTGAATACTGACGAAAATCCACGGCATTGAATTCAACAGTGCCTTTGTCCAAAGCTTTGCCGATCATGCTTTGGGTCATCGGCGCAAACATATCAGGAAAAAGCGTCAACACATCAATCTTCATCGTCGATCAACCCTTCTGGCACGTCGACATGGGCAATTTTGGATGCAACATCGATCGACAATACCACGCTTTTAATGAAAGGTAGCAACACATCCGATTTGCCAGGACGTGGGATCACCCACACATCATTAGCACCAGGACTCAAGATTTCTGAAACCACCCCGAGCTTTTGATCATGTTGGTCGATCACGGTCAACCCGATGATATCGCGATAATAATATTCACCGTCATCAAGGGCTTGTTGTTCGGCTTCCGTCACATTCAAGCTGTGACCTTTGAAGGGTTCGACGTCATTAATGTTGTCCATCCCCACAAACTTAACCAAAGTGAAGCCTTTGTGTTTGCGGCTGGATTCAACAGTGACGTTGGTTTGCGGTGTGGTATCGATGACCAGCTTGGCATCTTTGGCAAACCGTTCTTCAGGAAAGTCGGTGGTGGCAATCACCCGCACTTCTCCGCGAATGCCGTGGGTATTAACGATGTTGCCAACATGATAAAGTTCTGGCAAGGTAGTTCCTCCTTTGTGATAAAAAAAGGACCGACATCAGCCGGCCCCAATTTTTATTTACTTGGTTGTTTGGCATCCAAGATATTTAACCGTACTCGTTTGGAGTATGGCGACTTAACGGCGTAAACGATCGTGCGTATAGCTTGCGCCACACGCCCTTGTTTCCCGATGACCCGGCCGACATCGTCCGGCGCCACGGTTAAGTCGAAGGCCATGTATTCTTCCGTCTCATGAGGACGGATCTCAATGGCCTCTGGGTGAGCAACTAAGGGTGTCACAATGGCTCGGATGAGCCCCGCGATATCCATGCTGTCCCCTATTTCTTAGCGAAGCGCGCTTCGTGATACTTTTGCATCAAACCTTTGCTTGAAAGCAAGGTCCGTACAGTATCGGAAGGTTGTGCGCCTTTTTGGAGCCAATCAAGAATTGAATCTTCATCCAGCTTTAAGTCAACTGGTTCGGTTAATGGGTTGTAGTAACCGACGGATTCGATAAACCGGCCGTCACGTGGGGAGCGAGAATCAGCAACCACGACACGGTAGAAAGGCTTACGCTTGGAACCCATCCGCTTTAAACGAATTTTAACTGCCATTAAGTCCACCTCCTGTAAATTTCTCAACTTCAAAATAATAGCAAATATTCAGCGGCGTGTAAAGAGTTTTTTCTTTACAACAGCATTTTTGCAGAAATTGCCTAGGATTTAAAGTTTTTCGCATGTTTCAGACGCTTTTTCTTGTTCTTCTTTTGCTTTTTGATCATGGAGTTCATCGCCATTTTGCCTAAACGGCCTTTGACGCCGCCGCCCATCAAACCTTCCATGCCTTGGAAATTACCTTTGTACATTTGGTTCATCATTTTCTTGGAGGCATTGAATTGTTTGATCATCCGGTTGACTTCGACGATCGGACGGCCTGATCCTGCAGCCAAACGGCGACGACGTGACGGATTCAAGAGATCTGGTTGTTCACGTTCTGCAGGCGTCATTGAATAAACGATAGCCTTCATGTGGGCAATGTCTTTAGGATCCATCTTGAAGTTCTTCATTGCCGGGTTGTTTGCCATCCCAGGGATCATCTTCATGATGTCTTCCATTGGCCCCATGCTTTGCACTTGCGCCATTTGATCTAAGAAGTCGTTGAAGTCAAAGGTGTTTTCTTTGATCTTGTCCGCCATTTCAGTGGCTTGTTTTTCATCAAAGTTTTGTTGGGCTTTGTCGATCAACGTCAACATGTCGCCCATGCCTAAGATCCGGTTGGCCATGCGATCTGGATAGAAGACATCCAGGGCATCCATTTTTTCACCTTGACCGATGAACTTGATCGGCTTGCCAGTGACTTTGCGAATGGACAGTGCCGCCCCACCACGGGTATCACCATCTAACTTGGTGAGCACGACCCCAGTGATGTCTAAACGCTCGTCAAAGCCTTTGGCAACGTCAGTGGCAGCTTGCCCAGTCATGGAATCGACCACCAGCAAAATTTCATTTGGATGGGCGATGTCTTTGATGTCTGCAAGTTCAGTCATCAACTTTTCGTCGATTTGCAAACGACCGGCAGTATCGATGATCACGTAGTCATTATGTTGTAAAGCGGCTTGGGCTAAACCTTGACGGACGATTTCTCGCGGATCAGTGTCAGTCCCCATTTCAAAAACAGGGACGCCGACAGATTTGCCGACCACTTGCAACTGATCAATAGCGGCAGGACGATAAACATCGGCTGCGATCAACAACGGACGGGCTTTTTCTTGTTGGATCAAGCGCTTGGATAACTTCCCAACCGTGGTCGTTTTACCAGCCCCTTGCAACCCGACCATCATGATAATGGTTGGGATATGTGGGGACTTGTTCAACGGCACAGCGGCTTCACCCATCGTTGCCGTCAATTCATCATTGACGATTTTGATGATTTGTTGCGCTGGGGAAAGTGATTCTAAAACTTCTGCACCGACTGCTTTTTCACGGACATTTTTGACAAATTCTTTGACCACGCCAAAGTTAACGTCGGCTTCCAGTAACGCTAACCGGATCTCGCGCATAGAATCGCGGACGTCGGCTTCAGTGACCTTGCCTTTGCGGCGCAGGCCGGAGAACGCTTTTTGTAAACGTTCGGATAAACCTTCAAATGCCATTATTTTCTCCTATCATCATTGAATTTCTTATTGATTAAACTGAGACAACATCACGAAATTCGGGATGTCAAACAAACATGAATGAAATTGATCATCATTAACGCGCGGCTTGATCAGCAACCCGCGTCAGTAACTCACTGAGTTGTTCGTCGTCAGGATAATGTTCCCGAACATAACGCACTAAGCCGTCGACACTTTGGTTTTGCGCTTGATAATTCGCCAGCAAATGCAGTTTGCTTTCATATTCTTCAAGGGAGGCTTCCGTGCGGCGAATGTTGTCATATACCGCTTGGCGAGACACATCAAATTCAGTGGCGATCTCCCCTAAAGAGTAGTCATCCCCATAATACAGTTCCAAATAGCTGTGTTGTTTATCAGTTAAAAGCGCGCCGTAAAATTCAAACAGCGAGTTCATGCGGTTGTTTTTTTCGATTTCCATTTAATTTACCTCGTACACTCTATACAGGATACCGATATGGCGGCGTTTCGTCAATCTTTTCAAGTTCACGTTAGATTTTTCACAAAACCGACGTATTGCGCTTTCATTCGTGGTAAAATAAAGCGAAATGAATTGGAGGGAATTATTATGGTCGCAACCATTCTTTATTGGGGCGTTGTCGCTGCCTTATGCGGCTGGTGGGCTTGGACCGCGATTTTCAGCGCGATTTATGTTTCCAACCACGAAAATGGCAACTTGTGGTTCTTCGCCATTTTGAACACACTCGGCCTGATCGCGGCTGGCATTTTCTATTGGATCATGTCCAACACCGCTTGGCAAAAATATTGGTTCACTGACACCGTCAAAACCGGCAACTGGTTGCTTTACGTCATCATCGCTTATGTGGTGTTGATCGTCTTGCAAGTCATCCTTGGCCGCACGCCAAAGGACCAAGCTACAGCATAAACAATCATTCCCGTTTGCGCCTCAGTCGCAAGCGGGATTTTTTGTACCCAGAGTTTTGAAAAGCGGTTTTAGTCGATCAGGTAGCCTAGCATACGGCTTTGAGGTGCACTTTCCTCGAAGACGTATGCGTAGCTAGCTGTATCGACGTTGCTTCAAAAAGCACGACGATGAACAAAGTGATACAACACGCACCTGTGACCCCTCTCCCATTCAAAAAAGCCGCCTACCACAGGCGACTTTCTCAAACACTATTTTTCAGGATCGTCGATCAACCCTTTGAACAACCCGTAGGCAAACTTCGTCGGATCAAAGACTTGTAAATCGTCCATGCCTTCACCGAGGCCAGCAAGCTTCACTGGCACATGTAATTCATTTCGGATCGCAAGCACGATCCCACCTTTACCAGTACCATCGAGTTTCGTCAACACGATGCCTGAAATATCAGTGGTTTCGTTAAATTGCTTCGCTTGACTCAAAGCGTTTTGTCCAGTGGTGGCATCTAAAACCAACAACACTTCTTGCGGCGCTTCAGGAAGTTCACGCACGATCACACGCTTGATTTTGTCGAGCTCTTTCATTAAGTTGACTTTGTTTTGCAAACGCCCCGCTGTATCGACTAATAACACATCGACATTGTCGGCTTTTGCTTGCTTAACTGCGTCAAATACGACACTCGCAGGATCAGAGCCGGCTTCTTTGGCAACGACTGGTACCCCATCGCGGCGGCCCCATTCTTGAAGTTGTTCGATCGCACCAGCTCGGAACGTATCACAAGCAGCTAACAAAACTGACTTACCTTGATCTTTGAGTTGATGCGCCAGCTTCCCAACAGTCGTGGTCTTCCCGGCACCATTGACACCGACGAATAAGAATACCGTCGGGCCTTGACTGTCATCTGCATAATGCAGGGTGTTGTCTTCGTTTTCGCCTGCTTCGCCGTATAAGTCGACTAATTTCTGCACGATCACTTGCGCGACTTCTTGCGGCTTTTTAACGTTTTGAAGTTTGACTTCTTCACGTAATGAATCCGTGAGATCCACTGCAGTTTGAAAGCCAACGTCTGCTTCGATCAACATTTCTTCAAGGTCATCAAAGAAATCTTCATCAACTGTCCGGAAGTTGGCAAATAACGCATTTAACCGTTCGGAAAAAGTGGTGCGAGACTTTTCCAAACCGGCATCATATTTTTCGGTTTCAGGCGTTTCTGGTTCGCCAGTAAATGCCTTTTTAATGCGATCAAATAATCCCATGAGGGCCTCCTAATCTGCTTGTGCTTGGTCCAATGACACTGCCATCATGCGACTGACGCCAGACTCTTGCATGGTGACGCCGTATAAAACGTCTGCGGCCAACATCGTGCCGCGACGGTGGGTGATGACAATAAATTGGGTGTCAGAAGAGTAGTGACGTAAGAATTCACCGAAGCGATTGACATTGACATCATCAAGGGCAGCTTCTACTTCATCTAAAATGCTAAACGGTACCGGCCGCACTTGCAAAATGGCAAATAACAAGACGATCGCGGTCAATGCCCGCTCCCCACCAGACAATAGTGACATATGGGAGAGTTTTTTGCCAGGTGGCTGGGCCTCAATTTCAAGGCCAGTATTCAAAAGATCATCTGGATCCGTTAAACTCAAATGCGCATGCCCGCCGCCAAACATCTTCGGGAAGATTTCTTGGAAGGCTTTATCAGTGGCATCAAACATCGCTTTAAAGCGCGTTTTGACTTCTTCGTCAAGCTCATTCATTGTTTCCAACAAGTCAGCTTTAGCCGCTAGCAAGTCCCCTTGTTGTTTGGTCAAGAACTCATAGCGGGTTTTGATATTGTCATATTCGGCAATGGCATTGGGATTGACCGGACCTAAATCATCTAAGCCGCGCTTCAACAACTTCACGCGACTTTTCAACATTGGTAAGGCGGCGTCGTCTTCTTCAACGTCTTTAAGTGCCGCTTCATAAGTCATTTGATAATCTTCAGACAACGTGTTTAAACGACTGTCCAAGTTCAACTTGATCCGGTTTAACGCCACTGCTTGTTGAGAAGCTTGCGCTTGCGCATCGTCACGTTGGCGATTAGCCGTGGTGATTTCTGCAGAGACTAATGTTAACGCATGGCGGTTCTCCGCTTTAGCACTGGTCAACTCGGCTTGTTGCTGTTTAAGTTTGGCGACTGATGCTTTCAACTGCTTGATCTGCGCTTGACGATCAGTGCTTGAAGCAGAGTCTGCTTTAGCAGAGGCTTCAATATTTTTGATCCGCTTTTGCAACGCGTGTTGGCGATCAATACCAGTGTCGCGGCTTTGTTGCCACTGCGCAAGTTGATTGGTCGTGGTTTGTTGCGCACTTTTAAGTACGGCGACTTGGGCTTTGAGTTCACTGATATGCGCTTGTTGGTCGGCTTGCGCTGTAGTCGCAGAATTCAACGCCGCTTTGGTGGTGTCGATTTGCTTCTGGGCGTCAGCTAATTGCGCCTTGAAAGCTTCGGCTTGGGCTTGTAGCTTTGCGATCAACGCCTGGTAGTCAGTCGTGGCTTGCGCGTCTAAACCTAATGCTTGTAATTGACGGGACAACGCCGTCAACCGCTCTTGTTGCGGCGTGAGTTGCGCTTGCAAGGCTTTAAGATCAGCTGCTTGTTGATTGACTTGAGCTTGCACTTTGGTTTGCGCCTCGCGCGCAGCTTGAAGCTGTTCAGCCACTGCTTGAATCTCAGTGTGCTTGCTTTGAAGCGCAGTGGTCATGGTTTTTAAGTTGGCGGCTAGTGTTTGGACTTCTTGGGTCCGCGCCAATGGTGAACTGCCTTTGGCCCGCACTTGACCCCCTGACATCGAACCGCCGACATTGAGCAAGTCGCCGTCAAGAGTCACAATGCGATAACGGTGACCAGTGGCATTAGCCATGGCGATGCCGTGGTCCAAATTATCGGCGACCACTAACAATCCCGCTAAGTTGGCCATAATATCAGCGGCTTTAGGGGCAAAACGGATCAAATCAACGCCGATGCCTAAAAAGCCTGGCTGTTGTTGCAAGGTGTTTAACACATTGGCTGGCACACGCCGCGGTTTGATCACTGAAATTGGCAAAAAAGTTGCCCGACCGGCCCGCGTTTGCTTCAAATAGCTGATTGCAGACTTGGCAGCTTGTTCGTCGTCAGTGACGATCGATTGCAAACTCCCACCTAAGGCAATATCAAATGCTTGTTGATATTGTTGCGGCACAGTGATCAATTCAGCGACTGCGCCAACGACCCCATTGAGTTGCGCTTTATGTTGTAAAACCGCTTTGACCCCTGCAAAAAAGCCATTGTAGTCTTCTTTAAGTTCCTTCAACGTATCAAAACGTGATTTGGTCGCTTGAAAAATCCCTAATGCTTTTTGATAGGCACTCGTCAGTTGATCATGTTGGCTCTGCAATTGACGAGTCGTTTCTGCAGTTTCACCTAATTTAGCTTCTGCCTCTGCCAATTGCGTTTTAGCCGCTTCAACTTGTTTCGCTAAGTCATCACAAGTGGCTTGTTGTTCGCGCACTTGTTTGGTCAACTCATGACTGCGCGTAGATTGTGCGGCAGTTTGACTGGCTTGGACTTGTTGATCTTTTTTGGCAGCAGCTAATTGGTTGTTGCAATCGGCTTGTTGTTGCAACAAGCGAATGTAGGCCGCTTGATCATCATCTAATTGCTGATTCAACGCTTGCGGATCACTCGCAGCACTTTCAGCGGCAGCGTATTCTGCTTGTGCTTGGGACAATTGCTTGGCTTGCGCCGCTTGCTTCTCATTGAGGACTTGTAACTGCTTTTCTGCTTCAGCCGCTTGCAAGGTCGCATCATCAAGTTGTGCTTGCAGATCCGCTAATGTCGCTTGCGCATTAGTCGCACGTTCTGAAGACACCCGGGTTTCACCAGTTAAGTTCTCCAAATGCATGGAATCGGCTAAAAGCGTGTCGTTGGTATGCGCCACTTGTTGATCGAAGTCAACGTCTTTAGCCGTCAATGTTTCCGACCGCGTTTCTAAACTCGTCAGCTTTTCTTTCAGGCCAGCGAGTAACTTGGTGGTCACACTAGCTTGCGTCGCTGTTGCCGTTTGTTCTGCGGCAAGTTGTTTGATCTCTAAAGCCAGCACTGCTTTATGAGCCTTTTGATAATCCGCCATTTGCCGTTCGTAGTCGCGCGCAATCGATGCTTGTTCTTCCAACGGCTCCAATTGATGATGGAGTTCGTGAATGATATCGTTGACGCGATCTAAGTTGTCGTCAGATTCGGCGAGTTGTTTGTTGGCTTTGGCTTTTTGTTGTTTGTACTTCAACACGCCGGCGGCTTCTTCAAGAATGCCACGGCGATCTTCTGGTTTACTGTTGAAAATGGCTTCAACGCGGCCTTGAGAAATAAACGAGAAACTTTCTTTCCCTAAACCGGAATCCATAAATAAATCGATAATATCTTTCAGCCGTACCGCTTGGTTGTTGATCAAAAAATCTGATTCGCCGTCACGATAAAGCCGGCGACAGACACTGACCGTCGCCGGCTGATTGGCTAAATACCCATCTGAATTGTCAAACGTTAACACCACTTCGGCCCGATTTAACGGCGGGCGGCTTGCGGTACCGGCGAAAATAATGTCACCCATTTTTTCACCGCGCAGGCTTTTGGCACTTTGCTCACCTAACGCCCAACGGATCGCTTCAGTAATATTACTTTTCCCAGAACCATTGGGACCCACGATCCCAGTGAGCCCTGGCACGAACTCGATTTGCGTCTTGTCAGCAAAAGACTTAAAGCCATTGATTGTTAATGCTTTTAACTGCATGCGTCCACATCCTACTTATCGCTGTCGTCAAACTTCTCCAAAGCCGCTAATGCTGCTGCTTGTTCAGCGGCTTTCTTGTTTTTACCCACACCGGTACCTAACACTTTTCCAGCTGCGGTAACGTCCACTTCAAACTGACGCGCATGAGCCGGACCAGATTCTGACAATAAGTGATAAGCGATTTCCACTTCACCGTCTTTTTGCAAATATTCTTGCAACGCGGTTTTGTGATCGCGGTTAGCATCAAACTGCCCTGCCGCAATTTTAGGGAAAATCATTTTCTCACAAAATTCGATCACTGACTCCCGGCCTTGATCGAGATACAATGCGCCGTTGAACGCTTCAAATAAATCTTCGAGTAAGGTCTTACGTTTGCGGGCACCGGCATTTTCCTCGCCTTTACCTAAGCGAATATATTGATCAAAATGTGCTTCTTTTGAAAACGCCGAAAAACTGCGAGTTTGCACGATCGCTGCCCGCATGCGAGTCAGCTTACCTTCTGGCAAGTTGGGATAGTGACGGTATAAATAGTCACTGACTGTCAGCTCCAACACTGCGTCCCCTAAAAATTCGAGGCGTTCGTTGTCTTTAAGTCCGAGCTCTTGATGCTCGTTGACGTAGGAAGAATGCGTAAATGCTTCATCGAGGATGGAAAGGTCATGAAACTCGATCCCATAGCGATTCCTTAATTCCGATACAAATTCTGAAGCGACCATATGCCATACTCCTCCTTATATTCTCTAGTCTATTATACAAGAGCCACACCAAAATAACACCTGCACTTATGCCTGATTTCAATGATTCTGACGTGAACTCACAATGTCCGGCATCGTCAGTGTTTCATGCCGCCATCAGGCGACAGTGGTCTAGCTCCGTTCAAGTGATTTGAAATTGGGACTCCAGCTGGCTCGTCGGTGCGTAGTGAGGGTCCTCGGCGGAGCTAACTTGGACGCTTCGCTACGCTCATCGCCAAGTGGATCTCCACCTGCGGCTTTCCGTAAGCGACAAGTCGCTAACGGAAATCTCACTACGCACCGACGGCCAGCTTCCGTCCCAATTTCAAATCACTTCCACTACGTTAGACCACTGTCACCCGATGGCTACGAAACGCGTTATGTTTACGTTGTATCACGTTTAGTCTTGTGAATGAGATCGTAACACGGCGTATTTGATTTGTAAGCTTGCGATACCAACGAAGAAAATCTGTGGGCGGAGATAAAAAGTTTGGAGGCGGGATAGGCATCAGCCGTGGGCCTCTTAGCGATTTATCGCTTAGAGGCCAGCGAGAAGGAGATCCACTCGCGGTCTTTGCGAGTTAGCTCCGACGAGCGTCATTGCGTTCCATGTCTATCCCGCCGGAACGCTTTTTATCGGAGCCCACAGCTTTTCGTGCCGGAGGCATATCGGTATAGTTTGCTGAAACACTCACGATGCTGGACATCAACCGCAAAAGGCCAAACAAAAACCGGGACATTGGTAGGATGTCCCGGCAACTAACTTACACTGTTTACTTGGTTTGATGGGCCATGACGTAACTCACAGCGTCGCCAACAGTCACAATGTTTTCCGCATCTTCATCTGGGATCTCGGCACCGAAGGTATCTTCGAGTTCCAAAACGAATTCAACGATATCGATCGAATCTGCATCTAAATCCTTTTTGAAGTTCAGGTCATTGGTGATCTTGTCTTCCGGGGTTTGGAAGTGGTCTTGGATCAGGCCTGAAATTTTTGCGAATACTTCTTGCTCAGTCATGACGGTCCTCCGTTTCTTAACACGCAATCTAATATAGCTGACTTTGGTGTGCTTGTCTATGCCAAGTCGTCATCTTGTCGGGCAAAATATTCTTGAACCTTACCCACTGTGTTGTTTTGCACCATTTCATGGATCTGCTTGATGGTGTAGTACACCGCGTCAGCATCAGCGCCACCATGGGCTTTGACCACTGGTGCCTTCAACCCGAGCAACACCGCGCCACCGTAACTGGAGACATCAAAAGTACTAGCGATGCCTTTGATCCCGTCTTTTAATAATAAACCGCCAAGCTTGCCTTTGAGACCAGTGTCATAAATTGCACCTTTGACCAATTTCAAAATCGTCTTGGCCGTGCCTTCGATTGCTTTTAACGCAGCATTGCCGGTAAAGCCGTCAGTGACCACCACATCAGCGACGCCTTTCAACAATTGATCGGCTTCAATGTTGCCGATAAAGTTGATGTTGTCGAGATTTTCTAATAACTGATAGGTTTCTTGATGTAAGCTGTCGCCTTTATGCGGTTCGCTCCCATTGTTTAACAAGGCAACGCGAGGATTTTGTAAGCCGCGTAAATCACGGGCGTAAAAGTCGCCCATGACGGCATAGTTGACCAACTGTTGGGCTTTGCCTTCGGCGTTGGCGCCAACATCTAACATGATGAACCCTTTGCCATCGACAGTGGGCAACGTCGGCATCAACCCTGGGCGGTCGATACCTTTGATACGGCCGACGATAAACAACCCAGCCGCCAGCAACGCCCCAGTTGACCCTAATGAAAATACGGCGTCGGCTTCCCCATTCTTTACCGCTTGCGCAGCCAATACCATAGAAGCTTGCTTCTTGCGGCGAACGGCTTTGACTGGTTCATCGTTGCCATCGATTTGTTCATCAGTGTGAATCAACGTGATGCGGGTGTCGTCTGAAATCAAAGGCTTGACTTGCGCCTCATCCCCATACACCAAGAATTCGATATCAGGATTTTCATCACGTGCGCGTAATAACCCGTCGATCACCACTTTAGGCGCGTGGTCGCCGCCCATAGCATCTACTGCAATTTTCATCAAAAAGCCTCCTAATCAAGTGTGCCGACTAACTGTTGTTGTCGGGCTAAGTATGCGCGCAATGGAGCAAATTCTGATGCCGATAAACTGGGATCAGCTTTAAACAAACTCGCTGCGACTTGTTGGGCAGCCGCTAACGTGGCAAAGTCAGCGACAGGATCCGCGACTCTAAATTCTGGTAGGCCGCTTTGCTTATCACCGAAAATGTCGCCAGAGCCGCGCAATTCTAAATCTTTTTCTGCAAGTTTGAAGCCATCAGTGGTGGTGACCATGGTTTGCATGCGCTCAACGCCCATGTCGTTTTTCGGATCTGCGACTAAAATACAATATGCCGCTGACTTTCCTCGCCCAACGCGTCCTCGAAGTTGATGGAGTTGCGCTAACCCGAAGCGATCGGCGTCCATGATCAACATCACGGTGGCGTTAGGCACATCGACACCAACTTCAACGACAGTGGTTGATACCAGCAAATCGATGTCCCCATCAGAAAAGGCACGCATGATCGCATCTTTTTCATCGGCTTTCATTTGGCCGTGAAGTAAGGCGACTTTGGCCGTTTTCCCGAAAACTTTTTCCATATCAGCGTATAGTTGCTCAGCATTTTGTAAATCGATTTTTTCTGATTCTGCGATCAATGGCGTGATGGCAAAAATCTGGTGATGGGCGTTCAACTCTTGTTGCATCCGCTGCAAGGCTTCACGCATTTGATTGTGGCGCACCCAAGTGGTGGTGATCGGCTGTCGTCCTGCTGGGAGTTCGTCGATCGTCGACACGTCCATTTCACCGTAAGTGGTGATGGCCAGTGTTCGTGGGATCGGGGTGGCGGTCATTGCCAACAAATCAGGTTTTAAGCCTTTGTCTTGTAAAATCTGCCGTTGTTTGACCCCGAAGCGATGTTGTTCATCGATGATCGCTAACCCTAAGTTCGCATAATCGACCGCTTTTTGAATTAACGCATGCGTCCCAATGACGATATCGATTTCCCCGCTGGCAAGGCCTTCAAGGGTGGCTTTGCGTTGCTTCCCTTTGGTGGTGCCAGTCAGCAATGCGAGCTTCACTGGAAAATCAGCGAAAAGTTTGGTCAGTTTAGCAAAATGTTGTTCCGCTAACACTTCTGTGGGGACCATCAACGCTGCTTGAAAGCGCGCGGTGACTGCTGCATATAACGCAATGGCAGCGACAATAGTTTTCCCAGAGCCGACATCCCCTTGTAGCAAGCGATTCATGTGTTTGGGACTGCGCATATCCGCACAGATCTCATTGACGACGCGCTTTTGCGCCGTAGTCAAGGCAAATGGCAAAGTTTGGATCAACCCGCGCACTTGTTGGTTGTCAAATGGAATCGCCAAACCATTGGCAGCCAGTTGACTATCTTCTCGCAACGATTGAATTTGGCATTCAAACAAGAAGAACTCCCGGAAAATTGCCGTTCGCCGCGCCGCTTTCGCTTCTGTTGGCGAACTTGGCCAGTGCATGCCTTGAACCAGTTGTTCATCGCTGAGTAACCGTAATTTCTCACGGATCACTTGCGGAATGATGTCAGGAATATGACCTTGTTCTTTGGCAAAAGCCGCTTTGGCGAGCTCTGCCAACGTGCTTTGACGAATATTTTTATTGGCGGGATAAATCGCCGCCATGGAAGGCGCATCTTCTGTTTGGGTGGCGAGGACTTTCATCCCAGTCATCGTGTGACGTTTGGCATCCCATTTCCCATAAATCGCTGCTTCCATGCCTTGGGCAAATTTATCTTTGAGCCAAGGCTGATTGAAAAAAGTCACCATCACCACGGCGCGATCGACTTGCACGCGGACATTCAGGCGATTTTTCCGCGGACCAAACCGCGACACCACAGGATCAGCAACGACGATGCCTTTGATGGTGATTTTTTCTTGGTCTGCGGCTTCGTCTAAGGATTTCACTTGCAGATCATCATAGCGAAACGGAAAGTAAAACAACACATCGCCAACGGTGTGAATGTCTAAGCTGGCCA
The DNA here is from genome assembly GCF_003946305.1 of Lacticaseibacillus porcinae. Taxonomy (GTDB): domain Bacteria; phylum Bacillota; class Bacilli; order Lactobacillales; family Lactobacillaceae; genus Lacticaseibacillus; species Lacticaseibacillus porcinae. Next base: position 200,339 of record NZ_RHNS01000001.1, read on the forward strand.
AAGCTTCTGCACGCTTAGGGCCCACGCCTGGCAAAGTGGTGGCCGGATCAGTTAATGCCACAAGTGTCCTCCTTTCTTGTGGTGAGAAAACAACGAAGAGGTCAGCCCAATGACGGTCTGGCCTCTCAGCAAGTTTTTATTCGACAGATACCAAGTATGGATAAACCGGTTGATCGCCTTGATGAATTTCCACTTCAAGATCTTCATCCACAGCAACAACTGCCGCTTGGATCTGTTCGGCTTCAGCAGTGCTGCCATCGGCCCCAACGATCAAGGTGATGATTTCAGAATCTTCATCGAGCATCGCTTTGATCATGTCGACTGTGGCTTGTACCCGATCCACATTGGTGATCTTAATGGCACCGTCGATGATCCCCATCCAGTCATCAGTGTGAATCGCTAAACCATCGATGGTAGTATCGCGAATCGCGCGAGTGACGGAACCAGACACAACATTGGCGAGTTCGCCAGTCATCATGTTTTGGTTATCATCAAGGCTTGCTTCTGGGTTGTACCCTAACATCGCAGTTAAACCTTGGTTGATCGTCTTCGTTTTGACGATAGCGACATCAACATCAGAGGCTTTAGCCGCTTCTTGAGCCGCCATGAAAATGTTGGAGTTGTTTGGCAATACCAACACGTTTTTAGCATGAGCCGCTTTGATCGCTTCTAAAATGTCGTTTGTCGATGGGTTCATCGTTTGCCCACCATTTAAGACATAGTTGACGCCAAGGCTTTGGAATAATTCCCCAAGGCCGGCACCAGCAGCGATGGCAACCACACCAGATTCTGCTAATGGTTGTGGCTTTTGTTCTGCAGCAATGGCATCTTCGCGTTCAATGATCGATTCATGTTGTAAACGCATGTTATCGACTTTGATTTTCGCCAAAGCCCCGAATTGTTGGCCATATTTGAAAATGGTCCCAGGATGTTCGGTATGGACATGGACTTTGACCACTTCGTCATCAGCGACAACTAAAGTGGAATCGCCAAGTTCATTCAAATAGTTCCGGAATGGTTCATAGTCAAATGGTTTCTTAGGCCCGTCGCCGACGCCAAGTTCCACCATCATTTCAGTACAGTAACCATAAACGATGTCATCAGGGTTCAACTTGGTTTGCGCACCTTGATGATGCGTGGCGTTGACCATTTCGTTCATTTCTGCTTCGTCAGGCACAAAGTCATCATCAGAAGCTTCGCCTGCTAACCCTTCACGGAAGCCTTCATAAATGAAGCACAAGCCTTGGCCGCCAGAATCGACAACGCCGACTTCTTTTAACACTGGCAACAAGTCTGGCGTCTTGGCCAAGGCACGCTTAGCAGCTTTAACCACTGCAGACATCACAACGACCGTATCGTTGCTTGATTGGGCAGCTTTCAAACCAGCTTTTGCGCCTTCGCGAGCAACGGTTAAAATCGTCCCTTCAACTGGTTTCATCACCGCTTTATAAGCAGTTTCAACACCGCCAGCAAACGCATCGGCGAGATCTTGAGCATTCAAGGTTTCTTTGGCTTCGACGCTTTTGGCAAAACCGCGGAACAATTGGGAACTAATGACCCCAGAGTTCCCGCGGGCACCCATCAATAAGCCTTTGCCTAATTTCTTGGCGAGTTGGCCGACATGTTGATCATCAGCTTCTAAAACGGCTTTAGCGCCAGTTGCAAATGTTAAGTTCATGTTGGTCCCGGTGTCACCATCAGGAACTGGGAAAACATTCAAAGAGTTGACGAATTCCGCGTTCTTCGCTAAGCGATGTGCCGCTACACGAATCATTTCTTGGAATTTCGCCGCATTAATTTCAGATACTTCCACTACTGATCCTCCAAACAAGGACTATGCCTATCATTAATTGCCAGCCGTTGGGGATTAATCCCCGAGGACCCGCACACCTTGCACGATCACGTTCACTGCTGTGGCAGTGACGCCTAACATCGATTCAAGATTGTATTTGACTTTGTCTTGGACATTGCGGCACACTTCTGAGATCTTGGTGCCATAGCCGACCACAATGTTCACTTCAACGGCCACGCCGTTATCAAGTTGGCGCACAACCACGCCGCGAGCATAATTTTCACGATTTAAAATATCGTTGAGATTATCGCGGATCTGATTACGACTCGCCATACCGACGATCCCGTAAATATCTGTTGCCGCGCCACCAACGACTGTCGCAATGACGTTGTTGGAAATATCAATGGTCCCATATTTGGTCTTGATTTTGACCGCCATGTTATAACCTCCTAAAATGCGCAATGAACTACCCCAGGGTAGTATTTCCCAATAAGTTTAGCATAGGGCATGGCATTTGTCACCAAAGCCGTTTTTTCGCAAACTGATCCAAAAAAAGTGCTGTCAAGTAATTTTCCTTTGCAAAAAATCTTGCACACACCGCGAGATTATGATAAGTTAGTCTAGTGAAAAATTCGCAGATGGCGAATAAGCAAGGAGGTCAGCATTTTGGCAAAAGACGTAATCACTGGGCGCCACACCGTATTTGGTAACAAGCGTTCTCACGCTTTAAACTCCAGCCGGCGCGCTTGGAAAGCAAATCTCCAAAAGGTTCGCATTTTAGTTGATGGTAAGCCAAAGCGCGTTTGGGTTTCCGCTCGCGCACTGAAATCAGGTAAAGTGACCCGGGTCTAATCCGGAGAGTAAAAAAAGCTTCAGCCAATTGGCTGAAGCTTTTTTTGTCCCCAGAACTTGTCAAAGCGGTTTTAGCTGACCGGATAGCCTAGCACAAGGATTTGGACTTGGGTTTAGTCCGAATCCTTGTGCGTAGCTAGCTGTGTCAGCGTTGCTTTGACAAGCTCGACGAGAAGCGAACTTAGGCCAGCCGTGTTGCCGTTGCTTCATAAACCACGACGTTGCCAGATCTTTGAAAAACGCATGTAGCTAGCTGTGTCAGCGTTGTTTTCCAAAGCTCGACGTCCAGTAAATTTAGCAGCAAACTGAGCCAATCACCGACTAGCGCTTTACCCACAGTCAATCAAGTTTGTCTCCTGTCACCAGTACCAATTGTTTAGTCCCTCGCGACGTCGCCACATACCGGCGCTGATCACCGAACTCAGGATCTTGATAATACGCATTTTCCCAATCCCAAACCACCACGAAATCAAATTCAAGCCCCTTGGCCAACCCGACCGGCAAGATATTCAGGCCTGCGCTGACAGTTTTTTGACTATCAGTCGTCAACAGTTGGCCATCGATGTGTTGCGCAAGCTGCTCAGCACTTTCAGCATCTGGTGTGATGATCGCGATACTTTGCGTAGCAGTCGCGTGAAAGCCCGTCAAGGCTTCAGTCAATTGCGATGCATCAATCGTTTGCGGCGTCTCGCCTGTTGCTTGCACCGCTTGAATTTTGCCCGCCCAAAGATCGCCGGCATATTGTGCAAAGGTTTCAGTGATCGCGCCAGTTGCGCGATAGCTGGTCGTCAATTGCATCAAAGCCGTTCGTCGATCAAGAAAATAATCAGCGATCGTCACTGGTGCTCCGGATAGTTTTTGACTAGGATCACCGACGATCGTCAATTCACTTTTCGCAAAAATATTGCGGATCACGCGCCACATGGCATCTGGATAGTCTTGTGCTTCGTCAATAAAGACAGATTTCAGCTCACTTTGTTGATAGGCAGTGATGCGGAGTAACAAATACAACTGATCGAAGTGACTCATGGGCGGCAAAGCAAAGGCTTGGGCAAAAGCTTCAAAGTTCAGCCACTGCGACAAATCATCAGGAATTTGATCCATCGCCTTCAACCACCGCCAAACGCGCTGCATCCGCGACAGAAACGATTGGGTATCGTCGCTTTGCTGCCACGCAAGTTGTCCGACATTGCCGATAAAAGTCGATCCCCGTTCATTTAACACCGCGTCGATTGCCGCAAGTTGTTCAACTTCAGGATCGATCGCTTCTACGCCAAAGCGTGAGGCCAATTGATTTAATAATCGCGGATAAGTGACTGTCATCGCTTCTGCTTCACCTAATGCTGGCAACACCCCTTTAATGTATTGCCCAAAAGCCGCGTTAGGGGTGATGATCAAGATTTGATCTGCGGCCCATTCCCCACGATGTTGAAATAATTGATACGCCACGCGTTGCAACATCACCGAAGTTTTACCAGAGCCGGCGACGCCAGCCACGATCACCACTGGATGCGTTGATTCGCGAATGATCGCATTTTGCTCGTGTTGGATCGTCGCTGTGATTTCTTGCAGTTCACCAGTGCGATCTTGTGCAAGCACTGCCAACAACAGTGGATCGCCCACTGCAGTTTGGCTGTCAATGGCATGGATCAAGTGATCATGATCGATCACTAATTGGGTCCGCCCAACCACCTGCACGGCAATATCACGGCCATTTGCCGTGTATGTCGTTGCGCCAGTACGGTTAGCATAATAAGCATCAGCCATTGGTGCCCGCCAATCGTAAACTAAATCATTGGTATCGGTATCCGCATACCCGACTTTACCCAAATAAAAAGCTTCTGGGCCATCACCATAATCAAGGGTCAACTTGGCAAAATAAGCTTGCGGCACCAATAGTTTGGCATGTGACAACCGAACAACAGCAGCGTCATAGCGACTGTTCAAAGTGTCGATTTGGCGATTGTTGGCTTCAATGCTAGCAAAGGTGTCTAAAGTTTCGGTCATGGAGCCCAGATCTAAATGGCCTTCTGCGGCTAATTGTTGCTTCACCGCGCGACCTTCGAATTGCAGATCAGCGAGCTTTTGCGTCAGTTCCGTGACATCAGTGGTCAATTGCGTGTACAGTTCGTTCAAGTGTTGGGATTCATCCATGTCATCACCTCGGCTTACTAGTGTACGCTGATCGACGCAAAGAACCAGTCTGTTTTTGACTGGACAAGCCATGGTATAATAGTCATGGAGAAGTGGTGACTGGGAACAGTCAGCGCTATTTTTTTTTGCACGCACGAAAACCACGGCCCAGCATTTTCAAAACTGGCCCGTGGTCCGTTACTTATCTCATTTGTTCCTTTGGCGCGCAAGAAACACGCCTTAGGGTGGTGCGGTATTATATCGAGGATTTCGTTCCCCGCCGGATCAGACAGGCAGAATCACCAGCTGCGCGAACTTGGATGGCTACCAAGATTACCCAAGCCTGTGGGCGGACTCCCACATGTTGCTCACTTACCCTGTGTTACCGTAGCTCGGATCGCGGTTTCGTCATGCGCACTCTGGGTAGTAGGACTTTGACTGCTGTCGCCAACAGCCAAGGCGAGCGTACCAATGAAGGTCAAAGACTGCAAGCCAAGCTCGAGTCTCAACTACTTTGATCTTCGCGGAATTCATCCTGAATTCTACTCCGAGTTCAATTAAATTGCAAGCGTTTTAATTGTAAATGTTTTGTATCGTGACACTACGATAATATGTGATTTTTCGCGCTTGTTGCGACATTGCAGTTTCAATTGGTCTGGTGAATAATTCATACGCCAATGTCAAAGATTTTTCCTAAAAAAACGCGCCGACACGAAGTTCGTGAAGGCGCGTTTGGTTAATTATCTTGTTGCTGCCCACGTAAATCGCGACTTTGAATCACCGCAACAATCCCTTTCGTCCAACTGATTGTCGCCGACTGTCCCGGCAGAAATTCATTGGATGCCCAAGAAAACGGCGTCTCACTTGACCAATCAGCTAAAGGATATTTCGCTCCTTGAATTTCAAGGTGCGCAATTGTCGTCAACGGTACGATCCCTAAATACCGATAACCTGCCATCGCCGACAGTTGATAGGCGCCTGGTTGATAAAACTGAATGAAATTTTCTGCATCGATCATCGAAATATGGTTCGTGTAGGCTGCAAACCGCGGTTGCGTCGGCAAAAACAGATTCGATAGGAAATGATCGAGCCGACCACCAGTCGCGCCAACCAAACAAACTTCCGTGGCTTGATGGTCAACAAAGGCGATACGCACCGCCATATCGGTATCAGTTTCATCTTGATCAGACTTTTGATGCACTTCAGCCACAGCCTTGACGACTTGTTGATGTTCATCAATTGTCAATGAATCAAAATCGCCGACAACAAATAATGGTGTGATCCCAGCTTGAACCAAATGTAATGCGCCGCGATCGACGCCGACCCACTCACCAGGCATTTGTTGCCAATTGGCAGGATACAAAGCTTTCGGCCCACCGACTAACAAGTTCAACCGTTTCATCGCAAGGCCTGCAATTTTGCTAATTGGGCAGCAGGATCGCCATTGTAAACATAAGAACCAGCTACTGCAATGTCTGCACCAGCTTTTGCCACCACGGCACCAGTTTGATCGTTGATCCCACCATCGACTTCAATGGCAAAATGCAAACCTAATGCTTCCCGTGCTTTGGCTAAGCGAGAAACTTTATCTGCCATTGCTGGCAAGAATTGTTGACCACCAAAACCAGGATTCACCGTCATGATCAACACTTGATCAAGCATCGGCAATAATTCTTCTAACGCACTCAACGGCGTCCCAGGATTTAACACCACGCCAGCTTTGACGCCGTGGTTATGCATCAATTGAATCGCGCGCGCAATGTGCGGCGTCGCTTCCACATGCACCAGCAACGTATCGGCACCAGCTTGGGCAAACAATGGGATCCAAAATTCAGGATCAGACACCATTAAATGCACATCCAAAGGCAAGTTCGTCACTGGCCGCAACGCCGACACGATCCCTGGTCCAAACGATAAATTCGGGACAAAATGACCATCCATGATGTCAACATGCAACAAGTCTGCCCCAGCATTTTCGACGAGTTGGACGTCACGTTGTAAATTCGCAAAATCAGCACTTAAAATCGATGGCGCAATTTTCATAAAAAAGCTCCTCCTATTTCCGATATGTTGGGCGTTGGCCCGCTAGCTCGGTGTGAAATTGAACATAATCATCATAACGGCTCGTCATAATTTTCCCAGCTTCAAGGGCAGCTTTCACGGCACACTTGGGTTCATTGAGGTGTTGGCAACCGCGAAACTTGCAGTCTCCTGCTAAAGCCACAAATTCTGGAAAACGATCGCGCAAGTCGTCTAGTGTCACATCCAGCAATCCTAATGAGGAAAATCCTGGCGTGTCTGCCACTAATCCACCATCAGTCGCAAACAACTCAGTGGTGCGCGTGGTGTGTTTCCCACGATTCAACGCTTTAGAGATCTCACCAGTCGCTAAACTTAGCCCTGGCACCAAATGGTTGATCAACGTCGATTTCCCAGCCCCAGTTTGCCCAGTAAAAATCGTCAAGCGATCGGCAAACGTCGCTTTGACATTTGCCAGCAACGCCGGATCAAAAGGTGGGTTTGACGCAAACACCCGATAACCAATTTTTTCATATCCAGCAAGAGTTGCTTGGATCTCTGCTAAACGTTCAGGGGTCACCAAATCAGTTTTGGTCAAATAGATCTCAGCGTGGATCGCCTTGCCTTCAAGATACACCAAGAAGCGATCGAGCAAATTCTCAGAAAAATCTGGTTCTGCCGCAGCCACCACTAAAATTGCTTGATCGATATTGGCAACTGGCGGTCGGACCAAAGCGTTTTGCCGCGACTTCAACCTTAATAAATACCCGCCTGATTCTGGGGTATCACCTGGGGTAAATTCCGCGAAATCACCCACTAATGGGGTGATTTTTTGTTGCCGCATTTTCCCACGCCCACGCGTACGGTATACGGTATCGCCTACTTGAATATCATAAAAGCCACTGATCTGTCTGATCACACGGCCCACTAAGGTTTCTGACATATTCACTCCTGTCGCTACTCTGCGGTGGTGGAACTGCTACTACTTGACGCACTGCTTTGATCTGACGCGCTGCCACTATCGGTATTAGTGTTTGGTTGACTGCTACTGCTGCTGGTGCTAGATGGCGTCGATTCACTACTACTTTCAACTTCAGGTTCGCTTGGTCCACTCGATACGGTGATCGTGACGGTTGCCCCTTTGTTGAGTTGCGTCCCAGAACCAGGCGATTGGCTGATCACTTTACCTGCAGGCACAGAATCAGATGTAGCGGTTTGCGAAGAAACGCCAAATCCATTCGCCCGTAATGTCGCATTGGCATCAGCTTCCGTCATCCCAGCAACTGATGGCACGGAAAGTTGATTTTTTTGTGAGGAAGAATAATTATCTGGTGTTGCACTGCCTTTAGACACAGTGAAAATAATCGTGGTGTTAGAAGGCACCACTTTCTTGCCAGCGTCAACATCTTGGTCGATGATCTCCCCTTTGGCAACAGCACTGCTGGATTCTTTCACTTGATGCACAGTAAACCCTTTTTTCCGCAGGTCTTTGGCCACATCGTTGTAAGTTTCGCCGGTATAATCATCAAGTGTAAAGCGCTTAGGACCACTGGATAACACAATATCAACTTCACTGTTGGTCGCGACTTCAGCACTTTGGGTTGGATCACTGGAAATGATCCGGTTTTTATCAACTTTTGATGAATGTGCTTTGGAGACTTTGCCTAGTTTCAAATTGGCATTTTCCAAAGCAGATTCAGCTTGGGTTTGCGACATCCCGCGCAGATCTGGCACAGAAACATCGTTATTGCCGCCAGATAAGGCAACCACCACGCCAATGACGATCAACGCCACAGCCACCGCAGCAGCAATAAACGGCCACCGCGTTTTCAACCAACTCAGCTTCGACTTTTTCTTGGCGACAGGTTTCGCCGGTTCAGCTGGTGCTTCCGCCTTGGCCTCAGGCTTTTTCACTGCGCTTTGAGCGATCACTGGCAAGACTTTGGTTTCATCAAGATCTTCTTCAGCATTTGGCACGAACTTTTCTTCATGGGCACGCGCTGGTGATAACGCCGTTTTTAAATCGGAATTCATCGCATCTGCAGAAGAATAGCGATTATTCGGGTCTTTGGCAGTCGCTTTTAATACCACGTTCTCCAAAGCTTGCGGGATCCGAGGGTCAAACTGCCGCACTGAAGGCATCGCTTCTTGGAAGTGTTTCAAGGCGATGGATACCGCCGAGTCCCCTTCAAAAGGCACTGTGCCTGTCAGCATTTCAAATAAAATGATCCCTAGTGCATAAATGTCACTTTGACGCGTCGGCATGCCACCGCGCGCTTGTTCAGGAGATAAGTAATGCACCGACCCTAACAGTGAGTTGGTTTGGGTCATCGAGTTGTCTGACAACGCCACAGCGATCCCAAAATCTGAAATTTTGGCATTGCCATCGCGATCGATCAAAATATTTTGCGGCTTCAAGTCGCGGTGAATAATGTGATGATCATGCGCGACTTCAACTGCCGACAAAATTTGTCCCATGATCTCAATGACACGTTGATAAGGGATCGGAAAATGTTCAACAATGTATTTTTTTAAATCAGATCCTGGGACATATTCCATCACCAAGTATTGTTGGCCATGGGCTTCGCCAACATCATAAATCGACACAATGTTGGGATGGACCAATTCACTAGTCGCCATGGCTTCACGTTGGAAACGTCTTGCGGCATCAGGATCATTTTGGAGATCCAAACGCAAGACTTTCACCGCGACATCGCGATCTAAGATCAAGTCGTGGGCTAAGTAGACATTGGCCATGCCGCCTTCGCCTAAGGTTTGCTTCAATTGGTAACGCTCGTTTAAAGTATAGCCTGGCTCGATCATTGGGCTTCCCTCCAATCTTGGTGGATGATCAAGGCGGTGATATTATCAGGACCGCCAGCAGCATTGGCTTGATCGATCATCATTTGCGCTTTGACCCCTAACGGAATCGACTGCGCTAAGATCTTCGCCAGGTCTTGATCTGGCACTTGATTGGTCAACCCATCAGAACACAACAACAAGTAGTCATCATATTCCATATCATAAATCGTCACGTCAGCATCGACATCATCAGAAACGCCAAGGGACCTGGTGATCACATTACGTTGCGGAAAACGCTTGGCTTCTTCTTCAGTCAATTCCCCGTTTTTCACCAGTTCATTGACTAGTGAGTGATCTTCAGTGATTTGCACCAAGTGATTGTGACGGTATAAATACCCGCGCGAATCGCCAATGTTGGCCACGACAAAGCGAGAACCTGAAATGATCACCGCCACTAAGGTCGTGCCCATACCAGATAAGTCGGTGTATTTTTGCGCCTTTTCGAGGATCAAACTATTTTCTTGTTGCAACTCAAATACCAACCACCGAACGATGGTTTCAATATCAGTGTCACGAGTTTTTTCAAAGGCATAGCCAATATGGGATACTGCCATTTCACTGGCTACATCCCCACCGAGATGGCCACCCATGCCATCAGCGACGATGGCTAAGGTGACGGCTTGTTGATTGGCAAACACGCCGACATAATCTTCATTGTTCGGACGCCTACGTCCGATGTCTGTGCGATATGCGTATTCCATGTTATTCTCCGACTCGCTCTAAGGTCGCAATGAAAAAGCCATCAGTGCCATAATCATCTGGGAACAATTGCAAAGCTGGGGCATTATGCGCTTGGGTCAAACGTTCAAGCCCAGGGGTTGGGATCTGATGATAATCAGGATGTGCCGCTAAGAAAGCAGCGACCACATTTTGGTTTTCGGCTTTAGCCATGGTGCAAGTACTATAGGTCAAGCGGCCACCGACTTTGACCAAGCTGGCAACGCTATTTAAAATCGCGCCTTGGATCTCAGGCAAGTGTTGTAAGTCTTCAGGCTTTTTCTCATATTTGATTTCCGGTTTGCGGCGGATCAACCCTAAACCAGAACAAGGCGAATCAACTAAAACGCGATCAAAGCTGGCTGGTGCAAAGGTATCTTGAGCTTCGCGGGCATCCATCGCCCAAGCGTCAACGCGATCGGCTAAGCCTAACCGCGCAGCATTTTTAGCGATCAGCTTCACTTTATGGGGATGCAGATCCAACGCCACGACTTTGCCGCCTGCTTCAGCATCTAAGTATTCTGCGATATGGGTGGTTTTCCCACCAGGAGCGGCACAAGCGTCAAGCACTTCAAAGTTTGGCTTTAAGGTCATCGAAGGCGCCACTAACATTGACGATTCATCTTGCATGGTGAACATGCCATATTCAAATTCAGGCGCACCAGCTAAATGGCCACCTGGAGACACAAGGCCTGCAGGCGCAACTTTTGAAGGCGCGATTTCTGGGAAACGGTCTTGCAACTGTGCTTGCAATTCTGCGACGGTATGTTTTTGCGTGTTGACGCGAATCGAGGCACTGGCAGGTTGATTGATGACGCTTAAAATACTTTCAGTTTTTTCCAACCCTTGTTCCTTGATCAACAGATCCACCAACCACCGCGGCGTTGAGGCTTCAATGCTTAAGCGTTCAATGGGATCTTTGATGGTGTCAAGGCTGGGCACCCCTTGGCGTTGAATATTCCGTAAAATTGCCGTGACAAACTTCGCCACTCCGAGTTTTCCGCGGCGTTTGGCAATTTCTGTCGCGTCATAAAAAATCGCACGTTCAGGGACTTTGTCTAAATACACCATTTGATACACGGCACCTTGGAGTAACACGCGCACCCAAGCATCAAGTTTGCGATTTTTGACAAAAGGCGCCAAATAAAAATCCAAAGTCAAACGATGTTGGATCACCCCATAAACGATGTTGGTCAACAAATGGGCATCGCGAGGATCAAGGGAATATTTACTTAAAGTCGCATCCAACGTTAAATTGGAATAGCTCCCTTGTTTTTCAACTTTTTCTAAGACAGTGACCGCAAGATCGCGGGGATTAGGCTTCACCAATGATTTGATCTCCTTGTGTGATCGATTTGCCAGCGCCGTTTAAGTAAGCGGCGATCGGCTGGATCGCTTTGCCTGCAGGTTGCAATTGGTTGATGGCAAACACGGTGCCATCCCCTGCTGCGACATGCAGTTGTTTCTTTTCACGCAACACCACAGTGCCTGCTGGCAAGTCAGTGGTTTCAGTTAACGGCGTGATCGCCCATAACTTGGTACGCACGCCATTGAGCATCACCCACCCACCGACTGCAGGCCGCAAACCGCGGACCCAGTTATCAAGTTGTGTGGCAGGTAAATTGATATCTAAATGTTCTTGCGCTTTGGTCAAAGTTGGCGAGAACGTCACCAGATCGGGATCTTGTGGGGTTTTCGTCTCATTTCCAGCAATGATTTCCGGTAACGTCGCCATTAACAAGTCACGACCCATCACGCTGAGTTTCTCAAACACCGTGCCAGTATCGTCATCGCGGGTCAATGGCAAGCGACTTTGCGCGTACATGTCACCAGCATCCATCGCTTTGACCATTTCCATGATCGTAACACCAGTTTCAGCATCGCCATTGATCACCGAATATTGAATCGGGGCGCCGCCACGATATTTTGGCAACAAGGAACCGTGAACATTCAACGCCGCAATTTTAGCGGCGTTCAAGAACTTCGTCGGCAAAAACTGTCCATAAGCGGCGGTGATCAATAAATCAGGTTGTAAGGCGATCGCTTCGTCGAGTTCGGGACTACCAGAAAGTTTTTCTGGTTGTAAAACCGGTAAGTTCAACCGGACCGCAGCTTGTTTCACTGGGCTTTGATGCAACACTTGTTTGCGACCGACTTTGCGATCTGGTTGGGTGATCACCAGTTTCACGTCGTAGGTTGTATTTAATGCTTCTAAAATCGGCACCGCAAAATCGGGTGTCCCTAAGAAAATGATAGATGTCATAGAATCCTCCAAGTCTAGTATACAATTTTTTTAGTGGCGATGGGTCGCCTCGGTGTGTTTACATAAATGATTGTGGTTCTGGATCAATCGCGACTTGAAAGCCTTGTTTTACACTGGCTTGAGTTTCGTCTAAAATCTTGGCTAGCGCAGCGTTTAACTGGGGTTCGCGTTTGTATTTGATCACCATTTGATAGTAGTAGCGTTTCTTTAACCGGGCAATGGCACCAGGGGTTGGCCCTAACACCCGTGCAGAGTCAGATAACACCGCATTCAATTGCGCTGCTAAACTGTAAATCGCCTTTGCGGCTTGCGCTTCATCAGGATGGCTGACGGTCAACTTCATGGTAAAGAAGTAAGGCGGGTAATCCCCGCGATGGCGAATCGCCATTTCCGCATAGAAAAAGCCTTCGTAATCTTGTTTGGTCGCATATTGAATCGCATAATGCTCAGGATTAAAGGTTTGGATCATCACCTCACCTGGCTTATCCGCCCGCCCAGCGCGACCAGACACTTGCGTCAACAACTGAAAAGTGCGCTCGCCAGCACGAAAATCTGGTAAGCCTAACGCAGTATCCGCATTGATCACCCCAACTAAGGTGACATTTGGGAAATCTAACCCTTTGGCGATCATTTGCGTTCCGAGGAGAATATCCGCGTCATGATTGCCAAATTGCTTCAACAATCGCGCATGACTGCCTTTTTTCCGTGTGGTATCCACATCCATCCGCAAAACCCGCGCTTGGGGGATGAGTTCATTCAAACTTGCGGCGACTTTTTCAGTGCCAGTGCCATAGTAACGGATCTTCTTAGAACCGCAGCTTGGACAAACAGTCGGGATCGGTTCTTCATGGCCACAGTAATGGCACTTCAAGCTGTGGGAATCCATATGCAAAGTCAATGAAATATCGCAGTTAGGACATTGCACCTTATACCCGCATTCACGGCACATCACAAAACTGGAAAACCCGCGTTTATTCAACAACAAGACACTTTGTTCATGACGTTCAAGCCGCTGTTTTAGCGCGTCTAATAACGGTTTGGAGAAATCATCCCGACCGCCATTTTGATACGCTTGTCGCATATCGATCAAATGCACTGGCGGCAACGGTTGTTGATTGATCCGCTCAGGCAAAAGCAAACGCGTGTAAACCCCTTTTTCTGCACGGGCCCGTGATTCTAGACTCGGTGTTGCCGACCCTAACACCACAGGTGCATGCATCGTTTGCGCGCGGTGTAACACCACATCTCTTGCATGATAACGCGGGGCATCAGCTTGTTTATAGCTGGTTTCATGTTCTTCATCAATAATGAAGACCCCGATATTGGTCAGCGGCGCAAACACTGCCGACCGCGCGCCGACGACAACTTGAGCTTCCTTGCGTTCAATGCGGCGCCATTCATCAAATTTCTCCCCGCTAGACAAACCAGAGTGAAGGACGGCGACCCGTTCACCAAAGCGTCCGCGGACACGTTTGACCATTTGTGGCGTTAAGGCGATTTCAGGCACTAACATTAACGCGGTTTGCCCTTGTTGCAAAGCTTTGGCAATGATCTGCAAGTAGACTTCGGTTTTCCCAGAGCCAGTGACCCCTTCTAACAAAAAGGTTTGCGGATCATTGGCATCAACCGCATGACCCACCGTATCAACGACGTGTTGTTGCGCAGTGGTCAGCGTCAAAGGCTGCGTTAACACTTGGCCTTGCATTTGCGGATAAGGATCGCGGTAAACTTCTTGTTCGATTAAATGGAGCCAACCTTTTTTAGCAGCGGCGGTAATTTGAGTGCGCGGCATTTCACTTTTGATGGCTGGGATCGCAGGGGTTTCGTCATTAGCTTGCCATTGCGTGAGCAAGTCTAATAAACGGGCTTGTTGTTTGGCATTGCCATTCAAGCCTGCTTTAATAGCGGCATATTCGGTTGCCGTTTTGTCCGGTACAATATGGGTCACGGTTTTTACCTTGGCGCGATCATGCAAACGATATTCAACTTCCAGATCACCATGCTGGACAGCTTTCAACACTGGCGCCAACGCTGATTCTGGTAAGTCATCTAACGCTTGTGATTCAGGGATCAACGATTGACCAGCCGCTGTCAATGGGTGCACCCACTTGTCAGCAGCTGCTTTGAGTTGCGCTGGCAACATGGTTTGCACACAGGTGATCCAAAAGGCGAAAGTTGTGTCAGCTAACCACTTGGACAACTTTAATAATTCTGCATCAAGCACTGGTGCCGCATCTAAAATCGCCAAAATCGGCTTTAATTCCCCGTCAAATTCAGCATGATCAGCTAAAGCGACGACCATCCCCATTAATTTGCGTGAGCCTTTACCAAAGCCGACCCACACCCGCATCCCTGGTTGAATGGTATTTTCTAATGATTCAGGGATCAAATAATCAAACGGTCGATCGGTTTGCATGGTGGGAACATCAACGATCACTTTTGCAATTTGCACCCACTCACCCCATTTTCTGTTGTATCGTGTTTAAAATTTGTTCAGCGATTTCAAGTTTTGACGCTTCTGGCACCTGTTTTGGTTCGTGGTTTGGTTGTAATAACCACACAGCGTTAGTATCTTGATTAAACCCATGTCCGTGACCGACTAAATTGGCCACTAAGAGATCGGCATGTTTCTTTGCTAACTTCGCTTGGGCATGCGTTAAGAGCTCATCAGTTTCTGCCGCAAAGCCCACCACCAATTGATGCGTCTTTGCTGTCCCTATCGATTTGAGAATGTCAGGATTTTGTGCGAGTTCAAGCGTTAAACCTGACTCTTCAGAAACTTTCTTGAGTTTGTGGTCACTAGGTGTTGCCACATGATAATCTGCCACAGCCGCAGCCATGATCACCACATCACTGGCATCAAAGTTTAAGGCAACAGCTTGTTGCATTTCACTTGCTGATTGCACCGCACTGACGTGAACCTGCGGCAAAGTCGGTAAATTGGCAGTGGTGATCAACTCAACGTCGGCACCCATGGCAGCGGCAATATTTGCTAACGCAGTGCCCATTTTTCCAGAAGAGTCATTGCCGATGTAGCGCACTGGATCGATCCGTTCTTTGGTGCCACCTGCAGTGATCACCACCTGTTTGCCTTGCAAGGTCGGTTGTGGTTGATAGGTGTCGACAAATAACGCAATCACTGCTTCTTCAGGCATCCGCCCGACTGCTTGATAACCTTCAGCTAAAAAGCCAGTCGCAGGCGGGAGTACTGCCATCCCCAATGATTTGAGGTGTGCGATATTCGCTTGCGTTTGGGCATTCAGCCACATTTGATCATTCATCGCAGGGACCACCAGCTTTGGACCGTTAAATGCGAGTAAAGCGTTGGTCACCACATTATCTGCAAAACCACTAGCGAGCTTGGCAATGGTATTCGCGGTGGCGGGAACGATCAACGCCATATCCATCCAATGCGCAAAAGCGACATGTGCAACATGACTAGGATCATCAAATTCATGTTCATCCGTTAATACCGGATGCTTGGACACTGTCGCTAACGTTTGCGAAGTGACGAACGCACCAGCTGCCGGCGTCATCGCCACTTGCACCTCATGACCTGCTTTGATCAACATTCTGATCAAATTCGGCACTTTATAAGCTGCGATCCCACCAGTCACAAAAACCCCAATATGCTTGTGCAACATGTTCGCCACTTCCTTTCTCAAGTATTATACCAAACGACGCAAATGGTTTTTAATGAAAATAAAAAGCCAAGACCCAAGGCCTCGGCTCCGAAATACTTTATTCGTGATCCAGCTTTTCAGCGTCACGTTCTTTTAACTTGGACGCTGGGTCGATGATCACGTCGCCGGCAGCCACTTCTTCAAGGGCTTGGCCGACAGTTTTCAACGACTTGTAGCTTGGCAAAGTTTTGATGCCGTTGCTTTCAAGTTCATGGGCGCGCTTTGCTGCAAGCACAGCCAAGCTGTAACGAGAAGGCACTTTGTCTAACAATTTATCAATAGAAGGATAGATAATCATGATTGGACTCCTTATTTGGACTGAGAAATGGGATCGTCATCGAGCATTGCTTTGTAGCGATCGATCACACGAGGGACGCGCAAATGTTCACTTTCAATAATGCGTTCGATGCGTTTCACCGCTAAGTCTACTTTATCATTAACGACGGCATAATCATAGTTCGCCATCATGGCAATTTCATCAGCGGCTTGGGTGATACGCTTTTCGATCACTTCTGCTGAATCAGTACCACGACCAGTCAAACGATGCTTCAATTCTGAAAGATCTGGTGGCGTTAAGAAAATGAACACCCCATCGGGACATTTTTCGCGGACTTGCATGGCGCCTTTAACTTCGATTTCCAACAGCACATCGCGGCCGGAATCTAAGGTTTGGTTCACATACTTTAACGGCGTGCCGTAGTAGTTGCCAACATATTGGGCATACTCAAGCATCCCACCAGTGGCGATTTCATGTTCAAATTGTTCCTTGGTGCGGAAGTAGTAATCAACCCCGTCAACTTCACCTGGGCGCATATTGCGGGTGGTCATCGAAATTGAGTATTGGAAGTCGCGATAATCGCCTGCCAGCATCGCTTGCCGAACTGTCCCTTTGCCGACCCCACTTGGACCCGACAACACGATCAGCATTCCCCGTTCTTGCATGCTTTAACCTCTTTCATCCTATAGTGTTATTTTCCATTTTGCACTTTTTACACTTATTTGTAAAGGCTAAAAACTTGACGCAAGAAACGATTGTGCTTGCGGGCTTTGCATCCAAGTATGCCCAGCGTCACGACCTGCTTGCAATAAAAGCTGACGATGCTTCAACGAAAAATCAAACATCGCCCCAGTATGTTTCGGCGGATAAAGCACCGGCGTTTCACCGATTTGAGGCGTTGGCCCTAACCCCAATGCAGAAATTCCTAAAATTTGGGTCGCCCCAAGATCCCGCGCGATCGCCACCGGCAAGTCATTAGCGACGCCGCCATCGACATACCAATTGCCTTTGATTTGCTGCGAGGCAAACCAACCAGGCATGGCGCTACTCGCAAGTAACCATTGAGTGGCATGATCAGGCGTTAAGGTCACGACTTGCGCGCGCCGTTGCGGCAATCGCGTTGCCACTGCTAACGCTGGCCAAGGATTGCGCACCAGTCGGTTTGAAATAGCTGTGATCAACTGTTGCAGCGGTTGCGTTTGCCGCGGCCACAAGTGATCTGGGACGCGAGTGTGCCACCACTCGGCCAATTCCTTCGGTGTCAGTCGCGTCGTGGCCCAAGCATTGATCGCACCGATGGAGCTACCGATCACAAAATCTGGTTTAAGCTGTGGCCCGACAACTTCCCACACCCCTGCTTGAAAGGCACCGCGGACGCCACCGCCACCAAACACCACTGCCAAAGCCATTCAATCATCTCCAAAAAAATATTTTTGCCAAAGCCTTGCATTTTAGAACAAGCGTTCGTATAATGAAATCATCAAGAACAAACGTTCGGAGGAGTCATCATGGAAAACAAAGCGCAAACTTTTCAAACGGTCCGTCACAATCTCATGGCCTCATATCGTCAATTCTTTGCCTTAGAAGCACCTAAGTTGACCATGCCTGTCGTTCAACTCCAGCATAACACGGCGCAAAGCTTAGCACGCCATTATCGCGTGGCAGTATTTTTCAAAGATGACTCCCCTGCTTTAGTGGGTCACTTCACGCGGCAACTCGATGCCCACCGTTTCATTTTACAAGCTTATCAAAGCAACTTAGTTCGCGTGGTCACCGATTCAGAAATGAGCTTTATCAAACGCGTTTAAACCTCCCTCGCCGCCTTGAGCCTTGTGTTCAAGGCGGCTTTTTGCGTTGTCGCAAAAAAAATCAGCCGCTAAGCTGATCTTCAAGATTATTGCCTTAATTGTTCACGAGTGGTAGCCGCCATTTTCAATAACTCACTGGCATGTTCTAATGCGAGTTCCGTCACCGTGTCACCTGCTAACATCCGCGCGATTTCATCAACGCGTTGGGCTTGCGTCAACGGCGTGACCGTGGTTTTGGTGCGGCCATTTGCAACTTGTTTTTGGATCAAATATTCGTGATCGCTCATCGCCGCCACTTGTGGCAAGTGGGTGATGCACAACACTTGTGACTGCGTGGCGATGGTTGAGATCTTGTTGGCAATGGCTTGGGCAACGCGACCTGAGACCCCAGTATCTACTTCATCAAAAATAATACTGGTGACGCCATCAGATTTGGCAAAAATCGTCTTCAATGCCAACATGATCCGCGACAATTCCCCACCACTGGCAATTTTCGCTAATGGTTTTGCCGCTTCACCAGGGTTCGTTTGAATGTAAAATTCAACCACATCTAACCCATCAGGACGCTCAGCATTGTGAGCCACTGGGGTGAATTGCACCGAGAAAATCGTCTTAGCCATGTACAATGCTGCGAGTTGTTGATGGATCGCATCAACTAATTGTTTAGCGGCAGCTTTGCGGGCTTTGGTGAGTTTGGCGCCGACGGATAATAATTCTGCATGTTGTTGGGCGACTTGATCTTCAAGGTCTGAGGCATCAGCATCTAAAGCTTCCATATTAGCGAGCTCTTCGGCAGCCTTTTGGCCATAGGCGATCACCTTAGGTAGGGAATCGCCATATTTACGTTCCAATTGTAAAAATAATTCCAAGCGTTTTTCGATGTCATCTAAACGCCCTTCATCAAAGGTTTGATCATCGACTTGCCGCGCGAGGTCACTTTGGACATCTTGCAAGGTGTAATACGCCGATTCCAATTCGCTGGCAATGCTAGCAAACGCTGGATCTAAGTCGGCAATATCTTGCATATTCCGCATGGCTTCCGCCACTTGATCTAACGGGTTCGCATCATCTTCATCACTGAGCACCGCCGCAGAGGCATTCAGCGCAGTGGAAATGCGTTGAAAGTTGGCTAAACGGTCGCGTTCTGCAGATAATGTGGTTTCTTCATCAGGATGCAAGTTGGCACTTTGAATTTCTTGCACTTGAAATTGTAACATGTCCAAGCGCTGCGCCCACTCTTGTTCGTTGGCTTGCTTTTTACGTAAAGCTGACGCTGTGTGTTGATATTTCGCGTAAAGGCTTTGGTAGTCGCTGAGCAATTGCTGCAACGTCGCATCACCGAATTGATCCAGCAGGCCTAAATGTGATTCTGGATGGACCAGTTGTTGATGTTCGTTTTGGCCGTGAATATCAACTAAAGTTTCACCGACTGCGCGCAATGTCGACGTGTTGACCAAATGGCCATTGACCCGACAAATATTGCGGCCTGAAGCGTAAATATCGCGTTGAAGCAGCACACTACTGTCATCGGTATCCAAATCAAATTGTTTAAGCACAGCCACAGTTTTAGGATTGCTAGTCGCATCAAACAAGCCTTGCAGTTCCGCTTTAGCCGCGCCAGTGCGGACAAAATCCGTTCGTCCGCGGCTACCTGCCAGTAAGCTGACCGCATCGATAATGATCGACTTACCGGCGCCAGTTTCACCAGTCAACGCAGTCATTCCGGTTTCAAAGCTTAATTCCAATTGATCGATAATGGCAAAATCATGGATCACTAATTCTTGTAACATCGCGTCACCCAACCATCGCGTCGATCATTTCCAACACTTCTTTGGCTTGGGCATTACCGCGGCATACGATCAAAATCGCGGCATCCCCAGCGATCGTCGCAAAGATCCGTTGATCATGCAGTTGATCGATCAAATTCCCCACAGCAGGCGCAGTCCCTGGATTCATCACCAAATGCACGAATTGATCCATGCGATCGCCATGACGATAAGCTGCGGCCAAGGTGCGACGCAACTTATCTAAAGGCGAAAGTTGCTTTTCCAAAGGCAGTGAGTAGCGATAGCGCCCTCCTGTGGTCGGTACTTTCACCAGTTGCATGTCTTTGATGTCACGGGAGATCGTCGCTTGGGTCACTGGTACGCCATCAGCTTCAAGGGCGGTGACAAAATCACTTTGCCGTTCGATCACTTGATCTTTGATCAGTTGTTTGAGGTATGCTTGTCGTTCATTTTTTTGCATCAAAAGGCCACCTTTACTGAAATCGTTACCAATAGCTTAACGCAACTCACCGTTTAATGAAACTTCGGCTTTAATTCTGCATAAGCTGAAGCCAAGGTGTCATCGACACTGACGTTATCGGCCTTGACGCCGGTAACATCGCCATTTTGTAAATGGATCAGAAATTCGATATTACCTTCGCCACCTTTGATCGGCGAGAAGTCTAAACCTAACACATTAAACCCAGCCCCTAACGCAAAATCAACGATCATGTTCAACACCATGCGATGCACTTCAGGATCGCGGACGATGCCTTTTTTTCCGACATTGGCAGGACCGGCTTCAAACTGCGGCTTGATCAACGCCACCGCATGACCACCAGGTTGTAAAATCGACTTCAATGGCGGCAAGATCAACTTCAATGAGATAAACGACACATCAGTCATCGCAAACTCGACTGGCCCATCGGTGAAATCTTCTGGTTTAGAATAACGGAAGTTCACCCGCTCCATCACATTGACCCGCGGATCTTCACGCAACTTCCATGCCAATTGATTGTAGCCAACATCTAAGGCATAAGACATTTTCGCCCCTGCTTGCAACGCCACATCAGTAAAGCCGCCGGTCGATGCCCCGATATCAAGCACCGTCAACCCGGTTAAATCGATGTCAAACACGTCTAACGCTTTGGCAAGCTTCAACCCGCCGCGAGAGACGTAAGGCATGGTTTTGCCTTTGACATGTAAAATGCTGTCAGCGGCAATTTTGACCCCTGGCTTATCCAAGCGCTCATTGTTTTGGTCGTACACTTCACCAGCCATCACGGCGCGCTTGGCTTGCTCGCGGGATAAAAACAAGCCTTGTTCTACTAATAAGACATCGATACGTTCTTTACTCATGAATTCCTCTTCTTATGCGTCAAAATAAGTTAAAAATGCGGCTAACTCAGGCACTGGCCGAGACAGTTGCGTCAAAGCGTCATTCGCTTGTTGCACTTGTTCAGCTAAGGCCTTACGCGCACCTGCTAAGCCTAACAACGCTGGATAGGTGTTTTTGGCTTCAGCAATATCTTTATTCGCCGTTTTTCCTAAAGCTTGCGTCGACTTAGTGCGATCATTGATATCATCTTGAATTTGAAAAGCTAACCCAAAACTTGCGGCAAATTGATGCAAGTTTGCGGCATCAGCTTCAGAAACTGAAGCTAACACTGCCCCCATATCCACCGCCGTTGCCAGCAATGCCCCAGTTTTCAAGGCGTGCAAATGTTTGAGCTGTGCGAGGGTTAAATGGTGGTGTTCGCCTTCAATATCTAACACTTGCCCGCCGACCATGCCATTAGCACCGACCGCTTGGGCAAATAATTGAAGACATGTCACCAGTTGCGCAGGTGTGGTTTGGGTTTGACTCAACAAGTCAAACGCTGACGACTGCAACCCGTCGCCAGCAAGGATCGCTAAGGCTTCACCGAATTGCTTATGGCTAGTGGGTTTGCCCCGCCTGAGATCATCATTATCCATTGCAGGTAAATCATCATGGATCAGTGAATAAGTGTGTAAACACTCTAAAGCTGCCGCTGCTGGCAAACAATCTTCAACAGAACCACCAAAACTTGCAACAGTCGCCAACAATAACAGTGGTCGCAAACGTTTGCCGCCAGCAAACAACGAATAGCGCATCGCCTCTTGCAACGGCTTAGTGGTGATGGTGTTTAAATGGGCGTCTAGCGTTGCCATCACCTTTGGCACATACGCCTGTGTCTGCGGCTTAAGCATGGTCAGGATCAAACGCTTTGACTGAACCATCATCAGTGACTTCTTTGGTGACGGCTTGTTCCGCGTCTTTTAATGTGGTTTCAAGTTTTTGCGACAGTTGGACCCCAGTTTTAAATTGGGCTAACGCTTGTTCCAAAGGCACATCGCCTTGTTCCAATTGCGCGACAATTTTTTCTAATTGCGCTAAGTTGTCTTCAAAAGTTGGTTCAGCCATTTGCGTTGTTCTCCTTTAATTGTTGCACTTGGGCCGCGACTTCACCGTCTTGGGTGTGAATGGTGACAGTAGCGTCCACTTGATAATCTGAGGTGGTCTTTAACATTTTACCATTATCATCCGTCACATAGGTGTAACCACGACCTAAGATTTTCAACGGACTTAAATGATCAAGGCCGGCGACTGCTGATTGCATCGCTTGTCGCTTGTTGACAAGCTCAACGGCAGTCGCATGGGTCAAACGTTGTCGCAGTTGTTGGACGACTTGGGTTTGTGCATTCAACCGTAACTGCAAATTCCGCGGGGCTAACGCGGCTCGACACAACGACACTCGGTGGCCTAACGCCTCTAATTGACTTTGCATCACTTGTTGCAAACGCGTCGTCAACTGATCGACTTGTTGGACATATTGATCATATAAGCGATTGGGTTGCGTCAACACCACACTTTTTTGACTGCGAGCTAAGCGTTCTTGCAACGCAGTGAGGCGATTTTGCATCGCGGCGGTGATGCGGCTGCGATATTGGGCGATGCCGTTGATTGCATCCACTAAAGTGACTGGTGTGACCAATTCAGCAGCGGCAGTCGGCGTCGCAGCCCGATGATCAGCGACAAAATCCACGATTGTGGTATCCGTTTCATGACCCACTGAAGAAACCACTGGCATTGGCATTGCCAGTACCGCTTGGGCGACTGTTTCATCGTTAAATGGCCACAAGTCTTCAATCGACCCACCGCCACGACCAATGATCACCGCATCATAGTCACCATGTTCAGCAACGCGATGCAACTGCCGCACCAAATCTTTCGCCGAACCATCGCCTTGCACCACAGCAGGATACAAAGTCAATTGCAACCCAGGATAACGCCGCGCAACCGTGGTGCGAATATCCTGGATCACCGCACCGCTAGGACTGGTGATCACTGCCACTTGGGTGGGGAATTGCCGCAGCGGCCGTTGATTTTGCGCGAAGGCCCCAGCTTTTTCCAATTTGGCTTTGAGTTGTTCATACGCTTGATAAAATGCGCCGACACCATCAGGTTCCATGTGTTCGATCACGATTTGATATTGACCACTCGCGGCATACATGGTGACCCGGCCGACCACTAACACTTTCATCCCTGATTCTGGGGTAAATTTCAACTTGTTAAACGCTGATTTAAACATCACCGCAGAGATTTTGGCATGGTCATCTTTTAAGGAAAAATACTGATGCCCTGGACGCAGGCGAAAATTAGAGAGCTCGCCAGTTAAATAAACCCGATTCAAATACGGGTCTTGATCAAATTTACGTTGTAAATACGCTGACAGCGTGGTGACACTGAGATACTCATGCGTTGGCATGCACTCGCCTCTTTGCTAATTCAACTGTTTGGATCATTAAACTGGCGATGGTCATGGGACCAACACCTCCTGGAACTGGGGTAATGGCTGAAGCGATCGGTGCGACTTGTTGATAATTCACATCACCGACTAACTTGCCTTCAGCGTTGCGATCCATGCCCACATCGATAACAATGGCACCAGGTTTCACCATGTCAGCAGTGATCATTTCCGCACGGCCAGTTGCGACCACCAGCAAATCTGCTTGGGCGCACACTTTGGCCAGATCTTTGGTTTTAGAATGCGCAATGGTCACAGTCGCCGAGTGATTCAACAATAACGCCGCCATGGGCCGCCCGACAATATTGGAGCGGCCGACGATCACCGCATTCATGCCAGTCACGTCGATGTGGTAATGATCAAGTAAGGTCATGATGCCATAAGGCGTAGATGCCACCACTTGCGGCATGTTGGTCCAAAGTTTCCCCACGTTCATCGGATGGAAGCCGTCAACATCTTTGTTCGGTGCAATGGCTTCGATCACCTTTTGTTCATCGATGCCTTCAGGTAATGGCAATTGCACTAAAATGCCATCGATGGTGGGATCAGCATTCAATTCAGCGATTTTATTTAAAAGTTCCGCTTCAGTTGTCGTTTTTGGCATGGAGATCTGCAACGAGCGGATCCCTAAACTATCAGCGCGGCGATGTTTGTTGCGGACATAAATCGCACTGGCTGGATCTTCACCCACTAAGATCACAGCCAATCCTGGTGTGACGCCTTTAGATTTTAATTCGTCTACTGTTTGCTTTAATTCAACCATTAAGTCGTTGGCAGTTTGTTTGCCGTCAAGTACTGTCGTCACGATTGTGCCCTCCTAGGGTTTACCCATACCATTAATATTATACATTGTCATTGCATATTCAGTCCAACGCTTTGCATTGAACGTCAGCACTCCCCTCCAGAACCGCCGACGCTCATGATTTCATCTGCGCCATCCAGATCCTATCACGTCAAGCTGTAGATCATTCAACTGCGGTCATCAGCATCCGTTGCCATCGTCTCACAAGTTCTCCAATAGCCGCCTATTGAAAAAATATTATCGCCGTAAAAATACGAAAAGCCGGGAATGTTTTCACATCCCGGCCAACGATCATTGCTGATCTGGTTTAACAAAGTGTGCCAAAATCCCGTTGACGAACTTCGCGGCTTTGTCATCACTATATTTCTTCGCTAACTCAATGGCTTCATCGATCGCCACTTTATCAGGAATCGCTTCGTATTGGATCTCGTACAAGCCCAAACGCAACGTGATCAAATCAGGTTTGGTCAAGCGATCGATGCGCCAACCTGCTTTTAAGCGGGTGGTAATGGCGGCATCAAGTTCTGCTTCATGGGCCAAGACGCCATCGACTAATTCCGTCATGTAGCTAGGTGTTTCTTCGCCTTGAGGTAATGCGTCTGCGTTGACCGTTTCGCGATCAGCGTCAGGATTTGCGTTTAATGCGAACAACGCTTTGAAAGCCGCTTCGCGCGCTTCGTGTCTGCCTAACATGTTAGTCGTCTTCCTCGTTTTCATCAGTGTCTTTAAATAAATCATCGGGATCGATCTTCGGTGCTTTTTCAGGCACGACGCCGACCACATGGACATTGACAACCGCCAAGGTCAAGTCAGTCATGTAAAGCAATTGTTCCCGCAAAGATTCTTGCATCGCCATGGCTACTTTAGGGACAGCCACGCCGTAATCCAAGTAAACATAAACATCTGCGGTCAAGGTATCATTATCAACAGTCAGTTCGACGCCTTTGCCGTGATTGGCGCGGCCGAACCACGCGTTGATGGTGCTGGCGAGGCTGCCACGCATTTGGTAGACCCCATCCACTTGTTGTGCGGCGATCCCTAAAATCACTTCAAGTACTTCTGGCACAATTTCGATGGACCCGTCTGCATCCGTGCGATTTGCCAGGATGATATTTGTATCTTCAGCCATAAGCAGCCTCCTTGAGCTTTTTAAAAATGATTAAGCACGTGAAATGTACGTACCGTCTTGCGTGTTGATGGTCAACACATCACCTTCGTTAACGAAAAATGGCACTTGAACCACTAAGCCAGTTTCCATAGTAGCAGGCTTGGAACCACCTGAAGAAGTATTCCCACGAATACCAGGTTCAGTGGCAGTAACTGTCAAGTCCACTGTATTCGGCACTTCCACACCAAGTGTTTGCGCCCCATGCATGATGATCTTGACTTCCATGTTTTCTTTCATATACTTCAGTTGTTCTTGGATCTCGTCACCTGGCAAACTCAATTGTTCGTAGGTTTCCATATCCATGAAGACGTACGAGTCGCCGTCAGCATATAAATATTGCATGGTCTTAGTGTCGATTTGGGCTTTTTCCACTTTGGCAGTAGAACGGAAAGTCATTTCCTGAACTGCGCCAGTGTTGAGGTTTTTCAACGTGGAGCGGACAAAAGCAGAACCTTTACCAGG
This sequence comes from Lacticaseibacillus porcinae, assembly GCF_003946305.1. Taxonomy (GTDB): domain Bacteria; phylum Bacillota; class Bacilli; order Lactobacillales; family Lactobacillaceae; genus Lacticaseibacillus; species Lacticaseibacillus porcinae. The sequence goes on from NZ_RHNS01000001.1 coordinate 226,773, forward strand.
TTTAACGTGTTGGAATTCAACAACGCGCCACAAGGCCCCATCGACTTCGATGGTCAAGCCATTTTTAAAATCGTTAACAGAAATCATGTGTTTCCTCCATTATTGTCTCGTACTAGATTAACTATAGCAAGCAGGTGTCACGCACGCAAGTCAAACCGGCACGACCTCAAGGGTCGGCGGGGCTTGTGACGTGAGCACGATCGGATCATCAGCTGTGATCAAAATATCGTCTTCGATACGCACACCTCCAACACCTGGTACATAAATACCAGGCTCGACTGTTTCAACATTGCCAGGGGCTTGGGGAACTTCACGATAAGGTCCCCAAGCGCCAGGGCCTTCATGGATCGACATCCCGATCCCATGTCCGGTACCATGACCGAAATATTCGCCGTAACCGGCGTCATCAATGAAGTGATGCGCAAAATCATTGATGGTTTTGCCTAACACACCGGCACGCATTTGTTTGGTGGTGGCAAGATTTGCTTCATAAACCACGTGGTAGATCTGTTCAAGTTCGGCAGTGGCATGGCCCATCACAAAAGTGCGGGTAATATCTGACACATACCCATGATACACCGCACCCCAGTCTAACGTCACTATGTCGCCATCAACAATGACTTTGTCGCTAGCCATTCCATGAGGCATCGCAGATCGTAAGCCGCTGGCAACAATCGTTTCAAAGCTAGTGCCAGAAGCACCTAAGCTTTTCATAAACTGATCTAAGTCATTGGCGACTTGCAGTTCAGTCATGCCAGGTTTAATGGTTTGAAGGACATGTTGATACCCAGCTTCAGCAATGGCGATCGCTTGTTTGATGTCAGCGAGTTCCGCATCGTCTTTGACTTCGCGCAAACCAGACACAAGGTCGGTGGTCGCTTGCCACTGAGCCGGCCCTTGCAACTTCAAAAAGTCAGCATAAGTCATGTATTCCGCTTCAAAGCCGATCACCCCTTGGGCATGTTCGGAAGCGGCACTTAACAAGTGGTCTTGGTGTAATACCAAGCGACTGTTGTGGACTTGTTGATGAAATTGGGTGGTGAAGCGCGAGTCAGTGATAAACAAACTGTCATCTGCGGTCACTAACAATGCCGATTCATCACCAGTAAAGCCAGTTAGATAACTGACGTTCACCGGATCGGTCACCAACAACCCATCTAAATGTTTTGCTTTGAGTAATTCACGCAGCCGAGATATGCGACTCATGTGTGCCTCCGTAAACTTGAAACCAAAAAAACGCCCCGTCGCCGGAGCGTTTCGTGATTATTCAGCTTGTGCCGCTGGATAAACGGATACTTGCTTTTTGTCGCGGCCAAGACGTTCGAATTTAACGACGCCATCAGCTTTAGCAAAAAGGGTATCATCGCCGCCGATACCGACGTTCAGACCCGGATGGATCTTCGTGCCGCGTTGACGGTACAAGATGTTCCCTGCCAAAACAGTTTGGCCGTCAGCGCGCTTAGCGCCCAGACGACGACCTGCAGAGTTACGGCCGTTGGAAGTCGAGCCGCCCCCTTTATGGTGAGAGAAGAATTGCAAGTTCATCTTTAACATGTGGATACACCTCCGAATGTAGAATTAGGATTGATTAGAAGTTTCGATCTGAACATAATCGCCATACGATTCAGCGATGCTCTGCATAGATAACTCAAGGTTTTCCAGCAGGATCTGCGTGATGTGCATTTGTTCGCCAGTCAATTCTTGGTCGATCACCAATTGGAGGTGACCGCCATTGACTTCGTCGGCATCGACATGAGGCGTGAAACCCGCTAAGGCTTCGACCCCATTGACAGCGCCGATGGACACTGCCGACACAGCAGCACAGACAATATCTTGTCCATACTCACCAGCATCAGCGTGGCCAGTCAACTTGAATTTGACCAAGTTCCCAGAAGCATCACGGGTAAAGCGTGCTTTGATCATGTATTTTGCCTTTTTTTAATTAAGCGTTGATCGCGTCAATGACAACTTTAGTATAAGGTTGACGATGACCCTTCTTTTGATGGGAATGCTTCTTAGGCTTGTATTTGAAGGTCACGACCTTCTTTTCACGGCCTTGCTTCTCAACTTTACCAGTAACGGTTGCGCCGTCGATCGTTGGTGTGCCGATCTTGGCGTCGCCTTCGCCTGCAACCAAGATCACTTGGTCAAAGGTTACTGTTGCACCTTGTTCTGCGTCCAGCTTTTCAACGTAGAGAGCTTCGCCCACCTGCGCTTTGTATTGCTTACCGCCAGTTTTGATAATTGCGTACATCTTGTGCACCTCCTGTTTTGCCCGTAGGCTTAATCCCCTGATGACTCGCCAAGTTAGGTGCTGTGCTTTGAAACCTAACGTTGTGCGGTTGCAGATGAGGGGTGACAAATACAACAGAAAGATTGTATCAAATAATCACCGGCGATTCAACCCTGCAAAGAAAATTCTCTTGACACGTGCTTGTCGCGTCGCCTGATCACCGGTATACTATAAGAAAAAAAGGGGGCGCACCATGCTAATCGCATTGATCGACATCTTGATCTTCGTGATCACCGCTGGGTTGTTAGTGACGATCATCGCCCGCATCCCAACGCCTTTGAATTTGGTGACCGGCTTGCTCACAGCATTGATCCTCGCATTGATCGCCGGGGCCATGTTCACTTGGCACACCACATTCATGTTACTGTACATATTATGGATGCTTTTCATCATTGCCGGATTGTTCGGCTTGCGCTACTGGTTGCGCAGCAAACATTCCGCGCATTCACGCTAAAATCCAAAATAAGAGGTTGAGATATCATTCGTCTCAACCTCTTATTTTGGATGATATCCATCAATGTGAGTGTTTCATGCCACCATCAGGCGACAGTGGACTAGCTCCGTTTCAGTGATTTGAAATTGGGACTCCAGCTGGCTCGCCGCTGCATAATGAGGGTCCTCGGGAAAGCTAGCCGAGATGTGTCGCTACGCTCCCCACTCGCCGGATCTTTCCCTGCGGCTTTCCGTAAGCGGTAAACCGCTAACGGAAATCTCACTATGTAGCGGCGGCCAGCTTCCGTCCCAATTTCAAATCACTTCCACTACGCTAGGCCACTGTCGCCTGATGGCTACGAAACACGTGGCGTCTACGTTGATATCATGTTTGTCAACTGAATGACGCCGTATCATCAACGTATTTGATTTGTAAGCCAGCGATATCAATGTAGAAAAGCTGTGGGCGGAGATGATTTGGCAAAACGGAGGTGAATTGGACAATTGCCTGTGGGAGTGAAATCAAGTGAAACGCCGGTTTGTGGCGGTTCGCGCAGATTTCACCGGCAGATTTTGAGACAAAGTGATTTTCTTTGGCTCAAAATGCGTCGAAGACCCGTAACATCGGCGGGCTTTGCCGATTTCTGCAGACGGCCGCACCGGCAACTTGTCTAATTCACCGTATGAACCCAAATCGTCGGATCCCACAGCTTTTCGTGCCGGAGGCATATTGGCATAGTTTGCTGAAACACTCACGATTCCGGACATCAATTGCAACGAAAAAGGCTAAGCGCGAATCTGATCTTTGCCACGTGTTGTTTATGCCCATTCAAAGCGGATCAAATCGCGAAAGTCATAATGACGACCATCACTGGTGTCGACGCTGCCTTTTTTATCGCGGAGTTGTTTGAAGATCAAATCGTGATCAGCTAACTTAAAGCGATGTTGCACCGTCGTACCATCAGTAAACGTCAGCCGCCAAGTTTCTAATGCCGGTTGTTTGGCTTTTAAAAGTTTGCGCAATGCTTTTTGTGATTTCATGATCGCCCTCCACGTGCTGATTTACAAAAACCGGCGCGAAAAGTTCTCGCGCCTGCCCCTGCCAAGGACCTTTATTTTACCGCAGAAAAAAAGACCGGACAAGTCCGGTCTCAGCCTTAAGCTTTGAGTTTGGCCACAGCTTGTTCGATCGTGCGCCCAGTGCCAGTGTGATGTTGGTTTTGGGTGTCGATAGCGATGAATTGTTGTGTGGTCATATCGAGTTGAATTCGATAAGTCATAAATATTACCTCCATTCGGTTAATACGTGAATGGTCTCTTGGTAGCGATGTACTTATAATACTTTATAAAAGTAAGACCGTCAAGTATTATGCGTTCAAATAACAACATATTTTATGTTAACAGGTTTTGGCGACAAAAAAATCAGCCTGAAGTCTCAGGCTGATTTCATACATTAGTCGGGAAAACAGGATTCGAACCTGCGACCCCCTGGTCCCAAACCAGGTGCTCTACCAAGCTGAGCTATTTCCCGAAAAGCTAGTGGCTTATCGCCGAAATCTATCTTACCAGCTATTCATGAAAATGCCAACAACAATTTTCATAAATCACCGATAAATGTGCCAGGCGGGATTCGAACCCGCGACAAATGGTTTAGAAGACCATTGCTCTATCCAACTGAGCTACTAGCACGTTTTCATCATATTAGTATAAATATTCAAATCGGCCCTGTCAATTCAAATCGCTTGCACCGCGCGGATACCTTCGCTACACTAACAGTATTATGTGAACGAAATGAGGAACATGCAATGAAACTCAATCAATTTGGTCGCCTGACGCCAAATGTCGCCACTCAACTTCAAGAACTCAACCAAATCGGCTTTAACGCCGATCCTGACTTACCATTTGCGCAAAGTTTAGCTGAAAATTACCGTTTATGTTTTCCAGAAGCGCTAAACGCCGCCCAACAAGCTCAAGCGTTGACCACCATTGCCGTCGATGACCATCAAAGCTTAGCCACGTTTATCGAAAATGCGCCAACGCAAATGACGCGCACGCAATTTTACGCCGTGGCGTTGCAGTTGTTAAGCTTTCGTCCTGAATTCAAATCATTAAACAGTGCTGTTGATCAAATGCAAGCGGCACAACTGCCAGTCGTGGACACCGACTTAACCACTACCGCTGACTTTCTCGAAGCGCTGTATCTCCTATTAAATACCCGTACGCCGAAATTAGTGACTTACCTTGATGACTTAGCCAACCGCGGCTTTTTCAAGAATTTTCAAGATGATCACGACGTTCCACAGTATTTATTTTTCAATGGGAAAAGCCAAGCCGTGTTTGATCCGCGTCAATTGATTCGTGAAGTGGTGTGGGTGGAATCAGATCTGGATACTGATGAAGACGGGCAACGCGATTTGCTGGAAACCACGATTTTTCGGCCTAAAGCGACTGATCTCGGCACAAAAATGCCGGCGTTGTTCACTGCCAACCCTTATTTTCATGGCACTAACGATGAACAAGTTGAAGCAGCGACGCATGTTCCTGAACCTGAACTGGCGGTCAAAACGCAAAGTCATACCAAAACTGACGTCACCTATCATGAACCAGCAGCACTTGATCTCCCGAAAGCCGAAGCTTCAGCCACGACGCACACCGCAACCAGCTATGGTAGTGAAAATGGCATTTACAGCTTAAATGATTACTTCTTAAGCCGCGGATTTGCGACGGTCTATTCTGCAGGAGTCGGCACCCAAGGCTCTGACGGCTTACGCAGTGTCGGTGGTCCTAGCGAAACCGCCAGTGCCGTGGCTGTGATTGAATGGCTCAATGGTTCGCGCCGCGCCTTCACCGATCGCACCCGCACCACCACCATCGATGCTTGGTGGTGCAACCACAAAATCGCCATGACTGGCAAATCATATCTCGGCACCTTAGCCATTGCCGCTGCCACTAGCGGTGTCGCTGGCTTGAAGACGGTGATTTCCGAAGCTGCGATTTCTAGTTGGTATGATTACTACCGAGAAAATGGTTTAGTCGTGGCCCCTGGAGGCTTTCAAGGTGAAGACGCGGATGTGTTAGCTGTCGATACCTTTTCTCGATTGAAGCAAGCTGGTGACATGCTTGGCATTCAAAGTAAATGGGAAGCGTCACTACAAGCCATCGAAGCCGCCCAAGATCGCACCACTGGCGATTACAACGCTTGGTGGGACGCGCGCAACTATCGCAACCACCTCAAAGAGATTCGCTGCGATATCGTCTCAGTGCACGGCTTAAACGACACCAACGTCAAGCCTGCCAATGTCATTCGCTTGTTTGAAGGGCTCAAAGACTTGCCGATTCAAAAAAAGTTGTTTTTGCATCAAGGTCAACATGTTTATTTGAACAATGTACTGTCGCTTGATTTCACTGATCAAATGAATTTGTGGTTGACCAACAAATTGCTCGGCGTCGACAACGGTGCTAACGACACGCTACCAAATGTGCAAGTTCAAGATAATGTCCAACCGCAAACTTGGCATCAATATGATGCTTTTGGCCCGTCAACCACCGAATCGCTGAATTTAGCAACAGACTGGCAAAGCGTTCGCTCAAGTTTTGCCGACAACGCCACTGCCACCTTTAACGCGGCTCACGACACCAGCGCCAGCTTTGAAACAGCGATCATTCAACCGACCAGCGCCTATGCTGACAGTCGCTTGTGGTTGACGCAAGCGCCGCTGGATCATGATTTGGTGCTAGACGGCACACCTGATATCACCTTGAAACTGTGGATCGATGCGCCAACTGCGATTTTAAGTGTGCGGTTGATCGACTTAGGTGAAGCCAAACGCTTCGGCGAAACCGCAAGCACTGTGGCTCGCGACGGCTATCAACTTGGTTATGACTATAAAACGCAAGATATCGTCGAGTTCGCCCCAGTTAAAGCAACTGACGCAAAGTTGATCAGCTATGGTCACGTCAACGTTCAAAATCCTGAGAATGCCTATGAAATTCAAACCATCACGCCAGGTGAGCCATTCACCGTGCACTTTGACTTGCAACCAACGCATTACGTTTTACCAGCTGGTCGTCAACTTGGCTTGATCATTCACGGTGCCGACATGGCGCAAACCATTCGCCCGACAGCTGTGGTCAACTATCATTTAGACCTCGACCACTCCCAACTCAATTTACCAATACGTTGATCATACGCAAACACGTCTTCGCAATTTGAAGGCGTGTTTTTTGCTTTCTGGCTTTTAGGCACAACAAATCCACGAAACAGTATTCTGCTTCGTGGATCCGCGGCTTCTATGCCATTTAATTACGTGTCTACAGTTCAAAACAATATCAAGGACGTTGCTGCGGGCCTTGGCTTATTAGACCTCAACCACGTTCGTCGCTAATCGGCTTTGCACTGCCTTTCGCAAACAGACGTCGCCTTGCGTCTCACGTCACCGTGAGGGCACTACTCCCGGCTGTAACTGGTTTGAGTCCACGACTGGGACCCTTCAGTACCGGCACTTTGGAACTGGAGATCTAGCAGCGCTCGACAGTTAAGCCCAGATGCTACGGGATGGTCTCCGAGAGTTTAGCGGGCACTTCCACCCGTCGCGAAGTGATACGAGTGACCTGCGCTAAGCCACTCACTCCTCATAGAATTCGACGTCATGATAACGCCTTCAAAAACAATTGTCAAGTATTTTTTGTAACCGATCTCAAAAAGTTTTTCTCCAGCAAAAAAGCCTCGTTTTTCAACGAGGCTTCCCCACACATTAATAAAGTTCAAGGTATTGATCGCGTTCCCATTCAGAAACGGATTGACGATATGCCGCCCATTCAAGATCTTTAGAATCTTTGAACGATTGATACAAGTGATCGCCTAAAGCACCTTTGACCACAGGATCTGCAGCTAAAGCTTTCAACGCGTTATGCAACGTGGAAGGTAAGTCTTGGATATGGTTGGCTTTACGTTCATCATCTTGCATGCGGTAAATGTTGCGATCGATCGCATCTTCTGGCGTCAAGCCGTTGCCGATCCCATCAAGGCCTGCTTCCAAAATGGCGGCAATGGCTAAGTATGGGTTAGCCGTTGGATCAACAGAACGCAATTCCAAACGGGTCCCTAAACCACGAGATTGTGGGACGCGGATCAATGGTGAACGGTTAGTCCCAGACCAAGCGATGTAAACTGGGGCTTCAAATCCTGGGACCAAACGCTTGTAGGAGTTGACTGTGGGGTTGTTGATGGCAGTCAAGCCACGGGCGTGTTCCAACAAGCCAGCTAAGAAATGCTTGGAGGTCACAGACAATTGATCTTCGCCATTTTCATCATAGAAGACATTGGTTTTGTCATCTTTGAATAATGACATGTTGATGTGCATCCCAGAACCGTTGATACCTTGTAATGGTTTTGGCATGAAGGTCGCATACAAGTTGTATTGACGGGCAATGGACTTGACCACCAGCTTGAAGGTTTGAATATTGTCGGCAGCTTGCAGTGCGTCAGTGTACTTAAAGTCGATTTCATGTTGGCCAGGTGCCACTTCATGGTGAGAAGCTTCGACTTCAAAGCCCATTTTTTCAAGTTCCAACACAATATCGCGTCGGCAGTTTTCGCCAAGGTCAAGTGGTGCAAAGTCAAAATATGAACCTTTATCGTTGAGCTTAGTAGTTGGTTGGCCGTTTTCATCTAATTTGAACAAGAAGAATTCTGGTTCTGGACCGATGTTGAAATCAGAGAAACCAGCGGCTTTCATCTTGTCGATCACGCGGATCAAGTTGTTACGTGGATCACCGGCAAAAGGAGTCCCATCAGATTTATGCACGGAGCAGATCAAACGTGCGACTTTGCCGTGTTCGTTGCCCCATGGGAACAATAACCAAGAATTGAAATCTGGGTACAAGCGCATATCACTTTCTTCGATGCGGACAAAGCCATCGATCGAAGAGCCATCAAACGCGATCTTGTTGTTCAAGACCTTCTCAAGTTGTGAGATCGGCACCTCGACGTTTTTGATGATCCCGTTAACATCGGTGAACATCAAACGCAGGAACTTCACATTTTCATCCTTGACACTTTGTCGAATTGCTTCGGCGGTGATCGTCTTCTTTGCCATTCTATTGAACTCCTTTGTGTGTGTTGTTACGGCCGGAAACCAAATCCCTGACGGACATTGTTGGCCTGATTCAAACGACTTTGATTCATCATTTCATCCCGCAGCATCTGACGAACTTCTTCATCAGAGTTTGGCTCACGGTGACGCGGATGCATCAGCTGTTTGATATCAGCTAAGGTGAAACCGTCAGCCAATTGGCTTTTGATCTCAAGCAAAGTATCGATATGATTCAGCGAATACATCCGGTGATTCCCCGCTGTACGTTCAGGGTGAACCAAGTCTTGCGCTTCATAGTATCTGATCTGACGCGCGGTGAGGTCGGTCAGCTGGATCACTGTACCAATTGGTAGGACACACCGCGTGCGTAAATCGCCGATGTCTGGCATCACTTGGCCTCCTTCCGATAACAGGGATTATACTAACAACCATACCGTTATCCGTCAACGGTCAATGTCACCTATTCTAACATCTATCCTAAAAAATGTGAATCAATCGTTTTCAATGTTCGGGTTTTAGCCGAATTTATCAAGGTTCTTGGTCACACTTAACATTTTTACTTCATGATTGTCCCAGACTGACCTCATCATTTTCCAATCAAAAAGGTTCAGCCCCTCCATTGAGAAGCTGAACCAATTGCTTTATTTTTGATCGAAGAAGGTGGCTTGCGCCGCACCGATGATCGCAACTTTCACATGCGCATAAGTCAACCCACCTTGCATATACAAGGTGTAAGGCGCACGCAATGGGCCATCACCAGAGAATTCAGTGGTGGATCCAGAGACAAACGAACCGCCAGCCATGATGACCGGATCTTCGTATCCTGCCATGGTTTCGGGAATCGGCGTGACGAAGGAATCAACTGGTGAATTTGCTTGCACCGCCGCTGCAAACTTGATCATGTCATCTGGATTGCCGAAGTTAACCGTTTGAATCAAGTCGGTGCGTGGCGCATCCCACTTTGGTGATACCGTCAAACCGAGTTCTTCAAGTAATGCTGCTTCAAAAATCGCGCCTTTAATGGCATTACCAGTGGTTTGTGGGGAAACGAAGAAGCCTTGGAACATGTCGCGCAACGACCCAAATGTCGCCCCTTCTGCACCACCGAGACCAGGCACTGTAAAGCGGTAGCTGATGCGTTCGATCAAATCTTTGCGACCGACGATGTAACCACCAGTTTTCGCATAACCACCGCCAGCGTTTTTGAATAAGCTACCGGCAATGACGTCAACGCCGACATGCGTTGGTTCTTGGGTTTCAGAGAATTCACCATAAGCATTATCCGCAAAGATCCACACATCAGGCATCACGCTGCGGACGGCTTTGACCATTTCCGCAATTTTTTCGATGGTGAAAGAATCACGCGTGGCATACCCGCGGGAGCGTTGAATGGCAACCACTTTGGTTTGAGGACGCAGACGCTTTTTGACGGCTTCGAGATCCACTTCACCATTTGGCAACAAGTCGACGTAATCGACATTAATGCCATATTCTTTAGGTGAGCCGATGCCGTTGCCTGCTAATCCCAAAACTTCTTGCAAGGTATCATAAGGTTCGCCAGTGATATATAAAATTTCATCCCCTGGGCGCACCAACCCTAACAAGCCGACCCCAATGGCATGGGTCCCGGACACAAATTGTGGGCGTACCAGTGCATCTTCGCCACCTAAAACATCGGCGTAAATTTCTTCAAGTTTATCGCGGCCTTCATCGCTGTGACCATAGCCAGTGGAGCCATATAGATCACTTTCTGCAACATCATGTGATTGAAAGCTCCGTAAGACTTTCGCTTGATTTTCGACGATTTGTTCGTCCATTTCCGCTAACCGCGGGGCAATTTTTTGGTCGACTTTTTCGACGACTGAAATTAACTTAGGATCAAAGTTATCTTTCCAACTCAAAATGATTCCTCCATTTTTCGCCAGTTCGTCACTAGCGTTAATAATTCTTGATAGGATTGCGGCTGTGCGACTAAATCAAACCAATGCGTGGGCATTTGATGTTTGAAATAAGTCAGCTGCCGCTTGGCATAATGCCGCGAATTTTTTTGGATCAATTCAACGGCTTGTGCTAACGTTGCTGTCCCTTGTAAGTATGGGATCAATTCCTTATAGCCGATGGCCTTGAGCGATTGCGCGTCAGGTCCCGCCAGCTCAAGGATATGTTTCACCTCAGGGATCAAGCCTGCTTGCACCATCAACGTGACGCGTTGATTAATACGTTGGTACAAAGCTTGTCGTTCAGTGGTCAACCCGATCACCAAGGCGTCATAGGCAGGCTTTGATTCAGGTTGCTGGGAGAACTTTACCCCAGTGGTATGCATCACTTCTAAGGCGCGGATCACTCGCCGGGAATTTGCTGGTGGAATTTTTTCAGCAGCTTGAGGGTCGATCGCATTCAGCTTTGCCCACAACCACTGCTCATCATGTTCAACCAGCGCCTGTTGTAAGTGCTCACGGTAATCACTCGGCGGCGCTTGCCCACCAAGTGGCAGGTCTAATCGCAAGGCATTCATGTAAAATCCGGTGCCGCCGACAACAATTGGGAGTTTGCCACGTTTTTGAATGTCAGCGATCGCAGTTTTTGCCGCTTGTTTGAACTGGGCCACTGAATAAGCGGCGGTAGGTTCAACAACATCTAATAAATGATGCACCACCCCATCGCGTTCTGCAAGGGTCGCTTTGGCGGTACCGATATCCATGCCGCGGTAAATTTGATAAGCATCGGCGTTAACCACTTCCCCGTCAAACGCTTTGGCTAAGCGAATCGACAAAGCCGTTTTGCCAACCGCAGTCGGTCCGCCGATCATTAGAATTTGGCCAGGCATCAGGTGCCTCCTTTCGTGCAAACGTTCACTTGTCCTTTGTGTTGTGGTATTGTCTTTAGTATAATAGACTTAGCAAGACAAAATCAGTAACTGGAGGAAATTCTCATGAAACATAAATTTGCTAAAGGCTTCTTCCTAGGTACCGTCATGACGATCTCTGCTGTCGCCGGCAGCGTCTTAGCATTCAAGAAGTCCTACATTGAACCCGTCGAAGACAAAGTTGAAGAAATCAATCAAAACCGCGCCAAAGCCAACCGCAAGCGTCATTCCGCTCACCTCGGCTAGTCTCTACCCACACGTTAACGTGTGGGTTTTTTCTTGCGGTTGGACGGCGTTTGGATCATTAAAATAAGTCGAATGAGACAAGCAAAGAGGCCGAGAATATTCTCGGCCTCTAATTTACTAGTCTAAAGACTTCTTTTTCTTCGTCTTACCAGACCAGTTTTGGTAGCCTTTTTTCAACCAGTTCACTTTTTGGAAACCAGCTTTTTTCAAACGACCAGCTGCACGCACAGATAATTCACCAGCAGCATCATAGAGATACACGGGTAAGTCTTCACGTAATTCGCCCATCCGTTCTTTGATCACGGAGTAAGGCATGTTGCGGGCGCCTAAAATATGGCCAGCATCAAAATCCTTTTTTTCACGTAAGTCGATGATTTGGGCTTTGCGCATGGTGGCTTCAAATTCATCTGGTTCGATTTCCCCACCGATGCCTTTGAGTTGAGACTTACGCCACCACAACCACAAGTAGTTGGCAGCCCAAGCAATCAACCCGGCACCGATCAAGATCAACAAAAAATTCATAATATTCAAGTAAAAGCCTCCTAGTGACGGGCCAAGCTAGCGGCACCGATCACACCGGCAGTGTTACCAAGCGTTGCTAACCGTAACTTCGTGGTTTCACGAACGTTAGGGAAAGTGAATTGCTTGAAGTACTTGTCCACGCGACTCAACAAGAAGTCCCCGGCTGCAGAGACACCGCCACCGATCAAAATATATTCAGGGTTCAGCATGTTGCCCAAGTTCCCTAAGCCTAAACCTAAGTAGTAGCTGACGCGATCAACGATCATCAGTGCCAACTTGTCGCCTTCTTTGGCACAGTCAAAAACGATTTTGGACGAAATATCGTCGCCGTCATCTAAGATCTGCTTCAATTTGGAATCGCCGGCATATTCTTCGGCCATGTCACGAGCGACACGTACAACACCGGTAGCAGACGCAACAGTTTCCAAGCAACCTTTTTTGCCGCAAGTGCACATGTAACCATCAGGATCAACGGTGACGTGGCCGATTTCACCAGCCGAGCCGGCAACCCCGTGCAACAAGTGACCATCAGAAATGACGCCAGCGCCGATCCCAGTGCCTAACGCAACTAAAGTGACGTTATCAGAGGCATCGCCGGCACCTTTCCATTGTTCACCCATGGCAGCGACGTTGACGTCGTTATCCACAGCAAAAGGAATGCCAGTGGCAGCTTCGATGTCGCGTTTTGGATGTTGCAAGGTCTTCCAGTTTAAGTTGTAAGCGCCAATGACAGTGCCGGCAATAGTGTCGACAGTCCCAGGGGTCCCCATGCCGATGCCTTGAAAATCTGCTGCGGTCATGTTGTATAACTTCAAATGATCTTGAATGGAGGCGATGATATCAGGAATGATATGGGCCCCTTCATCTAAAATATTTGTATCAATGCTCCAGCGTTGTTGGATCTCGCCATCTTGGGTCAAAATCGCAAACTTAGCGGTCGTACCGCCTAAATCGACGCCTAATAATTTCTTGTCAGTCATCGTTATCCTCCAGTGGGTTAAATTAATGGGTGTTTGGCTTCTTGTTCATGGGCGTGACGCAACACGATTTTGGCGTTGGCGTAGGTATCATCTGGGATCAGGCGCAATTCATGCAGGCGATCGACTTCAGCAGCTGCTAATTCGATATCCCACAGGCGCTTGCCTAAGTGAATATACGTGCCAAAACGTTTCAATAATTGCAACACGTCGTAATACGTGTACATGGTTGGATATAGCTGCATTCACTCACCTACCATTCATTTGCAACATGATCAATCCGCCTAAAGCGAATACCAACACCGCACCTAAAATGATCCGGCGACTTAGCGATAAGCGGCCTAACCGTGGGGCCCCGACGACACTGGCGATCAGAAATCCACCAACAAACCCGCCGATGTGACCAGGCAGATCAACCCCTGACATGAATAAATTCATGACTAAGTTGATCCCTGCTAACAACGCGAATTGTTGGGCGAGTTGTTTGACCATCGGGTTATCGCGAAAGACATCCCCCAGCATCACAAACGCGCCCATCAAACCAAAAATCGCCGTGCTGGCACCAGCAGACATCGAATTTGGTGAAAACGCAAAACTCGCAACGTTACCAGCGATCGCTGATACCAAATAAATCACCAAAAACCGCCAGTGGCCGAAGATCTTTTCGCAGATCATGCCTAAGTAATACAATGACACACCGTTTAAGACCAAATGCGTGATGCCAATGTGCAAAAATGCAGGCGTGATGAAGCGCCACCATTGGCCGGCTAAAATCAAGGGGTTATAACGCGCCCCTAATTGTAGCAAAACCAAGTTGTTGTCGCTGCCACCAAGCAAAGTTTCCGCAATAAACACCAACGCGGTGACGATCACTAACGCGTACGTCACAAACGGTGTGTTGTCTAAACGCGTTTTTAAAAACGGGTTGTGCATGCGGTCCCTTCTTTCCTTCCAAATCGAACGCTACCAATAAAAAAACAACAGGCGAACCTGTTGTCGGTGGAAACGCCCGCAAACAAGTACCACTACCCTGTCAGCGCGAACTGACATTCATTGAATAGTGTAGCATTTTTTAGGTGAAATGCCTACCCGTTAATGCTGGTTTGATGCGCACTGTAAGAGCTATCTTTTTTCACGTCATTCATCGAATAATAATCCGCAAACATTTGCTTGGCGATCAATTCGTTGTAGTTGACGTCTTCGTTGGATAAGTTAGGGACCACGACAGCGATCGCGATTTGGGGATTCTTCGCAGGTGCGAAGCCGACAAAACTCAACGTCGTGGTTTCCAACAATTCAGAGTTGGTGTTGGTCGGATCAGAACGCGTAAAGGTTTGCGCCGTCCCAGTCTTCCCAGCCACCCCAGGGTTTAAGGTATTCAACATCGTGGCAGTGGTCCAACCATTGGTCCCATGCACCACTTCCCACATCCCTTGTTTGACCAAATCAATTTGTGCTTGGGTGTTCGGCACTTTGAGTTGAACTTGAGGGCTAGTTGTTGAAATCGTGGCACCATTGCTCCCGTCTGATAAGGTTTGAGAAATCGACTTAACAATGTAAGGCTTCATCCGATAGCCATTGTTCGCAACGGTGGACACATATTGCGCCATTTGCATCAAGGTGTAGGTATCGTAGTTCCCGTAAGACAAGTCAAGTGCCGACCCAACAGCTAGCGCACCATTTAATGTGGTTGCCCCAGATTGCCCTTTCACTTCCCCTGGTAAGTCAACACCGGTAGTTTGACCTAAACCAAATTCAGAGAAATAGCGCCGCATTTTGGTGAAAATATTGTTATCCATCACCATCGAAGTCTTTGGCACGTATTTCGCGTTCCCTTCCTTCATGGCTAAGCGCATCATGTAAATGTTACTGGAGACTTCAAGCGCAGTGGTCGCATTCATTGAACTGAACGTTCCGACTGGATAAACAGATTTCTTGACTGGCGTAGAAGGCAAGTAAATCGGATCATCAGATTGCGTGTTGTTGTTGACAGTGATGACGCCATCTTGCAAGGCGCCAAGCACCATCGCCGGCTTGACCGCAGACCCCATGGCAAAACTACGGTTGATGGCCCCTAAGGCATCTTCAGTAACTTTACCAGTTTTCACATTGTGACTTTCACCAGCTAACGCTAAAATTGCGCCAGTTTGGGGATTCATCGCCACGGCAAACGCCCCATCTGAATGCGCCGCCGCACCATTGGATAACGCTTGGTTGAAAACAGATTTAACGATCGATTGGACTTTATTTTGATAATCAGAATCAATGGTCAAATTCAAGTTCGACCCTTGTTGGCCTTTAAACGTCGTCACTTGTTTGACAATGTTGTTGTTATTGCCAAGTTCCACTTGGGTGCGAGATTTCGCGCCTTTAAGGATACTTTCATAACCTTTTTCCAAATAAGAGATCCCGACGCGATCATTGCGGGCATAGCCTTGGGCCAAGTATGATTGCAACCCATCAGAAGGTAACCCAGATTTCGTTGAGGAAACCGTCCCAATGATTGCCGTCATCGAATCGCCATTGGGATAGGCACGTTCCCAATCAGTCCCGAGATTCACACCAGACATCGCAGTGAGGTTTTCACCAACTGCCGCAGACTCATCAGTGGTGACACCTGAGTTCTTCAAGTAAACTGTAGTGAGTTGCGTCGCCCCATTCATGATCTTGTATAAGGCGATCGCTTGTTTTTGTTTGTCAGAAAAAGCTGGCAAGTGCTTTTGAACATAGGCGACTTCATATTTATAGAGCTTTGAACTATCCGTTTCCGCTTGTTGGGCTTTCGGTAATTCTTTGACCACGGCTTTGGCAGCTTTGCTGTCCGCTAAAACGTAATCGGCGTAGTCGCGCTTTTGCAAACCGTCATGATCGACTGTGATGTAGCGTGCTAAGCGATTGGCAGTGTCATACATCGATTGCGTCGTGGTGTTCACAGATTTAGTGAAGGTTATGGCGTTGTTGGCTTTGTTTTCCACCAACACACGGCCTTGACTATCATAAATCAACCCACGCGGCACTGCCCCAGTAACCGTGGTTTGGTCGGTGCGATTAACTTCGGCGGCGAATTTGCCCCCGTTTAAAATCTGCAAATAAGCTAGCTGACCGACTAAGGCGGCTAACAATAAGAAGACAAAAAAGAATAACAAATTCAGCCGAAAGGGAATATGGGATTTGGCCCGCTTAGGCTTTGGGGTGCGAATGTATTTCACGAATACAGCTCCTTATCAATGCGTGCCTTTTGGTGGCACGAAACCAGTGTAGCAAACTCATGGCGTCAACGCCAATCTGTTATCTATGATATAGTATTCTTACAAGTTCTAACACGTTTTTGACCTGATTTAACCGAATTTTTGGGAACTGGAGGCACTATGCGAGCCTACCGCTTTTTACAACGACATTTATTGGCCTTCGCCTGCTTGGCGCCGATCATTATCATGGGCGCTTACTTCATCGGTCGCGGCGTTTATCCTTTTGGCAACAGTAGCTTGTTGACAGTGGATATGGGTCAGCAATATATCGATTTTTATAGTTATTTTAGAGAAACCGTGCTGGGACATCCCGGACAGTTATTCTTCGCGTTTAACAAAGATCTCGGCGGCGACATGTATGGCGTGTTCGCCTATTATTTGTTGAGTCCATTTAATTTTATCGTGTGCTTATTCCCTAAATCAATGCTGGATGTCGCTATCACCGTGATCACCTTGGCAAAGTATGGTTGTGCCAGCCTTGCAATGGCCTTTTATTTGAAACATCGCGGCTGGTCAAGCTTTTGGTTAGTCGGCTTTGGTACCGTATATGCGTTAAGCGGTTGGATGATCGCCAATCAACTCAATTTAATGTGGTTTGATGTGGTGATCTGCTTGCCGCTGGTGGCTTACGGCGTGGACGTGCTGGTCGAAGCACATCGCCCATGGCCTTTCATCTGGTGGTTGTTGGTGGCATTGATCACCAATTACTACATGGCTTGGATGCTTTGTTTGTTCATTATCGGGTATTTCGGCTATGCATGTTGCCGCGATTGGTCAGGACCAAAACGCACCTTACAAGCGATTTGGCGATTTGCTTGTGGGGCGTTGCTTGCTGGCGGGATGGCGGCAGTGGTGTTGTTGCCGACGTTGTTTCAACTGACACAGTCCAAAGGCACTTACACTGTCACCAAAATGACTTGGAAGTTTGAATACAAGCCTTACAAATTGCTCGGCAAATTCTTCACTGGTAGCTTTAACTTTGATCAAATGCCTAGTGGCCAAGCGAATTTATTTGTTGGCAGTTTGTTGATGATCGGGTTTATTTTATATTTCGTCGTAGCGCATATTCCTTGGCAAGAGCGACTGTTTGCCTTAGCTTGGACAATTTTCTTAACCTTGTCAATGATGGTCGAACCGCTTGATTTATTTTGGCATGGCATGCAATTTCCCGTGTGGTACCCTTACCGCTTCTCATTTGTCGTGGTATTTTGGCTGATGGTACTAGGCACCAGAGCGTTGCAATTGCTTCCTGAAGGGATCAACTGGTGGCAGCTGACGATTTCATTAGTCGTCATTCTCTCGGTTGCCGCTTTTGTTTGGTTACATCCCAAAGCTTTCACCTATTTAAAAGATTCCCAGATCTTGACCACCGTGATTTTTTCATTGTTTGCGTTGTTGTTATTGACCTTGCGTCAAGATGAAAAGCCTCTGACAGCAATTTTGTTTTGTGTGTTGATGCTTGCAGAAGCGGCAACCAATGCGACGATCACGTTAAATCAGTTAAGCTACGTCTCCCATTCTGATTACCACACTTACACTGAGTCGTTGCGCAGCGGCGTCAACGCCATTCAAAGCAAACACTCAGGCACCTACCGCATTGGCAAAACGATGCTACGAACCAAAAATGATGCCATGCAAATCGGTTACATGGGTACTGATCAATTCAACTCGATGTTTGAACCTAGTGTGCCGAAGTTATTCGGACAACTGGGTCAATCTGCTGGTGACGGCTTTGTGGCCTATACCAACGGCACCGTGATCACTGACGCTTTCTTAGATTTGAAATATTGGTTAAATCCGAAATTTGATTCAAGCACCAGTGATCCTTTCATCCCGCAAGTCTCCGAACGCCCTGATCTGTTTGGTTACGGCAACACCGGTTACACCAAAATCGGTCACACCAAAGATTTGGCCTTGTATCAAAATCCATATGCCTTGGGCTTAGGGTTTGCTGCCAGCACCCAAATTCTCAAAACGAAGTTGATCGACGGCATGCCGATGGTCAATCAAGAATTGTTGTTATCGGCGCTCACCGGCACCAACTTCCAAACGGTTTTTCACAAACAATATCTTTCTGAACCGATTTTAAAAGAAGCTGCTTGGTCAGGCGCAACAGTGAAAAAGAAAACTAGCAGTTCCATTGCTACCGTCACTTACACCTTCACTGCGACAACGCGCAATCCTTATTACTTGCAGATCCCAGCGACCTTCTCTGATAGTGTGGTATCCCTCACGCAAAACGGTCACACCGTGCCGATCTACGACACTTTCCGCGATCCTGAATTATTGAATGTCACCCCAAGTGCCCCTGGTAAAAAGCAAACCTTAGTGTTCACCTTGTTGAAAGATTCTGCAGACTTCGGACAATTGCAACTTTATCACCTCGATCTCGCAACAGTCACCAACAAGTTGAAATCACTGCAAGCAAGTCCTTGGCACATCATCGAACGCGGTGATCGCAGTATCAGTGGCAACATCACCATCAAACAAGCACGTCAAGTTCTCCAAACCACGATTCCTAATATCGCCGGCTGGCAGGTCCAAGTCGATGGCAAAACCGTCAAACCAAAAACGAGCTTAGGCTTGTTGATGAGCATCCCCCTAACTCAAGGTAAGCATCACATCACCATGGTTTACACACCACCATACTTGTGGTGGGGCTTGTTGATCACGATTGTTTGTGGGAATCTCGTCGGCTTATGGTGGGTGCTCACGCCAACTGGTAAACATCGCCGTAAACATTAAAATAAGCCGTTCACTTCAAATTTCAGAAGTGAACGGCTATTTTGATGCTTTATTCGTCTTTTTGATCTTTGACCAAACCATGCTTAAACGCATAAATGGCGGCTTGCGTGCGATCTTCAACTTCAAGTTTGGCCAAAATGTTAGACACATGCGTCTTCACCGTTTTTAACGTGATGAATAACTCAGTGGCAATTTCTTGATTCGACTTCCCTTGCGCAATCAATTGCAACACTTCGCGCTCACGGTTCGTCAAATCATCATATAATGCCGGTTGCGGTTTTTGCGTCAAACGATTCATCATTTTGGTGGTGACTTGCGGCTCCAGCACTGATTCCCCTTTAGCAGTTTGGCGAATCGCATTGGCAATTTCTTCTGCCGTTGCAGTTTTCAGAATGTAACTAGCAGCACCGGCTTCGATGGCTGGATACACCTTTTCATCGTCAATAAAGCTGGTTAAAATAATGATCCGCGCTTCTGGCCAGGCTTTTAAGATCTTCTGGGTCGCTTCAATGCCATCCATATGCGGCATCACCAGATCCATTAAAATCACATCTGGTCGCAACGCCAACGCTTGATCTAAGCCTTCTTGCCCATCAGTGGCTTGCCCGACGACTTCGATGTCTGGCATCACGCCTAAGTATGTCGATACGCCTAAGCGCACCATTTCGTGGTCATCTACAAGTAATACCTTAATCATCTGCTACTTCCTTTGTTATCGGCACGCGAATTTCAACACTAGTCCCTTGATTAGGGAAACTGATCACTTTGGCAGTGCCACCGAGACTGGCGGCGCGTTCACGAATGTTGGATAAGCCGTAAGAACCGGTGGTGTCAGCATTTTCCGGTTCAAAGCCGACGCCATCGTCAACGACGCGCAACACCACTGCATTGCCAATTTGCTTTAAGTATACCTCAAGGCTTTGCGCTTTGGCATGGCGTAATGTGTTGGAAAGTAATTCTTGCACGATCCGAAACAAATTATCTTCCATCGCCGCACCTAATGAGACATCAGCGAGCTCCCAAGTGATTTTAATTTTGATCTTGGTTTGCAATTCTTGCAACAAAGCAATGATCCCTGCTTTTAAGGTTTTGCCTTCCAAAGTGGTTGGCCGCAAGTGCAATAACAACGCCCGCATTTCCGCTTGCGCTTCATTGATCACCCCTTCGATGGTGGTGATCTGCTTCAACATCGCGTTATCAGGATCTTGCGTCGTCATCACCGAGCGCACCGCCGACAACATCATCATCGCCGCAAACAACTGCTGAGACACTGAATCATGCAGCTCTCGGGCTAAACGATGACGCTCTTGGGTAAGGATCTCTTCTTTAGTTTTCCCAGCCACCAGTACCGGGGTATTCGAGTAACGTTCGATTTCTCGCTGGAGGCGGATCATTTTTTGCCGGAGGGCTTCAAGCATCCCAGCAACATCATCGCCTAAAATCGCCGCAGCCTGGGCCTGCTTCGCTAGAATTGGGGCATCATATTGCCCAGCAGAAATCGTGGCTAAACGCTTCGCCAGTTGATTATGTTGCCGGCGCAACATGTAGTAACTGGTTGCAGACACCAAACCGGCGATCACAATCGCCCCACCGATCAAATACAACACCAATGGCGCTGTATACACGTTGCGCATCAATAAATTGCCGAAATCACTGTGGGTTTGGACGGTCATCATGTACACTAGCCCAACTTCCAGCAATCCCGTTAAGCCTAGCGTTGCAAAAAACTGCCATACCACGCGTTGTCCGCGTATCATACCGCCAACACCTCCACATCCCCAACTAACACGTTTGTGAGGATATGAATGTGGCGACTGGCATCATCATAGTCTTCACTAAAATATTTCCGCGTTTGATTCTTCATCGGGACTTCTTTGCCATCCACTGACAACGTCCCGACCACTGCAGAGTGATCGATCGCGACGCCGACGCCGACAGGAACCAAGATCCGCGTTTTCCCAAAGCCTTTGCGAATGACGACCACATTCTCGCCTTTAGGTAACAATGTATTACCAAGGTCAATGATGGTATCGCCTGCAGCTACCGTTAAGTTAATGTCGTCCCATTCAAATTGCGTTTGACCGATGTTGGTGTCCCCAAACCAAGGATGACTGGACATGGCGCCAGCTTTTGGTTGTGGTTGTTTGGTCGTCACCGCCAAAAAATGTTTCCGCGCCCAAGGGCCAAAGCTGGTGTTTTGACCGGTGAACAGCCGCAAGCTCGCACATGCGGCTAAAAACAACATGATCCAAATCATTGGATTGACAAACACTGAGATCACCACGCTGATCCCGCCGACGGTCAACCAAAACGTTTGGAAGCGATGGACATGAGCGCCGATCACTAACGCGACCACACCAAATACGACGCCGACAAGTACCGGCGGGTTGGTCACGATTTGAAAACATAACACGAAAAACATGGCGGCTTCAACCAGCCAAAATAACTGCCAACGACGCGACATGATCGATTCTCCTTTAATGATATTCTAGCTTGATTATACCTGTTTACACAAGTCCCCTCGTGGGTCGCGAGACTGATATCAACTCGAGCATACAAAAGAAGTGCCAATAGATTGATCACTCTTGACACTTCTCATCCAAATGATGTCCGGCATCGATAGTGTTTCATGCCGCCATCTGGCGACAGTGGGCTAGCTCCGTTTCAGTGATTTGAAACGGGGACTCCAGCTGGCTTGCCGCTACATAGTGAGGGTCCTCGGTGGAGCTAACTTGGACGTTTCGCTACGCTCACCGCCAAGTGGATCTCCACCTGCGGCTTTCCGTAAGCGGTAAACCGCTAACGGAAATCTCACTATGTAGCGGCAGCCAGCTTCCGTCCCCATTTCAAATCACTTTCACTACGTAGGCCACTGTCACCTGATGGCTGCGAAACATGTTATGTCTTCGTTGATATCATGTTTAATCTTGTGAATGACGGCATAACGTCACGTATTTGATTTGTAAGCCAGCGATATCAATGTAGAAAACCTGTGGGCGGAGATGATTTGGCAAAGTGGAGGTGAATTGGACAATTGCCTGTGGGAGTGAAATCAAGTGAAACGCCGGTTTGTGGCGGTTCGCGCAGATTTCACCAGCAAATATTGAAACGAAGTGATTTTCTTCGGTTCAATATTTAGTCGTAAGAGCATCAGCGGTTTGGGCTGATCTCTGCAGACGGCCGCACCGGCAACTTGTCCAATTCACCGTAGCGTCGCCAAATCATCGGAGCCCACAGATTTTCGTGCCGGAGGCATTTTGGTATAGTTTGCTGAAACACTTACGTTGCCGGACATCCTAATCAAAAAGAGGTCGAGACGATGATGTCTCAACCTCTTGATGCAATGTTTTAGCCTTCGACTTTGACGATCTTCACGTCCATGTCGCCACCTGGCGTGGAAACTTTAACGGTGTCGCCGACTTTCTTGCCGATCAAAGCAGTGGCGATCGGGGATTCGTTGGAGATCTTACCGTTGAACGCATCAGCTTCAGCAGCGCCGACGATTTCATAAGTTTCTTCTTCAGTGTCGCCGACTTCAACGAAAGTGACTTTTTTGCCGATGGAGACTTCGTCGTTAGCAACGGCCCCTGCGTCAATGATTTCAGCATAACGCAATTGGGTTTGGATCGTCACAATGCGCGTTTCCAATTGTGATTGTTCATCTTTAGCAGATTCGTATTCGGAGTTTTCAGATAAATCCCCGAAGCCACGTGCAATTTTAATGCGTTCGATCACTTCTGGGCGTTTAACAGTTTTCAAGTTTTCTAATTCTTGTTCGAGTTTTTCTTTGCCCGCTGCAGTCATTGGGTATGTTTTTTCAGCCATGTAAGTCCCTCAATTCTAATTTTGTGATGCCTCAAGATACGATGGTAAGAAGTTTTACGTTACTTGTCAACTTTTTTCGCCGCGCAACGCTAACGTGGCAGCGATTTTAGTGCGGACTAAGTCAATAGCCACGCGGTTTTGCCCGCCTTCAGGAATAATCACATCGGCGAAGCGTTTGGTAGGCTCAATGAATTCTAAATACGCGGGACGCACAGTGGTCAAGTATTGGTCGATCACTGAATTTAAACTCCGGCCGCGACTTTGGGTATCGCGTTGGATCCGCCGCAACACCCGCACATCGGCATCAGTGTCGACGAATAATTTCACATCCATCAGCTTCCGCAATTCAGGATCAGCTAATACCAAGATCCCTTCCAAAATGATCACGTCTTGCGGCACCACATGCCGCGTTTGGACAGCACGATTATGCGTGGCGTAATCATACACTGGGACATCGATGGCGTGTCGTGCGATCAGTTGTTTGAGTTGGTCGAGTAACAATTGATGATCAAAGGCGTCTGGATGATCATAGTTGATCAATTTCCGTTGTTCAAATGTCTTGCTGCTGTGTTTGTAATAACTATCTTGTTGTAGCAAGACCACACCAGATTCAAAAGCCTCGCACAACGCATGCGCCACGCTAGTTTTTCCTGATGCAGAGCCACCAGCGATGCCGATCACAATGGGTTTTGCCATTAGTTTGTCCCGTTATCTGCGGCAAAAGTTTGGGTGTTGACTTCTTGTTGATACAAGGTCGTTGCATACAAAATTTCGCCAGTCTTTAAGTTGGCCACAAAGTACAAATAGCCTTTTGAGCGATCCGATGGACTTAAAATCGCGCGGATCGAAGTTTCTGATGGTGAGTTGAAGGGTCCTGGGCCATAGCCGGTGTGGACATATAAGTTATATGGTGAATCCACACTGGTATCTTTGTTCGTCAAATGCGTTTTATGGGTGTTCAATGCATACATGACTGAGATATCAGATTGCAATGGCATCCCCGCGTCGATCCGGTTTAAAAATACCCCAGCGATTTCACGACGATCATTGCTGGATACCCCTTCACGTTCAGCTAAGCTCGCTAAGGTCAACACTTCTTGCACTGTGAAGCCTTGTTTTTGAATGGAGGTGTAGTAACTGCTCATGACGCTATCGGTTTTAGCGACCATTTGCGTGACTAACGCCTTCAAGCTTTCGCCACTGGTGACGGAATAAGTTGCTGGGAACAAATAGCCTTCCAAGCGATAACGCACACCACTGGCCGCTTTTGCAGATTTCAACAACTTCGGATATTTTTGGTACAATTCATCAAAAAAGCTTTGATCTTGCATCAATTTAATAAAGTTGGCTTTGGTGAAGTTAGGATCTTTAGCTTTCAGCTTTTCGATCGAGTCGCCGATGGTGTCGATGGTGACCCCTTCTTTAACTAACACCGTCCCAGTGCTATCACTAGAACCGCCGCCACGCAACTGGGCAATGATGTTCTTCAAGGTTTCAGCCTTGCTTAGCGTATAATCCCCTGCTTGAAAGTTGGTGTAGTTATGGAATTTAACGTAATAGTTAAACACCAAAGCAGACTTGATCACGCCTTTTTTCTCTAAAGTTTGTGCGATTTGTGACGTGCTTGCGCCACTAGGGATCGACACTGTCAACGCTTTTTTATCGTTGGCATCGACTGCCCCTAACGCGCTATCTAAATAACGATAACCCATAAATCCGGTAAGGACCAAGACACAAACCACGATCCCGACGACCCACGCCAC
Organism: Lacticaseibacillus porcinae; assembly: GCF_003946305.1. GTDB lineage: Bacteria > Bacillota > Bacilli > Lactobacillales > Lactobacillaceae > Lacticaseibacillus > Lacticaseibacillus porcinae. Next base: position 251,785 of record NZ_RHNS01000001.1, read on the forward strand.
AATATGATTGACCGCGCGCTTTTTGGCGGTACGGGTGGCTTTTTTTTGCATATCCTGCTGACTCAAAAGGCTTCCTCCTGCTGACACATACTGCATTCAGTATACAAAAACCTGCTGCAAAAAGCGACCAGCATCGCTTTTTAACAGCAGGTTTTAAAAAATTTAACGAATCGTAGCGCCTAATTCATCATGAAGCGCAGTGGTGACCTTTTCAAAGGCGGTGTTCACTTCGTCTTCAGTCAAGGTTTGATCATCACGACGATAAGTCAAGGTGTAAGCCAAAGACTTCTTGTGGCCTTCAATGTTGGCACCTGCATAGACATCAAACAAGGTGACATCGCGCAAGAACTTCCCACCGACTTGTTCAATGACTTTCACGATCGCCGCATTTTCAACTGCTTGATCGACTAAGATCGCAATATCGCGGGTCATTTCAGGGAACTTCGGCGCAGGCTTAGCAGCCATTTCTGAACGATCAGCGTTCATCAACGCTTCTAAGTTCAATTCAAAGACGTAGGTTTCCGGTAAGCCTTCAGCATGTTCGTAACCTGGATGCAACCGCCCGATCAAGCCGATGGTTTCACCTGCAAGCACAAGCTTGGCACTTTGGCCAGGATGGAGTTGCGGATCATCGCTTAAAGCGACATATTCAACGGGTTGTTCCAAACGATAGTCGCCTAACAAGTGATCAACCACGCCTTTGACGTAGTAGAAATCAACGCCTGCAGCTTTTTGATGCCAGTTTTTGCTAGTTAAGTTACCGGTGAACAACCCCGCAACATATTCATGTTCTTCAGGACGGACATGACCTGGTTTGCGTAAGAACACGCGACCTTGTTCATATAACGCTAAATCTGATTGTTTGCGCGCCACATTATATTGTTCCGCATTGATCAACCCAGCGATCAAGTTTTCACGCAAGACAGCGTGGTCTTTGGTCATTGGCCAAGAAACTTCTGTCCCCTCGCTTGATTCAATGGTGAATTGATGGGCTTCTTCGTCGTTGACCAAACTATAAGTGATCGCTTGACTCAACCCTAAACCTTCTAAGATCTTGCGCGTGCGACGCAAACGTGCTTGTTTAGGGGTGAATTGGCCGATGGTCATGGTGGTGGTTGGCAACGTCGATGGTAAGTTGTCATAACCATACAAACGCGCCACTTCTTCGATCAAATCAGAATCAATGGAAATGTCCCAACGACGAGGTGGCACTGCCACAGAGAATTCACCATCATGAGTTTCAACGCCAAAGCCTAAGCGTTTGAATAAGCTGGTGACTAATGCTTCGTCGAAATCAGTGCCTAAAACATGATTGATGCGATCTAAGGTGATGTTAACGATGGTATCTTTTGGAACGATTTCACTTGCAGATAAGTGACCTTTTGCCACTGTCCCATTGCCCAATTCCGCCATCAAACGAGCGGCTTCGTCTAACGCATTGTTGATGTCAGCGACGTTGATGCCTTTTTCAAAGCGAGACGAGGCTTGGGAGCGCAAGTTGTACTTCAAAGCAGTTTTGCGAATGTTGGTTGGGGCAAAACATGCGGATTCGATCACAACCGTGGTGGTGTCATCCGTGATTTCAGAGTTCAAACCACCCATGACCCCTGCCAATGCAACAGGTTTTTGACCATCGGTGATCACGATATCTTCGGAATCGAGTTCATGGTCGTTACCATCTAAAGTGGTCAACACTTCTTTGTCATGTGCCCGACGAACCAAGATTTCGTGATTTTCCAGCTTGTTGTAGTCAAAAGCATGCAGTGGTTGGCCGTAGCCTAACATGATCAAGTTGGTGATGTCGACGATGTTGTTGATCGGACGCACACCAGCATTCCACAAGCGGCGTTGCAACCACAATGGAGAATCTTGAATCTTCACACCATCAACGACCCGCATTTGATAACTTGGAGCATCGTTGACATCGTCAACTTTAGCACTCAAATAATCTTCGACAGGTTTGTTGCCTTCGATCACTGGTTGATCGTTGAAATGTGGGGTTTCGTTGTAAGTGGCACCAACTTCCCAAGCCACCCCGCGCATCCCTAAAGCATCGGCACGGTTAGGGGTAATTTCAAAATCTAAAATGCTGTCATCCCAACCTAAAGCCACTAAGGCATCACTGCCTGGCTTTAAGTCTTCGTTGAAAACATAGATCCCGTCATTATAGGCTTTAGGCGCGATCGCATCAGAGAAGCCGAGTTCTTGCAGTGCACAGATCATGCCGTCAGACACGACGCCACGCATTTTACCGCGTTTAATTTTTTGATTATCCGCAATGCGGGCACCTGGTAAGGCGACGATCACGGTTTGACCTTTTTCAATGTTAGGGGCACCGCAAACGATTTGACGTAATTCGTCGTCGCCAGTGTCAACTTGCGCGATATGCAAGTGATCAGAGTCTGGATGATCCACTAAGTCCATCACTTTGCCGATGACGATTTTTTTAAGGCCAGCGCCTAAATGCGTGACACTGTCAACTTCGATCCCAGTACGAGAAACTTTTTCGCCTAAGGTATCAGCGTCAACTGGCACATCGACTAATTCTTTTAACCATTGATAAGAAACGTCCACGATTTAACCCTCCTGTTGGAATTGGGACAAGAAACGTTGGTCCCCTTGATAAAAGCTGCGAATATCGTCGATCCCATATTTCAACATGGCAAAACGATCTGGGCCGAGGCCAAAGGCAAACCCACCATAAACTTCAGGATCCACACCAGCGTTAGTCAAGACGTTTGGATGCACCATCCCAGCGCCTAACACTTCGATCCAGCCAGAGTATTTGCAAATCGCACAGCCTTTACCGCCGCAACGGAAGCATGACACATCGACTTCAACACTTGGTTCAGTGAATGGGAAGTAACTTGGCCGCAAGCGAATGGTCCGGTCTTTCCCGAAGACATGTTGGGCCACTGCCAACAGTGTCCCTTTTAAGTCAGCCATGGTGATGTGTTTGTCGATCACTAAGCCTTCGACTTGATGGAATTGATGAGAGTGCGTCGCATCATCGGTATCGCGGCGATAAACCCGGCCTGGAGAAATCATCTTCAACGGGCCTTTGGAGAAGTCATGGACTTCAAGAGTGCGGGCTTGCACCGGAGAAGTTTGCGAACGCATCAACAAATCATGGCCCATGTAAAAGGTATCTTGCATGTCGCGAGCAGGGTGGTTCTTGGGGATGTTGAGCATTTCAAAGTTGTAATGATCTTCTTCAACTTCTGGGCCATCGATCACTTGATAGCCTTGGCCGATGAAGAATTCTTCAATATCATCCATGATTTGGGTGAGGATGTGCGGGGTACCGGCTTTGACTTCGTCGCCTGGTAACGTCACATCAATGGTTTCTTGTTTAAGCTTTTGATCGATCACCGCTTGTTCAAGGATCGCTTTGCGTTCAGCGATCGCATCTTGCAAGTTATCTTTGATCTTGTTGGCATAAGCGCCGACTTTTGGACGTTCAGTGGCATCAAGGTCTTTCATCCCGCGTAAAACTTCGGTGATCGGACCTTTTTTACCTAATAAATTAATGCGGGTTTGGTTCAATTCGTCAAGATCATGTAAACTTTTGATCTTGGCTTGGTTTTGTTCAAACAGTTCTTCCAGCTTAGACTTGAGATCCATGTGGAATCCTCCTTGTGTAATTGATGGCACAAAAAAAGCCCCGCCCCTAAAAGGGACGAAGCGATCGCGGTACCACCCTTGTTCAATGTCGAAAACGACATCACAACTCTTAGCATTAACGGCAATACCGGGTGGCAAGCCACCTACTCCAGAAATGAATACGAGCCATGATCCCATCAGCATCTTGCAGTCAATGAATGCTGTTCCCTAACTGGGCCGCCGGCTTGCGTTTCTTTCAACGTATTTAAATTGTTAAGTTAAGTTTAGGCTAGCAAAAATTTTCGCGTTCGTCAAGTGGCGTTTGGCAATTGAGCCTCCAGCTGGCTCGCCGATGCATCGTAAGGGTCCTCGGCCGAGCTAACTTTGTCAATTCGCGTTGCTCATTGACAAAGTGGATCTCGACCTGCGGAACACAGTAGACGGTAAACCGTCAACTGTGTTCTTACGATGCATCGACGGCCAGCTTCCGGCCCAATTGCCAAACGCATTCACCCGACTTCGGTCGCATCACCTTTTATCATAATTTGGGGAACGCGTCATGCTAATCCTCACGCAAAAGGTCCCCAACAATCGGCAGTCAGTGTCCACCTTTTTCCTCGCGAGGCTAGAAAAAGCCCAGACTCAAAGTCCGAGCTCGTAATTATTTTAGTCGTCGCATTCTTCGTCAGAGATCCAGTCATCGCCCCAAGCATGAGCAGCTTGCAAGACTGGTGCTAAGGCTTCACCTTTGTCGGTCAACACATATTCGATCAACGAAGAGTTTTCGTGAGTCACACGGTTAACTAAGCCTTCTTGTTCCAATTCCTTTAAGCGTTCAACCAACACGCGGTCAGAGCACTTGATAATGGTTTGCGCGATATCCTTAAAGCGAGAAGGACCATTCGTCAATAACACTTCCAAGATCAAGCCATTCCACTTTTTGCCTAAGATCTTGAAGCTTTCTGTAAACTTGGGGCAAAGTGAATGTTTACGGGTATTGGTACAATTGCTGGTTACTACTGTTGTTTCCATCATGGTCACCTCATAAAATAGTGTTTTACACACTTACCTTTGTATAGTATCACTATAACGCAACCACAGAAAAATGCAACTTTTTCGGCTAATTTACTCAAACCAAATTAAAAAGGCCTGATCCACATGGGATCAGACCTCAGACGATTGACTTGTTTTAGGCCTTATTCAGGCGGTGTGCTAATGGGTGGCGCAACTTGTGCATCCAAGGGACCACCACTTCGTCCATCGCCGCATAATCGTCCACTAACGACACCACGAAGCTTTCTTTATACTTCGGCAATGCAAGAGTCGCCCCCCACATATGCTTGATGATGATGTCTTTTTCCATTGGCGAAAGATCCGTCAACTTCTCCGCGTTCCGCAAAGCGATGCGCGGGTGGATGTAGGCGTGCGTGCCTAAGTCGAACTTAGTCACCCGCCAGTCATAATAAAACAAGTCATGCAACAGACCTGCTCGAGCGAGTGCGCGAACATTTAAATGCCACTTCTTACCAAGCAAATAGCTTTGGTAAGAAACGCTGATACAGTGAGTCAGACGATCAGAATAATGGTGCTGGGTGTAGTTTGCGAGTTTTTGCACGGCAGGTTGTGCCAGCAAGTCATCAACGTAACTACGATATTCCGCGTCTTGCGTCCAATCAAGCTTAGTGCTCATTCAAAAGCCCCTTCTATGCGGTAATTGTTCAACACGCCTTCATTATAACAGGTCTATTTTAATTTGGTAGCTAGTTTACATATTCTTAAGCAGTTAAGTGGAACATCACCACAGCCGCAGCGATGGCGACATTCAAAGATTCAGCAGAGCCTTTGATCGGGATGTACAAATTGGTATCTGTTTCTTCAAGCAAGTCTTTGTTCATCCCGTTACCTTCGTTGCCGACGATCAAAGCAAAATTGTCACGCGGTTCAACATCGCGATAAGATTTAGCATTAACGTTCAATTCAGTGCCGTACACTGGCATGCCAGCTGCTTGCAAGTCTTTGATCACCCCAGCAAGAGGCGCTTGAGTGATGTTGACATGGAATTGACTGCCTTGCATCGCACGCAAAACTTTCGGATTGAACGGATCAGCAGTCCCGTTGCCAAATACCACTTGATGGATCCCAGCCGCGTCAGCAGTCCGCACCAAAGTCCCGACATTACCAGGATCTTGAATGCCGTCTAACAACAAATATTGCCCGCTTAATTGTTCAGGCAAGGTACCGAGTTCACGAGGCATAATCGCAAAAATACCTTGTGGCGTTGGCGTTTCGGCTAAGTGTTTCGCCACTTCTGGGCTGATTTCAGTGATCAATTCATAAAAAGGCCGCAGTTCACGTTCTTCGATGAATTTTTCAGTGGCGTAAATGCGCCGTGGGGTTTGACCAGATTTGATCGCTTCTTGGACCAAATGCCAGCCTTCCAACAAATAAGCGTCGCCGCCTTTTTGATATTTTTTAACCGTGAGCTTCTTAGCGGCTTTGATGTGTTCGTTTTTTGGTGATGCAATGTATTCCATAATAACCTCCTCAGGTTTCTTCTTGAGTATAACAGTCTTGTGGTTGTGATAAAATACTAATGGAGGGTTCGCTATGGTAGAAATTACAAAATCAATGCGCGTCACCGGCCTCGTGCAAGGCGTGGGCTTTCGCTGGATGACCAAACGCGTTGCTGATCAGTTAAAAATTCGCGGCTTTGTTCGCAATGAATGGGACGGCTCAGTGTATATTGAAGCGCAAGGCCCTGCGTTGAATATGGCCAAGTTTGCCGCTGCGGTCAAAGCAAGTCCCACCCCCAGCGGTCGAGTCGCGACTTACGAAGAACATGTGCTAGATAAGGACTTCCCTTATGACGAGTTTCAAGTGAAGTATTGAAACTCGTGCCCCTGTCAAGTATAGTTATTGGCAGTAACGTATGAAGGGATAGACAACATGCATAGAATAAAAAAATGGGCGACACTCGGTGGGGTCGCCAGCTTAGGGTTGTTTTTAACGGCTTGTAAGCAACAAGCGACCTCTGGTGTGATGAAGCCACCGACTGGGTTCTTCGGGATGTTTTACAACATTATCGGCAAGCCTTTGCAACATTTAATGGAATGGATCGCGCAAGGCTTAAACAACCCTAACGGCTACGGGATCGCGATTTTATTGATCACCTTGGTCGTACGTTTGGTCTTATTGCCTGCCATGCTCAATCAACAGCGCAACATGACAGCTAGCCAAGAAAAACAAAAGATCTTAAAGCCACAACTTGACATCATTCAAAAGCAAATGAAAAAACCTGGCATCACTCAGGAAGAAACCATGCGTTTGAATCAAATGATGCAAGAAGTTTACAAGAAAAACGGCACCAGCATGATCCCATCAATGGGTTGCTTGACGCTGCTGATCCAATTGCCAATTTTCTCAGGGTTGTATCAAGCTGTGGCTTACTCCCCTGAAATTTCTAAAAGTACATTCTTCGGGATTCAACTTGGCCACTCCAGCTTGATCATCACCTTTGCAGCGACAGCCTTTTACCTCGTTCAAAGTTGGGTGATGTTACAAGGGGTAGCCCCAGAACAACGCAAAGCGATGCAAACTAGCGCGTTGATCTCTCCGATCATGACTTTCGTCTTCTGTTTGATGTATAATGCCGGCTTAGGCCTTTACTTCTTAGCTGGTGGGGTGATCATCATGATTCAACAATTGATCGTCACTTACATCATCACGCCAAACATCCGCAAGCGTTTGGATGCTGAAATGGAAAAGAATCCACCAGTGATCGTGGTTGATGAACATACTTTCGACGCGCCGGTTGAACCGGCAGTATCCGCACCACTTGATCCTTCCAAACCTGGGATCACCAAAAACAATCGTAATTCTGGCAAGCAAAATCGCAACGCCGGGAAACAACATCGTCATTAATGCATCAAACGCCTCGTCGAATCTGAATTCGACGAGGCGTTTTTTCATGCATTTAAATTGCGCGCATCCAAGCACTTGAAATTAAATTGTCGATTTTGCCTGAGTTTCGATGCCTTTAATTGGCGCTGATGAATTTATCTCAATACAAGACCTTCACTTGTTTCCAGCAATTTCCTGAACTTGCCAACAACGTCAAGAAGGCGGCTCTCTGCAGTTGTCCGCTTTTTCGTACCACGAGATCTAGACTGGGCGACGTCGCGCTTTTTGAAGCAACGCAACGACGGCTAGTTACTCACATTGGTATATCCGCTTCAAATCGCTGGGCACAAAAAAACACCCTGCATAAGCAGAGTGTTCTTCGTGAAGTCGATGTTAGTCCATGATTTCGGAAACGACACCGGCACCAACAGTACGGCCACCTTCACGAACAGTGAACTTCGTACCTTTTTCGATCGCAACTGGGCTGATCAAATCAACTTCGAAGGTCACGTTATCGCCAGGCATAACCATTTCTACGCCATCTGGCAATTCGATAACACCGGTAACGTCGGTGGTATGGAAGTAGAATTGTGGACGATAGTTGGAGAAGAATGGCGTATGACGGCCACCTTCTTCTTTAGTCAAGATATAAACTTCACCCTTGAACTTAGTGTGGAGTTGGATGGAACCTGGCTTAGCTAAAACTTGGCCACGTTCAACTTGGTCACGGTTAACACCACGAAGCAAGACACCAACGTTATCGCCGGCTTCACCAAGATCCAAAGTCTTACGGAACATTTCCAGACCCGTAACAGTGGACTTGATAACGTCTGGCTTCAAGCCGATGATTTCGACTTCGTCACCGATCTTAACAGTACCACGGTCGATACGACCAGAAGCAACAGTACCACGACCAGTGATAGTGAAGACGTCTTCGACAGGCATCAAGAATGGCTTGTCAGTATCACGAACTGGAGTTGGGATGTATTCATCAACCGTGTCCATCAATTCCATGATAACTTTTTCTTGTTCTGGGTCGCCTTCAAGAGCTTTGAGGGCAGAACCACGGAGAACAGGAATATCGTCACCAGGGAAATCGTATTCGGACAAGAGTTCACGAACTTCCATTTCAACAAGGTCAGTTAATTCGTCATCATCAACAAGGTCAGTCTTGTTAAGGAAAACGATCAAGTAGTCAACACCAACCTGGCGAGCCAAAAGGATGTGTTCACGAGTTTGTGGCATTGGGCCATCAGTAGCCGCAACAACCAAGATCGCACCGTCCATTTGAGCAGCACCGGTGATCATGTTCTTAACGTAGTCCGCGTGCCCAGGGGCATCGATATGCGCATAGTGGCGCTTTTCGGTTTCGTATTCAACGTGCGCGGTGTTGATCGTGATACCACGTTCTTTTTCTTCAGGGGCAGCATCGATAGATGCGTAATCTTGCGCTTTAGCAAGACCCTTTTCGGAAAGTACCTTGGTGATAGCCGCGGTCAGAGTAGTCTTACCGTGGTCAACGTGCCCAATCGTACCAATGTTTACGTGGGGCTTAGTGCGTTCATAGTGTTCTTTTTCAGCCATGAAAAAACGAACCTCCTGTATTTTTGTGCAAAGTGACATAGCATACGCCATGTATACTCTACGTTATAGTGTACTACATTCACGCCGAATCTCCAAAGGGAAAATTTCGGCTGGAAATGAATTCCGAAAATGATTATATCTAGAATCCACGACTTTGTAAAGGCATAGCGTCAAGTTTTTTTCATTTACAGCAAAATCCCGTCATTATGCCATATCCATTAACTTGCCTGTTTGTTGTTGGAGCCAATTGAATAAGGCTCGCTCGGCTGGGGTTACGGTGTCTGCTTGTTGATGCAAATAACTTGCCGCAAAATGTTTTGGGTCGTCGATGGCTTGATCGATAAATGGATACAAGTACCCTAATTCAAACCGTAAAGTTTCAACTGTTGCTTTCATCAACTCTGGATCATTCAACCCGACTTGCAACTGCACTTGATTCAACACGGCAAGCAACGTCGGATCACTTAACACCCCTGGCAATTCGTTAGGGATCACCGCACCTTGCGTTTGATAGCCTAACACTTGCACTTCGCGATCATCCCCGACTGCGGTCAACGCATCAAGCAAGCTGATCCGCACGGCTGGATGAACGTCTGGATCAACTAAGTTGGCCGCCGCTGAGGCAATCAATTGTGCTTTCGGTAAACGCCCCAATGATTGCAACATACTTTCTTGTTCATGGGCCGAAAAACCGCCTAAATGACGCAATTGTTTGGCCAAGTCGTCGATTTCAGTCGCATGCGCGGCCAGATCCTCAGCTTCTGCCGCTTCGATCCGCGCTTGGATCGCCGCTTTTTGACTAGGCGTCACATGGTGTAATACCGCCCAAGCAAAGCGATAATCAGGCAACGCCAATAAGGTGTCATAAATCGTGGTGGTACCTTTTTCTGAGGCCAGAAAATCTTCCATGTACTCAGATAAGTAGGCGACAGCTTCTTGTGGCTGCTTTAACCCGTTTTCAGCAGCCACCAATAACTTCGCCACCTCAAAATCCGGTGCTTCTTTGAAGGCTTTTTCTAAATGGGCAACAGCACTGGCATAATTTTCACTATGCAATGCGCGGGTCCCTAAAATTAAATGTCGACTTGAGTTATTTGGCATGGTGACAACTTTTCCCAAAACCTTGGCTCCTTTCAAAATCCCTGTAGTGCACAACAGCACCGCCGAGCTGGATCGGCTCAGAGGTGCTGTTGAGTGTTATTGACGTTTGGCGCTGTTTTGATTGACTTCCATGATCACTGGCAAGATCACCGGACGGCGCTTGGTTTGATCAAATAAGAAGTGGCTCAGATCATCGCGAACGGCTTGTTTCAAGGTGCTCCAATCAAATTCTTTGTGATCGAGATTTTTTTGAATCGAATCTGTCACCAATTTCGCTGATTCTTGCAACAGATCCTTGGACGTCTTCATGTAAACAAACCCACGTGATTGGATCTTTGGATGCGCAACGACTTTCTTCTTCTTGCGATCAATGGTGACGACCGCAATAAAGATGCCGTCTTCAGCTAACATCTTCCGATCACGCAACACAATATTCCCAATATCCCCGACGCCGATGCCATCGATCATGGTATTGCCAGCATCAACATGGCCGGCGTTGTGCATTTTGCCTTTTTCAATGGACAAAATGTCACCCATAGAAGGAATGAAAATGTGAGAATAAGGAATGCCAACTTCATGCGCGATTTCAGCATGGGCAGCCAATAAGCGGTATTCGCCGATCACTGGCACCACAAACTTAGGCCGCAACAAGTTCAACATCAATTGCAAGTCTTGCTTGTTGGCATGACCTGAGGCATGTAAGGTGTCGCTGACGGTTTTAACTTCGCCACCAGCACGATAGATCAAGTCTTTGGTCTTGGCCGCCATGGTTTCCATGGCATGAGAGATCGTGGTGGTGATAAACACCAGATCCCCTTCATGAATGTGGATCAAGCGATGTTTAGAAGTCGCCATCCGTTGCAACGACTTCAATGGTTCGCCCATCCGCCCAGTTTCTAAGATCACCGTTTGTTCAGGGGCAAGTTCTTTCAAGTCTTTAGTCGTGGCCAAAATGTCGCTGTTCGGCAACTTGATGTATTTCATCTTGATGGCAGTTTTAACGATTTTTTGGACATCGCGACCAGTCAATACGACGCGACGGTCGTTAGCAGCGGCTGCATCGAGCACTTGTTGGATCCGTTCAATGTTTGACGCGACCCCAGCAACAATGATCCTGCCTGCATGGTATTTGAAGGTTTCTTTGATAGTGCCATAAATTTCACGTTCAGAAGCATTGGTGTAAGGAGATTCTGCATTAGCAGAATCAGATAACAACGCCAAGACGCGATTTTCACCGATATGCGCTAAGCGTGCCAAGTCAGTGCGATACATTGGACGAGCACTTTGATCGAACTTGAAGTCCCCGGTGTACACGATTTGCCCGGCTTGCGTTTGAATATCGATCCCTAAGCTCCCAGGAATACTGTGAGTGGTGCGGAAGAAAGAGACTGACACATTGCCAAAGTCAATGACAGACTTTTCATCAATGACATGGAAGTCTTTGAACTTCTTAGCATCTGGATGCGTGCTGGTGGTCAATTTGGCCAAGGCAATGGTCAATTCACTCCCAAACACTGGTACTTGATGTTCTGCTAAGAAGTATGGCAAAGCGCCGATAGCATCAGCATGCCCATGCGTCAAGAAGATCCCGGCGATGCGGTCGGCGTTTTCTTCCAGGTAAGTTAAGTCTGGGATCACAATATCGATCCCCAGTAATTCGTTGTCAGGATATTTTAACCCAAAATCGACAACAAAAATTTGATCGTCCACTTCGACAGCATACATGTTCTTACCATTCTCACGCACACCACCGAGGGCAACCAGATTGATTTTCGTCATGGTTTCACCTCATATTAAATTATCACCGCACATTTCGCGGTCACGGTTTTTCCTAACAACTAGTGTACCACACCCACTTGAGAAAACCTATGCTTGCTGGATGCAAGTGTTTTCGGGAATACCTCCCCCATTGATGTCGAGCATTTGCATGCAACACACCGACGTCGAGTTTTGAAACGCAACGTCGATACAGCTAACTACGCAAAAGACGTCACGTCAAAACCCGACGCAACGCCTTCTGCTAGGTTACCTGATCGACTAAGTTCGCTTTTCAAAACTCTGGACAAAAAAAGCACCCAGGAAAAATTCCTGAGTGCTGCTTGGATATTAACGACGCAGACCTAAAGCCTTGATGAGGTCACGGTAGCGAGTAACATCTTTGTTACGCAAGTAGCGTAACAAGTTACGACGTTGGCCGATCTTCTTCATCAAACCAACATATGAATGATGGTCTTTATGATGAACATCCAAGTGATCGTTTAATGCTAAGATGTCAGCAGTCAAAACAGCGATTTGGACTTCTGGTGAGCCAGTGTCGCCTTCGTGACGTGCGAACTTAGCGATGATTTCGTTCTTTTGTGTTTGTGAAATAGCCATGAGTTATTTCCACCTTTCAAATATAATTGCCTGAGACTGAGAATTGCGCGGTGAACCGCAAAGCTAAGTGACAGGTTCAAAAGTACTCGTTAACTTTACAAGACTCGTGGCACAATTGCAAGTTTTTTACTTGTGGTCAATTCAGAAAAATTTGCTATCAAGCAATTTTCCTTTACGGTTTTTATTGCAATGCTTTCTAGCCTTGGGTATAATGTTTGCTGTTGAAGCAAAAACCATGGTATCAACTAATAAACTCCGGAGGTGAACCTCATGCCACAAATCAAATCTGCTATCAAGCGCGTGAAGACTCAAGAAGCTTCTCGCCAAGCTAACGCAGCGCAAGCAAGCGCAATGCGTAGCACGATCAAAAAGTTCAAGGCTGCCCAAGCAGCTGGTGCGGACAACGCTGCTGAATTATTAAAGGATGCAACGCGCGCCATTGATAAAGCTGAAACTAAAGGCTTGATCCACAAGAACAAAGCCGGCCGCGATAAGAGCCGTCTTTCCGCATTACTCAACAAGTAATCGCGATGCTTCGCTTCGGCGGAGCTTTTTTTGTATCCAGCGCATTTTAAAGCGTACTTCGTGGATCCAGTGTCCCTATCAAAAATACGACCTCACTTTTTGGTGAGGTCGTATTTTTTAACGCCGGGTTGCAGCATATTGTAAGACAAACAGTTCAAAGGCCAATTCTTTGTTAACTTGTCCAGTTTTCATGCCTGCTTCAGTATCGACGAGTCCCAGATAAGCTTGTCGCAAAGCGGTAGGATTCAACCGTTCCGCACTGCGCCACGCTAATTTCACTCGATAAGGATGGACTTTTAAGGTTTGGGCAACACTGCCTTGGCTGTAGCCTTTTTTCGCGAGGATCTGGACTTGTAGCAACAATCGAAATTGACTGATCAACAATGAATTGAGACGGATCGGTTCCTCTTTTTGGAGCAATAAATCGCGATAAATGTTCAACGCTTGCGTCACATTCTTCGCTAAAACCGCGCTGACTAAATCAAAGACGCGATCAGATAACTGCTTTGGCACTAACTGCGAGACTGCTTCTGCATCCAGTGTCGCCCCATTCGCGGCGTATAACGACAACTTTGGCAGCTGTGCCATCATCACAGAGTAATCAGCATTACTGCGTTGCGCAAGCGTGGCAATACCATCTGGGGTGACGTTGATTTTTTGTTTGCGCAAGGCATTGGTCACCGCAGTTTTAGCAGCACGTTCATCTAATGGTGACAGATCAACCACGACTGCAGATTTTTTCAAGGCTTTGGTCAACCGCTTGCGTTCATCGAGTTTGGCATAAGGCGCAACTAATACCATGATTGTTGAATCGACTGGTGCCTTGAAATAAGCCGTTAAGGCATCCAAGTCATGGACGATTTTACCGGTGGCTTTCTCCCCAGTTAAAAAATATGGGTCTTGGATCACCACTTCGCGATAATCACCAAAAAACGGTGGTGACGCCGCATCGTCCAAGGCCACGGCGACTGGGGTTTGCCGCATGTCATAAGTGGCGAAATTCATGGTCGCTTCTGACTCTGGGATCAATGCTTTCAACGCCGCCAAGGCTTGTTGCTGCAACGCGGATTCGGTCCCTAATAACACCACCAATGGCGGTTTGTTTTTGGTTAAACTTTGTAAAAATTCAGGGACTCGCATACCTTACTCCTTTAAAAATTGATGTAAGTGATCATCTTCCACCCAAAGCATCCCGCTGGTTGCAGTGTTATACCAAGGATCACCAGCAGCTTCAAGTGTCGTAATGGTTTGCGGCGTTGGATGGCCATAGCGATTATTCACGCCTGCTGAGATCAACGCCGCTTTTAACTGCCATTGATCAATAAACGCCGGACTGGAACTGGTGCTTGAGCCGTGATGACCGACTTTCAAATAATCGACTGCCAAGTGTTGCGGAATCAATTCCCGTGATTCGACACCAGCATCTGCATCTGCGGTCAACAGCCAATTGCTGTTATCTATCTTACCATACAGCACGATCGAATCTGCGTTTTTCTCAGTGGCATCAGTGGATTTCGGTGCGACCACTTGCATGGCAATAGCGCCTGCACGCACGGTATCGCCTGCTAATACGGTGTGCCACTGTTTGACTTGCCCTTTGGCGGCATTTTGAATCACTGATTGATCGATGGCCAATGGCGTTGAGATCATCGTGGTGACTGGCAACTGTTTGGTCAACACGGCAGCGTCCCCGACATGATCGGCATCTGCATGGGTCAACACTAAGGTATCCAAATGTGAATACCCGCGCGCATACAAATAATTGACGATCACCCGTAATGCTGGTGGGTTGGTGCTAGTCCCAAAGATCCTCCCACCAGTATCGACTAACATTGTGCCTGATTTGTTCGCCCCTTCGATCAAAATGGCATCCCCTTGTCCCACATCAAAGACGATCACGCGTGTTTGAGGATGCCACTGGGCCACACCATAAGCGACACCTAACCACAAGATAAAATAACGGATTCGGTGTTGCACCGTGCTGATCAAAAAAATGATCACCCCAATGATCGCAAAAGTTGACGGTACGGCCCCAAACACCACTAATCCCGGTAAATTGGCCAGTCCAGTTAAGCCGGCTTCGCCTTGAGTCAAGGCCCACTCAAGACCATTGGTCAATCCAGTATGTGGAAAGATCACCACCACCAACAGCAATGGCATGACTGCTAGCTCAAACACTGGCATCAACAACCAGTTAAACCAACCACTCAACAAATGAATCCGGTAAGTTTGGGCGACAACCACTGGCAGGCTGGCTCCGACTAAACGCCAGGCCAATTGCCATGGTGGCATTTCAGGCAATAACATCAACACCCCAGTCAACAAGTACGTCAGTTGACCACCGAAAGTATGCAAGACTAACGGTCGCCACAATAAATTACCTGCCAGCACCAAACTGAATATATCAAAAGTGCTGAGATTCAAATGCAATCGACTGTTTAAACTCAACCCAACTCGCATCCACACAGCACGCAAAATTCCTGCACCTGGTGGAATCAGGATCAATAGCGCTGGTAAACTAAAAATTAACGCCCAATCGATTGCTTCTTTGGGAATCCGCAAATGATCACTTAACCAGTACAACGCCCCGATCAACGCAAATAAATGTAACCCTGACACCGAAAATAAATGAAAAATGCCAAGCGCAATAAACGTTTGCCGCATGCCATCTGCATCGCCATTGACTTGACCCAACAACAAGCCTAAGGCATAGCGACTGACATGTGGCGGCATTGCAGCAATACGACGCTGCAGGCTAGCCCTCAAGCCGTACAACCACTCGCTGAGCGTTTGAGCCGGTCGCGTTTGCCAAACTAACGGTTCAGTAGGTTGTTGAAAAGCCTGATGGGTCTGCACCCAAGCATAATATGCATAATCAAATTCATATTCGTTGCGGGCTCCAGTTATTTTTTCAGGGGGTTGCTTCACGGTAACGATCACCGGTGTTGTCAGCTGACCTAATTGCTCGGCAACTGGTGCAGAGACATTGGCACTGCCGCTAGTAACGACCCCATTAGCTGCGATCCCTGAATACCGCACAAAAGTGCCAGTGATTGTCCAACTGGTGGGCATCACTAGAATTTGACCTTGTGGTAGCGGCGGCGTTTGACTTAAATGGTATTCGTGATAGCCGATCAAAGCGCCGCCAGCAAAGGCGACCAACAACCACCACTTGACGAGCTTCCACGTTTTGAACAATGACCACCCCATCAACATGATACTGACCCACATTGGTCCGACAAATAACAAAATTCCCGCCAACAATGCCGCAGACAACGGCCACAAACGCCCATTCATGGTCCCACCGTAATAAATGGTGCCAACTTTTCAAAGGTTTTATCACCGATTCCAGACACTGACTTTAAATCATCGATCGATTGAAACCCACCATTGGCATCGCGATAAGCGATAATGTCTTCCGCTTTCTTCGGTCCGACGCCACTTAACGTTTGCAGCTCTTCTGAAGTCGCCGTGTTTAAATTGACTAAATGACCGTTGGTACTGCTATTTTCCACCACACCACTACTTGCAGACTGCGGTGGGGTAGTTGTTGAGGCAGCCGCAGCACCGATCACTGGGATCAATAGACTTTCTTGATCATGGGCAACAGCAGCTAAGTTTATCGTTGAGGCATCGGCATTACTGGTCAACCCACCAGCTGCTTTCACCACAGCATCCCAGCGAGTCGTGGTGCCATCAACCGGATACAAGCCAGGATGCAGGACAGCCCCTTTAATTTCGACATAGCCGGCTTGTGGGACACGACTGGCACTTGCAGATGTCGTACTCGCAACACTGCTTGTGATCGACATCGTCGCTGACTCAGCGACAGGTGCTAAATCATTGGTGTTTGATGTTTTTTGCCCTTGCCACCAAATAAACCCTAACGCCGCTGTTGCCAGCACTGCAATCACGCCATATTGTTTCAGCCATAGTTTGAATGTCTCCATAGGCGATTCCCCCTTACTAATAGATTTTGCAATTTAAAGGGGATTTGATACTTCACTCATCAAATTCTAATCAAAAAAATCACCTGATCGCGACAAGGCGTTCAGGTGATTCAAGTTAATGCGTCCGCAAATAGTTCAACGCGTCTTGCAAGGTATGCACTGGGACGATTTTCATCGAGCTGTGCAACTGCTTAGCGGTTTTTTTCGCGACGGCATAATTATTTTGATAAGTCGGATCGAGTTTCAAGAGCTTCTTGGTGGCAGGATCATTCGGTGCAAAGAACACTTTGGCATGTTCCTTATTTGCCATATAAACCTTCTTATCGATCCCACCAATTTGTCCGACGGTGCCAGATGCATCAATGGTGCCAGTGCCGGCAATATTTTGTCCGTGGCGCCAATTCGACTGCGTGATCTGGGTGTAGGTTTGCACCGCAAACATTAACCCAGCACTAGGGCCACCGATCGAACCAGCATCGATCGTCACTTTCGGGGTGGTAGTGGTTTTCGTGTTTTCGGTTAAGGTGATCCCGATACCCGCTTTTTTAGTACCAGGTAATTGCATCAACTTGCCTG
Source organism: Lacticaseibacillus porcinae (assembly GCF_003946305.1). Taxonomy (GTDB): domain Bacteria; phylum Bacillota; class Bacilli; order Lactobacillales; family Lactobacillaceae; genus Lacticaseibacillus; species Lacticaseibacillus porcinae. The sequence goes on from NZ_RHNS01000001.1 coordinate 269,400, forward strand.
TTGCGTGATGCGTTTTGCCTTTGTGTAAATAGGTTAGCGTAATCGATGATCCCACTTTGTGACTTTGAATCGCTTTGACATACGCGTCTGCAGTATCGTAGTGTTTGCCGTCTAATTGGGTGATGGTATCCCCTAACGCAAGTTTCCCTGCAAAAGGCGAATGCTTCAACACACTCATGACATAAATGCCAAGGTGGTCGATGGTGTACGGCATCTTTGCCGCTTTAAACGCGGCCGCAATCGCATTATCAGCAGCAGATTTGATGTAGTAACGTTGCAATTCATCATATTCAGCACTGGAGTCATCCCCCATTAAGTCGCTTTGCGCATCGACTTCTGAATATGGTTGCAACTTCCCCCACAGCAAAACGGCAGGACTTGCAGGACCCACGATCCCGACGGTTGTCAGCATGTAGCTGCCTTTAGCCGTATCTTTCATCCCGGCAACTTTAACGTAAGGTTTCAACGATTCCGCTGACCCTGGGACTTCAACATACTTGCCAGTCGGCCATAAGCAAAACCAAGCTAACGCGACTAAGGCGATAGCGATCACTGCCCACCAGCGTTTACGCATGGTGATCACCAAACTTTTCATGCAAAGCTTCAGCAATGTTAGCAGGCACTAATTGAGAGACATCTGCACCAAAGCTTGCCACTTCTTTGACCATACTCGATGATAGGTTGCGATACTTAGGATCCGCTAACAAGAACACGGTTTCCACTTGTGGGGCCAGTTGACTGTTGATGGTCGCCACATCTGCTTCATAGGCAAAGTCTTGCGGACTGCGCAACCCACGCACCATGTACTGCGCGCCAAGGGATTGAGCGAAGTTGACCGTTAATTGATGCGGCAAAGCCACGACGTTGACGTTTGGCAAGTCAGCGACGGCGGCTTCAATCAACATCTGCTTTTCTTCAGCAGTAAACAATGGGTGTTTTTTGATGTTGGTCATACAAGCGATGATCACTTCATCAAATAACTTTGATGCCCGTTGCACGGTATCTAAATGACCGTTGGTAAACGGATCAAAGCTCCCGGGAAAAATCGCTTTGCGACTCATTCAGCCACCGCCTTTTGCAAGATCAAGACTTGTGCGACCCCGTAAGTTTGATGCCGTAAAATGTCGTAGCCAGCAATCACGTCTGGATATTGTAGATCTAACCCAGTTTCCAACATGACGATCCCGTCATCTGTCAACAGATCCAATTCAAGAAACATCTGTAGTTGATCAAGCACTGCTTGTTTGGCATAAGGCGGATCGGCCATGATCAAATCAAAATGATGCCCCGCTAAGTTGTGCATCGCCTTGTCCACTGGTGCTTTGATCACCGTAAAGCGATCTGCGGCGTGAGTTTTTTCAAGGTTTTGATGAATGGTTTTGATGGCAGCGTATTGACGATCAACTTCAGTGCCGTGACTCATCCCTCGAGACACCGCTTCGATCCCCAAGGCACCAGTACCGGCGTAGAGATCCAACACTTCGCCACCATCAAAGTAAGGGCCGATCATGTTGAACATCGACTCTTTGACTTTGTCAGCAGTCGGGCGCGTTAAGTTCCCTGGCACGGCATCGAGTTTCAACCCGCGAAAGTCGCCTGTGATCACTCGCATTAAACTTCCTCCTGGGCTGCTTTTTTCAGCCGATTCATTGCCGTATCTGCGTCAGGACCGTATTCTGTGGCGAGTTCCGGGCGCATGGATACTTGCGTTGACTTCACAAAGCGCAGTTTTTGCAACTTGGCTTGCGTTTCAGCGACTTGATCTTGATCCAGATACAAGTACACATATTTCATTTTCTTTGAGACATACATCACAGTGCCATAGTGACGAAGGGCGCGGATCTGCTTTAAAGAGTAGACCCATACCACTAAGCCGACACGTTTGGTGACTGCCATCATATCCAAACACCACCTTAATCTTTAGCCACTGGCTTTAACGTCGCTAATAATTCTTGGCTTTGCACCAAGTCGCCAGCTTCGACGTATAAATGTTCGATGCGACCAGTAAATGGCGCATGCACCGTGGTTTCCATCTTCATGGCTTCAGTGACAAATAAGTCGTCACCTTCATGCACGGTTTGACCACTTTCAACGGCGATCGAGACAATGCGACCACCCATTGGCGCACCGATTTGATTCTTGTTTGTCGGTTCTGCTAATTGATGGGCAGACGTGGAGTGTTGACTCTTCGCATCTTGGACTTGTGTTTCTTGTTTTTGACCGTTGATGGTGAAATACAAGGTCCGCAAGCCATTGGCATCAGGTTCACCCACAGCATCTAAACGCATGATGTACATGATCCCAGGACGTACCGCTACGTGAATGGTTTCCCCTAAACGCATGCCTTGGAAGTAAGTTGGGGAATCCAACGTGGTTACTGGCCCATACTTGGTGTGATCGGCCAAGTATTGGTTGAAGACGTCAGGATACAAAATCGCCGACAGGACATCTTCTTCAGAAGGCTTTTCCAAACCGCCTTTGATCAGATCTGCTTTAACGGCTTCGAAGTCCACAGGCTTAGCTAATGAACCTGGACGCACTGTCAATGGCTTTTGACCTTTGAGGATCTTTTCTTGAAGGGGATGTGGGAAGCCGCCTGCAGGTTGACCGAGGTCACCTTTAAAGAAGCTGACCACGGATTCTGGGAAGTCAATGGTTTCACCATGATCCAAAACATCAGCTGGCGTCAAGTGATTTTGCAACATGAACAGCGCCATGTCACCGACCACTTTAGAACTTGGGGTCACTTTGACGATATCACCGAACAAGTCGTTAACTTGTTGATACATTTGCTTAACGGCACCAAAGTCTGATAAGCCCATGGATTTAGCTTGTTGTTGCAAGTTGGAATATTGACCACCAGGCATTTGCACCGTGTAAATATCAGTCAGTGGGCCAGCAACACCATTTGAGAAGTCAGCGTAGTATGGCCGAATGCTTTGGAAATAAGAATCAAGCTTTTGGGCATGATCGATGTCGACTTCTGGTTGCCGTTGGTTATTGGCCAAAGCGTAGTACAACGATTCCATCGAAGGTTGACTGGTTGTCCCAGAAAAGGCAGATTGCGCCACATCAACAATATCGACACCAGCATTGACGGCTTGAACATAAGTGGCGATCCCGTTACCAGTGGTGTCATGGGTATGCAAATGAATCGGCACATCAACGGCATCTTTCAATGCAGAAACTAATGCGTACCCAGCTTCTGGCTTCAATAACCCAGCCATATCTTTGATTGCTAAAATGTCAGCCCCAGCGTTAACTAATTCTTTAGCTAAGTTGACATAGTATGGCAAGTTATATTTCGGATGACTGTCACCTAAAATATCACCGGTGTAGCAAAGGGTCGCTTCTGCCAGTTTGCCTGTTTCTTTAACCGCATCAATGGAGTGGGTCAATTGTGGGACCCAGTTCAGAGAATCAAAAATCCGGAAGACATCGATGCCATCTTTGGCAGCCGTTTGAATAAATTGACGAATGACGTTATCAGGATAGTTTTGATAACCGACTGCATTGCTGCCACGGAACAACATTTGTAGCAATGTATTTGGCATGGCTTTACGCAACAAGGCTAAACGTTGCCATGGATCTTCTTTCAAGAAGCGATAAGCGACGTCAAAGGTTGCCCCGCCCCACATTTCCATGGAGAACAAGTTTGGCAAACCATTCGCCATGTCAGGTGCGACTCGCAACATATCACGTGTCCGCATCCGCGTGGCAAATAAACTTTGATGGGCATCGCGGAACGTGGTATCCGTCAACAGCACTTGTTTGTGGTTTAAGACCCAATCAGTGACGGCTTTAGGGCCTTGATCTTTCAACAGTTGTGGCAAACCACCAGTGGCTGCTGGTAAATGCAGTGGGCCTTTAGGAAATTGTTGTTGATAGTGCCAATCTGGGTAATATTTTTGTTCATGACGTTCAACGCCTGGAAAACCGTTAACGGTGATCTCACCGACATAAGCCATTAACTCACCAGAACGAGAGCGCACAGGACGTAAGTTGAACAGTTCTGGGGTGTTGTCGATAAAGGTGGTTTCTGCAGCACCTGCTTGGAAAGTCGGATGATCCAACACATTTTGTAAAAATGGTAAGTTGGTTTTAACGCCAGTGATCCGGTATTCCCGCAATGCGCGTTGCATTTTACGGACAGCACCGCCAAAGGTTGCAGAATGCACAGAAGTTTTCACTAACAACGAATCAAAGTAAGGCGATACCACGGCACCAGCATAAGCATTGCCGACATCCAAACGGACACCTAAGCCACCAGGACTGCGATAAGTGGAAATCGTGCCAGTATCTGGCATAAAGTTATTGGCAGGATCTTCCGTGGTGATCCGGCATTGAATCGCGGCACCACGGAAGGTGATATCTTTTTGTTGTGGGAAGTGGAGATCTTTATAGAGATCTGCGCCATCAGCCACACGTAATTGTGATTGCACAATATCAGCATCAGTGATCAATTCGGTGATCGTATGTTCCACCTGAACGCGGGGGTTGACTTCGATGAAGTAGAAGTTGGAACCTTCCACTAAGAATTCAACCGTACCGGCATTTTCGTAGTTCAAGGAACTCATCAACTTCACCGCAGCATCACAGATCTGTTGACGCAATGCGATCGGCAAACCAATGGCAGGCGCAATTTCAATGACTTTTTGATTGCGACGTTGCACCGAGCAGTCACGTTCAAATAAATGGATCAAATGTCCATGTTGGTCCCCTAACACTTGCACTTCGATGTGTTTAGCGGATTTAATGTATTTTTCCACATACATGCGATCATCGCCAAAGCTGGCTTTGGCTTCATTGACGGCATTTTGGTAAACTTCGCGGAGTTCTGCTTCAGAATGCACGATCCGCATGCCTTTACCACCGCCACCACTGGCGGCTTTAAGCATCACTGGGAAGCCATGTTTTTGGGTGAATTCAAGGATCTCGTTGAAGTCGCGAGTCGGTTCCGGGGTGCCTGGAATCGTGGTCAAGCCTGCTTTATGAGCAGCTTCTTTGGCAGCGACTTTATCCCCAAAAATATCCAACAGTTCTGAACGCGGACCGACAAACGTCAACCCAGCAGCACGGACTTTACGAGCAAATTCAGCATTTTCAGATAATAAGCCGTAGCCTGGATGGATCGCATCTGCCCCTGATAATTTGGCGATGCGAATAATGTCATCCATATCCAAATAAGCGGCGATCGGCGCCAAGCCGGCCCCAACTTGATAGGCTTCTTGGGCTTTGAATCGGTGGATGGCTAATTCATCTTCTTTAGCAAAGATGCCGACGGTTTTTAAACCGAGTTCTTCAGCCGCACGGAAAATTCGAATGGCAATTTCCCCGCGGTTTGCGACTAACACTTTATGCATGCTTACGCCTCTTTCTTCGCTTTTGCGCGCTGTTGTTGCGCACTAATATTTAACATGATCCCAATGGCGGCACTCAATACCAACATACTCGAACCACCATAGCTGATAAACGGTAAAGTGACCCCAGTCACTGGGATCAATCCTAACACGGCACCGACGTTGAACACCGTTTGGATCAACATCATCGTCGCAATACCATAGGCGATCAATGCTTGATACGTATGTTTGGCCCGAACGCCAAGTAAATAAAATCGTAAGATCAAAAAGAAAATCAAACCGACGACCACCATGGCGCCGATCATTCCGAGTTCTTCGGCGATCACCGCTAAAATGAAGTCGGTATAAGGTTCTGGTAAATAACCGAGTTTTTGACTGGAGTTGCCAAGCCCGACGCCGAAGAAGCCGCCATGGGCGATTGCAACCAGCGAATTGACCACTTGGTTGCCTTCAAGTTTCCGCATCGCAAAAGGATGCACGGCAGCGAGTAATCGCCGCACTTGATAAGATTGTTGCCAAGATTTAGGAAATGAGACATTGCTCAAGACCCAATAGCCTGCACCAAGCAAAACGGCTAACAAGCCAGCCCATGACACGCCGTAGATCACCTTAATGCCGCTGGCTGCTAACATCACGACGGTAATGCCGATGATGATCGCTGCACCACCAGTATCAGGTTGGAAAAATACCAGCAAGATACATAGCCCCACCATCACTAACGGTTGGCCAAACTTCTTGAACGAAAAATCTGGTTCAAATAACGTTTGTTGACGACTGGAAAACATGTGCGCCAAATACAAAATCACCGTCATTTTCGCTAATTCAGTGGGCTGAATGTGGATCGGTCCAAGTTGGATCCAAGCAGTGGCCCCATTGACCGCGGCACTGGGCCTGAAATGACTTAAAATGGTCAAGTAGATCAACAACCCAAAGGTCACGATCCACATGACCTTTTGCGCCCGGGGATGCGTGAAGACATCCAATTTGAAGTAATAAAAGAACACCGCAATGAAAAATCCGACGATCGCAAATGCCACCTGACGAATCATGACTGAGGTTTCCGCTTGACCATATTGATTTTGAATCCAATAGGCACTGGCAGAGTACACCATCACCACACCGATCGCGATCAATATCAAGTAAGGGACTAAGATATAGTAGTCCAAATAACGCAGCTTCTTCACAACCAAATCGCCCTTTCGTGGCAAAGTTGGTTCAATTATATCACATCCCCTTAAAAAATCGCGGGCCGCGAGTTGCGGCTGTGAATCCTCATCATTTTACCATTGTTTTCAGGAAATTTCCGCAAGTTTAGGAAAGTTCGTGATATTTTTTACATTTAAATCCGAACTGAAGAGGTAGACCAATTAGATAATTCCGTTTAAACGCGAACTTATTTTGAAAAACCATCTCCGTTTTCTTCAAAAACCGATTAATGTCGAGAATGGTTGATTCAGCGCAGGCGCGAGCAGCTGAAAACCCGATGAAACAGACTTTTTCAAAAAATATTTTAAAAAGGGGTTGCTTTTTGGTGAGGGAGCGATTAAAGTTAGTCTCAACAAATGGCAATGACGAGATAAGTAAAACGTCAAGCGTGCAAAGAGAGTCGACATTTGGTGGAAGTCGATCACGCAAACCGTTCGAAAATGGTCTTCGAGCCAGTGATCCGGCGAACAAGTTGCAAGCCGTGTCCGGGAGCGCCCGTTAAAGCGCTAAGGTATCTGTGGCAGTGTGGCCACATGTACCTGATGAGTGGTCGCTAGCGATAACGATCAAAACAACGGGTGGTAACACGACATGTCGTCCCGGATCCAGTACAATACTGGATCCGGGATTTTTTTATCCCCGCGATCAGGCCGGCCAGCCAGCTGCCCCACTCCTATACAACTCACACAACAAAAAACTTATGAGGTGCTTAACATGTCAGAAAACCAATATCGCTTCGAAACCTTACAACTTCACGCCGGCCAAGAACAACCAGATCCTGCGACAGGCGCTCGCGTTACCCCAATTTATCAAACCGCTAGTTTCGTCTTTAAAGATGCCAAGCAAGCCGCTGACCGTTTCGCTTTACGCGACGCTGGGAACATTTACGGTCGCTTAACGAACTCCACGAACGCCGCTTTGGAAGCACGCGCTGCTGCCCTTGAAGGTGGGACTGCTGCAATTTCCTTAGCTTCTGGTGCCGCTGCGGTGACTGCTTCAGTGTTAAATGTCACCGGTTCTGGGGACCATATCGTTGCTGCTTCGACTTTATATGGTGGCACCGTGGAATTATTCTCTGAAACCTTTAAGAAACTCGGGATTTCCACTACCTTCGTTGATCCAGACGATCCCCAAAACTTTGAAGATGCGATTCAAGATAACACCAAAGTGATTTTCTTTGAATCGTTAGGTAACCCTGCGATCAACATTGTCGATTTTGAAAAAGTCACTGCCCTCGCTCATAAGCATGGCATCATCGTGATCGTTGATTCCACTTTTGCGACCCCTTACTTGATCCGCCCATTTGATTATGGCGTTGATGTCATTGTTCACTCTGCTACGAAATTCATCGGCGGCCATGGCGCAACACTTGGTGGGTTGGTAATCGAAAACGGCAAATTCGATTATGAAGCTTCTGGTCGCTACCCTGGCTTCACTACCCCAGTTGCCTCTTATAATGGGATCGTTTGGAAAGACCTTGGGGACGCGGCGTTCACCACTAAGATCCGCGCTGAACATCTCCGTGACACTGGTGCCACCCTTGCACCACAATCGGCATGGTACTTACTGCAAGGCTTTGAAACCTTGAGCTTGCGGGTTGAACGCCATGTGGAAAACGCCCGCAAAGTCGTGAAGTTCTTAGAGGATAACCCAAAAGTCGCTTGGGTTTCCTACCCAGAAGCTAAGGGCTCCAAGTATGCGGATCTTGCCAAGAAGTACTTCCCTAAAGGCACTGGCTCCATTTTCACCTTCGGGTTAAAAGCCGGCCGTGAAGGTGCCATCTCCTTGATCAACCATTTGGAATTGTTCAGCTTGTTAGCTAACGTTGGTGACGCCAAGTCGTTGATCATTCACCCAGCTTCCACCACACATGCGCAACTCAGCGATGAACAACTCAAAGAAGCTGGCATCACCCCTGATTTGATCCGAGTTTCCATTGGGATCGAAAACAGTGACGATATTCTCGACGACTTGAAACAAGCCCTTGAATTCGTCGACTAATGTTAAAAAAAGCCTTGACGTCAGTCCCTCTGCGTCAAGGCTTTTTAGATATAAATCGCCCAATAATCAGGCTCAGCAACGGCATGATGGATCATCTCTAACCGCCGTTGCCACAGCTTTGACCACTGATGCAACCCTAAAGTTTCAAGCATCGATACCACTGTTTGACACATCGAATCGCCAGTCGCATCCCCTTGTGCTAAGTGCAACCACCCAGTTAAAAAACGGGTTTCTAACGCCCAGCGGACGCCATCTTCAGGGGTCAACGTCGTGCGCGCTGCCAACACTTCTTCAGCCCAGCCATATTGCTTGTTGTTGATGAACTTCGACACTGCGCCTTGTAATACCACCATCACCAACGCTTGGCCTTGAGGTAATTGACGCACCGCCTGACTACGCGTGACCGCAAGTTTGATCAAGCGATGCAAAGTTTCTGGTGGGATCGCGGTGGCAAACAACCGCAACAAGGTAAATTCAAAGATCCCCCAGGCATCTAAGGTAAACAAATAGGCGACTACAGGCTGACTCATTTGCGCAAGTTGATCAAATAATTGATCATCAAGCAACGGGTCAGCTTTTTGATTGGATTTGACGATCACTACGCCGATGTCTCGAGCCAATTGTAAAAACTGTTGCCAACGCGCAGTGCCACCGTCAGCGGTTAGGATCCCTGCACCGAGTTGTTTCATCGCCAGCAGTTGCGCTTGAGTCACCGAACGCGACGCACTGGTGTTATGGGCGATCGTTTCAACCAGTTCTAAAGTGAATGGGCCGTATGGCGTGGTCAAACTTGCAAGTGGCGCGATGTCTGGGGCTTGTTGCCAGGCAAGCGCTGTGCGTGGGATCAGCGCTTGAAAGAATTCTTCCGGCGTGACATTGATGCGATCAAGCAAATGCCACAACCGCGCAAAGCCGATGGCGCGCTCATCACGTTCAAATTTACTAATAAATGCAAGTGAACATTGATCATCAGCAACCTGTTGCAACGTCAAATGCCGCGCTAATCGCAACTGTCGAAACACTGGGCCGAGTTTTTGCATATCTTTTCTCCTATTGGATAATTTTCCCTGATCAACGCTATTTTCCCGCTATTGTAGGGACATTGCAACAGGAGGAATCCCTATGTCAAAATCTCATCAACAACTATGGCTCGCAAGTCTTGCCGCCACCGCTTCAACGTTAGGCAGTGCAGTATTTGGCTTTGGCTTGAGTTTATACCTACTCGCAAAAACCGGATCAAATATCAGTTTTGCCTTATCAGTCGTGATCCAACCTCTCGTCGGCTTAGCCTTGATGCCAGTGGTAGGTCCTTTTGTCGATCGCCACTCGAAAAAAGCGGTAATTTTATGGAGTCAACTCGCGAGTATTATCGCGTTGATCGGCTTTGCATTGACCTTTACGCAAACTACTCATTTGTTCGCGTTGAGTATCATGCTACTGATCGCGTTGCGCGCCAGTGATCAATTCACCAGTACCGCACAACAAGCATCAAAAATTAATTTAGTTGAAGCCGAGCAACTTCAAGCGTTGACTGGCTACCAACAAGTCGGCCAAAGCTTATCTGGGATCTTTGCGTCAATGCTTGGGGCAGCACTTTATGCGATGTTGCCATTTGTCTGGCTGATCATTGCAGAAGTCATTTGTGAAGCGATCGCCTTGATCGCAACTTGGGGATTAAACTTTCATTTTGCCCAAAATCAAACATTGTCCAGCGAATCACAACCGCATTGGCAACAATTCAAAAGTGGCTTCACCTACTTGAGCCATCAAAAAGCCTTATTTGCGTTTATCACGATTGCCGTCGGTTTAAATTTGCTGGGGACGATCGATGCAGTGGGATTGCCAGTGATGTTACTGAAAACGATGCACTGGCCGGCTTGGCGTTATGCCTTAGGCGACACCGCTTTTGGGATCGGGACGCTACTAGCAAGTTTACAATTATCGCGGCGGCCACCACTGACGCATCCGCTTCAAGTCGCTTGGCGATTTAGTATGATGTTTGGTGGCTGGTTAGCAGGGTTAGGATTAGTCGGCGTGCTCCATGCCCACACCACTGTGGCAACGATCATATTAGTCATCACCCAGGCATTGCTAGGCTGGAATCAAAACTGGTTGAATATTCCGTTCAGCGTCTGGGTCCAAACGACAGTTCCGCAAGATTTACAAGGCCGCGTCTTCAACTTGATTTCCACGATGGTGATGGCGGCGATGCCTTTAGGGGTCGGGTTATATACGTTAGTGTTCAGCGTCACGGCGATATCAGCATTCTGGTGGCAACCGTTTGTGTTTGCAATGGCAGGTCTGGTCGTCGTTGGCTTTAGCTTTCTCAGTATTCGTCTGCGTCACCTCGATTTGAGTAATCCGTAATCACAAAAAAGCTCACCGCAGATGATCTGCGATGAGCTTTTTCAATAGAAGGCAATCAATTAGTTGGTTGCTTTCTTCTTTTTCTTGTCGGCTTTTTGACGTTCGCCGGTGTTCAAGATCTTCTTGCGTAAACGCACAGATTCAGGCGTTACTTCGCAAAGTTCGTCTTCGTTCAAGAATTCGATCGATTCTTCAAGCGAAAGCTTCTTAGGGGTCTTGATCGCAGCGGCGTGGTCTTTACCAGACGCACGGGTGTTGGTCAAGTTCTTACCCTTAGTGGCGTTAACAGCGATATCCATTTCACGGGAGTTAGCGCCGACGATCATGCCTTCGTAAACTTCAGTGCCGGCATCGATGAACAATTGGCCACGATCTTCGATGGATTGCAACGAGTAAGTGGTTGCTTGACCGGCGTTGATGGAAACTAACGCACCGGTGTTACGACCAGGTTCCCAGTTGCGAACCACTGGCAAGTACTTTTCAAAGGTGTGGTTCATGATCCCGTAACCACCAGTAGAAGATAAGAATTCAGTGGAGTAGCCGATCAAACCACGAGAAGGGGCAAGGAAAGTCAGGCGGGTTTGACCGTTACCTTCGTTTTCCATGTTCTTCATTTCACCTTTACGTTGCGCCATAGCATCGATAATGGACCCAGTGTATTGTTCTGGGGTATCGATTTGAACTTCTTCAAATGGTTCGCAAAGCTTGCCATCGATTTCGCGATAGATAACTTCTGGGCGACCCAGTTGTAATTCAAATCCGGCACGACGCATTTCTTCAACTAAAATGCCAAGGTGTAATTCCCCACGGCCAGAAACCATCCAAGCACCAGCTTGGTCAGTGTCGTCAACACGTAAGGACACGTCAGTTTGAAGCTTGCCTTTAAGGTAGTCTTCAAGCTTACGAGCAGTGACCTTGTCACCTTCACGCCCAGCAAAAGGAGAATCGTTTTGCATGAACATCATTTGCAAGGTAGGTGGATCGATCCGCAAAATCGGTAAGGCTTCTGGATGCGCTGCGTCAGCAACCGTTTCGCCGACATAAATGTCATCCATACCAGAAACGGCAATCAAGTCCCCTGCTTTAGCAGTTTGGACTTCGACCCGCTTCAACCCGAAGAAACCAAAGATCTTAGTGACCCGGAAGTTCTTGGAAGAACCGTCAAGCTTCAACACGGAAACATTGTCGCCAACAGAGATCGTGCCACGGAAGACACGGCCGATCCCGATACGACCAACATAATCATTATAGTCAAGCATGGAAACTTGGAATTGTAATGGTTCGTCAGAGTTGTCAACTGGTGCTGGGATCGTCTTCACAATGGTATCAAACAATGGCACCATTGTGTGTTCTTGATCAGCAGGATCGTCAGAATAAGAGCTAGTCCCGTTGATGGCAGAAGCGTAGACAATTGGGAATTCCAATTGATCTTCGTCGGCACCGAGGTCGATGAACAATTCAAGGACTTCGTCAACAACTTCTGCAGGACGAGCGCCTGGACGGTCGATTTTGTTGATGACAACAATTGGCGTCAAGTGTTGTTCCAAAGCTTTTTTCAAAACAAAGCGAGTTTGTGGCATCGTGCCTTCAAAGGCATCCACAACCAACAACACGCCGTCGACCATTTTCATGATCCGTTCAACTTCGCCACCGAAGTCCGCGTGTCCTGGGGTATCCACGATGTTGATGGTGGTATCCCCATATTTAACGGCTGTGTTTTTGGACAAGATAGTGATCCCACGTTCCTTTTCGATCGCGTTAGTATCCATAGCGCGGTCTTGAAGGTCAATGTGTTCGTCCAAGGTATCTGATTGCTTCAGCATTTCGTTGACCAAGGTGGTCTTACCGTGGTCGACGTGGGCAATAATCGCAATGTTCCGAATATCGTCGCGAGTCTTCAAGTGTTCTACTTCCTTTCGAGGTGGTGCAACTATTTAATCATAAAAAAACGTGCCGACATCGACACAGTATCCGATTTGAAATTATAGCACAAAAGCACCACGCGTGTCATAATTTTCAGAAAATAAATCTACGCGTTCATCATTGCCATGATTTGCGCATGGGCTTTAGGCATTGCCGCAACGACGACGCCAGGTTCTAATAATGCCAGTGCATCGCCGTTTGGCCGGGTTACTTTAAGGCCAAACGCCGCCCCGATCGCCATGCCAGCAGCCACATCCCAAGGTTGTAAATAGGAAATATAACCGACTTGTTGCCCTAGCGATACGGACTTAAATTCGATCCCAGCACTGCCTAATAACCGCGGGCCTGACGAGGCTAAGGCAATGTCTGCCACATGTAAGCGATTGTTGATCAACATTGGGCCGTTGACGCCGAGCAACCCTTCAGACAATGGCATATCTTCTGGATGTGGCAATAATTGATCATTCTTCATCAATGGTACATCTGGCCCACCGGTGATCAATTCATCGCGCCACACATCTAAAATCGCCCCATATAATGGTGCGCCGTCGAGGTAAACGCCGATCATCACCGCAAAGTTGGCTTTTTGTTTGACGAAGTTCATCGTCCCATCGATAGGATCGATGATAAACACCAAGCCTTTGAGGCGATCAATTTTTTCATGATGCCCTTCTTCGCCTTCGATATGGGCTTCAGGATAGGCGGCTAAGATCTGAGTCACCAGAAATTGTTGATTCATTTTATCAACGTTGGTCACCAAGTCCTTGCGCGATGATTTGGTGTTCACCGTTAATGGTGATTGCATCGCCAACAAAATTTGTTGGCGACTCGCCGCAAGCCACTGTCTGACATTTAAGTCGAGTTGTTTTAAGTCAATTGTCATGATAAGTGGACCCGTACTTTTTGTTGGACGCCGGAGCGGGCCATTTTCACAACGGTATATAACGAATAGCCGCTGACTTCTTCAAAGTCGCGACCGAGTTGTTTTTCTGTGGCTTTGTCTGGCACCACTGACTTAAAACCGCGATAAGCTGCTAACAAATTGTCGCGATCAACGCCATGTTCATAGGCATCTTCCACTAATTGATAAAAGGTGGTGACTTTGATCATGTCATCAGTGGACCAATCCATGTCCAATGGGTATTGGTAGTTAGGTTTCATGGGTTATTCTCCTTGAATCGCTGCCACTTGAGCAGCTTGGGTAGTTTTCACGGTTTCTAACGCCGCCATTTCAGCATCAGCTGCAGTCATTGTGGCTAAGACTTGAGCGCCTTGTTCATTAATTAACACTGGGATCGACCAAGCCGCCGCTTCATCGATCACCGTTAACGGTGCCAGTAGCGGCTGGCCGAAGAATCCGGCAAGCACGCGTTGCACTAATGCCGGCCAAAAAATCGCTGCTTCACCTTGCGCATATTGACTGACAGCATCTGCGACTTGCGTTAACAAGGGGTTGGCCATACCATCAACAGGTGGCAATAACGCCAGCAACGGTGTCGCCGCCACATAGGCTCGACTCCATAATAACACCGGTTGACTCGCAGTGCCGACTGCATATGCCGTCATTTGTCGTCGCGGCACATGCAATGCAGCAGACGCAAGGCGTTCAAAGCACGCGCTCATCCCAAAAGTCCCGAGTCCGATCACTGTTTCTTTGGCTAATCCGGAAAAGCGTTGGGCAAAATAAGTCAACACTGCATCTTCATGAGCGGCGATCAAGACTTTTCCTTGAAAGCCAGCGGCCATTGCCGTGCTCATCACCTTGCGCAGTTGATCCAACATCGTTTGTTGAAAGTCTGAACCAGTGGCTTCACCAAAATCTGTGACCACCAAGGCATCGACACTGGCCCACCCTTTTGCCGTAAGTTTCACGATCGGATTGTGGCCCATTTCACTCAACAACGCTAAGCTGTCGATGGATGGCACATCCGGTGATAAAATACTGAGTTCTAATGGTAGTGAACTTTCAATTAAGGTTTTGATGACGGCAGTCGTTAACCGACTTTGCCCACAAATCACGACTTTTCGCATGATCAGCCTCCCAAGCTTATTATCTAGATTTTAGCAAATTCTTAATCAGATTAAAAAGACACCACCGTTACAATGTGCAGTCATTTTGTCGACGAAAATAAAAAACCTCATACCCGGTAAATCAGGAATGAGGTCAACTGACAAAATCATCTAGACGTCCACGAGACTGGGTCTTGGTTGTATTGGAATGCAGATAAGGTCGCTGCATGCCGAACATGGCCAACCAAGGTGTCTGAATCAAAATCGTTGTCGTTTTGGGTTTGTGGATCTACCGGTGTGCGGTGGCTTGCGATATGGGCAACCACAAAAGCAATTGGCGCAAACAGTACCCGCAACCCTACTTGCAACCCTGCGATCACTGCAATGGTTGGCCGGCTCATTAAAGCAGGCAGCAAGGTATCTAAGCAAAACCGTGAGGCGCCCACTGCGGCAACCGTCACAGTTTGATCAGTCGTCAACGCACTGCCTGCGATTGCAAGGTCTGCGTCAGGCGTCACGCCGACTAAGTTCAACAAGCCTTTAAGTAGCTTCGGCATGTCTACCGCTTGATCAGTCCACACATCCACTGGCAACACCATGCCTGCTTGACCGATCAATTGGTCGCCTGGCACTAATGCCGCAACTGGTTCCAGCCGTGCAAGACCATCACGAACCACTAAAACTTTATCATCGTTTGACGCAAATTGATTAAAGAAATGACGTAAGCTCAGGTTGGCAATCACTGCCAAGCCAGCCATCACGATCAGTAAGCTCATCGCCATGACGTCGTGACCCAATAATGCAGCCACGACGCTTAAGCCGACAGTTAACGCCAATACTGGCGTCCAAGCCAAAGAGAACTTGGCTTGTGGTGCTTGGCGCAAAGACATTTTTGCTTTGCGCACTTCTACGCGGGACAACCCGCCGTATTGTTGCATCTTCAGCATCGTTTTCACCTCGTGTCCGGAGGTTTGAGATGCGCCGATTATTTCATTAAATGAAGTGGTGGCACAGTCACAAATCTTCCGGGATCTGCATTATCGGGACTACCACCATCAACTGCTGTTTGTAACATATGCTCACCACCTTTCATTCACCGTCCGCCGGGATCTCATTTTGATTGCGGGTGTGCACCCCCACAATATAAAAAGCGCCCGCCGATTGAGCGCACGCAATTATTGCATCCCAATCGTGAAGTTTTAGCACTATACGCCTAGAAGAATTCTTCAGCTACGTTAACACAAACCTTATCGGTAAGCGTGGTTGACTCATTGGCATCTCTGGATGTTTCTGAGCAGCAGCATTGTTCGTATAGGAGCCTCGCCTAACGGAAAGCACCGTATTTGATTTGCTTCTATATTGTAACGAGTCAAGCCGGGTGTGTCAAGTTTTTACCTTCGGCGACGTTAAATGTTTTTTCACGCCCAGGTCGATGCGAATGAATTGCGGCGCCATTGCGTTTTGCGGCAAAAATTATCGCAGTGCTTTTCTTGCGTTCGACCTTGCGTGACGCTTTTTTCAGTCCACAGCTTGTGGTAGAGTAGAAAGTAAGTTATCAATGGAGGAAACAGCCGTGTATTTAATGAAAGATATCACCCGCGACGGCGCAAAAGTCTTGCGCGAACATGCCGCCAAAGTTGAATTTCCATTGTCCGAAGCCGATCAAAAGTTGGCCCATGACATGATGGAATACTTGGTCATCAGCCAAGATGAAGAACAAAATGCCAAATACAAGTTGCGCCCAGGTGTCGGCTTAGCAGCCCCTCAAGTTGGCGTCGGTGAAATGATGGCCGCCGTCCTTGTCCCAGGTGCAGATGATGAGATCTTGTTTAAAGAAGTCTTGATCAACCCTGTGATCATCAGCCACTCGGTGCAACCTGCGGCTTTGTCTGAAGGCGAAGGCTGCTTGTCTGTCGACAAAGACATTCCAGGCTATGTCGTCCGTCACGACCGCATCACCATTCGCTACCAAAACATGGATGGCGAAACCAAAAAGATCCGCTTAAAGAACTACCCTGCGATCGTTTGCCAGCATGAAATCGATCATTTAAATGGGATCTTGTACTACGACCATATCAATAAGGAAGAACCTTTCCATATTAAAGGCAACGCAGTCTTGATCGACTAAAACAAAAAAATCAGGTTGAGACGTCATTGTCTCAACCTGATTTTTTGCTTTTGATGCCCGCCATCAGGCGACAGTGATTTGAAATGGGGCCTCCAGCTGGCTCGCCGCTACATAGTGAGGGTCCTCGGGAAAGCTAGCCTGGATGTCTCGCTTCGCTCACCACCAGCCGGATCTTTCCCTGCGGCTTTCCGTAAGCGACAAGTCGCTAACGGAAATCTCACTATGTAGCGGCGGCCAACTTCCGTCCCCATTTCAAATCTCTTCCACTATCCAGGCACTATCACTTGGTGACTACGAATCAAATTCTGCTTATGTTGATATCATGCTTAGGCTTGCGAATGATGTCATCACATCAACGTTTTTGATTTGTAAGCTAGCAACATCAACGAAGAAAAGCTGTGGGCGGAGATGATTTGGCAAAACGAAGGTGAATTGGACAATTGCCTGTGGCAGTGAAATCAAGAATGATGCCGGTCTTTGGCAGCATGCGCAGATTTCACCGGCAAATATTGAACCAAAACGTTCTTCTTTGGTTCAATATTTAGATGTAAGAACATCGGCGCACTTTGCCGATTTCTGGAATCGGCCGCACCGGCAACTTGTCAAATTCACCGCAGTGGCGCCAAATCGTCGTAGCCCACAGCTTTTCGTGCCGGAGGTAAGACGTTTAAACGCGGCGGACGTCTTGGACATATTCACGAGTGGCAGCATTTGAGACATAAGCCACGTCAAAATGCACCTGTTCATCGCGGGTCCACCAATCGGTCACCACCAAGCTTGGTGAAAGCTTGGTGCTATTTTCATTATTTGCTGAAGTTTGAGCGTGTAAAGCTTGTTCGAAGCGATCTAAGGCAATCGGCGGCGTGACTTTTGGCATTTGATATTCAAAGGCCATGATCCCATGCCCCCACACATCAGCGACTGGTTGTGAGGACACGTCATGTTTTGATGAGACGCCTAGTTGCGTTAAGGCTTGAGTCACTGCTTCATCACAAGCTTTTTGGTTGTGGCGCATTAACACTTTCATTGCGCGTTTACGGCGGGCGACACGCCAACGGATCACAGCAATTGCGATGACGATCACCAGCAAGATCCCAATTATCCAGATTGCCATAAGCATCCTCCTTCAAAAACGTTTTTCTACTATCTATAATGTAACACGTTGGCCCCGTGGCGCACACGTCTTGTTTATGCTAAGATATAGAGTAACTGTTGAACTTTCAACAAATGATCGGTCAATGTGAAATTTTACCCCAGCAACTGGGGCGATTTTTTGCGTATTCGAAAGGAGCTTATTTATGATCTACAAAGTATTGTACCAAAAAGACAAGGTGGTCAACCCTCGCCGCGAAACCACTCAAACCCTTTATATCAACGCCGACTCCGCTGTGGCGGCACGTAGCTTGGTGGAAGAAAACACCCCATACAACATCGAATACGTGCAAGAATTGTCAGGCAAATTCTTGGAATTCGAACAAAAAGAACCTGACTTCAAGTTGACGGAGTTCTAATTGAATGAAACTCAACATTAAGAACAACGAAACTGCCGTATTTGCCATCGGCGGTTTAGGCGAAATCGGGAAAAATATGTATGGGGTCCAATACCAAAACCAGATCATCGTCATTGACGCTGGGATCAAGTTCCCAGAAGATGATCTGTTAGGTATCGACTATGTGATTTCCGATTATTCCTATTTGGTGCAAAACCAAGACAAGATCAAAGCCTTGGTGATCACCCACGGGCATGAAGACCATATCGGCGGCATTCCTTACTTCTTAAAACAAGTGCCGAATGTCCCAGTCTTCGCCCCACCGTTGGCTGCGGCATTGATCCGCGGCAAGCTTGAAGAACATGGCTTGGTCCGCTCAACCAAAATGACGGAACTCAAAGAAGATTCCGTCTTGAAGTTTGGGCCGATCACCGTTGACTTCTTCCGCACCACCCACAGTATTCCTGATACATTAGGGGTTGCGGTCCACACGCCAAGTGGTGTGATCGTTGAAACTGGGGATTACAAGTTTGACTTGACTCCAGTTGGCGACCAACCGGCACCGAACTTGCAAAAAATGGCCCGTTTAGGCGAAGAAGGCGTTTTGCTGTTGATGAGTGATTCCACCAACGCTGAAATTCCTAACTTCACCAAGTCTGAACGCTTCGTCGGCCACTCGATCCGCCACATTTTTGATGGGATCGACGGGCGGATCATTTTTGCCACCTTTGCGTCCAACATTTCACGGATCGCGCAAGCTGCTGAAGCGGCGATGGCGCATGGCCGTAAAATCGCTGTTTTCGGGCGTTCAATGGAAACTGCCATGATCAACGGCCGCGAGCTTGGCTACTTGGATATTCCTGATGACGTGTTGATCGACGCCCATGAATTAAACAAGTTGCCTGCCAACGAAGTCATGATTTTATGTACCGGTTCTCAAGGTGAACCAATGGCCGCTTTATCGCGTATCGCCAACGGTACCCACCGCCAGATCTCGATTCAACCTGGCGACACCGTGATCTTCTCCTCCAACCCGATCCCAGGTAACACCACTAGTGTCAACCACGTGATCAACGAATTGGAAGAAGCTGGCGCTGAAGTCATTCATGGTAAAGTCAACAACGTCCACACTTCTGGTCACGGTGGCCAAGAAGAACAAAAGTTGATGTTGCGGTTGATGAAGCCGAAATACTTCATGCCGATCCACGGTGAATACCGGATGCTCAAGATCCACACTGAGTTAGCGCAAGAAACCCACATTCCAGAAGAAAACTGCTTCATTATGGAAAATGGTGACGTGTTAGCGTTGACTGCTGATTCCGCTCGCCGCGCTGGTCACTTCCCTGCTGCTGATGTGTACATTGACGGCAATGGGATCGGTGATATCGGCAATGCCGTGATCCGCGATCGTCGCACGCTTTCTGAAGAAGGCTTGGTTGTCGTGGTGGCGACTATCAACATGCAAAAACAAGCGGTATTAGCTGGACCTGATCTCTTATCTCGCGGGTTCATCTACATGCGTGAATCTGGTGAATTGATCAACCAAGCCCAACGCCGCGTTTACCGCACCATCAAAAATACCTTTAAGAGCAACGAAAAAGTCACTGAAGGCATGCTGAAAGATGCGATCACTTCAAATCTGCAAAGCTTCTTGTTCGATAAAACCGAACGCCATCCAGTGATCTTACCGATGTTGATCTTACTGTAAAACTTGAACCGACCTGCTTTGTCGCAGATCGGTTTTTTATTGCAATTTCCTAAGCATTTCAATAGTAAGCGATTACAAAATATGAGATAATCCCCTTATTGGGGGGATTACTAATGTCAACAAAACCACGGCGATTAAAACCAAATGTCAAACGCGCGTTATGGCTGATTACAGTGCTTTTATTAGCAGGTTTATTTAAATGGCGCGCCAACTTGATCGCAACGACCCTTACGCCTGCCCCTCAACTCACTCAATCTGATACCAAAGCCAAACCCACTGCCGCGCAAGTCAAAGCCACCCTTAAACAACAATGGACCAAACAATTGGCCAAAACGCCAAACCTACCGGTCAGCATTGCGGTAACGTCCAAGCAATATCATTTCACCTTGGCGATGAACAATCACAAAGCCTCTGCCCACACCACTGCCAGCATCGTCAAAGTCGCAATGCTCGCGCAATTGCTGCATCAACATGCCCAACATCACACCACATTAACTGAAACTGAACGCGCTGCGGCAACTGGTGCGATCAAACATTCCAACAACGCTGATGCCAACACGTTATATCACGCCATCGGCCAAGGCCAAGGGTTGACCAGTTTATTCAGCAGCTTGAAAATGACGCAATCCCGCGCTTATGCCTCAGGCTGGGTCAGCACCACCACTACAGCTAGTGATCAGTTAATCTTATTAAATGAAATTTTTGGTGATGGCACTTACCTCACGGCGAAATCAAAAGCTTATATCAAAGATCTGATGCAACATGTCGCCGCTGATCAAAACTGGGGCATCAGTGCCGGCAGTCGCGATTTCGCATTGAAAAACGGTTGGCGGTTGAATGGTCACAACAACACTTGGATCGTTAATTCGATCGGGGAAATCGGTTCTGGTGACGATTCAGCGACGATCGCGATTTTAACCGATCAAAATTCTGGTTTGAAAACAGGTATCGCGCAGGTTGAAAAGCTCGCCAAACTCACTGGTGACACTTTAAATTTGCCAGCATCCAGAAATTAAGCACTTACTTTTCTCAACGTGATTGTTTTTGTCAATTCGCCTCTGTATAATTAATAGAGTATTTTCGTCGAAAAAGAGGAGTATTCTATGGCAGCGGGGTTCTACTACATCATTTTCAATCCAGCAGCAGGCGCAGGCACTGCTGTGGACACCTTTAAAAAGATCCAAGCGCGCTTAGATTCGCAGCATATCGACTATGAAATCAAAGTGTCGCGTTATTCCGGCCATACCATTCAACTTGCCAAACAAATCGGTGGCTTCAACCACCGAGAAAATGCGGTGATGTTGGTGATCGGCGGCGATGGCACCTTAAATCAAGCGATCACCGGTTTACATCAAACCGAACATCCAGATATGCCAGTGGCCTATATTCCAGCAGGCTCTGGTAACGACTTTGCGCGCGGCGTCGGGTTATCACAAGATCCACTGAAAGCCTTAGATCAAGTGTTAGCTGCCGACCACCCCACTGTGATCGACATTGGCCATTACACGGAAAGAACCCGGGGTGAATCTGGGTACTTCGTCAACAACATTGGCGTCGGCTTTGATGCCGCGGCAGTGGCAGCGACTAATCGCAGTCGCTTCAAAACCATCCTCAACCGCATGCATCTTGGCAGTTTAGCTTATATCGTTGGCGTGATCGGTGTATTCTTTTCACGCAAGCCCTTCCCAGTGGCGATTTATGTCGATGGCAAGCGGACCTACATTCAACAAGCCTTCCTCGTCACCACCACCAATCACCCTTACTTTGGCGGCGGCGTCCGCATTTTACCAGGGGCAGATCCTCGCGACGGCAAGCTCGATTTGATCGTGGTCGAACACCTCAACACGCCGTACTTCTTATTCTTGTGTTTACAGTTATTGCTGGGTCGTCACACCAAATACAAGCGCGTGCATGTGTTTGAATCCCCACGCATTGAACTTGAGACCCCATCGCTTGAATTTGGGCAAATGGATGGGGAAGAACTCGGCAGTCGCCCTTATGAATTAAGTTTCCATGTTGAAAAACAAAATTTCTGGTTCGTCGTTTAACGCCAAACAAAAACACCGACATTTTCCACGTGTCGGTGTTTTTTTCACATGACTGAATTGAATGATTTGTAATAAGAAAAATGGTTTTTAGTTTAAATCAAATGATACGGTACCAAAATATTTATCGAATTTAGCTTCATAATGGCCTTTGGTAGCATGCGGTGGCAACAAGAATGTCCCACTGGAAACTTTAGTCCCTGCTGGGAAGTCGTGCCCTTGGGCAGCGAGCTTCTCCACTAACCACTTCAAGGAATTCAAGGGGTTGCCAAGAACTTCACTTGAAGCCCCGTTGGCAAGTTCTTCACCATCTTTAGTCAACGTCGCATGGACATTGGCGAGATCATCAACGGTGAAGCTGTCTTTGGAAGCTGGCGCATAAACTACGCGGCCAGCAACTGCAGAATCTGAAACCACTAAGTATTTGCCTAACGCTGGGAACCAATCAGCAAAGCGAGAATCTGGTAATTCAACGGCGCCAGAGACGCTGGTTTTCTTCAACAAGTCTTCAACGGAATCTTCTGGGGTCAACGCTTCGTTTGCCGTAAACACCAATTCGACTTCCAACAAAGGATCCATCAAATCTGAAAAAGGTACGGTTTCACCAGATTTGACCCAAGAGCCTTCAACTTCAGCGCCGTAAAATGGCGAATCAGAATCAAACATTTTTTGCGTTTCTTCTGACGTCAATGAAACTTTGTAGCCAGCGACTGGCTTGTTTTTCAAGGCGGTGAAGGCCCATTGCACGCGATACGCAGAATCATAATCCGTGACTTTGGCATCGTAATCTGCCATCGTCAAAGGTTTCTTGGTGGTCAATGCTTGGTACAAGTCGTTTGCAACAGTTTGTTCTTGTTTAGTGGTTTCACTCATATTAATAGCCTCCATTGGCAGTGCCAATTGTTATTTTTTAACACACGGACCTATTCAACTGGGTGGGTCACGCGTCGCTGCAGTCGACAAAAAGCGCCCCATCAGACATTTGTCTGACGGGGCGCTTTTGCGCGGTACCACCCGTGAGTTAGCACTTGTCACCAAGTGCCACTTAGCACGTACGGCGATCGATTCGGCCAAGAACGATCGCGATACGCCGGCCAGATATTGGTGGCCACCCAGTACCGCTACTTATCACAGTACAACTCAGAGGTGATCGGTCTGATAGCTTTTGCAGATCCCCTTGCACCAAACGGGACTCGCTGGCTGCGACGCTATCGACACATCCTCTTCAACGTTTTGTTCCTTGTGTTGTGATTAATATAAACCGTTCATGAGGATTCGTCAACTGTTTTTTCGTTATTTTTTAATTCAATTCTTAGACAGTTGGTAAAATGTCGTACAAACACCACACCATGTCTGGTTCAAACTTTGCGAGCATCGGCGTATCCTGTGGCAACAAATTTGCGCTAGTGATGCAATAACGATACCCACACTCGCGATAATCTTCATAGGCTTGCGCCTTGCTCCCAGCATAATCAACAGGATAATCCCCTGCGCCTAATTGATGGCGCAACAAGTTCTCAGTTGCCGGATGAATGATGGCGGCATCTTTTGCATATTGCGGATTTTCGATCAAGACCATCGCCTGCAATGGGCGGTGAAAGACTTGACGCAGTGACAGTTGATTGGAATATTCATAACACAATTCCCGCCAACCAAAATCTGGACGGGCACTTTGATACGCAACGGGTAACAAGAATTGATCGCCGGCATAATCGGCAAGTGCGGCGATGATCTCATCAAAGTTTGGGTGCAGTTGAATCTCTGGATGGGCAATGCCAGGAATATGCGTGGCGGCATCATAACTATCTGTGGTTTTAGGACCAAGGGTGTGGATCATAGGTTTCCTCCAAGAAAAAAGTTCAGTAACGAATGATGTTAGGCAGCGTCAGTGTTTCAACAAACTATACCAATATGCCTCCAGCACGAAAATCTGTGGGCTCCGATCAAAAGCGTTCCGGCGGGCTAGTCATGGAACGCGATGACGCTCGTCGGAGCTAACTCGCAAAGAACGCGAGTGGATCTCCTTCTCGCTGGGCTCTAAGCGATAAATCGCTAAGAGCCCCACGGCTGATGACTAGCCCGCCTCCACGTTTTTAATCTCCGCCCACAGATTTCGACATTGATATGGCTGGCTTACCAATCAAATACGTCGATGCGACGACATCATTCAAATGACGAAACGTGATATCAACGTAGACATCAGGTGACAGTGGACTAGTGGAGTGGAAGTGATTTGAAATGGGGACGGAAGCTGGCCGCCGCGACATCGTGAGAACGCAGTTGGCGGTTTACCGCCTACTGCGTTCCGCAGGTCGAGATCCGGCGAGTGGGGAGCGTAGCGACACATCTCGGCTAGCTCGGATTCGGACCCTCACTATGTCGCGGCGAGCCAGCTGGAGTCCCCATTTCAAATCACTGAAACGGAGCTCGTCCAGTGTCCTGACGGCGGCACGAAACACTGACGCTGCAGGATAGCGACAATGATATCGCGCAAATAAAAACACGACCTTGCAGCTTGCAAGATCGTGCGGAAAAGTTGAATTTCTCTTCCTCAGATCAACCACCTCTGAGGAAAATCTTTCTCAGACATGGACGCAAGCCAATACGCGTCCATGCCAGCATGGACGCTATCTGAAAAAGAAAAAGTTAAATTGAAAGTGGTTGTTCAACATTTTGAAATCCTTCGTTCATTAGAATAATCTCATTAAACCACACTCACACGCAATCGTCAACGCGATCAGAAGTAATCAGAGAAGTAAGGTTCTTCCATTGGGATGATGCTTTCCAAGTTTTTCAACGCAGCTTTTGACGCATGTAGCCGTTCGATCCGTGCCAAGTAAGACGGTCGACGATAACTCATCAACATCGTGGTCAACGTTTGAATGTCGACGTCCACAGCATCCCCGACTGGACGGTTGGTGACTTCGACTTCCCCTTTTTCATTCCACCACAACCCAAAAGTCTTATTGTTCCAATCTGCTAAAGGATCAGACACATTGAAGTGGATCGGCTTGCCGACTTCTGCGAAAGGATATTCTTTCAAGAACTCGGCAACGTCGACGATCCGCGCCATGAAGTAAGGGTGAATGGTTTGTTTGATGTCGCCATCTGATAACAAGAAATGTAGCGGTTCGTTTTTATAAATGTTGCCGCGGACATGTTCCACCATCGAAAAATGCGCCGACACAAAGTTCCATAACCCGACTCGCGCTTCTTGGGTGTTGTAGACCATTTCTTTGATGTGGAAAACTTCATTGGCGATCCAATACAACACATAGCCTTGGGGTTGGTCTTGCGCGTCGTAATACACCCCGGCAATGCGTTCTTCTTCGTTTTCCCAACGCCAATATTCATCCCAGTTGAGTTGGTTGCGGATCATGGCACCATGATTGTGCTTGGCATAAGTTTGATAAGTCGAGATCACATCAGGATCATCGATTTCCAATCGTTCCACATGACCTGGTGTCGGTTGTGGCTTTGGCAATTGGGTATCTTTGACATCAAAAGTCAAATGATCGGACATGATCTCCCACCCTTTTTTGCGGTAAAAAGGAATGGAGTATGGGTAAAGATAAGAGATCCACTGCTTATGCGCACGCATGTGTTGCAAGGCTAAGCGGATCAAGTCATGCATCAAACCATGGCCTGCATATTCAGGATAAGTCCCGACTCCAGTTAAGCCGCCCATTTTCACTTGTTTGCCGTGGAGGTTCACGGTACAAGGGTAAATGGCGAGTTGGGAGATCAGTTGATCATCGTGAAACCACCCGATCACATCAGATTTCTCCAACACTGGGCGCTTGGCGCGTTCCAATTCGCCTTCTTCATAACCTGATTCTTCAACTTCTTTGGCGGTCACTTGAAAGACATAAGCTAACAAGTCGTTAAATTGTTCCAAATACTCTAACGTCACCGGTTTAATGGTGAGTTCTTTGCGTATATTATTGTCGTCCATCTCGAAAAATTACTCCTTATGGGGCATTGCGGGGTCAACTGAGGCAAAATCCATTGGCTTCACACCTGCCATTCCGATCATAGGATCAATCGTTTGACTTTGGACCAGCGCTTCAGTCAATACAAATACTTTTGGTTCGTCATTACTCTCTTCATTGTCTGATAGCAACTCGTTTGTGTCAACCGGTGTCATGACGGCTTGCAACCGCGCCACTAAACTGGTTTTGCGGTTATCAGCGACAGATTGGACAGCGAGTTCAAAGGCGCGAGGGTCACCCATCAACACCAATGACTGACTCGCGCGCGTCACTGCCGTATACAACAAGTTTCGCCGCAACATCCGCTTTGACGCTAACGTCAACGGCAAAATCACCAAATCAAACTCGCTACCTTGCGCCTTGTGGATCGACGTTGCATAAGCCAACGTAAACTTGGCAAAATCACTGCGGGTGTAAGTGATCTCTGAAGAATCAAAGTCGATGATCAACTCATCAGTTTTAGAATCCGCCTCTTTTGCTGGGGTGATGCCGATCACGCGACCGATCTCGCCATTAAAGACTTGTTGTTCTGGATTGTTCACCAATTGCAAAATTTTGTCGCCGATGCGATAAGTGCGATCGCCAAATGTGACTTCTTTGGAGCGGTCAGACTTTTTCGGATTGACAATATTTTGCAATAAGGCATTAAGTTGATCGATGCCGCCGGCGCCGCGATACATCGGCGCGAGCACTTGCATGTCGTTCAAGTCAAATTTCTGTGCCGCTTTGGCGACCACTTGGCCGACAACGGCAGCCAGTTGATTTGGCGGGCATAAAATAAAGCTGCGATCCGCTTTTTGTTGTTGCCAATCTGCAGGCAACTGCCCCATGTTAATGGCATGCGCCAAGTCGATGATCGAAGACTGTGAATCTTGGCGGTGAATATGGGTCAATTCTTGCGCTGGTAGGCAGTGTGCCCGCAACAAGTCGGCAAACACTTGCCCAGGACCGACGCTTGGCAGTTGGTCTTTATCCCCGACTAAGATCAAGCGAATGCCTGGATGTAGCGACATTAACAAGGTGCGGAACAAATAAGTGTCCACCATCGACATTTCATCAACGATCAACAACCCATCTGGCAATTCTTTCGGTTCATATTCATCAGAGTCGATGGTTAAGCCTAACAACCTGTGGATCGTGCTAGCAGGCAAGCCGGTGGTTTCAGTCATGCGTTTGGCGGCGCGGCCTGTCGGTGCGGCTAACATAATGGGGAACGGTTCGTCTTTATAGGAGTTCACATCAAGCGATAAATCATTGATCTCCGCATAGGTGCGGACGATACCATTGACCACCGTTGTTTTCCCAGTCCCAGGACCGCCAGTCAACGCAAAGATCCCTGATTGCATCGCCGTGACGATCGCATGCCGCTGGGTATCATCATAGGTGATGTCGGCGGCTTTTTGCACATCTTTTAAGGCGTGTTGAATCGCTTTGTCGCTTGGTTTGTCGACATCTTGATCGAGTTGCTTTAAGCGATTGGCAATTTCAAATTCGGCGTCATACAAGCGCTTAGGATAAATGCGTTTATCTTCGGCCATGATTTTATTGCTTTTGCGTAAGGCGATCACGGCATCAGCGACATCATCTGGCGTGATTTCGACATTCCGCGCACCTTCAAGCATCCCGATCGTCGCATCCAGCAATTCCGGCAATTCAACGTAAGTGTCGCCTTCGCCTTCCGTTTGATTGGTCAACGTCTCCATTACCGCGCCTTGAATGCGAATCGGCGCATCTGGTGCGATATTCATGTGCGCAGCGATCGCGTCAGCGCGCTTAAACCCAATGCCTTCAACGTCTGCGATCAATCGGTAAGGATTTTCTTCGATCACATCTAGCGCATCAGTGTCATACAACGCGTAGATTTTCGCCGCCATGTTTGCCGTGAAGCCGAAGTCATTTAAGCCGATGATCACTTGCTCCATGCCAAGATTGGCTTTGAGGTTATCGACTAAAGTTTTTTGACGATCAGGCTTGAGCTTCAACGGGGTCAGGACGCTGGGATCTTTGAGGATCTTATCGATGGCATTAACGCCGAGGTCTTCGACAATGCGTTCTGCAGTTTTCTTCCCGATCCCAGGAAATTTCTCTGAACTCAAATAGCCGATCAGCCCGGCTTTTCCGCTGGGCTTTTCGACTTGATAGTTGTCGGCAGCAAACTGTTGCCCATATTTTGGATGGGTGACCAATTTCCCGATGAAGTTGTAAGTTTCATCTTCTTTCACATCACCAAAAGAGCCGGTCACCACAATCTCTGGCTCCAACCACGTGAGGTTGGTTTTGGTGATAGTGATCAATAGAATTTTGAAAAAACTAGTCGGGCTTTGAAAAAAAATGCTTTTGACCCGGCCGGTGACGCTTTGCGGCTCGTCAGTCATCCGATGACTCCTTGTGCAGTAAGTAGCCGGCAATATCGCGGACTTGGTTAGCCTTTTGATCGTAGCTATCAGGATCTAACCGTTTGGCTTCATCAAGATATTTCGAACCATCTTGACCAGCGCCAGTCAACGCCATGCCGTAAGTGAAATAAGCTTGCGCATTTTTCGTGCGAAGTTGTGGCTCGAGCATATCAGCCGCTTGTTGAAACGCCCCCATGCCTAATAACAACTCCGCTGTCAATAACGCAGCATCTAAGCGATGAGGCGCGGCTTCATGGGCAGTTAGCGCAAAGGCTAAGGCTTTTTGTGGCTGTTCCAAATGTTGATAGGATAAAGCGACCATGTAAGTCGCGTCTTGGCCTAAGTTATCTTGATTTTTCGTCAGTTGTTGGAAATATTGAATGGCGAGTTGCCAGTTTTCTTGACGGAATTGGAGTAACCCAAAGTTATACACCAACTCCCCGTCTTCTGGAAACAACCCGATGGCTTGCATCAACAGTTGCGTGGCTTCATCATAGGCGTTAATAGCGATCAGCATCGTCGCCAAGGTCGCATAACGCTTGGGGTCTTTGGGATTTTCATCAATGGCGGCGATGGCGGCATGAATCGCGCCGTCGTGATCACCGTGATTAAATTGGGAGATCATGTTTTGCTTGGGTTTCTTCGGAGCTTGAGACTTTTTTGACGTGTTGTTGTGTTTGTTGTCTTTTAACATGATGACTCCTTAAATCGTGTCCGTGGGATCGAGTTTTTTGGTCAAATATTCGGTGTCGTTCCACTTGATCAACTTGAACGGGAGTTTTGGTCCGTAGGCTTCTAAAATCGTCACTGACGAATTGGTCAAGCCCCCCATTTTACGCATATCCGCGATTGGGGTGCCAAGCAAACTTTGGATCAAGGCCACAAGTGCAGCGCCATGGCTGACAAATAATAAATTCGCTTCGCCAGTCACATCTGCTTTCACCGCATCTAACACCACCGGTTGCATCCGCTTGATCAAATCTGGGAAGGTTTCGCCTTCAATGGCAGTGGGATCATATTCGCCAGGTGCCGCGCGGAAGGCGTGTAATTCTTTGGGATACTTTTTGGCAACATCAGTGAACTTCATGCCTTCCATTTTGCCTAAATTGAATTCCCGCATCCCCACCGTGGTCGTGGTGGGAATATTTTCATCGAGATATTGTAACAAGGTCTTGGCTGTCGCTTGTGCACGAGGCAGTGGGCTGATGTAGCAATGGGCAAAATGCGTGCCTTTCAAGTAACTGGCAAGCTGGTGGATCTGCTCGTAGCTTTCTGGCAACAATGGTGAATCGCCATTGGCCCCTTGATAGCGCCCTTCCAAATTCCATTGCGTCTTGCCGTGCCGCACAAAAAATAATCGTGTCAACGTCGTGCCCTCCTTGTTGTTGCTTCTATTATCGCGATTTTTGCCCCCCTTTTCAACCGGCGGGCGGTATAATTGAGGTAATCAGAAATTTGGAGGCCTTTTCAGTGAAAGATTTTACTTATGCTAACCCCACCGACATTCGCTTTGGCGATTACATCGATTCACAACTTGCCGATACTGTCGCCCGCTTTGGTCAAAAGGTATTGTTGGTGTATGGGGGTCACTCGATCAAAAAAACTGGATTGTACCAGCGGGTGATCGATTTGTTAAAAGGCTTTGATATCGTTGAACTGCCTGGCGTTGAACCGAATCCTAAAATCGATTCCGTTCGTGCTGGCGTCAAACTCGCACAAGATCGCGACGTCGTGCTTGCAGTTGGCGGCGGCTCGGTCATTGACGCTGCCAAAGTCATTGCCACTGCGGCTCATTACGACGGCGATGCTTGGGACTTAGTGGTTGATCGTGAACTTGCGCAACAACAAACGATGTTGCCATTAGTGGATATTGTGACACTTGCTGCAACTGGGAGCGAAATGAATGTCAACGCGGTGATCTCAGATCCTAGTCGCAACGCTAAAGTTGGTGCGCGCTGCCCAAGTGGTCCTGCAGTTTCCTTCTTGGATCCACGATTGACCATCACCGTGCCGGCTAGTCAAACGGCAGCCGGTTCGATGGATATTTTCTCGCATTTGTGTGAACAATATTTCGACCGCTCCGATTCAAATGATGTCTCCAAAGGCATGATCGAAGGGTTAATGCAAGCCGTCACTCGCTGGGCACCTGTCGCGATCAACAAACCAGATTCTCTTGATGCCCGTGCAAACTTAATGTGGGCGGCCACCAATGCTTGTTCTGGTTTAGTGGGTGCTGGCACTGAAAGTCGCTGGTCATGTCACGCAATGGAACATCAACTGTCGGCGTTTTATGATGTGACGCATGGTGTTGGCCTTGGAATATTAACGCCGCGCTGGATGCAATATGTCCTAGATCATGATGAATCTTCGGCGAAATTATTCGCGCGGTTCGGTCATCGGGTTTGGGATCTGCCAGTGCTCGGTAATGTGCACAACCGCGCACAAGAAGCCATCGATGCGACATGGAGTTGGATTTTTGGGTTAGGCTTTGGCATGACGCTTCCTGAAATTGGGATCGAAGACGACAAGCATTTTGCTGAAATGGCCAAAACTGCCGCTGCAGGTGGGTTAGATCATGCTTACTTGCCACTGGATGCGCAAGCTGTTGAAGATATTTATCGCGCTAGCATGACGCCCGGGATTCACTAGCATTTTAAAAAGTCTGTTCACTGGATTGAAATCAGTGAGCAGACTTTTTTTGCGCTTATGGTAATAATTGTGATGCCGGCACTTCAAAGGTAGCAGGTACTTGACGGTTAGGTTCTTTGCCAGGAAGTTCATAGTCGAACTTCACGACATCCCCGGCTTGTAACGCCGTGCGCTTGCCGTTGCGCCCTCGGTAATCAGTCGCAAACGTTGATTGAAAATTAGCTTGCGTCAAGCCATTGTGATGTGTGACGGCTAAATTCTGCCCGCTGATCCCCAAAGATAAGTCGCCAACTTCATGCCCATTTTGATAAACCACCCCACGGGAGATCCAGGCCGCTTGCAAATATTTCTGCTGAGAGGATGCCGTAAGTTGTTGCGGATCGAAGCTAGTTTGATAATTTAATACCAGACTTTGACCGCTGGCTTGGACTTTTGTTAAGGCAACGGTCACTGGGCCACCGATCACTTGAGCGCTACGAGTTTGCGTTAACGACCGCGTAGTTGCTTTAAACTGTGGCAGCGATAAATTCTGCCAGCTGAGGTCATGAGTGGTGCCATTGACTTTGCTTAATTTCAAATCAAAGCCTTTGGTATTGGCATCACCTGTGATTGGCGGATACCAAGCAATCACTTGTCGATAATGACCCAGCGCCACTTTTGCGGCGTTAGCTTCAAAATCAATATCTTGGCCAGCACCTAAGTTATTCACTGAAACATTGGCTTGATCAAATTTGTTGGGGTCGATGCCAGGGCCTGAATAATCGACGATCACTGCTGACACCCCAGCTGATGCCATCGTCCCGATCGGTTGCACCTGAATGCCGTTGACGTCTTGTGCCGCAACGTGCAACGAATGATAGACATTGGTATTCGCAAAATCCCCTAACAATTGATTTAGCGTTGGATCCCAACGTTTTGATTGCGTGGAACTTTCATCAAGTAATTGTTGATAAGCAGGTACGATGCCCCCAGCTTGAATCGCAACCGGTGCAACTGTTGCCAACAACCCAACTGTGGCTAAGCCGATGACACTGCCGACGACCACATGGCGGCGATGTTTCACTGGACGCGCCTGGGCAACGCCTTGACTGATCGCCGCATTGACTAAATTCTTTGGCACTTCAATTTGTTCAAATTCGGTAAGCATCACGCACCGCTCCTTCCTGACGCATCCGCGCCAATCCGCGATTCAAACGACTTTTCACCGTACCCAACGGCAAATGCAACACTTTTGCGATTTGCGCCAGCGGCAAGTCGTTGTAATAACGCATCACAATCACCACTTGCAAAGCTTTCGGCAACTTTTCTAAATCACTTTGCAGATTTGCATGCAAGTCGCTGGCGACGCTTGGTTCATCGACAGCTAAAGCCGTCAACTTCGGCTGATGTTTGCGCATCATTTTGAAAATGCAGTTCAATTCCACGCGGATCAACCACGTGTCAAAATATTCAGGATGTTTCAACTTGTGGATGCTCAAC
This sequence comes from Lacticaseibacillus porcinae, assembly GCF_003946305.1. GTDB lineage: Bacteria > Bacillota > Bacilli > Lactobacillales > Lactobacillaceae > Lacticaseibacillus > Lacticaseibacillus porcinae. The sequence continues at coordinate 302,154 of NZ_RHNS01000001.1, forward strand.
ATCACTTGCAAGGCGGTTTCTTGCACCGCGTCCAACGCGTCTTGTTGGTTGTGCAAGTATAAGTAAGCGGTGCGATAAAGCTTGTCATTGCGCGTCTGCAGCAACATGACCAAAGCCGTTTGATCACCGGATTGTGCAGATTCGATCAATTCTTGCATACCCATTCCTCCAATTCGTCGTACACCTATTAGTACGACTCAGCGGGCAAAAAGTTCCCCTTTACGAGAAAAAAAGCCGCTGACCGCTCAGCGACTCCCTTCTAGATCGAACAATTTCAACGGTTTGCGACTCCCATGAACAATGATCACTGCGATTGCCAGGTACACCATCACCCAAAACAGCGACCCGTACAACAAGATTTGAAAACTCCCAGTCGGCGTCCCAGACATGCCGTGAATCGCCACCGCAAAATAATCTAAGCTGAAATGAAACGCCATTGGCACCAACAAACTGCCACTGCGCAAATACATTGCGGCAAGCATCACCCCCATGCCCGCTGCTTGAAGAATTTGAATCGCAGTGATCCCAGCACTTTGATGGGTGAGGTTGATCAAATGCAATGCCCCGAATAATAAGCCAGACGTTAACATCGCCGCCCAAGCATTGCGCCAATGCTTCAGCAATTGTGTGAAGATCACGCCGCGGAACATGCATTCTTCCGTTGCCGCAGCCACAATCCCGACCACTAACCCAGTGGGGATGCGACTGGCATGACCAAATCGTACGGTGACCACGCCGACGACGATCCACAATATCAACAGCCAAGTCCAAGTCCGCCATTTTAAATTGAGGAAATGGAGCTTTTGATGGATCAACCACCAGTTCAACAATAAGATTACGACTAGCTCAAGACCTTTATACACCAGTAAATGCGGGACATAAGCGAGATGCAACAATCTGGTGCCGTAGCCGATCACCACTTCCCCAAGTAGCAATTCTAAAATAAAAAATAGCGTCAAGCGCCAATACCATGATAACTTGTCCATTGAAGTCCTCCTGATCACTCATGCGCCGATTATACCAAATTTTCAGCCCTCAACAAAAAAACAACCGAGTCGCCTCGGTTGTCTCACGATTAAACGTATTGTAAAACTTTCTCGTCAGCGTAAGCGACGTCGATAGTCCCACCACCGTAGCACTCCTCGCCGTTGTATAACACAACTGCTTGGCCTGGGGTGATCGCACGCACTGGCTCGTCAAAAACGATATGCGCATTGTCGCCGTCTAAGTGAACCGTGACGCCAACATCAGCTTGGCGGTAACGGAACTTCGCGGTGCAATGGAAGTCTTGCGCAGGTGCTGAGCCGGTAAAGAAGCTCATACCAGATGCATCAAGGCTAGTGGCCATCAAATGTGGGTTGTTGAAGCCTTGGCCCACATACAAAATGTTCTTCGATAAGTCCTTACCAACAACAAACCAAGGCTCGGAGTTCTCAGAGTTCCCACCGATGCCAAGGCCGCCGCGTTGGCCGATGGTGTAATACATCAAACCATCATGTTGGCCTTTAACTTCGCCTTCATAAGTCATCATCTTACCAGGTTGTGCTGGTAAGTAGGTGGATAAGAACTGCTTGAAGTTACGCTCGCCGATAAAGCAGATCCCAGTGGAATCTTTCTTTGCGGCAGTTGCCAAACCGTACTCAGCGGCAATGGCACGTACTTCTGGCTTTTGCAAATGGCCGATCGGGAACATTGCCTTTTTGAGTTGGGCTTGGGAAAGCTGACTCAAGAAGTAAGTCTGATCCTTGTTGCCATCAGCGCCGCGCAACATGTGCACGATGCCGTTTTCGTCAGTGGTCGTTTGGGCGTAGTGACCCATGGCGATGTAGTCAGCGTCAAGCTCTTCAGCGTAATCTAAAAACGCTGCGAACTTCACTTCTTTGTTGCACATCACGTCAGGGTTTGGCGTGCGGCCGGCTTTGTACTCGGTTAAGAAATATTGGAAGACACGATCCCAATATTCTTTTTCGAAGTTGATCGAGTAGTAAGGGATGCCGATTTCTGCAGCGACTTTAGCCACATCTTCGTAGTCTTCCGTCGCGGTACAGACGCCATATTCGTCGGTGTCGTCCCAGTTTTTCATGAAGACGCCCACCACGTCATAGCCTTGTTGCTTGAGGAGCAAGGCGGTCACGCTGGAGTCCACGCCGCCTGACATCCCGACGACAACGCGGGTATTGCTGTTGTCCATATGATTCACCATCATTTCATTAAATTGCTGAAAGCATTGATTTGAAGGTCAAGATTCCAGTAACGCCCAGTATACCATAATTGCTTGCCAAAAGTAAGAGAATGACCGCGCGTTTTTTAGCGTATACTGAAAATTGAGGTGATCGTTTTGAAAATTTTCTTAGCGTTGATGGGCCTATGCTTATTAGTATTAGGCGCGCAATTCATGTCAGGCCGCTGGTTGTCGATGATCAAAGCGAACGCCACCAAACAAAATGGCATTGCTGTCGGGTTGCCTTTGCTGGTGTTCGGCTTGTTGTTATTGCGCTTCGCCTTTTAATTCAGGAGGACTTCGATGGATCCAGATTATTTAACTGGCACCCAGTGTGTCTTACGCGATATCCCAGAATCAGATTATCCAGCATTACAGGCAATTGAAAATTCAGTCCGCTTAGAAGCAGACGACGACTTACCATATCCCCAAACACCCGATGCCATTGAAAAAATGGCCACGATGAAAGCCCCAGATCACTGTTTCGGCATTTACGTCAGCCATGAACTTGCTGGCAGCGTTGCGGTGTTTGGGGTGGACTTCCTGCATCAACACGCCAAAGTCGGCATCGCCATCAGCCCTGACTTTCAACACCGTGGACTAGGCACCGACGCCTTGACGGTGATGATGAATTTCTGCTTTGCCCAAATGCCGCTACACAAAATCAAGTTAACGGTATTTGTTGACAATATCGCTGCGATCCACTGTTACGAAAAGCTCGGATTTCAACTTGCCGGACGCTTTAAAGACGAGTACTTCCGCAACGGTCGCTTCATCGATTTACTCGCCTATGAGTTGATGCGTAGCGACTGGCTCGCCAAATAAATACAGACGTCTCGGAAATTCCGAGGCGTCTGTATTTGCGTTTAAGCGAGTTTGATCACTTGGCGATCGATCAATTCCGCAACAATGTAGTTGAACTGTTCAACGTTTTCTGCAGTTTTGTCGGTTTTGAAAATGTTGACGGCTTTTAACCCATTGCCGGTGGTCACACCCATTTGAAAAGCCGTGAGGTCGGCTTTAAAGGTGATCCGCAATTTGTTGGCGGCAGTGTATGGCGAATTCGGATCCAATGAGCGTTCTAATTGGAAGTTCCCGTTTTTCGTTTTGATAAAGCCCAAGTCCATCAAGGTATAACGCTTCACCGCAGGATCAACTGCGTAAGTCTTGGGACTGCCAAGTGGTGCACTGGTGGTTGCTAATGCCATAATCTTCCTCCTTGTAAAGCTTTAACATTATTCTACCACGAAAAGCGGTTACTTGTGGCGTTCAGAGAAAAAACTCAGCACCCTGAAACCAGCGCACAACAAATCCACGAAACAATATTCTGCTTCGTGGATCCGCGGCTTCTAGCCGATTCAATTACGTTCATGCAGTCTCAACAACAATCAAGGACGTTGCTGCGGGCCTTGGCTTATTAGACCTCAACCGCGTTCGTCGCTAATCGGCTTTGCACTGCCTTTCGCAAACAGACGTCGCCTTGCGTCTCACGTCACCGTGAGGGCACTACTCCCGGCTGTAACTGGTTTGAGTCCACGACTGGGACCCTTCAGTACCGGCACTTTGGAACTGGAGATCTAGCAGCGCTCGACAGTTAAGCCCAGATGCTACGGGATAGTCTCCGAGAGTTTAGCGGGCACTTCCACCCGTCGCGAAGTGATACGGGTGACCTGCGCTCAGCCACCCACTCCTCATAGAATTCATCACCATGATAGCGCCTTCTAAAATAAAAAACAAGTACTAAAAGTTATAAACGTTTTTCCGAAAAAAATCGCCGTCACCCTAAGGCAACGACGACATTTCAATTTACTTGTTGGCGCGAGCAAGCAGGCGATTAGCGATTTTGATCAACGCTTCACCGAATGCTTGCACTTCTTCAGCAGTGGTGTAAGTACCGAAGCTGACCCGGATAGATTCACCGATGCGAGGCGAATCTTCACCAAACATCGCGATCAACACATGAGAAGGCTCCAAACTCCCTGCTGTACATGCAGAGCCACCAGAAATCGCAAAGCCAGCTAAGTCTAAGTTGGTTTGCAACGCATAAGTGGACAAGCCTTTCAACCACAAGTTCAACACATGGTTAGGGTTGTCAGGCTTTAAGCTGCCGTTTAATGCGTAATCGATGCCTGCATCATCCAGTTGCTTCAACAATTGTTGCTTGAAGCCGTAAAAGTCTGCTTGGTGCTTGGCTTTGACTTCAGGGGTCAACAATGACACAGCCTTAGCCATGCCGACGATCCCGGCAACATTTTCAGTCCCAGCGCGGCGTTTCTTTTCTTGTTCCCCACCATTCATGAATGGTAACAACTTGTAGCCTGGACGGCGATACAAGAAACCGACACCTTTAGGGCCGTTGATCTTGTGCGCAGACGTCGACAAGAAGTCAACATGCAAGGCGTCAACATCGATATCATACAACCCGTAAGTTTGGGTGGCATCGGTGTGAAATAACGCTTGATGGTCGACTAAACGCTCACCGATCGCTTGAATCGGCAACCGCGAACCGACTTCATTGTTCCCCATCATCACCGAAACTAAAATGGTGTCATCATCTAATGCCGCATCAAAATCTGCGAGATCTAATTCCCCAGTTTCAGACACTGGCAAATAAGTCACGTTAAAGCCTTCGCGTTCAAGCGACTTCATCGATTCTAAAACACTAGGATGTTCGATGGCTGTGGTGATGATGTGTTTGCCTTTGCCAGCCATGGCATGGGCAACGGTTTTAATGGCTGTGTTGTTGGCTTCAGTGGCGCCGCTGGTGAAAATAATATCATCAGGCTTGGCGTTGATGGATTGCGCAATGACTTTGCGGGCAGCATCAAGTTCAGTGTGGGCGGTGCGGCCAAACCAGTGACTGGAGCTGGCATTGCCGAAGTCATTTTGCATTTGATCGGTCATCGCTTGCACCACTGCTGGTGCCATTGGCGTGGTCGCGGCATTATCAAGATAAATATGTTGCATGATCAAACTTCCTTTAATTGGTGGATATAAGCGAGTAACATTTGGGCAGAACGTTTGCCGGCATCAACGATAAATTCGTCAAAGCTTTGACCAGCATCCCCATCAGCGGTATCACTCATGGCGCGGATCACAACAAAAGGCGTCTTAAATTGCGTGGCCACTTGCCCGATCGCAGCACCTTCCATTTCAGCAGCAAGGGCTTCTGGGTAAATGCTGAGGATGCGCTTTTTCGCATCGTCTGAAGCGATGAATTGGTCCCCTGAAACGATCAAACCAGTTTTGGTGTGTAATCCAACTGATTCAGCAGCGCGGGCAATGTCGGCGACGACGTCAGCGTCGGCGGTGAATTTCTGAGGTTGTTGTGGGAGTTGGCCCATGTCATAACCAAAAGCAGTCGCATCAGCATCGTGATATGCAACGGCACTGGATAAGACAACGTCGCCGACTTGTAACCCTTGGCCGATACCACCAGCTGAACCGGTGTTGATGACCACATCAGGGGCAAATTTTTCTAACATGATCGCCGTGGTCATGCCCATTTGCACTTTACCGATACCAGATTCGACTAATACCACCGAAACCCCTTCAATGGTGCCTTTGAAATAGTGTTGGTTGGCGACTGAAATTTCAGTTTCATCGTCTAATTTTGCCAATAATGCGCGCAATTCTTCTTCCATTGCGCAGATCACGCCGATCGTCATAGTTGTCCTCTTTTCAAAAAAATGTCTGAGTCTAGTATACGCTTTTTTAAAGTAAGTCGCAATCACACAAAAGCTAAAACCAAAAAGACGATCACGATCAAAACGAAGACGATACCGATCGCCCAGTTGAGCTTCTTCTTCAAGCCGGTGACGCGCTTATAAGTGATGTCATCAAATTGGCCGTTTGGCTGCATTTTACCGCGTTTTTTCTTGCGTTGTTCTCGCGCATAGTCCCGCTCAACTTCAACGCGCTTTTTATCGCGTTCAGAAGCGGTTGCCTGCGCATGTTTTTGCGCTTCACGGTAGGCTTTGCGAGTTTTTGGTTCGTCGTCCATGAGCTTATCCTTTCATATTGGCCCAAAGAGCTAGGCCTAGAATTGTTTTCGCGTCGCAAATGACGCCTTGTGTTTGCAATTGTTGTGCTTCTTGTAGGGTCAGCCACTGCGCGTTGACGAACTCACCGGCATCTTGCGGGCGTTTGTTCGCGATCGTGCTGAGGTTTTCTGCCAAATACAAATGACATAATGCGTCGGAAAAACCAGCCGCTTGATAAAACTTGGTGAGAAAAGTCATTTGACTAGCTTTTAAACCTGCTTCTTCATTTAACTCACGCGTCGCTGTCACCAATGGGTCTTCGCCGACTTCGATGCGACCAGCCGGTAATTCAATGGTCGCTTGCTTTAACGGTGCGCGCCACTGACTGACAAACAATGCCCGATCCCCGTCAACCGCAAGCACCCCAGCAGATCCTGAAGTATGCACGACTTCGCGTAAAGCCGTGGTGCCATCGGCTAAGCACACAGTTTGTTTGCCTAAGGTCACGACTTTACCTTCAAACACAGTTTCTTCTGATAATAATGTCTCTGGGGTCACGATCAGCCCTCCTCAAATACAACTTACTGTAACAACTATACCGTTGTGCTGTCATCCAGCCAAGGACTTAACGAAAACTTGATGAAACTCCACCCGAAGTCTGATATTGAAGTGATGGTTATATGCTAAAATAGTGGCATAACGAGTTAGGAAGTGAACCAGGTGAAAAAAACGCAAAAACGCATTCGCACTTGGCGGGTGCTGGTTTGGATCGCAGGCGGCGCAGTGCTTGGCTTATTAAGTGGTCACATCGGCATGGCAATTTTTGTCGGCGCGGTGTTTGGCGTTGCTCGCTTGATCGGCGAGCTTTCCCGCCCGCGTCCCGTGCAACCAAACGCCACTAAGCCTTTAAGTGCGACGATGGCAGCCCATTATCAAGAATCCGGTTTAGACGACAGCGAAGTCAAAGTCTTTCGTGAAACCATGGATACCGTATCCGATCAAGTTCAAGAATTTGAAGACATCATCAACCGCGTCCCGAAATTAAAAAGTATTGCCATTAACACTGACATTGTCGATGTGTTACACGCCTACTTCAAAGCGATCGTCCACAATCCTTTAGCGATGGGGGCAGCAGGCCACTTCATTTATGAACAGTTACCTAATTTAGTCCGCATCGCCGAAAAATACGAAGCCATCAGCCATCACGAAGTCAAAACTGAAGATACTTACGCGGTGTTGACGCAAGCGGCCAATACCACTGCTGATCTTGCCAATGCGATCCGCGATGACTATGCGCATTTTGTTGAAACCGACATCGATGCTTTAGAAGCAGATATCAACTTAGCGAAAAAACAAATTCCAGAATCAACGCAAAATGCTAACCTCCGCGTTGATCTCTCCGATCAAAAACTCAAGGAGCACGCCCAATGACAGAAGAACAAAAAACGGATACCAACTTGGTCAACGACTTACTCGCCAATCCTTTCGGTGCAACCGAAGCGCCAGTCGCCCAACCTGTTGATCAACCAACCGCAGTACCTCAAGGCTTGACGCCGGAACAAGAGGCGCAAGCCAAGCAACTTGCCGATCAAATTGACGTGAAGTCTACTGATGCAGTGATGAGCTACGGTGCCAGCGCTCAAAAACAACTCGGTCAATTCTCCCAAACCATGCTTAACAAAGTCCAATCGCAAGATACTGGTGCTGTCGGGGACGCGTTGACCAGTTTAATGGCGCGGTTGAACGAAGCCAACCCAGATGAACTTCGCGCCGAAGACAACAATGTCTTTAAAAAGTTGTTCGGCAAAGTCCGGCGGTCGATTTTTGAAATTACCGCCAAATATCAAAAAATTGGCGCCCAAATCGACTCGATCGCTTCACGCCTTGAAAAAGAACAACAAGGCTTGCTCACCGATAATAAAATGCTCGATGAACTTTACGGCCAAAACAAAGCGTATTTTGACGCGTTGAACATTTACATCGCTGCAGCGAAAATGAAGTTGCAAGAACTTGAAACCACAACGATCCCAGAAGCTATGGCCAAAGCTCAAGCCTCAGGCGATCAAATGCAAGTTCAAGAAGTCAACGACCTCAAGCAATTCCAAACCCGTTTGGAAAAACGTGCTTATGACTTGGAACTCGCCCGTCAAATCACCTTACAACAAGCCCCGCAAATTCGGTTGATTCAAAACACCAACCAAGCGCTTGCTGAAAAGATCCAAGCCTCGATCAACACCGCTATTCCGTTATGGAAGAACCAAGTGGCGATTGCCTTGACTCTCTTGCGTCAAAAAGATGCGGTCACGGCGCAACGGCAAGTTTCTGAAACCACCAATGACTTGTTGAAGAAAAACGCGGCGATGCTTAAGACCTCTGCCATTGAAACCGCCAAAGAAAACGAACGCGGTGTCGTCGACATCGAAACCCTCACCCAAACCCAAAACGATTTGGTGGAAACCCTGCAACAAACTTTGCAGATTCAACAAGAAGGTCGCAGCAAACGACAAGCTGCCGAACAAGAATTATCCAATATGGAAACTGAACTCAAAAATCACCTGCTGGATTACACCAAAGGCAATATGTGATGAACCGCACAGTCAAATCTCAAGTGATTTGGCTGTTTTTTTGTCTTGATAAGGTTACGATTCAAACTCAAAGTATTGCATCACGACGATTCATGCATCTTACGTGAATACTTCATGAATTCAAAAAAGCAAACCACCTTCAGGCAGTTTGCTTGCGATTTTGCCACATGCGATAAGCCGTTAAGATAAAGGCGATCACACATAACCCAATAGCGACAACAAACGCGACGCGCATGCCGCTGATGAATAATTGATTATGGCCAGTTGGATAAGTCGACATATGGTGACCGGCAGTGTGACTCATTGCGGCAAACAAAGTGGTGGTTGCCGCTGAGATCCCCACGACCATCCCTAAGTTTCTGGCTAACGCATTTAAGCCCCCGGCAATACCTAGATCCTTCGGGGCCACTGCTGACATGATGATGGTGTTGTTCGGTGATTGAAACACCCCGTTGCCAAAGCCGTTAATGGCGATGATCACAATGATCACCCATAATGGACTAGACAAATGCCATAGTGCATAGCCGACTTGCGCCAGTAAAATCGCCCCTAACCCTACTAACGTCAAGAAATATGGACCGATTTTATCAGACAGCGACCCTGACAGTGGCGCAATGATCACTTGGACGATCGGAAACACCATCATCAAATACCCGGCATGCGTCGCGGAAAATCCCCGCGCATTTTCTAGATAAAATGGGGTGATCACATTGGAGAAGAAATTGGTCACAAAAATTAAGAACCCGGTTAACAGCGACACTGTGAATTCACGATTGGCAAACAACTTCAGCGATACCAATGGCATATGATGCCGCCGCTCGATGGCAATAAACACGGCAAACAACACCACTGCAAAAATAAACAACCCGATGATCAGCGGTTGGCCAAAACCGACTTCTTGCCCTAACGATACTGCTAAGAAAAATGGTACGATCGCTAGCACATAAGTCCCAAAGCCGCCCCAGTCGATCGGTTGATGACTGGTTTGGAGATCTTTGGGTAAGACAAAGTGCCCAACGATCATGGTGATGATGCCGATCGGGATATTGATCCAGAAAATATATCCCCAAGGCAGCGCCCCTAAGATCAAGCCGCCGATCCCAGGGCCTGCGATCGACCCAACTGCCACAAACGAGCCGATGAGTCCTAAGGCTTTGCCGCGTTCATGTTGCGGGAAGACTTCAGTGATAATGCCATTGTTGTTGGCCATGGTCATCGAAGCGCCTAGGGCTTGCATCACCCGGGCGAACAACAATAGATAAAAGCTGTGATTGAATCCTGCAAGCAAACTCCCAACGGTAAATAACACCGTCCCGAAGCGGAAGACGCCGATTTTCCCTAAGGAATCGCCAAGTTTGCCCATTAACAACAACAACGCGCAAATGACGATCAAATAAATCGACACGACCCATTCTGCTTGGTTCATTGGCACATGAAGGTCTTTTGACATCACTGGCAACGCAATATTGACGATGGACGCATCAAGCGTCGACATAATGGTGAACATCCCCACCGCGGTAATGATCCACCAACGATTCTTTTGGACTTGGGGATCTTGAACATAAGATTGCACGATTTGAACGCCGCCTTTTCTGAAAGTACTTTTAGTATACGCCCATTTACCAAAAAATTACCAATTTGACGTCTTCGATACAAGAAATCAGTCATGTCTTTACATTCAGCCGCTATCCTGAAATGAGGAGGAGAACTCATGAAAAAACTCACTTGGCTGTTATGTAGCCTATTGGTATTAGGCTTGACTGGTTGCGGCATCCACCAAGCAACCGCCAAAAATGATCCCACCATCACCATCGCCGGCTCCACCGCGATGCAACCACTACTCAAAGCTGCCGCCAACGCACAAAAAAATACCATCACCATCAAAGGCGGTGGTAGTGCTGCCGGCTTAAATGCGGTCGCAACTGACAAGGTGACTATCGGTGCTGCCGACATGTTTGCAGAAAATTCCAATACCCCTGCGGTGAAACTGGTCGATCATCAAATCGCGGTGGTCGGCATTGCGCCGATCATCGATCCAGATGCTGGGGTATCGAATTTGACCACTGATCAACTCAAAGCAGTGTTTGCTGGGAAGTTGACGAACTGGCAACAACTTGGCGGCAAAGCCATGCCGATCAAAGTGTTTGTCCGCGAAGCTGGTTCTGGCACGCGCACTGCCTTTGAAGCCCTCGCCTTGCGCGGCGTCCAAGGCGTACAAGGCCATGTGTTGAATTCATCGCAAGCAATGGTCAAACAAGTTAAAAACACACCAGGTGCCATCGGCTATGTCGCCTTTTCAGCGCTACAAGCAGGTGTGCGACCGTTGTTGTTGAATGGTGTTAATCCCACTGATGCTAACGTGACCACCAATCGATGGGAAATTTGGGCGTATGAACATTTGTATACCAACGGTGCGCCGAGTGCCCCAGTTGCAAAGTTTATTCATCAGGTACAAACGGATGATGCGCAAATCAAACAATTAGGCTACATCCCCACTAGCGCCATGCAAGTCGCGCGCACCCATGATGGTCAAATCGAAGATACCTATTAAGTTGAAACGACGCAGTCACTTTTCGTGGCTGCGTCGTTTGTTTAATAATCCAATTGTTTGAGTCGTAGCAACGCTTCTCCATTTGGTTGCATCACCACTTTATACAAACCGAGTACCCGTTCATCGATTTGTGCTTGCAGTTTGTCGCCTTTTTGCATTTTCGCTTGGACATGGTTGAAGCCATGTTCCAACACAGTGAGCACCCCGCGCCCACCGATTTCAAATCCGAGGCGATCGTTGTCAGACAGTTGACGATTTGCTAAAGCTTGCATTTGCGCCTGCATTGCCGCGGATACTGTGATTTCATCGACTTGCTGGTGCAACGCCTCTGCCAAGGCTTCTGGTGTTGCCACTGTGATTCTCCCCACTCCCATAAAAGTTCCTCCTTGTAAATGTAATCGCTTACGAGTATAGTATACCCTCCCCCGACACGAACACAACGCAAAAAGCCTGACCGAAAAGGCCAGACTTTCATCGCTTAATTCGTATGATTGAATTTGTGTTCGAAATGCTGCAGTATGCGCGACAACCCAAAAGTCAAAATGAAGTACAATACCATGGCCACGACGATTGGCAGCACCCCTTTATAAGTATCAGCTTGTACGATCCGCAACTGATAAATTAAATCGGCGACCCCAATGATGGAGACAATAGACGTTTCTTTGATCAGCGAAATAAATTCATTTCCAAGCGCCGGCCAAATGGTCACAATAGCTTGCGGGAAGATCACATTTTGCATGGTTTGTTTAGTGGATAAACCTAACGAACGAGCAGCTTCTTTTTGACCGACAGGCACCGATTCAATGCCTGAACGGAAGACTTCTGACACATATGCCGCAGAGTTCAACCCGACGGCTAACGTCCCAGCAACAACAGCAGAAATATCATAAAACATCCCGATGCCAAAGTAGATAAACATCACTTGCACCATTAACGGGGTCCCGCGAATAAATTCCACATAAGCCGTTGCTAACGCGTGCCAAACTTTGGTGTGACCGATGCGGATCAACGCCAGGCCTGCGCCGAGCAACACGCCGATGATCACAGCGACCAACGAGATGCCAACCGTGTAGCCGACCCCTTTTGCAAAATAGGACCAGTAATGCCACATCGACGTATTTGCGGTGTTAGTATTCATCAACTTCCCAGCTTCTGGTAAATATTGTTTGTTGATGAGATTTTTTTGTTGAATTTTTTTGATCGATTGGTTGATCGCTAGCGTCAAGCTCGTCGAACCTTTAGGTAACGCAATGGCATTACCAGCTTCGTCGCCAGACACTTCAAACTTCCCATTGATCGTGGTGAGGCCAGGATCTGAACTGGCGTACGCTAACGCAGAAGCAGAGTCTTTCACCAACCCGTCAATTTTATGGGCTTTTAACGCTAACACCAAGTCCGCCGCATTTTCCATGCCGACCAGCTTAGCACCAGGCATTTGTTCTTTGACTAAGTCATAAGGAATCGTGCCGACCACGGCGCCGACTTTCTTGCCGCTGAAGGAATTTTTGTTTTTATACAAGCCTTTGTCGGTTTTGTTGATGATGATGTATTGCTTGGAGACATAGTATGAATCGGTGAAATCAACATGTTTCTTACGAGCAGCAGTGGGTGAAAAGCCGGATAAGATCATATCGACTTTCCCAGTTTCAAGCGCCACAAGCATTGAGTCAAACGACATTTTCTTGACGACGAGCTTCACGCCGAGATCTTTGGCAATTTGTTTCCCGATGGAAATATCCATCCCGACGATTTCACTTTTGCCATTTTGATTGACTTGAAATTCATATGGTGGGTAATTCGGGGAGTTGCCCATCACCAAGGTGCCTTTTTTCTGAATGCGCGTTAAGGAATCGTCAGTAGCGGCGTGGACATTTTGCTGCCCAGCGCCGATCACCAACATTAATAAAACAAATAATAGCCCGAAGATTTTTTTCATGTACCCAACCTCATTTTTCAACATTGGTCTAGAATACACTTTTGTAAATATTTATGCAAGAAAAAAACGGTCATCACTGACCGTTCCTCCTAGATTCGATTGAGATCTGATAATACCAGCGCGACATCGCGTTGGGGTAAACGCCGATCTGCTGCACTGAGTACATCGTCTACTCGCCACCAGCGCTTTTGAATGGCTTCGTCGAAACGCTGAGCATTATGAGCCACACATGTTGCAAACGGGACATCTAAATAATAAATCAGCGTTGGCCCCTGCCATTCATCGACAACTTGTTCCAGCATTTCGCCGTACACATCCCGTCGCAAAATGCCTTCAACGATCACCAGTGGATAATGGTCATGACCAAAGCGAATCAGATCCTTGATCAGTGCCACTGTCGGCGTGCCCACATGATCATTAGCATGCAATAACTCGCGCCGCACTTGATCTTGATGAATCACCAAGCAGGCGTCTGCCCCAAAATGAACTTGCAAAGTATCAGCCATTGAAGTTTTCCCACTGCCAGAATTTCCGCGAATGATCACTAAGGTTGGCATAGGCGCCTCCAGTTATTTGATATGCAACTTGGTTCGTAGTCCTTCGATGCGTCCACCGAGCAAGTCATCGGCTAACCGCAACTTCAACACGAGATAAACGTAAACTGCTGCACCACCACCAGCACCAACTAACAACACTGGGATCGCAGTAATTTTACGCACGCCACCTAGCCACCAGTCGAAGCCGCCGACTACTGCTGTGGCAAAGACAAACATCACCAGCGCACACCCTAATAGTTGCGAAATATGCGTCCCCAGCACTGACCAGTCGAGATCATACCGCTGATCTAAGGCGTGAAGCATCAAGAATACTGAAACCATCATTCCGATACCAGTGGCCACCAAAGGCGCAAAACCTTGTAGCCAATAAACTAATGGCCATTGCAAAATAATTTTCACCGCAAAGCCGATCAAGAAATAAATGATCGCTTGACGATTTTGATACAAGCCTTGCATCACCGCGGCAAGGACTGTGAACAGCCCCATCGCGATCGCGACATAGGCGTTGAACTGCAACATGTGCACCCCGACGATATCATCAGAGTAAAACAACGCGTACAACGGACGCGCCACCGCCGACATACCTAGCGCACTGGGCCACATCACCAAGAAAAACAACCGCAAAATATTTTCAATTTGCGTAGCGACACCATGTTTATCGCCTTTGGTAAACGCCCCTGCTAATAACGGAATGGCAGTGACGGCTAACGCTGAGGCCAGCGACACAACGATCATCACCAACTTGTTGGTGTTAAAAGCAAACAACCCATATAAGTAGTTGATTTGATCGTTGGAGACATGAAAGAAGAAACTCAAGAATTCAGGAAAACTGTACTGATCAAAGAATTGATACAACACCGTCCCAGCATCTAGGATAATGAAGGGAATCGACTGATGAAGCACTTCTCCGAGTAAGGTCTTCGTCGGTGCTGGAACGTCAGTCGCCACCAAATCAAATTCTTTATGTTGCCGCGTATACACGAAAATCAAAAAGATCAACGCGATCGCGGCCCCGACAAAGGCCCCAAAGGTTGAATGCGCAACGGCTTGCACATAATCGCCTGAGCCGACACGCATGATCAAAAACGTGGACCCCAACATATAAACTACGCGGGCGAACTGCTCCAATAATTGTGAAACAGCACTCGGCGCCATTTGTGAATAGCCTTGGAAGTACCCGCGTAAGATACTCATCGGCGGGATCAACAGCAATGGCCACACCAAAGCATGCAGCACTGGGATCATGTGCGGATCCACATGTCCGTTTTGCATCGCGAGGATCGGCGTGAGTAACCACAAAGCCCCGGCACTCACGACCCCTAACCCGATCATCAAGATCATACTGCGGTGAAAGAGCTTTTTAGCCGAGCCATATTGATCTGCCGCCAAGTAATGCGCCACTTGTTTAGAAACGGCACTGGGGATCCCAGCTGTCGAAATAATCAAAAACAAACTGTAAATGTTATACCCGCGGGCAAACAACGCATTGGCAGCGGTCCAATGCCCGCCCATCCACATCACCCAAGGAATGACGTAAATCGCGCCTAACACGCGTGAAAAAATCGATCCCGCGGTCATCCATGCGGAACCTTTGACTAACGCGGCTTTGGCCTGCGAATTATCTGCGATGTCACTCACCCCCAAATCATAACTAATATTATACGACGTCGGCAAAACCACGGTTCAGGTTTTACTAATCTTTGCGTTTTCTTAACGCCCTAACCAAATCCCCAAACTTGCTGCCAGCACGCCTAAAATCACAGTCCCGACATAATAGCCGAACACTTGCGGCCAAAGTTTGCGGTTGATCAAGCCTAACGTATCCACATGCAGGGTTGAAAAGGTGGTATACCCACCTAACAAACCAGTTGCGATGAGTAAATGTAAATGGTTTGGTAACCCCATCACACTCACCCACCCCGCAACGAATGCGCCGGTGACATTGATCACCATGGTCATCCAAGGACGCGTCGGCCACACGATTTTACCCAGTTGCGTCAATGCATAGCGCAGCAAAGCACCAAAGCCAGCACCGATGCCTACCATCAATAGGTTCATGCGCGCCTCCGATCAGCGATCACAAAAGCAATCAGTGTGCACAAACTCCCACCAATCAAATTCATTGCAAAAATCACCATTGACTCAGCATTGACGTGTTGCACCAAGTTTAACACAAAGGTCGAAAAGGTCGTAAATGCGCCGACAAACCCGGTTCCTAACAGCAAACTCACCCAATCAGGGAGATCTAGGCGTTGGGCGATGCCATAAGTCAAATACGTCAATAAGAAACAACCGACTAAGTTCACGGTCAAGGTCCCTAACAAACTAGTCGCATCATGTAACCACAAGTCGATGCCATAGCGACTGACGCCGCCTAAGACCCCACCGATGAAAACTGCTAGTGATTTTTGCACTTTCCCTTCACCTCAACAAACAAAATATCATTCCATTGTACGCCGCTAATCAAAAAAGCGCCATCGAGAATTGCTTCTCAATGGCGCTCATTCACCTAGGCTTCAGGTTTGGGTTGCACTTTGGTGACATTCGCTGCTTGCGGACCGCGAGCACCTTCGACGATGACGAATTTCACTTCTTCACCAGGCACTAACGTTTGTCGCCCGCCGCCTTGAATGGCGGAAAAATGCACAAACACATCAGGCTGTTCTGGAATTTCAATGAAGCCAAAGCCTTTGTCTTCATTGTAGTTTTTTACGCGTCCTAACATATTAAGCCTCGAATTCGAAATCTGCCGCAGCAGTTTCTGGGAAGTTTTCAGACACGATCTTGGCACAACGCGCACAGAAATGTGGATAACGATCATCGCTACCAACATCTGTAGTGGTCATCCGGCAACGATCACAGACGTCACCTTCAGCGTGTTCAACGACTAATTTCACATCGTCAACTACTTGCGCATCTGCTGGGGCATCAGCCGCGTCTTTAACCGTGAAGTCAGAGACGATCAACAATTGCGCTAAGTTGGCATCTAGGCCGGAAAGCAAAGTCTTCAACTTGTCATCAGCATAAACGGTGACATGGGCTTCAAGAGATTTCCCGATCACTTTGGCATCACGCGCAACTTCTAAGGCTTTTTGCACCTTGTCGCGGAAGCTCATAAATGCTGGCCATTCAGCTAACAAGTCGTCTTGGTTGGTGAAACCAGTCGCTTCTGGGAAGTCTGCTAAGGCAGCAAAGTCGCGTTCTTGATGCAACAATGGCCAGATTTCTTCAGCAGTGAAGGCAAGAATTGGGGTAAGCAATTCAACCACATCAACTAAGGACTTGTACATCACTGTTTGCATGCGACGACGGGCTAAGGACTTTTCACCTTCGATGTAAACGACATCTTTGGCGAAGTCCAAATAAAACGCCGACATATCTACCGTTAAGAATTGGGTGATGGTCTTTACCACAGTGGCAAAATCATAGGCGGTGTAAGCATCGCGTACGGTTTTGATCACTTGGCTCAAGCGGACCAACATGTATTGATCAACGGAACCGAGTTCTGCGTACGATACCGCATCAACGGCTTCGTTGTAGTCACCAGTGTTGGCGAGCATGAACCGCAGGGTGTTACGGATCTTCCGGTAAGTTTCAGAAGTATGAGCGAAGTTGTCCATGGAAACTTTCATATCTGAAGAAGAATCAACGGAAGCGACCCACAAACGAATGATTTCTGCACCGAATTGTTTTTCAACCGTGTCAGGCACAATGGTGTTACCCAAAGACTTGGACATCTTGCGGCCTTCGCCATCCAAGGTGAAGCCTTGTGACAAGATCTCTTTGTAAGGGGCCACGCCGTTGTTGGCGACACTGGTGATCAAACTGGAGTTGAACCAGCCACGGTATTGATCGGAACCTTCCATGTACATATCAGTTGGGTATTCAAGTTCTGGACGCGCTTTAGCAACGCCAGCCCAGCTAGAACCGGAATCAAACCACACATCCATGATGTCAGTTTCTTTGGTGAACTTGCCATGAGGAGAATGCTCGTTGGTGTACCCTTCTGGCAACAAGTCTTTGGCTTCGCGTTGTGACCATACGATCGAGCCATATTCACCGAATAAGTCGGCAACATGATCGATGGTTTCTTTTTCGATGATCGGGGTGCCGTCTTCAGCGTAGAAAATCGGCAGTGGCACACCCCAAGCACGTTGACGAGAAATGACCCAATCGCCGCGGTCGCGGATCATGTTGTACAAGCGGGTCTTCCCCCATGAAGGGTTGAATTTCACTTTATCGATCGCGTCGAGGATTTCTTGACGGAAGGAATCAACCGAAGCAAACCATTGCGTCGTCGCGCGGTAGATCACTGGCTTCTTAGTCCGCCAGTCATGTGGATAACTATGGGTGAAGAAGTCGAGTTTCAACAAGGCTTCTTTTTCCGTCAACGCTTTGGTGACCATGCGGTTGGCGTCATCATAGAAAACACCTTCAAAACCAGGTGCATCTTTAGTCATGAAGCCTTTTTCATCAACGACGGAGTAAACTGGCAAGCCATATTTGACGCCGACTTTGTAGTCATCTTCACCATGACCAGGAGCGGTATGGACTAAACCAGTACCAGCATCTAAGGTAACATGGTCAGCTTCCATGACGAGACTCGTGCGATCGTATAATGGGTGTTGTGCCGTCATGCGATCAAGTTCAGTCCCAGGGAACGTCTTCAAGACTTCGTAATCGCTCCAGCCAAGTGCTTCAGCGACTTTTGGCAACATTTCAGAAGCGACCACATATTTCTTACCGTTGACTGCGACTTGCGCATATTCAAAACGTGGGTTAACGGCGATCCCTAAGTTTGCAGGAATGGTCCAAGGGGTGGTGGTCCAAATAATGAAGGAAGTGTCATTGTCTAACAAGTCTTTGCCATCAACGACTTTAAACGCCACGTAAATCGATGGCGACTTCACGTCATGGTATTCAACTTCAGCTTCAGCTAACGTCGATTCAGAACTCCATGACCAATACACTGGCTTTAAGCCATGGTAGATATAGCCTTTTTCAGCCATTTTACCGAAAACACGAATTTCTTCAGCTTCAAATTCAGGTTGTAAGGTGATGTAAGGATGGTCCCAATCCCCTAAAACACCTAAACGCTTGAAGTCGGTGCGTTGTTTGTCGATTTCTTTCATCGCAAACTGACGGCACATTTCACGGTAGTCTGCCATGGACATTTCCTTGCGGCGGACGCCTTTTTTTGCTAATTGTTGTTCAATTGGCAAACCATGAGTATCCCAACCAGGCACGTAAGGGGCGCGGAAGCCTGCCATGGACTTGGAACGCACGATAATATCTTTGGTGACCTTGTTTAAGGCGTGACCCATGTGAATATTCCCGTTTGCAAATGGAGGGCCATCATGCAAAACAAACGTTGGCTTGCCTTCGTTTAACTTTTGACGGGCTTCATAAACATGGTTTTCATACCAAGCTTCTTGAAGCTTTGGTTCTTTAGCTGGGAGGCCGGCGCGCATTTTAAATGACGTCTTACCCAGATTTAAAGTCTCTTTGACTTTCATATGAGGTTCTCCTTTTTATGTATGGTCACGCGGATGTCAGTCCGTCAGTTACGTGGGTAATGAATTGCAATATTTTAGGCTCGCGGGTGATTGAGGCAGCGTCGTGCTTTTCTTCGCAACGCACTTGCGTCTAGCTACGCCACCGACTTTAAGCCAAAGTGCGGCTCAAAGCCGATGGCTAGGCTAGACTTAGTGCTAAGTGCGCGAAGAAAAGCACTGGTACAAAAAAAGACCCCGCCTACAAATAGGACGAGATCTTCGTGGTACCACCTAACTTCAAAGGCACATTGCCTTCCTCAAGCCTGCTAACGGGAGTACCCGGCGCAAGTTACTTATCACCTGCGCAACTGACGGACTGATATCACCACCGCTGCTGCCTCGAGCTTTCACCTGCTCTCGAGTCGCTATGCCAGCGCACGGTTTAGACGCGTGTCCATACGTTATTCTTCAGTGTCTGTTGGTTGATCATCGGTGTCTGGTTGGGCATCGTCATCTTCTTGAGGGAAAATGATTTCAGTGTAGCCAGGTTGACTCGCATCATCAGCAACAGGTTCTGTTGCTTCTGAGTGTACGGGTTCACCTGCCGGCTTGTCAAGGTTAGATTCACGATTTGCTGGATCTAATACCACTGCGGCTGAATCAGAAGACGATAACAATTCCTTCCATTCAGGGGATTTGACCACTTCAAGCTGCGATTCCAACATCACTTGTAAACGTTGGCGGAAGACGCGAGTTTGGCGCTTCAAGTCTTCAGTTTCAACAGTGATCTTCTTGGCTTTTTCACTGGCATCGCCGACAATGCGGTTGGCTTTATCAGTAGAACTGGTCAACAAGTCTTGGGCATTCTTTTCAGCTTGTTGCTGGATCAAGTCAGCTTCTTGTTCAGCATTCGTCTTGACCTTATCTGCAGCTTCTTGGGCCACAATAATACTTTGGTTCAGCGCATCTTTCAAATCAGTGAAGTACTTCACCTTTTCTTGTGCGTCACCGAGTTGCTTTTGCAGCTCTTCATTGTCTTTCAACAATGCCGAATAGTCTTTGATAATTTGGCTTAAGAAGTCATTTACCTGATCTTGATCATACCCGCGCATGCGGACGTTGAATTCTTTATTATGAATATCCAGTGGGCTTAATGCCATGTCACTGCCTCCTAATCACTATTTATGGATCACATCCGCGGTCACCCGCAGCTTATCTTTTTTGGTGGTACCAAGCACTGCTTGAATGCGCAAGCGCCCAAATCCTCGCACTGATAAAATGTCATGCACGTCGACTTCAACGTCAGGTCTGGCGATCACAGCAAAATTCAACCGCACGAGTTCATGTTCAACTAAGCTTTTGGCGCGGGTCCGAGAAATGTTGAACACATGCGCCACCACCGCGTCGATCCGCAATGACGGAATCGTCAGTTGTGCGCTTTCCCAATCATTTGTCGGGGTCACCAACTGATCTAAGTCGATCGGTTCAAACCGCACGCCAATGCGGCCAATTTTATCGATATTGGTTTGGACCCAAGTACTCATCGATGCCGCGACGATCACTTGCCAACGCTTGCCATCTGACACGATATCACCGAACAAATCGCGATTGATGCCGGCATTGGCCAATGTGCCTAAAATATGGGAGTGGTCGAGTTCCGCAAATTTTTGCGGATAGTTGATCTCTAAAGCCGCCACTTCGTAATCTTCAGGCGTCGGGACAAAATAATCAGGGGCGATCAACACCCGTTGACGTTCCGCTTGAGGCACGCCACCAAACGAAAAGAGCTTCACACCATCGACTTGATTGACCAAGGTTTCAGTGATATACACTTGCCTCGGATCCAAGAAGTCGGTCAACACCGGTCGGTATTCACCAGCCGCAGTTTCAATGTCTGATTGCACTTGGGCGATGAATGGCGCTTCATCTTTGCGAAAATGCTGTAAGACGTTATCCATTTTTTCACCTTAAAATCAGATTAATAAAAATTATATCAAAGGCTTTTTCGACTAAATAAATCACCGCAAAAGCCGGGATCGGTGAAAGGTCTAACCCTAAGATCGGCGGGATAAAACGTTGGAACCAACCTAAGTAAGGCTGATAGATCCGCGTTAACAACCGTCCGAACTTCGAATCATAAGCATCTGGGAACCAAGACATCACGATATACACCGCCATGCCTAAGCTATATGCCGAGATCACAGTTGAGATCAATCGCCAAAGCCAGTAGAGTCCTGTAGCTAACACACGCAGTCCTCCTATTCTGTCATTTGTAAGTCGAAATCAGTCCCTAAGTTCTCCGCTAAAGTGCCATCGATTTGGAAGTTCGCCGGGGTGACCAAGAAGATCTGCTCCCCAATGCGGCGAATTTCACCGTTGATGGCAAACACAGTCCCAGTCAAGAAATCAACGATCCGCGTCGCCGCATCATTTTCAATGCGATCGAAGTTGACGACTACCGCTTTGTTATTCAACAAGTTGGTGCCGATTTCTTTAGCATCAGAGTAAATACGTGGTTCGTAAACGACGATTTTTGCCGTTTGTTCATTTGGATTACTCATTGACACGACCTTATTCCCGCGAAATTGCGGCTTCGACGACACCGCTTGCGAAGTCTGTTGTGGCGTTGATTGGGTAGCAGTCGGCGTCGCCATTTCTGGTTCATCGTCTTCTGCATCCATGGCAAAAAATGAATTAAATTTCTTCCCGATGTTTTCAAATGCCATCTGCGTGCCCTCCTTTGATAGAAAGTATGTGGTGCTAAGTCGTCGTGCTTTTTGAAACAACGCACCTGCGTCTAGCTACGCTTGTGCTAAGCCCATTTCAAAAAGCACTGGGGTTTACTGACGACGGCGCTTGAAGAATGGTGGTTGATCGTCGCCACCGTCATCTTGACTTTGCGTTGGTTGAGATTCGAAAATATCAAATTCCGTTTTCTTCACGTTGTCAAAGTCTTTTGATTCAGCTGGTTGACTGTTGTGCTTAGCTGGTTCGCGACGCAGATCCCAGTTACCGAATGGATCGGCACTGTCACTGCTGTCAGCTTTGGCACTGGCATTTGAACTCGTTGCTTCAGCTTTGCGAGCATCGCGGCTTTGTGGTTTAACGGATTCACCGTCGATCCCAGTCGCAACCACTGTGACCACAACAGAATCACCGAGGTCTTCATTGATGGAAGTCCCGAAGATGATGTTCACGTCGTTGCTTGCAGCTTGCGCCACAATTTCAGAAGCATCTTGGGCTTCAAACAATGACAAGTCAGGGCCGCCGGTGATGTTCAGCAAGACTTGCTTAGCACCAGCGATGGAAACTTCAAGTAATGGTGAAGAAATTGCTTTCTTAGTGGCTTCGATGGTGCGATTTTCGCCGTTGGCCGTCCCGATCCCCATTAATGCAGAACCTTGGTTAGCCATGACAGTTTTGACATCAGCAAAGTCCAAGTTAACAAAGCCAGGGCTGGTGATCAAATCAGAGATCCCTTGCACCCCTTGACGTAACACGTTGTCGGCAGCGTGGAAGGCTTCCATCATTGGAGTCTTCTTGTCAACGATTTCCAGCAAGCGGTTGTTGGCGATGATGACTAAGGTATCGACATGTTCTTTTAAGTTGGCGATGCCTTCTGCCGCATTTTTCGCACGGCGTGGGCCTTCAAAAGTAAATGGTCGTGTCACCACCCCAACGGTTAAAGCACCCATGTCTTTAGCGATCTTAGCCACAACAGGAGCAGCACCAGTCCCAGTGCCACCGCCCATGCCGCAAGTGACGAAGATCATGTCAGCGCCTTGTAAGGCTTGTTGAATTTGTTCTTCAGATTCTTCTGCCGCTTTTTGACCAATTTCAGGAGTGGCACCGGCACCTAAGCCGCGCGTCAATTTGTTACCTAATTGGATCTTAGTTTCAGCGTTTGAATTTGAAAGAGCTTGGACGTCAGTGTTAGCCGCGATAAATTCCACGCCTTTAACGTCTTCGGCGATCATGCGGTTGACCGCATTACCACCAGCGCCACCTACGCCGATCACTTTGATTGCGGCGCCAGTATCATTTTGTGCATCCAGTGAGAATTCCATTGTCGTTCCTCCTAGGGAAATTATTCGAAGAAATTACCGAAGAAGCGCCGCAAAGCGTTCGGCTTCTTTTCGGTGGTGTCAGGCTCGTCATCAACTGGCTTAGCAGCAGGCACTGCCTTAACAGATGATTGCGTGGTTTGTGGTGCTGGCGTTTCACTATTCGGCAACACGCTAGCTACCAGCTGGTCGATATCCGTCAAATGCGCGGCATATTGGATCAACCCCAATGCTTGCGTAAAGGCCGGATGCCGCAATCCCATTTCACTCGGGATAAAGACGCGCACTTGATGGTTGAAAATATCTTGTGCGAGCTCGGTGATCCCAGGTATTGCAGTCGTCCCACCAGTGATCACAATGCCACCAGGTAAGTCTAAGGCATTGGCTTGTTGCAACGCCGCATTCAAGCGTTTGAAGATCTGACCTAACCGCGCTTCAATGATTTCAGATAAATACTTTTCAGAGATCATCACCGGCTCAGTTTTACCGACAACAGTCACTGGGAAGGTATTATCTTCATGCGTTGCCAATGAATCCGCATTGCCATAATCACGTTTGAGTTTTTCCGCATCTTTGAAGCCGGAGTTCAACACCACCGAAATGTCTTTGGTGACGAACTCGCCGCCTTCAGGATCAACGGAAGTGAACTTCAACTTATGATCATGGATCACCGCTGCCGTACTTTGACCACCACCGACATCGATCAATACGGTACCGAAGTCTTGTTCCCCATCACTTAAGGCGACTTGTGCCGTTGCTAATGGGTTGATGACGACGGTACGGATCGAAAGTCCAGCTTTGCTCAAGGCTTTTTTGGTATTATGTAATACCGTCTTAGGCACAGTGAACAAAATGCCGTGCATTTCAAGGCGAACACCGATCATACCGCGCGGATCTTTGATGTCGTCAAAACCATCAACGATAAATTCAGTCGGTGTCAATGACAAGCTTTCGCGTTCTGGTGGTAAGTTACGCACCAACGCTGCTGCTGCCACAGCTTTGACATCTTCATCGGTAATTTCTTTGGAGGCATCACCCACAGCGATCATGCCGCTGACTGACTCGATTTGTAATTGGTTAGCGGGAACCCCGACGACCACTGAATCGATTTTAATACTTGCTTTTTCTTCTGCTTGACTTACGGCTTGGCGAATCGCCATGACAGCCTTATCGATATCGACGATCACACCACGGCTTAAGCCAGCTGTTCGTTGACTGCCGACCCCGATGATATTCATTTGACCTTGAATATATTCGGCCACAATGACTTTGATCGAGGTGGTGCCGATATCAAGTCCAACGTATATGTCTTGATTTCCCACGACGGCAAACCTCCTGGACTGCAATTTTTCTCATTGAAAACGTAATACTATTTTGATTTTACCACACAACCTCCCATCAACTCATCAATAGACGATAAAGATTGGGGATTTTGTAGGTTTTATTTGGCATATGGGGTGAAAAAGGCGCCGACTTCCAAGTCTACAGTGCCTTTAGTTTTCACATCAGCTAATAATTGCGGGTAATATTTGATTTTTTTGGCCACTGTGCGTGAATCAGCAATGACCAAATTCCCATTGCTCATGCTAATGGTGATTTGATAAGGATTCGCCGCACCGCGCGTGGCTTTGACTTCAGAAACCGCTTTGCGAACCGCTTGTGGGAAGCTCGCAACGGTTTTGGCAACGTCAAAGGCTTCCTTGTTGGTAAAGCCGGTAAAAATCGGGTAAGTGCTTTTCGGCGTTTGAGTGGCATCTTTCACCACCACACTTGAGGCTAACAACACATGATATTCCCCATTTTTTTGGACATAACCTAACGGCGCATATTCATGAACATGCAACGTCACTTGGTTAAACCCTTTGATGGACAAACTCATGCTTTGCACTTGCGGCAACGCTTTTTGCACCCGTTGACTGACGCGCTTTTGATGCATCAAAAGATCCAAGATCATTTGACTAGGACCTAACTTTGACGCATCGATCACCGATTGTGCCGGCAATGTTGACTCCCCGCGCACGTTGATGTCACCAACGCGAGCTAGCGGCGTCATAAAGTAAATCGCGATCACCAATAACACCGTTAATGGCGTTAAGATCAAGGCCAAGTTACGACGTCGCCGACTCGTCCGCGTCTTGGTGAGATGTGGCAATGGTAGCGGATGCGATGCCGCTTTTTGCTCACGCTTTTGTTTGGCTTGATAAGCTTCCCAAGGCGTCAAGGGATCTTGAGATTTGGATTTTCGCCAAAACGGCATCGTGTCACCACCTTTCTAGTGTTCGTTGATGGCTTGTTGCATCAACGCGATCAAACGATCTGACGCATCAGGAACGCCTAAGCTTTTGGCTGCTCGCGTCATATCGAGTAATCGAACGTCATCTTGCATTAAGTCAGCAACCATTTGCGCGAAGTGATCATTGAGTTCAGGTTCTGGTACGACCAACGCAGCACCGGCTTTCTTCAAGCTTTGCGCGTTGATAAATTGATGATTCCCTGTGACATTAGGACTTGGGATCAACACTGATGGAATGCCCAACGCCGTGAGTTCTGCGATGGATGTGGCGCCAGAGCGACCGATCACCAAGGCGATATCTGGCAAAATTGCCGGCATATCATCGACATAAGGCACGACTTTGACATTATCAGGCAAACTCGGCAATTGCTTTTGAATGCTGTCAAAATGCCGCCGGCCAGTGACAAATAACGTTTGGAAGTTGCTTTTTCCAAATAACGGGATGGCATTGATCGCCGCTTGATTGATCATTGGTGCACCGCGTGATCCCCCAAAAATCAATAACGTCCGCCGTTTAGGATCTAAACCAAAGTCTGCTAAGCGATCATTAGGTAACAAATTTGCGACTTGTTGCGCCCGAGGATTGCCAACACGTTGGACTTTCTTCGCCGGAAACGCTGATTCCACTTCAGGAAATACCGTCCCGATCTTATCGACGAAGTGGCATAAGAACTTGTTGGTGACGCCGGCCACGGAGTTTTGTTCATGGATCACTGTGGGAATGTGCAACCGCGCCGCTTCAAATAAAATTGCGGCTGAGACATAACCACCGGTGCCGACAACCACGTCAGGCTTGAAGGTTTTTAAAATGTGTTTAGCCTTTGACAAGCCGCCGATGAATCGAGAAACTGTTTTAATGTTGTCTAAACTTAAACTGCGCTTGAAGCCTTGCAATTCGATGGTGTCAAAAGGAATACCAGCTTTTGGTACAATACGGCTTTCTAAGCCGCGCTTGGTGCCAATATATAACACGTCATCGAGTAAGTCGCGTTTTTTTAATTGTTCCAGCAACGCTAACGCTGGGTAAATGTGGCCGCCAGTGCCGCCGCCTGAGACGATCACGCGCATGACTATTCCTCGCTTTCAGCTAAAGCATTAACCGCGTCGATGAAGACATCGCCGCGAATTTCAAAGTTCGGGAATTGATCCCATGACGCCGCGGCCGGCGATAACAACACCACATCCCCTGGTTTGGATGCCGCATAAGCTAACGGTACCGCCGTTTTGACATTTTCGGTTTGTTGATAAGGAATACCAGCTTTTTCAGCCACAGCATTCATCAATGCTGCCGTTTCCCCAAAAGTGACCATGGCATGGACATGAGCCTTTACTAATGGGATCAAGTCATCCATCGACAAATGACGATCCAAGCCCCCTGCTAACAAGACGATCGGTTGGGTAAAGGCATTGATCGCCACACTAGCGGCTTCAACATTGGTGGCTTTGGAGTCATTGTAGAATTTGCGATCATTGATCGTGGTGACATATTGGATCCGGTGTTTAACGCCAGTGAAGCGGGTCAATACTGCGACGATCGACGCGTTGTCGACACCAGAAAGTTTGGCCGCGGCAATGGCTGCTAAGGCATTTTCGATGTTGTGAGTGCCTGGGATCTGCATGTCTGAAGCTTTCATGATTTGTTCACCATCAAAGCATAACCAGCCATCCACTAAAGCTGAGCGCGCGCCGGCAACATTTTTGCGGGAGAACGGCACGATTTGCGCTTTAGATTGCTTGGCCAGTTCATGCATTTCCGGTAAGTCCCAGTTCATAATGAAATAATCATCTGGGGTTTGATTCATCGTGATGCGCATTTTCGCGGCAACATAATGTTCACGATCACCATGCCAATCCAAATGTGCTTCATAAATGTTGGTCAACACGGCAATATGCGGGTGCAAGGTCTTGATGCCACAAAGTTGGAAGCTGGAAAGTTCAGCCACCACTGTGTCATCTTTACCTGCTTTTTGGGCAACAGCAGAAGCTGGAATGCCAATATTGCCGGCATCATAAGCTTTGTGACCCGCTTCATTAAGCATCAACCCGATCAATGTGGTCGTGGTGGTTTTACCGTTGGAGCCAGTGGTAGCGATCCAATGTGATTGCGACACTTGATAAGCTAATTCAGGTTCAGTGATGATCGGGATGCCTAAGCTTTCGGCTTTTTGCACCATGGGATTGGAATAAGGGATCCCTGGGTTTTTCACCATGTATTCGAAATTCTCGTCGAGCAATTCCACTGGGTGGTAACCAGTGATCACTTTAATGCCATCGGCGAGTAACGCTTGGGCTTGTTTGTTGTCATCGAATTTCTTTTTATCGTTGACGGTGACTAATGCCCCAAGCTTATTCAATAACCGCGCCGCATTGACGCCACTCATGCCTAACCCTAACACTAAAACTTTCTTATTTTGATACGTTTTGATCTCCAACATGCCCCAGACTTCTTTCTAAAGAAAAATTAATAGATAAATTGCACTTGCGATGATACCGACGATCCAAAAGGTAATGTCGACACGCCATTCCGACCAACCTAACATTTCAAAATGATGGTGGATCGGACTCATTTTAAAGACGCGGTGGCCGGTCGTTTTAAACACTGCCACTTGAATGATCACGCTGGCAGTTTCACAAACAAACACCAACCCGATCAACAATAATGACCATTCGCGGTCGAGCAAAATGCTGACAGTCGCCAACATACCGCCTAATGCCAGCGAACCGACATCCCCCATAAAGATCTGGGCAGGCTTGTGGTTATATAAGAGAAAACCGATCATTGCCCCGATGGTCACCAAGCAAATGATCAACACATCCACGCGGCCATCATGAGCAGCGATAATGGCATAAGTCCCAAAGGCGATCGTTGAAAGCCCTGCAACTAAGCCATCCAAACCATCAGATAAGTTCACGGCATTGGAGAAGCCGACTAACCACACCATCGCAAAAATCACGAAGAACCATAACGCATTGATTTGACCGATGAAAGGAACGCTGATCGCATGCGCGAAGCCATCATGCAAGTAGGCGATCACTAAGACGATTGCCCCAATAATTTGACCTAGCAATTTTTGCCAAGCTTTCAAGCCTTCGTTTTGATGATGAAATAACTTGACGAAATCATCGATGAACCCGAGGATCCCGTATAACAATAAAATAAACAGCGCCACATATACGGACATGTCTAAGCTGTGTTGCCAAATCGCAGAACCGATCGCGGCGATGATAATGGCGATGATAAACACCACCCCACCCATCGTCGGGGTACCGGATTTCTTGGCGTGCCATTTCGGGCCTTCTTCACGGATCATTTGGCCTTCTTTTTTAAAACGCATGTAGCCGATAAATAACGGCAACACGATCACGGTAATGGCAAAAGCTGCCACCATCGGGATCAACATTTGTGCTAACTGCATGATATGCCCCTTTGTAATTTACTGTTGCGCAAATTGAATCGTGACTTTGGCAGATCCAAGTAATGAACCAGCTTTCAAGCTTTGCGCAGTGGCGTAACCAGATCCCACCAGTTTGAAAGTTTTCCCAGTCAACTGGGCTAATTTTAACACATCAGATTTCGACCAGCCAGAGACGTCAGGCATTGTCATCGCGCCATTCGTCAATAACACCACATGTGACGACTTCAACGCGTTGCCGCCTGCAGTCGGAAGTTGTTGCACCACTTTGGTGCCAGTGCCAACCACTGCAGAGGTTAAACCGGCGATCGTCAATTTTTGTTGCGCCGTCGCTAAGGCGTTGTTGGTCACCGCTGGAACGGTGGTGGTTTCATCTGGGGTCGTCGTTTGGGTGCTGCCATCTAACGCTAACGCTCGCGTCATCATCGGCTTGAAAATTTCTGCCATGATTGATTCAGCTGGAGAGGTCATTTTCTGAGGTTGTTTCATCGCAATGTATAACACATATTTCGGATTTGACGCTGGGGCCATCCCCATCACCGAGAAAATGTAATTAGAATCACCGGTGAGGTAGCCACCAGTTGATCCGGCGATTTGAGCGGTACCCGTTTTAACAGCAAGGTCCACGCCACTCATTTTATAAGCAGAACCAGTCCCATAAGAATCATTCACCACTTCACGCATTGCAGAGATCACTTGATTAGCCGTGGACTTAGAAATCGGTTTACCCACCACGCGACGTTGATATGACGTGGTTTTACCTTTTTTGTTGACGATTTTTGAAACGATCCGCGGTTGCACCATGTCGCCGCGATTGGCAACTGCAGTGGCAGCTTGCATCAATTGCATCGCATTGACGTCAATCGACTGACCAAAACTGGCCATGGCAGAATCTAAGTAATTGCCAAAATCAAAAGTCCCACTGGTTTCTCCTGGTAAGGCGATCCCAGTTTGTTGACCAAAACCAAATTTACGTAAATATTCAGAAAATACTGTCGCACCCATGGTTTGTTCGATTTTGACCATCCCAACGTTGGAAGACCGTGGGAAGGCTTGACTCAACGGAATGGTCCCCCAACCAGAAGTATCCCAGTCTTTGATCGTGGTGTCGGCGACTTTCACCGAACCGGACTTGTAATAGGTATTCGGATGATAATTCCCGGTTTGAATGGCCGAAGCTAAGGTGAAGATCTTCATGACCGAACCTGGTTCATAATTATCTTCCACTAAAATATCCCGCCACATGCTCGACAACCCTTCACCAGTCGAAGGATCAAAGGTCGGTCGTTGCGACGCCGCTAACACTTCTCCAGTTTTAGGATTCATCAATACCGCTAACAGAGATTTTGGCTGATACTTATCGGCAACGCCAGTCATTAACGTTTCTAAGTAACTTTGCAAACTAGCATTGATGGTGGTATAAACCGATCCGCCGTCCACTGCCGCTTTAGTTTTTACTTTTGATTCTGGCAATTGATAGCCGTAAGCATCTGTTTGCGACGTGCGATACCCGTTGGTCCCCGTTAAGACTGAATTGAATTGTTTTTCCAGACCTAACACGCCGACTAATTGATCGGTGGTTTTGGCATCGGTTTGCGGTTGGGCTAAGCCGATCACATGACTTGCAAACACGCCATTTGGATATAACCGCGACGGTGAATCAGTGAAGTTGATCCCTGGTAATTTCGCTTTTTGGATCGCTTGTTTCGTCGCTAGGCTCAAACCCGTCCCAGCAGTCCCAAATTCCACTTGAAACTTCGCTTTAGCAGGATTTAAAATACTGAGAATTTTCGCTTTAGACAAAGGTAAATATTTTGCTAATTCGGTCGCTGTTTTATCTTTGTCTTGGACATAAAGTTTCTTTTTGCCATCGACATAGTTGTGATCTAGCACAGCATAAATCGTATAAGTGTTGGAGTCTTCAGCGATGACCCCGCCATCGCGGTCATAAATCGCACCGCGCTTGGCTTTGAGTACTGTTGATTTGGCGACGACTTTCTTGCGGTAAGCTGATAAGTTGGCAGAATCGACTTTACCACCTGCCGCAATATACACAAAACGACAGGCGAATGCGACCAGCCCTAACGCCGCAAGCGCCATCAAAAAGATGCCGAACTTCCGTCGATTCTTGGTTGGATGGATCGCATTCGTCTGTCGTTTAGAAGATTGTTTTGCCATTACTTGCTCACACGCTTAATATTTGCTTCGATCACCGTCAGGCCATGCGCCTTGGCATAAGAACTGAGTCGACTTGAGTTAGATAGCTCACCAACTGATTGCTTGAGATCAGTCACTGACTGATTTTGAGTCGCGATCTTGGTTTGCACATCTTGATATGTACGATTATTGGCATCTAATTGCGTTTGCGCGTTTAAAAACAGCAGGCAAACAGCACACGCAGCTAAGCCACATAACCCGCTTAACACCCGTTCAAATGGTGAAAAACGTTTGGAAGGTTGTGGCGCGCTTTGCACTTGAGGGGCTGGTTGCGGTGCGACTTTAGGTTGTTGCAAAGGTTCTGCAACTTGTGGTTGTAATTGTCTTGCGGTACTTTCTTGCATGTCCTACCCCTCCTTCACTAATTTTTCTAAAACGCGCAGTTTGGCACTATGCGCGCGGTGATTATGTTCGAGTTCTTCGGCTCCAGGTAAAATCGGCTTGCGCGATACCAAACGAAAGTCTGGTTGCATGCTATCTGGGATCACTGGCAAATCATGAGGCACATCTTTGATCGTTGTCAGTTCTTTAAACATCGCTTTAACTAAACGATCTTCTAAAGACTGGAAGGTGATGACGCTGATGCGACCACCTGGATTCAACAAGCTGACCGCTTGTTCCAAACTCGCTTCTAAAGCCCCAAGTTCGTCATTGACGGCGATGCGCACCGCTTGAAACACCCGTTTAGCCGGGTGGCCACCAGTACGACGCGCTTTAGCAGGGATCCCTTGTTTAATCAATTCCACTAATTCAAAAGTCGTTTCAATGGTGTGATCCGCCCGCGCTTGTTCGATTTGTCTGGCAATGGATTTGGCAAACTTCTCTTCACCATAGCGGTTGAAGATCCGGACCAAATCATTGAACGACCAGTCATTGATCACGATTTTAGCGGTTAGCGTTTGACTTTGATCCATCCGCATATCCAGTGGTGCGTCAAAGCGATAAGAAAAACCGCGTTTAGAATCATCAAATTGTGGTGACGACACGCCAAGATCATATAAGACGCCATCAACCCCTGTGACATCGCGTTCAGCAAGTGCTTGTTGCAAATTGCGAAAGTTAGTATGAATCAAATGCAAGTTCTCAGGCAGTGGATCCAGGGCTTTAGTCACTGCGTCAATGGCTTGTTGATCTTGGTCGAACGCGTATAACGCGCCACCATCCATTTGACTGAGGATCTCTTTAGTATGTCCGGCACGCCCTAGGGTCGCATCGACGTATGTGCCGTTGGGTTGAACCTTTAAGTTCGCGGCGGCTTCTTTTAATAGTACGGTTTCATGTTTAAATTCAGTCATAGTTTATAACCCGAAGTCGATCAAGTTTTCTGACAATTCATCAAAATCATCTTCTGCCTCGTCAGCATATTTTTGCCAACGCTCAGCAGCCCAGATTTCAATGCGATTGGAGACGCCGATCAACACGCAATCTTTGTTCAATGCTGCATGTTCGATCAAGTTGTTCGGGAGATTGATGCGCCCTTGTTTATCAAGTTCGCATTCAGCTGCTCCTGACAACAGCATCCGAGAAAACGTCCGCGCACTTTTTTTCGTTAATGGCAAAGCTGTTAATTTTTCTTGCAGTTTTTGCCACTCGGCTTGCGGGTAGCCGAACAAGCAACCATCCATGCCCCGGGTCAATACGAAAGAAGGGTTGAGCACTTCGCGAAATTTCGCAGGTACGATCAACCGCCCTTTGGTATCGATGCTGTGATGAAACTCACCCATGAGCATGGGATCACCTCCCAACGTTGAGTTAAGTCTACCACATTCCCCCACGTTCCACCACAATCATCCCCACATTCTCCCCCATTGCGTGACATTCTTAACATTTGTAACAAAAAAGCCCTCACAACACAGTGGTTGCAAGGGTTCAGCATAGGTTTAAAAAGTGGGGGATCGGCCCTATTTTTGGAAGAAAATTGCGGCGAACCACCAACATGTGGTAGCCAATACCTCGACACGGGCCAGTAAATGGGCATACCGGCGTAAAAACACATCATGCTCATTAATGATCAGCAAGGCAACCACTAAAATCGCGGCCACGATCGCAGCGAGAAAACATGCCCATAAATAGGTGCCCGCATGTTGTTGCGTCAGTTGCCAAATCGCTAAAAAGTTCACCACGATCATCACCCAAAACAAAAGATTATGACGATAGTTGAACTTACCGATGATCACCAGCAACACGATCCAAAAAATAATCGGTAAGCCGATCGCCAAAATCGTTAACATGGTGGCACCTCCTGTTTTTATTTATCATACCTAATCTTACCGCACAAAAAAAGACACACAAAATGATTTGCCGCCAACTTAAGAAACAGGTAAACTAGAACTCATAGAAAATCGGTACAAAGGAGGTGTCATGATGAAGAAAACACGAACGAAATTCTGGTGGATCACCCATATTGCCGCTTGGGCCATGCTCATCGTCACTATCCTTGGTGCGATCTTAGGCTCTGTTGCCGCATTCGGCTAACGTAATCAAAATTCCCCTAGGTTTGGCCATTGAAAAATGACTAAACCTAGGGGAATTTTTACGTGCGTTTCAAAACGATTAAACCATCTCACCCAATGAATGTCCGGCAGTGAAAGTGTCAATTTGATTTTCCAGCCAGCGATACCACTACGCCTTCGGCACGAAAAGCTGTGGACTCCGACGATTTGGCGTCACTACGGTGAATTGGACAAGTTGCCGTGCGGCCGGTTTCAGAAATCGGCAAAACCGGCCGATGTTCTTGCACCTAAATATTGAACCAAAGAAGAACGCTTTGTTTCAATATTTACCGGTGAAATCAGCGCGAACCGCCAAAGTCCGGCGTTTCACTTGATTTCACTCCCACAGGCAATTGTCCAATTCACCTTCGTTTTGCCAAATCATCTCCGTCCACAGCTTTTCTTGGTTAGTCTCGTTAGCTTACAGATCAAACCCGCAGAGGTTGCCTCGCCGTTCATTAAACCAAATGCCATAACCAGCTGGGGCATACCTATTGGATAGTCTTCAGGCGACAGCAAACATGAAATTACCGAACAGCGATGGCATTAAAAAAGGACAAGCTTCAATTTTTGCTTGTCCTTTCAAGAGATTGATTTTAATTGGCGGCTAAACGCCCAGCAGCTTTTGGTAAGAACAAATGCTTGGCCATGGTGACTAATGCAGATAATACGATCAAACCTAACAAACCAGTGGCAATGGCAGAACCGCCGTTAACAGCCAACGAGTAGATCCATGCTGGCATCCCTTTTGGTGCGTAACTCCCCCAGAAAATGATCCCGGCGTAAAAATGGCACAAGTATTTGGCCACAACGCCTAGGATGACGGCTGCCCAAGTCCAACCTAACACTTTAGCATGAGCGTTATCCGCAAGGGCTTTTTGAAACGGCTTGTAGAACAAGCCACCTAAGCCAGCAACGGTAAAGGCGATGGGATATTCGATAATGCCTTGGGTGACATTTAAGACGCTGCCTTCACCGATACCGATGAGTAACATGTCAAGCAAACCCCAAGTTAAACCGGCAGCCATTGCTGGACCCACGCCGCGGCGCAAAGCTAACACGCTGATGGGGATCAACCCGTAACTCATTTCCACACCAGAGATCCCAGTTTTATGCGGGATATATTCCAACGCCATCGCAAATGCAGCAATGATCGCGACTTCTAAAACAATTTGTAAATGTTTGTGAGTGCTTTGCATCACAATTCCTCCTTTGTGTGTCCGTCCACAAAGAAGGTCGCACTTGCGACGTTCACAATCCCTACGCTCGTATTAACGAACAGGTTCGAAGGGTCTGGGTCTCCCCACTCTCAGCCAATGGCTCCCCTTTGTGACGGACAATTCTCAACTACAAGCGTTATCATAACATGCGTAATGAATATATCCAAGTTTGAAGCCTTATCGAATCCGTTGGTGATATCTTACAAAATTGGTGCCAACAACCTCGCCCACTCAGAGGTCAACCGCGAGTGTCGCGAACGCTTGGTCACCGCCATCATGGTGTAAGGCGTTGCATTGATCAAATCCATTTGATACTGGCGCACGACTTGTTGCGCCAAGTTTGGGGCATAAATCACCGCCGCCTGTTCAAAATTCAATTTGAAACTGCGAATATCCATATTGGCCGTCCCAGTGGCTAAGATCCGCCCATCGATGATCACTGCTTTGGTGTGTAAAAATCCTGCTTCATAATAGAAGACTTTGCCACCACCGGCGACCACACGATCTAAGTAAAAACGACTCGCCGCTGCCATTAACGGTTGATTAGTGTGCCGTGGTACCATCACTTGGACATCGATGCCAGCGTTTGCCGCAATGATCAAGGCATCCAGTAAACTATCATCTGGGACAAAATAAGGCGATTGTACTAAAATGCTGGTTTTGGCTTGCGCAAACATCCGCAAGTACCCAAGTTTCAACGTTTCATGCGTTTGTTCAGGGCCGCTAGACACGACTTGCATGGTCACGTCGCCGTGATCATCAGGTTGTGGAAAGTATGCCGCTTGAAAATGGACTTTTTTAATTTTGGCAGTGGTGTTCCAATCCATGAAAAAGCGTGCCTGCATGACGGCCACAGCTTGGCCTTCAATTCGTAGTTCAAGGTCACGGGTGATTTGCCAACGCTTTTTGCTACGACCGAGGTCAAAGCCGCCTAAATATCCCACTTTGCCATCGATCACTAAGGCTTTGCGATGATTGCGGAAATTGATGCGAGGATTTGCCCGCGCTAATTTGGTGGCAAAGAATGCTTCGACAAGGCCACCTGCTTGCATCACCGGTTCCCAAAACTTGCGGTTCAAGCGATGGGAGCCAAACGCATCATACATCACGCGGACTTTGACCCCAGTGCGAGCCTTTTTTGCTAAAAGATCACGGATCTTCAACCCGATATCATCAGGTGCCAACGCATAAACTTCTAAATGGATATGATCTTGCGCCGCTTCAAGATCAGCAAAAATTGCTTTTAAGTAGGCTGCTTGCGTGAACAACAATTTGACATCATTCATGGTAGTGACTAGTGCGTTGTCACTTTTCAACAAACTACGCACCAGCTCTGGCACGCCGGCAAGTTCTTGTTGTCCGATCAAGTCTTGGCCGACAGCGATGGCTTCTTGTTGCGCAGCGACCATGT
Organism: Lacticaseibacillus porcinae; assembly: GCF_003946305.1. Lineage (GTDB taxonomy): Bacteria > Bacillota > Bacilli > Lactobacillales > Lactobacillaceae > Lacticaseibacillus > Lacticaseibacillus porcinae. Next base: position 338,592 of record NZ_RHNS01000001.1, read on the forward strand.
CATCGATCCCTAAACGTTTTTGGGTGGCTAAAGCTTCCAGTTTTTGATTCGAAAGTTTGCGGCCGAAGACCCAATAAAGCGCCAAGCCGATCACTGGTAGCAACAATAACACCAATAGCCAGGCCCAAGTTGCAGCAATATCGCGCGGTTGATAAAACACTGTGATCATTGCCAACGCCGCATTGATCACCACAATGATCGCGATCGTCCAAACTAGCCACATGCCCGAGCCCCCCTTTTTCTTCATCGTCGTCGTGCTAGTCAAAGCAACGCAGACACAGTTAGCTACGCACAACGAATCACGCCTAAACCCAGGCGCAATCCGTTGCGCTAGGCTAACTGATCTGCTAAACCCGCCTTGACTAGCACCGGGTACCAAAAAAGCGTCCCCGCTTTCGGTTACGCTTTTAAGTGTAGCATATTTACTTGGCATCGGCGCCAAACCACTTTTGTTTGAGTTTGGCCATGGTACCATTTTGCTCTAAGACTTTGAAACCTTGGTTGATCTTTGCTTGTAATTCGGTATCAGATTTCCGCATCCCAACGGCAAAGGCTTCAGAATCAAACCCTTTAGATTCCATGATCTTATAACTTGAAGGATCTGGTTGGTGTGCGACGTAATAGCGGGCATACACTTCATCCATAAAGATCCCTTGAATGCGACCAGAGTTGAGATCCAAGAAAGCATTGGTGAAGGAATCATACAACACTGGATCGCCTTTGATGTATTGTTTCAATAGTTTCGGATTTGCATCTAAAGCAGCGGCACCACTTGAACCAGTTTGAACGCCTAAGGTTTTGCCTTTCATATCCGCATAGGAGTTGACGTTATACTTGGTTTTGGTGACGAGCAATTGGTGGTTGACCAAGTAATCATCGGAGAAAGCGACTTTCTTGGCTCGTTCAGGGGTGGCAGAATACCCATTCCAAATCAAATCGATGGTTTGATTCTTAAGTTCGGTTTCCTTCATTGACCACTCGATCGGCTGGAAATCACATTTGACGCCGTAAAGTTTAAACACAGCTTTGGCTAAATCGATATCAAAACCTTTGAGTTGCCCATTTTTTTCACGGAAGCCCATTGGCACGAAAGAATCATCTAAGCCAATGACGACTTTCTTATCTTGTTTGATCCGCGGCCAGGAGTTGCTGGCGGTGCGCCTGGCACAACCGCTAGCGCCAACTGCGATCACCGCCACTGCGGCAACCAGGAGAAATTTCAACCAACGTTTCATTAACGCTCACCACCTAGCTTTTTGACTGTGAAGGTCGTGTCTGCCACTTCTTGGGCAAATTCCATATCATGAGTGACCACGACTTGGGTCATGCCTTGTGCTTTAAAGGCGTTGATCAAGTTCGCGACACTGTGACGTAAGTTCGGATCCAAGGCACTGGTGGGTTCGTCGTATAACAAGATCTCAGGCTTCAAGGCTAACGCCCGGGCAATGGCGATCCGCTGCTTTTGACCCCCTGATAAAGAGAAAGGATAAGCATCTGCTTGATCAGGTAAATCAAGTTGTTCGAGTAAGTCGCGAGCGCGTTTGTCAGCTTCTTCGACAGAAACACCTTGAAGCGTTGGGGCTAAGGTGATGTTTTTCAGCACCGTCATGTTCGGGAATAATTCAAAACCTTGGAACACAACGCCGATGACGCCATCTTTGCGTAATTGTTGCGGGGTCGTCGCTTTGCCTTGCCAAGTGAATTCCCCAGCATCTGCAGCTGAAAGCCCTGCAATGATCCGCAACAGCGTGGTTTTACCAGCACCTGAAGGCCCAACGATCGCTAAGGTTTTGTGATTTTCAATGGTCAAATCGATGTCCGCCAGTACAGCTTGATTATTAAATGATTTGGCAATATTTTTCAGTTCTAACATAAGCGGCCTCCTAGCGGTAATAAGAGAAGGACTTTTCGACCTTCTTTTGTGCCCAAGTTAACAATGCAGTCATGATCAAGTAAATCGCCCCAACTAAGACTAATGGGACTAAGGTAACATCACGCGCAGTTGCGACGTTACCGGCACGAAGCAAGTCGCCTAAGCCAATGACGTAAACCAAACTGGAATCTTTGACCAAGTTGATGATTTCATTCCCCATCGATGGTAAAACGATTTTCAAGACTTGTGGGATCACCACGTAACGCAAGGTTTGCCAACGGGTTAAGTTCAACACTGTTGCGGCTTCGAACTGACCTTCTTCGATCGCCCCAAAGCCCCCGCGGAAGATTTCGGCAAAGTAAGCGGCGTAGTTCAAAATGAAAGCAAAAATTGCAGCGTTGAACCGGTCAAACACGATGCCGATCAAAGGTAAACCGTAGAAGACGAAGATCAACTGTAGCAATAATGGGGTCCCACGGAATAACCACACATAAGCAGTTAAGAACCAATTGATCAACTTGCCAAGAATGTTTTTGGCTTTGTTCATCAACCCTACGGATAACAACATCCCCAATGGAATGGAGCCGATCAATGTGAGAAAGAAGACGCCAAGCGTCAATTTCATCCCTGATAATAATGCCGGTAAAATTTCTAATACATATTTCATGTCACTGCCTCCTTGGCTTTTTGTCGAAAATAAAAAACGCCCACTCATACGAATACTCGTACGAGAGGACGCTGAACGCGTGGTGCCACCTCACTTCGCTTGCGCTTCACAACGCAAACCTCGTGTGGTTGAAAAACATTTTCGAGGAACAAAAAAAGTCCTCAAACAGCCAAAGCTGTTTGAGGACGACTTGAATGCCGCGGTGCCACCTCATGTTCGCCCATGAATCACTTCACGAGCCTCATTGTGTTTTTCAACCACGGCGATAACGAGCCAACCGGCATCGCCTACTGATTTCAGCGGTGCACTCGTGGATGTGAGGTCATGCGGTGACGGCTTGGCTTTCACCTTTCCAAGCTCGCTTAACGTCATCACGCAAAACCAGTTCCACTCAACGCATTGATTTATTATGTGACTAACATTAATCAACTTTTAATGTTTTGTCAAGCTTTTGGCGGAAAACTTTTCACAAAGATTTTAGCCGCGGTGGAATAACCGTTGCCAAAAGCCGACTTTCTTTTGTTCCAGCTTCATCAACGGCACTGATTCTCCCATCAAACGCCGAGCGATGTTGCGATAGCCTTTAGACGCTAAATTGTCAGGATCCATCACCACGGTATCGCCTTTGTTGGAAGTGGCGATCACATCATCATCATCGATAATGATCCCTAGCAAATCGATGCCTAGATGTTGGGTGATTTCATCAACGTCCATCGCGCGACCATCATCCATCATTTTTAAGCGAATGCGGTTGATCACCAAACGTGGTGGATACACCATATCGCGTTGTTCCAGCAAGCCGACCACGCGATCGGCGTCAGAAACCGCTGAAATCTCAGGGGTGGTGACCACGATGGCCCCATCGGCACCTTCAACCGCATTACGGAAGCCTTGTTCGATCCCTGCAGGTGAATCCAAAATAATAAAGTCGAATTCATCACGTAATTGCGCCACGATGTCTTTGACTTGTTCTGGTTCTAAAGCATCTTTTTCCGCATTTTGAGCGGCAGGCAACACATATAACAAATCATCAAAACGTTTGTCTTTGATCAACGCTTGATGCAATTTTGCCCGACCAGTGGTGACATCGACGATATCATAAATAATGCGGTTGGATAAACCTAACACGACATCCAAGTTCCGCAAGCCGATATCAAGATCCAATAACACCACGCGCTTGCCTTGTAATGCCAGCGCCGTACCGATGTTGGCACTGGTGGTGGTTTTACCGACCCCGCCTTTACCTGAGGTGACAACTAATGCTGTTCCCAATTACAAGTCCTCCAGTTTCCGGAAAAGTTTCGGCCGCATCTTCGATAAGTCGGCGACGTGTCCGTGTTCCAAAATATGTAGATCGTTGATATATGACAAGGTATCTGCTGAATAATCATTTTTGTCAATGATCTCAACAGTGTCGGCGATGCGAATTTGTCCAGCATGGCTGATGTCACCGGCGATCACGGCACTGGTATCGCCAGCCGCGCCAGCGATCAGTAACCCTTCCACGTGACCTAAAACGAAAATGCTCCCTGTCGCTTTTAACGTGCCAGAAACATGCAAGGTACCGACAAACACCACGTCACCATGGAACTCTAAGCTTTGGCCAGAGCGCACGATCCCACCAACGATATGCGTTGCTTGCGCCAATAACTTCGCTTTGAAGGCGCTGGGGTCTTCAACATTGGCGGTCAACGACTTGATCTCAAAGCGTCCAAAGCGATCAAATAGGCGCTGGATCTGGGTTTGTTGATCAGCAGTTAACAAGCGATTGCCTGATAACAACTTGAATTCAACATTCCCTTCTGGCGCATCGCTGGCTAATTTTTGCAATAAGGCGTCAAGGTCTGTCAAAATGGCATCCCATGCGGCAGTATCGGTTAATTGTAACTCGAAACCGTCTTTGCGCCCTTTTAGAATCACTGCATCCACGCTCTCACCTCTCATAGGGTCTCCCCCGCTACTAAAACACCACCGGCAAGCCGGTGGCGTTCACTAACTTCTCTTTAAGTTTATCAATAATCGGCTCAAAGGCAAATACACAATCGCAAACCCGACTAAATTTACCAATAAACTTGGCCCCATGTGCACTGAGATCAACGTCGAGAAGTTCGTGGTCCCATAGCCGATAAATTCATTCATTAAATTATCAGCGACACAAAAAATCGTCACGGCGATCACCACTAACGCGCCGACAAATAATGGCGACTTGGGAATAAACTGCCGCAGTTGCATCGCAATGTAGACGATCAATGGCCAAATCAACGCGTTGATCCCAATGATCCCAGTATAAACCATGTCAAACAGCAAGCCAAAGGCCACTGCATACCACACGATATATTGTTCATCTGGCAAAAAGATCACGATCATCAACAACGTGATCAAGGTCAACTCTGGGATCCCAGAAAATTGTGCGGTCATGATCCACTGGCCGAGCACTAAGCTTAAGACGCCGTCAAGTAGTAGTGCTACTAGTAGCATCAATAACACCCAGCCATGGCCAGTAAAAGGACGCTTCGTTTGCATAGTTCCTCCTAAAAATCGAACAGATTACCAATCGGTTCGAAAATCTATGGGCTCCGACGATTTGGCGACACGAAGGCGTTTTGGACCAGTTGCCAGTGCGGCCGTCTGCAGAAATCGGCAAAGCACGCCGATGTTCTTTCACTACCACAGGCAATTGTCCAGTTCACCTACGTTCTGCCAAATCATTTCCGCCCACAGCTTTTCTTGATTGGTGTACCAATCATACAAATCAACCCGTAGACGCTGTGACGTCGTTCATCAAACTAACCATGACATTGACTTCCGTATCACAAGTCGTAGCCATCAGGTGACTGCAGGCTAGCGCAGTGGAAGTGATTTGAAGTTGGGACGGAAGCTGGCCGCCGCTACATCGTGAGCTTCTCGTAAGCGACATGTCGCTTACGGAAAGCCGCAGGTGGAGATCCACTTGGCGGTGAGCGTAGCGAAACGTCCAAGTTAGCTCCGATTCGGACCCTCACGATGTAGCGGCAAGCCAGCTGGAGTCCCAATTTCAAATCACTGGAACAGCATTAAACACAAAAACCGGGACGCACAAGTCGCAGTCCCGGTCCATGTTAGTTGCTGGCGATCGTGCGTGCGATCACTGTGACAACACTTAAGTCATCAAGGTTGGCAGCTGGCTTCAAGTAAACAGTGTTGGCTAAGCCGTAATCATCTTTTTTGATGGTTTCGACAGTCCCTAACAACAGTCCTTTAGGCGTGGCACCACCAAGCCCTGAGGTGACCACTTGCTGGCCTTTTTTGATATTTTTTTCAGTATTGAGCTGACCTAAGATCAAATAGCCGGTTTTGGCTTGGTAGCCAGTGATCACACCATTGATCGTGTCACCGCTTGCTGTGGTGATTTGCGCGGCAAAATGATCTGCCGCTTTGTTATCCGTGGAAAGGATCTCAACTTTGGCATTGGTTTTGTTGACTTCAACAACGCGGCCAACCACCCCAGACCCTGACATTACTGGCATATTTTTCTTGACGCCAGCGCCAGAGCCTTTGTTGATGGTAACCATGTTGCGCCAGTCGCTAGGACTGCGTAACATCACTGAGGCGTTGATTTGATCATAATCTGTCAACGTGCCATCGAGTTTGAGTTGCTTTTTCAAGGCTTTATTTTCAGTGCGTAAGGTTTGGTTTTGGACCTTAGTTTGGGCGAGGTCTTCAATTTGAGCTTTCAGCGATTTATTTTCACTGTAAGCATTCATCAAATCAGAAATATCATCCAAACCACCTTTGACCCACTGCGCAGGCGCTGAAACGATCCGCGCGCCAATGCCCACCACGTCGTTGCCGACTTGCTGGATCACTGGTGGCGTACTTTTCTTATCGCGCACTGCCACTGAAAAAGAGATCATGCCCAAACTCAGCAAAATCGCGACCATGACCACGATCAGTTTTTTATTTGAGAAGAACTTGTTCATGTCACACTCGCTCTCATTCTACGGCTTAGTGTTTCTTCAAAACCTCAATGTTTTTCAGCGATTCGCCAGTCCCAATGGCAACACAGTCCAATGGGTCTTGGGCGATGAACACTGGCACTTGCGCAGCATCAGAGATCACTTCAGACAAGTGCTTCAACAAGGCACCGCCGCCAGTCAACACGATACCGTGGTCGATGACATCGGCTGCGATTTCCGGGCTGGTTTCTTCTAAAGTTTCCTTAACGGCATCAATGATGGCAAGTACTGCTTCGTTAATGGCGTTGGCAATGTCAACGGCAGTGACTTCAACGGTCTTTGGCAAGCCAGTCAACAAGTCACGGCCACGAATGGTCATGCCGTCGATTTCTTTGGCCCGTTCGATCGAGGCTGAACCGATTTCCATTTTAATATCTTCAGCGGTGCGTTCACCGATCAATAAGTTATATTGTTGGCGAACATAAGAGATCACGGCTTCATCCATTTTGTCACCAGCCATGCGAATAGAGCGACTGGAGACAATGCCACCTAAGGAAATCGTGGCAACATCCGTGGTCCCACCGCCGATATCAACTACCATGGAACCAGTTGGATCCATGACTGGCAAGCCTGCACCGATAGCAGCGGCGTAAGGTTCTTCAATAACGAAGGCTTCTTTAGCGCCGGCAACTTTGGCAGCGTCGATGACAGCGCGCTTTTCAACTTCAGTGACGCCGCTTGGGACACAGATCATCACTTCTGGATGGGCGCCATTGCCACCGAGGGCTTTTTCCATGAAATACTTCAGCATCGCAGCGGTCGTGTCGTAATCAGCGATCACGCCGTCTTTCATTGGGCGGATCGCGGTCACGTTCGCCGGGGTGCGGCCGATCATGGCCCGGGCTTCTTCACCTACAGCGATAATTTCGCCAGATTGGGTGTTTTTGGCAACAACAGAAGGTTCGTGTAAAACGATGCCTTTGCCGTCGACATAAACTAAGGTGTTAGCAGTGCCGAGATCGATCCCGATATTTTTAGCTCCTAATCCAAACAAGATGTTCTCTCCTTCAACGCGTTTCTGTAATGTGGTCTAACAGATTATAGCACAACTTCCATTCCCACTGCTGTGATCAGCCGGCAAATTCGCACAGTTAAGGGATTATTTGAAAAAATTTAACCCTTGGTGGTGGCTTGCAAACGAATAATAATCATGTGCCCCAATGATCACGTGATCTAACACAGATACCCCGATCAACTCGCCGACTTGGACAAACCGCGCCGTCACGTCGATATCTGCTTGACTCGGGAGGACATGTCCACTGGGATGGTTATGCACTAAAATCAAACTTGCGGCATGCACTTTTAATGCTTGACTGAACACCACTCGCGGCTCGGCGTCTGCTTGCGTCAATCCACCCACTGCGACCGGCATTTCTTGAATCAACTTTAACTGAGTGTCCAGCAAAAAAGCCAACACATGCTCTTGGGGACTGGCACCAAGGCGGGGCATCAACTCTTCAGCTAAGCTTTCAACTGATAACACTTCACCATAACGTTTGGTACTTTGTTCCATCACCCGCCGACCAAATTCGATCGCCGCTAACAACCCTGCTGCTTTACTTAAACCGATGCCGGCAAAGGTCATCAACAACTCCGCATCCACGGCATTCAACCCGCGAAAATCTGGAAAACGCCCTTGCAGTTCAGCAACGGTTTGTGCCATTGTGGTGCCTTTGCTGCCGTTACGCAACAAGACACGATAAAGTTCCGCATCACTTAACGCACTGGCACCGTTTTTGACAATTCGTTCATATAGATCAGGTTTCATTGTATTTCCCCCTCACTATATAAATACGCAATTTAGGCGCAAAACATTTTTTTCAATTCGATTAAATTTTCGACTTGAGCGTCTGCCAGGTCGCTTTGTGGTGCCAGATCTTGCACTTGAACACATTGAATGCCTGCAGCAACAGCAGCTTGGACGCCTACTGGACTATCCTCGACGGCTAACACTTGCGGCGGCGTCAGTTGCAGCTGTTTCAGTGCTTCCAGATATAAATCAGGTGCCGGCTTTGCGGCACCAGCAACACCTGTGATCACGACGGCAAACATTTTCGACCATCCTGTATTTTGAAGCATTCGCTTGGTGTAGTCAGCGGCGGATGTGGTCACGATCGCCAAGGTGACGCCTCGAGCTTTCAAGTGCTGCAAGCATAAATTTGCACCAGGTTGCGCAAGACTGGTGGCTTGGGCGATGCGTTGATCAACGAGCTTTTGCGTCAATTGAATAAATTGCGTTTGTTGGGCGGGCTTGATGAGGCAGTCGAGTGCAGTTTGGAAGGCATCATCACTGATCCCCACTAGCGGCAAAAAATCACTTGTCTGCAAGCGATAGCCTAATTGTTGGGCTGCTTTAACGTTTGCTTGAACATACAACCGCTCAGAGTTCACCAACGTGCCATCCAGGTCAAAGCACACCGCCTTAATCATTACCAGTACCTATCAGTGCTTGTCTAACTGCTGATACCAAATACAACGAACCGGTGATGATCAAAGGTTCTTCACTATGTTCTTGCGTGTAGGCTGCCAGTGCTTGTTGCCACGAGTCAAAGTGCGTGACGTTGTCAGGGTAATCGCCGACTTTTGTTGCCCGCGGCGTATCTGGCACTGGCACCAGCCACAAACGATGGTCGCGACCTGATAACGCTGAAATCATCGTTTCCACGGCTTTATCTTTTAACACGCCAGCGATGATCGTCACTGGTTGTTGACCAAACAATCGATCAAGGGTTTTCACTAAGCCGTGAATACCTTGAGGATTGTGGGCGCCATCGAGAATGATCAACGGTTGATCAGAAATTTTCTCCATCCGACCAGGCCAAACGCTGGCTTTGACGCCTTTGGTGATCTCGCGGTCGCTCAATGGCCAGTCAACGGCTTGCGCATAAGTTTTCGCAGCGGTGATCGCCACTGCCATATTGGCAGGTTGATAACTCCCGACTAACGGCATCGTCAACTGCCGCATCCGATCATTCGTGCTGTCATAGTCAAAATGCATCCCCCAGTCAAAAATGGTTGGGTGCTTGGCGGAAAAATCTTCACCATATTGCAACCACTTGCTGTGCATCGCCGCCACGCGATCAGCGATCACGACTTGCGCTTCTGCTGGTAAAATGCCGGTCACTACCGGGACATTTGGTTTAATGATCCCGGCTTTATGTCCAGCAATACTAGTCAACGTGTTGCCTAACAATGCTTGATGATCCATGCCGACGCTGGTGATCACCGCAACTTTGGGCATGATGACATTTGTAGAGTCTTCACGTCCACCGATCCCGACTTCGATCACCGCGACATCCACTTGTTCTGCTTTGAAATACGCAAGTGCCAGTGCCGTGATAAATTCAAATTCTGTTACCACAAACCCAGGACGCTGGGTTTGCAGATCTTGCAAGACTTGTGCCCCATGCGTGGTCAGGGCCGCAAGACGCTCATCTTCAATATCATGATGATCGATCCGCAACCGTTCGTTGAACCGCATAATAAAAGGCGAAGTAAACAGCCCCACGGTTAACCCGCTGGCTTCTAAAATATGGCTGATGGCATTGGCAACAGATCCTTTGCCGTTAGTCCCGGTGACATGAATATAGTTTTGATCTTGTTGCGGGTTACCCATCGCTTCAAGCAACGCTGTGATGCGATTCAAACTACCATCTTTAGCAAGCCGGGGTAAGTGGTGAATATAGGAAACGCTGGTTTGATAATCCAAAAACCTGACCTCCGAACATTTTGATAATGGCCTTAGTATACCGCAGACTGCCAACAGGAGAAATTTCCGCGCAAACAAAAAAGAGCAAGACTTCAATAGTCTTGCCCTTTGGTGTTAAAAGACGATCACAGGTGTCCCCAGTGGCACCGCGTCGTATAGTTTCGCCATAAAGGCGACTGGGTTGTTCACACAACCGTGAGAGCCGTGTTGTTTGTACCAATCGCCACCGAATTTCGGTTGCCATGGGGCATCATGTAAGCCAACGCCGGTGTAATCGATCGGCATCCAATAAGATACCTTCGACGCGTAATTAGAACCATCGTCGTTTTTCCCAGTTAAGGTTTTATCGCGATTTTTGGCCCAAACGAAATCGACACCTTTAGGGGTATCTTGGCCAGGTTTACCGGTGACGACATCAGAGTCAAGCACCAGCTTGCCATTTTGATAGAAGTACTCATGTTGGTTTTGGACGTCAACTTCGACATAAGTGCTACCGATATCAGTGCCATCGCTATGGTAGCCGGAGCCTTCGTAAGACACTTCTTTGGTGAAGTCTTGGCCTTTTTTGATTTCAGCAACTAAGTTCTTGGCTGTCGCCGTTTGTAAAATAGTCCACCCATAAGTCCCTGCTGGCACTGTGACGGTACCACGTTTCGTTGACTTGAAGGTGCGCGTCTTACCGTAAGTGTTGTAAGTGTTAGCCAGTTCTGCGGTATAAGCTTCCACTTTGGCCAGATCCACTTGCACGCCGTTATCATAACTCAACCAACTTTGTAATTTATCGGTTGGGATCGTGATCAACTGGTTGGTGATCTTCACTTGCGCTTTGATGCTGGCAATTTTAGATAATTCCGTGGCCGCCTTTTTCAAGCTGTCGGAATCAGAAGTGACTTTCGGTTGGGTATAGGTGCTGGTGACATCAACTTTGGTTTTGTCGGTGGACACCGCTTTGGTCACTGCTGTTGCCAATTTTGTTGCGTCAATTTGATTACCAGCTTGTTCTTTTTGCACCACATATTTGCCACTTTGGGCAACCACTTTGGCATCAACTGGTGCTTTGCGCGTTTGGTTGAGCTTCGCGGTGATTTGCTTAGTGGTGTTGACTAAAGTGGTGTTGCCATTGGTCAAGGTCGCTTTATCTTGGCTTTGGGCCAACACAGTTGCAGACATGGCCCAAGGGTTTTGCTTTTTAAGCAACTGGGTCAAGGTTTGGGTAAAGTTTTGCTTCAACCCTAACTCAGTGCCAGAAGCCGTGGCAACTGTTTGATTTTGATCAACAAACTTCAATGAGGTATTGGTAAAATGCTTTCGCAACGTCTTGTTCGCTTGGGTCACTGTCTGGTTGCCGACATCTACGCCAAGCACTTGGGTTTTTGGTAGAAACCGGTTTTGGTAATGATGCGAACGCATTGCGTAGCCACCAAAGGCTAATAATGCGATCACCACCACACTGCCGATCCAGACACGTTTGTTCTTCATGGATGATTCACTCCTTGACTGCAAATCCAATGCAACAAAAATTCGCAGTAATTATATCACACCTAAAGCCTAGACCTAGAATGTGAAGTTTTGACGAACACTGCAGAATTTTAAGCGGTTGCGAGACCATAGGATCAGCTTTTGACCTAGGCGCATGCAGTTGTCATCCATATAATACAATTGTTTCAGTTAAATGACAATTGTTGCGCGGCGATTCTCATCAATTACCAACAAAAAGTTAGTCGATCGCCTTTGCTTCACTTAAGCGCCCGTCGACCATGTCGTACACATGATCTGCCAATGGCCGCAACCGCACATCATGGGTCACGATCACCACGGCTTTTTGACGATCATGAGCTAAGTGTTGTAACAGTTCACCAACTTGCATGACCCGGGTCGAATCAAGCGCTGCTGTTGGTTCATCAGCAAGTACCACTGCAGGATCTGGATACAACGCCCGCGCGATCGCCACACGTTGTTGTTGCCCACCAGAAAGCGAACCAGGATAGGCATTAACAAATGGCGTTAAGCCGAGCTCTTCTAACAATTGGGCCAGTGCCGCTTGGCTTAGGTTACCAGTTTTTTTCACTTGGTCAACTAACTTAAATTGTTCTTTTACGGTGAGAAATGGCAACAAGTGGTAAGCCTGTAAGACAAAACCTAAGTGATTGAGACGCAATTGTTCTTTTTGTTTGGCAGAGGCTTTCCCTAATTCAACGCCTGCCACTTGCACACTGCCGTTTGTCGGCGTCAGCAAACCGCCAGCGATCGTCAACAAGGTACTTTTGCCGCTGCCAGAAGGCCCTAAAATCAAGCTCAGTTCGCCAGCTTTGGCTTCAAAATTCACATCATGTAACACTTGGACGCGACTAGCGCCTGTGCCGAAGAATTGATCGACATGTTCAATTTTTAATGCTTGCATCATTAGCCTCCGATCACGCTGACAGGGTCAACTTTCAAAATACTGCGCACTGGGATCACCGCGCCGAGCATCGCAATGATGACGAGTGCTAACGCTACAGCCCCTAAAATGGGAACGTCAAAGGCCATCGGCACCGCACTTGGCATCGCCATAGCCGTTGCGACAGTTAAGATCACCCCGATCACAAGCCCTGAGATCACCATTAAAAAGGCTTGGCTCAAGGTGCTTTTGACTAAAACAGACCCAGGGATGCCTTGTGCGCGCAACACCGCGTAGTTTTGTTGTTTTTGCATGGTCAAAATATATAAGAACACCGCAATGACGATCAACGAAATCACCATCAAAAAGCCGATCATCATTTCAAAAGTCATATTTTGGGCAGAATATCCTGGTAACTTTTGAACAAAGGCATTTTTGTCGTAAGTATGTAAGGCTGAATTGCCGGCTTTCGGCGTTGTTTTCGTGGAGACGATCGCACTGGCGATCATGGTCGTCGGCACATTTTTCAAAGTGGCCCAAGCAGATAAACGTCCGTATACCACTGGGGCAACACTCATTTTCGCATTGTGGGTGAAGCCGACGATTTTATAAGCATGGTCATTGCCATTGAGTTTGAACGTATCGCCGAGCTTGTAGCCAGATTCTTTAAAGGCATCATCGACGACTAATTGATAACGGCTCTTTGCCAAGTGGCCGCTAGTCAAGGTGATGTTTTTGGCCACAAATTGACTGTTATCAAGGCCGATAAAAGTGCCTGACACTTGGTCATGGCCGGACTTTTTGGCCACGATCGGAGCTTGGGCGATGTAAGCTTGCGACTTTGGCAAGGTTTTTGGCGCTTGGGATTTTTGGATCAACGATTGCGATAAGCTGATGTCGGCATCTTTGTTCATAATGATACTTTGCATGCCCCATGAATTGATCGCATCCGTGTTTTGTTGCGCGAGGCCTAATGCCAAGCTGGTGAGAATGAAAATTAAATAGCTGATCAACACGATCATGGCAATGATCAAGCTGTAACGCAATTTTTCTTTGCGCATTTCTTTTAACGCCAAAAACATAAAATTTCCCCTTTATTAGTCAGACAATTTGGCCAATGCCTGTTTCAAATTCGCCAAATGCTGACTTTGATGTGCTGGATCGATCAACGCGAGTCGAATGGTTTCATGGCATAACGTCATTTGCGCCCACGCGACTGATGACAAGTTGGTTGTTGGTTGGTGACTCGGTAACATCGCGGCGTTATGCGCATAATGTTGCCGCAACAAGTCGTGATACTGCGAATCGACGACGCCAGTGATAAAATCGGCAGTCGCTTGATACATATCGCCTGAACGAGGCACATGCTGATGCACCACTGCCATCACCTGGCCGAACAAATACAAATAGGCATCTTCTAAATCAGAAAAATAATGATAAAACGCGCCGCGCGCGATCCCAGCATCCTTCACGATCCGAGCAACTTGCGCCGTTGCCAGTGAATGGTCAGAGAATTCTTTCAGCAGCGCCGCTTCAACGCGGTTTTGCTTTGGTTGCGGGAGATTTTGATACATTGTGGAAACCATGGTTTTTCCCCTTTTGTGTAAAATGACACCGTGTCAACAAAATTCAGTATACCGTTTGTTGACACAGTGTCAATAGATTGTTATCAATTTAGTTATATTCATTTCGTTTTTACACGATTGATTTAATATCGGTGCCCAACAACTTGATCGACTCATGTCTTATCGTGCCCTTACAATTGAATTGACGGCCATATCTTGACTGTGTCAGGTCTTGGGTGTAAGCTCATAATCAACCTCGAATACATTTATTAAATCAAATCGAGGTCGGAGGAAAAGATGAAGACACCTAAGCACTTATTATTGATCGTCGGCACTGCCTGGCTGTTTGATGCCATGGATGTTGCCTTGCTATCATTTATTATGCCGCTGCTCAAAACTGAGTGGTCACTGACGGGAACCCAATTAGGCTTAGTCGGTGCGATGACGTCCATCGGGATGATCTTTGGCGCCTTATTATGCGGTCGCTTAGCCGATGCGTTCGGCCGCAAGCATGTGTTGATGGGCACATTGATTTTGTTTTCTGCTAGTAATTTAGCGTTAGCCTTTGCCCCAAACGTTGAATGGTTCATGGCCATTCGCGTGGTCACCGGCTTTGGCCTTGGTGGTGAACTCCCAGTGGCAGCGACGATGTTGGCGGATCACTTCACCGGCGTTAAGCGGTCGCAAATGTTGGTGTTAGGCGATAGCTTCTGGGCCTGGGGTTGGATCGTGGCGAGCTTGATCGCTTACCTGGTGATGCCGACATTTGGTTGGCGGATCGCTGTTGCCGCTACTTTAGTCGCGGCATTATATGCCTTTATTTTGCGGGAACATTTGCCTGCAGAACCAGTTCATGAAAAAACGGCTCATGCCCCATTTGCAGAATTAATGAAGCCTGCTCACTTCAAGCCACTGGCCACGTTAAGTGTGATGTGGTTTATCGTGATGTTGACTTACTACGGTATCTTCTTATGGTTGCCTAGTGTGTTGACTATGCGCGGCTTTTCGATCGTCAACTCATTAGGCTACACCTTGGCGATGAGTATCGCCCAATTGCCAGGTTATTACTTAGCCGCATGGTTGATGGGTAAGGTCAGTCGCAAGTTGATCATGGGGATCTACTTGATCGGCACCATTGTCGCAGCGTTAGTCTTTGGTAACGCAAGCTCCACTGCGATGATCTTAGTCGCCGGCGCTGCGCTTTCCTTCTTTGATCTCGGGGCTTGGGGGACGTTGATTGCCTTGACTCCTGGCCAATTTCCTAAAATTATTCGCGGCACGGCGATGGGTACTGCGCAATCGATCGGTCGTATCGGCGCGACTGTGGGACCATTTTTAGTGGGTTGGTTGTTTGATGCCGGTTTTGACATTCATGGCGTTTTCGGCTTGTTCGTCGGGATGTTGATCATCGCGTTGCTGGTCTTAGTGTTCGGGGTCAAAGATGAAAACATCGAAGACGTCACAGAATCGCAGGTGGCTGACAATGCCGCTAAGCTTTAAGCAAGTCGCCCCTGCTTTACAACAATTTTTAAATGAAGATCTCGGTCGCGGCGATCTCACTGCCCCATTATTGACTGGACGCCATGGGGCCGGTGTATATCTGGCGAAAACTGGCGGCGTGATCGCTGGGTTACAAATACCAGCATTCTTATATCGCATACTCGACGCTGACGTCGACTATCGCGCACTGGTTCAAGAAGGCGAAGTCGTCGCGGCTGGCACCCCGATTGCCGAAGTGCATGGTGATTTGGCAGTGCTACTTGCGGCAGAGCGACTGAGTTTGAATTTAATGCAGCGGTTGTCCGGAATCGCAACGGCAACGAAATTGGCAGTCGATACTTTAGCTGACCCCCGCATCCAAATTCTTGATACGCGCAAAACCGCTCCTGGTTTGCGGGTCTTTGATAAATACGCGGTGCGCGTCGGCGGCGGCGTCAATCATCGCTTAGGCCTTGATGACATGGCAATGCTCAAAGATAATCATTGGGCGGCGATCGGGGATTTGGATGCGGCGATTCAATTGCTACGTCGCGTCAATGGTCCAACGAAAATGATCGAAGTTGAATGTGAATCGCGTTCGCAAGTTGAACAAGCCATCATGGCGCAAGCAGATATCATCATGTTCGATAATCAAACGCCTCAAACCGTGAAAGCTTGGCAACAGCTGATCCCGGCAGGTGTCAAAACGGAAGTCTCTGGTGGCATCGAACTCAACAACATACATGATTATGCTGGTTGTGGTGCAGACTTCTTGTCGTTAGGTTACTTAACCAATCGTGTGGTCAATTTGGACATCAGTTTCAATCAGAAGTAAGCAAAAGGAGCGCAGACTGAGATGTCTGGGCTCTTTTTTTGACCAGGTGCAGACGAATTTAATTTAATGCACAACAAATCCACGAAACAAGATTCTGCTTCGTGGATCCTTGGCTGTATGCCATTCAATTACGTTCTAGCGTGATGACATCAAGTGCGTATCTGCGTCGCCTTGGCTTATTGGACCTTGACCACGTTCGGGACTAATCAGCAATGCATTAGCCTTTCGTCACACAGGCGTCACTTTCTTCCTATGTCGCCATAGGGAACTCGACCCGGTGTCACTGGTTTGAACCCCACAGGGGCCCAACAGTTTCGGTACTCTGATACGAGAGATCCAACGTTGCACAACAACCAAACGTAAAAGTCGCTGTGGCGCTGCGGGTCTGTCTCATTCGGTTTAACGAAGCTCTTCCGCCTCGCCATGAAGTGGTACGGTCAACCTGCGCTAAGCTGATCACTTCTCCTGACGATAATATAGCATCACACAATTTAAATTGCAAGCGGTTACGAAAGCTTTTTTAAACCAAAACAAAAAAGCCTCATGACGCTTACCGTTGTAAGCATCATGAGGCAAATGACATTAGTCAAGCAAGTACTTGGCGTCAAATTCTTTATCGTAGCTGGTCAAGATCTTAGGACCGTCGTTGGTGATGACAATGGTGTGTTCGAATTGCGCGCAGTCAGAGCCGTCAGCAGTGACGTAATATTCCCAGTCTTCATTTGGCACTTCTTTAGCTGCAATCTTCCAAGTCCCAGTGGTGATCATCGGTTCAATGGTGATGGTCATGCCAGCTTTCAAACGTAAGCCATGCCCTGCTTCACCATAATGTGGGACGTTTGGACTTTCATGCATGGTGGGCTGAATGCCATGGCCGATCAATTCGCGAACGTCGCCGTAGTTGTTTTCAACTTCGGTGAATTGTTGGATCGCATGGCCGATATCGCCGATCCGGTTACCGACTTGTGCTTGTTCGATGCCCAAGTACAAGGCCTTCTTGGTGTCGTCGAGGAGCTTTTGACGTTTGTCAGACACTTTGCCGACTGCATATGAGCGACAAGCATCAGACATGTAGCCTTGCCAGTTGACAACGGTGTCGACTGACACAATGTCGCCTTCTTTAAGCATCAAGCCTTTGCGAGGGATCGAATGCGCAACTTCATCGTTGATGGCAACACAAGTGGCGTAGCGATAGCCTTCAAAACCTTTTTCTGCGGCAACAGCGCCGTGAGATTCGATCCATTCATTGGCGAATTTTTCAATTTCCCAACTGGAGATGCCTGGGCGGATGATGTCGTCGAGTTTGGCTAACATCCCTGCTAAAATGGCACCAGACTTGGCCATGCCTTCAATTTCACGTGGTGATTTCAGTGTGATCAAAATGTGCACTTCCTATTTTTTTCTTCTATTCCAGTGTAACACAACTGTGACTTATTTCACGGAATCGGCGTAGATCTTCAAGCCGTCCTTCAATGGGGTGTGAGTCATGAAACCAAAGGCATTGATTTTATCCACATTAGCGTAAGAATCGCGAATGTCGCCAAGGCGTTCGTCTTTGTAAGTCGCGTTGAGTTTCTTGCCAGTGATGGCTTGTAAGTCGTCTGCAACTTGTTGCAAGGTGGTTTGTTGGCCATTGGCGATGTTGAAGACATCTGCGCGGGCTTCTGGGGTGTGCAACAACCCGATGATGGCAGACACCACGTCACCAACAAACACGAAGTCACGGGTTTGGCCACCATCCCCAAAGAAAGTGAAGGGTTTGTCGTTTTGCAAAGCGTTCATGATAATGGACAACACCCCAGAATATGGTGACGCTGGGTTTTGCTTAGGACCAAAAACATTAAAGAAGCGCACCGTGACAAATGGCAAGTCGTACAACCGTGAATAGTTGATGATCGCCCGCTCCGTCGCATACTTATCCACCGCGTATTGGGTCAAAGGATCAACGGCTAACGTTTCCACTTTTGGTAAGGTCGGGTTTTCACCATAAACCGCCGCCGAGCTTGCAAAGAACAATTTCTTCAATGGCAAATGTTCGCGACGAATGGTTTCAATGATGTTGAGGTTGGCTTCTTGGTTGATCTCATGGGTGTAATATGGGCGATCAACTGAATCGGCAACACTAGCGATCGCAGCCAGCAAGACGATGTAGTCAAATTTTTCATTGATCAGCAGTGCCGACATGAAGTCGTGATCGGTGATGTCATGTTTGATGAAGGTCACCTTGTCACTATCAGGTAAGTTGCTTAACAACCCCATCGATAAGTCGTCGACCACTGTGATTTGGTTATCCCCTTTGACCAATTCATCGACTAAGTTCGAACCGATAAAGCCGGCTCCGCCTGTTACCAAGTATTTGGACATGTTGCGCCTCCTAAGAATGTTGTCTATATTCTACCACACTACGCAACTAGTCGCCGCGGCTTAAATTTGCTATAATGGCGGTTAAAGTGAGTTACGAAAGGAAGTCCAACATGGTCAAAGCAGCAATCGTTTATGCCAGCATGACTGGTAATAACGAAGAAATCGCAGGCATCGTAGAAGAAGAATTTGAAAAGTACGGCGTTGAGGTCGACACCACCGAAGTCTCACAAGCAGACGCTGAAGATTTCGAAGATGTCGACATTTGCGTCGTCGCCACTTACACCTACTCTGATGTTGGTGATGGTGTGTTACCAGATGAAGCCGTTGATTTTTACGATGACCTCAAAGAACTCGACTTGTCCGGGAAAGTGTACGGCACTTGCGGGTCTGGGGACACCTTTTACGATGACTTTTGTACCAGTGTCGATGACTTCGCCAAAGCCTTCGATGAAACTGGTGCGACCAAAGGTGCTGAATCGGTGAAAATCGACCTCGCCCCTGAAGATGATGACATCAAAAAGCTGGAAGCCTTCACCAAAGCCTTGGTGGACAAGCAAGCTAGCTTATAAACCAACGAAGCGCAGGACTTTTAAGGTCCTGCGCTTTTTGATTGCAACGATTGCTGAAAGCGTTTTGCATTTATATCGTGCACAATTATTTTGAACGTGATATAGTTAAGGCAGAAAGCAGGTGTGCGACATGATTTATGATTATGACGTAACGTTAGAAAATGGTGACACGTATTCCATGAGCAAATACCGCGGCCATCCTTTGGTGATCGTCAATACAGCCACCAAATGTGGATTCGCTCCCCAATTCAAACAGTTGGAAAGTTTATACGAGCAGTTTAAAGATCAAGGCCTAGTGGTATTAGGCTTTCCATCTAACCAATTCAAACAAGAACTTGCCGATGGCCAAGCTGCCGCAGAAGCTTGCCGCCTAACTTATGGCGTGTCTTTTCCAATGCATAGCATGACAGTGGTCAACGGCGACGATGCTGATCCTTTATTTAAAGAATTGAAACACGATGCCCCTGGCGTTTTAGGAGAAGCGATCAAATGGAACTTCTCTAAATTCTTAGTTGACGCCGACGGTCATGTGGTCGAACGCTTCGCCCCTAAAACCAACCCTGAAAAAATGATCCCTGCGATCGAAAAAATTTTGAAATAAAAATATGCCCGCCGCTGAATCGATCAGTGACGGGCATTTTTCAACTAACGGGCTGCGTATTGGCGTTCTTGAGCTTTGACGCCAGTTAACACGAAGCGTCCCGCAAAATACTTCGGATCTGCTTGATAGTCATCAGCAGCATATGGCACTTTGTCATTGAACACTGCTTCGTATTCAGGCACTGAAAGCTGCTGGCGCTCATCGAGTAATTGCGCATGTTCAGCTGCGTGCAGATATTGTTCAAAGCCTTCAACCAACGTTGCTGAGAAGAATTCGCCGACGGCCCCAGAGCCATAAGAGAACAAGCCTAAGGTATCGCCTGCTTGCAAGCTGTCGTCGAGATCAAGCAATGACAACAAGCCTAAATATAATGACCCGGTGTACAAATTCCCGACCCGACGAGAATATTGGATCGATCGATCAAAATGCGCCATTAAATCGGCTTGTTTGGCGTCGTCTCCTTCAGGTAAGGCCAAACGCAACGCTTTTAATCCCATTTTGGTGTAAGGCAAGTGGAAACACAGCGCTTTGAAATCATCGAGCGTGTGGCCAGTGGTCGCTTTGTAGCGATCCCACAATTGTTGGAAGAAATCTAAATATTGCGCCGTGGAATATTTCCCTTTCGCAAGCGCGGTATCTTGATAAACCGGCCGCCAGAAATCCATGATCGAATCACTGCGATACACCGAATCATCGTGAATTTCCAAGATATGGGGGTGTTGTGACACGATCATTGCCACTGCCCCAGCACCTTGGGTCACTTCCCCACCAGTGGCTAAACCGTAGCGCGCAATGTCTGACGCGATCACTAACGCTTGTTGATCAGGATGCGCGGCGACAAAATCGCGCGCCATCATTAACGCGGCTGTACCACCATAACACGCTTCTTTGATTTCCACGGCGCGAGCCCATGGGCTGAGGTTTAATAATTTTTGAATGTACAACGCGCCAGCTTTTGACGCATCGATCCCAGATTCAGTGCCTAAAGCGATCAACCCGATGTGGTCATCTGGTGATAAAATGCTAGCCGCAGCGTCGGCACCCATCGTCACGATATCTTGTGAACTCGGAGCCACCGCTTGTTGGTCTTGGCCAATGCCGATGGTGTATTTGTCTGGTTCATCCCCGCGGGCTTTGGCTAATTCAATTAAATCAACGAAAAAAGCTGGTGTCGCCATCCCGATGCGATCAATTCCGATACTCATTGTTATTCCCCTTTTTGAAGACGAAGTTGCGTTAACAGTGCTTTGGCCGTGGCCAAATCTTTAGTTTGTTGTTGGAGTTGTTGGGCGACAACTTGGATCTCGTCGCCGACAGCGCCTGCTTGGATCGCTAAGGCATTGGCTTGTAGCGCCATGTGACCTGCTTGAATGCCAGGACCTGCTAATGCGCGCAAGGCTGCTAAGTTTTGCACCAAGCCAAGTGCGACTAATACTGCTTGCAAAGTGGCAACGTCTTGATAACTGCCTAAACGCTGCGCCGCTTGGGCAGCCGGCAAGGCACTGATCGCCCCGCCGACCACACCAACAGGCATCGGTAAGCTTAACTCGCCGACTAATTGGTCCCCGACAAGCTGCCACGTACTCAACCCAACGTAATGTCCAGAGTGGGCAGCATAAGCATGCACCGCCGCACTGACGGCACGAGTATCATTGCCGCTAGCTAACACCGCTGCCGCGATCCCGTTCATGATCCCTTTGTTATGGGTCACAGCCCTGGCGCCATCAACTTGCGCTAAATCACTTAACGCTGCGATCTTGCGGGCAATGGTGGCACCATCAGTAGTTTTAGTCGCTAAAGTCTCAACGTTTAAAGCAACAGTGGCTGTCGTCAATTGGCGATCATCATTGCTGAGGATCGCCACTAACGCTGGTGACCCTAGCCAGTCGCTGAGTTGGGGCGCCACGGCTTCGCAAATCGTGTTAACAATATTTGCACCCATGGCTTGTTGGACATCGATGATCAAACTGATTTTCAAAAAATGCGCGATGATCTCAGTTTCAACTTGTTGTAAACCGCCACCGCGTCGAACGATCGACGGATGCGCGGCGTCCGCTAAACTTTTGATCTCACCGCGACGGGCATTGATCACCAACTGCGCTGCTTGCAAGTCAGCTAATTGATCAAAAACGACTTCTCCAACTACCACATGCTTAGCAGCGGTGGCAGTGACCCCACCATTTAATTTGGCGATGCGGGCGCCATTGGAAGCCGCAGCGATCACAGAAGGTTCTTCCGTCGCCATCGGCACTTGATACATTTGACCATTGACCATCAAATCTCGCGCCACCCCTAATGGCAACGCAAATTGTCCGATTTGATTTTCACTTAACGCATCGGCGATCGCCTCAGGTAACACGTTGCGATCAGCCCAAAACGCTGCGTCTGCAGGCGTTAGATCACCTGATTGCATCAGTGCGTCGCGCCGCTGTGCCGGTGTCATTTGGTAAAATTTCACCATTAGCGACTCACCTGCATCGCCACTGCCATCCCGCCGCCGATGCATAAAGCACCGATACCGCGATGTTGTTGATTTTGAGCAAGTTCATGCACCAACGTCACCATCAATCGCGCCCCACTGGCACCAAGCGGATGCCCTAAAGCAATTGCGCCGCCTCGTGGATTCACCCGACTCATGTCCATGTGCAAATCGCGAGTGACGGCAACACTTTGCGAAGCGAACGCTTCATTGAGTTCTAACGTGTCGATCGCCGACAATTCAGTAGCGGTTTTCGCGACCAGCTTTTCGATCACTGACTTTGGGGCATAGCCCATGATCCGCGGCGCGATCCCGCCTTCTGCAAAACCATCGATCGCTGCTAACCAAGTTAACCCCAATTCTTCAGCTTTGGATTGCGTCATTAAGATCATGGCCGCAGCCCCATCGTTGATCCCACTGGCATTACCAGCAGTCACAGTACCATTGGCCCGAAATGATGGTCGCAAGCGTGCAAGCTTCTCGGCGCTGGTGTCTGGGCGTGGCCCTTCATCAGCATCAACAACCACATCACCTTTGCGACCATGAACGGTCACTGGGACGATTTCATCACCAAAAGCGCCATTTGTTTGCGCGGCAACGGCTTTTTGATGAGAGGCTAAGGCAAAAGCATCTTGTTGTTCACGTGACACTTGATATTCTGTGGCCACATTTTCTGCGGTGATGCCCATCGGTTCATGGGTGAACGCATCAGATAACCCGTCTTGCATCATCCCATCGACAAATGACACGTCCCCTAGTTTATGGCCATTGCGCATATTTGGTGCGTAAAAAGGCGTTTGGCTCATATTTTCAGTGCCGCCGACTAACACGATGTCAGCATCCCCCATCAGGATCGCACTTTGCCCTAATCGGATCGCTTTTAACCCGCTACCGCAGACTTCATTGATGGTCATCGCGGTACTGGTGTCGCTCATCCCCACACCTAAGGCAATTTGTCTGGCGACGTTTTGACCAGAATTTGCTTGTAAGACATTTCCGAAAATTGCTTGGTCGATTTGCTCTGGGGAGATCCCAGCAGCTTTAATGGCGGCAGCACTGGCTGCTTGCCCAAGCTCTACAGCTGATACCGAACTTAAGGCGCCGCCGAACTTCCCGATCGCGGTGCGCTTGGCACTCACAATGACAATGGTATCCATAACATCCTCCAAATCGTTGCGTCGAAATTCCCGACGGATAAGAAATTGTACTTTATTAGTATACGCGACTCCTTACCCATTTCAAAACAACGTTAACAATTCTTAAGTTGGGTACAATTATTTTGATTTTCCAGTTAGCGATGCCAACTTGCCTCCGGCACGAAAATCTGTGGGCTCCGATGATTTGGCGTCACTGCGATGAATTGGACAAGTTGCCAGTGCGGCCAGTTTCAGAAATCGGCAAAGTACGCCGATGTTCTTACCCCTAGATTTTGAGCCAAAGAAAATCACTTTGTCTCAAAATCTGCCGGTGAAATCTGCGCGAACCGCCAAAAACCAGCGTTTCACTTGATTTCACTACCACAGGCAACTTGTCCAATTCACCTCCGTTCTGCCAAATTATCTCCGCCCACAGACTTTCTGCGTTGGTATCGCTAGCTTACGAATCAAATAGCAGACATTGTGAATCGTTCATCGTGACAGACATCATATCAACGTAGACATACAGCGTTTCGTAGCCATCAGGCGCTAGTGGGCTAGCGTAGTGGAGGAACTGAAATCATCGAACGTGGCAGAAATATTAACGGAGACAATGGTTTTCTGTCTCCGTTAATATTTCAGGCAAATTCAAAGACGCGGGTTTCGGCTTTGAATTTAGGCGAAAGAGCATCGGCGGTCTTTGCCGATCTCTGTAGCCGGCCGGCCACGAGAGATGATTTCAGTTCCGAAACAGAGCTAGCCCACTGGAGCCTGATAGCAGCATGAAACGCTCAGGTCGCCAGACATCATCATCAAAAAAGGTTGAGACGAATGACGTCTCAACCTCTTCCCATTAACTTTGTAAATCAACGCCGACTGGTACCACGCGACCATCTTGATAAACGAACACCGCACCGAAGATCCCTGGTCGATTTTCCCAATTAGGGATCGGCGCGCCAGCAAAAAACAACCGCTTCGCTTCTGTTTCTGCCACCACTGACTGTTCCGCAAACACGGTGACGCCTGCAAGCTTCGTTTGTAGTGGATGACCGGTGCGAGAATCCAGCAAATGATGATATTGTTTGCCATTGACGATCAAGAAGCGCTCGTAAATGCCACTCGTCACCGCTGAGCATGCTGGCAGCACTGTCCGCCCAACTTCATCATGGCGTTCAGCTTGCGGGTCTTGGACCCCGATCACCCAACGCCCATCGCGGCGTCGTGGCGACTCGCCAACAAACACCAAGTTCCCGCCGAGATCGATAATGCCGCTAGTCACACCATATGCTCGCCACAAGTCAGCGATGCGATCGGCAATTTCACCTTTGGCAATGCCACCGAGGTCAAGCTCCATGCCAGGTTGCAACAACTTCACCGTCAATTGGTCATCGTCAAGTTCAACTTGCGTCGGATCGATCACTTGCTCGCGCGCTTGAATGTCTGCTTCAGCTGGCACATGTGCATCTTTAAAGCCGATCGCCCACAGTTTCACTAAAGGTCCGATCAACGCATTGAAGCCAAAGTGTTCGCGGCTGGCACCCACTGCCCGTTTCACCAGTTGATAAGTCGCAGGCGACACTGCAACCGCATGATCACCTGCCGCATGATTGATGCTCATCACTTCAGAGACATTGCGATTGACCGTTAAACGATCTTCATATTCTGCCACTAAAGTCATTGCAGCATCGATCGCAACATCACTTAATTCACCAAAAGTCGTCAAGGTAATGGTGGTGCCCAAGCCATAGCCGACTTTGACGCGTTTCGTCAACCGAGACATTAGTGTTCGGAAGCCCCGCTAGTGGCATCTGGTGCATCAGTGGTGTCAGCATTTTCAGCAGGGGCATCTGTTGCAGCATCATCATGTGCTGAAGCACCAGAAGTGGCGTCCGCCGCGTCATCAGCGCTAGCATCGCTGGCACCGCTAGTGGCATCAGCTTGAGAAGCACCACTGGTACCATCACTTGCACCCCAGGCGCCTTGATCATAGAAGTTCAAAATGTGTTCCACGCTACCAGTGAATTCAATGGTCCCAAGATAAGAGCCGTCCACATCACGCAGCGCATAATATTGGATCAACACGCGGTGACCATGCATCATCAAAGGCCGAGAAACACTGTCTCGAGAGCCATCTTTAAAGGAGTTGATGATCTTCATGACGATCGGCAATGCCTTTGGCGGGTGGCATTCATCGACGCCTTCACCAATTTCATTAGGATAGCGGACATGTTCGCGGTTAGGTTTGTTGGAATACCAAGTGAAGTGATCTGTGTGATCGATCAAATCAATTTCAAATGGGATCGTTGAAAGGATCTGTTGGACTTCACGGAAGCTCAAAGACCCAGTTGGGAATTTGATATAAGCGTCATCTAAATAAGGTTGTTTAGGCATCGAATCGTCCTCCTTAGGGGCAGTGGTTTCAATGAAATCAACAAAATTGTTAAAGTAGCTTTCCAGTTCTGCACGCACTTTGGCGTCAGTGACATTCCCGTCAACAAAAACTTTGGCGGCGTTGCCGATCAACACTTCATTACCTGACAAGGTGTAAGCATCGCAATCAGGACTCGCTAAGATCTGACGCAAATGTTCTTGTGCCCGCGCAGAAGCTTGGGGGCCGTAGCTGGTGCCGACGATCATCGCCGGTTTGTGATACAAGACATTTTGCTTGTAAGACACCCATTCAATGGCAGACTTCAACGCCGCTGGGATCGAGTGATCATATTCAGGGGTAGAGAAAATCACGCCGTCAGCTTGTTGGATCGCTTTTTTAAACGACCAAACTTTCATATCTAACGGTTCGTCAATGGAAAATGCTGGCAATTGGTCGATTTCTAAGATCTTAATGTCAGCCATCGCTTGAAAATGCTTTTGCATATATTGCAGCAACAAGCGGTTATAAGAAAAATCGGCATTAGTGCCGACGATCGCAACTAATTTCATGCTTGCGCCTCCTGTGCCGCTTGATGCATGGCGACGAAATCTTTGAACCCGTTATAACACAAGGTCAAAAAGTCGATAGTACCTTGGTCTTTTAAGTCGCCTTCAGCCGTAAATGCTTGTTTGGCTTGACCTAACAAGAATTCATTGCCAGGAAAGACTTGGGCAAACACGCCTGGTGAATCTAAGATCTGACGCAAATGTAATTGCGCCCGTGACGACCCTTGGGCAAATTTCGACGCACCGACGATCATCACTGGTTTGTTTTTGAAAGGATGCAAACGGTAAGATTCCCATTCGATCACCGACTTCAAACCACTTGGCACACTGTGGTTATATTCGGGACATGCGATGATCACACCGTCAGCGGCTTGAATTTGTTCAGCGAGCTTTACAGCAGGTTCAGGATCAGTGGCTGGGTGGTTTTCATTGAACATTGGGAACGGTTTAACTTCGACCAAGTCCAGTTGGTCTTCATCAAAATGCCGCTGCATAAATTGAAGCAGTTGGCGATTCACTGATTGGTTCGCGTTTGAGCCAACAATTGCGACAAACTTCACATTAATCACTCCTTACGACTAAAGTAACGGCTGATGCCATTACTTACGATTGTAACCCATTTAACAAAGATTACCAACGATGCAAATGGCATAGTGTTATGCAAATTCTTGGCATTTTGTGCTGTATCGCCATGTGCACCAAGTCAGAAAATATAACAAAAAATGGCAAGGGAATGAAAAGGCTTGCGTTAACTATTGCCTTATTAGTTAATATTCTTTAAAATAATAGTCGTGATTGTATCACGCTTACATAACTTTTTGGAGGAAATTTTACCCATGCGTAAAACGAAAATCGTTTCGACTTTAGGGCCTGCATCCAACGACTTGAAAACCATCAAAGCCTTGATCAATGCTGGTGCCAACATTTTCCGCTTCAACTTCTCTCATGGTGACCATGAAGAACAACTCGGCCGCATGAACTTGGTCAAGCAAGCAATGAAAGAAACTGGCGTCAAAGTCGGTTTAATGCTTGATACCAAAGGCGCTGAGATCCGCACCACTGCCACTGCTGACGAAGGCAAAGTGGCGTATAACACTGGCGACAAGATCCAATTATCCATGAACACTGGCAAATTGTCTGAAAAAGGCGCTGTTGATATCACATACGGTGGTTTATACGACGACGTTGAAATCGGTCATCACGTCTTGTTTGATGATGGTTTGTTGGATACTGAAATCATCGCCAAAGATCCTGAAAAGCGCGAATTGACCCTTGAAGTTCAAAACCCTGCTGAATTAGGCTCCAAAAAAGGCGTGAACTCTCCTGGTGTCTCCTTGCAACTTAAAGGCATCACTGAAAAAGATAAAGACGACATTCGCTTCGGTGTCAAGCAAGGGATCAACTTTATCGCTGCATCTTTTGTTCGCAAAGTCTCTGACGTCCAAGAAATCAAAGATGTCTTAGCAGAAGTCGGTGGCGAAGATGTCCTCATCATCCCTAAGATCGAATCACAAGAAGGGATCAACAACGCGGATGACATTTTAGCCGTTGCCGACGGCTTGATGGTTGCCCGTGGCGACATGGGGATCGAAATTCCTTATGAAGAAGTTGTCGCTGTCGAACAATCATTGATCCACAAGTGCAACTTAGTCGGCAAGCCAGTGATCACTGCCACTCAAATGCTTGATTCCATGCAAGAAAACCCACGCCCAACTCGTGCGGAAGTCACCGACGTGGCCTTTGCGGTATTGCAAGGCACTGATGCCACCATGCTTTCTGGGGAATCTGCTAACGGGGACTACCCTGTGCAATCTGTTCACACCATGGCTGTTATCGACGAACGCGCCGATCGCATGTTGCCAAAGCATTCCCCAGTGTTAGATGAATTGAAGCAATCTGGCTCCATCACCACTACCACTGCCATTGCTGCGGTGACTGCGGCAGAACGCGTCAATGCCAAAGCCATCATCGCCTTGACTGCTAGTGGTTACACTGCGCGTCAAATCTCGCGTTTGAAGCCTGAAGCTCCAATCTTGGCAGCGACTTACGACGAACGCACTGCTTCTAGCTTGTTGCTTTCTTGGAACGTGACCCCAGTTGTCTTTGACAAAGGCCAATCTTTTGAAGACTTAGTGGCAGACGCTGAAGCCAAGTTAGTTGCTAGTGGCGAACTTGAAGCTGGTGACGTGGTCGTCATCGTCGCTGGTTTACCATTATACGAACCAGGTTCCACTAACAACGTGATGTTACGTCGCGTCGCTGACTAAATTCATCCATTAAAAAACCGTCCGGAAGAAATTCCAGACGGTTTTTTAATGCCAGCAGATTACGATTTGCGTTGACGTTGCTTTTTGACAAAATCATGCACTTTCCCATGTGAGTGATGCAAATGTCCGGTGAAGTATTCAGCAACTAAGGCATTGATCACCCCGCCGATCAATAACAGCATCGCTGAGAAATTCAGCCACAACAGCAAGATCATCACGGTACCTAACGTGCCATATGAGGTAAACCTGGAACCAAACACCCGCATATAAAAAGAGAACACTTGCGCCAACCCTAACCAACCAATGATGGTAAACGCAGCCCCTGGCACAATAGTCCAGAATTTGATTTTGACATTTGGCAAGAAATAATCGACTGACCCAATCACCACGACTAACGCTGATACGGTGACTGGCCACCGCAAACTATCAAAGGTGTTCAGCCAAGTATCCGATAACCCAACAAGCGGCACCAGCCATTCCAAGAACTGACGGCCGAAGGTAAAGGCCACCATGACCCCACCTAACGCGACGATCAACAAGAAAATGATCACCATCGACAACAACCGCTGAATGAAGAAATTCTGCGGTGGCGTGATCCCATAAGCCTTGTTAAACCCATTTTTTAAGCCGTTGACGCCAAGGCTTGCCGCCCACAACGTCGCAATGGCCCCAATCGATAACGCAGAGCCAGAAGTGGAATTCAATAAGTTATGAATGATCGGGTCGATCCAACTCATGATATCGCTTGGAACGACTTGTTCTAAATAATCGGCGATGCCATCATAAGAAAAGCCGAATAGCGGCAGCAAGTTTCCTAACAAGATCAACATCGGAAACATCGACAGCAACGAATAAAACGCTAATGCCGCCGCTGTCATCCCTAGCTCGGCATCATTGAAGCGCCGCAAAGCTAACTTCAGAAATTCTCGAAACTTCAAGCCACCAGGAATATCCAAACTGGCCAATGGCACCCGCCCTTCAGCGATCGCCACTTTCTGTTCTTCAGTCAATGCCTGAGGGTGCTTTTCAATGCGGCGTTTCAAGCGCGCCTTAGACATAAACTCAACTCCTTTAGGTTAGTAGGCTTTGGCGACACTGCCATCACCGTAATAAAAATACATGTGCACCGCGACAGTGGTGCCATCAGCTTGGGTTTGATCCAAACCAACTTCGTAAGCTGGGACGCCTGTGTAATCAGTGGTATAGTCAATGACACTCACGCCATCGATCCGGGTATCGTCATATTCGCTAGGATTTTGAGCCATGTGTGCACGCACAGCGGCAACGGCTTTGACTTTGGGATCGACGGTAGCCTGTGAACGACTTGACGCACTTGACGCCTTAGCAGCACTTGCACTTGACGCTTCTGCACTAGATGACGCCTTGGAAGCACTGGCGGCACTGGCTTTAGCCGCAACACTTGATGATTTGCTAATGGATTGAGACAAACTTTTCGCTTGCTTGGAAACTGATTGTGCTTTTTTCAAACGTGATGATTGCTCTTTTTTGGTCGGCTTCTTCGTTGCGGTACTGCTTGACGTTGCGGTTTGCGCTGCTTGTGCACCAATTCCAAAATGCGGCAACACCCGGTCATAAACTAACACTGCTGCCAACAACACCAACACCACGATGATTTGTTTCCGCGCTGAACTCACCACTTGGGCTAAGCGGCGTTCACGCGTCCGGACATATTCTTTTTTGCCAGCGGCGCGAAAGCGAATGTAAAAGCTGATCAAGACGATCACCAATAATGCAACTAACACCAATTCACGCAACAACATGTTATGTAGCAAACTTGCCCCCATAATGACCCTCCGCAAAATACCTG
The DNA here is from genome assembly GCF_003946305.1 of Lacticaseibacillus porcinae. Taxonomy (GTDB): domain Bacteria; phylum Bacillota; class Bacilli; order Lactobacillales; family Lactobacillaceae; genus Lacticaseibacillus; species Lacticaseibacillus porcinae. Next base: position 369,276 of record NZ_RHNS01000001.1, read on the forward strand.
ATGGGTTTATTATACCAGTGTGACCCACCTGCGACCAGTCACCACCTCACGTGAAAAAAGCTGAGTTCTCCGCATCAATTCGTCAAGTCTGAAAAGGTCATCAAAAAAGCCTGACGTGAACACGTCAGGCCAAATTCAATTAATAACTCCCAAACACATGGGTATAGAAGCTCTTTTCTCCAGATTCACGTGCCACAAAGGCTTGGATCCCCCCAGTGGATTGGATCTGGATCTCGATTTTTGCCCCACTTGGCAGATCTTTTTCAGCAGTGGTGGCGACATATTGGGTAAACGATTCGATTTCCGTCAACCCGTAGAACTGGGTATTGATGGTGATGTTCATCCCAGTTAATTGCCCAGATTGATAGTGCGTTTGCGCGGTCACCCCAGCTAAAGTTGGGAAGAAGTTCTCAATGGCATCTGAGAAATTGGAAAAATCATTTGATACCGTCGAGTTCACGGCTTTTTCATTCTCAACCACCGGTAAGACTTGGTTCTTTTCATCGATCGACTTCCACGAACTCAATGAATTGCCCGAGTCACTGGTCGTTGAGGCAAAGAAGGTCCCACCGACTAAGGCATCTTGATCGGCGTTTTTATACAATGCGACCACAATTGGCGTGGTGCTGGAAACCCCTGACATTTTACGCAGGCGCTTGACGACAGTGGCGGCCATTTCTTTGCCGTATTTCTCAAGATCTGCTTGCGGGATCTGGGTGGAATACGTCGCACCATATTGTTTCTTTTGGTAGTAGTAGTATTCATTCATCCCTAATGCAATCGAGATACCGCCAAGTTTCATGCTGTTGCCACTTGTTTGCATGTAATCTTGTTCCAAAATCGTAGCCAAATACTCAGGTTTAGAGGTTTGGAAATCAGTGATCACCGCGCCGCTTTTGCCATTTTTATATTGGCTAGGGTTTAACCCATCTGGACCTTCAGACACTAACGCCGTTGATTTGGTGGTGGCAGCTTGACGCATCAACCAACTTTTAGCAGTGGCAGTTGAGATCAATTGTCCTTCTTCCAACGAGTATTTGCTGGTGGAAAAATGAGTCATCGAAATCGACTGCAACCCCGACTCCATCGACTTGATGTTGTAAGTGTTTGATCCTTGCGTATTGGTATCGATCGTCAAACCGCGGGCAGAACTGGTTTTGTAGCTTCCGTTTTGAATGACACCTTGATACATATCGGAATTCACAGATCCAGTGGTTTGATATTTACTGGTACTGGTGCCGCTGCCACTCGTCGCGGTGCTGTTGGAATCTGAACTAAAATTCAACTTCCCACAACCTGCCAAAACTGCGGCTAACACCACCAGTGCTGCTACTGCCTTGAATTTCTTCACAATGATTAAACCTCTCCTTGCAACGTGTTTTTCAATGTCGCCTCATCCATCACCGCAATGCCTAAGCCTTGCGCTTTGGTGAGCTTACTGCCAGCTTTTTCGCCTGCGACTAAGAGATCCGTTTTCTTTGAAACTGACCCTGTCACTTTTGCCCCAAGGCTGGTGAGTTGTTTGGTCAACTCAGGCCGTGATGCCATTTCAAATGAACCGGTGATCACCACCGTTTTCCCAGCGAAAAAGCCGTCAGTGGCAACTGCCTGTCCACTAGTATAGCGCATGTTGACCTTGGCATCGCGTAATTCTGTCAATAATTGTTGCGCGCCAGGCATCGCAAACCAAGCGACTACCGCTTCGGCGATGATCGGACCGATGCCGTCAACAGCAGAGATCTCGTCAACGTCAGCGTGTTGCAACGCATCGACTGATTCAAAGTGTGCCAACAACAACTGCGCCGCTTTCCCACCAACATGGCGGATCCCCAATCCAAATACTAGGCGTTCTGCGGAGTTTTGCCGACTATTATCGATCGCATTTAAGAGATTATTAATCGCTTTTTCTTTGAATTTATCCAAACCAGTTAAATCATCTGCCGTCAATTGATATAAATCAGCGACATCATGGATCAAGTCATGACTCATCAACTGGGCAATGATCTTTGGCCCTAAGCCATCAATATTCATGGCATTGCGTGAGGCAAAATGCGTCAATTGCGACGCCACTTGCGCTGGACACCGCGGATTTAAGCAACGCAACGCCACTTCATCATCGAGATGCACTAACGCTTCTCCACATGATGGACAAGCCGTCGGGATCTCAAGCGGTTGCGAATCTTCCCGTCGTTGATCGATCAACACGCGAGAGACTTCTGGGATAATGTCACCTGCTTTATGCAACATCACCACATCACCTAAGCGAATGTCTTTTTGTTGGATCTGATCGACATTGTGCAACGTCGCGCGACTCACAGTGGTTCCCGCTAATTGCACTGGATCCATCACTGCAGTTGGGGTGACCACCCCAGTGCGGCCAACGGTCCATTCCACATCGCGGATCGTGGTTTTCGCTTCTTCAGGTGGAAATTTGTAGGCAATTTCCCACCGTGGAACTTTCACAGTATTGCCCAGTTGTGCTTGCAGTGCCAAATCATTGACTTTCACCACAATGCCGTCGATCCCATAAGCGAGGTGATCGCGATCAGCGGTTTGGGTGGTAATGTAGTCATCCATCGTTTCAAGATCTTTGGCAACAACACTCGATGGATTCGTGGCAAACCCCAACTTTTGCATAAAGGCGATCGCCTCATGTTGGGTGTGCAGATCATATTGCGCAGGCTCGATCACCGTATACATAAAAGTCGCCAGTTTGCGGGCTTTGGTGATTTTGGCATCGAGCTGCCGCAAACTCCCAGCCGCCGCATTCCGTGGATTGGCAAAAATCGCTTGCCCTTCTGCTTCACGACTGGCATTAAGTTCTGCAAACGCCGATTTTGGCATGTAGCATTCGCCACGGACTTCGATATTTAGCGGTTCCGGCAAGGTTTGGGGAATGTCGGGAATGGTGCGAACGTTTTTGGTGACGTCTTCGCCGATGTTCCCGTCGCCTCGTGTGGAGCCTTGAACAAGCTTGCCGTTTTCATAAACTAGCGACAATGACAAGCCGTCGATTTTGAGTTCAACGTTGTAATCAACGGATCGATCGACGCCAGCTTCTAAGCGTTCTGCCCAGCCTTGCAATTCTTCAAGGGAAAAGACATCCCCCATCGATAACATCGGGATCGGATGTGGGACTTTCGGCAAGTCATCGTCAGTGGCACCGCCGACCAGTTGTGTCGGTGAATCAGGCCGCACTAAAGCTGGGAATGCTGCTTCAAAGTCTTGCAGGCGACGGTATTGCAGATCATATTCATGATCTTCAACAGTCGGTGCATCGTTGGTGTAGTATTCATCGCGCCAAGTATTTAGTTGCGCCACTAAAGCGTCAACTGCGACTTGTGCGTCTGCTTGCGTGTATTCATTGATCGGCTTTTCGGCCATCTTCAACACTCCTTCATTTGATCCTACTGATCGATTTCCTGATAAATTCGTTGTCCGGCAGCATCAGTGTTTCATGCCGCCACCAGGCGCCAGTGGACTAGCTCCGTTTCAGAACTGAAATCATCTCTCGTGGCCGGCCGGCTACAGAGATCGGCAAAAACCGCCGATGCTCTTTCGCCTAAAATCAAAGACGAAACCCGCGTCTTTGATTTTACCTGAAATATTTGCGGAGCCAGAAGCCCACTGTCTCCGCAAATATTTCTGCCACGTTCGATGATTTCAGTTCCTCCACTGCGCTAGCCCACTGTCACCCGATGGCTACGAAACGCGTTATGTCAACGTTGATATCATGTTCAGTCATGTAAATAACGTCGTAACATCGTCGTATTTGATTTGTAAGCCAGTGATATTAACGTAGAAAATCTGTGGGCGGAGATAAAAAGCGTGGAGGCGGGATAGACATCAGCCGTGGGCCTCTTAGCGATTTATCGCTTAGAGGCCAGCGAGAAGGAGATCCACTCGCGGTCTTTGCGAGTTAGCTCCGACGAGCGTCATTGCGTTCCATGTCTATCCCGCCGGAACGCTTTTTATCGGAGCCCACAGCTTTTCGTGCCGGAGGCAAGTGGTATAGCAAGCTGAGAGATCAAATTCACACTCATGATGCTGGACAGCAAAAGTAACATTACGCTTTTTTGATCGGGGCAAAGGCCGCTAACAAGCGCTTCACGCCTTGTGAGGCAAAGGCGATATCGAGTTCTTGATCATCACCTGAGCCATTGACTTTGACGACAGTCCCCATGCCCCACTTGCGATGTTCCACTTTATCGCCAGCAGTCCAACTTTCTTTGCCAGCGGCAGTCGTTGGGGTTGCGGAGATTTTCTTAGCTTTCGTCCCAACAGGATGACGTGAGTAAGTCGGCGTCACGGCACGTTGGGTGCGGTTGATAAACGGAATATCTGATTTCGGTTGGACCTGGCCGGCAGTTTCTAACAATTCAGGATCAATTTCTTCAATGAAGCGACTGGCAGGGTTGTTTTGACGTTGACCATAAAGCATGCGGCCATAAGCATTAGAAATGAATAATTTCTTTTGGGCGCGAGTGATGCCGACGTAGGCTAAGCGACGTTCTTCTTCTAGCTGCGTTTCATCCATGGCGGCGCGACTTAATGGGAACAAGCCTTCTTCCATGCCGACCATAAAGACGACAGGGAATTCCAAGCCTTTAGCCGCATGCAACGTCATCAAGGTGACTTCTTGGGCGTCTTCTTCAATACTATCTTGATCAGATAATAACGCCAAGTCGGCTAAAAAGTCGACAAAGATGTCTGAATCTTCTTCTTCAGGTTCATAGCGGTCGTCGAATTGCTTGGTCACTGACAGTAATTCATTCAAGTTATCAATGCGAGTGTCGGCTTCAATGTTATTGGCGGCTTTCAATGCTGGCAAATAGCCAGATTCATCTAAAATGTGCTCCATCATTTCAGTAACGGAGAAATCTTTGCGTTGAACCGCCAGCTTTTGCATCATCATGCCAAATTCTGATAAACCTTTACGAGCTTTGCCAGAAACTGGGGTGAGTTCAGCGTTTGCAGCTGCTTCCAGTAAACTCCAACCATTTTGGGTGGCGAAAGCTTCAAGCTTTTCAATGGACGTGGCGCCGATGCCGCGTTTGGGTTCGTTGACGATGCGGTTAAAGGACATATCGTCATCTGGATTGATCACCAAGCGGAAGTAGGCGAGCGCGTCGCGAATTTCTTTGCGGTCGTAGAACTTGTGGCCGCCGACCATTTTGTAAGGAATATTACTTTTGACGAAAGCTTCTTCAATGGAACGCGATTGCGCGTTGGTCCGATACAAAATCGCGAAGTCGCCGTATTTGCGATGTTCCGTTTTCATTTGCGCTTCGATTTGCTTGATCACGAAATACGCTTCATCAAGTTCTGATTGTGCGCGATAATAAGTGATCTTCTCCCCTTGAGGATTTTGCGTCCACAAGGTTTTGACTTGGCGCTTTTGGTTGTGTTTGATCACACCGTTAGCGGCATCCAGGATAGTTTTGGTGGAGCGATAGTTTTGTTCCAAAAGAATCACTTGCGCGTCTTTGTAATCTTTTTGGAAGTCCAAAATGTTTTGCATGTTGGCACCACGCCAACCGTAAATACTCTGGTCGGCATCCCCGACGACACACAAATTACGGTAGCCTTCTGCCAGCATGTGCACCAATTGGTATTGGGCTTCGTTGGTATCTTGGTATTCGTCGACGTGAATGTATTGGAATTTACGTTGGTAGAATTCCAAGGTTTCTTTATCTTGTTGGAACAATTGAATGGTCATCATGATCAAATCATCGAAATCTAACGCTTGATCGCCGCGCATCCGCTTTTGATATTCACGGTAGACGTCTGCGGTGATTTTTTCGATCGGGCCAGCTGCTTGTTTTTGATAGTCATCTGGGGTCAATAAATCGTTCTTCGCATTGGAAATTGTTGATAAAATGCCTTTAGGATCATAACGCTTAGGATCGAGGTTGAGATCCGCTAAAATATGCTTCACCAGTGTCAGCTGTTCTGCAGGATCAGCGATGGTAAAGGCGCGGTTCATCCCAAGTTTTTCAATGTCGCGGCGCAAGATCCGCACACATAGCGCATGGAACGTGGAAACCCACACGTCACGGGCAACTTCTGCATCAAGCAAACCGCCGACACGTTCTTTCATTTCTCGCGCAGCCTTGTTAGTAAAGGTGATCGCCAGGATCCGCCAAGGGTTCACGTTTTTTTCTTCGATCAAATAAGCAATACGGTGGGTCAAGACTCGCGTTTTACCCGAACCGGCCCCAGCCATGATCAGTACAGGGCCTTCAGTTGCCAGTACCGCCTCAGTTTGCTTGTCGTTCATGCCGTCCAACATTGGAACAGTCGCCATGGAATTATCGTCCTTTCGTCATACAGTCAGTTGTATCAATTGTACCAAAAAACTCATCGGCTTAACAGGGAAACGAACGTGTGTACGCAGCTATTCTTAATGATTATAATTGCGACTTTCAGGCTTTGAACCGACAATCGTTTTCACCCCAATAAAAAAGAAGCCGAAATCGGCTTCTTTTTCAGTCAGTGTGTGTTGCTCATGTTTTTTAATTCTGAACGAATCTTTGGCGCCTTTTTGTCTAAATCGTAAAAGAGCATCAACACGATCATGATGACCACGACAACGATTGGAATCCAAATAAAGGCATTGACAATGGTGCTGACTGTTTGCGCAGATTGTTTTGCCAACGTGCCATCGTAATTTGAGAAAGCTAAGATCCAAGCAACCATTGCGCTTGACAAGCCCATCCCAATTTTCATGGAAAAGCTATTGGCAGAGAATACTAAACCATCAGTGCGAAGGCCAAATCGCCATTCTCCGTAATCGATCACATCAGTCAACATCGGATTAGTGGCAGCCGTCATCGGAATCGTTCCGATCATCCGGATCAAAATGCTGATAATCATAAGCGTTTTACTGTAAGGATTGATCAGCATTAACAAACTACCAGGAATCACGAGGATCAAGCCTGCAACGGTTGCATTTCGCTTACCCAACTTACGAACAATCGGTTCTGAAAATGGCAAACCGACGGCAACTGGTAAAACTGTTGCAACGCCAAGTAACGAAAGTAAATTGGAATCATTCAACACATATTTGGCAATATAGGCGTTCATCCCATTGGCAACGCCGTTATAAAGCCAATTCACCAAGCCAAACGCCGTTGTTAACCACCAATATTTATTTTTAAACAAGGCGTTGAACTGGCGCTTAACGCTGACATGTGGCGTGTTCTCACTTTGTTTAATGACAGGCTTTACACGTTCTTTAGTGAACTTAAACGTAAAGTAATAGCCAAATGGAATTAAAACGCCGATTGTACCAAATAAAACAAACCATCCAGTAGCAGAGCCTGCCGGAAACAAATTGATGATTGGCATCCCAATGATCGACAACAACATCGAAGCGACATTAGCAGTCGTCATGCGAAAAATATTTAATTTCGTGCGTTCATCTGAGTTACTCGTGATTAGCGAATTCATCGACCCATAGGGAATATTGACGGCTGAATAAAAGAAATTAACAATGAAGTAAATGCCAAAGGCGTAGATCAATGCTAATTTGCCATCTCCAAATGGATTGGTAAACAGCAAAATGAAACTGATCCCAAACGCGATCCCGCCAAATAACACCCACGGTCGCGCTTTACCGAACTTGGTATGCGTCCGATCCACCAAAATACCAACAATAATATCCCAAACCGCAATGATAAATCGGACGGATAATAGGATAATGGCAGCCGTCGCTGCCTTGATCCCAACCACGTCGGTATAAAACATCGTTAAGTATGTCGCCATCGCGTTATAAGCGATACTCGTCCAAAAATCGCCCATCCCAAAGGCAAATTTTTCTAGGAACTTTGGTCGATAATCACTTTCATCATTCACCTTCGCTACCATGACGGTCGCCTCCTTTCACCGTCAGCAACAGCGCTTGATATTTACCTGCAGGCATTTCAAACCATTTCGACTGGTCTAACACTGGTTCAAAATCTGTGATCGTCATATTCCATGTATTCACAAGCTGTGCCGTATACTGCTTACCTGATGCGAGAAATGGTAAATTCTCAAATCGCGGTTGACTGGTTCCAAAGTAAATCACGACATGAGATTGATCTCGAGACTGTCCAGCGTACAATTCCCAATCCGCAGTTTGAATACCGATAGGCTCAACGTCGCTTAATTGATTCTTTGCAAAGAGGTCCGCTAAAAAGTTGATCCGTTTATAACTTTCGCCATGCAGCTGACCGCCATGGGCCCACCAAATCGGACGATCCGTATTGGGACGATCGAGATAGGTTTCACCATGTGTTGCATAAGCACCATGCGCCATTAATTTCCAGAAACTGTCAACGAGATCTTCTGCCGACATATCGCCCCAGCCCATTTCAATATTACCTTCATATCGACATTCATCGAAAATCACCGGTTTTTGATAGTCATTTTGCCACTGGACTGCCATGTAAAGTGAATAGTTTTGCAAACTCAAATGAGTGATCCACGGTTTTGAGTAATCGTACCAGTTGCTGGTATTGAGTTGATGACGCGGTACATCATAGAAATTATGAATGGAAAGCAGGTGGTTTGAAGGATCTTCTTGATGGACCATTTGCCCAATCTCATCCCACTCTCCCAATTGAATTTGATCATACATCGCCATCAGATCATACTCATTGGCCAACGACCACCAAACGTTTTTGTAGCTTGCTAGCCGGGCAACGATGTATTTGATATAACGCATGTTGGCATCATGACCCATCCGAGCAAATCCCCAATGATCATACGGATGAAATAAGATCAAATCGGCTTGAATTCCCAGTTGATCTAATTGTGCGATGCGCTGTTCAAGATGCTGAAAATATTTAGGATTGAACTTTTCAAAATCAAAATGAATTTGATCTGGCGCAACTTCCCAGTCATCAAAGGTAAATGGATGGTCGCTTGGTGTTTGAGTCCCAACATAAGGATAGGACTGAGGTTCGGCAGTATTGTAATTGTAAAACTTCGGAAAAACAGTCATGCGTACTTTGTTAAATTCATTGGCTTCCAGGGTGTTCAAGGTGTCTTCTTGAACAGATTCAGGTTGAAACGCCCAAGCATAGGCAGTCGTGCCGATCGGCATGTAAGGTGACCCATCGGCATAGCGAAAGCTCGTACGGTTGTATACAACGACCGGTCCATGATTGTTGCCAGTTGCAGCAACGACTTCAAACTGTCCATGCTGGTGATCCAGTTGGGCAACATTAGACTGAGTTGTGTAAGACCAGGTCCCTACGACATCAGCCATAAACCGAAAAACATAGGTTCCATCGCCATCATAAAAGCCTCGAACAGTGCGACGTTCGTTCTCATGTTGTAAGATCGCAAAAAAATCTACGTCGACGAAAGGGTTACCAGTGGTTGGTCCTTGGAATGTGAATTCGTTTTTTTGCCATTGTTCAATTGTGTTCATCAGGTATCCTCCGAGTGTTTGCTTTTTGCGTAACCGGTTACGCTCTTTGGAACACGTTTACAATACATCCAATATAATCAAAGGTCAACAACTTTTTAAAAATAATGTAACGGGTTACCCAAAAGATTGTGGTATACTGGCAATATCAAATTCAAAGGACCTTTAATCATGCCGACTATTCACGATATTGCCGATTTAGCAGGTGTCTCAGTGGCAACTGTATCGCGTGTACTGAATCACACTGGACGCGTCAGCGATAAAACCCGTGACAAAATCAACGCCATCATCAAACAAACCAACTATGTTCCGAATCAAGCCGCTCGTACGTTATATCAAAAACGTTCCGGTTTGATCGGCGTCATCATTCCTGACTTAAATAACCCTTTTTACGCGGATGTGGTCACTGCAATTGACGCCACGTTACAACAATCAGGCTATCGGATTCTACTGGCAGTAAACACCGGTGCAAATCAAACGAAATATGATGAATCAATCGCCGCATTTGAGCAAAATAATGTCGATGGGATCATTTCTTCGGATTTTTCAATTACACCAACTAATACGCCAACCAAGCCATTGGTTCTGTTTAACAGTGGCTTGATCGACGACAATATTAATCGAGTGGTTGTCGACAATTATTCAGGTGGACAGCTAGCTGCAAAGACGTTGATCAAGTCCGGTGCCCAAAAGGTGGTCATTCAACACGGCCCCCTTAGCCTGCCACCAATTCGTGAACGGTTTGAAGGTGCGGTTGCAGCACTCACACATGCACACCTTGACTATGAGATCCAGCTTGTCTCAGATTTCACATTAGATGCGGCGCGCTCAGCCGCGGAAGCTTTGTTTACAACCTTTCATGATTTTGATGCTGTGATTGCGGCTAACGATATTCACGCTTTGACGATTGCCCAACAGGCGCAGGCTAACCAGATCAAGATTCCACAAGCGCTGCAAATTGTCGGGTTTGATGGCAGTTTGTATGCTGAAGTCAGTCAACCAAGCCTCACCACCGTTGATCAGCATGCCTCGACGGTCGGCACGACCGCTGGTGAATTTATCGTCGACTTGATTAAACATCACTCATCAGCCGCCCATCCACTTCGGCTGGTGAAGCCTTCAGTCCGGCTAAGAGAATCCACCATGCCCCAATAACACTTTCCATGATCACAGACTGGCAACTACTTGACCTTTCGTTGACGCAATAAAACACCTGAACAGACAGCCTGTTCAGGTGTTTTAGGTTAATCTCCCAACCGCTTTTCGCCGTCGAGTTTTTGAATTTCAGAAATATCTTGGGTGACTTCTAAGCAACCAAGGTAATTGCGTTCTGGATCGCGGATCGCAAAGTAGCGAATATAAATCATTTTCTCGCCATGCAAATTGATCCAAAAGTCAGCGTGATCTTCACGGCCTGCATGAAAATCACTTAAGATCTTCTCTACTTTATCCACTGACTTCGGTGGATGACAATCTTTGACTAAGCGACCGATCACGGCGGTCGTTCGTGGAAAGACGCGTTCGCCAGAATCTGAGAACCAACGCACGGTATCGGTGTCATCAACAAAGGTTAAGTCTAAAGGCAACAAGCGCAACACATTGGTCAGTTGATCAAGATCCATTGCCCCTGTTGGCAACAACACGCGAGCGGGATGGATCCCGTCAATTTCAATGCGGCCAGTGTCTGTGCCAGAAGTCGCTGCCCCAAACACATCAGGACCAACGTGGCGGCGTTTAGGCTTTTGGACGGAAATCGATGGTTTGTGAACGTCGTTGTCGCCGTCATCAGTTTTCGCAGCTTGTAACTTGGCCAAAGTTTCCGCAGGCGCTGTTGGCATCGGCACCCCTTGATGAATTTCTTTGAGGACGTCACGATCACTTGGTTGTGGCGTGCGATCAGAAGCTAAATTCTGAGACTTCGCCAAGTCTTCTGCCATCGCGTTGAGTTCTGCCGCCATTTTCGACGGCTTAGGCTTCACCGCCAATTCTGCTTCCGTTGGTTGCCAAGGTAACGGTTGTGCGATCAACGTATAGCCGATGGCATCAGATTCGCTTTGGATCATCGCCCAATCCGCAGCAGTGAAAATCTCCAAGTCCATCGGCAACATGATTTCTTCTTCTTTAAAGACCATTTCGTCGACTTCTTTGGCAGCTTTTTCGATGGAGGCTTCAATGTCATAAGCATCAGGCGTCGGCATGGTGTTCACCAATTTCAATGCGGCTTTGATCCAGCCGCGGATCTCATCATCAACGCCCCACATCACTTTCGGCGGTGCGGTGATGCCGTATTTCGTCATCAATGGGAAAATGAGATTTTCTTTCCGCAAGTAATGTTTGTCGATGGTCATTAAATCAGCGAGCGCATGTTGCATTCGCGTCAATAATTCCGGATCAGACCCAGCTTGTTGCCACTTCTTTAACGTTGGTAACAATTCGTCGTTGAGCAAACTCATGATCACCGTATTTTCCAGTTTCAACACCTGCACTGGGTGACCAGGAATTTCTTCAGTCGGCGTCTTGGTGTTGTTGTTGATCTTCCCACGAAACACTGCCGCGTGGACATTACACAAGGTTTGAATTTCCATTGGGTTGAGGCCCGTGGCAATCAGTTGCCGTTCGGCGTTAGTGATCTCCGAAACATCCACTTGATCAAAAGTTTCATCAAAAATCTTTTTGGCTTCTTCAAATGACCCACCGTTATGCAACATTTGGAGGATCTGAACGATTTTTTTCTGGCGGTCTACTGCATGTGATTCAGTCATTTTCCACCTCGAATCCCGCGGCTTGTAGCTGTTGGATCAAGTCCGCGATGTCAATGTGTTTCATCTTGGCGCCTTTGCGCAAGGTCATAAAGCGCCCTACGGTATTGAGTAACTTGAGATCTGTGACTCCGTCTAACCCCATGGCCACCATCACGTCAACAATGGCAGGCTGTTGCGCCACAAGATCGTGGACTGGGGTATCTAAATTGATTGTCGGCATGACAGCGCCTCCTTTAATGGCCTCATTATACCACCTTAAAGATATTTATTCGCTATATTTATTGTGCCAAAGCGTGATTGACAATTGTCGATGAAAGCGCAAAATGTTAGCGAAGTCTATTTTCAGAAAAGAGCCCGACCATGCAAGTATTCGCCCGTACCTTCTCCTCGTTAAAAAATCCCAACTTTCGTTATTTCTGGATCGGTCAATGTGTATCGGTCATGGGCACATGGATCCAGCGTACCGCGCAAACGTGGTTAGTCTATCAAATGACCAAGTCGGCGCTGCTCGTCGGGATCTTGAGCGCTTGTCAATTCGCCCCGATCCTTGCGCTAACGCTGGTCGCTGGCACCTTGATCGATCGTTATCCGAAACGGCGGATCTTAATGATCACCCAAGCTGGTTTCTTAACATTAGGGGTGATCATGACGCTGATCGTCCTCACTGGCATCGTACAATATTGGATGGTGTTATTGATTGCCTTAGGTTACGGGTGTTTGCAAAGCTTTGATACCCCAACGCGGCAATCGTTTGTCGTTGAACTCGTCGGCCACAAAGACTTGATGAATGGCATTTCGTTGAATTCAACGATTTTCAACCTCGCAAAAATTGCCGGACCAAGCTTAGCGGGTTTATTGATGGTGAAGTTTTCCGTGGGGATCTGCTTTTTAGTTGATGCTGTGTCTTATCTAGCGGTGTTGTTAGGGTTATTTTTAATTAAGCAAAATCATGTGGTTGCCACCCCTTCCAAAAAACGCGTGTGGGAAGACGTGAAAGACGGTTTGCATTATGTGTGGACGCATGCTGATATTCGCTTGAGTGCGACTTTGATGTTGATCGTATGCACCTTGAATTACAACAACAACGTGATCATTCCAATTTTTGCCAAAGAAGTCTTACATTCAGGGGCGCAAACCTATGCGAATTTACTGTCTGCCACTGGGATCGGGTCGCTGATAGCGGCGTTTTTAATGAGTTATCTCTCACGCTTTGGGTTGCGGCGCGACTTTTATTTGATCGTGGCGATCGGCACTGCGAGTTTGCAGGCGTTGATGTTAGTGATCCACAATTACCCATTGGCGATGACGATGATGGTGATGATCGGCTTTTGCAATATGATCTTTTTGAATCAATCTAACGCCAGCTTCCAATTCGACATCCCCAACCATTTGCGCGGCCGCATCATGTCAGTGTATGTGTTGTTGAATCAAGGCACTACGCCTGTTGGGAGTTTATTCGTCGGTTCAGTGATGGATGTCGCTGGTGGATTATGGGGCTTTCCAGCGTGCGGCTTGCTTGCTTTGGTGTTGTTACTCCCAGTGATGATCGCCAACCGCCAAATGATCGGTGGCTGGTTGCATCACGCTTAACGTCGGCAACGGCGTTTTTTTGTTGGCAAAAATCGTCAACAGAAAAAATATGTTGACAGATTCCGTCAACACCTGTAACTTATACTCTCGGAGGACGACAACATGACCATCACCGAACTCACCCAAGGCTTTCATCGCGAACAAAACATGTGGCAATGTAATTATTGCGACGTCAAAGTCCGCTTAGATCAACAAACGCAAATCACTGAACACCTCAGCGCGGCGCATCACAGTGCCTTAACCGCGTTGTTAGCTGCCGGTGGCTTGACCGATAATCAACAACAACTCATGCAAGCCTTTGCTGCTGGGCTTAGCGATAAGGAAATTGCCAAAGCGCAAGGCGTCACTGCCAGCACCATTCGCCAACAAAAGTATCGTTTCCGTCAAAAAGCTGCTCAAGCACGATTGTTCCTTGCACAATATCAAGCGGTGTTCGGTGAAGCAGTCACTGATGAGCTGTTGCCAGTTCCAAAACCAGCGCAAATCATGGCAATCAACACCGCTCAAGATGAACAAGTCCTTGCTAAAAACGTTGATTTTTCAAGTGAGCACCCTATGTTAAAACACTGGCCTAAACAAGAATCCGCCCGCGTTTGCCTATGCACTCGTATCGTCGAAGACTTTGCCGTTGATCAGCAATACACGCTAAGCGACACAAACGCGATCCTCGATTCGTGGTACCCAGATCATAGTTTACTCGCCCGCTATCTGGTGGACTTTGGTTTCATGGCACGCACCGCAGATGGCCGCCAATATTGGAGAATTTATTAATGGACAAAGAACAAAAGAAACAAGCGATTCAAGCTTACAAACTCATGCCCGTCGAATACGGCGTGATCCAAATTGAAAACACGATCAATCACAAACGTTTTATCGCCGCAGTCCCAAACATTAAGAATCGTTGGTATTTTTACCAAACAAACTTAAATCGCGGCGCCTATCACGATACTGAATTTCAACGCGACTGGGATGACATGGGTGAATCAGCGTTCACCTATTCTGTGTTATGGCACAAGAAAAATGACGATGTTGTCAACATGCGCGCGACCCTTAAAGACCTCAAAGCCGAGTGGACGGAAAAAATTCACCCAGAATATTAAGGAGCATTCAATGACATTTACCCCAATCGACATGGCCACTTGGCCGCGTCAACAATATTTTTATTACTTCACGAAAATGGCACCGATGAGTTTCACCATCTCTGCAAAACTTGACATCACTGAAACTTACGACCAGCTGCACGAACAAAACCTCGGCTTCTTTCCAGGGTATTTATACCTGACGAGCAAAGTCCTCACCACGATGCCAGAGTTTCGCATCGGTCGCAACGACGAAGGCCAACTCGGATATTTCGATCACTTGAATCCTAGCTATACCGTAATCCATGATGATCACACCATCACCAGTTGCTGGAGTGAATATGATCCTGATTTCCAAACTTTTTCCCAATGCGTGCATGACGATACCCAAGCCGCTGTACAAGTTGCCGGTCCAGTTGGCAAAGCCGATCAGCCAAGTAATTCGTTCGAAGCTGGCATGTTGCCATGGGTGCATTTTGATAGTTACACGCCGATGCCAGTCAATGGTCTCCCAAGCTTTGCGCCAGTATTGCAAGCTGGTCGATGGGAAGTGATCGACGGCAAACGCATGATGCCACTATCGATCACCGCTAATCATGCTGTGGCCGATGGTTATCATGTCAGCGATTTGTTTACTCGTTTGCAACAAGCATTCAGTCATCCGACATGGGAATAGACAAATGCACACGTTAGGCTTACATTTAAGGCAAAACGGAGGCAGATAACATGCATGAAATTCCAGAAACGCTCGCGCAAGCCCAAGCTTTAGCAGATAAACTCAATGAACCCCTTGATTCAGTGATTCAAGGCGGTTTGCGCAACTGGGCACAAGAATTGTTAGATGAAGGCATTGAAGGCGGCTATCTTACGGCGATTTTCACTGAACAAGGCTTAGAAGTTCAAGATATCAACAACCAACATCTCCTTACCGAAACTAGTTTACAGGCAGCACCTTTAGTTGATCGCTTCAAAACTGAGCCTCACGCCACATTATTGTTGATCCAAACCAAGATCCGGCAATTGTTTGATTCCGGAAAGCTTCACTAAAAAATGCTTCCCATCGATTCATTCGATGAGAAGCATTTTTCAATACCGACGGACATTTTTCTTTGGTGATTTAAAGCTGGTTTGTTCAAAGACTTGATTAAACT
The DNA here is from genome assembly GCF_003946305.1 of Lacticaseibacillus porcinae. Lineage (GTDB taxonomy): Bacteria > Bacillota > Bacilli > Lactobacillales > Lactobacillaceae > Lacticaseibacillus > Lacticaseibacillus porcinae. The sequence continues at coordinate 385,276 of NZ_RHNS01000001.1, forward strand.
GCGCCATCACCACTTCAGGCAACAATGGTGAGCCTTGCAAGTAAGCGTACAGTGCATAAGTGGTCACTGCGTCATACACTGCCCCATGTGCAAGAATATCTAACCCTAAGTAATTGCGATATTTCGCGAGGCCGACGTCAGGGCCACCAGGCATCGGACCGCCAGCTTTGGCGATTTCTGCAACATCAAGCAGCCGCCCAGGGGTTGCATACAATCCGAACTGCCGCTGCATCACCAGCAAGTCGCCACCTTTAACGGCAAAACCAAGCAATGGATCTTTGCCGATAAAATTCTGAAATTCCGCCAAGGCAGTGCTAGCCGGACGACCATAGCGCGTCAATAAGCCGGTATGAATGCCTGTCAGCGATTGTGACCGTGAGTTTAACCGCATGCCGTGCGGAATTTGTACGAAGCAATCAAAGGTGTCGACAATCCGGGCGTTGCGGACCTTAATGGCACCGATCTCAGTGGCAAATTGTCCTTCTTGTTTATTGCCACTGGAGAATTCTAAATCAAACACGGTATAGGCATCAGGGCGCCCGCCAAAAGGTTGTAAAATCGGGCGTTGCGGCGTGAACGCTGGGCTTGGGGTTTTGGCAAAATGGCGCGTCTTCAACGCTTTAGCGCGGTTCAAGACATCACGTTGCAGCCCTGCTTCTGCAACACCGCGACGCGGCTTGGCTTTGGCGATGGACAGATCTTCCATATGCCGCAAAGGTGAAAAGGCTTGGGCCCAAGGCGTCAACATTTCCGCGTGAGTCCATTGCACCCCATATTGTGTCATCAAGGCGATGGATTCTTCAGCGATCGGGCCAAACAAATGAATCTTCACTGGGTCCTGGTCATCATCGAGGTGTAATTGATGCACCACTGCCCCAAGCGCTTGAAAATGATTGGACATGGCATGAACCAACGCCCACTGAGGTTGGACACTGCGCGGTAGATTTGCAGGATCACGCATCGCCGTCACATAAGTGCGAAAAAGTTTGCGGATCACCCAATCAACGGCTTTGCCAGTAACAGGCAGCGCTTCAAGCGTCGCAGTGGCAGTGATCGCTGGCCACAGCTTTGCAGTTGGCATCGTATTACCATTCAAGGTCAATGCAGCTGGCCACAAGCCACGCAAGTCCAGGGTCAAGTCGACTAAGGCAAGTTGTTCTGGGCGGCCACCGCCGATTTGCGCCAATTCTTGTAAAGCGGTGAGCAACTGCTCAGCCCACTCATCATTAAAAGGCGCTTGTAATGCTTCTTTCAACTCGTCCATGTCAGTCTCCCTTTTTGTTATCTGTTATATTTTACCCCAAAAGCTGATCAAACAAAAACACCAAGCCTCGGACTTGGTGTTGGTCAGTTAATTGACTTGAACGCGGCGATTCAATCCCGCTACAGCGAAGATCATGATCGCAGTGAAAATCAGTAAATAAACCGGATATAACGCAATACTCAATTGACCTGCTAACAACCCAAATAGCGGCGGCGCAAAAGTCGAGCCGACATAAGCAAAGGCCATTTGAATGCCGATCACAGCTTGTGACTTATCTGCCCCAAAATTATTCGGCGTTTCATGGATGATCGTCGGGTAGATCGGGGCACATCCTAAACCAATGATCAACAACCCACTCAAAGCCACTGGCACCGGCAACGGTAACAACACTAACCCGATGCCGATCACTAAAATCGCACTTCCAAGCCACACCATGCGCCGATCTCCTAAGCGATCAGCAATAAATCCCGATAAGAAACGCCCTACCGTGATCCCCATGTAAAACAAAGCTGCAAACTTGGCGGCTGTTGGGACGCTGACGCCTCGCGCTTGGACCAAATAGCTTGCTGCCCAGATCCCTGCCGTTGCTTCAAGGGCACAATAAGCGAGAAAAGCAGATAAAACTTGCGGGACACCAGGTAATGCAAACAACTCACCCATCGAAAGTTTCACCGCAACTTCAGTTTCACTTTTGGGACGCTTCAACCATAACGGCAAGCTAAACACTAACACAATGGTCAGCAACACTTGCACGATCCCGATGATCCGATACCCACTTTGCCAGCCGAGTTGATGGGTCAATGCAAAACTCATCACATAAGGACTGATCGCGGCGCCTACACCCCAAAAACAGTGAAGCCAATTCATTTGGCGGCTTTTATAATGCAAAGCCACATAATTGTTCAACGCGGCATCCACCGCCCCTGCCCCGAGGCCATAAGGAATCGCAAACACACAAAGCCAAAGAAAATTCGGGGCAAACGAAAACCCAAACAACGCCAACGCCGTCGTCCCGACACTGATGGCGGTGACCTTCCCAGTCCCAAGTTTGCGTGTGAGTCGATCAGATAACAAACTCGAAATAATCGTATTTGCTGAGATCAACATCGTAATGATCCCCGCGTAGCTAGTTGGGACTTGTAATGCTGTATGCATCGCCGGCCAACCAGATCCGATCAGGGAATCTGGCAACCCTAAGCTGATGAACGCGATATAAATGATCGCAAGCAGAATTGAGAACATAACTTCCTCCAAGTGACACGATTATTCAAAGCTTATCATATCTCAATGACCAAACAGCTCAAAATTCACAGCAATTACTGACAAAAACGTCTCGTTGTCTGCGAATGCTTTTCGCCACTTGAGCTGACGGTGGTTCCACTAAAAGGTCGAAACATAAATGAATCTAGGCACTTCTGATGACAATGATCTCCGACAGCTTTAATGTTCCAGCAACCTATACCGATATGCCTCCAGCACGAAAATCTGTGGGCTCCGACGATTTGGCGTCACTGCGGTGAATGGGACAAGTTGCCGGTGCGGCCGTCTGCAGAAATCGGCAAAGCCCGCCGATGTTCTTGCGACTAAAAAGTGAACCAAAGAAGAACGCTTTGTTTCAATTTTTGCCGGTGAAATCCGCGCGAACCGCCAAAACCCGGCGTTTCATTTGATTTCACTGCCACAGGCAATTGTCCAATTCACCTCCGTTTTGCCAAATCATCTCCGCCCACAGATTTTCTACGTTGATATCGCTAGCTTATAAATCAAACACGCCAATGTTGCGACGTCATTCACGTGACTAAGCATGATATCAACGTAGACATGACAAGTTTCGTAGCCATCAGGTGACAGTAGTCTAGCATAGTGGAAGTGATTTGAAATTGGGACGGAAGCTGGCCGTCGGTGCGTAGTGAGATTTCCGTTAGCGGTTTACCGCTTACGGAAATCCGCAAGCGGAGATCCACTTGGCAATGAGCGTAGCGAAGCGTCCAAGTTAGCTCCGCCGAGGACCCTCACTACGCACCGACGAGCCAGCTGGAGTCCCAATTTCAAATCACTGAAACGTAGCTAGACCACTGTCGCCTGATGGCGGCATGAAATACTGACGCTGCTGGACATCGATTGCATCAAAAAAGCCGAGCAACATACTCGGCTTCAAGATTCAATTAGTCGCCTAAGCCGATGCGATCAAACACTTCATCGACGTGACGTAAGTGATAATGATAATCAAAGGCATCATCAATTTGCGCTTCAGTTAAACGATCAGTGACTTTAGGATCTGCTTCCAGTAATTCACGGAAGTCGCGATGTTCATCCCAAGCCTTCGCCGTCTTTGGTTGGACCAGATCATAAGCTGCTTCACGCGACAAGCCAGATTCGATCAACTTCAACATCACGCGTTGCGAGAAGATCAAGCCATGGGTCTTGTTCATGTTGGCGATCATGGTTTCTGGGAAGACATCCAAGTTTTCGATGATCGTGGTGAAGCGATGCAAAATGTAATCCAACAACCCAGTGGCATCTGGTAACATCATCCGTTCTGCAGAAGAATGGGAAATGTCGCGTTCATGCCACAAATTGACATCTTCAAGTGCTGGAATGCTGTAGCCGCGGATCACGCGCGCTAAGCCTGAAACATTTTCAGAGCCGATCGGGTTGCGTTTGTGTGGCATTGCCGAAGAGCCTTTTTGTCCAGGGTTGAAGTGTTCTTCCACTTCATGAACTTCGGTACGTTGCATGTGGCGCACTTGAGTGGCAAAACGTTCAACGGAAGTGGCGATCAAGCCAAGGGTTTGAATGTAGTGGGCATGTAAGTCACGTGGGAGGATCTGCGTGGAGATCTCTTGGGCGCGAATGCCGAGGTGTTCACACACATAAGCTTCAACTGCTGGTGGGGTGTTGGCGAAAGTTCCGACAGCACCAGAGATCTTCCCTGCTTCCACATCTGCGGCAGCTTCATCAAAACGCTTCAAGTTGCGCTTCATTTCTGAATACCAAGTAGCCACCACTAACCCGAATGTTGTGGGTTCTGCATGGACGCCATGAGTCCGCCCCATCATTGGTGTGTGTTTGTATTCTTTAGCAAGCTTTGCTAAAGCATCAGTCAACGCTTGTAAGTCTGCGCGTAAAATCGCGTTAGCTTGCTTCAACACTGAGCCTTGCGCAGTGTCCACCACATCAGTAGACGTTAAGCCGAAGTGGACCCACTTCTTTTCGTCGCCGAGGGATTCGGAAACGGTACGGGTGAAGGCCACCACGTCATGGCGAGTGACTGCTTCAATTTCATGAATGCGGTCAACGGTGAAGGTCGCATTTTTCCGTAAAGCTTTGACGTCTTCTGCCGGAATTTCACCTAAGGTAGACCAAGCTTCTGCAGCTAAAATTTCCACTTCAAGCCAGGCTTTGTAACGATTTTCTTCGGTCCAAACTTGTGCCATTGCTGGACGACTATAACGGTCGATCATAAACTGGTTCCTCCTAATGTCTCACCTATTCATTAACAGCGACTAAATCTGGAAATAATCAGTGGCATTGACCGTTTGTTTGATTTCGTCAATGTCTCCTGTGATCACGATCTGCCCGATGTCAGTGGCCCCTTCTGGATAAAAGGTAAACTGCCAATCAGGTTTAATTTGGATCTGAGTCATTGCCGCTGCGCGATCGTCAACTCGCAGTGGCAAGAAAGCACCGTCTTGCACCAAACGCACTTCAGGCATTGGCCAACCAAATAAGGCGCGTAAATGCAAATGATATGGTGAAATGCCAGTAGTGGCTGTCAACACATGACCATTAAGTTGCGGCCCTGGGAACAAGCGCTTGACATATAAAGTTAAGCTTTTGGTCATGAATAATTCGATCCCAAAAACCCCAGTATAATCAAGCGATTGCGCCAACACCCGAGCAATCCGTTGAATTTCTGCAACAACTGCGGCACCGCCACTGGCAGGCACGGTCGAAGCTTTCAACGCGTGATGACTAAACTCATTCTCCACCACTGGCATCACCCGAATGGTATCACCAGCCTTGGCGACTAATACAGAGAATTCTGTTGGGTCATCTAACCATGCTTCTAAGACATAAGGCCGCTGTTGAAGTAATTGTTCAGCCCGGCGAACGTCTTCTGGTTGCGTTAAACGCAATTGTTGATCGACGCCGATACCTTTTTGGATCGGCTTTAAAATCGCTGGAAAGCCGACGTTTTCAACTGCGGCAGTGATATCTTTTGGCGTGACCACTTGGGCATAAGGCAAAATGTTCATGTTTTGATCATCTAAGAACACTTTTTCCAAATAACGATCTTGGGTCACACTTAAAATATCGACGCCTGAAGGCAATTGTTGCGGCTTGGCCAAGTCTTGCAAAGCATTACCGTCAACATTCTCATCGACATACGTGATCACTTGCGCCAAATCGACTAACCGTTGTAAAGCACTTTGATCATCGACGGCACCGACAATCCGCATATCCGAGACATCAAAGGCGATGTCACTATCTTCTGGGGCTAACACGATCGGGTGCATCCCCATTTGACGAGCGGCCAGCGCCATTTGATACCCGCGGACGCCGCCGCCAATGATGCCGATCACGGCACCTGGTTTGATAAATTGAGGCATCATAGTCTTCTTTCTGTGATACTACTCGTCTTTTTCGTTTAAACCGTCTTTAGTTTCCAGTTCTGGTTGCGGGTTCTTCGAATTGAAGATCCAATTCAACAACACTGCTGAAACAGACGCCATCAAAATGCCAGACCCGAACAATAATTGTAAGGTTTCAGGCAAAGCTTGAACGATTTCTGGTTGAGTGGTGACCCCGAGGCCTAAGCCGATGGAAACAGCCGCCACTAACAAGTTCTTATCATTGTGGAAGTCCACTTGTTGGAGCATCCGGATCCCTTGTACCGCAACCATCCCAAACATCACTAGCATCGCGCCACCAAGCACAGGTGACGGAATGATCGTTGCTAAAGCCCCGATTTTTGGGAGTAACCCCAGTAAAATCAAGAACAAAGCGGAGAACATCACTGGCTTGCGCGTCTTAATGCCAGACAATTGCACTAAGCCAACGTTTTGAGAGAAGGTGGTGTATGGGAAGGTATTGAAGATCCCACCAAGCAATACTGCCAAGCCTTCTGCGCGGTAGCCTTTTTTCAAATCGTCGGACTCGATCTTGCGGCCGACGACATCGCCTAAAGCAAAGAACACACCAGTTGATTCGACCATCGACACTAATGAGATCAAAATCATCGTCACAATGGAGCTCCACTCAAAATGTGGCACCCCAAAGTAAAATGGCGTTGGGACATGGAACCATGACGCTTCAGCAACTGGCGCAAAGGATACCATTCCTAAGAACCCTGCTAATACGGTGCCGCCGATCAACCCGATCAAAATCGCGATGCTGCGAACAAAACCGCGACCCCAAACGTTAAACGCTAAGATCAATAATACCGTGAAGGCACCAACTGTTAAGTTGGTCATGGAGCCGAAGTCTTTAGCAGTGGTGGATCCGCCGCCTAAGTTTTGGAAAGCCACTGGGATCAATGACAACCCGATCACAGTGATCAATGTCCCAGTAACCAATGGTGGGAACAACTTCCGCAATTTGGCGAAGAAGCCCCCGATCAAAAACACGAACAACCCAGCGGCAATGATGGCGCCGTACATGGTTTGAAAATCGAATTTTTGACCGATCAAAATCAATGGCGCAACAGCTTGCACGGCACAGCCGAGGACGACTGGCAACCCGATCCCAAAGAATTTATTGGAGAAGATCTGCAAGGCCGTCGCGACCCCACACATGAAAATATCGATGGACACCAAATACGTCATTTGCTCACTGCTAAAATGCAGTGACGCCCCGATCAAAATTGGCACCAACACGGAACCAGAATACATCGCCAGTAAGTGTTGAAGACCTAAAACAGCGGCTTTTGGCGCGGAGATGTCAGCTTGTTTCATGCTTCCTCCTCAAATTCGACTTGACCATCATGGAAGGCTTTGATGCGAGCTAACGATACCGTCTTAATATGGCGTTCATCTAACAGCTTGCGGCCTTTTTGGAAGGACTTTTCAATCACAATGCCGACGCCTTCTAAAGTGGCGTTGGCTTGTTCGATAATATCGATCAACCCTTCGACTGCTTGGCCATTGGCTAAAAAGTCATCGATGATCAAGCAGTGGTCATCAGCACTTAAGAATTTTTGGGCAATGGCGATTTGGTTCGCGGTTTTCTTGGTGAAGGAATACACTTCAGCAGTGTACAGATCATCTTTTAATGTGAGTGACTTGTGCTTACGTGCGAACACGACTGGCACATGAAAGGCCATCCCAGCAGCCAATGCAGGCGCGATCCCAGAACTTTCTACCGTTAAGATCTTGGTGATCTTCGTGTCTTGGAACTGACGGTGAAATTCCTCCCCTAATGCCATCATTAAATCTGGATCGATTTGATGATTCAAGAAATTATCAACCTTTAATACTTCTGCGCCTAGCACCTGACCATCTTTTCTGATCCGGTCTTCAAGTAATTTCACCAGTATGCACATCCTTTACCCATTTATTGAATTTCACAAATTTTAACACAAAAAATAAAGTCAAACAACCAATTTACGATAATCACATCGTATTTTCACGTTACCGTTCGTGTTTAGCCATGTGTCCTCATCGGCTTGCGGCGTGATGTCTCAAGGTCAAGGCCTAAGAATCAGTGAAATACAAACAAAAACCCGATTATTCGGGTTTTTATAAACGATTTTGTTTGTTTTTGTTTTCCAAAAGAAATCTATTGATCGTATTGATCAAGTTGCCATTGTTGGATCAACTTTACGAGTTTGCTAGGGTAATCTGGATCTGTGGCGTAACCATCAGTGTGTAGCGCGGTGGCCGCTTGTTGATAAGTCGTCGCTGCCAACACTTCAGCGTATTGCTTGGCATTCCATGCCGTGCCATTCACAAACAATAGCGCATGAGCCTTCATCGACTCTTGATCCGAAGCGTATACCGCAAAGCGCCCATTGACGGTATGCCACTTGCCATTAAGATATTCTTGCGTGGTCAACACCACGCCACCGCTGCCGGCTTTAATGCCAAACAAATTATGATATTTTGAAGCCAGCGTGCTATTGCCCCAATCCGATTCTAAAATCGCTTGCGCAAGAGTGATCGATGGCATCACGCCATACGCTTGTTGGAGTTGTTGGGCATAAGGCGCCAATTTATCGATAAAGGCTTGCTTTTGCGCGGTGTCATCAGTATGTTGGGCTACGGTATCGACATCGGCAGAGCGTTGCGCGATCAGTTGACAGCCCACCACGCCGACACTTAAGGCCATGACGAAAAGAATCAGCCAAATTAAAACTGGGAGTTTGAGACGGTGCGTTTTTCTACGGGGTTTGCGGCGTCGCGCCATTACTTCACTTCCGGATCCTCTAAATGTTCATCAGCCCAAGTTAATAAATCGAGCTGTTTCGTTTGCAGTTGCTTGGCGATGGTGGTTGGGACAACAAAATCTAAAATGTCCACTAAACCATGCACACCATAATCTCGACGTAATTGTAAGTGCACAGACACGCGCCCGGCACCCAGTGGCTCTTTCACATAACTCGTGGTCAAGCTTGGGGTTTGCAGCCAAGCTTTTGCGATCACTGTTTTGGCCATTTGAAAACGTTGCGCGAGGCCGCCTTCAATCGGATTGGTGGATTCAAGTACAGCCAGTTTTTGGGCGAGCATCCACTCGTAATCTGTAAACAAATAACGCAATTGTTCGCGTTGTTGTGGCAATAATGCCGCTTGGCCTTGCAAAATCGCGGCAGTGGGAATGTGCATCACGGCTTCGAGCACATCGGCATTGCCATCACGCTGTTGCAAAACAAAGGCAGCTAATTCGATCAAATGGGTATCATTCATCTTCATCACCTCACCTTATTCTAACATGTTTGAGGCTTTGTGCTCAGGTGGTAGACTAGGTTTAAATCGTTTGCAACATTGGAGGAAAAAAGATGTCAAATTATCGCTGGGGTGTGATCGGCTTAGGACGCATGGCGCATAGCTTTGCGCGATTTTTCCCAGATTCACAAACTTTATTTGGGGTGGCGGCAAGTGATGTGACACGCGCCAAAGCTTTTGCCAATGAATTCAATATCCCGCAAGTTTATCCCGATTATGCGAGTCTATTTGCCGATCCAAAAATCGATATCGTGTATGTGGCGACGACCCATAACTTTCATTATCAAAATATCAAAGACGCCTTATTAGCTGGGAAACATGTTTTTGCCGAAAAATCGATCACCATCAATGCGCGGCAACTTTCAGAACTCATGGCCATTGCTCAACAAAAGCATTTAATTTTAATGGAAGCCCAGACGATTTATCATATGCCGCTGTACCCCGCACTTGATGATGCCGTCAAAGCACTGGGGGCCTTGCGTTCGATACAAGTATCACTGGGGATCAACGCGACTGATCCTGCTGACCGGTTATTAAATCCTGACTTAGCAGGTGGTGCGTTGTTGGATATCGGGATCTACGCTTTATCATTTGTCCGCCGCTTCATGTCGACAACGCCAAAGCTCATCGCGACGCAAATGACCCGAGCCAGCACCGGTGTCGATGATCGCAGCAGCTTTTTATTGACTAATGCCAACGATGAACAAGCCACCGTGATGTTGAGTTTACAAGCGCCGATGCCAAAAGCCGCGTTGTTGGTGTATGAAGGCGGGTATGTGCACATCGACACTTACTCCAAAGCGGATCATGCGACGCTTTGTGTCACTGGCATGGCACCTGAAACTATCACTGCAGGCGATTGGCACCACTCACTGGCATACGAAATCATCGATATGGCCAAAGCAGTCGACACCGGCGATAATCCCACACTGGCGTGGACCTATGATACTGCGGTGTTGATGAGCCAAGCCCGTGAAGCTTGGGGCTTTTACTACCCTAACGAACAGGCACCGCTTGTGTGAGCAGGATCATATCTTTCAAAGGCTGACCATCCACGATGATCGGTTCTGCATATTGTTTAAAGAAGTTTTCTCGCACGCCACTTTGAACAAAACCAAGGTGTTGATAAAAGCGCAGATTTTCGACATCGCGGTCACCTGTCCCGACAAGCATTTGCTGGAACTCACCAGCATAATGTTGCAAGCCTAACGTCATTAAGTGTTTGCCGATGCCTTGCCGTTGAAAAGCTGGCGCCACTGCCAAATTCTTTAATTCAACGGTCTCAGGCGACACGGTCACAAATAACGCGACCCCGACCGATTGATCACCATTGAAGGCTGCGAGCAACTCCCCTGCATTGGTGTAACGTTGCAACATTCGGTCATCTTCGTCGCCAAGCAATAACAATTCATGAAATAGTTGACGATCAGGTGACGTGATCCAACGATAATTCATTTACTCACTCCTAGTAGTTTCGCGACGCATTGTCCCCTAATATGGAGAAAAGCAGTGGCGGAGGTAATTTGGTACTACGGAGTTGAACTGGACAATTGCCGGTGGCAGTAAAATCAAGGAAGACGCCGGGTTTTGGCGGCTTGCGCAGATTTTACCGGCAGAATTTGAAACAAAGTGCTTTTCTTTGGTTCAAATTCTAGGTGGAAGAACATCGACGGTTTTGGTCGATTTCTGGAGCCGGCCGCACTGGCAACTTGTCCAGTTCAACGTAGTGGTGCCAAATCACCGCAGCCCCACTTCCCATAGCAAAGAAAAAATGCCTCACCGAAAATTTCGGCGAGGCATTTGAGTTGAATTACAGCTTGTTAACGTTAACGGCTTGGGCACCGCGGTCGCCTTGTTCAACTTCGAAGGACACTGCTTGGCCTTCTTCTAAAGTCTTGTAGCCGTCGCCTTGGATAGCAGAGAAGTGTACGAAAACATCGGAGCCGTCTTGGCGAGTGATGAAGCCGTAGCCTTTTTCTGCGTTAAACCATTTAACTGTACCTTGTTCCATTTTAAAAATCCTCCTAGCGCAAATGCGCATGAATTGCCCTTCGTTCATAATGAACGGAAGTACTCCGTTAGTGTATCAAAATGTCAAGACTAGGACAACTAAAATCGACATGACTAGAAATTTTCTTGCATTTACGCTACGATAAAAGAAACGTTTTGGAGGTGCGCGACATGAAAAAACTTTGGCTCCCATTGCTTGGCCTAATGGTGTTTTTAAGTGCGTGTGCCACCGGCTTCGATCAAAAAGCCCAGCTCAAACAAACCTCAAGTACCATTGTCACCCAAGTCGCCAAACAAAACGCCGCGATCGCTACGATCCAAAATCAAATCGGGGCGTTTCCTTCAACGTTTGAAACCGCATATGCCGACCACCCGAATGCAGATTTCCAAAACGCCGGCAAGATCCACACCTTGATCCAAAAACGTGAAGCCGCGTATAAACAACTGGAACGTGCCCAAAGCCAATTAGAATCCGCATCGAATCAACTGGTGAAGATCAACTCGCAAGCTAACGCCACTTTGCCGAAGTCTGAATTAAAGAAAACCATCGCGACGTTGAAGCTGTCCAAGCTCGATCACAAAACTTTTGATGCCTATTACAAAGAACTCACAGATGCCGAACAAGATTTCTTTGATACCGTCGCCGCTGACCCTAGCGACAAAGCCGGCATTGAAGACGCCTTGAGTCAATTGAATCAATATGATAGCTCACTGGGGCAACAAGCTGACATCGTCGAAGCGAATTTACAATCTGTGACTGCCGATGCGCAAAGCTTGCATGCCGCTGCATTAAAAATGAAATAATTTAAAACATGAGCCTGACTGCAAAATTGCAGTCAGGCTCATGTTTTATCGTTTGAATCTAAGCAACGCTTGGCCTAGGATCGGGACCAATATCCCTGCCAGCAGTGCTTCAGCAATCGCATTGATTGCGAGCGCCCCGATCAACAGCCACCCGAGGTTACTGCCGTCTGCGCCTTTGACCACGGCATTGGCGTTATTGGCAAAGAACACCCAAGTTAACGCGATCACTAAACTGGTGTTGGTCAACGCACCACAAACGCCGGCGAGACTCATTTTGATGGTGCCGAGGACATCTTTTTGATGCTTTTTAGCGATGTGGTTGAAGATCAACGCGGCGACGACGCCGACCATGATCCGCGGGAGGATCGCGATCAGCGGATTGCGAAACAGCAAAATCGTCACTGGATCAGTAGCATCAGTATACGCTTTGATCAAGCTGACACATCCCCAAAAGGCTCCGAGGCCGGCACCGCCGCGGACGCCGAGTAAAATGCCAGCAAGAATCACAGTCAGGTGAATGGTGGAGATCGCCGGCCACAATGGAGTGATGCGAATATAGCCGACCATCGGAATATAGGCTTGCATAATGATCATTGCAGCGAGGATGCCAGTGATGGCGATGGTATAAGCAGAACTTTTGCGCGTCATAAGTGAGCCTCCTGAAAATAAAACGGCTGCCAGCAGTCGTAAGCTTTAGTTTTTAGATTTGGTGGTACGTTGTAAAATTGGCGCCAAGTATTGGGCTTCGGCGGCTTTGCGAGCGGCGACTGCAGCTTTAAAGTCAACAAATTGTTTATTCAACACTAACTTGCCTTTGAGAAACAACCGCGCATTCCACTTCGACGTTTGTCGATCAAACGACACGCCGATGACTCCAGAGCGATTGGTCGCTCGGAGCTTTGTCGCAGCCGACACATTAACGCCTTCAGTATGAGAGAATTGCCCACGTTGACCCATTTGCGCGCGGGTCTTGGGATTTTGCATGATCGCTTTTTTCATGTATTCGCGACGGTAACACCCACAGCTAGTGGTCATGCCTTTGCGCAAGCGGTAGCCGTCGACCACACAGTCGTTGCCGCAATCACACACGCAATTCCAACGGGCATTGCCGTTGTTGGCGGCACCTGCATAGCTGATCACCGTCAAGCGGCCAAACTTTTGTCCGACTAAATTCAAGCGCTTCATGTCTGCATCCTCCCAATTAAATTTTTCAAAATCTATTTTGCGGAATCTCCTGGCAATTGTCAAATTCTCGTCTCAAATCGCGTTGCTTCTATTATAAAGCGTTCACATCAGTCAACTGCATTATACCCGCTGACAAGACTGAAGACAAGAAAAGGCCACCAGCTAAGGCGACCTTAACGGATCATTCAATTAATTTAGCGAGTTGATCGTTGACCTTGCGGATCAGCGCCAACGACGGATAGATGCCACCTTTGCGACTCATCGCCCAATCTAGCGACCCATAATCGGTAGATCCAGACAACCGCTTCAAGTCTGCGCCATCAAGTTCCAAGGCATCAGCCCGCTGCCACAAGACTTTGAGTTCACGCTTAGCCGCGCGGTGTGCATAGATCCCGTAAATCGGCATCGCGATCAACGTCGCTGCAGTGATCACACCGCCGATGATCGGAATATCGATGGCACCATATTCAATGCCAAGACCGGCTAAGCGACTCATTTTTAGTTTTCTGCTATCAGGACGTGGTTGCGACATATTAAACCCTCCTCAAGCTTGCCAACCGAGAAAATGATTTTCCTGTAACGTCTTTAAATTATCCGTGATAAACTGCATGCGACCGCGAAAAGGACGTACGCCGAAACTATTGGCTAGGCCATTTACTTTAAAATCGATCACAAACTCTTCTTCAACGTCCTCGATCACCCCAAAGTTCGTAATCGTCTCAATGGGAATATGTCGCACTGGTGCTTGGCGGCTCAATTCGATGACGTCAAGGCTCTTTGCAGTAAAAACGAGAATATGTTGTTTCTCTGTGGTACCAGTATCCGGACTAATTTCTTTGTAGCGATAGCTTTGGTAGACCTTCAACCCATCACGAACGCGGTAATTGGCGATCACATAATTGTGCTCAGGAACCAGACCATGAGCTCGGATCTCCGCTGCTAAATTCTTCGGTGTGTAAAACAAGGCAAACTTCACATAATCAGCTCCCGTCAAATCCTTATCAGCTAATAACGACAGCGCTATCATTAATGCAAATTATACCCCTACCCAAACGTTTAACAAGCGATGGTTGCGATGTTAGCACTGACTGTTGATCCTAATTATGCTTCGAAACGAGCACATCACCATCAATTGAAGGTGTTGGCCTTACCGCCGATCAGCAATTCGGTAATTTACAACCGTGCCGAAATCGCTACTTTTAATACCATATTCTTTTCCTACTATCATGTAATCAACCATGTTTCAATGTGATTCCGTGATAAACTAATCTCAGGAAAAGGGGGAACGCATATGTCCATAAATTCCATCGGCGCCTCGGTAAAAACCTTACGGACCAAACGCGGCTATACTGCCAAAGCCATGTACACAGGCTTAATGTCTCGTGCCAATTATGCCAGATTTGAAAAAGGTGAAATCGACACAACTGCTGCCAACTTATACGAACTGACCAAACGTTTAAATATCTCGATTGATGAATGGACTCGACTTTACGATCAAAACCGTGGCCGCGATGTTGGTGGCGAAAAAACTATGCAAGTTAATCAACTGCTCAATACTGGATGGACCACTAAACAACCTGAGCCTTTGCATCAAGCTGCTGCGATTTGTCGCGACTTGTATGCCACTTACCATTATCCTAATGAACATTTCAGTGGCTTAACGGCTGAGGCGTTGGCGATCTATCTTGAAAACCATGAAGACATCACCCAACCTAATCCTGCGTTAACCGAAATCATTACTTATCTCAACGGCATTGAAACCTGGTATGCCAAAGACGTGGGGTTATTGTACAACGTTTTACAAATTTTACCGATGCAGACCTTGTTACAACAAGTCACCCGCTATTTGTTCATGGTGAAAAATAATGCTTGGCTTGGTCAAGGCGATACCTTCTTGCCTTCGCAACCAGAGTTGGTGCAACAATGCTTTCAACCAGTGATTGTTCAGCAAGACGCTGACACTTTTCACCAACTGTTAACGTTGTTCAATGGCATTACCATGTCTGAACGGTTGATTTTTCCAACGTTGATGCGCCAAATCTATCAAGCCTTTGACCGCTTCACCAAAGATCATGATCAACTTGCCTTAGATCACACCATTGACGCCGTATTTACGGTGATTCAACCAGATGTGACCCCTTTTAATGATCAAGAAGTTCATCAACAAGTCCAATTGTTACGTGACTGGCTAGTACCAAAAAAGTAATGGCGCAGATTTGAGACACTTTTAGTCACTTGTGACCAAGCCATGCTACCTTTTAGTTATCAACCACTAGGAGGTGTTCGCATGCTTGCACAAGCCCATCTTGGCGCTTATTTTAAACAGTTACGACTGGATCAAAATTTATCGCGACAAGCGTTAGCCAAGCGCCTGAATTTCTCTGAAAAGACGTTGCAGCGCATTGAAGCCGGGATTGTGGATCTAAAAGTGACCCAATGCTTTGCCTTGGTCAACTATTTTGCCCTCACCCCGCAAAATCTCGAACCTGCTGTCGCAGAATTAACCCCACAAAAAGTATTTGCCAAAATTAACCGGACCAACGACTACCTTGCTTTGGCAGAACAATTTCAACTGTTAGCCAAAACTCGCCGTCTGCCTTGGCTTGCTGATGCGGCACTGGTTTGTCAAGCCTTGGCTGCGCAAAACACTGGTGATCAACAACAAGCGATCGAATCCGCTCAACGTTTTGCACAGCACTTCTTGCAACGCAATCACCGCTCAGAGCTTTGTTTTCATTTACTGACTAAGGTTGCGCCACTTTTGCCGATGACAACGTTAACGCAACTCGCTGCTAGTGGCATCTTCGATGAGGCCATCCAATCCCCTGCTTTGATCAACGATGCGCTGATTTTTCAGTGGTGCTGGTTGCAACAAGCCATCGCCAATCAAAAACTCACTGACTTGACCTTGACTTGTCAAATGGTATTGCAAGCATTAAATGCGATTCAAACGCCTGAAAGTCAAATTTTAACTCGTTTTTGCAAGGTGATCCAACGTCGCTTAAACAATCAACCGCAACACGCCCAAAGGCAGCTGTCTGCTTTAGAAAATGCCATCACCTTATTATTTCCTGAAGGTAAAGCCCGATGGGTCATCACGCGACTACAAGCCACTGATCACCATTTAATGCAGCGTTTAGCCTGTTATCGCCCTTATCGATCAACTGCAATGAATTAAATAGTTTCCTGAACGCTTTAAAAAGCTGAGTTAGGTGCAAAATATTGCACTGACTCAGCTTTTTTGTCGCTATTTTTAATGTTGTAGCTCTTGAATCAACTGAAACAAACGCGTTAACAACGTTTGAGCATGGGTCGATTGCCAGTGGATCACCACTGCAGACGTGGCATCGATGGCTAAAACTGGCAATGCGGAGGTCACAATTAATAAATCGCAAGGTTCATGATGAGCATCGACAATTTGCACTGCTGGTTGCCGCGCTAAAAATGTCAGTAGATCCACATACTGCATTGTCACAGGGCCCAGAATCAAGCCAACTTTTACTGATTTCGGACTCAGATACTGACGCAACTGTAGTATCTGCGTATATAACGCATTGGTAATCGCAGAAAAATTGCGATCGATCGACTTTGGCGTTTGCCCGTCACGGGCAGCGAACTGACAAGCAAGACGTATGATCGATGCCAACGTTTCATCTGCTTTAGTGCCCTTTAAATGATGATTCAACTGATCGGCAAGGGTGGTGCTGACGTCATACCCAAATGTAAGTACACTGATCACACTGGCTGTTAAACTGACTTCAAATAATCCATGTAGCCGGTTCGCCTCTGCAGTGCCTCCGACTAATTCTGGTGGGAGTTGTTGAATCACACTTTTGACAAAGCCACGAATAGCCGGATCAAAATGCGTTTGATTCACTAACATGACCATGATTTGAGGATCATCAGTTCCTGTATACACCGCCGTTAACACATTGATTAAAAACATGGCTTGCGATTCTGAAATTTGAGCGATTTTGGTTAAACGATGATCGAAGTTGAAGAAATTGCTGACCGGCGTTGACATCGTTTCTGGCATTTGCGTTTGCCAATCGCCGCAATTTGTCCGCATAAAGGTCACCGCAGCTAAATAAATATGGCTTTCTTTCACCACTGGGTTGTGAAAATCTAACTTGGTATTTTCATACATTTGCGCCACGATGAAAGCCGCTTGTTGGTGTGAAATAGTCGCAAATGGCCAAACGAGCCCTTGTGTCGCCTCACCAAACGCCACCGTCAAGAAGATCCTGATGGCAAGTTCTGAACCGATCATTTCCATCGTTTCATAAACGATCCTCACCCTCAAGGATCGTGCTAAGCGGCGTAGTTGTTGCAAACGGCGTAACACTGTCACTCGTGAATAAGCGGTTAACCGCAAAAAATCGTCAAAGTTGTTCAAATCATCTGCAAGTAAATGTCCTAGCAGTTGGTAGGCAACACTGTCTTGAACAAAATACCACGACAACTCAGCTTCAGGCGTGGCCAATAACGCCTCTACTGAAACGGTGTTCTCCCCAGTCATGGTGGCAACGTCTTTCAACAACAACGTATAGGTATGATACACCGTGCTGTAGCTAAGTTGCAGGCTTTCTGCTAAGGCTTTTAAATTCAGCCCTTCCCCTGATTGTTGCTGTGCGGCTTTTAACGCCGATAGCAGCTCCACACGAAAAACTTCTTTTGGGGTTAAGTAGAGATCTTCAAATTGACGGTTCACGACAGGTTCCTCCATATCCAAGGTTCAAACAAAAAAGACAACCATCTCCCCAGCGGTTGCCTTGTGGTACTTAGATTGTCGATGCTGCCTCAAACATCGCCAATTGCTTACACGTTTTCTCATCTTTAGTTAATCCCAGTAGATAAGGTCCAAGTCAAAGAGGTTTGGTAAATGGCGTTTTCAGCTGCGAAACTGCTTGGCAAAGTCAAGGTAATATCCTTTTTAGCCCAGCCAAAGACGTTAGCGCCAGCACCTTCACCATTTTGAGCATTAGCGACTGGTTGACTCGTGCTAGTTGTCGCCACATCAACAGTGACACTCTTTTTAATGTCAGATACTTTGGTCAAAGCAGCAGTTGGGGTGTAGCCAGCGTCTTGGGCTTCGTTAGTCAACCCTTGTACTGCACCAGTTTCACCATAAGCGGTGTTGTTAAAGTTCAATGTGGCATCAGTAGGACTGCCTAAGGAATTGCCTTGGTCATCAACTTTTTCCAGTGGACCATCCGCTTTAACGGACAATTGCCAATCCCCTGGAGTTGCCGTATTTTGGGTGTCAGCGTTAGTCCGCGTATCTTGTTTATCAACGACAGTAGCCCAGGCTTTGCCGTTGACTTCAGTTAACGCCGAGTCACTAGTATTCAAGATAGCCGTCATGTTCGTCTCAGTGGACTTGTAGCTAGCATAACGGTTGTTAGACGCATTGCTAAGGTTCAACCCATCTGCAGTAAATTGTGGGAAGCTTGAATCAAAGCGTTCGTGGTTACCAAAATCTAAGATCGCAGGGACTTTTTGCAAACGCAAGTAGCCAGAGTTCCCATTAGGATTTGGTTCGCCAAAAGAGATCCCTGCTTTGGTGGTATCAGTTTGTGGCAAAGCCACACCGTTGTTCGCAATGGCGTTGTTTTCTTGAGTTGCAGCATGAGTGGTTGCAGGTGCTACAGTCAATAAGCCGCCAAGTACAGTGGCGCTAGTTAATAATAATGCAGTCACTTTAGTCAGTTTCATTTGTGTTTCCTCCAATAGTTGTAAGATATTTTTATTCCATATCGAGGCGAATATGGCATAAACAGAAATTAAGTAAAACCGTTCACGAGATCAATTCAAGGTATAGGTCACCCAAGAATCGAGTTGATGTTGCCGCTTGACAGCCATGGTGCCACTGCCTGCCAACGCGATGGTTAACACCACGATCATGCTTACTGTGGCAATCAGGACTTTACGAAAACCAAACTTAGCGATCAATTTGCGCATGACGTTTCCTCCTTTGTCTAAATACCAAGATGACCACCAGCAAACTCACAATGGCTGCCATCGCACCCCACCACCAGCGTTGCGCAATGGCAAAACGCTCAGCAGAAGTCCACGCCACATGCCCATCGTGCGAAATAACGAGATAGCGCGTGATGGTATGGTGTTCTTTGCCGGCATGTGTTTGCAACACCACACGATAAATACCAGGTTGCAATTGCTTGCCAGCCAAGTGCACTGCCAAAGGTAAGGTCGTATCAGGGGCCCAACGCAAATGCGTTTGCGTCAATTGATAACTCAGCCAAGGCTGATTCGCATGTTGCAAGTTGGTGCGCACCGTCATTGCTGAGCGAAAACGCCCATCTTTTGCCACCAAGTTGAAATGCAAGGTCGGTTTTTGTAAATCGACACGTTTGCCAACTGTGGTTAACGCAAGCGGAGTTGCCGCCCGCGCTTGCCCTTGGAGCACTAATCCGATGCGGTAGCGCACGCGGTTATTTACTGTAACGTGTGCTTTAGCATTGGTGGTGGTCAATTCAATGGCCATGAGTTTAGTGCCCGTACCAATCGTGGTACGGTTGGGCAAAGTTAGCGTGATTTGCGCTTGTGCTTTCGGCGCTAATAACTTGGTGGTGACATAGTCAAATTGTTTTGTGACGTGAGCTGGGGCGGGTTGATAGTCCAGCTTGCCATTCACTTGTGTCGTTGCTTGCAACAGGCGAATCCGAATCGTTTGTGGCGTTTGCTCAGGGTTATAAACGCGCAAGGCGACTTTGCGGCGTGATTGATCGACTTTTAAGTCAAAATAGCCCGCTTGTTCCCCGACGCGATTATCTTTTGGTAACTCTGGGCGAATCATAAACGTTGAAGTGCTTGCCTGAACGGTTTGTGAACCGCCAATCAATACCCCCAACAGCATCCCGATCACTAGCCATCCACGCCATTTCATCGTGGCCGTACCGCTAGTAACCAAATCAGGCTTCCCACGGCTAACAGCCACAAACCAGCAACCCCGATGGTGACTGGGATCCAATTGTTTTTCGGCTTTTTAGCTGCGTGCTTGTTCAAATGATCCGCAGTAGACTTGGCTACAGTGAAAGTTTTGACAAATGTTTTATCAATTGGGAAGCGAGTGGCGTAATTTTGGCCTTTGACATGAAGCTTAATTTTATAAGTGCCAGGTTGCATACTGTCATAATTCCAAGAAATTGGGACCTTCAACGTGGAGTTCGGTGCAATCGTGACATTGCTGTTGCGGAAGCTACGCTTGGTGTTGCCTTTCCCTTCTTGTGCGATCTCCCCAGTAATGGCGACTTGACGCATCGCCATGGGTTGATCATTCTTCACAGCAATCGCCATAGCCGGATGTTTATTGTATAAAAACGGTCGCGTATGCTGATAAATCAAGTTTGCTGAAGCACTCGCATAGCCTTTACCTTGTAACAAAATTCCTACCGAGTAGGCATAATGAGATTTCACCGCAGTGTGATCTTTGGCATCAGGATTGGGTTTTTCAATAAAATGCCAATCGCCGTACACCATGCCTTTGATCCCAGTTTGAGGAATTTTCAGCGTTGTATTCAAAGTGGTAGCCTCATGTGGCGACAACTTAATGGTTGCCTGCGTTTTTGGCTGGGTGAGTAAAGTGGTCAGTGGATGCTGCAAGGTTTTATCGGTGTAGTGCGCGTCAAAGTTGATGCCACCACCAACTTGGGTATAAGCGTTACGAATGGCGCTTTGAACGGTGATCGTTTTGTTGGTGAAATTTTGAATCCGTAATTGTAAAGTTTGTTCAGTGCCGCTTGCGACTTTCAAATCATAAAAATTTTCTGTTTGATCCGTTTGATTGTCCGGTAGCACTGGCTGGACTTCAAAATCGTTATTTTCAGCGGCTTGCACTGGTCGCATGGTGTAAAAGCCAATGGCAAAAGCCAAGCTTAATGCGACAAATAATCCTTTTTTCAATGGCTTCCTCCTTTGGTTATGGCAGTTGATCGGCTGTCCAAGTCAACGTTGTCGAATAATGTTGCCGCGAACGCGCGGTGCTAGTGGGCACATTCAACCCCACACTATTGCCACCAGTAGTCGCATCCCCAAAATTGATCCGCCAAGTTTGGCTGGGGACACTTTGACTCAGTTGCGTAGCAGTGGTGGTCGCTTTCACTAAGGTTTTAGGCGTTGCACCAGGAGTTAACGTGAAATTGTCGATCGTATTAAATTGGGTATTCCCAATGCCAGCTTGACTTTCATCTTGAATCTGCAAATTCTTGAACCAAAGACTCGCATCAGTTAGGGGTAACTGATTGACATCCCCTTTGAACTGGTCATTTTGTTGAACACTTAACTGCCAACCACTGACCCCTATCCGGTCGATCACGGTCACCCCAAAAGGCAACTGTTGACCTGTAAAGCGTGCATGGGTGCCGATAGTGTAATTGGTTTCACTAGGATCAGGGCTAAATTGCCCAAATTCCAATGAATCATCAGGATCTAATTCAAACATTGCCAAGTCATACACATAAGTTAAGGTTTGGGCATTGCTGCTAAAGACGGGATCAGGCAAATTGTCAGGATCATAAGGATCGATTTCCCCGGTGACATCCCCCATGGTGCTACCCCAAATCGTTAACCCTTCATGGGTGGCTGGAACATTAGCACCTGGATGTGCGGTTGATAAACTTTGGCCATTATCACCGATGTAGGTTTGCGTTGATAGCATCGTATCAGTCGATCGATCATAGGCTTGTACCGTGATTTGGCCAGTCTTGCTATCTTTAAACAGAATTTGATTATCTTTGACTGACACCATGCCGTCTTTGGTGGTCGTGTCCCATGGGTCCTCGCCTTGACGTACTTTGGTGATCCCAGTCAATTTGGACCATTGCACCTCATACACTGTTTTCGACACATTGTAGCCAGGTGGTGCTGTGGTTTCTGTCAATTGCAACGTTCTCACGCCAGAATTCTTCGGCACAATGGTGGTGAGACCATTGTCATTGGTCGCTGTTGATTGTTGTGAATCTGTCGTATCGTTTGTATCTTTTAAAGTGAAAGTCGCACCGCTTAAATTGGTTTCTGGATTTGACGCATCCACTTTATGAATTTGAACCCGCTCTTCAGCAGGGGTGACATCCCCAGTCACATTCATCGTCCAAGCTTGACCATCGCTACCATCGCTCATGTAAGCTGAAATCATATAGCCAGAGTTGCCGCCGCCGGAATTGACGGTGAAGAAGAACTTAAACACTGGTGACGCATTATCTGGAGAGCTAATATAGATCCGATTGGCAGTTTGATCATAAATGACGGTGACATGTGATGTGTGGCTAATGCCAGTGGTTGACGTTTCAACGATCGTATAGGTATATGTGACCCGATTACCTGTGGTGGTGCTAGTTTTAGTAATGGTCGTATCAGCGTTTTTTTCAATCGTCGTAGCTGAAAAATCTAGTGTCGTTGCGGCTGCCAGTTGAACGATCCCAGAACGGTCATCCAAATTTTCGAATCGGGTCTCAACCACACCAGTGTCGCCAACGGCAAAGTTAGTGGTTTCAGGATATTTATTGCCCACTTTTTTTTCTAACCAGGCGTACAGCATTGATTCTTCTGAATCTGGATCCGCCATGGTCATATGGGTCCATTTTTGTGATTGGCCTTTGGTGCCGTCTGCAAACTGTGGCGTTAGCGTAAAGTTCGCTAAACCAGCAGTGGGCTTCACCGTAAATGGTGCCGTGTTGGCATGAGCGCCAGCAGTGGGGAGATACATAGTGAGCACTTGCTGGTTGTTTTGAGTTGAGACTTTTAAACTTGCGCCGCTAGCTGTGGTCAACTCGGTAAAGCTGTCGTTGCTAGTGGTGGAATCATCCCAAGCTTTCCATGCCCGATAAGTTGCACCCCAATCCAATGTCGTCCCACCTAAGCCGATCGTCACTGCGGCGCCTGGAGTTTTGGTATTGGTCACAAGCACTGGAATTTGCGCATCGTCTGCAAAAATATAACTGCTATTGCCACTGGCAACAGTTAACACGCCATTAGGATCTGCAGTTGGTGCAGGAGCTAATAATGCTTTGGCACTTTTCGTTGGCGGTGAAGCGATGCTTGAAGCACTGCTAGAACCGGATGCAGCGCTAGCAGATGAAGGAATTGACGCTTGGTCATCTTTCAGCACTAAATTCAACGTGGTGCCGATGGTTGCAGTCCCGATTGTTGGGGCTAACGCCACTGTTTTCACATCAGTTGCCATTGAAAGTGCAAAAGTCATTTTTGCCGTTGACGTCATTGCAGTTGCTTTAGGCCAAGTAAAAGTCAATGTGGTTTGGCCCTGTTCAGTTTTAGCTGTTAACGTTTGATCATCTGCAATCAATGATTCTCCTGTGGCAGTCGCTTGATGATCTACGCCCCATAACGCTTTGGTTACTGTCCAATCAACTGATACGCCTTGTGGTAGTTTTAAGGTCACTGGCTGGGTAGGATCAACCGCATTAGTTAAAGTTAACGTTTTTGATTTTTGCGGACTAAAAGTAGCTTGATCATCAACACTGGTGATGGTTAAGTTAGCATTTTGAGTTAAACCGACCACATTGTGAGTGAAATAAATCAACATCATCACGCAGCCAATTAAGATGATCCCGGCGCTGAACAATAATCGCCAGGATTTTGAACGAATTTGTTTATTTATGTATTGCATACCAGCGCCCCCCGTTTCCAAAAGGTCGCCTTGATTCGGATAGCCGCCATCAAGACGCCCACCCCCGTACGTACGTTCCCCCGAATGTACAAAACTGTTACCCGACTATCGCCGGGCTTGTTTACGCCTTCAATATAGCAAGGCCGCGATTTACCAACAACCAGATCATCGATATTCGCCGCGAGTATATAATTATCTGCGTAAATATTTACACAAAACTATTTATTCACATAGTCTTTTCATTTGTTTTCGTGATTAGTGTAACGGGTTTTGAATGGGAAAAACGATTTCTGGTCACAACTGACTTGGACACTTCTGACCAAATTAAAAAGCGCCACCTTGATAACTTTCAAGGTGACGCAAAAACTTTCGATCTAGTTTCGTCCCGATAGCCACAGTCCCACTAACGTCAATGCCGCACCGATCATCAACGGCACCGTCAGCGGTTCATGCAATAAGATCACTGAAAAAATCAACGTGATCACAGGGACCAAGTAGATATAAACGCTGCTGGCGACAGTGCCTAATCGCTTCACCGCAAGATTCCAAGTCACAAAGCACAACGCACAGGCACCGATCCCTAAAAACAAGAAATTGCCCCAGTTTTGCGGTTGTTGCAACGCGTTGAGGTTCAAGTCAAAGCCCAGCAAATATGCGATCGGCAACATAAACAGCAACCCATAGAAAAACACATGCCGCGTCGACTGGATCAGATTCAAGTTCAACTCTCCGATTTTGGTAGTGAGCACTGAGTAGATCGCCCAAGTGAAACTTGCCAGCAGCGCTAACCCATCCCCTACCAAACTTCCTTGCCCTGCCGCAGTCGCCGGATCAGAAATTAAGATCACGCCGCTGATGGCAACAATAAAGCCGACGTAAAACCACATATTGGCGCGCTTTGCTTTTAAAAACCACATCGACAGCAACGCTGTGAGAAATGGCGACACCGTTACAATGATCCCGACGTTACTGGCGGTGGTTTGCGTTAACGCGAGATTCTCTAATAAGTAGTAGATCGTGATCCCTGAAAATCCCGCGCCGACGAACAACCACTCTTGCTTACGCTGCGCCAAATGCAAAATACCAGGCTGCCACAGCAACAACGTCAAATACCCGATCACAAATCGCGTCAGCAAAATCGTCACCGGATTAAAGCTTCGCAACAACACTTTGGTCGCAATAAACGTTGTGCCCCAAATTAAAATCGTGATCAACGCGGCAATGTGGCCGGTGGTACGTTTCTCTGTCAATTCCGCTTCCCCCAAAAGAATGAATGGTTCTATTTTACCTGTTGTGCAAGTGAACACAAGCTTAGAATTTTACCATTAGCAGATGTCGTGATATACTCCACCTGTTGAAACGCACTGACAAGATACGGAGGGATATCATGCCGAAACGGTTGCATTTTCTCGCCATTATTGGCGCTAATTTATTATCGAACACTTTGATGTTTGCCGTGATGGCCGCCGCGCGCGCCCAATGGTTGAACGCCTTGTTTGCGGAAAAAGTGGTGATCGGCTTGGCGATCATCAATATCGGGTTGATCGGTTATTTACTCGCGACTTTATTTACTTACGTCAATACCTTGCACCGCCTGAATGAACCTAAAAACAGACCTTGAAGGCTCAAGGTCTGTCGCCAGTGCTGTTATTTGTGTTCGTCGATCAAGTCGTTGGCCTTTTTAAGCACTTTGTCTTTGGCTTCATCGACTTTTGCTTCAGCTTCGCCTTTGAGCTGCTTAGCTTTGCCTTTAGCTTCCATTTCCTCGTCTTTCAGCAACTTACCGGTGGTTGCTTGGACTTTGCCTAACGCTTTGTCTTTCGTCGCTTTCAAGTTCGCCATCGTGGTCACCTCCTTAATTCCAGCATACAATATTGACCGCATGTCACGCCAATTTGAAGCGTGGTAAAAAAATGCAAAAAAATACCTTCGATCAAAACTGATCGAAGGTCGTGATGTTACTGATGCGGGCAAGAAGACTCGAACTTCCACGGCCTAAACGGCCACAAGATCCTTAATCTTGCGCGTCTACCAATTCCGCCATGCCCGCATATCATGCGTTTGCGCTCTCAAGCACAAGAAATAGTATACGGGAAAACGGGGGTCTACGTCAAGCAATTTTCACAAAATCTGGCAATTAATCGAATAATGATACAAAACGCAGTCGCTACCTTGAAAATTCAGACACAAGGTGTAAAGCTGAGGCAATCACTTGGTCCATATTATAATATTTGTACAGACCGAGGCGTCCGCCAAAATGCACCTGTGGATACTGCGTTTTGGCAAAGTCCAAATAACGTTTGGCCAAGGCATTATTGTTTTCATCATTGATCGGGTAATAAGGTTCGCGCCCTTTGATGTATGTTTGGGGATATTCACGGGTGATCACTGACTGCTCAGGATCACCGGCGCCAAACTCAAACCACTTGTGCTCGATGATCCGCGTGTAAGGCGTGTCGGCATCGGTATAGTTGATCACCGCGTTGCCTTGGACGTTACCAACAGGCTTGGTTTCCGTTTCAAACCGTAGTGAGCGATAGCCAAGTGCACCGAAACGATAATCGCAGAATTCATCAACCATCCCCGTATAAATAATTTGATCAAAGTCCTGCAGCCAAGTCTTCCGATCAGTCAAGAAATCGGTATTCAAACGCACGTCGATATTCGAATGGTCGAGCATTTTGGCAATGATTTGCGTATAGCCACCAATGGGGATCCCTTGATAAGGGTCGTTGAAGTAGTTGTTGTCAAAGCTAAAGCGCACTGGCAAGCGGCGAATAATGAAACTTGGCAAGTCTTTCGGTGCTTGCCCCCATTGCTTAGTGGTGTAGTCTTTGATCAACTTTTCGTAAATATCGCGGCCAACTAGTTTGATGGCTTGTTCTTCCAAGTTCTGAGGCTCACGATCAGCGAGTTCAGCTTGTTGTGCACGGATCTTCGCTTGCGCTTCTGCCGGGGTGTTGACGCCCCACATTTGATGGAAGGTGTTCATATTGAACGGTAAGTTATACAACTCCCCTTTGTAATTGGCGACCACTTGATTGGTGAAGCGGTTGAAAGTCGCAAATTGTTGAATGTACGCCCAAATATCAGGATCTTGGGTATGAAAAATATGCGCCCCATATTGATGCACCTGAATCCCAGCGACTTCATGGGTGTAGATATTGCCTGCAATTTGTGGGCGTTTGTCGATCACGGTGATGGTGTGACCAAGTTTGGCAAGTTCATGAGCACATACCGCGCCGTACAAGCCTGCCCCGACGATCAGAATTTTCATGTGGTTGGCCTCCAGTCGAATAGGTTAATTATACGCCCACTGCATATAAAAAGCCGCTTGGCAAAGGCCAAACGACTGATTAATTAAACCCATATAAACGTTGCGCCAAACTGTAGACTTTGACGGTGAGTTTGCGGCCGACTGGTCCTGGCAAGTTCACCGCATGACCGATCAACCCATTTCTCATATGCACATATAAACTAGGTTGCGTGTGGCGAATGAAGCGCCATAATTCAGTTTTTTTAGCGATGCTTTCCGCAGAGCCTTCTCGCAGCAACAACACTGACGAAATCGCCGTGATGATCGCAACATAACTGCGCATGTACCGTCGCAACCGCCATGAATCACAATGGCTGATGGCTTGTCCATATTCTTTGATCAAGGTGCGGTTGACGAACAGTTGTTGATCAATGCGTTTGATCATCACGGATTCGTTGACGGATTGATCGTCGCGGCCGATAAAATAATGATACAAGTCAACATCCAAATAATGGAGTTTTTTGACGTAAGGCAACGGCTGGAAGACATACAGATCATCTTCATAAAAGGTGTGTTCTGGCAACCACAACGGAATGGCTTTCAACATCGCGGTTTTAAAGGTCACCGCATGCATCAAAAAATATTTCCCAGTTTGCACATGGACCCGCGACCAAGTGCAAGTTTGAGCTGTCGGCAACAAATGGGCAAAACGCACGACTTTTTGTTGGTCGACGCCGACTTTGTCATAGACATAATTGGTGATCAACATGTCAGGCGAATCATTGGCAGGATCTGACAACGTCGCCAGCACTTGTTGCAACGCCTCAAGGTCCAGCCAATCATCTGAATCCACGACTTTAAAATAGTCACCAGAGGCATTCGCCAGCCCCGTCATGATTGCTTTGCCATGGCCGCCGTTAACTTGGTGGATCACTTTGACACGGTCAGGTGCTTGCGCGGCGTAATCATCGGCGATGTGCGCTGTGGTATCAGTGGAGCCGTCATCAACGATCACGATTTCCACTTGGTCGCCAGCTTTGAGAAGCTCATCGATGCAATGTTGCATATACGCGGCGGAATTATAACATGGGACGATACAACTGAGGACTGACAACTTCTCACGCTTTCTACATTTACTAACAAGCGCGACTTGCCACTTGCCCTGAGGCTTATTTTATCAGAAAACTGATCACCCGTGCTACAATAAGCACATATCATTCAAAAAGGAGTCTGCCATGGATATTCGGATCGCCACATCAAAAGATGCGCCTGCCGTTGCGCGTCAATACTTGCACCTCACTGCAGAAATGAGTCAATTAGCCCCACAAACCATTCAACCAGCGCCGATCGATCAAAGTGGCTACTTCACAGACTACATTGAAGATGCTAACGCTGATGTGTTTTTAGCAGAAGCTGATGGTGAGTTGCTGGGCTTTTTGCTCGTGGTGATGGCAGAAACGCAAGCTGATCCTGAAGTGGTGTTTCACCGCTTCGGCTTTGTGATCGACTTGTATGTTGCGCCAACTGCGCGTCAACAAGGCATTGGCCGCGCCCTATTGGCGAAAGCAACTGACTGGACCCGCGACCATGATGGTGAATTCATTCAACTGAATGTATTAGGTGAAGATACTGGTGCTCGCAAGTTCTATCAACGTTTAGGCTTTGTGCCGGCAAGCCTCACCTTAACGCATCAAGTGTAATTTCCCGTGGCATTTGCCACAAGCATATTTGCGCGTGTCGATGCGGCGCTGGCGGCGATATTCTGTACCGCATTGCGCACAGACATAAATATATTTTGCCGCGCGCGGTAAACTTGGGGCAAAACGAGAGCCCCCGACTGCTTGCAATAACGCCTTGAAGTCGGCATCGCGATGTTGATAGCCGCGATGCATTTGATACAGATGATAGTGACACAATTCGTGTTTGATGATCCCGAGTTGTTGGTCGCGAGTGATGGCGGCAAATAACTTGGGATTAAAGTCTAAGTTGTGGTCTTTTAAATGGAAACGACCACCAGTCGTTTTCAATCGCGGGTTAAAATGCGCCTCATTGAGAAACGGCCGGTGGAAACTTTGCTGAGAGACTTCCGCGACTAATGCTTGTAATTCTTGATCTGACAAATTTAAACCTCTTCAATAAGTGAACAAACGCTCCGCAAAGCTGTGATCAACTTTGCGGAGCGTTTTAAAATGTTAGCCGAAATAATCGAGCAAGTCAGCCCGCGTCAACGCCGCTTTTTGTTCAGCGTTGAAATCTTTGATAATGCGACCTTGCGACAACACGATCAAGCGATTGCCGTATTTCAAAGCATCTTCCAAATGATGGGTGATCATCATGCAAGTCAAATGCTCTTGCGTGACCAGTTTGTCAGTGACCGCCATGATCGAGGCACTGGTTTTCGGATCCAATGCGGCGGTATGTTCATCAAGTAGTAATAACTCAGGCCGCTTCAACGTTGCCATCAACAAACTTAACGCTTGACGTTGACCACCAGATAATGACTCGGTCGGGCGATCTAATGCTTTTTCTAAGCCGTTACCAGTTTGCGCCGCGAGTTCTTCAAAATGCGCCATTTGTGCCTTCAAACCACGTGACGCTAAAGTCAAACGCTGACCGCGACGAGACGCGAGCAACAAGTTTTCAGCGACACTCATCCGCGGTGCGGTGCCCATTTTCGGATCCTGGAAGACGCGAGCGATCAAACGCGCACGCTTTTCCGGTTTTTCATGGGTGATATCATGACCTGCAAGTGAGATTGTCCCACCAGCAAATTCAATGTCGCCAGTGATCGCATTGAACATTGTCGATTTCCCAGCACCATTCGTCCCCAGCACTGCAACATAATCGCCAGGCATAAGCGTTAAGTCGATGCCTGAAAGCAGCGACTTCACCGTGTTGTCAGCGACCACGTTGACGGCGACATTGTCGAGTTTTAATTGCTCAGCCATTGGCTTTCACCCCATTTCGCAAGGTGCGCTTGATCCGCAAACGATGATCGATTTGCGGTACCATGATCGCCAGCGCCAAAATAATTGCAGACAACAATTTCAAATCGTTAGCGTTAAAGCCTAATGCTAAGACCACTAACAAGACGAAGCGATACAAGATACTCCCTAAGACCACAGCGACTAACCGTTGACTCAAGGTCAATTCACCAAAGACGACTTCGCCGATGATGATCGCCGCTAACCCAATAACGATGACGCCTGTGCCCATCGAGACATCAGCGTAACCATTGTTTTGCGCCAGCAGGCCACCAGCTAAGCCGATCAAGCCGTTGCCGACGACTAAGCCGAGCAACATTTGATGATCAGGATCGATGCCGAGACTTCTTGCCATCGCCGGATTATCCCCTGCAGCAATGAACGCTTGACCGATTTGCGTGTTCAAGAACACGATCAACAGCGCCACGATGATGATGCAGGCGATCACACCGACAGCAACCGCGTCAAAATATGGTGGCAAGGCTTTAAGCCACTTCGCATTAAATAAGTTCGGTTGATGCAATAAACTTAAATTCGCGCGTCCCATGACTCGCAAGTTCACTGAATAAAGACCAGTCATGACTAAGATCCCTGCTAACAACACCGGAATGTGACCTTTAGTCGTCAACAACCCCGTGACCGCACCGGCAGCCATCCCTGCAAGTAGGGATAACAACGTCGCCACAATGGGACTGGCACCATGGGTCAATGCCGCACAGGCAACCGCGGCACCGAAAGGAAAGGTCCCTTCAACCGTCATATCTGGGAAGTCGAGAATTCGAAACGTTAAAAATAAGCCAATGCCGACCAAGCTGTACAACAGCCCTTGGCCGATGGCAGATACGCCTAAACTCATTGGAAGACCTCCCCGGATTTTTTCGCTTTGTCGATCACGGATTGCGGGATCGTGATGCCGAGCAATTTCGCTTGTTTCAAGTTGACGATCAGCTTCCCAGTTTTTTCAAAATGGATCGGTGTGGTCGCAGGCTTTGATTTACCTGACAACACATTGGCCACCATTTTACCAGTTTGGACGCCGAGTTCGAATTGGTCGAGGCCAATGGTGGCAACGCCACCTTGTTTGACCATCGTATCCACAGTTGGGAATACTGGGATCTTCTTGGTGTTGGCCACTTGGACTAACGTTTGCATCGCCGACGCAATGGTGTTGTCTGTCGGCACGAAGATCGCATCAACTTGGGTGACCATTTGGCCGGCAACTTGATTTAAGTCGTTAGTCGAGCTGATGGTGTATTGTTTGACTTTAAACCCAGCTTTAGGGGCCAGTTGGCCAACCATTTTTGCTTGGACTTGGGCGGAATCATCAGAAGAGGTAGAGATCACGCCGAGAGTTTTGGCTTGCGGCATCAATTGATGGATCAACGCCAATTGCGATTTGATCGGCGCTTGGTCAGAAACCCCAGTGATGTTGCCACCAGGCTTGGTGTTGGAATTCACCAACTTTGCGCCTTTAGGATCGGTGATGGCGCCTAAAATGATCGGGATCTTCGACGAGGCGTCAGCGAGGGCTTGAGCAGAAGGGGTCGCAATGCCGACCATCACGTCAGCGTGTTCGTTGACGAACTTCTCAGACATGGTTTTTAAGTTACTTTGATCTGCTTCCGCATTTTGAAAGTCGATTTTCACGTTTTTGCCGACGTGATAACCATTGTCTGCTAAGCCTTTGATAATGCCTTTATGGATGGCATCAAGTGCTGGATGCGTCACCAACTGCAAAATGCCGACAGTTGGGGTTTCAGGTTTGGTGAGGGTCTGCACCCCACCAGTTTGGACGAACGCGACGCCTAAAAATGTCAGCAGCGCCACGATCAAGGCGAGCATTCTTTTCATATGTGCTCCTTACCCAAGCATGGTGGAGATCTTTTGCACGTATTTCATGATGCGCGTGGATGAAGCGTCTTGATCGGCTTCCGCCATGGAAAAGGCGCCTTCATCAAATTGCGCAGGACTTTCATGCAAAGCATCGACCATATCTTGGCAACCTTTTTGAAAATCTGCAAAAGCAGTGGTCAACAACTTGTGGTTCCCCATCAACTTCGCTGGGACTTTAGCAGCTTCAAGCTTTTCCAACATGCCGGCATAATGGTCGGTACCATCTTGGAAGCTAGCGATCGTCTTGGCATATTCGTCAGTGTCGAATTCGCCCATGGTGCCATCGAGCAGCGCTTGCTTCAACGCATCAAATTTAGGACTCATTTGATCTTGTTCGGCTTCCGTGTCGTCCATGATCAAGTTGATCAGTTGCGCATAATGCATCAATTTCAATTGTGTTTTGTTCATTTTAGCCATTATAATTCCTCCAATTGTTATCTCGTCCATTCTAACAGAAAAACGCTTGCGTGACACGTTTCGACGGTTGTATGAAAAAAGCCCAGCATCGCTGCTGGACTACGCTGATTTTATTGATGTCTGCCATCCACAGGCCAGGATCATCCCTGAAAACACAGGGAATACAGGTCTGCGTCACTCACAGGTTTTTTTGGTACCTGCCACCCACGGGCCCTTAAGTCCCGGATCAGTATCAGATTCATTAGCAGGAGTCAGCACTCCTGAAACATATCATCATTGTGTCATATCACCGTGTGACATGTCAATCATTATTTTGCGATTTTGCGTTGGACGAACTTCACGATCTCGACGATCACAATGATCAAGAACCCGGCGCCAAGCACCACACCCCATTGGGATAAGGCGAGGCTGGTCACATGGAACAAGCCGTTGAACCCTGGCACTAAGATCGTGACAGCAAGCAACAAGAAACTTGCTAAAATCGCCCAGTTAAATGCCCGGTTGCGGAACAAGCCGACAGTGAAAAGACTTTGATGTACAGACTTCACGTTGAAGGCATGGAACAGTTGGATCAAACCAAGTGTCGCATAAGCCATCGTCAACGCATCAGCGTGGATCGCGGCGTTGGTCGCATGGACTGGCCAAGTGATGGCGATGAAGTATACGCCAAGCGTTAAGCCACCTTCTAACAACCCTTGCCAGATCACTGCCGGACCGACGCCGCCGGAGAAGAAGTTGGACTTGCGACCACGAGGCTTTTGGTTCATGATCCCAGGTTCTGTGGGTTCGACCCCTAATGCGATCGCTGGGAAAGTGTCAGTGACTAAGTTGATCCACAAGATGTGAACCGGTGCTAAAATGTCCCACCCAAGCATCGTCATCATAAATAACGTTAAGACTTCACCGAGGTTTGCTGACAACAGATATTGAATCGACTTTTGAATGTTGGCGAAAACTTTACGACCTTCTTCAACCGCGGTAACGATCGTCGCAAAGTTATCATCGGCTAACACCATGTCGGAAGCACCTTTAGATACTTCAGTCCCAGTGATCCCCATGCCGATGCCGATATCTGCGGCTTTTAATGCTGGGGCATCGTTGACACCATCGCCAGTCATTGCGACCACTTTACCTTTTGCTTGCCAAGCATTGACGATACGAACTTTGTGTTCAGGCGCCACACGCGCGTATACGGAATATTTTTCCACATTATCGGCGAACTCTGCGTCTGATTGTTCATCAAGTTGGGCGCCAGTGATCACAGCAGCGTCGTCGCCTGGTTCAATGATCCCAAGCCGTCCGGCGATGGCTTCGGCAGTATCTTGGTGGTCGCCGGTGATCATCATTGGGCGGATCCCTGCAGCTTTGGCTTCTGCCACCGCCGCTTGCACTTCAGGACGTTCAGGATCGATCATCCCCACTAATCCGGCAAAAATCAAATCATGTTCCACGGAATCACTATCGACAGTTGCTGGGATCGTGTCGACCACTTTATACGCCATCCCGAGCACCCGCAGCGCTTGGGTTGCCAGGTGTTTGTTGGTATCTAAAATCGCGTTACGGTCACCTTCAGTCATCGAATTGGCATGATCGCCAAACGCAAGTTGCGTCGCGCGTTTCAACAATTGATCTTGTGCGCCTTTGGTCGCCACTAAGTAGCGACCATTTGGTAATTGATGAATCGTCGTCATCAATTTACGTTCAGAATCAAATGGCACTTCAGCGACACGGGGCATTTGTTGCAGTTCAGCCGCAAGGTCAAACTGTTGTTTTTGACCATATGCCACTAATGCCGTTTCCGTCGGGTCACCAAGCATCGTGCCATCAGGTTGAATTTGGGTGTCGTTGGCAAAATTCATCACCGTCATCAACAAGTTCCCGCCGGCGATGCCGTCTGAGGCATCATGGAGTTGGCCATCATAATACACTTTTTCGACGGTCATTTTATTTTGGGTCAACGTCCCAGTTTTATCAGAAGCGATAATTTCGGTGGAGCCAAGGGTTTCAACAGCAGGCAGTTTCCGGACTAAAGCGGAGCGCTTCGCCATTTTCTGAGTCCCTAACGCTAAAATGATCGTCACGATCGCAGGCAAGCCTTCGGGAATAGCAGCGACAGCTAAGGAAATCGCCGTTAAGAACATTTCTGGCACTGAAGCAGCGTGACGCCAGATCCCAACGCCAAAGACGATGGCTGCGATCACTAAGATCATGATCGTGAGCGTCTTCCCTAATGCCTTTAAGTTATCTTGCAATGGCGTCGTCGTTTCTTTGGCAGTGTTGATCATCGTCGCGATTTGACCGACTTGCGTTTGCATCCCAGTTGCGATCACGACGCCGACGCCGCGGCCATAGGTGATGTTGGTGTTCATAAACGCTAAGTTGCTGCGATCACCGATGCCAACGTTATCGCCTTGCAAGGTGTCAACGTCTTTTTCAACTGGGACGGACTCCCCAGTTAACGCCGATTCTTCGATTTTCAAGTTTGCTGATTCGATCAATCGCAGATCTGCAGGCACCACGTCGCCGGCTTCAACAAGCACAATGTCGCCGACGACAAGTTCTGTGCTGGGGATCGTCAACACATTGCCGTCGCGGCGAACGTGAGCGTCTGGGGTGGCCATTTTTGCTAAGGCGTCGATGGCTTCTTCAGCTTTTGATTCTTGGAAAACGCCGAAAATCGCGTTTAAGATCACCACGGCTAAAATAATGCCAGCATCGGCCCATTCATGAACAATTAAGCCGGCAACTAACGCTGCGACTAACAAGACAATGATCATGAAATCTTTGAATTGGTCAGCAAAGCGCATCAACATTGACTTCTTTTTGCCGGTAGCTAAAGCGTTAGGACCATGTTGTTGCAGACGCCCACTGGCTTCAGTGGTGGTTAAGCCAGTGTCAGCTTGGCTTTTGGTTGCTTGCAACGTTTCTTGAATCGTTTGTGCATATTCGGGTTTCGTCAATTGGAGGTCCTCCTTTTTATTGTGGTAAAAAAAATGAGGCTTACAAACTGCGCGCGCAGTTCATAAGTCTCACTAATTAAGGCAACACCAGCTATAACTTGTTGGTGACGTTGCCGCGGCAGATGCGCCGCTAGTTACTCCCTTATGTGACAACTTCAGTATACCGGATATCATTGTGAAGTTGCAAGCATAATATTTATTTTTACTTATGCTTTCCAAAAGTCGTCAAATACGGTGATCGGCAAATGACGCTTATGAGCAGAACGTTGATACCAAGCTTCGATTTTCTCAGCGGCGGCGGTGTCGATTGCTTTGCCTTCTAAGTAGTCGTCGATATCGCGATAAGAAACCCCTAACGCCACTTCATCAGGCAACGCTGGACGGTCTTCTTCCAAGTCTGCAGTTGGTGCTTTCTCATATAAATGCGCTGGTGCACCCAGGGCTTTGAGCAAGCTGGCACCTTGGCGTTTGTTCAACCGCCACAATGGTGTGACGTCTGCGCCACCATCACCGAACTTGGTGTAAAAACCAGTGATTGCTTCAGCTGCATGGTCCGTGCCGATCACAACACCAGCTTGGGCACCAGCGATGGCGTATTGGGCGATCATCCGGGCACGCGCTTTGATGTTACCTTTGTTGAAGTCAGTGACCGTCAAGTCGTTAGCTTCTACGGCTTGCACCATCGCATCAACAGATGGTTTGATGTTAACGCGCGTGGTTTGGTCTGCTTGCATAAAGTCGATGGCAGCCATCGCATCTGCTTCGTCTGCTTGTTCGCCATAAGGTAAGCGCACCGCGATGAATTGGTAATCCGCGTCGCCAGTTTCGGCGCGCAGTTCAGTGACTGCGATTTCCGCAAGTTTACCGGCAAGGGTAGAATCTTGGCCGCCAGAAATACCGAGGACTAAGGTTTTTAACCCACTGTAATGGGTGAGGTAACTTTTCAGAAAGTCGACACTGCGACGAATTTCTTTTTTCGGATCGATGGTTGGTTGGACATGTAAAGCTTTGATGATCTCTTGTTGTAATGGGCGCATGTTGTTTGAACGTCTCCTTTGTAAGGTGTCGGGTTTATCATACGCCCAATACGTTGGTGCACGCAATGAAACAAGTCAGAAATCCTCACAACCACAATGTAAAAGACTTGCTCAGCGTTCGTCGCTGGGCAAGTCTTGATTTAATTATTCTGGTAACGCCAACCATAAGGCTAAGTAGACCCAAAACAACAGCCCACCGCCGAAAACAAATAACAAGCGGATCCAAATCGCATCGACGTTTAAACTTTCAGCGATCCCGCCACATACCCCTGCAAATACGCGGTTGTCTAATGATTTATGCAATCCCATTTTAAAGCTCCTCCCTTTGTACAACCATACAATAGCAAGTTTCTGGCAAAAGTACTCGCGGCTTTGGCAGGATTTATGTCTCAGGCGAAAGTCTGATGGCAATCAAAAAGCGTTCCGACTGTTGTCAAAACGCTTTTTGGTGAAGCTATTTGCGCGGTTTGAAGGCGACGATTTTTTCCGACTTGCCAGTGGTTTTTGCATCGCCGAGATCAAACGTTGCGCTTGTTTCTTTGATGTTGACCGCAAATCGCTTAACATCGAGGCGTCTTGAAGGTCTTAGTTGACGGCATCAAGGTCAAACGCTTCTTCACGCACCCCTAAACCATCTTCGTAAAACCCAGCACCGCGCCCAGCTAAACAAATTGGCAAAGGTCGCTTGACGTCGCGAGTTTCTTCGAGTTGAATGCGATGATCCCATGACTCGCCAAAATCATAAGTGTATTGGACAGTGCCTTTTTGCAAGTCCGGTAAAATCTGCGCAGTTGCCGCATCGGTGCCTTCTGCATAAGGATCGGCACTGGTGTCGTCATAGGTCAATTCACGATTCCACGCCGGGTAAAAGCCGTACATATGATAATTATCCCATGCAAACGCCGCTTGAATGATCATATGCAGTTGCGCATAAGTGGTGCTGGTGGGGACTGCAAGCCGCTGCCAAGTCAATGTTTGCGGTGTTCAAGAGTGATTCTTAAGATCAAGGCTTCAGTCCTAGCGACTCCTTTATTCATGCGACAGATTGTATTTTACCCTGGAAGCGGTAAAAGTACGATTTATTGCCATGTAAAAAGCACCTTCCGCAGAAGATGCTTTCAACAAACACGATAAACGTCCAGTCATTGTCGTGTGTCAGCTTAAACTTCGTCACCATTTGAAGTGGATGCAACCCATTAATATCTCACATCAGGATCTAAATCAGACCCATTGTTTGCGATCACGTCTTTGTACCAGTAATAACTCTTCTTTGGTGTCCGAGCGTAATCTCCTTGTTGATCATCATTGCGATCGACATAGACAAAACCGTAACGTTTTGCCATTTGACCAGTCCCAGCAGACACAATGTCGATCCAACCCCAAGTGGTGTAGCCGATCAAATTGACGCCATCGGCTAAGGCATCACTCATTGCAGCAAGGTGCTGCTTCAAGTAATCGATGCGGTAATCATCATAGATCTTCCCGTCAGCAGTTTTCTCGTCGACGGCGCCAAGACCATTTTCAACAACCATCATTGGAATTTGGTAGCGACTATTGACTTCATTGAGATACCACCGCAAGCCTGATGGATCCGTCGACCAGCCCCATTCACTATATTTCAAATATGGGTTCTTCACGCCAAAGGACATGTTACCAGTGGATTCGCGTTTCGACTGATCGGCAGTTTCGGCGCTGGAAGAATAATAGGAGAAGGTGTAAAAATCAACTTTCCCTGCAGCCAAAGTTTCTGCGTCAGTTTCATCAATGTCTAATACCACATGGTGCTTGGTCCAGTAGCGCTTGGCAAAGTCAGGATAAGCGCCACGCACTTGGACATCCCCGCAATAGAAATTGTTAAGTTCGTTGGTTTGTTGGGCGAGCAGGACATCTTCAGGTGACGCAGTCAAAGGATAAGTGACTTGCCCAGCGATCATGCAGCCGATCAAGTTGTTGGGATCGATCGCGTGACCGATTTGGACGGCTTTAGCGGAAGCGACGAATTGATGATGCAACCCTTGCAAGGCCGCTTGAATCGCGGCGTCATTTTGTTCACCTAATAAAGGTGAGGAACCATCAGGCGTCGGCAACCCCAATGACATATAGCCGCCAAGCATAAAGCCGATGTTGATCTCATTGAAGGTCAACCAATATTTCACCAGCCCTGAGAATTCTTTAAACAACGTCGTCGCATAGTTCACGTAAAAATCGATCACTTTGCGATTGCCCCAACCACCGTATGCTTTGGTCAAATGATAAGGCATTTCATAATGAGAGATCGTCACTAACGGTTCGATTCCATATTGATGACACAGTTCAAACACATGGCGATAATAGTCTAAACCAGCGCGGTTAGGTTCTTTCTCATCACCATTTGGGAAAATGCGCGTCCAAGCGATCGACAAGCGGTACAGCTTAAAGCCCATCCCTGCCATCAACTTAATGTCTTCTTCGGTGTGATGATAACCATCAGAGGCGTCATGTGATGGGAAGTAGCCAGGTTGAGTCGCATCTTCAACAAACCGCCGTGGCGTTTCAAAGGTCCCGCCTAACAAGTGGTCCGCAGTACTTTCGCCTTTACCATCTGCTTGCCAAGCCCCTTCATATTGATTCGCAGCAGTCGCACCGCCCCATAAAAAGCCTTTTGGAAATTGCGTCATGTATGTGTTCCTCCTATTTTTTCAATGTGATCAAATCATCGCCGACTGCCACTGGTTGATTGCTCAAGCCATTGACTGAACTGTAACTGGTGGTGTTGGTAATGATGATCGGTGTGGTCACTGAGTAGCCGGCAGCTTCAATGGCGGCTTTATCAAAATGCATCAACTTTTGACCTGCAGTCACGGTTTCACCTTGTTTGACGAATGATTCAAAGTGTTTGCCTTCTAATTGCACCGTGTCCATGCCAATGTGGATCAAAATATCGGCACCACCATTGGTATGCAAGCCGATCGCATGTTTCGTTGGAAAGACTAAAGCGACAGTCCCTGCAGCCGGTGCGTAAACATCTTCGCCAGTCGGCTCGATTGCCGCGCCTTGCCCCATCGATTCAGAAGCAAACACGGGATCTTTGACATCGGTCAACTTAATGGCATCCCCTGATACTGGGGCCAGTAACACTTCATCTTCAACTTCTGCTTGGGCATCAGTCGAAACTGTTGCCACTGGTTGAATGTCTGCATCATCAGCAGCTGCAGGTGCCACAGTTTCAAGTTCAGGATCGATATCCGTTTTCTTAGCAAACAATAAGGTTAACAAGAACCCGATCACAAAAGCGACGGCACAAGCCAACAACATCCCATAGAAACTCATATCCATCCCAGATTTAGGATTGATCATGGCTGGGAATTGGAAGACCCCCATGCCGCCCATCATATAAAGTTGGCTACCGAACAACCCGATCAACGCGCCACCGATACCAGCGCCGATTAATGAGAACACGAAAGTCTTTTTCCGAGGTAACGTGATCCCGTAAATTGCGGGTTCAGTGACCCCGAAGATCCCTGAGATAAACGCCGAGATCCCTAAACCTTTGAGCTTCACATTCTTAGTTCGTAAGGTGATCGCTAACACGACCCCGATTTGGGCAAATGAGGCACTGACGATTTCCGCTAAAATCGGATCATGGCCTAAGTTGGAGACATTCAACATCGCCACTGGGATCAAGCCCCAATGTAAACCGAAGATCACAAGCACTTGCCAGAAGCCGCCTAAGATCAACCCTGCAACCACTGGTGCTAAGTTGTACAACCCAACGACCCCAGCAGATACTGCTTCACTTAACCAAGAAATGATCGGTCCGATGATCAATAACGTCAGCGGCACAATGATCAACAACGTACAAAATGGTGAGACGAAAGTTTTAACCACAGTTGGGATCACTTTATCCAGCCACTTTTTGAGTTTGGCGGCAAAGTATACCGACACGATGACTGGCACCACTGAACTGGTGTAATTCATCATCAACACTGGGATCCCTAAAAACTTCATATAAACTGGGGTTTCCAAGAAGGTGCCGGCAAACATCGTCATCAAAGGCTTCGTTGAACTGGCAACATTTGCTGGGACCATGGCGACTAAATTCGGATAAACTAACGCCGCACCGATTGCCATGCCGATGAAGCTATCAAGTTTGAACTTCTTAGCTGCTGAATACCCTAACAAAATTGGCAAGAAGTAGAAGAACGAATCCCCAATGGCATTTAAAATAATGTAAGTGCCACCAGTTTGGGAGATCCACCCTAAAGAGCTGAACATCGCATTGAAGCCTTTGATCATCCCTGTGGCTGCCAATACCCCAAGCGCTGGGGTGAAAATGCCTGAGATCAAGTCGATGAATTTATCTAAGACACTTAACTTTTTGCCATCATCTGGATCATCATCAGGGACTTGACCACCATCTGCTAAGCCAGTTTGCTTGATCAAGGTGTCGTAAACGTCTGCGACTTGATTACCAATGACCACTTGATACTGGCCACCACTTTTGACGACAGTGACGACGCCATCGGTGTTTTTGAGCTTTTCCGTTTGGGCAACAGATTCATCTTTGAGTTTGAACCGTAGCCGTGTGGTACAATGCACCACGCTGTTAACATTTTCTTTGCCGCCGACACCTTTCATGATCTCGTCAGCTAATTTTTCATAAGCCATAATTTTTCTCCTTTTAAAACACAAAAACCCAAGTCGCGCCAAAATCTTGACGTGCCTTGGGTTAATGCCTGCTGTGCAGTAACACACCCGTTATTTGGTTTCTTCGCGATGGGTCACGCGCCAAACATGTAAGGTCAAATACACCTTATCGTTGTCAGAAACGTGCCAACCATGCGCTTTGTTGAGATATTTCGCAATGATCTCAACCACCCCATATTCTCTAGGGTATTTGCTTTGCATTAAGATCAATAAACTAGGATCCAAGGCTTCACTAGGTTCTTTGTCGCCTTTAAGCATGCGGATAAAGAAATACCGCAAATGCGACACGAAGCGACTGTAATTGAATGATTCCGCGTCTAAAGTCGTTTGATATTGCAATTGCACGATTTTGATGACGCTGGCAGTGAGCTTTGAGATCGCAATGGTATCTTGCAACTTCTCTTGCTCATTTTCCACATTGACAAAGTGATAAGTTAAAAACGACGCTTCATCTTCTGGAAGATCAATGCCTAAAGTCGCATCCAGTTGTAAAATGGCTCTGCGAGCCGCTTCAAATTCTTTCGGGAATAAGCGCCGCACTTCCCATTTGCTAGCTGGATCTGACAACGTTACCCCAGAGTCAGCTCGCTTCACCGCAAAATCGATATGATCGGCTAAGATCAAATATTGATAATCGGTGAACTTTACCCCTAGCTCTGCTTCAACCGCTTTGACCACTGCCAAAGTGGCATCAGTGATCTCAGCATCGAAATTCTGCAAGTTGTCGAGGGACTCGCGATGATCAGCGTCTGCTTTGAAGTACCGCGCGACGTTATTCTCATCAATAAGATCCCCTGGTTTGTGGCCGAAGCCAATACCATTGCCTAACACGATCCATTCAGTGCCTTGGGCGTCTTCAACCAGCGCGGCGTTGTTATTGAAATTTTTGACGTACTGCATTGAAACGCCTCCTCACTGAATGAATTGCATAAAAAAAGCCTACAATTTCCACGTACGTACGTGTGTAATGTAGGTTATGCCGGCCGAACCGTAACACGCTATCTTTACGAGTTAAATGTTAACGGTTTCTAAAGAACTTGTCAAACGCTTTCTTCAAAAAGTTTCACTGCTTACCTGTCGAAATTGGCCTGAGCCCTTGGCTGGCTTAGGCTGAGTGCGCTTTTGAAGGCGAGGGGTTCACTGACTATCGATTCGGCAAACCAGGCGACCTACATGATTTAAGTGAACAATAACGCCGCCTTGAATTTCCTAAATTAGAATCATTAAAAAAGTTTACCGCCTGCAGGAGTAAGGCTGCAGGCGGTTTCAATTTGTCGGGAAAAGTCAAGGACTGATTTAGAATGATTACAATATATGGTAGAACCGTAGTCAAATCTAAGCAGGAATTTCACAATTCGTTTAGTAGGAAAAGCGATCGAACCATTCAAAGCAGATGCCTCTCTTAAAGGAGAATTTACCACCATTACCGATTCGGACTTGAACTGTCACTGGAGCGTGGTGATGTTTTACCCCGCAGACTTTTCATTCGTGTGCCCAACAGAATTGGAAGACTTGCAAGATGAACTACTCGGGAATAAATTCCCGAGTTTCCAAGATCTCTCTTGAAAACATCGTAAACTGCGAGTCATAAGAAGTATTCATGATCTCTACAAGGCCATTAGGGTGGCCCGAACTCTCACCACAACGACCGTGTTTTGCCACAAATGTTTCCATTTGAAGGTCAACGGTATACGCTTGTAATCAGGTCTTTGTTTACTTTGCGACCAACTGATCCCTAATTTCTTTACTGGTCGGAGGAAGTTGTTCTGTTCTCCCTGTTTAATTAAATCGATGACGACTCTGACTAAATAATTGAACTGACCATGGCGGCGGTGACTTTAGGAAAGATTTTTACCTTGATGTGACGACTTGGATGTAAGCCCCATGCTAAGATGTTTTGCGCGGCGTTATGATCGCGATCGATCACTTTACCTGTAACTGGACTGATCCATTCACGTTGAGATAATGGATGCTTGTCGATGACCTCAGTGCCATATTCCACTTGGCTAGTTTTGTAGGCATCGACTTCAACGACAGTCACACCTTGTTTGAACGCGCGATTCTCAATGACTTGCTTAGCTTCGTATGGCTTTAACAAAGCAAGCTTACGATTCTTAGCTTTACCTGTGGACTTGCGCATGTCGTTGGCAGCGAGCCTCTCCATCACTAAGAGTTTAATTGGAGCAACAAGCTTAATGGCCAACTGACGATAGGCTTCATTTAATAGTTGGGCACGTTTGGCAGAAAGGCGTTGAATCTTCTTGGTGATATTGTTGGCACTTCCATGCATAAGGCTGCGCTTACTTTTAAATTTGTTGATTAGGTGTTCATAGCAATCAGCTTTAGTAATCACCTGTAGCGGTAATGGATATTGTTTGTTGTTGGAATCATGATAAGCAACGTTGTTAGTCATGTTCCAATCGATACCGATCGCTGGTTCTGCTTTCACGTTAGCTTCGGCCTTTGGTTGAACATGCACAATTTGAAGTTGATAAGTGTTGTCGCCTTTACGTTTGAGTTTGATGATCTTGACATCTGAGAAGTCATATTCCTTTGAGCTCTTGTGTAAATGCAGGATGCCAAAGTTAGGGACTTTGATCACATGCGCTGAAAGCACTTGAATCGGCGTATTCTTTTGAATCTCAACCGCTCGAGTTTTTGATTTCAAATTAAAACGCAGATGCCCGCGCTTGTACCAACTGTTATGATGCGGGTTCTTGTGTTTGCCGCGTTTGTCTTTGATGATGTTTTGTTTGTATTGAAACTTGACTCTGTCTGACCATTTAAAGCCCGCGCGTAACTGTTTCTGATATTCTGTAAAGCTGACGATCAGAGTCTGAAGAAATAATTGGGCATTGTGCGAGGACAGGAACAAGACTTTGTGACTCCAGCGATTAAGCTGGTACTTCTCATTGAGAAACAGCTTGATGATGTGATTGATGAGCTTGTGTCGGTTGATACCAGTCGGAATATTTCTGTCAATATGCTTCCGGCCATAAGTTTTGTACATATAATTCAACGAATAATTAAATAACTGATCTTGAACCAATAAGGCGCACTCATGTTGGAGGATTTGATTGCTTG
This sequence comes from Lacticaseibacillus porcinae, assembly GCF_003946305.1. GTDB lineage: Bacteria > Bacillota > Bacilli > Lactobacillales > Lactobacillaceae > Lacticaseibacillus > Lacticaseibacillus porcinae. The sequence continues at coordinate 429,444 of NZ_RHNS01000001.1, forward strand.
ATAATGTGACTTTAAACTTTTCGGTGAACGCAAACGTCTTGGAACGGCTGCGTTTTTCCTGTACCCAGGGCTCAGCCATAATGAAATCTCCTTGAATTTGATGACTTCATTATAGCAAACAAGCGTTCGAATTTAAAATTAAAAAAACAAAAACAGCCTGTCTAAGCGCTAATTCTTCCCAGGAATGAATTCCTGGGTTTGCTTAGCTGATAGGCTAGATCAAACAAACCGTCACCCTTAAAGGCGATGTCCGGGTGATGAAAGAAAGCACCCGTAAGGTCATCCGCGAACAAATTCAAACGCTGGTTCACGGTGTCGAAGTGATGTTTGGCGTCGTGGCCAAAGTCTTTGATTGCGGGCCTCAAGACCCTTCAGAAGATTTCGCTTATTTCGCACAAGCGTTACCTGCTGCGTTCTTATACATCGGCTGCGCCAAAGATGATGGGTTGGAACATCCCCATCACAGCCCAGACTTTTTCATGGACGAGCGCGCCTTATTGATCGCCGCTCAAGCTGTCGGCACAGCAGCATTGAATTTCCTAAATTAGAATCATTCGAAAAAAGTTTACCGCCTGCAGCCCTACTCCTGCAGGCGGTTTCAATTTGTCGGGAAAAGTCAAGGGTTGATTTAGAATGATTACAATGTATGCTAGAACCGTAGTCAAATCTAAGGAGGAATTTCACAATGAGTTTAGTAGGAAAAGCGATCGAACCATTCAAAGCAGATGCCTATCTTAAAGGAGAATTTACCACCATCACTGACAACGACTTGAAAGGTCACTGGAGTGTCGTGATGTTTTACCCCGCAGACTTTTCATTCGTGTGCCCGACCGAACTTGAAGACTTGCAAGAACAATACGCCACTTTGCAAAGCTTAGGCGTGGAAGTTTATTCCGTGTCTGAAGATACTCATTTTGTCCACAAAGCTTGGCATGACGAGTCAGAAGCTGTTGGGAAGTTGCAATATGCAATGATCGGCGACCCTAGCCATCAACTTGCCCGGATGTTTGACGTGTTAGACGAAGATGCCGGTCTTGCCCAACGCGGGACCTTCATTCTCGATGGCAACGGCGTGGTGCAATCTATGGAGATCAACGCTGACGGCATCGGCCGCAACGCTTCAGAATACATCGACCGCATCAAAGCTGGGCAATATGTTGAAGCCCACCCTGGTGAAGTCTGCCCTGCCAAGTGGAAGCAAGGCGAAAAAACGTTGACCCCAGGCCTTGACCTCGTAGGTAAACTCTAATGCTGACAGATGAACTCAAACAACAATTAAAAGCCTATTTGCAATATCTCGTCGACCCTGTCGTCTTTCGTTTAGACGCAGGTGCCGATGACAATGGTCAAAAAGTGCGCGAGTTCGTGTCGACTGTCGCTGACCTTGATCCCAGGCTTTCTGTGGAAAACGCCACGTTAAAGCGGCAACCGAGTTTTGCCATCGACCGCGCCGGCCACAACCCTTCTGGCATCGAATTTGCCGGGGTGCCGCTGGGACATGAATTTGAATCTTTCGTGTTGGCGTTGCTACAAGTTTCTGGCCACGCCCCCAAGATCACCGCTGACCAACAACAAGCCATCGATGCCATCGACCAGCCGCTACATTTTGAAACATATGCTAGCCTCAGTTGTCACAACTGTCCAGACGTCGTGCAGGCGCTTGATATTATCAGTGTCCTCAACCCCAACGTCACCCACACCATGATCGAAGGCGGCATGTTTCAAGCGGAAACTGAAGCCCATGATATCATGGCCGTGCCAACCGTTTACCTCAACGGCGAAGAATGGCACAACGGTCGCGCTGACCTGAACGCTTTGCTGGCAAAAATCGCCGGACACCACGGCCCAGTCGCTGTCACCGCCGCCCAAAAGGATCGCATATATGATGTGTTGATCATCGGTGGTGGCCCTGCTGCTGGTGCTTCTGCGATTTACGCCGCCCGCAAAGGTTTAGCTGTCGCTGTGGTCGCCGATCATTTCGGTGGCCAACCGCTTGAAACTGTCGGCATTGAAAATGTTCCCGGGACTGATTACATTGTCGGTGAGAACTTGATGCAAAACATTCAAGCGCAACTCACCAAATACCATGTCACCGTGTTATCTGGTCAAACCGTCAACGGCTTGACTGCAGGATCGCCGGTGCGTGTCGACTTGCTTGGTGGGGCGCAACTCCGGGCTAAAACTGTCATCGTTGCCACTGGTGCCCACTGGCGGAATCTCAATGTCCCTGGCGAAGTCGAATTCAAAAACAAAGGCGTTGCCTATTGCCCGCATTGCGATGGCCCGTTGTACAAAGACAAAGCTGTTGCCGTGGTCGGTGGCGGGAACTCTGGGATCGAAGCGGCGATCGACTTAGCCGGGATCGCGAAGCATGTCACCGTCTTGGAATTTGCCTCTGAGATCTCTGCTGACGCAGTGTTATTAAGTAAGGCGCGCAGCCTGAACAATGTCGACTTGATCGCCAACGCGCAAACCACTGCAGTTGTCGGCGACGGTCGGGTGTCAGGCTTAGAGTATACTGACCGCGCAACGGGTGCTGCTGAGTCGCTTGCCGTCGATGGCGTGTTCGTCCAAATCGGCTTAGTGCCGAATACTGAATGGCTTGGCGATACCCTTGCATTGACTGATCATGGTGAAATTCAAGTTGATAAATTTGGTGCCACCAGCATGAAAAATGTTTTCGCTGCTGGCGACTGCACCGATTCTGCGTATAAACAGATCGTCATTGCCATGGGCAGTGGCGCCACCGCTGCGCTGAGTGCCTTTGATGCGCTAGTGCGGGGATAAAATTAAAAAGCATTCGCCTCTTGTAGCTGCTCCTACAAGTGGGCGAATGCTTTTTTACTTGGTGCCAGGTTTTGCAACTTGATTCGGGTACGTCGTCTTAAACGCCTTCCATACTGCAGCATTGATGGTGAGGTCACGCTTTTCGGTCAAATCGCGAACTGGCACAGTTTTCATACTTGCAGTATAAATCCCCCAAAACGCGATGATGGCTAACACCCCAATCCCCCACCAGCGATTCAACCAAATGGCGGCGGCGATGAAAAGGACTGTCGCCACCGACGTCCAAATGAATAATTGTTGCGTCAACTTAGTGGCTTGCTGGGCATAACGATGCGTCGGCTCTAAATGCATGACATCCCCTCCAAAAATCATTTGCCTGATTGTACCACATGATGCGCCGCGCGTTCATGCAAAATTTTCGGTGAGGTTTCAGGCGCTCGCGCCAAACAATAACTCGCGGCAAACACCAAGATCACGCCGCAGATCCCCATTGCCGTTTGCACTTGCCAAGCATTGGTGATGATCGGGAGTAAAAAGGTCCCGGCTGCCGCGCCGATGCGACTGAAGGTCACTACCATCCCCACGCCAGTGCCGCGGACTGACGAATCAAACAACTCACTGGTGTAAGGATAATCGGCAACAAGGCCGGCGGATAAAATCACCGCAAACAAGCTGAATAACACTAGGGATACGGTGGCTGGCAAGCTTTTACCAAAGGCTAACAACAACAAGGCAATGCCTGCCAGGCCAAAGTCAGCGACCAGAAATTGTCGGCGACTGACGTGATTGAACACCACGATCCCGAGCAGCACCCCGATCATCATCGAGCCGTTATATAAATAATTCACCGTAGACGCACTGCCGATGCCCATGCCTTTGACTAAAATCGGCAAAAAGATACTGATTCCAAAGAAAGTGAACGATTGAGAAGCATAAAACACGCCGCCGACAGCAGTTTGTCGTAAGTATTTTTTTGAGAACACAACAGTCCATTTAAACGATTCATTCGGCGTTTGGGCAGCGACTTTTTGTTGCTTGGACAACCCCCACTTGCGCCCAAGGTTCTTGGTGATCACACGTTGCGCGGCTTTAGGTTTGCCTTGGTTGACCAACCAACTTGGCGACGTTGGCAACTTCACCACTGAACGAAAAATTGCGGTGATCAGTGCAAAAATCGCAGGAGACGCCATCATCATTTGCCAATTGGTGAACAGCGGGCCGATCACGGAAGCGGCAATGAAGCCGATGGTCCAATAGATCACCAAGCGACTTTGAATGCGTCCTGCTTCTTTTGATGGGAGCCACTCGATCAACAATGTGTTCCCGGCAGTATAGTCCACCGCCACCATCAACCCGACCAGCACTCTTAAGATGAAGGTCATGAGTAAATTGCTGGTGAGCAATTGCAAAAGTGATACCGCGACGAGAATGTACATATTCGCCAGCAATAATCTTCGCCGTCCGATGCGGTCAGAAAGTTTGCCGACTAGCAAACTCCCGGCAAGACCGATCAAAGTCCCAGCGCCGATCAGCCCGATCCAAAAATCTGAAATCGGCATCACTTTTTGTGCCGCGGTGATCGCAGTCCCAGAAATTTGGATCGCGTAGCCGCAGACAAATTGTCCTAAAATGATTGCCAAATAAATTTTGAGATGCACCCAAGATAGCGGTGCGTGCTTATAAAATCGTTTACGTGGTCTAGCTTGTTCTTCCAAAAAATCCTCCTGTGGTCTGAGCGTTTGAAAATTGGTATAGGTAATAGTTTAACGCAAATTTGAGTTGCATGCAAAAAGGCGACGACACGAGCACCGGTGGTCGGCGTGTCGCGTCATCGTCTTTTAAGGCTGATTATTTCCAACCGAGGCCTGGGGCGACATCTTCCATAATGACTTTGAGGATGTGCGCGTTATAGTCGACGCCAAGCGTGGAAGGCACAGTGATCAACACCGTGTCAGCTTCTTGAATGGCGGTATCTTCTTTGAGTTCGTCGATCAATTTGTCAGGCTCGCCGACATACATTTTCCCGAAGATCGTTGGGTTTTGGTGGTAAGCCAAGTAACCCACCGCGTCTTGCGGTTGCTGATTCTCTGCGAAAAGTTGACGGTCGAGGTCATTGACGATCGGCATGATCGAACGGGTGACCAAGGTCCGTGGCTTGAAGTCATGGCCAGCTTTCTTCCAAGCTTCTTTAAAGACTTGCAGCTGTTTAGCTTGTTGAACATGGAATGGTTCGTTGGTTTCGTAGTTCACCAAGGTCGAAGACATGAGATTCATGCCATGCTCTGCCGCCCAAATTGCCGTAGCTTGCGAGCCAGCACCCCACCAGACACGCTGTTGCATCGTTGGAGAGAATGGTTCAAGGCGACGAAGGCCTGGGCCTTGTGGGAACATTGGTTGTGGATTTGGTTCTGCAAAACGCTCGCCTTTAAGTAGATCCAAGAACTTCAACCCGCGTGCGCGGGCGATATTTTTCATTTCCTCTTCGGAATAGTCATAGCCCCAGTACTTCCAACCGTCCAAGACTTGTTCCGGTGAGCCACGACCCACGCCCATTTGAATCCGCGACTGCGCTAAAATATCCGTGCTCATGACATTTTCTGCCATCATGAACGGGTTCTCGTAGCGCATATCAACTAACCCGGTCCCAATTTCGATCTTGCTAGTTTTGGCTGCGATCGCCGCCATCAGTGGATATGGCGTGCCGATTTGATCTGCGAAATGGTGCACCCGTACCCACGCGCCGTCAACGCCAAGCTTTTCCGCTTCGACTGCAAGCTGAACGGTTTCTTCGTAGCTTTGTTTTGCAGTCTTCACCACAGAATGTTCTGGTTGCCAGAAACCGAAACTCAAGAATCCAATCTTCTTAGTCATTTGTCTCCCTCACTTTCCGTAAGTATGCTTACATTATGTAAGTGACTCTGGAATTTGTCAAGCCGGTTTTTACCGGTTAGAGACAAAAAAGTGAAAGTGCTTCAAAAACCATCTTTGATTTCTTGGACGCCTGCTTGTTTCAAGAATTTCAGGCGATTGGCGACTGGTTGGAACTTTGCATCAGCATCGGTGCGTTCAAACTTTCCGTAACTGGGATCAGTGACTTTCATCTCAAAGGCCTGTTTCGGTGTGAAGGTGTAGGTGGTCACCTCAGAATTTTTCTCAGGTTTGTTGTAGGTGTAACCTTCTGGCGTTTTGTGGGCGTTGAGCGCTTGACGCGACTTGAACGATTCCGCGAGTAGCTCACCAGTTGAAGTCAGCTTTAAATGTTTACCTTTTTTCTCAACCGTGAAAGCTTCGTAGCGATAAAAATTCGCCCCCATCAAACTTGTTCGCAACTCTGTGACCGCATGTTGTTGCTTAGCGTCCACCCACAAACGCATTTGGGCGTCTGTTGAATTACGTAGGACTGGCTGGCCCTTGGCGTGAAATTCAGTGGCGGTGTACTCTGTGGCGTGGGTGCTGGGTTTCGCCTGATTGGCGCAGGCTGTTGTGAGTAATGATGCGGCAATAATGACAGTACCGGTGATGACTTTAGACATGGGTTCCCTCCTGTGAGCTCGTATCTCAATTTATATTCTCAAGGAAGGATATGGCAGTCAAGACTAGTAATTGACGAGATAATGTGCATCAGTTACAGTGAAATTATTATCTGGCAGTCTGGGTGAACACAGGAGGTCGTTACGAACATAAACCGCTACCAGAAAGACATTCGACGCATCATTTTCACTCAAGATCCCACCGCTGACGTTTCAGGATTCCGATTGTATGACTACGATTATTTACCCCAAGTCAATGCCACTTATTTGACAGCCAAATCCCGCAATAACGCGCTCTCAGAAGCAGAACAGCGCGTTATCTCGTCGATCGAAACCCTAGTTGAATGCAATTCGGCTCAATGATCACCCAGCCAATGCTGTTACTCCCAATATCGAAGCCAACACTGTAATTTGCGTTTCGCATTTTTGCTCCTCCCAATCTCCCCATGACAATAATTTTCTGAGTAGTAGAGCCGCAAGAAAAGATGAATGAAAAGTGTATCTTCTTCTGCGATTTTCACACTTGGAGTGTACCCTACTTTTTCAAGAGCAGACGCTGTCATTTTTAACTCAAATTCTTGGTTTGAGAATTTCGGTTGTAAAAAAAGGATATACATTTTCCAGTTTCAGAGGAATAATACGAATCCGGGAATGCGATCTCCTTGCATCGCTCAGCTCTTCAGGCAGCCCCTTCTGGATTGTATTCAGTCGTACATCATCCCGCTTTAATCCCTAAGCCACGCCGTGATCAATGGTTCATATTCAAAAATCAATTGTTCTTGCTCGACAAATTTTTTCGAAAAAACGATTGTATCTAGCTCTTGCTTCAAAATCGGATCTTCAATCTTCAGTCGTCGACTTCGTTTGATATTATGCTTGCCGACTTGACTGATCCACCAAGATACATGTTCTGGCGTTTGCAAACTTAAGAAATCCTCCCGGTGCACGCGGGGCATTCGTGCCAACAGGCGATCGGCGATTTGAATGCCAGTACTATCTAAATCCCCTAAGTAAGCAATTCTTAACCCTCGCTCAGTTAAACGTCGCATCAAAGTCACATATGCGGGCTGAAAGTCATTACCACCTTGATTGATCAACGGCCACTCGGGATGGCGTTGATGCAGTAAAATAAACACCCCATTATTTTCAACCACCACTGCTTGGCCGGTCGCTAAAGCTTGTTCCGCCATCGCATCCACTTGCCACGGATTCAACGTCAGCGGCTGTGGCAAGTCCGTTTGAAAGATATTGGCACAAGTGAATGCCATGCCGATTAGTTTGGCTGAGAGTTCATTGAGTTGTCCAGGTTTGAAATAGTGAGTCACCACCCATTGATAATAATCAAAGATGACTGGAGCGACAGTGGCGTCATTTAAAGTATGCGCGGTTAACCCAGCATCAACTGCTTGTTGTCCACGTGGTGGTAGGGGCTCGCCAGCCTCGATTTTCTCAAAAATTTCGGACAAGCCTAAAGCTGATTCTGGAACTTTGTGTCCCGTATCAGCTTCGTATGCTTCTTGATATTTACTCATCAAACCCTGCCTTCCATGTAACCACAGGTACTAACTGATTGGGATGAAATTCATCTGGTTGGGCGTGCTTTGGACCTAATACTTCATAAGCGCGGTTGGCAACGCCATCTGCCAGCACTTTGTTTTGACCACCACTTGGCATAGTCGCAATGAAATTAAAGCCAAAGTTGGTAATCGTCCGCACAAATGCGCGTGCGGTAGCTGGATCAAGCTTGTCAGCAAATTCGTCAAACATCACTAAATGTGGCGCATCATCTTTTGTTGCACGAGACAAGCGCATTTTGGGCACCAACAACAATGGCAATACCATTGCCTGCGCTTTTTCAGCACCAGAACCACCTGATTGGACGAAACGGTCATTCACCAATTCGGGTGCAGCATTGCGATTTCGGAAGATTTCCACTTGAAACGTTGACCATTGACGAGTATCCAGCATCGTTTCGGCTTGAGCAAAATATGCGTCTTCATCATCAGCTAATTCAGCTTCTTTCACCAGTTGATCGACCTTTTGATTCACGACTTGCGCCAGTCGTTGCTCGCCACGATCTTTCAAAATGTCCTCAATCGCACTGGCTGTTGCACCGGGATCCGGATGCAATGAGATCTGCAAGCGAATGCCATCTTCTCGTTGCCCTTCTGATAACATCTGATTGTACGTTTCAACATCATCGTACTGACGATCAATACTAGTTGCCGCAGCGGTCAAATAATTGGCCATGGCCATTTCATTACCACTGGTTAACTCCGATACTGCAGCATCAACTCCTTGGCTATCTGCAACAAGTGCTTGAATAGCCGCATTGATATCAATCGGAAGTACCATTAGATCGCCTTTGGTCACATAATGCGTATGTGCCAAAGCAGTCGCAAAGGTTTGATACCCGCGATCTTCAAAAAGTGTGTCGAGCGCTTGGGTCACATCATGGCCAGACTGATTACCACCAGCAATGGTATTCTCAATTTTAGTTTGCAGATTCATGAATTGATGTTGATCAATAAACTTGTGACGCCCCTGCGAAAGCTCGATTAATGATTGTAAGTCGGGCATCTCCACCCCTTCAGGCAAGAAATCTAACAGCACGTTGCGAGCTCCTTCAAGTTCTTGACTAAGGCGTGAAATATCGGTTTGAGCTTTCGCAACGACGTTTTGTAAATTCTCTCGACTGCTTTGCAAAGCGATCTGCTGCCGCTGGAAATCGTCTTTTTGTGCGTCAGTGCGAGCTAATGCTGCTTCGGCCTCGATTAATTTTGGCTGTAGTGTTTCATCAAGATATAAGTGACTGAGTTGAACGACTAAATCATTAATAGCATTTTGGGCCGATTCAGCATCGAATCCATCGTCTAAAAAGCCTTGAGCGTTTTTAATATTATTTTGGGTTCGGTTTTGATCCCGCTGATTTTGTTCAAGCGAATCGGATAATTGACGTTGACGCTGATTCAGTTCCTCCAGTTGCGTTAAAAAATCACGACCGCTTTGTAGAAGCACTGGATTTTTCACCAATACAGCCAAGTCCACATAATCGTTCAATAATTGCTGTCGTTCATCAAGTAAAACTTTGACGGCTGCATTCATTTCACTGGCACCATTTTCATGAATGTGCGTGTTGTCTTCATGCAAACCTGAGTTTACTCGACCGGATAACCCACCTTTGACGCGATTATCAATGGCTACATGCATTTGTTGTTCCATTTGTTGAACGAGTTTGACATCTTTACTGGTTTGCGCAACTGCCTTGCTGACGCGCAAATAGGCATCTAATTGCTGTTGGTAGGTGGTCAAGTAATCACGAAACGCGGGAATTATATCGTTCAATTGCGTTTGGGCCAAGACAGCAGTCAATCCACGACGACCAGCTGATTGGGCCATCAATTTTGCTTCTAATGGTTGAATTTGATCGTGCACTAAGGTGTCGAGCTGAGCCTTCCAAGTGTTTGCCTCCTGTTGTTGTTCAACTAGGTCTGCTTGGTATTGTTGGACTTGCGCCTGGGCTTGTGAATTACGCGTTAAATCTTTTTGAGCGGATTGAATTTCTGTTTCAATTTGTTGTTTTTGTTGCTTGAGATTTGCTTGTGCCGCGATGGCCGCTTGCAACTGACTAATGGCAGCTTTTCCCTCAGTCTGCTTTTTGACAAGCATGCCCAGTTGAGAGTCGAGTCCTTGCAGATCCACATCGATTTGACGAATACGTTCGTTGGCTTGATCTCTCGCTTGAACAGCCGCCACATAGTCACGTAGCTGTGGCGATTGCAATTGATTAAGATTGCTCCAAAACAACTCCCGCCGCAACTGCTTCAAACGACGGATCGCTTTTTGTAAACGAATCTGAGTGGCTTTCATTTGATTTAATTGACGGTGGCTTTCCGCGACTGGACGAATGATTTGCCGCGAATCAATGGGTTCTTGCGCTTCTCGCAAAGCTTTGGGAATTGGGGTAAAGCGAGCAGACCCTCCAGTTAAAATTGGTGAAGCTAACAAGCGATAAGCATTGGCCAAATAGCCCAAAGTTTTACCAGAATCAAAGCCATACACAGATTGCGCAACATAATTGCGGTAAGCATCTGCGGTGGTGAAAAGGTGCAAGGCATCACCTAAAGTTTGATTAGCTGATTCGAAATCTTTGCGTGAAAGTCCGTCGCCTTGTGCATCTGTACAATTAAGATCAAGGTCGGATTCAGGATCAGCAAGTTCAATCACAAACCACCAAGTTTGTTCACGTCTACCATCTTTTTGCCGCGTGGCACCAATGCCTAAAGTGACTTGTCGAGTTGCAGAATGGAGGCGCATATAACTATAGCCGGTACGAATGGCGTATGCACCAGACCCCCACCCCAGTAACATCGAATTGAAGTTACGATAATCTTTCGGACTATTTTGCAGTTTGTCTGACTTTCCCACCACATCTGTATCTCTGGCAGCATTAAACGAAGGCGTCTTAATCGAGCCGTCCACCAGCATAGGGAAAAAGGTATTCGCCAATGTCGTTTTCCCAACTTTGTTTTCCCCAAGAAAAGTCACATTGCCATCAGTTGCCGCATCAAAATCAAGTTGTTGATATTGAGCAAAATTTCGCAAATGAAAATCCCAAGGCACTAATCTATTCACCATCAGTGTTCTCCTCCACAATTTCAAAGCGCGTGATCATTGGCCGAGATCGCCAATAATCAGCTTTAGTCTTCTTCGCTAATGCTAAATCCAGTAAAAGTTCGCGCACATCCGAGTTAGTCACCTGAACTTGCGGATATAATTTAGCTGCTGTACTTTGGATTAAGGTGTTCAACTGTTGATCTTCCACACCATCACCAAGGTGTTGACTCACTTTCACTGCAACAAAGAAGGCCCTAGACTTGAGCGGTTGACGCTGCGCATCCAAAAGCATGGCATAATGGTCACTACACTCAAGATAAAAGCGTTCAAGTTGCGCCCATTGCATTGCAATTTCTACTTTATTGGCTTGCAATGTTGCCCATAACTGCGCATGCTTGCTTGCATCAATTGCACGATGCTGTAACAAATAAACATTCACCTGCTGGACCGGCGTCAATGGCTTAGATTGCGTCTGCGATTGCAAATACATGATGATGTTTTGCGCCTCTGCCAAGAAATCTGGTGAGATATCCCAATATTCTTCAATCTCTTGATCATGTTCATCATCATAAATATCAGGTCGACGCACTTTGAACAACTTAAAGCGGTCAACAAAAATGGCATCGATAATTTTGCGAATATCTCGTTCTTCCAATTGCGACACGCGTGAACGCACACTGGTGACAATAGGCTGACATGCCAGCAATCCTTCATTATCCGCTAAACTTTGTTCTGGAGAATTAATCACAGCTTTAATGGTTGCCAATAATATTTGCAAATCAATCGTACTGATGCGCCCTGGGCCTGACAGTAACAATAAGTTGTCTTGAAAATTCATCGGCACTTGACCTATCAATGTGGTTAAGTAACGATTGACTCGCCGCTGCGTATCTGGCCGCTGATAAGCAAGAATAGCTTGTTGTGCTTGCTTAGCAGACGCAGTGGTCGTAAACATTTCTTGGTCAAACAACCGGTTGATGATCAACCGATCAGTTTTCTTGATAACGGCCATCATTGAGCCTCCAATTCAAATCGATAAGCGTGTGGCAATACTGCGACATAAGCTTCAGAGGCAAGATGAATCCGAACCGGTTGACTATCAGCAAGCACTTCAACTTGTTTTAGCGGCCGACCAAAAATGGCAAAACTATCAGCATCTTCATACTGAGTGGCACTAAACAACGTCACCGCCAAATCACGCGCTGAGGCATGCTGAAATGTCAATTCACCAGCAATCACACCAAGCGTTTCGTTCTGCATCACTTGTTGTACAAATTCGTTCATAGCCGCCTTAGTGTCGCTAACTTGTAAGGAATCAATCACCACTTTTGGATTATCTGCTTGCGTATAAACACGCACTTCTGCTTCTTTAACAAAGCGTTGAACCGGTGGAAAGCTCCCGGCATCAGTCAGCTCTTCACGCACATCACTGATGTACTCAGACATCTTCTTCGTGCGCTCTTCGCCATTGTATTGTTCAATTTTTTCGAGCTCTTGAGGATTGAGGCGGTCCATCGGCAAGTGTGATGGCAAAGCCGCTGGCAAGTGCAGCGTTTCTGCTCGGGTGAGTAGCTCATCAATGGTTTTGGTAAGGGCTTTGACATCAACCGTTTGTCGCTGAACGTGATCAAATTCCGCGGTCAAGAGCTTTACTGCCGCCCACAAGGTCTCAAATAACAAATAAATGGAATCAAAGCTATTTTGAATTGCACTCGGCGTGGGATCAAAACTTTGGGCCAAAGTATCCAATTGCCGTTGAATCGCGTGCATGTGCGCGCGGCGATTGACTAATAATTGTCCAGCATCCCCAACTGCATTTTGCGCATCAAGGTTGTCTTCAGCCATTGCACTATGTCCCAAGGCTTCTACCAGTGCCTCATCACGCGACATTTTTAAAATGGTGCGAGCTTCCTCTTGCAATTTGCGATAAGCAGGGACAGCTTGCTTTTGCAACATGAGTTGTAATTTATGCGCGACTTCGCTAGCGTGATTAAATGACAAATCTGTCGCAATTTCCCGCAAGTCCGCATCTAATTTCCGCATGCCGTTCATCACATCTTGAAATGCTTCAAGCATCTTAACGAAGTGATCATGGAAGGCCACCGTCTCTGAGTGCCACTGTTTCTGGGTACGCATCAGATGCACTAAATCAACGAACTCGTCAATCCGTCGCGTTGACGCAACCACAGTGTTTTCAGCATTAACCACTCGTTGCATTGCGTTCAAAAACTCAATGCCAGAACTAGTAATGCGATATACAGCACTGGTTTTGACAATATATTTACCGTCCAGGTTAAGTCGCACTTTGCGCGTATTTTCACTCACCAAACGCGCTTGATTGATCAACACATCTAGTAAACGACCTAAGATTTGATTGCTGACCGGTGCTTCGCCAGGTTCAAGATATTCCGCGTTATACTCCCGAACCAAAAAGCGTATCGTGATCGGCTCACCGAAGCCGCTACCATGCCGGGACATGATTTCCAATAAGTTCCACCCACCTAAACGGTGCATTGGCGAGTGACCCAGATTCATTGATAAGATCAAATCCCGTAGTTGCGGACTGAGTTGATGCGACATGTGAGCAGCTCCTTTCAAGCATTGGCTAACTCTATTGTACTGGTTATCCAATGCCGAGCACAATTAGAAAGGTCGTTTACTCACTTTATTCTGTTTACTGGACTAGATATAAAGACAAAAATATTGATCCATTCATCTCAACCCGTTATGATCAAGGTGCAAGCACATTAAATCGTAATATTGGAGGGCTCGATCGTGAGTAATTTTGAATATTTACAATTGTCATATGCCAACGATTTAAATCGCATCAATATTCCAAAGTATCAGCGCGGTTTGGTTTGGACCAAGGCAAAGAAAAATGGCCTCATCGAAACCTTGCATAAAGGCTTCCCTTTTGGCGTATTGTTGGTTGCTGAGAATCACGATGAAGACCATAGTTTGCAATTATTAGATGGCCAACAACGATTAGCGACTATCCGTGATTATCAAAAAAACAAAGTCCAATACTGGATGCAACTGAATGTCGACGCAAGTCAGATGTTACTTGACCAAATTAATCAACGACTTTCACTGCCTGAAGACGAAATTACTGAAAAGACACTTGCTCAACTGCTAGAGCCTGATTACGAGTTAGCAGATTGGACGGACGATTTGAACAGCTTGGCCAAAGAAACTCGCAAAGAACTCCGCGGGCTGATCATCACAGCGCGCCAAGAAATCAAAGACTACATCCAACTTGATACATTGATGATTCCAGTGATCAAATTTCAAGGTAATCCAACTGATTTGCCAGAAGTCTTCGAAAACCTCAACAAAGGCGGTACGCCGTTATCAAAGTATGAAGTCTTCAACGCTGCTTGGGTGAATGATACGTTGCATTTGCCAACCAACTCAGCTGAAGCAGATGAAATTCTAGAAAACGTCAAAGATTATTATCGCAAGATGCGTTCTAAGGGACAATTCGAAGTCTCTGATTTTTCCGAAGATGATCTTACCGAAAGTCGAGAAATCAATGTCGCCGAATTCGCACGCGCGCTGGGAAGTTTCGTGTTAAGTCGGATTCCAGCTTTAATGTCAGACTCGAATAAGAATGCCAACGAAATTGGTTTTGGCTTACTCGGAATTATCAGTGGGGTTGATAACAAACGCATCGCTGAAGTCCATGACAAAGTCGAACTGATTCAAAATGGGCTTGAGGAAACTTTGGCTAAAATTTCTCGCATTTCTAATCAACTACAAGCCACATTCGGAAAAATCTTATCACAGCCGATTGCGCACGCCAAACGTGAAAAAGCAAAAAAGGAGCCCTATCTTACTGCGTTAACGACAACGTTTAAGCTACTCTCCTATTACGCAAGCTTGTGGACGCTTGATGAAGAACAAACGACCACCATCTTGCGCCACCTGCCTTCATATTATGTGTACGATTATTTAGCAGGACTATGGACGGCTCATGGCGATCAACGTTTAAGTGACTACTATCCAAATATCCACAACAAAGATTACTTTGCTTCAATTCCCGTCGATCGCTTCATGACTGTTTTTTCACGTTGGTGTGACGAGAATCTTGGCATTCGTAAGACTTTCAGTCGAGATGTACAAGCTCTGATCGCCATCCATGGTAACTTAACGTATCTGGCAAAGACCATCCCGCATGCGGAAGATTATGAATTCGAACACATTATTCCAAAAAAACGGATCTTAGAATTTGATCCATCGCCTGCCAAAGTCCAACTAAGTTCCCTTGGTAATGGCATGCTTTTGCCGAAATCCGACAATAACAAGAAAAAAGATAAAACACTGTACGAATCTGATGACGCCGATAAATATACAGAATTGATCGCAAAATCAGCTTATCCAACACCTGAAAGCTTCGAAGTCAGCTTTAACAGCTTGAAAGCGCAGGAGTTTGATCGTGTTAATGAACAGATCAATCAACGGGCCGAAGTGGTTATGCAAAGTATTATTGAAGGGTTACTTTCGGAATGAGCACAAGCCAACAGCGCTGATCCAATTCAAATGACAAATACTATTAATGCATGAAAAAGCGCCAATAACCGACCGTCCACGATAATCGTGGATCAGTTCGGTTACTGGTGATTTTTTTGAGAATTCTTACGATAAAGTTGCTTTGTCTGCATGAAGTGGGGGTAACTCGAGGCGAAATTTCAATCATTGTGAAAAAAATGATTGACTCGATGGAGAAATACCACTCCCTAAACTTTACGATTATCACTAATAGACTCCGTTAATCAAAGCTGCAACCATTTCACTACCGCCAGTCATGTATGTTTGCCAAGATATTGGGGATAAAACGCTGTTTACTCCAATTCCATCTTTGAGTTCAAGCAGCCACCGCTTGGTAACTATGCTTTGTTGATCGATATAAAACTTCGCTTTATAGTTAGGAATAGTACCATTATTCACGATAGTTAGGCCATTCGACACGGGAAAGCAAAGACCACTGAATTCGACTCTTCGATCACCGAGCATACGCATGAACAAAATTGGATATGGATCTGTATCTCCTTTAAAGATATGAAATAACCGTTTGTTGCCGTTAGTACTGAGCAACTCTGTATTACTCTTATTATCCCCAAAATAAGTCAATGTGTCATCTTCAATGTGGTCTTGCCAAGCATCGGCTTTATTTTTACTGTCACCCGAAGTTAACACCAAGAATGCGGTTTTCGTCCGATCATCTTCAACTGTTGAGGGTCGAAAACCACCACTTGTTGGCGTAGATCGATACCCTGATTTCACTCTCATCAGGGCTGTGATCGTATTAGGAACTCTTTTTTCATGTTGATAAATTCTTTCAGGTATCAGATCTGCTAATTCTAAATCATGCTCGTTCATAAAAAAATCCCCTTAAGTATTTTACATTATGTTTGTAAAATACAATAAAAGGGAGATTTTTTCAATTCCACGATAAGTTAAGAACGCTTGCATTCCTTATCCATACTCTCAGAGTCCGGATACTAATTAAGACATCAAATCGTATTTGATAGCTTCTTGTCAAATTGACTAATAACAAAAGCAAATTTCTTTGACAAATAGGGAGGCACTGCATTACCAATTTGTCTGAACGCGGCGGTTCTAGAATGTTCAAAATAAAAGTTGTCTGGAAAGCTTTGAATCCGTGCCGCTTCTCTCACCGTAATCGAACGATTTTGATTCAGATCATAATGAATATACAGATGGCCGTCTTTGGCAATATGTGCCACCACTGTATGGGAATATCCGTCCCCATCCAATGCCTTAAAACGATCCAAAAAGATGTCCTTCGCACGGTGGTTGACCAACCGATCAGGTAACTGATTATATTTTAAGTTTTCCCCTTCCATCTTTTTTTGGACTGCGATTCTATATATCTCCAAGTCGTCATCACGATTGGGACGTGCAATATTTTGAGTTAGCGGTGGATCATTTTCTCGAAAATACTTTTTAACAAATTCAATAGGCTGTAGACTTCCGTAGTGATTAACGGTATTGCCAGCATTTAATTCCGGTAAATCACGGAATAACTGACGTAATACAGGCCCTCTTTCCCTTAGATTATCAAGTGATTCAAAAAAATGAATCGGTCTGAATTTATTCCGTCTTCCAAAGATGATAATTCGCTCGCGCGTTTGCGAAACTCCAAAATCAGCACTATTAATCAATCGTTCATCAATATCAAAATTTTCAGTACCGTCATTGAAAATATGGCTAAAGTCGTATTTGATCTTGGGGAGAAGTTTCTTACCATCCACATCTTTAAAAGAATATAGTCCCTTTACATTTTCAAAGACAAAAAAGTCGGGTTTGAAATGTTCCAAAAATCGAACATAGAATTTGTATAAGTAAACTCGCTCGTCTTCACTTTTTTTCGCTTCATTTCGACTACGTGCAACGGTAGAGTATGCTTGGCAAGGTGGACCACCAATAATTCCGTCAATTTTTCGATCCCCAACCAAGACATCCAATCGCGCAATAATTTCATCGATGGAATTCTCGGAAATTGTGGCTTGAACAACTCTTCCATACACTTCCTTTGGCACGACAGAGACCAGTTCGGCCCATGTAAGTTTGCCGGTAATGTAGGAATAATATTGATCCAACTGATCAACTTTCTTCAAATAACTAAAGATATCGCGAAGCTGTAACGTCTGACATGCGTCGCCATCCATTTCTACATGTGCAAGTAGATTGAATGACTCAGAACGAAAGCCTTCAGTCAACCCTCCTGCACCTGAGAATAGATCCAAAACATTCAACATGGTGACGCTCCTCCTCGCAAATTGTAATAACGACAAGTATACCACGAATGTACGTTCGTGAAAATATTCTTTCTTGCTAACGCATATTACTTTGGAAAACTATTTTCACGGGCCTTTTCCAACAGCATCATGATAACTTTCGCTTGTCGATCGGTGATTTCCTTCACCGATTCAAGATTCATCGCAAGTTTCAAGAAGCTCATATCTTTCATCGTCCAAATTTTCTCACGCTGCCCATATTCGAAGACTTCTTTCCAGAAACCCGACCCAAGCTGATAAACCTCAATCAGTGCATTCATGTCATCATCCTGTTTTTTTTGTTTGACGGCACTTTGTTCCTGCGTCTCCACATAAGAGCGAGACACCAATTCTTCAATAAATCTTGGATTCAAATCAAAGGGTACCATTTGCGCGATCTTCCAAGCCTGCTCACGCTTTGCCCATTCGGTTACGTTCTCCACACCTCGGTCAGGATCGGTGAGACTGCGATACATTAAAGGAGCAACAGTCGCAATTTGTTCGCGCCACGCTACCGAAATTGATTGCTCTTTCCAAATTTTTTCGAAATCAATGACTTTACTAATGTGCCGAACTTCGACCTGTTTGAATATTGCAGCAAGTGTATATGCAACAATATTCGCTTTATATGAAGTATACCAATCGGCGCTACGAACAATAGTGTCCGCACGTCTGAACAGAATTGTTAACGCGACAACCTTCTTATAAAATTCCTCATTAACAAAATGCGGATTTTTGTCCCATTGTTTCAGCATCCAGTCGGTAAAGTTCTTGAAACTTTTCGCAGCACCCAAACTGGCCGTATGCGGTAACATCCGATAGATATTGTAATACTTGGCAAGTTCCACCTTCTTGAACATTTGGTTTCGAGGATTCATCAACTCAAATTGTTTTTTCACTGTTGCGGTAGCCTTATAAGTTGCCTGTCGATACTGCCCATTCGCTCTTTCGTAATACCAATACGTCCCATGTTGCTGATCGCCTAACGCTGGCGCTAAAATTCGTCTGGATAGAAGTTCCAACTCTTGATGGAACTGGTGATTTGAAGCCAAGTCAGCATCGCTGACCTTGTTTTGACTATTCGCATAGCGCGAAATGTCTGGAATAAGCGATTCCGCGCGATCCGAACTAACAACAGAAATCTTCATTGGAACAAATATCTTTGAAATCTGTACGTGTGAACCTCGCGCTACATCATTCGTCCATGCACTTGCTAGAGAAACCGTTGTTTGACCGCCATTGACGATTTGAAGTGACTTGAATCCAGTTATGACCAAACCATGGGGCGTCATCTTCGTGGACATCTCTTCCGCCGTTGCGGTAATTCCGTTATTATACGCAAAAAACATTTCGGGACTATTCAAAATAGTGGTGCGAATTCCCTTGTTTACTTTACCGCGAGCTTGAAGAAAAGAACGAACATTTCCTTCCAATAGTCGAGATTGGTATTTATCGTAGATGCGAACTAATAATTCTCCGGGAACATTGCATAGATACGCACTATAATCATCTGTTTCGGATGCCTTCAGAGCCGGTATCCCCTCAGCTTGGAAGTCTTTAGCTAAGTCTATTAAGATCGGTTCCTTGCCGTTCACTGATTGATCCATCAGTTGAATTCGAGAAAGATCAAAAACTCCGTATTCACAGCGAATCCCATTAACAGTCTCGCTAGGAATGGACCGCAGTGCTTGACTTTTGTTGTAGTCAGTGAGGACTAATACTTCAACCGTTTCAATTACGAGCTTTTTGTGCACAATATCGAACGCTAATCCGTAACCATCACTGCTTTCTTCAGAATTTTCAATAATTTTGTCGGCGTCAAAATAAAAATTTTGCCCACGCTTCAGATACATCTCAGCATCCGATTTTCCAAGAGTGATTTCTTCGAAGTAAGAAATACTTGGAATCACGAACAAGCTTAGCTTTCGATCGAGTTCATTGTATGCATAACCGTCCAGCTGAACGGCGCGGTTATGGCGTCCATTCCCCATGAAATGAAGATAAATAGGGTCCTCTATAATTTCAGATTCTTCTAGTTTCTCAGTATAAATTTGGAAAAACGCTTCTCGATCAGTAGTTTTCTCAGCCTCCGCAACCGACACAACATTACTGATTAAATCATCGCGATAACTGCTCATTGATATCATCCACCTTATACATTGATAACGCATTGACAGCAAGGTCATATTCAATGCGTGAAATTGCCGGCTGGTTGTCGGCAGTCTTAATCATTGGAAAGTCGTTGTTAACTGCATAAAAATCTGTGCGTTTGAACTCAATTATCGTTTCTTCATATTGTTCCTTTGGCACAAAACCAGCCATCGCTAATTGTTTGTTAAACAGTGCAATTAACTCGGGAAGTACAAGGCGCCGACACAATTCATCGTACAGTTTCATTATGTTGGTGCCGTTGTCACTCGAGGCACTTGTTTTTGAATAACTGTTTACGATAAGATAACCATCCCCCTCTTCAGTTAACTGACTGGCGTTGCTAATGTGGATGGATGGCTTATCAATCGACTTTGTTTTTACTTCATACCAAGTCTTCCCTAACGAAAAATCTTGGTCTGCACCCAATGGCCCAGTCCACCCTTTTAAACCATACTCGGCACCATATTTGGGAATGATATAGTCTTTTAAAAAAATTAATTCGCCCATCAAGCCAAAGATCCGCTCGAAGGAAAGAACCGATTCAACCCGACGCGCAAAGAGCGACCACCACAGGTCGAGGCGTTTCAAAAATTTTTCTTCGGCCAACAGCTCGTTGTCTTCAAGTTGAATGGCATCCAAAAGATCCTGCACAAAAGCATCAAAAACTCCTCGATAACTTTCATCACAAAGAGAAACTGTCAAACCAAATCTTTTATCCTCTCGTTGCACCAGTTGTGCTTCAATATACTTACTTGATCGAATTTTTCTGGGCTTCTTTACTAGTTTCACGTAAAGGCTTTTCCTAGATTGGATGTCTGAACCGGTGTAAATTGCGAACGTCTCAGTATTTTTTAATCGCAAGTACTGATTTTGTGTCCCATCCATCAATTGTCACTCTCTTCTAATTCATTTTCGTCTTCGTCGTCAGGTTCTGCCCAAGCAGACTGATCATCAGTTCCTTCAATTAAAGCTCGATTAAACACTGCATTGGTTACATAGGTATATTTTAGTGTCTGCATACCTTCGATATCTGGAACACCCAAACTAATACCAATATCCAGCAAGCTTGCCTTATCAAATGATTCTGCAATCTCATCCACTTGCTCATTCTGATTCTTCGATTTCTTTAACTTAATTGGGTAAATGACGAGTAACGGGCGACGCGTAATACCAGTTCCAAAGTAACTATTTTCGTTAATGACATTCTTCTTGCCTAAGGCGTTCAGTCCTGCATTCAATTTGATACTTTCTTCGATCTTCATTGCAGTCTTCTCGCTAAGACCGCCTTTACCATATTCCCGAGTACCTAAACGACTGCTATTACCAGACAAACGAATGTTCGAATCTGATCCATACACAGTAAAAGAACGTTCATGCGGTTGAATTGTCAACGAGCCAAACTGTCGAGAATTATCATCAGATATTTTTTTCGTTGCCACCACAACATCCCAAGTTTGCAACAGTGGGTTATTGCTTGCATCAATTTCCTTGACGACAGAACTATCTTCTGAAAGTTCACTAATCTGTGGAAAGTTAAGTCGCTCAACCACGTTCATAATCATCTTCTTCGGCACTGCCAAAAACGTTGGCTTCTTGGGTAGCGCAAGTGTTCCTACGTCCTGCGCTCGGTATTGCTCTATTTCCTTCAACCATTCCACTACAATGCGCATGTTAGCATCTACCGTTTGAAAATCGGAACTAATCACAGGCGTTTCAATCGTTTGGCCATTAAGTTGACGCGTCATACGAATCGTATCAGTTGCTTTCATCTTGTTACGAGCGGTAACAATCAATGGGGTATCCTCAGCGGATCTTACCCGTAATCCAAAATCAATTGGTTTTCGGTTCTGCCTCGACATCTTCCGGATCTCTCGCCGCAATTCTTCCGTAGCGACAGAAATATGCCGGTACCAGTCAGCAGACTCTCGCGAAGTCCAGAGTCGACACAAATCGGCATATCCATCTCGATAACCAAACCAACGACCCATTTGCATCAACGTGTCATACATTTTTGTGTTTCGATAGAAGTAGCTGGTTGTCAAACCTTCAAGGGTCAAGCCTCGCGCCAAACTAAGGCCACCAACTGCAATAATTCGCAATCCCTGTGGATTATCATCGTAATTTAAACGTTGGCTCGCTGATGAGCTATTGACCGTATAAACCTGAATTGGCGCAATTGCTTCAAATAATACGGCCTTAACATCTTCCCACGCTTCTGGGATTACAGTTGCATCAAATTTACAATGATCCACAGTTATTTGACTGTTCTTATATTCCTCGGTAAATAATTTATGCATTTTGGCAATCAGACCGTTTTCTTGTGAGTTGAGTCCATATAATTTGACCTCAGTTTGGAGTCTTCTGACGTAATCAGAAACCACCTCTTGAACTTGCTTTTGGACATCAATAAATCGCGATACATGAATAAGCATCGAGCGGTGTTTATGCTTTTGACCTCGCAGATCTCGAACTGCATTGGCAAGCAGGAAGAGCATAATAGCTCGCTTTAATGATTCTGGCAAAACTGAAAAGCTAGTTTCCTTCTTATGCTTAAGTGGTAGAATTGCCTCCATATCGTCATTGTATCGCACAAAATAATGGTTCTTCCCCGTTGGTTGATAGACCTCCGAGGGACCAATATAATTGGAGGGTTGGTCTAAAAGATAAATAAAATCTTTTGGAAAGAGATCATTTGTTTCCGGATCATCAAAATGAGGGTCAATGAATATATTAGCAAACGGTGTCGCAGTGAAGCCAACGTAGCTATACTTTGTAAAAAGCTTCAGTAGATTTCGAATACACTGATTGATTGCCGTAGGATCCTTTTCTTCAGGATCCTTTGTATTAATCGATGCGTTATCCGCTTCATCATCAATTAATAATAAAGGTTCGTCGATCATACCACCATTCGACGTATTCTTGTCTTGAAGCCATTTGTGCAGTCGTCGTAAAACAGACGTATTCTTTTTTACCGTGAATACTACAACATTACCTTTAGCAAGACCATTAATTCGCACATTAACGTTAGGCTTAAAGTCTTGAGTCGTGGATGTAACTGAAAAGGCTAATGACATATCTGGATGCTTGAGTCCTACACCAATTCGATTTGTATGATTTGTGTTTTTACTATTTACGGTTATCTCACGACTATCCGCACCGACAAAGCCCTCATCAATTCGCGTTTGTGTTTGTTTTCGAAGTTTCTCAATCATGCCTGTTAAAACAATTACTACGCGATATCCAGCATCTGCGGCCTTATTCATCAAAGCAATATAATTTGAGGTTTTCCCTGATTGAACAGAGCCAATGACCAATCCTTTTCGTTGAAAAGGACTCCCTGAAAGCGGATCTCCGAGAACATCCATTATTTGATTGGATGCGAATTCAATTTTTTTAATGACACGATCCGGTAACCCCGCATCCTCGCTAAGGTATTCTTGATAACCATCCCAATGTACAGAACCGCGCTCAGAAATAGAATTAAAATACCATTTCTTATCTGCGCGCGACTTATCTTCAAACATTGTCCCGTCGTGCATTGTTACCTTATACTTCGTCTCGAAAAATGACACAACACGTTGAACATCGTTGTCAGAAATTTCGGATTCATGATCACACTTCCATAGAGGTATCATTTGACGAACAATGATCTCTATCTTGCCGTCCGGAATGCCTTGTGGACTCTTCTTGGCAACCTCTTCAACCAGCGATTTGGCATTATGCTCCAGCCATTCGATACCTTCTTCATTAATCTCCAGCATAATCTTCCCCCAACATCTTTTTTACTTTTGAGTTTTTTTGAATCCATTCCGTTTTCATGAGTGCACGATATGCATCTTGCGTACTTCCCAATGTCGTTGCAAGTGCCGATATCGTTTGTTTTGCCAACTCGTAAGCTCGTTCGTCTTCAATCGGCGTAGACTCAAGCTTATGATCGTTAGCGACATCATAATATACGGACATAAATGGAAATCCTTCTTCAATTATTTTGAGGACACCTTCAAACATTCGTGCTTGCGAATCATTCAACCCATCACGAAACGCGCTAACGACTGGAAAGCCCCGATCTATGAGATACGACTCATTACCACGATTATCGATTTTCTCCCAAATATCATCAAAAGAAGAGGTTTCTAGTTTTCGGCCACGATAGCTATACACTCGTTCACTTTTACCGACCGCTTTAATCACAATCTGTTTGATGCGTTCTCGCAGCTGCGCCGGAACTTGAGCCGTAGATTTTTTAACATCAATTTTCCAATAATCATCCAAACTATTCGGCAAATCTATTTGAACCCTTGCCAAACGTCGTAATTCAGAATCTCGAATCAATCGGAACCACTTTCCCCAAACAATAAGTCGGTGATTTCGATATATATAAAGTCCTTGGTTGAGCCCAAGACCTTTGAGACTATCTGCCTCATTACGTTCCTGAACAGACATGTTACTGGCAAAGGGCATGATAAACGGTGTGATTTTAACCACTTTCCGATCAACAAGGAGCGCTTGTTCCTCCAGAACTTGTGTAAATGAATTTGACCGCAGGAAAGGATCAATAGGTTTGAGCTCACGACCATTCATTGAAATCGTCAGTCTTTTTTCAACACTCATCGTCTCCAAATACCGATGAAAGACCAGCGCTAAATGTTGACTCGCATAATCCATTTTCCGAGCAAATTCATTTGAAAAGGATTCTGGCGAGTCACTGATCTGATCTAACTTCATCCAAAGGATCAACGTACCCTGAACCCGTTCTTTAAGCGCCGCGACACCTGGGAATTGCGAAATCTCATCAGCACTATAAAGCTGCAAGGACCACTCTTGAGTTTGATGAATGTGATCTAAATCCCACTGTGCAGCCGTTAATTCCCCATGTTGTTTTGAAACCACGGTCAACTGTCGGCACTGAGACATTGATGCCATTTTTAATCCCAATCCAAAACGTCCCAAATCGTTATGATCTCTTTCCGCGTGCACATCACTGCTGCCATACCGCATCGCTGAGGCAAGCGCATCTGAGTTCATCCCAACGCCGTCGTCTAACACAGAAACATAAGCGTTCTCTGGCGCATCTTCCAAGGAAAATTGGATACTAACATTTCTCGCTCCATTGCTAATAGAGTTATCGATTATATCGGCAAGCGCCATTTCAAAAGAATATCCAATCGATCGAGTTGATTCGATCAGGTTTGCAGCATTTGGAGGCAAATTTTTCTGTCTCATGTTTATTCTCCCGGGTGAATTATTGATTAATAAAGGATATATTAGCCAACATCTACAGATATGATATCGGCTCAGCCTAGCACAAAGACTGGATAAAAACTATAAAAATATTACTTTTCAAACATATGATATGAACAATGAATGTGTTACCGGTCTTGATGTGAATAATATATTCTACTAAGAATATCACAAAATAGGGATTTTCGAAACATATCAACCTCTAATCCATCCGTAACCTTTGAGTTTTTTTGATAATTTTTTTCATACTGATAATCGATATTCACTGTGATTTTTTCAGTAAATTGGCCCTGACCTTAAAATATTTCTATATTCAAAATCTAGTAAAGTCCTGATTCCATAAATCCTCGACAAAATACTGCAGAGGATTGACGAATTTCGTAATTAATCATAGCCAATTGCACGCAAAGCCCACGAAACAGTCTCCCATTTCGTGGGCTTCTGGCTTTTATGCCAACAATATCCAATTACGTCAGTGCAGTGACCAAACATATTACCAAGTGACGGCTCTGCGCAACTTTGGGGGATTGGCCCAAAACCACTTCAAGGCTTACTCAGCTCTGCATTGCCTTTCGTCCACAGGCGCCACAAGTTTCCCATGTCACCATGGGGAAATCGATCCGGTGTGATCTAACTGAACCCGACTGGGCCCTTAGGTGCCGGCACTTTTGAAGCTAGAGATCCAACGGCCTAAGCCGCTGCGGATCAGTCTCACTCAGTTTGCGAGGAACTGCCCCTCGTTGCGAAGTACTACTGACGACCTGCGCTAAGTCGCCCCTTCCTCCTTGAATTCCAAATCATGGTAACGCCTTCATAAACTATTGTCAAGTACTTTGAATCAGTTTTTTTCCGCTGACACGCCAAAATTATTTTTTCATTGCTTCAAATTTGGCAGATTGTTAATTCGATTGCATAATGCGCAATAGGAGGTGAAGCTCATGGAAATGCAGAGTCGACGTCGGATCAGAGTCCGCGGCGTGGTAGCCGATAGTCTGACTGGGGACTTTTTGTTGCCCGACAGCTCGGTAATCACTATCGATGCCGTAGTCGTTGGTGGGACTAATTTTGCTCGAGTCGGTAAGAACGAGTCGCTTGATTGGCCGCCACAAACTGTTTTTGCCGAATATAATCAAGAATTTCTCCGCACCCAGTTGCACTTGGGTTACGGCAGGCCGATTCTATTCAATGGCGTGTTAGTCAAAGTACATTTGATTGGTTCTCCACGCGATCGCGATTTTGCGATGAATTTGCAATTTCAACAGCGCAAGACGTTGGGACATCACTTAAGGCATTGGCTGGAGCATGAACACCATATCAAAGTCAAAGCTTGGCCACAGATTTTGCATCGCCTATTGGGAAATATTGACGATTATCTGGAAGGTAAGCTCACTTTAGAGATGGTTTTGACCCGATTCACAAAGGCTTTCTCTGCCTTGGGTCCACGCCTCAGCCAACGCACCACAATCATCGTCCGAAATGCATGGGCCCTTTCGGCAAAGTTCGACCGTAGCCTCGACGAGCGTTTACCGCCAGTTTATCTGTTCCGAGACGTTCAGCGCGTCGAGAACTTCCAATTCGGCGACGCTCGCGACACCGCGATGAAATACGACGACAACGACTACGAACGCCGCGATGAACCAGGTTATCTCAAACAACAATTTGATCAAGTCCAAGTCACCAAGCAACTCTTCCAACAACTTGACCTACCATTTTATGATCCCAAGTGGTTGGCGACCAAACGCGAACGCAACCAACCAGTGTGGGAGCCGTCGCAACTGAAACAATACCATTTATAGGAGGACAACCATGCAAGGAGAGATCACAGGCACGATCATCGGCGTTGACGCTGTGGTGGTCGTCGCTGGCACCAACTCGCAAGTCCGCCGCATTATGAAAGTGGCGATCAAAGATGAAGACATTGAATGGACGCAAGATCCTAACGACAACCCAACGATCGCAGCGCTGCCTTTTGAACAAATTTTTTTCACCGACATGGACATCGGCACCGCCGTCGAGGTCGATGGTCCAGTACTGGTACGGCGCGTCGTCCCTGAAAGTGAGCGCGACGCCTTCGACCAAGGACTCAAGAAGCTCAATACGCGCATTCTTGGCGCCTTGCGGAAGTGGATCAACCACTATGGCTACAAAGATCATCGCGCGGCTTTGGAAGCAACGATCAAGGACTATCTGGCTGACCGCATCCCCATGCCGACGATGTATGACCGCATTCAACTTGAAGTCTTTGGTCCCGTGAACCAGCCCCCACTCAAAATGAAAAAACTTCGCGACGAGGTCAACCACTTGCTGGCAGCGCGGTGGGCCGTCGTCAAAACCAGTCAATTGCTGTTGTGGTTTGAGGACATCGACACCTTCAGCGTAGAAGGTAGTGCCACGCCGCAAGATGACGGCCCGCTAGAAGTGATTCACTTAGATAACGGCTCGATCGATGACTATTGGCAAAAGTGGCTCGACAAGACAAAAGCATAATTTGACTATATACCCCTACCCGTATATATTATACCTATAGGGGTATTTATTTTACAACAAAGGAGTCCAATACAAAATGTCTAATATCGATCCATCCACCATACTCACCCAACGCACTGACCAAACTGTGATCGTCGATGTCCGCGAAGCCGATGAATTTGCCTCCGGTCATGTGCCAGGTGCGATCAATGTTCCATTATCTGAACTTGTCGCTCGCCATCAAGAAATTCCTGACGGTGCTTACTTGATCTGCCAAACTGGCTCACGTTCAGCGATGGCAACGGAATTTTTGAATGCGAACGGCCAACACGTCACCAACATTCTCGGCGGCACGAGTGCTTGGCCAGAAGCCTTGGCGGTGTAGTCATGTTTGGATTATTTTCGAAAGTGCAGTCGATCACGCCACAACAATTGCGCTTGAAATTGCGCGATCGCCATAACTTGTTGCTCGACGTCCGCGAACCGGCAGAATACCGGGCGGGGCATATCGCCCAAGCGAAGAACGTGCCGCTGCGACGGATCAGCAGTTACACCCCACCAGCGAACACGCACCTATTTGTGATTTGTCAGTCAGGTGCCCGCTCTAAGCAAGCCTACAAAATTTTGCATCGCCAAGGCGCTGACGTCACTAACGTCTCTGGTGGTATGATGGCGTGGAAAGGAATGGTGCGCGCATGAGTAAAAAATATTTGATCGTCGGTGGCGTCGCCGCTGGGATGTCTGCGGCGACCCGATTACGCCGATTGCAAGAAAACGCTGAGATCATTGTCTTCGAACGTGGTCCGCATGTCTCATTTGCCAACTGTGGCTTGCCTTATTATCTCGGCGGCGAAATCGAAAACCGCGACGACTTGTTGGTGCAAACCCCAGCAAAACTTAAAGCCCGCTTCAACTTAGATGTCCGCGAAAACTCAGAAGTCGTTGCCATCGACTCGCAGCAGAAAACCATCACCGTCCAACCAAATGCTGGTGTTGAATATACGGAAACTTATGACGCCTTGATCTTAGCACCTGGTGCGCGTCCTGTGGTCCCACCGATCCCCGGACTTGATGCCGCAGACAATGTGTTCACTTTGCGGAATATTCCCGATATGGATGCGATCGAACAATTTATCAATGCCCATCAACCACAAACCGCTGTGGTGATCGGTGCTGGTGCCATCGGTTTGGAAATGACGGAAAGCCTCACCCAACGCGGACTCAAAGTAGCATTAGTCGATGCGCAATCGCATGTGTTACCCGCCTTAGATGAAGAAATGGCCCCAGCGTTGACGCAAGCACTCCAAAATCACGGCGTTGACTTACACTTAGGCGCGGCAGTCAATGCGATCGGCGATCACAACGTTACCTTGCAAGATGGCACGACGCTTTCTGCCGATCTCATCCTCATGAGCGTCGGCGTCAAACCTGAAACCACGCTCGCAAAAGCTGCAGGGTTACAACTTGACCCACACACTGGTGGCATCGCCGTTGACGACCACTATCAAACCAGTGCACCAGACATTTACGCTGTTGGTGATGCCATCGCGGTGCAAAATCAACTCACCCATGAATCTGCACAAATTTCTTTAGCCAGTCCTGCCAACCGCCAAGGCCGCCAAGTCGCCGACATTTTATCCGGCGTTCCCGCAATGAACCGTGGCGGCATCGGCACAGCAATCGTCCGCGTGTTTGATCAAGTGGCAGCGACGACTGGGCTCAACGAATCGCAAGCTCGTGCGGCAAACCTTGATTTCAAGGTCGTCCACACCATCGGCAAAGATCACGCCGCTTATTATCCAGATGCAGTCGGGATGAACTTGAAGCTCATTTTCAACAGTAAAACTGGCGCCTTGTATGGTGCTCAAGCAGTCGGTCCTCGCGGCGTGGACAAGCGTATCGACGTCCTCGCCACTGCGATCAAAGCCCACATGACGGTATTTGACTTGCAAGAGCTCGAACTCTCATACGCCCCACCATTCGGCGTTGCCAAAGATCCGGTGAATATGTTAGGCTATGTGGCAAGCAACGTGGTGTTAGGCTTGTCGGACACGATTCAATGGTCGGACTTGCCAAAAGCCTTGCGTTCAGGCAAAACGCTTCTGGATGTCCGCGACCGCGACGAATTTGCTGGCGGGCATTTTGAAGGTGCGGTGAATATTCCCCTTGACGAACTCCGCGACCGCCTCGACGAACTTGATCCTAGCAAGCCTTACATCGTCAGCTGTCAATCTGGCTTGCGCAGCTACAACGCTGAACGATTGCTTCGCGGCCACGGCTTCACCGTTGAAAACCTCGACGGTGCCATCAGCTTAGCGGCACCAGTATTACCTAATTTGATCACTCAGGAGTAATTCAATGACTTTACATTATGACAAAGCGATGGCCAATCGCCTCAAACGCGCTGACGGCCAACTGCAAGGCGTCATGCGAATGATGGACGCAGAAGCCGACTGTTCAGATGTCGTCACCCAATTAACTGCGGTGCGGTCAAGCCTCGACAAGTTGATCGGCGTGATCGTCGCTGAGAACTTGAAAGACTGCTTGATCAAAGGCGACCCAGAATCACAAGATGAAAAAATCGATCAAGCGATCAAGTTGATCGTGCGAAAATAAACATATCGGCCTCACCTGAAGTTTGTCGGGTGAGGCCGATATGTTTATTTTGTGCTTGCCTTCGAGCGACTCCAAGGTTCTATACTGAAAGAGAGAATTGGAGGTCATCGCGTGAAAAAAATTTTAATTGCTTATTACTCATGGTCTGGTCACACCAGCGCACTAGCCGCGCAACTGCAAGCCTTCACGCAAGCAGAGACTTACAAGATCGACGTCCCAGCAGGAACATTCTCCACTGACATGTACGAAACTTCAGATCAGGCAAAGGCCCAACGCCAAAGCGGACAATTGCCGACGTTGACGGAGCCACTTCCAGATGTCGCGCAGTATGACGTCATCTTAGTTGGCGGTCCGGTGTGGTCTGGGGCATTATCGACGCCGGTGCTGAGTTTTTTGGCGGCGTTGCCTGATTCACCAGCGGTATTGGCGCCGTTTTATACAGATGCAGGTGACGCCGGCAATTACGAAGCGGATTTTAAACGCGTAGCCGGTGCCCATCTTGTCGCACCAGGGCTTGATTCCGCTCATCCGCGCGTGGCTTCGGCGCAATTGCAACGCTGGCTTGAACAATTCAATTAAATCACTGATCAAAAAGGAAATCGCCGCAATTCAGAAATTTTTCTGAACCGTGGCGATTGGTTTTTTAATATTTGCCGTTGTCGCTAAATAAATAATAGAGTAAACTCCCGACCCCGACTAACGCGCAAACTGCGCCAACTATTGGGACGATGCGTCCGAACTGCGTGGTGGTCATGATGATGGCGCCGCCGATAAACAGGAAGCCGCCTGCTTGTAGGTTTTTCATATGTGGCCCTCCATTTACTTTTATCATATCATGTCAGGCCAGCTCACTGCGACTTTCGCGACATCAACCAGTTCCTAGCAGTTGTTAACGATCAACGGCTCCGACGCCGGATTTCACTGATTCCCATCATTGCTGAAAGCAAACCGATCCCTAACGTCGTCAAGATCGTTGTTTGTCGCTCTCCAGTGCGAGGATATCGAGTTTGATACCGGTGGGTCGTGGCTTGTGCAAAATGAACATCCGCTGGTGTTGAGCTTGATGGCGTTGTTTCATTAATGATTCGAGCTGTCGATAACTGAATTGGTCGTCGTTGAGAATGGTTGTGCGTTTGGGTTTCCACCGCGGATACGATCGACGACTTTGCCCCTTTATCGATTACAGTTGCGTCTGCATCAGCAATCTTTGCCGTTTGTCGATGATCATCGTAATCAGGTGCACTCACGCTAAGTGCAGGTCCAACTTTGGTGATGGTCTCGCTGGATTCATCGTCATCAGACGCGCCGACGCGGAATGTAGGAACTGTCTGGGTCACTTCGGCTTTTTCAGGTTCGCGATTGTCATAGTAATCTGACGCGCTCACGCTAAGTGCTGGTCCCACTTTGGTGACGGTCCCGTTGCCATCATCGTCATCAGACGCCCCGACGCTGACTGTAGGAACTGTCTGACTCACTTCAGTTTCTTCAGGTGCACGATGATCATAGTACTCTGATGCACTCACGCTAAGCGCTGGTCCCACTTTGGTGATGGTCCCGCGGTGATCATAATATTCAGAAGCGCTCACGCTGACTGCAGGGGCTGACTTGATTACTTCGTCTACTTGAGGAGTGCGATTATCATAGTAATGGGATGCATTGACGCTAAGTGCTGGTCCGACTTTAGTCACTTTTTGACGGTGATCAGCTGCAACAACACTGTCTCCCTTTTCATGGGTTTGAGTTCCTGTCGGCGACTGCTTGGAATGGGGTTGAGAAGTTTGACTTTGAACGACCGCGTCCTTTTGAACGTAAACCACCGTGCTGCCTGCCGCAGATCGCACTGTCACGTTGGCAGCATCAGCATGAACATCACTAATTTGGCGACTCGCCAATTGATAGCCAGCTGGTAATGTCAACGCGACATCATCAGCGTTGATTGTAATGGCAAAAACTGCGGCGCCACTATCTGCGTCCAAAACGTTAACAATGCGCGTAACTGGCTTTGTCACAGTAGTCTCCGTCTTACTAGTTGGTGCATCTGGCAATAGAATCGCTGCCGTCAACAAATCATCAGCGGAAAATGTCTGTGGTGCAGTGAAACTTGGTAAATCTGTAATTTCAGTCATTCGCGTCGCCAAATTCATCGGCATCTCGATATTGCAAGTCAGCACTTGTAATGTATCTGGTTTTGCAAATGTCCGATGAAGATAGCCAGCAACGGCAGTTAAAGTGTGTTTGGTGTTGTTGCCGATGGAATCTGGGGTTTTGGTAGCTGATGCATTGCTTTCTTGGTTTGAACTCAGTGATGCGATGAAGTCATCAATAGCACTAGAAATATGATCACGCGCATATTCTTTTGCTTCATCTGCAGCATCTTGATCAGCATCCGCACGATCTTGAGCATCATTTAATTTCGCAGTGGAATCGTAAAGCACATCCGCTTCTTGAGTCAGTTGCGCATCAACAACTTGCAGTTGATCGCGTTGTTCATTCAAAAGATCATAAGTCGTCAACAACGCATTTGCGCGATCAGCGTTTTGATCGGATGATGCTTGCCGGGCGATCAATTCCTTGGCTTCTGCTAACAACGCCTGGCGCTTTGCATTTAATTGCTCATATTTTGTTGCGTCAAAAGCGGTGGGGGCGTCTTTTTGTACTGCCTTTTGAAGTTGCGCATATAAATTTGCAAATTGTGTTTGACTCGCTTTGATTGCAGCTGCGGTTGCCTGTAATTGTAGTTGGGTCGTCTTTAATTGCTGGTAGCGAGTTTGCAATGTCGAAGATTCTGCATCAGTCGTATTTTTAGGGTCATAAGTTGACAGGGCTTGTTGATAACTGGTCAGATCTTGTTTAAAGTTTGCTTGTTCAGTTGCAAATGTCGTTAAAGCTTGTTGGTAAGTTGATTCACTGGCATTATATTGCGCAATTTGAATTGCTAAAGTGGATTGCTGACTCGGTTGTTGTGCCGCGTTATAGGCATCTGCTTCCAATTGATATTGCGCGGTTTGCTCATTGTGGGCTTGAACCAGTTGTTGCGTCTTGGCTTGCGCCGCTTCAAAATTATCTTTTTCGGTAGCATAGGTATCGACTGCCTGTGTGTACGCCTGTGCTTTGGTATCAAGCGCTTGTTGATGTTGATCATATTGTGTCTGTTTTGCGTCAAGTTCGGACTGTCTCTGAGCGACAACTTGTGCACTTGCATCTGCTTGTAACTGAGTGGAGACAACACTTTGGAGCTGTTGTTGAATGGTTGGGTCAGTGGGTACAGCTGGTTCGGTATCACTCGAGTCACCACTAGTACTTGATTGATTCTCATCAAGATCTGACCCACCAGCTTCTGATGATAGTGCAGTCGAATCGTGATTAGATGCAGGCGCATCGGTCAACGTGGCCGCCGGTTCTGACGTTGTCGCTTTAGGTGCTGTGACCCCACTAGCCACTGAATCAGAGACAGTGGTGTCTTCGTTAGTTGTTGAGAGTTGATTCCCAACTGCAGTGACTGTTGGTTGTGAACTAAAATCTTGCTCATCTGCGGCAACTTTTTGTCCAGTTGTCAATAAGCCTGCTGCAGCAAGCGCCAGTGCTGTCTCGATTCCTACTTTCATCCCCAGATCCCCCATGATCTTATTATTACTTTAATTAAAGCACTTTCTTTCTCGGGATTCAGTAGAAATTAATCGTAACATTACTTCTCTTTCTTTCGCATCAACACCCACAGCGCAACTCCTAACAACTCTGCCGCAACTAAATACGCACCACGCTGGGCAAGGATCAAGGCAGGGAACGATTGATGCAGCGCACTCACCACTGCATGCCCTGCCTCATGGGACAACACCGCATAGTAAATCGCGCTCGACAAGCTCACCCCAAGCATCATCCCCAACTCCCGCGCCAGTGAATTCACCGACCCCACCGCACCGCGGTGTTCAGCGTCGACACCAGTCATGATCCGGGTGTTTGAAGCGGTGGTGAACAACGCAGTGCCGATCACTGACAAAATCGACCAACCGATCAACCACCAAGGTTCTCCGCCGCCATTCATTGCGACCATTCCCAGTTGCGCGACCAACATCACGATCATCCCTGCCGTCATCAACCGCGACTGTCCAAAATGATCAACGAAAACACCAGCTAATGGATTTGCCACAAGCGCAACAACAGGCCCTGCCATCAACACGAGACCAGTTACTCGACTATCAAGGCTGACAACCAGTTGCAAATATATTGGGCCCAGCAACACAAAGGCATAAGCCGCGATAAAACTAAGAAAACTCGCCAGCAATGGTGCACCCACTGTCCCTCGCGTCAACAATTTCAAATCAAGCAACGGCGCTGAATGCTTTTTTTCATGCCGCAACCACAAATACACGCCTGCACTCAACAACAAGAAGCCGCGCAGTAACCACACTGGCTGCGTGGTCGTCGATACCGCGTAAAAGCCGCTGGCCAACACCAATAAACCGATGGCGCCGCCCCAATCAAACGCAGCTTTTTTCACTTGCGGAGAATTCTTCGGCAATGCCCATAAGGAAATGATCAAACACACCACCCCGATCGGGACATTCAACCAAAAGATCTCCCGCCAGCCCCAAGTCGCAAGAATCAAGCCGCCAAGTCCCGGCCCTGCAAGCGCCCCTAGCGAAATAAAAATACTTTCGATTCCAAATGCCCGACCAAGTTGTTGCGGCGGAAACAAGTCTGTCACTACCGCATAGCTCGTTGCCATCGTCATACTCGCCCCAATAGCTTGCACGACGCGGCCAACTAACACCCAAGTCAATACATCAAACGCCCCTGCCAACCACGACCCCACCACAAAACCTGCAGTTCCCAGTTGAAATAACCGCGTGCGCCCAATGCGATCGCCGAGTTGACCAAACGGCAACAACAACGCACTGATGGTGATCAAATACACACTGATCACCAAATTTACTGACGCCGTTCCTTCTTGTAGCGCTCGCGCCATCGTCGGCACCGCGATCGTCACAATACTTCCATCGACCACCACCATAAAGAAAAACATGCCCAACACCCCAAGGCCGAGCCACCGCTTTGCTTCTGTCATGACGACACCTCCTCTAAGGTAGGGACAGTATATGGCGGAAAGCGAGATCTGGCAAATTTGAAGCATCGCGGTATCATAATTCTTTTCATCACTATTTATTGTTTTAATCGAGCAATCGAATTAATTGAGTCTACATTCTCTGGTACTGATGACATAAGTCGAAAAAAAGAGCCAGTACCTTTCACTACCGACCCCAATGAAGCATATTCTAGGTTAAGCGCGAGCCGCACGACGACGGCTGTGCTTGTAACGCTCAGGATTCTGTTTAGCATCTTGAATCCGACGAACAAAGTGCCAAATCATGAAGATGACAAACGCGGCGACCAAGAAGTCTAAACCAATCATCAACCATTGCCACCATGCGAAGGCATAATGCACTTTAGCACCTGGGGCAACTCCGTTAAATACCGCTGAATTGACCGTGGTGTATGCTAAGTCGTGAATCGCACGCCGTTGCATCTTCAGTGCAGTTGGGCTAGTTGTATCCGCAGGCTTGGTGTTCGCAATAAAACTCATCATTAACCAGAGATCCCCACCTGCACGGGTCATTTGATCCATCAAGTTTTGGTTCATCCCAATCAGGTCAGTGATTGTCGTGCCTGTGAAACCCCACTCTTTACGAAGTACCGCTGTCTGCAAGGCATAGTTTGCATACCCTGGCGTGGTGCCGACACAAGACTGCGTGGTCATCAACCCAGTCGCAGCAGGCATTATCTTCGTTGCCAACTTACCATCAGATGTTGTATAACGCACATGCATCTTCGCAGATTTAACTGCAATTTCAAAGCCCTTCAAATAGACTTCACGCATCGTCTGCTCATCAGCCCAAGTATTCAAGAAGTACTGTCGATTTGTTTCTTCATCGTTTAAAGCAAAATGTTTGATGAAGGTGTATAAGCCTTCATCGCCTGCCCCGCCAATTTCAGATGCCGCCATTTTACCAGTTAACACTGGATCTTCAGAGAAGTATTCAAGATTACGGCCAGCAAAAGGTGAACGATGAATATTCATCCCAGGTGCATACCAGCCACTTAAACCAGCGGTTAAAGCTTCTTGACCAATTGCCTGCCCGACTTTACGAATCAACGGTTGATTCCAAGTAGCAGCAAATACAGGCTTGCTCATCCAAGAACTGGTTTGTAAGTTACGGAATTTCAAACCAGTATCGCCATCTTGTTCCCATGTCGTCGGCTTTCCAATGGCATTAAGCTTACTAGTCGTATAACCTGAGGCAAACAACATCTTAGAAATTTGCTTCGCGTCTTTGCTGTAATCGATTTGATTCAACAATTTATCCCATTCAGGATCGTTATAAGATTTACCACGTAGATCTGATAACGTCACATCGTTATCTTCACCAGATTTTGGTGCAGTGCTTGAGTAGACTTTGCTACCTTTAACGTTACCAAGTTCTTGATCAGTTTTATAGTTGAACGTACTTGATGCTTTAATCGCAGCAACAACATCAGCACCCGCCGCTTTTTGACGGCCAGCTTGTTGCTTGGGAAAACTCTTATCCCAAGCAGTACGTGACATGATGGTGGAGTATTTCCTCATATAGTCAGTTTCTTGTTGGAACTGATTTGTCGCAGCGGTAACTTTTGAGGCTTTAATACCAGTTGCGACTTGGGCATCTTTTTCGCTTTGACGGGGATGTTTGTTGTTATACCAAATCGTCTTGTCCTGATGATAAGTCTTCGTATCAATCACGTCATGACTATTATTCCGCAGAGAAATGCCATAGTTCCCTGCATCTAACATATAGGCGCCTCGACTACCATCATCATTTTTCATCAAATAAGCATATGAGGCCATGTCTTCAATCGGATAACTCAATTTCAGTGTTTGGGTTTCACCAGGTGCCAGAGACTTGGTCTTTGAAAAGGCCGCCAGATTAACATCAGATTTTTCGATTTGTAACTTTTGATCGAGTTTGGTATACGGTGCTGAGTAATAAAGCTGTACAACATCCTTACCTGCCCGTTTACCAGTATTCTGAACGCTTACTGCGACTTGTACTTTTCCATTTTTGACATTGTACTTGGCAATGTGCTGATTAAAGGAGGTGTAGCTTAAACCATAGCCGAATGGATACGCAACAGCACCTGCTTGCTTGATAGCGCCGGTATTAGTTAAGCTACCATAAGTAAAGCTTTTGTCCATTTTTGCGGCAGTTTCGTAGTAACGATATCCGCTATAAATGCCTTCTTGATATTCCAAGTAATATGCAGGAAATTTTTGGATTGGGTCCCACGAAGACATATTTTTCCGAGTGACGTTTGTATAATTAAATTCACCCATATTTTGATATGTTGGATCTTTGGTAAAGTCACTCGCATAAGTATCAGATAAGCGACCCGATGGATCTACAACCCCTGATAAGATCTTAGCCAGGGACAAGAAGCCTTGAGACCCTGGGTTGCCCATCCAGACAATAGCGTCTGCTTCATACTCACCTTGCATCAAAGGCGTCAATTCCATAGCGTTAGAAGATACGATCACTGCAACGACCTTTTTATTTTGGGCCTTAGCTGCTTGGATCGTTTGTTTTTCTGATTGCGATAATGCCAAATAGTGACGGGTACCGTCGCTATAGCCATCCATCTTCTTATCGGCACCTTCATTACCTTGCCGAGTGATAAATACAAGTGCGGTTGATTGATCATTACGCTTGATATCAGAATAAATACCAGCATCATATCCATATATCGTGCTGTCGTTGGACAAAATCCCAGCACCCACCGCTTTGCTCGTTCCTTTGGCCTCAGTCAACTTCTGGACCTTGGCATTATTCATTGCTTTGACAGCCGCTTGATTGACATTGAAATACTGCTTCAAAGCCGCATTAGGTGTGATGTTGTTAGCAGTGCTGGCAGATGCCGCACCCGTCCCAGTGTATGCCGGATGTGTATAGGCATAACCATAAGGCGTCACTTCAGAAGCTTTCTTAAGTGGCAACGCCCCATCATTTTTCAGAAGCACTTCACCTTCATCACCAACTTTGCGTGCCACTTGCTCAGCGTTTTGCCGTGCAGTAGTGGTGTTGGTAGTCTTCAGCGGATAATAGTTCGCATTGAGTTTACTACTTTTTTCCGTATTGGTGACCTTACGCGCACCACTGCCCATATAGCTGGCAATAATGCCGGAGTTGCTGAACAACATCACGCTGGCGACTGCAAATAGAGCAGTCAAAATGACCAACCAAGGTGTCCATAAGCCGATAAACCAGCCATTGCGCATCTTTAGACGCTTTTTCCCTTTCTTTTTCCAAGCCATGATAAGCCCTCCAATTAGTTAAATTTATACACGTGCCGCAGCACTTTGTAACACCCCACTGTGGTGAGCCTACCAACGGTACCTGGCAAGTTCACACTGCGTCCGATCAAGCTATGCCGAACGCGATGATATAATTGCGGTTCTTGATGTTTCATGTTTTGCCATAATGCTTGTTTGCGCGAAAGACTGATCTGACTCCCATCATGGAGTAATAATACTGATGAGATCCCGGTAATAATAGCAACATAATGGGCGAGATACCGACGCAACGCCGGTTCGACTTGCGCTTGCATCGCTTGATAATCTTGCATCAGGCGGTGATTAATTGCGAGTTGTTGGTCAATGCGACCAAACATTACTTTTTCATTGACTGATTGACCAACCCGTCCGATCACATATTGATATAAATCCAAATCCCAATATCGAATGGTGTGAACTGCGATCAGCGGCTCAAACACAAACAGTGAATCTTCATAATAAGTGTGCGCCGGGAGATTCAAGTTCACCTCTCGTAATAATTGCGTCCGGTAAGTCACTGAATGCATCAAGAAATATTTTCCGACTCGCAGTTTCACGCGTTCCCAACCAAAAATTTCATGTTGTGGGACCTCACGACGAAACCGCATCGGTCGTTGATTATGTTTTGCTTTATCATAAACATAATTGGTCAACGCCAAGTCGATCAACGGCGAGGCCGCTAGTTCTGATAGCCACTGCTTAAAAGCAACAGGCGCCAGCCAATCATCAGAATCGACCACTTTAAAGTATGTCCCAGAGGCTTCAGCCAGTCCTGAATTGATTGCTGCCCCGTGACCGCCGTTTACCTGATGGATCACCTGAACATTGCGATTTTGCCCGGCATATTCGTCGGCAATTTCCCCAGTATGATCGATTGACCCGTCATCGACGATAATGATCTCCACTGTTGGGCCACCGACAAGCAATGAGTCAACGCAGCGGTTTAATTCTTTTTCGGCATTATACGCCGGAACAACCACAGTTAATAACGACATTCTCATCACTCC
Source organism: Lacticaseibacillus porcinae (assembly GCF_003946305.1). Classification (GTDB taxonomy): domain Bacteria; phylum Bacillota; class Bacilli; order Lactobacillales; family Lactobacillaceae; genus Lacticaseibacillus; species Lacticaseibacillus porcinae. Next base: position 469,018 of record NZ_RHNS01000001.1, read on the forward strand.
TTTTTCATGACTTTGAACTTCAACATCGGGTAGTTGATCACCACTTGAAGCACGATGTTTAAGACATTGGCAAGCGTCGCCGCCAACCCGCCGACATATGGGCTTAAAAAGGCGATCACATGCGGCGGCAACCACACTGAAACCAGTCCTGCAAACACCACCGTGCCGATGTACCACGGCAGAGATTTGGCAATGTTATTGTTGGCACCAAAGACGATGTAGCGTTGGACGAAGTAATTGACGACTTGTGCCAGCACATAAGCCAAAAGAAATGAGGTGAAGCCCCCTAAGCCACCATCTTTCACCGGATAATCAAAGATGAACCAATGAAACGCCTGCGTGGCCAGCGATTTGAAGAAGATCCCGGTACCTAACCACAACACGATGAAGTTGGTAATCGTCGCGGCATTGCTCATGACATTGAACAAAATGAATTCATATAAATCTGGATGTCGGGCTTTGAACCCACGTAAGGCACTGACGATTTTAAACATGATCTTGGGCCTCCAACTTCTCACGCAATTCACGACTGGCACGTCGATTGGCAAAGTATCCGCGGATCAATCGACTTAACCCCCGCCAGAAGTGCCCATTCACAGCCGTCACCATGGCATCTACCATATCGCCACTCACCGTACCATTGGTCATTTTGGCGATGGCGCGCAGAGGCATATTATAAATGAACAGCAGATTCAAACTCGATTCCCCTTTAGCAGCTAACTTGGTTAACTTGTGATCGATATATCGCGCGATCGTGCGGGCTAACCATAAATGTGCAGTGGCAAGATCGCCGATGGTACTTGTCGTGGTGATCACACCAGGCGTCACGACGACGGCATTTTCCTGAGGTGCAAGCATTCGGTCGATTTCTTCAGCATCAGCTTTAGTCACGGCGCCGCTGAAGTAATGCGGTAAGTTAACTTGTGATTGCGGATGAACGCCTTCAACTTCCCAATCGGCGGATAACAATAAGTCACGGGAGCTTGAACCCACTTCAATGCGGTAGCGACCACTGGGGATGACCCAATCATTCGCCGCAGGATCCCAAGCTCTGAAACTATAGTCATCAAATGGGATCGTCACGCTTTGGCTTTCACCTGGCGCTAACTTGATTTTGGTAAAGCCTTTTAGTTCACGTTTGGGGTGATACAACGCAGTATCTGCAGAGGCGATGTACAATTGTGCAATTTCAGCACCTGCGCGCTTGCCAGTGTTCGTTAATACAAAATGTGCGCCGCCTACATCGACTTTCAAATCACGATATTCAAAACTGGTGTAGCTCAACCCGAAGCCAAATGGAAATGCCACTGGTTTCTCGACGGCATCATAGTAACGATAGCCGACATAAAGCGATTCTTTGTACATGGCATTCACATCTGCACTGGGGAAATCATCACCAAATGGCACCTCTGCATAACTGATCGGCTTGGTTTCTGCAAGTTTTCCGCTAGGATTGACCACCCCGAGCAGAACGTCACATAACGCGCTGGCACTGGCTTCACCAGTCAAACTTTGGTCGATCAACGCAGAAACATGTTGCTGCCAAGCCATTTCAACAGGAGCACCTGCAGATAAGATTGCAACGATCGGGGTATCAGTTTTGGCAAGGGCTTCGATTAAAGCCACTTGATGAGCTGGTAAAGCCATATCATCGCGATCTTTGCCTTCGCTTTCCTTTGCTTCATCAAGGCCCACGAAGATTAACGCGACATCACTTTGAGTGGCTATTTGAGCAGCTTCTGCGATCAACGCCTCGTTTGGTTTCCCAACGCGGTCAAATCCTTGCGCGTAGCCCACCACATTCAAAAGTTTCCCAGCAACTTGTTTGAAAGATTCAACATTTTCGGCGTTAACAGCACTGGACCCGGCGCCTTGATACCGTGGCTTATCAGCAAAATCGCCGATGATTGCTACCTTCGTCGTTGCGTTCAGTGGCAATAGCTCACTTTCGTTTTTCAACAAGACCATCGAAGCTTCCGCAGCTTTACGAGCGACTTGATGATGCTTTTCAAAATCAGCTTCTCCGCTTGACGGCAAGGTGTGCACTTGCGTATCAGCGACGATTTTTAAATATTCCGCGACGCGATCATCTAATACTTTTTCATCTAAGCGACCACTGTTCACCGCATCGATCAATTCTTTCGGGCCAACCATCCCAGTGCTTGGCATTTCAAGATTGGAGCCGGCTTTGACCCCTTCAATATGGTCATTGTCACCGCCCCAATCGGTGATGACAATACCATCAAATCCCCAATCGTCACGCAACGTTTTTTGCAGTAACTGCGAATCCTCGTTGGCGTATGTCCCATTGATTTGGTTATATGATGACATGATCGCCTTAGGATGGCCTTCTTTGACTGCGATTTCAAAGTTGTTCAAATACAATTCATGTAATGCGCGTTGATCAATTACTGAGTTAGACGCCATCCGCCGCAACTCTTGACTGTTCACGGCAAAATGTTTCGGACAAGCGATCGTTCCAGTGCTTTGGACCCCGCGAATGTACCCTGCTGCCATGCGACCAGCAAGGATGGGGTCTTCACTGTAATATTCGAAATTGCGGCCACATAAAGGATTTTTTTGAATGTTCATGGCTGGGCCAAGGATCCCTTGAACATCAGCGGTGACACATTCTTCACCAATTGCCTGACCGACGGCTGCCGTAATTTTCGGATCCCAACTATTTGCCAACGCCACGCCAGATGGAAAGCTTGTGGCTTTAATACTGCCGTTTAACCCGAGATGGTCGGCAGCCCCTTCTTGTTTGCGCAAACCGGAGGGGCCATCGGATAACGCTAAAGCGGGAATATTGGCACTGTTAATGCCGAATGTATCAAATGTCGTGCGCCCTGAAAGCAAGGCGGCTTTTTGTTCTAGCGTAAGTTGAAGTTTTTGATTGGTCATATTCGCCCTCCTTTTCAACATCTTCACCATACCGGCAAGTGCAGTTTGAGAAAAGGCTTTCTTCATAATCTGTCGAAAGCGCTACATAACCTGTTCGTTCAGCAATTGAAAGTCATCGCCAATTTGATTATTCTGATTATGGGAGGAGATCACATGAAAATTGCAATTGTAGAAGACGACGACCGCACTGCAGCAGACTTTGCCAACTTAGTCACTGCCTATGGTCAACAACATGACCTCACCCTACAGCTGACTCGCTTCACTGACGGATTAGGATTAGTGGATCACTATCGACCAGAATTTGACGTCATCTATTTAGATGTCCAAATGGCACACATGGACGGGATGACTGCCGCCAAACGCATTCGGCAACAAGATCGTCAGGTGTTGATCGTTTTTGTCACGAATTATGTGCAATATGCGATCGATGGGTATGCCGTCAATGCGTTGGACTTCTTGTTAAAGCCGGTGACCGCGTTTGCTTTTGCGGAACACTTCAAGAAAGTGGCAGCCAAGCTCGCCGTGGCTGATGTGCCAAGTCTGACCTTGCGGATCGATGGGGAATTGGTGAAGCTGCCGATCAATGAACTGACTTACATTGAAAGCAACGGCCATTATTTAACAGTTCATACCACAAACCAAGACTTCTCATTAATCGAATCACTGAAAAATATTGAAGAAACGTTATTGCCTCATCACTTTTTCCGGTGCAATAATTCTTATCTCGTTAACCTCGCTCAAGTCACTGGCATTCAAGATGGTGACGCTTTAGTTGCAGGCACACCATTGCGGATCAGTCGCCCTAGAAAGAAAGCCTTTATGCAGGCACTGACTGATTATTTAGGAGATGAACTGCTATGATCACAACGAATCTCCCTGATATCCCGCGTTTTTATACGGCCATCGCTGAATGGCTTGCATGCTTGGTCGTGTTGTTGCCGCTGGCTAAAAAGCCGCATTGGCGCTTGAACTTTGTTTTATGTGGGTTGGGACAAGTCGCCTTGCAACTATGGTGTGGCACTTGGACACTAGTGCTTTGGGTGCCGGGGATGTTGTTAAATGTCTTCTGGATGGGCGTGACGATTTGGCTAGGTAGTGAGGCCCCGTTAGCAAATCTCGGTTATGCCTTGGCCAAAGCTTTCATCTTTGCTGAGTTCAGTGCCAGTATTGCTTGGCAACTTTATTGCATTTTCTTTTGGCAAAACAATATTCGCGCCAGTTGGCTCACCGCGATCGTCATGATCGTCGCTTACATCATTCTCAATGTGGGTTATGGTTGGTTAAATCGCCGCGATTCGCATGTCGAACCAATTACCGTTGGTCGCAGCGCGTTGCTTTCAGCACTTTTGACCGCATTGATCGTATTTGCCGTTGCCAACCTAGGGTTTCTGCTGGCGCGGACCCAATTTCAATTAGGGAATGCGACCACTGTCTTTGTCTTTCGGACCTTAGTTGATTTATGTGGATTATTGATTTTGGCGCTACAAGCGGATTCTCAACAAGAAAGTCGACTACAAGATGAACTTTCTGCCATCGACCGGATGTTTCAAACCCAATATGATCAATACACCGCTTATAAAGCCTCCAGCAAAGTGATCCGCCGGCAGTTCCATGACCTCAAACATCAAATGGCGGTGATTTTGCAAGAAGACAACGCCGACGTCCGCAGTCAATATCTCGCCGAGCTCAACGACGCCATCAATACTTACTCAGCAACCATCAGTACTGGCAACGCCGTATTAGACACCGTCCTTTCACAAAAAAACGCCACAGCTTTAGCCCAACATATTGATTTGACCTGTTTTGCCGATGGCAGTGCTTTAGCCTTTATGGACGCCATGGATATTGCCAGTCTCTTCGGCAATGCCTTAGACAATGCCATTGAATCTGTCAGCAAAATTCCTGATCACGATCGTCGGTTGATCGAAGTGAGAATTGCCCGAAAACTGGACTTGTTAGTGTTAAGCTTCAAAAATGTTTCCGACAGTGCCCCAGAATTTGATGGCGACATCCCCAAAACAACGAAGCAAGACACCACAGCTCACGGTTACGGGTTGAAGAATATTGCCTACATCGTCCGCAAATACAATGGGCAAATGACGATCAATGTCAAAGACGGGTGGTTTATGTTGAAAGTCATTGTTCCGATCCCTCAATCAGTCAAATAACTTTACTTTCGAATTCCTAAACACTCAAATGGCCTGTTTCCTTCAATGCTGGGAACAGGTCATTTTCATGAGGGTGATTTCGAGATAGGACCTGGAAAAAACGAGAATATCGATTAAGGAAATTTGAAGCATTCACGCAATGATTTGTCACAATTTTGTAAGCGCAATTATGATAATATTAATTTCAAGAAATACCAGACAAAGGGGAATGTCGAATTGGGGAAAAAGACACAATGTGCGCTTGCTTTCGCGGTGATGGTCGTCGCTCTCATTAGCGTGACTGCCGCTGCTGTGAGCGCGAAGCCAACGACCACTGAACACCACACCACTAAAGTCGTCACCGTTAAAAAAGTCGCAGTCAAACAAGAAAATCCATATGAGAATTTATCAACGCAACGTCAAAAAGTGGTGAAAGCCGCTGACCTAGCCACATTAAAAGCAGTGAAAGCCAAACTTGCCGGGCAGTCTGATGACGCGATCACCGCTGCCTTAACCGATGCCACGACTAAAGCAACCGCTATTTCCGGTGCCGATACAGATACGACAACTCTGCGCGAGACTTTCACCAACATTTTAGCCGTGGTGAAAGCACCGAACACCACGACTTTGCAAACGGCGCGTACCTCGATGAAATGGCTGTTTGATTCAACCCTCGCTAAGTACCTCACCAAAACTTACGCCACTAACCTGATCAAGCTTGTTGCCAAGGCCACTGGCCAAACCACTGCGGCAGTTCGCGATGCCTCACAACCATTAACTTCCGAACAATATCAGGCAAAACAAGACGCCGCTGCCAAAGTGCAAGCTGCCGCCGTTGCCAATGCTGCCGCGGCATCGACTGCTGCAACAAACGCTGATACCCAAGCAACTGACACGCAAGCGACGACTGTGACGCAAACACCTACATATACGCAAACGACAGATGATAGCGATGCGACGACGCAATGGACCTACACTGTGCCATCACAAGAAACTACCACACAAACAACGCCGTCAACTTCAACAGACACACAGACTGAACCAACGACAACCACGCCAACAACAGATAACAGCACCTCAACTGCTACGTCTACCACCACTGATTTAACGGTAGGCGGATCTGCCAATGCCACCTCACCATCGCAAACCGGTAGCAACTAGAAATCAATTGAAGTGAGCTAAAAGTCGATTCAAACGAGTCGACTTTTTATATGCTTATGACCATCATCACATGAACACATATTTTCACAAGTTTTTCGTCAGAACTGTGTCTTATCACCTATGTTATGTTAAGACAGCGCCTAGGCGCCAATAAACTCTCGGAGGAACTCTCAATTGAAGCAGCATCCTAAACTGATCTTCTCCATCTTGACAGTCGTCGGCATCACCTTGATTATTGCCGGCTTTCTTTTCTTTAGCGCCAAAAGTCAGCAATATGAAGGCAACTTGTACAAGTCCTATACCAAAAGTATCGATGCTTTCTACGTCGCCGACGATCAAAAACTCGCCGTGGAGATTGTTGAGTATCAGGCTAAAGCCGACAACACCTATCACCAGATCGTGATCGATCGCCCACTCGTCAAAACTGACGGCGACATCCATTCACAGCACGCCACCAATTACATCAGCTTGACATACGCCACTGAAGGCGCCATGAATCACGATCAGCCTGCAAAATATTATTTTGGCAAACTCAAAAAAGATGACAATCAATTAGCCATAGACTCATTAGCACCACTAACGATGACCAACACTTACGGTCAACCTAAGCAAGTCGCTCGCATGACGCTGGTGAAAGAACATGCCAAGTTCTATGATGCTGAAGGCTACAAGAATCTCGCCGAAAAAGCTCACGCAACGCGCTTATCTAAACGACCCTAAAAAAATAGGCTTGATCCAAGTGCAGAAAACTTGGATCGGGCCTATTTGTTAGTATCGCTTCACCACTCGCGTCTTCACGTCGATCACCACTAGCACATGACCATCCCACAACAACACTTTGTCAAAAGGCACACTGCTTAATCGCGACAGCACCCCAGCCACTTCCGCGCGAGCATCAGGCATGACGTGAATAAATAAGTCGTTTTCTCTAAAGTGGCGGTACTGCGGAAATTTCTCAGTTTTACGAACAATCGCTGTGGCGACATCATTCAATGCACCAGACGCTAACGCTCGCTGATCACTAGGGGCGTTGAAGCGAAAATGCGTTTCGATCCCCATTCTCGCTAAGGCGCGGCGTTTTTGTTTGGTGGGCTCTTGCACCAGCAGTTGGCGAAGGTCATCGCGCACGCCAGCCGTCACTTCCACACCAATACTCTCGACCACATCTTGAATATCCGGCCGATCCGCTAACACCGCATGTTTGAAACGTCGCGGCAATCGCGTCTGCAAAGCCTCAAGGGCAGTTTGTTCAGAATGCAACATTCTCGTTGGCATGCGCGCACCTCCTTTTTAACTCATGATACCAAAAAACGCACAGCCTCAGCCATGCGCTTCTCTAAAATTATTCGCGTGTGATCGCAGCGATCGCATTGCGACCAGAAAATGCGGCAAAGCCTGCGGTACTCCCCGGCAAAGTCACGGCATAAGTGTCGCCGACCAACATCCCCGCGGCATCGTTGCCGATGGCGTAAAGCCCTGGGATCGGATAACCTTGCGGATTCAACACGGCGTTGTCGGTATCGATGCGCAAGCCGCCTAACGCACACGCCATCCCCACACCTAAGGTCACCGCGTAAAACGGCCCTGTTTTCACCGGCGTGAGATAGTCTGCGGCTTTCCCGAAGTCTGAGTCAACGCCTTCGTCAACTAACTGGTTATAGCGGTCAACGGATTCCACGAGTTTTGGCAAATGCAACAACTCAGCTAAATCAGCCAACGTGTCAGCCTTCGCCAAATATTTGCGATGCGCCGCGAGATCTCCTGCGAGTTCTTCAGGTAACTTGTCCAAGGTGTCTGGTGAAAATGGTGAATTCCCGACGGCTTTGTACAACCCGACTTCACTTAAGTGCTTCACCGCTGCGGCATCGAAAATCGCAAACGTCCGCGCTTGTCCTAGCAACGCATTGCCTGCATGACACATGTTGTCATTGACATCTTCATTGACGAACCGTTCACCTGCTTGGTTCACCCACAAAATCGCTTCTTGCGTCGCAGCGACACCAATTTGTGACGCCATATGCATGAATGGTGGCAACATCGGGTCATAAATCGCACCACCACCAAATTGTAAGGCACCCATGCTGTCATGCATTGCGCCTACTGACCAGGCTAACTGCATCCCATCACCAGTGGATTTGCCATCAGAGACACTCATCAAGCGATCAGACAGCGGGGTTTGTTGTTTGATCAACTCAGGATTATCGACATAGCCACCTGTTGCGAAAATCACATGTTGCGTCGCGACTTCTGACGTTAAACCGGTAACTTCATCGCGTAACGACACACCGGAAATCTTCCCGTCGTTCATCAACAGCTGCTGCACGCTGGTACTTCTCACAAACTGCACGCCGAGTTCACGGGCTTTAGCAATCAATGTTTCGACTGCCGCATGGCCACCGCCAGCAAAAGCATGAATCGTCGGCCAGCTTTTCCCTTGAGCGCCAACGCCAGAGAATTTCACCCCTAAGTCTGCAAGCCAATCGATAGTTTCACCAGAGTGGTCGATCAATTGCTTTAGATGTGGGGCACTGGCTTCGTAGTGTGAATAATTCAATTCATCTTGTAATAACTGGGTGCGGTCGATGTGAATACCTGCTGCTTGTTGAAGGCGTGAGTCGACACCCATCGCCCCTTCCACGTAATTGCCGTCGCCACCAAGGGAGCGGCCTTTTTCAACAACTAAACAAGATAAATCAGCTTGACGTGCAGCGATTGCCGCCACTAAACCTGACAAGCCGCCACCAACGATCACCACATCAGTCATGAGGCGCCTCCGCTTTCATCCCAGCGGAAACCCCACCATCGATCACCACCGTTTGGCCAGTCATGAAGGTTGCTTCACTTGCCACAAACACGAAGACTTTGGCGAGTTCTTCAACGGTTTCATACCGCTTCATCGGTACCGTCGGCGTCATGGTTTCAATGAACGCGCCATCGTTTAACGGCGTTTTCGTCAAGCCAGGCGCCACACAGTTGACGCGAATATTTTGATCCGCGTAATCGACAGCGGCGGCTTGGGTCATCCCCATGATCCCGTTCTTCGCGGCGTTGTACGCACCAAAGCCACCAGGGGCGTAGAAACTGCCGAGCGCACCGGTGTTGACGATCGACCCGAAGCCTTGCTTGAGGAATAATTGCAGTTCCGCGCGCATGCACTTGAAGGTGCCGACCAAATCAAGCCCCACCGTTTTGTCAAAATCATCATTGGTCAATTCGGCAAAAGGCTTCAACACCCCGCCGCCTGCGTTATTAATGACAAAATCTAACCGTCCGAACTGCGACATCACTTGTTTCAACGCCGCGTCGATCGACTCGTCTTTGGTGACATCCATCACAATCCCGATGATTGTCCCTGCCGATTGTGCATTCAACTTCTGCGCCACTTCCACGACTGACGGTTGATAATCCGTCAACACGACGTCGGCGCCTTGTTCAGCGAATGCTGCACTGACGCCATAGCCGATACCTTGTGCCGCACCAGTGATCAACGCTACTTTTTTATCTAACATGATTTATGCCTCCTGCAAAGATTTCCCTGCTTCTGTCGCTGCGATCCAACCTGATACGAACGCGAACCCGTTGGCGATGCCTTCATAACTTGGGTAGCCGTCGGAGTACAAGCCGTTGACGTTGTTGCCGACGATGTACAAATCTTTCAATGGCTGCCCAGCTTTGGTGACGGGCTGGCAGTTGCGGTCAACATGCACACCATCCAATGTTCCTAAAATCGCGCACCGTTCTTTGATCGCGTAAAATGGGCCTTGTTCAACGCCGAACTTCAATTCATCAGCGGACTTGAGGAAGGTATCATCATTGCCGTCAGCAACTGCTTGGTTGTAAACTTTAAGCGTCCGCTTCAACGCCGTCAGTGGCAACCCGAGTTTCTCAGCAAGGGCCTCGATGGTGTCAGCTTTCACCACTTCGCCATGAACGATGGCATCATCAAAATCTGCTTGAATATTGGGGATCGGTCCTACTGTGCCAGTCGGAGTTTCCCCAGGTTCCAAAAATTGCCGCTCAAACGTATCTTCCATCGGCACCACGTTTTGCTTAAAGTGGTCGAGCGTCGCTTGATCAAGGATCACACTGTATTTACCGTTGACGTTATGCGCGGCGTTAGCCCACATGGCAAAATCATACACAATGTCTTCGTTGACAAAACGATTCCCAGTTTGATCGACCCACAGCAGCGGCAAGTTGGTCAAAGTCTCCACACTACTTTGCCGGCGCATCGGGTTGATCCTCAAGCTTGGTGCGCAACCATGGGCAAACAACACCGGATTGTGCGAAACGTTAGCGCCTTGTTCGGCACAGAGCTTAATGCCCGTGCCATCGGCTTTGCGTTCCCCGAGATTCAACAGCGCATCGTTGTCAGAATATTTGGCAGCCATCATTTGCTGACTCCCGCAATATCCGCCATCGGCAAAAATCACTTTGCTGGTTTCGATTCTGAGGTCTTCATCGTTGTTGTTCTTCGCAAGCACTGCTTTGAGGCCTCCGTCTTTGTCATAGTCGAGGCCAACTGCCCAAGTTTCAGTTAACACAGGGTTCCCAGCGTCGGCGAATTTCTGTGGCCATGCATCCCAAGTGTCCATTTTCGATTTGAAGTTATTGAACTTGTGATACACTAGCGGATCGTTGAGGTGCGCTTTCTGTTCACTTTGCTCAACAGTGGCCGATAGCCCCATCGCATCCATCCGCTCGATATTTTCGCCAGACAATTTGAGGAAGCGCGCCAACAGTTCGCCGTTGACAAAATAATGATTGTATTCGGTGAGGCCTTTGAATGCGTCGGCATAATCATAAGTCACGCCTTTTGCTTGTTGTTGCTTGGAATGCACGGCAAAAACGCCGTGAGCGCCGAACTTCCCAGCGCCCCCGACTTTATCGCCACGTTCTAACATAATGAACGGGATCTTTTTTTGATAGAGATCAAAGCCTGCCGACAAACCAGCAGAGCCACTGCCTACGATCACAACTTGAGTCTTCAACGTCTTCATAGTTGGGTTTCCTTTCTGATTGTGAACTATCCTACAAGTTCAGAATAAAACGGTTTCAGAAAGTTTACCAACATCGAATAGTTGTCAGCGATAACTTAAACTTATCGCCTTTAAAATCAGCTTTTCAAACAAGTCTTGGCGATCGCGACTGATCGCCGCCACCACATTGAAGCCTTGTTGCAAATGCTTTGGCGACAGGCGCGTCAAGTGGTTGCAGTGCGCTGGCAATCTGAAATCATCAGGCACTAGCGCCACGCCGCCTTTGAAATTCACGGCGAGTGCTGCCGCTTGAAAACTATTCACCTGCGCGATCGACGCATAGCCCCAATTTTGTTGCAGGTATTGCTTGAGCATTGCCGCTTGAATGTCTGCGATGCCAGAAGACTTCCAGTGCTGGAGGTAAAGCTTGCTGCTTTTGCTAAGCGTCGGCGCGTCTGGTTGCGTCGCCACTTCTTCCGTGTTGCACAGCACATCAAAGCCGACTTTGCGTAGCGGGAACGTCTGCAACTTCGCGTTTCCCGCAAACGCCAACTCAAAGCCGATCAAAATGTCATAATCATGTGCGAGCAGTCGCGTGAACGCGTCAGCAAATGGTTCTTCATCAAAACTCAATTGCTTGGTTTGCAATTGTTGTGCAAACGCCGCCGCTTCATCTGCGAGGCCTTGCAGGAAGTGAACGCGCAGCATCGCCGCTGGCTCTTGTTCAGGATGCCGCCAGATTTCTCCGTAGGCGTCGAGTACTTGAATAGCACGCTGGTAGAAGAACTGACCAGCACTTGTGAGTGATAATGACGTCGGCGTGCGATTGATCAGTTGCACCCCAAGATCATCTTCTAAGTGTTTGACTGCCGTCGATACCGCAGTTTCAGACACGTAATTACGTTTAGCGGCGGAGCTGAAGCCATGGGTTTGGACCACGTCGACGAAGTATTTCACGGGCTTTAGGTTGTAGTTCATGCGGGGAGCCTCCTGGGTGGTAGCGGTGTCTTTATTGTGCGATGATTGTGAATGATTCAGTAAGGTTCGATTGAACAATCGAAAACAGCGTCTCTTGCATAAAAAAAGAAGGCCCCGCATTAAAGACATGCTTTCCTAACTTTGAAAAAAATAATAATTACTACATTTCAAGGTCATCTTTTTGAATCTTCTCTGGATCACTATAAAAAATCATTGCGATCGATAACAATGCAGTCTGAAATGCATAAACTAGAAAAACACCTGTAACAAATGACCAGCAAAAGTAAACTCCAAGTATCCAGGTATTCTTGTAGTGCACTAAGACTTGCATCGACATATTAATCATTAATCCCAAAAAAGAGAAGCCTAATGATCGAAATAGTAGTTTTGGCAATGCTCCATTATATTTTGATTTGGTTAACTCGACCATCACCTTTGACTTTGAAAGTGAAATGATAATTCCGTAAAATGCACTGTAAAAACCGATGATAATGGAGAGAAAACTTATCAATGAGGACAGGAGTGTAGAGTATCCTTTAATATTGGAATAACTCATTCCTAAATTCTTCCATAGCAAATATGCACCTAGTAGAATGATTCCGCCGAAGATAAATGGAAATAAGTTGAACAACTTATCGTTAACTAGTTTTTTCATTTTGTCCTTCTCTACAGATTGTCCGCAATGCGACTCCGAAAAGGTCCAGCTCCATCAGCACTGACTTTCAAATAAAGTAATACCATCGTGTCCTCGACTGAGTCTGGCCGAAGATGTATCTTTCTGGTATTTCCATCTTCATCCTTTACTGATGAGAACGTATGGAAAATACATAATTTTCCATTAAGCAGATCAAAGGTTTCCACCGGGATATCGCCTTGCTTACCTCGAACAATTGCGGAGGAAAACATGCTCTTATTGTTTCCAATCTCTTCAATTATTTGCCTAGTTCCCATTACGGGTAAGCTGGGATTTTTCCGATTTCCAGCAGTAATCGTGAGTCCAAACTGTGCCTCAGAGCTTGCGCTAAATGCATCTCCGATTCCCCCAAGCAAATTCTTAATTGTTCTAGGCAGGGTATTCCGAGAATCATTAGCAAATTTCAGGGATAAACTGCGAAAATTAGTTGAACTCATTGCCTTGGACAACGCTCTTTTGTCAACCACAGGTCGAAATTGAAGATCTAAGGTTGTATCTGAAGATGCTTCATCGTCATTTCCAAGCTTGACTTTAGAATATAAGTGCTTGAACATCTCACAGATACCAGTAATTGATAAACTATGGAAATTTCTCTGCAAAAAGAGGACGCTCAGCTCCGCATCATAAACGCAACTAATATCCTCAGCGATATACTCATCAGGACTAAGTTCTAGATCAGTCAGGCTTTCGTCCTCCATCTCAGTGGTTGCAGCTCCCTCGTCACGCATCTTGGTTACGTGAAAATATGTTAATCGCATATTGGGATGCTCTCGGATGGACTGATCATCCAGTGTGACATCATGAATCGAATCTATACGAACTGGAACACCAAAATAATTTACAGTTCGTTGTGACGTGCTCATTAACTTGATTTCATCTAACAAAACCTGAATATTTAACTCATGAAGTTCGCCATCAACTTCATGATACGATTTGTATGCTTCAAACTTAACCTTCTGCGTCTTTGATGCCAACTAGATTTACCTCTTCTCCATAAGTAAGCTGGTAACGATTCTTTGTGCTATTTCCTCAATCGTGTCTAGGTCAATTACAAACCATTCACGAGGCGTGACGATTCTACCATTTCCAACTGTTATATCAACATCCAACTGATATTGCGCCAACGCGTGATGCAATGCAGTCTCCAATGCTTCCGCCTTTAGGTTTACAACCTTAAGCTCACCCGCCAGACGAACTGGTCCATAAAGATAAGTTGATTCATTTTCAGCGTTAGCAATTCTCCTCCGCACTGACCCCGTAGTAAAACCAACTTTATAAAGCGGATGTTGCGCCTGGATTTCCTTAATCTGTGGATTATTGCTCAACGATTCCAACATATAGATGAACCCTGTAACATGGTCATCACCTGTCAATTCAACGCCATGCTCAATCTCGGTTACAATTCGTCCCTGTCTACCATACAGAGAAGCTGCTAGGCCGTTTCTCGTAGGATTGTTTTCAGTCCCGTTATCATATATCACATGCATGCGTGCATCAGTCTTACGATTGCTGTTATCGTTTAGTTCAATTTCTTCGCCAATTTCATCAATATAAAGCAACTGCCCCTTCAGGACATAAAAATGTTGCACCTGCAATTCATAATTTTTGAACGGCAAAAGCTGCCGTTGTCCCGACGCAAGCTCTGATTGGACTTGCTTGAACATGCTTTCGTACTCATCAAAGTTTTTCACCGCTCTACGCTGTGAGATAACTTCAGGACGATTCTGCTGTTCTCGCTGAGTCGCATTCAAGTTCTTAGTATCGAAGAGTTTGCTGCCTGCAACTTGTTGATCACTCTTCTTAAACAAAATCGAATCATCATTCAGAATGTCATCCAAGGAAGAAAAGTCTTTTTTCTCCTCTTTGACGACCTCATTGAATGTAGGGCCATCTTCATGTGCAGTGAGTAAACCTGCAGTATCATAAGGCATCAGTCTCTCACGGCGTTCGGGATCTTCTCGGATACCTTTCAGACGACTGGCAAGCTTACGCTGTTTCATCTGAGATGGATCGCGGAGTTTTTGAGGCTCTTGACCATGATGAGCAATTACCCAATCAGTGATTTCCTTAAAGCCTTCAATTGTGGAATCATAGCTAGCTACCACCTTTTTCGGTTTGCTCGCAAGCAGTGATGCAGCATCCGGATCATTGAAAATATCATCAAGTGAACGAATCGGGCCTTGATTAGTCATTTCGCTGTCTCCTTGCCTGCATGTCTCTTAAAGTTGCAAGAGCATATGCCATTTTAACTTCAAGCTCGTCGTGACTGCCTTTATCTGGCTCCCGCCCATTATCCACGATAAATTGTTTGGTTTGGTTGTACAGGTAAACTAGTTCCGCTTCATCAAAATCAAATTTCTTAGCGTCAATGGAACGCTGAATTGTCCGCAAAACATCGCTGTCGATATTTTGAGACAAGACTTCATAGGCCCGTTGGAACGGATTGATGGAATCAATCAAGTTGATATCCAACTCATCGACGTTGATGAACTTATCAGCCATCCGCAAGAATTCGTTGGTATTACCATGTTTGTCTGTCGTTTGATCAACGACAGCATGCCGCAGCACGGTATCCGCCACAGCATACTGACGAACTTCTTCGATTTCCTCGTCATTCAACCCTGGGTAACGGGTCATAATCACTTTAGGAATCAATACCTTGTTCATCGTCTCTGCGTCCACGTTTGCCGCGATGCCATTCTTCACTGCGTTATCTTGTAGAATTGCTGCCTTCAAGTCTGGCATGTCATTCTCAATGATGCTACGTACAGCTTTTGTAGAGGGATTCTTTAATCCCCGGACAAAGATGTCGCCGCCATTGCCTGAAGAGTGTTCTTCTTTAGGCTTACGCGCTTTAAGGTGAATCTCTGGTGCGAGTACTTGTTCCATCAGCAATGAAGCAGTAATCGCCTTGAGAATCGAGTTAACAGCAAATTGAACATCGCCGTCTTTAGCATCCGGTTGTTCAATCATGTTTGTGAACTGAGCATGTGACTTATTAGAGCTATCGCGCGTGACGCGCCCAATGATTTGCACAATCTCTGTTAAAGACCGGCGATAGCCAATAGTCAACGCTTGTTCAGCCCATGGCCAGTCAAATCCTTCTTTGGCCATGCCTAACGCAATCAAAATATCTAACTGATCAGCCTGATCCATCTTGCGCAGATATGCTTGAACCTTATCTCGACCGTCCTCATTGACAAGATCGGCAACCTTCAACAATCTCCCATCGAAATGACTTTTCAGTGTGTAAATGCCGGTGTCTTCGTTTTTTGAAACAAGATCACCAATCACATCAAAGATAGCATCAACTTCAGTGTACTTGTCTTTCGTCGACTCACCAGAATTAACGCTTGGAATATGAATAATGGTCTTCTTGGTTACATCAATTGCTTCGTCTAAGGCATCCAGATACTTGCCTTGATAAAACTTGTAATCAATACCGAACGACTTCAGATATCTGTATCCATCCAGTTGCTCGTAGTATGTGTAATTAACCTTATCGAACTGCTGCTCATCTTCCGGAGACAGAATCGGTGATGAATCACCACGGAAATAAGACCCCGTCATTGCAAGAATGTGTGCCGTGGAGTTATGCATAATGTTCTTCAGCGCACCTCCAAGGACAGAACTGTCCTGAGAAGAAACGTGATGAAATTCATCAATCGCCAACATTACGTTGTCGAACTTGTGATCATCATCGACTTTCTCATATGCAAAACGTAGCGTTGCATGCGTACAAATGAGAATGGTAGCCGTATCGTCGTTCATGAAATCAATGAATTTCTGAACTTTGCCCGCATCCCCACCATTTAAAGTAAGATCATACTTCGAATCTACTGACCAATCTTCATAAAAGCCAAACTTAGCTAACTCGGTATGTTGGAAAGATTTTCCAATTGAACGCTCGGGTACGGCGACAATAACCTTTCGAACACCCTGATTAGCCAACTTATCAAGTGCAACAAACATCAAAGCACGTGATTTACCAGACGCTGGTGGCGCCTTGACCAAGATATACTGAGAATTTCGATGTTGATATACACGTGCCTGCATCTCACGCATACCCAACTCATTCGTATTTGTGCTTTTACCAGTTCGATGATAATTGACAGCAACTACATTCTTCTCACTCATTTGTTACTTTAATCCTCTCTTTATACATCGATAACAACATTTTAAATCGATCAGCGTCATTTTCGAATCCCGAAGATTGATATGCATGATCAACAACTACATCTAATTTTTGATGAGCTGTTAGTAGCTTTTCATTCATTGGCTTTGGGTGTGTTTCGGCCAATGGTGAACCATACTGCGTGGCTAAAGTTCCATCTTCTTCTTCTCTAATATCTAATATATCTAGTACTAGACTTTCGATTTCTTTTTTCCTTCGTGTTGAAATCTTGGGAACCGGGAATGTGTTGTACACTAATGTGATTGAATAATTATAATCCATCTTCAACTTACCACCGATAGAATTAAGCCAAACCATGTGCATTCGTGATTCAAGCAGACCCAAAATCCATAGCTCAGCGTCATAGATTGCCATTGCCTTATTAGAGATTACGTATGAGCTGTCCACGATTCCCATCGGCACATACAATCTGTTTCCTGAAGAAACTTCGGGAATGATAATCGCATTAGTGTTCTTCCACCGTATTTCACCAAACATACTGGGGTTGTCTGCTAATTTTCTGGTCGCAGCTCTCCTACTTTGTAATCTGTAAGATTTCACCTTTGATATTCGACTTGTTATTTCTGCTACGCCATTGTACTGATTACTTTCAATATTAGCGAGCCAGAGACAGTATCGAGTCTGGTTCTGCATAAATTCATTTGATCCAACATATTTCTTGAAGAATCGTTTTTGTGTATCTGAGATTTTAGAGTAAGCCTCATTGCTAATGATAAAATTTCCACCATCGTTTGGCATACTTCCAAATGTCATTTCAGGTAGACCGAACAAGTTTACTTTTGATTTAGAAACGACGGTATCATCCCCATCCGAAAGATACGGTGAAATATTTTCAACCGGCCTTACCAAATTACCGTTTATTAATAATTTGCTGTCTTCAACATATCTGTAGTCACCAACACCGACAATAGCGACGATAACTCCTGCATTGTTTTTAGCATTGTTTTTCCATCTAAAAGAATTATATGCAAAAATAATCGTACTATTCAGAGCAAACAGTAACGGCCATAAAACTGCAACCTGTTCACCTTGCGTTATAGAATTGGTTGTAACAAAACTGTACTTTGCACGACTATCTTTGATAAACTCGGATGCTTTGAAAAACCATCCTGAAATATAATCCAGCGAGTTCATACCTTTTGCTGAATTCAGAGCAGTGGCCAAATCCTTTTTTTGCGATTCATCCTGCTTTCTTGCTCCAAGATATGGAGGATTTCCAAAAACATACACATCATCAGATCTTGAATGTTTTAAAATCAGATTCCAGTCCTTTAGTAAAGCATTTCCTCGAACAATCGCGCCCGCATGCTGCAATGGCAAAGTTGGACGGACTGCATCACTAATCTGTTCGTGTAGTTTTACATTCATTTGATGTTCCGCAATCCACAATGAAAGCCGAGTAACATCACACGCAAAGTCATCAATCTCTATTCCATAGAATTGATCTAATGTCACCGAAGGAATGTAATAAACTTGAACATTCGGAATGTTATTTAATTCTTTAATGATTTCTATTTCCAATTGTCGTAATTCTTTGTACGTGATAATTAAGAAATTACCAGATCCGCATGCCGGATCCATAAATTTGATTTTACCAATTCGGTCATATAGTTGCTGTAACTTATTTTCGTTACCTTTTGCAGCTTCAAAGTCTTCACGTAATCCGTCCAAGAACAGCGGCTTAATAACTTTCATAATATTGGGCACCGAAGTATAGTGCATGCCAAGATGACTACGACTGTCTTCACTGGCAACCGCCTGAATCATCGACCCAAAGATATCGGGGTTAATCTGACTCCACTTGAGCAGCTCCCCAGCTTCAATAATGAGCTTTCGAGACTTGGCACTAAAGTGTAAGGGTTCATGCGGATCTTTAAACAAGTCACCATCAACATATGGGAAGTCATTCAACCAGCTGGGGGTATCTGCTGGTCGCTGACTTTTTTCAAAGTCCAATACACCAAATAGACTACTAATGAATTGATCAAAATCACTCCCATCATCAGCTGTCATTTCGTTTACTCGATTGGTGAATAAATCCCGCTTAAAAATATTGGTATCTTCTGCGAATAAGCAGAACAAAATACGAATCAAAAAGAGGTTCAAGCCTTTGCGTGTTGCATTAGGATTGTCCTTAACCACAACATCATACAGCTTTGCAAAGCGTTCCGCCGCACGAACATCAGCAGGATTTTCCTTATCGAAATCCGCTTTTTCAATTCCGTTCCATGCCAAGAAGAAGTCAAAATGCAGTGGCAACTTTGTAAAATCGATATCAAGCGTCTCGTTAGTCTTAACATCCTTAGCTAACAAGTGCTCGTAGTTTGTTACTAGTAGGTAGCGAGGCTTGGACCCGAGTTCATCGACCCGATCTTGTAAGTCAGTAAAGTCTTGCATCAAATCACTGGTGCCTTCTCTGAAGTATAGCTTGTTTTTCAAATAGACTGCACCAGGTTCTTTCGCCAAGTTGTTAATTCTTTTACGTAACTTGGTAACGGTCGCTCTTGGAATATCATAGACGCTTAGAAAGTCATAGATAAACTCAGAGTGATCTGGTCTGCTCACGATTTCTTGAATTTGATCCTCGTACTCGGTGATTGCCATATTGCTCCCCCATACAAATTGTTCTAAGTTTAATTATCTTATAGAATATTGAATCGCACAAGCGTCCACAATGCCAATCACATCTACGCCACAATTCATTAGTTTTCGGTATACATTTCTGCTTCATCATCGGCAAAATGATCAAACATCGCATCGCATCCCTCGAGAACATTAGTAACCGCTCTAATACACTTTAGTACATTTATTGGATCGATTGCATTACTGAGCTTGTGATACTGATGATTGAATTCCGTCGGATATCTGAAAAAATCACCTTGAAAATCAATGCTACCAAGCGTTTCAATAAAGTCGTTAACATTTTTTCCTGTATGATCCTGATTGTTGACATCATTTTCTGCTTCAATTACCGGATACACTTTCTTCCATAACTTCTTGTAGATTAGATGTGTACCACGATTAATTTTCAAATCTTGAATTTTTGAATACTTTGATGACGCAATTTGTTTCAGCTCTAGTTCCAAAAGATGTCTAAGCAAAAATAAGGCGGGAATCCAGTACAGTGAGCTAAGTTTGTTGCGATGATTAGTTAATCAGTATTCACTTACTGATAAGTATCCTTGAATTACGGCAAAATACGTCTCGGAGTATCCATATCCAGTAAGGTAACAGTTTCCAATACCATCATTGGCGGGCAAAAACAGTTTTTCATCAGGTAACTGATTTGGCAGATCAATTTGGAATTTATCAACACCTGTAAACTTGTCATCAAACGGTTTGTGAAGCAAAGAAAATGCAATGCCAAGGTTCATAACTGTATCATAGATATTCAAGAACTCAGGCGGTCGCTTGTCGAAGAACTCTAGTTTGAACGGAAATCGAAACAGAGAGGACTGTTTGTCCCAATATTCGACGTCCTCAAGATACAACTCGAGCCAACGCTTCTTTGCGACAGATAGTTCCACTTTTTCACTATCTTTAATATGATCAAATAAGGAGATGAGATTATGTTTGGAATTTTCAAAGATTTTCTGTATTTGGGCTAATCTGGGAGTTGTTAGATAAATCGTTGCCTTTATAATAAGTTCAATAGCTTGACGGAATAAGAATAAATCTGCCAGAAACCATGTATCATCTTTCATATTGTCGTGACCAGCGTGCATTATTTCATTGGCCACTGATACTGCGGACTCAAAATAAGCGTCTGCTAAATCTAAATAATCCTCGATTCGACTTCCTTTCCATTTCAGGAATACTTTTTCTTCATCATCACAAATATTCCAGAAATCTAGTGACGTATCTGGCCAGAGTGCATCGAATTCCCTACTACCGTGCCATGAGCCCATCTTTTCTATTTTTACAAAATCTTCCATTGTAAATTTTCATCGCCAATCAACTTTTTCAAACGCCTTTAAGAGCTCACGGTCATTTGGATAACGATCTACAACATTGTTAGATATTCCCTTTTGTACGAACTTCTCCACTGAGTCGCTAGGGTACCGACCCAAGCCTTGTCGATTGGTCATGATGAAATACAGCAATCTTGTCATGGAATAAATTTCATTGGACATCCCGAAATTTTCAAATCCAGATTCATCCAGCGTAGGATCGCGCAGACTGCCTTTTATACTCGTACCCTTTCGAGTCAAAGTGCTGTCTTCAAATTTTACAAGTCCTAGGTCGGAAATTTTTGCTATGATGGCATCATCGAACTCAAAGATCAATACATTCTTAAAAGAAATATCTCGATGTAGAAGATTCTTTGAATGTAAATATCGAAACCCCGCCAGTACTTGATGTGCAATACGTTTTCTCGTTTTGATATCCAAATCTGGATGTTTATTTAAATATTCAAAAAGTGTAAAGTCCGCGAACTCCATCGTGTATTCGTTCCTTCCATCATTAAAAGAATATACCTCAAGAATGTACGGAGAATGTAAGCTATACAGCACTTCATATTCATTACGAAATCTTTGGATCTCTTCACTCGTGGAATTCGGTTTTAAACGTTTTACTCCTACCCAACAACGATATAAAGGATCCTTAAACCTGAACACATCAGCATAAGATCCTGAGCCGACCATTTTGAGCGACAACTTTGTTCCCCGCGCGACTTCAGTAAACATATCATCTTGAGGATGTATCGCGATTGGAGCATATTTTTCAATCGGAAATATCGAATAATCCGCCGGAATGTCACTGCCACGGGACATGTGCAAAAATTTGCGACAATATTCAAAGTATTTCGCGTAATTAAGATTTATCGAATATTCAAATTGCGTTCCAACGAGACCACGACGGTCTTCATCATAAATTTGAATAATTTGTATCAGTCCGCGACTCTCATCTGCATTATAATGTCCATTAATTTGAAACTTGTTATTCATGAACTCAATGTACGAATTGATAAGGTACTGAAATGCCGCCAAGTAATATCGCATTTGTTCGGGTTCCCAGTCCGAATATAATTCGTCGGCAATCATTGTTACATCCTTATCCTGCAGGAGGGCCTTCATTTCTTCGAGGTGGTCATTTATCATCATCTGGACATTGGTCACAGCGCTTCACTCCAATTAATTCCATTATTATGTTAGCTTGAGCATATCATTTATTAGGCTTCCCGTCGTTAAAACTTCTGCCCGTAATTCAACACTTATTCTAACCCAATAAATGCAGAGAAAGAATCCTCATGGTGTTGACATGTTTATGCCAACACTACGAGGATTATGAGAATTGAAGAATATGGTGCAACGTATTCTTCTATGGAAAATCGAAATATTCTCGAACGCATAAACTAGGTTCTCGAACACCCAATGACGAGATTCCGAGTTTGTCATGCATTAAAACAAAGAAATCGATGCATTAAGATTCGCTTCAATTCAAGACGTGAACTAACTTTGTTACTCAACAGCATGCCGACCAGCTTCAAACCACTGCCAGACCCATAGCCAGTTTTAGTACAACTTGATCCCCGAGACGCTTGTGTATCTGCGTATAAACACGGTGGCGAACTCATGGTGACAGCCTAGTCATAACTAACTGATTGCCGTACTCCCAGCATGCATGCAGCGGATACTGAAAATGAAAATTTCCCGCTTAACATACCGATATAATCAGTATTGAGAACTAATAATGAACACTACCCATACGCGACTTTCTTAAGCTCTCGCCTGATAAATCTTCCCCACCAACAACGCACAACAGCACAACGTCGCCACCAACGTCACCACGATCGTCCCCAACGCACTCGACAGCACCAACGCCGCCACATAGGCAACCGGCAGAATTCCGGCGATAACCCAATACCGCGTATTCCCTAGTTGATATTGATCATGTTGATACCCGCGCGCTAACCATAACCCCAGATACAACAGTGCAATGCCGCCATACAAGAAACTGATGGCAAACACCCCATTGGCCGCGCGTTCAGTGATGAAGCGCAGCGACACGGTGATCATGCTGATGCCGAAGATGATCGGATAATGCAAATAGATCAACAAATTACCAGATTCGCCTTCACGATTTTCGTTGACTAAGTGATCAAACACGGTGATATAGGTGAAGAACAAGCTCGCTACGATGGCAAAGATCATCACGGAAACCAGCGAGAAAGTCGTTTTCGTGAAGTACCCGGCGATCCCCACAATGGTTTCACCAAACATCACAATAGATAATTCTGTCAGGCGCTCCAATAAATGAGAGAAAATGATTGGATGCTGGCGCGTCAGTTTCCCCGTGAATGCTGGGGCGATCCAACTGATGGCGACACTGAGGAAGGCGACCACTAATCCGAGCTGATTCGGCAACAAACTCGCAGCCCCGACGCCCACGGTTCGCAGCGCTAAGATCACCATGAACCTTTTGACAATGGCTTGATCAACTGGATCATCAGTTCTCACCAGCACCAGTAAATATTGCAGAAATAAGGTGAAAGACAGTAGCCCTGCCGCCAGGTAAAATGGCCGCAAATCAGCATTCAACTCAGGCGAGAAGCTATTGGACATGTACAACACGATCATCATGTCAGCGAACATGAACCCAATATCCGTCCAAGACGATCGCCCATAGCGATTGACGAACACACTTTGCACCATCCAGGAGTTGATGAACACGATCACCACAAAGGCAAAAGTCAATAACGTGAATGGTGCCACCACGCCATGATGTAGCACATGGATCAACTCTGTGGCTTTGGCAATCATATACACAAACACCAAATCGTAAAATAATTCGATCATGGAAACTGGTTTACTCATGATGCCCTCCGGTGATTTTTTGGCTAGTATACACCAAGAACCACGGCGTGCGCGTCAGTTTGGTTAAACTTTCCAAAGCAATGCCTGGCACTTTCGTCACCGACAACAGAGTTTTATTAAAGTTGACTCGTTGCTATATGGCCACCCTGTTAGGATAGACGCTAGAATAACTTGGAGGCATATATGCAAAACATCTTTTTCATTTTAACGGTTCTTTTAGGCGCGTTGCACTTGGTGATCATGGCCTTGGAGCTGTGGGGAACACCCGAGACTCAAGCCAAGGCGTTCGCCATGCCGTTAGCTTTCGTCCGACAAGCGCCGGCTCGCGTTTCTTTGGTCAATCAAGGGATCTACAACGGCGCACTAGGCGCGATGTTCTTATTCACCTGCCTACTCGCGGACAACCCAACCACTTGGGCGGTGCGCATGGCTTTAGCAGGGTTTGTGTTGATTGTCGGGTTAGTCGGTGGCTTTACCGCAACTAAGAAAATTTTCTTGATTCAATGCTTACCAGCAGTCATCACCTTGTTCATTGGGTGGCTGGCAAAATAATCCCTGACTCAAAATTCCTGCAACCAGGCCGCAGATCTCTGAGAATTGAGGCAGCGCGTGTTTTCATCTCATGTCATTACAAAAAACGATTCAGACATTGTGTCTGAATCGTTTTTCTTCTTATTAAAGATAAACAGCGAACTGACTTTTGACAATCGATATCTTTTTAGTGATCTCGCTGTTCCCTAACCCATCATCCCCACGAAAATCTTAGACGCTGGTACAAGCAACTTTCAACGGGTGTTCAGCGCCGATAGAACTGAATCACTTTTTGTCATTTCGCTTAATGACGTTGACGACGGATCTCGCCCAAGGTGAACAAGGCAATCATCCCAGCCCCTAGCAATGTCAACAAGACGCTAGCCGTTTCTCCGGTTTGCGGAAGTGCTTTGTGCTTTGCAACAGGCTTAATGTCATTCTGGGCACTCGGCGTTGCAGGAATTCGTTTGCTTGCAATTACTACTGGCTTGCTTGGAATCGACGCGTCAGTATTAGGTAGCGTTATGCGATCAGGCGTTGTTGCTGTTGGAGTGGCTTGACCGCTGTTGCCACTAGGAGCCGTCGTTTCGCCATTGTCTGCTGGGGTCGTTGTTCCGCCATTTCCTGTTGGAGTGGTCGTTTCACCGTTATCCGTTGGAGTCGTTGTCTCACCATTATCTGTCGGAGTCGTTGTCCCCCTGTTGTCCGTTGGAGTTGTTGTCCCAACGTTATCCGTTGGAGTCGTTGTTCCACCATTTCCTGCTGGAGTCGTTGTTCCGCCATTTCCTGTCGGAGTCGTTGTTTCACCATTATTCGTTGGAGTGGTCGTTCCAACATTATCCGTTGGAGTCGTTGTCCCACCGTTGTCGGTTGGAGTTGTTGTTCCGCCATTGTCGGTTGGAGTCGTTTCCCCACCGTTATCTGTTGGAGTCGTTTCCCCACCGTTATCCGTTGGAGTTGTTCCGCCATTTTCCGGTGGTGTCGTTTCCCCACCGCCAATTGGAATGTCAACATTCGAATTCCGCATGTATACAACTTTATAAACGAGGTCATCATCACCATAGCTCACAGTTTGCGCACGGGTTGCTTCAGGAGCATTCACCACGACATGATAACCGGAGATTGTCGGATTAGCTTGGTAACTTAATGTTCCTGACTCTGGTGCGAAGGTTTCTTCACCAGTCAGGCCATCCGTCAATTTCGTAAAGTTAACGTGAGTCGTAAAGTCCTTGGCGAGCGGATTTCCGAATATGTCAACATAGTGAACGGTCTTGGTGATCGTCTTGAGGTTCATTGTCGGCGTATTCTTGTTATAAACAACTGTATAGTTTAAATCCCCGTCGTCAAAACGAACCGTTTGATCACTAGTTGCTTCTGCTGGACTGGTCACCACATGATACCCCTTGATTGTCGGATTATCTTGGAACCCTAACGTTGCAGACTCTGGACCATAAGATTTCTCCCCAGTTATTGGGTCGGTCGTGGAAGTAAAGTTTGCTTCAGTGGTGAAGGCTTTAGCGAGCGTTTTACCAGCTTGATCGACATATTGAACTGTCTTAGTGACCTTATCAAAGTTTGTGACCAGTGGATTCTTTTCATACACAACTGTGTAGTTTAGATCCCCTTCGTCAAATTGAACGGTTTGTTCGCTGGTTGCTTCTGCTGGGCTAGTTACCACATGATATCCAGCAATCGTTGGGTTCTCTTGGAACCCAAGTGTTGCGGACTCTGGTGCATATTTCTTTTCTCCAGTCACAGGGTCGGTCGTGGAAGTAAAGTTTGCTTCAGCGGTGAAGGCTTTGGCGAGGGTCTTGCCATCTTGATCGACATATTGGACGGTCTTGGTGACTTTATCGAAGTTCGTCACCAGTGGGTTCTTCTCATACACAACCGTGTAGTTTAAATCCGCATCGTCAAATTGAACGGTTTGTTCGCTGGTTGCTTCTGCTGGACTTGTCACAAGAGTATAACCGGCAATCGTCGGATTATCTTGGAAGCCTAGTGTTGCGGACTCTGGTGCATATTTCTTTTCTCCAGTCACAGGGTCGGTCGTGGAAGTAAAGTTTGCTTCAGCAGTGAAGGCTTTAGCGAGGGTTTTGCCAGCTTGATCGACATATTGAACCGTCTTAGTGACTTTATCAAAGTTCGTAACCAGTGGATTCTTCTCATACACAACGGTGTAGTTTAAATCTCCATCGCCAAATTGAACTGTTTGTTCGCTGGTTGCTTCTGCTGGACTTGTCAGAACCGTATAACCGGCAATCTTCGGATTATCTTGGAACCCAAGTGTTGCGGACTCTGGAGCATATTTCTTTTCTCCAGTCACAGGGTCGGTCGTGGAAGTAAAGTTTGCTTCAGCGGTAAAGGCTTTGGCGAGTGTCTTGCCAGCTTGATCGACATATTGGACTGTCTTAGTGACTTTATCGAAGTTTGTGACCAGTGGGTTCTTTTCATACACAACGGTGTAGTTTAAATCTCCATCGCCAAATTGAACCGTTTGGTCGCTGGTTGCTTCTGCTGGACTTGTAACAATGGTATATCCGGCAATCGTCGGATTAGCTTGGAACCCTAGTGTTGCGGACTCTGGTGCATATTTCTTTTCTCCAGTCACAGGATCGGTCGTGGAAGTAAAGTTTGCTTCAGCGGTAAAGGCTTTGGCGAGCATTTTACCATCTTGATCGACATATTGAACCGTCTTAGTGACTTTATCAAAGTTCGTGACCAGTGGATTTACCTGATACACAACCTTATAATCAAGTGGTTGATCCCCAAATTGAACCGTTTGGTCGCTAGTTGCTTCTGCTGGACTTGTGACAAGGGTATATCCGGCAATCTTTGGATTTGCTTGGAAGCCAAGCGTTGCAGAGGTTGGACCATATGACTGCTTACCCGTCACAGGGTCGATCAGTGCAGTGAAATTCGCATGAGCAACGAAAGCTTCGGCGATTGAATCCCCTGCCTGGTTAACATAGTGAACAGTTTTCGTGACCGTGCCAAGCGACATTTCAATCGCATTGCGAGTATAGGTGATCACTGTATTTTGACTTGGGTCTTGAATATCAGGAATGTGATACCCTTTCGTCAAATCTGATGGGTCGATCGGCGTTAATGCCTTCCCAGTTGTCTTTGGCGTGTAGCCGGGAACATAGGCGATCACTTCAGTCGTTGGCGTTTTGACGAAGCCTGGTTTTTCAGGATCATCAGGATAGTTAATGATTTGCGTGTCAACTGGTTGATCTGCCGGCGTCGGCGTCGTGATTTCATAATGACCACGAGGCGCATAGTAGAAAATGACCGTATTGTTGCCATCAACGGCTGTCCCTGTGACGTGATTTAAGACAGTTTCACTGGCTGTCCCATTGATCGACGTCTTCACCAGCACATAATCTGCAATCGCTAAGGCATCAGTGGTATACGCTTCTCCTGCCTTGATTGCTGGATTCTTATCAGAGGACAGTGCAACTGCGGGGTCACCCAGCTTGAGGTATTGCACAGTCAAGGTCGCGTTTTGTAAATAGTTGACGATATATTGGTGACTTGCCCCGTCAGCGGTGATCGTCGCAGCTTTCTCTGCAGTCACAGGATAGGTGTTGCCTTTTTCATCAGTGACCGTTGCGTGATAGCCGTCAAGCATTGGGATCATCACATTAGTTTTAGAATCTGCGGTGGTACCTAACGTGTACTCTGCGAGGTCTGGGCTCATCTCTACGGTACGCGCAACTGGCAAACCGCTGGTATCAGTATCTTCAGGGTAATTGTATTTTACGCTGATGCCCATATTGATGGTCAATTCACCGGTCGTCACGTCTTCGCGACCAAAAAGATACGCGGCATTAACAGCGGCTAATTTACTCAAACCGGCATCACTTAAGGTCACCTTAGAATGACCTGGGAGTTGGGAAATTGGAATCTGATCAATGTCGCCAGAAGCTACTGCAACATCGTATTCATTGTCTGCACTGCCCTTTTTCCAATCAGTTGGCGCCACTAACCCATCGTTTAATTGCACAGTGTAAGTTTCTGGGTTCCCTTCGTCGTTGTCTTCCAGTTTCGAGTCGCCTGTTACCACAATTGCAGACTCGTCATTCACCACTTGTTGATAAGCGATCGTGCGCATCGCAGCGTTGACCGTCATATTCTCGGTATCCACTGCTTGAGAAGTGTCTGGCGTCAACGTGTCACTTGCGGAAAGTTGCGTCTTGTCGAGGACATAGGTGATGCCATTGTTGTCGATTCGATTCGGCACGACATCTGCTGTGTTGTAGGTACTGTCCAAGGCACCAGTATAACTTGCGGTGCCGATTTCTCCGGTCGGGCCAACCAACGTGAAGGGTTGAATCACAGCTGGGTTGACCACAATGATTTCTTTCGAAGCCGGTCCTAGGGTCGCAACACCCAATCCGACCGCGTCTAAAACCCCCAAGGCATTGGAAACACTCGGCACGTTAAAATACACTCCGAAATCAAGCTTATAAGTACCGCCAGTCACGCTTGGATCATCGGTAAGATATACCACATCATCATCACTACCTCTAGGTGGAAGTAGCGCTGCTTTCCCACCATTAAGCGTGATTTTGGTGCCAGCAGGTGCAGCTGCGATAACGACTGGTACGTCGAATTTCTTACCTAACATGCTCGGGGAGTTTGTACCACTATACATCGCTGAAAAATCAAAGATGCGATTTGAGCCATCGGTGTGTACCGTTATCTGGAACGTCTGTCGACCTTTATAATCCATTAGTTGCGTAACAGTGACGCCTTTAAAGCCGCTTGCCACAGAAGGTGCGAGGGCATTATCAATAATCGATTTGAGAACCGCCGTCGGTGTGGCCGACTCCACATTGCTACCAGTTGCTTCTGCAACCTTGAAGCCTGATGGCAAAATGACATATGACGTCATGCCATCATATAAAGAATATTGAACACCGTCTTCTTCCCCATCGAGCGTGTAAAGATCCAACGTTAAGTTATAAGCTTGTCCTGAGATGACCGTATTCGGATCAAATGTCGCTAACATCCAAGAAGGCTTATAGATATTGCTACTAGTTGCCGCTTGGGCGACTTTGATTTCCCCGATTCCAAACAAATCATCACTGAGCACCACGTCAGCGTTTAAATTTTGGATTTCAGTTTTCACCAAGTCACTCAACGGAATATCATAACTACCAGGAGTTTGAAGCTGAACTTGATTGAGATCAAAGTTATCGGCAGTCAAAGGGACCTCGTAAGTGATCTCGTCAAGACTTTTGTATTCCCACTCCCCCCAATCATCAGGGACCTGCAGGCCGCCTGTGACCGCAACTGAGATTTTTGATGGTAAGCTCGTGCTCGTTGAGTCGACGACGCTTGTCCCAACTGTAAGTGTGCCGACAGCCTGAATCTTGAATTGTGCCGCTGCAACTGATGCGGCGGTAATCTCTAACGTCGGGTTCGCCGCTTGCAATGCCGCTAACGCTTGATCAGATAAATTGACAGCATAGTCGCCTGGTGTTTGACTGCTTGTATCTGCGACTGTAATATCACCACCAACGGTTAAATCATAGCCGTTCACAGCGTCTCCCGACCAAGCTGACGGTGCTGTCATCTCTGCGGGTAACGTCACATGATATGTCGTCGGGTCTGTGCTAGCATCTTGATCATAAGTTTTACTTTGATCAGCGATGGTGATGCTACGGTCAGCGACAGGTTGTTTGTTAATGGTCAACTGACCAGCTGTCACATCCTCTGCAGTAATAGATGCCTTAGGATTGGCAGCTTGCAATGCCGTCAAGCCGGAGGTCGAAAGCGTGATGGCGCTCGTCCCAGGCATTCCATCTGCGTCAAGCGTCAAATCTTTACCCTTGGTATTGACCAAATAAGTATTGTTGCTACCGGTGTAATACCAACCGACTGGTGCTTTAGCCCCATCACTCAAGGTCACCGACACGGTCGCTGGGTTGTCGGCTTCCCCACCATAAGTCTTCGTCGCATTGCCGATGGTTCCTGATACAGTCGTAACTTCAGCGACTGGGGCCAGTGCAGGCGCCGGTACAGGCGTAGGAGCGGTTTGAACAGGCGCAGCGACTGCACTAGTGTCAGCGCTAGCGGTATTCTGTTCAGCACTATTGCCTTGCAATGTGGTCGTTGCACTCGGCGTCGCTGATTGTTCAGTGGTTTCAGTCGCTCCGATTGCAGTACTTTCTGACGCATGGATCACCTGCGGTCGTTGCGTCAGCAATACCCCAGAAAACAAAACCGTTAAGCCGGCGATCGTCCAGTTGCGGCCAGACTTGTATAACTTGTAATGGGTCCGTTGCTCAGCAGTAGCGTTTAACATTTTACTTTTTGCTTGATTTAACATGAACTCACTCCTCATCCTACCCAAATCCTTACAGCTCTCCTAATACACAGAGTGTATCAACTCATCGGGAAAAATGTAGTCAAATATCTATAAAATCCTTTATATTTTTATAGATGAATTAGTGCTATATTCAGATAATGTAAAAATAACATTCACTTATCGATGTTAAATAACAAGTTTATTGAAATTTTCGAATAATTGAATCAACCAAGTTCAAACTGTATCACTCGAATATGCCGAGCTAACAACACCACATCAGCGTACACGCTTGGATTGTATGTCTAGCCGCGATGATCGATAACGAAAGCTGTGAATTCAACTATTTGTGTCCGCCTTAACAGGGCGCAAAGCGATGCGGACCATAATCGCAAAAAATCAAACCAACGCCGATGGTGAACTTCCAACTGTTGTTGTCCCATACGCCTTCACTTTTAAACACGAAATGGCGAATCATGTCTGAGCCCCACCAATATTGTTTGAATGTGACCGATCCTCTCACAAAATAAATGCTACAATCACCCTTGATCACTTTCACGAAAAGGACGCTGCCATGCTAACACTCACACATTTTGAAAACCTCACCGATCAAACTCAAGGCACTTGGATCAACACCATCGACCCTACGCCTGAAGAAAAACAACAATTACTCACTCAAACCGGTATCCCAGAAGACTTTCTGACTTATGGTTTAGACCCTGATGAAGGTGGGCGCTACGAATATGACGATGACAGTAGCACAGGGTTGGTGATCTTCGATGCGCCAGTTGCGCAAGATGATCCCGATCTACCAACTTACACGACGGTGCCTTTAACGGTCATTATGACTGGCAATGGTTTTGTCACCATGATCGACGACCAAAACATTTTGACCAAAATTCAAGCGATGCTGGCACAACCAACAAATGCTAACGCTGTGCTGTTGCAGATTCTCTACGACTTATCGCGAAATTATTTGCCGCCGTTGCGGGCCATCAACAAAGAACGCATTACCTTGGCGCGGCGTCTGCAAAGCGATTTGCGCAACCGTGACTTATACGCGATGATGGGCATTCAACAAAGTTTGGTTTACTTCAAATTGAGTTTGAAAACGAATCGCGACGTTTTGACGAACTTGAAGCAAGCCAATGCGTTGAACTTTGATGATGATGCTATCGATCAACTCGATGATATTTTGATCGAAACCCAGCAAGCGACCGAAATGACTGAAATCACCGACGCGATCCTCCACGAAACCACCGACACTTACAACGCGGTCATTAATAACAACTTAAATGATGTGATGAAAGTATTGACCCTGTATTCGATTGTCCTCACGATTCCTGGCATCGTCTTCGGATTTTTTGGAATGAATGTGCATTTCCCCTTCACTCAAGATCACTGGGGCTGGCTCATCACCATTGGCATCGCAATATTATTGTCGGCATTGATCGCAGTGCGGTTGAATCACCGTCAGTTTTTCAGAAAATAGTAAAAGCGGTCAATCCCTTTGAAGCGGAATTGACCGTTTTTGCGATACCGCTTTACCAAGTCGCCAGTACAAACACCACGGTGATCACGCGGAAAACAAGCTCATAGCCTAACAGCACAAACCAGAGATTTCGCCAACGATGAAACACAAACATCGCCCCAATCGCTGGGATTCCAACCACTAGCAACTGACGCAAGAAAGCTGGCTGGGCACTGGTGGTCGCAAGTCCTGCGGCAACTAGGCCTAAAAGCAAATACATGACCCAGTGCCGAGACGGTTGCAGCCGCTCGCTAAGTCCAACGTCAATGGTCATGAGCATCAACAAAGTCGCGATCACAGTGAAAAGCTCCCGCAGTGCGATCACCCAGAGCATGCGTTGATCCCACCACTGCAGATCTGAAATCACGGTGCCAGTTACCCAAGTCCAAGGCAATTGATCGGCTAACACCATCAGACCCCAACGCAAAACGCCTATGCCCAATGAAACAGGCACCAACCACCACCAGCCGCGCATTGAGATTGGTTGCATCAACGCTTGCCAAAGGTGACGACCGCCAACGACTGACACTAACAGGACACATGCAAAAGCCCCAGCAAAAGGTCCAGCGAGCAATTGCATGATTAATTGGGCAGTCAAATCAACTGATTTAACATCATAAGCTGAAACTGCAGCATAATTGGCTAGGGGATTGCGCGTGTTCCCCACTAAAACAATCAACCAAAAGCCACACATGAGCATCGTGAACTGTACCCAAGATAAGGTCATTTGCTTATCATTTTGAACTGGCATTGGTTTTCACCTTCTTTGTAGCTTGCTGCGCTTTTTCGGCTTTTTTAGCTTTTTGCGCTTGGACGTGATAATAATCCACCACGTCTTTAATATCCAGCGTCAACACGCGATCGATTTGTCGTTTAGCCTTGTGACGATATGGTTGCGCAGCGCCTTCGAACACAAGATACAGCTTTCCGCGATAGGCGGTAATTTGTTCCAGATGTGGCGGTGCCGTGATCGTCATTAAAGCTTTGTCTTTGCGATAGGTCCCAGTTTGTTCTTTGAACAAGTAGATACGAGAATGATGCGACCCGTATGACTGCGATAACACGAGGTAGCCTTTGTAAACCGCTAAACCTTGAATCTGTTTTAACAAATGTTGATTTGTTAAGCCTTCCGCATACACTCGCCAAGTGGTCCAGAATTCACTGGAAATATCCTCACCGGCCACACCGCCATCTTTTTCCAGACGATATTTCTGGACGTAGCCTAACCCGCGCCGCTTAAACAAGCCAACATAAAGTTGATTGTGATAAACCGTCACATATGATGCGCGACTGATTGTCCCTAAAACAGCCTCTTGATCATAAGTGATCGGCTTGGCAGAGTGATCTTGATAACGTTCGATCTGCTTCATGGTGATGCCGATGATGCTCGCTTGACCGCGTCGCCGCCCGCAAATCAACACTTGGCCATGTTTTTTATCGTAGGCAATGCCGCCAACATGAGGATGACCTTTGAGGACGATTGTTTTCAAAAAGCGATGGGTTTGCAAACTCTGCACATAAATCACTGAAGCATGGTGCTTGTAGTGATCATATGCTGTCGTTAATAGGTATTTACCTGCCGGCGTCACCCCTTGAGGCGTCATCCCCGTACAAGTTTCGATTTTCCCAGTATCTATGTTACGCGTCCGCGTTGCCTTCAATCCTGGTTGTACCGCGTAAGTATCGACACTTGGCTCATCAGCATCGTCGTTACCAGGGACGATCAAGTCTGTAAATTTTTGATAGTGAAGAATAGCTTGAAGCACGTGACGCTGAGAATAAATACTTTTCGTCGATGTCTTTAATTGCGTCGTTTTCGGTTCCCCCGCCCGTGGGAAAACGTCTTGTGTGCCGAATCCGTACCCTTTGAGTAACACCCCAGTCAATATTGTGGTGAATAACAAGATCCCAACAATGAACTTGGTTTGTTGATTTCTCATA
This sequence comes from Lacticaseibacillus porcinae, assembly GCF_003946305.1. GTDB lineage: Bacteria > Bacillota > Bacilli > Lactobacillales > Lactobacillaceae > Lacticaseibacillus > Lacticaseibacillus porcinae. The sequence goes on from NZ_RHNS01000001.1 coordinate 503,213, forward strand.
TTTCCTGCCTACCTTAGCATTTATACGATCAGTATAACCTGCTTGATCGGCACAATAAATAAGGACTCTCACCGGCGACAAATTTCCAATAAAAAAAGTCCTGACTTTCGCCATGACTTTCGAAAACATCATCAACTCTGTGGCATTGGCGATCAAATAAACAAAGACCAAATCATAAAATAATTCGATCATGGAAACTGGGTTACTCATCTCAGCCTCTAATCTGTGTTTTTGTCAGTATAACGTCAAGCGCTTTGGCACTTAACTTGAGATGCGGTAAGATAGAGCCAAATCAGTTTCGAGGTAAACATCATGGACCTACGTGTTCTAGAATACTTCTTACTCACAGCACGAGAAGAAAACATCACTAAAGCCGCCGAACTATTACATCTCACGCAACCCACCCTTTCTCGCCAACTCAAAGCCCTTGAGAACGAACTCGATGTGCGCTTATTTGAACGGCATCACCACAGTGTCTCGTTGACCAATGAAGGCCTTTTGTTCCGTCGGCGGGCCCAAGATATTGTCGACATGGCCAACCGCGCGCGTGACGAGTTGCAAGAATCTGACGAAGTCGCTGGTGAAATCGCGATCGGCTGCTCTGAGCTGCAAAGCATGAGCACCTTGGCCAAAGCAATGGGCGATTTTCAACGTCAACATCCTTTGGTGCACTTCGCTTTACATAGCGGCAATAATGAAGACATTCGCGCCTGGCTTGAACAAGGGACTATCGATTTGGGGCTTTTGCTTGAGCCAGTCGATACCACTCGCTATGAATCAGTGACCTTACCAGGTGAAGAAGTCTGGGGGATTTTAGCGCATGTCGATTCCCCTTTTGCGCAATATGATGTCATTAAGCCAGGCGACTTGGTCGGTACCCCTGTGATCACGATCCTTGATACTGTTGTGCAAAAGGAACTGGCGAAATGGTCTGGGGAGTATGCAAAAGAAATGCGCAACTGGGCGCGCTACAACTTGCTGTACAATGCCGCAATGTTGGCCCAACAAAATGCTGGTGTGGTGATCTGTCTACAACTTGATCAGAACTTCGATCAGCTGCGTTTTGTGCCATTAGCACCGAAATTAGCGTTGCACTCGCTGGTAGCTTGGCGAGGCCAGCAGTTGCATAATAAAGCGACCACCGCGTTTATTCAGGCGTTACGTGCCATACAATAATTGTATGGCTAGACCTACAAACTAAGCATTTTCAATATTTTCGTATGGCACTTATACTAAAGCACGTGATGAGGGTTCAAACCTCACGCGTGCTTTTTCTCTACGAGGTGAAACATGTATTCAAATTGCGATATCGCATCAATGCACGCGATGGGAATCAATGTTGAGCAGTATCTCAACGCCTCCACTGGCGAACAACGCTTATTACTTAAGCAATTGCGCCAAGCGGCCTTGGTCACTGTCCATGACAACGAGCAACGCATTGCTCAAATCGACTATTTGCGAACTAAAATCAACCAGACTTAGGAGGGCTTGCAAATGCTTGAAACCCTATTGATCGTCGCTGTGATGCTCATATTTGTTGGGCTGGCATTACCACAAGCTGAATTAATCAATAACCACAACTAAAAGGAACCTACGCAGGCAGGATGCAATTTGATCCTGACACTGCACATTCATAACAAAGGAGAATCCTCATGCAAACTGTCACCTTAAATAATGGTGTTGAAATGCCAATGCTCGGCCTTGGGGTCTTTCAAGTCACTGACCTAAACGTCGCCGAAGAATCTGTTTATCAAGCCATCAAGCTCGGCTATCGCTTGATCGATACTGCTGCAGCTTATGCCAATGAAGAAGCAGTTGGTCGTGCCATCAAGCGAGCAGGCGTGCCTCGTCAAGAGTTATTCATCACAAGCAAACTGTGGTTGACGGATAACTCCTATGAAGGCGCCAAGCAAGGCCTCGCCCGCTCACTGAAGAAACTTGACCTCGATTATCTTGATTTATATCTGATCCACCAGCCTGTCGGCGATTACTATGGTGCTTGGCGCTATCTTTCAGAAGCGTACAAGGCCGGCACCATCCGTGCAATCGGTGTTGATAATTTCTCGCAACAGCGTCTCGTTGATCTGATCAATTTTACTGACGTGCGTCCTGCGATCAACATGGTCGAAACTAACGTGTTTGCACAACGAGTGGCAGATCATCAGGCAATGAAGGACTTCGACGTCCAAATAGAAGCTTGGTCCCCACTGGCATCCGGCCAACACAACGTCTTCACCCAACCACTCCTCAACGAAATCGGGCAAGCACATGGCAAGTCAGCGGCACAAGTTAGCCTTCGATGGCTGCTGCAACGCGGGATCATTGTGATTCCAAAGACAGTGCATGTCGACCGTATGAAGCAAAATATGGACGTCTTTGACTTCGAACTCACTGACGATGAGATGAAGCAGATTGCGACATTAAATGAAAGCAACGGTTACCAATTTTCTGAAGACGCCCATGGCTTCCAACAACAACTTGAGTTCTATAAACGCTTTAGCGCTGAATAACTTAAAAACGACGTGATACCCACGAAAATATTCGTGCGGTGTCACGTCATTTTTTGTGATGATCAGCTGATTGTGAGTAACGTCGCAACAAAACGGTTCGTCATAACGGCCAATTACTTTCAAAATACAGGCGTCCTTAGCGAACTGACTCAACAAAATTGTTAATAAAGCCGGCCGCGCCAACTCACCAATTCCTCTCGGCAATGAACTACTCGGGAATGTATTCCAGAGTTTCCAAGATCCCTCTTGAAAACATCGTAAACTGCAATTCATGAGAATTACTCATAATCTCTACGAGGCCATTAGGGTGGCCCGAACTCTAACCACAACGACCGTGTTTTGCCACAAATATTTCTATCTGCAGGTCAACGGTATACGCTTGTGATGAGGTCTTGGTTTACTTTGCGACCAGCTTGTCCCTAATCTTCGTACCGGTCGGAGGAAGTTGTTCTGTTCTCCCTAGATAAATTTAATTAATGACAGTTTCTGACTAAATAATTGAACTGACCATGGCGGCGGTAACTTTAGGAAAGATTTTCACCTTGATGTGATGACTTGGATGTAAACCCCACTCCAAGATGTTTTGAGCCGCGTTGTGATCTCGGTCAATGACTTTACCAGTAATTGGACTGATCCATTCACGTTGAGATAATGGATGTTTATCGACGACGTCAGTGCCATATTCCACCTGACTGGTTTTGTAAGCATCGACTTCTACTACGGTGACGCCTTGCTTAAAGGCTCGGTTTTGAATCACTTGTTTAGCCTCGTATGGCTTTAACAAAGCTAGTTTGCGATTCTTAGCTTTCCCAGTCGACTTACGCATATCCTTAGCTCCGAGTTTCTCCATGACCAAGACCTGAATTGAGCCGACCAGTTCAATCGCAATTTTGCGATAGGCTTCGTTTAGCAATTGCGCACGCTTGGCTGAAACTTTCTGAATCTTCTTGGTGATGTTCTTCGTACGACCATGCATCAGGCTACGTTTACGCTTCAACTTGTTGATGTGTTGTTCAAAGCGATCAGCTTTCGCGATCACTTCTTGTGGCAGTTGATATTGTTTGTTGTTGGAATCATGATAGGCGACGTTGTTGGTCATGTTCCAATCGACACCAATTGCTGGTTCTGCTTGAATGTTAGATTTTGCCTTTGGTTGGACGTGCACAAGTTGAAGCTGATAAGTGCCGTCACCTTTACGCTTCAACTTGATGATCTTGATGTCTGTAAAATTATATTCGGTCGCATTCTGATGCAGGTGAAGAATTCCGAAGTTTGGCACTTTGATCACATGTGCCGAAAGAATTTGAATCAGGGTGTTCTTTTGAATTTCGACTGCACGCGTTCTAGACTTTAAGTTAAAACTGAGATGTCCACGTTTGTACCAACTGTTATGGTGTGGATTCTTGTGTTTGCCACGTTTGTCTTTGATGATGTTTTGCTTGTACTGAAACTTGATCTTGTCTGACCACTTAAAGCCTGCACGCAACAGCTTCTGATATTCGGCGAAGTTGACGATCAGGGTTTGAAGAAATAGCTGAGCGTTGTGTGAGGACAGCGACAATGCTTTGACGTTCCAGCGCTGAAGCTGGTACAACTCGTTCAGGAACTTCTTGATGATAAGATTAATGAGCTTGTGCCGATTGAGACCTGTTGGAATATTGCGGTCGATATGCTTACGACCATAAGTTTTGTACATATAATTCAATGAATAATTAAATAACTGATCTTGAACCACTAAAGCGCGTTCATGTTGGAGAATCTGTGTGCATGACAATGTGACTTTCAGCTTTTCGGTGAACGCAAACGTCTTGGAACGGCTGCGTTTTTCCTGTACCCAGGGCTCAGCCATAATGATGTCTCCTTGAATTTTGATGATTTCATTATAGCAAACAAGCGTTCGAATTCCAAATTTAAAAAACAAAAACGGCCTGTCTAAGCGCTAATTCTTCCCAGGAATAAATTCCTGGGTTTGCTTAGCTGACAGGCTAGATCAATTGCCAGGTCTCTTCACTCGCCGAGTATATAAGAAAAGCCGCTTCAGTTGAGAAGCGACTTCCTTGACGGATTCAATTAATCGACATCCAGATCCTTTGGTGCTTCAGGCTTTTTGCTGGTGACGATCCAGCTGAGCACTAAGACGATCACCATGATCGCAGTGACGAAGTAGAAGCCAAGTTGCGCACCTTGCAAGGTTTGATGCGCGGTGTTGGCGTGTGGCGCCATCCGTGCACCAGTTGCCAGCAGCGCTGCCATGATCGCAGTCCCGATGGAGCCGGAGTATTGTTGCAACGTGTTGTATGCGGCATTGCCATCCCCCATTTGTTGCGGGGCCAACTGCTGCAACCCAAACGTCAGCAAGGTGTTGAACATCAAGGCAAACCCGATCAAATAAACGGTGAAAATGCCAGTGATCAACGCGACAGTCAAATGACTTGCCAGCAAGCTAAATGATAAAGTAGCAATGACCAGCAGCACACTCCCGATGCGAACGAGGTGCTTGATGCCGATGGAATCCATTAGACGGCCAGCCAGTGGTGAAACGATCGCAGATACGATACTGCCGACTAACAACATGGCGCCGGCGATCATCGAATTCGCATGCAGGGTTAACTGGGCAAAGTTCGGCAACAAGAAGGTAAAGCCGATTTGTCCGAATTGGATCAAGAAATAAATCGAGATGGCTAAAGCAAAATAACGGTTCTTGAAAATTTTCACTTGCAAGATCGGATGTGGTGATTTTGCTGAACGCACAATAAACCCTGCAAAAGCGACCACGGCAATGATCAAGGCAACGATGAATCCGACGCTTGCAGGGCCTGCAGTGCCTAACGTGTTAGCCGCGAGCGTCAAAGCAATCAAAGCGATCAAGATCAACGCAAACTGATCGATCGCAAACTTGGATTTTTGTACTGGGAATGGTTGTTGCACATTTTTAGCCGCGATCAAGCAAGCGATGACACCGATCGGCACGGTGATGATGAAGATCAACCGCCAAGTGGTGAATTGAACAATTGTCCCCCCATAAGTTGGGCCAAGCGAGGGCGCTAAGGCGATCACCATGCCTGCCAAGCCGTTGTACATCCCTTGTTTGCGTTGCGGAATCTGACGCATGATCAAGGCGAACACTAATGGCATGGCACAGCCGGTACCGATTGCTTGAATGATCCGCCCGATCAACATGACCGGCAAATTAGTGGCGATTGCACACAAGATCCCACCAATAGCAAAAGCCGCCCCAGCCGTTAAAATGATGCTGCGAGCGGTGAAGCGAGACTGCACGTAACCGGCGATGACCATCGTCGCTGCAACTGCGAGCAAGTAAGCAGTGGTGACCCACTGCACCGCGTTCATTGAGGTGTGGAATTGTTGGATCAAGGTCGGGAACGTGACGTTCATCGACGTTTCCACCAAAACCCCACAGAATGCTAAGGCCGTGGTGCCAAAAATTGCAAATAAAGTGCGCGGGGTAACTTGCGCTTGTTCTGTATCCAAATGAAAACCTCCAAATTTAGTGATGATTTCAAACTGAGAATCATGTGATCAAGTCTGGTCGAAGCTTAAACGAAAGCAGTCAAAAACCACCCGTTAAACGGGTGGCTTGCTCTGGGGCTATAAGCCCCCGTTACCGGCAGCGTCTCAAGGCGCT
>NZ_RHNS01000010.1 GCF_003946305.1 Lacticaseibacillus porcinae
CTGGGACCCTTCAGTACCGGTACTTTGGAACTGGAGATCTAGCAGCGCTCGACAGTTAAGCCCAGATGCTACGGGATAGTCTCCGAGAGTTTAGCGGGCACTTCCACCCGTCGCGAAGTGAAACGAGTGACCTGCGCTCAGCCACCCACTCCTCATAGGATCCGCCATTATCTTAACACCATCACCAACCCGTGGCAAGACATAAGTTTTATAAACGTTCTTCATAGAAATTGTCATCCAATGTTGATTGACAATTGCCCATCGACTGCCATTTAGAAAGTGATGAATGAAACGTTTTCTTGCGATAAAAACCATCTGGTAAACTTTTTACCAAAAATAGGTTAAACTTTAACTTTAGATGTGGTACACTGGTTTTGAGCTCAAGGAGGTGCGTTCTTATCGCTACGTTAAAAGATATTGCCAAACAAGCCGGCGTCGCAGTCGGCACCGTGTCTCGCGTGCTAAACGGAGATACCACATTATCAGTTGCTACTGATACGCGCGAGCGGATCTTTGCTGCTGCTGAAGCATTGAATTACACCAAGCATCAGCGCACGCAAACCCAATCCGGTGGCACTGTCGCCGTGATGCCTTGGTACACCGAAGCCGATGAAACTGGCGACTTGTACTATCGGGCGATCCGCTGGGGCGTTGAAAGTCAGTTGAGTCAAGCAGGCTTGGAACTGGTTCGCGTTTTCCCAGGTGATGAATTCCCTGAAATTAATGACTTGATCGGGATGATCGCGATCGGCAAGTACTCACCGGCACAATTGAAAGCGTTTAAAGCGAAGAAATTACCATTAGTGGTGATCGACCAAGACGTTTTAGCCGCTGATGTCGCTTGCGTGGTACCAGATTTTCAAGCTCCGATCACTGCGATCGCGCAATACTTCTTATCTGAAGGTCATACCAATATCGGCATGTTAGCTGGACAAGAAGAAACGACTGATCATGTGGCCCTTACCGACTTGCGGCCAGCGCTGTTCTCTAGCGCAGTCGTCGCTGCTGGCGGTCAAAAACCTCAGCTCATCACTGGTAAATTCACTACCGAATCTGGCTACCAAACTATGAGTCAAGCGCTGGATAACCTCCCAGAAGCACAGCGCCCGACGGCTTGGTTTGTCGCCTCAGATACGATGGCGATCGGTGCGATCAAAGCCTTACAAGAACACGGCATCAAAGTCCCTGAACAAGTGCGGGTGATCGGCTTTAACGATTTAGCCGTCGGACGTTTCTTGACGCCAGCTTTATCAACGGTCCATGTCGCCACTGCCGAACTTGGACAAGCGGCGGTACATTTGCTGACAGACTTGCGCAACGGGACTTACACCCAACCTTTGAAATTAACCATCGCTTCCACTTTACAATTACGCCAAAGCTAACTTAATCAGGAGAACAACTCATGGATAAAACCCAATTAACTCAAGGCTTCACCAAAGCCTTCAACACCGCACCAGAAAGCTTCTACTTTGCTCCAGGCCGCATCAATTTGATCGGCGAACATACTGATTACAACGGCGGGCACGTTTTCCCATGTGCGATTTCGTTAGGCACATACGCCGCAGTCGCCGCCAACGATCAAAAGGCCTTGCGGTTGATCTCTGGTAACTTTGAACAAAACGGCATCATCACTATCGCCTTAGATCAACTCAACTCAGCAAAAGACAACCAATGGAGCGATTACTTCAAAGGCATGGCGCAAGTCCTTGAGGCTAACGGCGCGAAGTTCACCCACGGCTTAGATGTTTATATCTACGGGAACTTACCAAACGGTGCCGGCTTATCATCTTCTGCTTCTTTGGAATTATTAGCTGGGACCATCCTCAACACCACCTTCAACGCCGGCTTTGAAATGCTCGACTTGATCAAATTCGGGCAAAAAGTCGAAAACAACTACATCGGCGTTAACTCTGGGATCATGGATCAATTCGCCATCGGCATGGGCCAAGCAAATCGCGCAACATTCATGGACACCAACACTTTAGCATATGAATCCGTACCTGTAGAACTTGGCGACAACGTGATTTTGATCATGAACACCAACAAACGCCGCGAACTTGCTGATTCCAAATACAACGAACGCCGCGCTGAATGCGAAGAAGCCCTCGCTCGTTTGCAAACGAAACTCGACATCAATTCTTTAGGTGACTTAGATGCTGAAACGTTCGACCAATACAGCTATTTGATCTACGATGCGACGTTGATCCGTCGCGCTCGCCATGCCGTTTTGGAAAATCAACGGACCTTGCAAGCTGTCACCGCCTTAAAAGCTGGCGAACTCGACGCCTTCTCCCGTTTAGTTTCTGCTTCTGGCGTGTCCTTAGCTTATGACTATGAGGTGACTGGCAAAGAACTCGACACCTTAGTCCAAACCGCCTTGAAACAACCTGGTGTCTTAGGCGCACGAATGACTGGTGCCGGATTTGGTGGTTGTGCCATTGCGATCGTCAACAAAGACGCTGTCGACGCCGTTAAATCAGCGGTTGGCGCTGAATATGAAAAGACGATCGGCTATGCCGCAGACTTTTATGTCGCCGAAATTGCCGACGGTCCCAAAGCTTTATAAGACGTTGTTTCACGTGAAACTCGAAAGGAAGAAAATCTGATGACTATTGCTGTTTTAGGTGGCGCCGGCTATATCGGCTCTCATACTGTTGCCCAACTCGTTAAAGCAGGCCAAGATGTGGTCGTGCTCGATAATTTGATCACTGGCCACAAACGCGCCGTTGATCCCAAAGCCCGCTTTTATCAAGGCGACATTCGCGATTACCATTTCTTGAGCCAAGTGTTCTCCAAAGAAAAAATCGACGGTGTCATTCACTTCGCCGCCTTCTCCATTGTCCCAGAATCAATGAAAGATCCATTGAAGTACTTTGATAACAACACTTCTGGCATGATCACCTTGTTGGAAGCAATGAACGAATTCGGCATTAAAAAGATCGTCTTTTCCTCCACTGCCGCAACTTACGGCGAACCAAAACAAGTGCCAATTCACGAAGATGATCCCCAAGTGCCAACCAACCCTTACGGTGAATCTAAGTTAGCAATGGAAAAAATCATCAAGTGGGCTGACGTCGCATACGGTATCAAATTCGTTGCCTTGCGTTACTTCAACGTCGCTGGTGCCATGCCAGACGGTTCCATTGGTGAAGATCACCATCCCGAAACGCATTTGATCCCGATCATTTTACAAGCAGCCGCTGGTACACGCGACGGTTTGCAAATCTTCGGCGATGACTATCCCACTAAAGACGGCACCAATGTCCGCGACTATGTTCATGTCGTCGACCTCGCCAATGCGCATATCCTCGCGATGAAGTATTTGTCGGAAGGCCATGAATCAAACGCCTTTAACTTAGGCTCTGCGACTGGTTTCTCTAACTTAGAAATCCTCAACGCTGCTCGCAAAGTCACTGGCCAACCGATCCCTGCTAAGATCGGCCCTCGCCGCCCAGGCGATCCATCAACATTGATCGCTGCATCTGACAAAGCCCGTACTATTTTAGGCTGGAAGCCGAAATTCGATGATGTTGAACAAGTGATCGCTACTGCTTGGAACTGGCATCAAACTCACCCAGAAGGTTTTGGAGATAAGTAATATGAATGCTATCGAAGCTCACGTCAACTACTGCTTACAACTTAATCCCACTCTCACCCCAATGGATCGCCTTTACTTGATCAACCGCGTGCGCAACTTAGTCGGTGATGCCACCGACACTGTCCACGCACAAGCTGATCCCTTAGCTAACTTAGACGCCTTAGTTGCTGGTGCCGTTAAAAATGGTGCCATCGACGACTTAGGTCCCGCCAAGCAGATCTTAGAAGCTGAATTAATGGCCCTTGGTACCCCAACGCCTGCTCAAGCTAACGCGAAATTCTGGTCTGAATACCAAACTTCACCAAAAGCAGCGACAGATTGGTTTTTCCAATTATCTCGCGCTAACAACTACATTCAAACGCGTGCCATCGCCAAAAACATCGCCTACACCACGCCGACTGAATATGGTGACTTAGAGATCACGATCAACTTATCTAAGCCTGAAAAAGATCCCAAAGCCATCGCCGCAGCCGCCCATGCCGCCAAGTCTGGTTACCCTGCTTGTCAGTTATGCATGGAAAACGAAGGCTACGCCGGACGTTTAGACTACCCTGCTCGCGCCAATCATCGCATTATTCGCTTTGGCTTAGCTGGTAAAACTTGGGGCTTTCAATATTCGCCTTATGCTTACTTCAATGAACATGCCATTTTCCTCGATGCGGTCCATGAACCGATGCATATCAACGGTCAAACCTTCACTAACTTGTTGGACTTGACCACGATGTTGCCGCATTACTTCGTCGGCTCAAACGCAGATCTGCCGATCGTCGGTGGCTCAATGCTCGCTCATGAACATTATCAAGGCGGCCGCCACACCTTTGCGATGGCCAAAGCACAGATTCAAAAAGCGATCACGATCCCAGGGTTCGAAAAGGTTGAGGCTGGCATCGTGCACTGGCCAATGAGTGTGATCCGCTTAACTGCCAGTGATCGCACTGAATTATCCCGCGCTGCGGAACATATCCGTGCCACTTGGGCAGCTTACTCAGATGCTTCAGTGTCGATCAAAGCGTACGCCGCAGACGGCACACCGCATCACACCATCACGCCGATCGCCCGCCGCGTTGGCGATGCCTATCAACTCGACTTGGTGTTGCGCGACAATCAAACCTCTGAACAATATCCTGATGGTATTTTCCATCCCCATCAAGATGTCCAACACATCAAAAAAGAAAATATCGGCTTGATCGAAGTCATGGGCTTGGCGATCCTCCCAGCGCGGTTATTGACAGAACTTGCTGAAGTGCAAAAGTACCTGCTTGATCAGCCTAACCACATCGCTGAGATGCACAAACCTTGGGCTGATGAACTGAAGGCGACACAAACTTGGTCTGCAGACACGGCACAAGCGCAACTGCAACAAGCAGTGGGGAAAGTCTTCGCTCGCGTCCTTGAAGACGCCGGCGTATTTAAACAAACTGACGCAGGGCTTGCTGCCTTTGACCGCTTCATCGCTGCGCTATAAATTAAACAGCCATCCTAATCGACAAAACGTCGACTTGGATGGCTGTTTTAATGAAAACTATTCCGTGATCTGGGTGCCAAAACGGTCATACGCGGTTGCGTGCCACCCATCACAAGAGACCTTTGCTTGCACCTGATACCAGTTGTGATCATCCCATGAAAGATACCATTGATGATTGGGGCGCTGAACTAAAGTCCCCACTTGATGCGACTGCTGAGCAACCACAGCAAATCGTCGTACTGGCGTCGCAGTCGATTGATTTGAACAACCACCTGATCCGATCAAGAGACTCAACAGCAGCACCCCAAGTCGCCAATTCACGCTTGTTCCTCGGCTTGCCAATAAGTAACTTCATGGGCATTGGCATTGCAATACCAACCGCGTTGATGCATGACACGCGCTAAGCCACACCAGCCTGCCAACTTATCCAGATCTCCAACCAGCATCCAGCTTGACGCTTGGCGAGCTGGCACGATCCGCATGTCACTGCCGTTGATCACCAGGCGAACATATTGCGGCCAAGCGCCACCACGAGCGCTTTCGTTGAGTTGCAGATGCTCCTTTTCAAACGCTTCTGTAAAACCAGGCGTCAACGCTTGTGTGATCACCTGATCGCTGAGGCGGCCGACCCGTTTGTTGTTGCCTCTCAATCCCATCCCCATTGGCCGTCCAGAGACGCTGCTGATCAAATCATCTGCCCACAACTGCGCCAGTTGCACCGGATGCAAATAGCGACTGAAGTCCTGTTTCGATTCACGATCGGCTTCGGCACGATCGATGCGGTCAAGGTCGCGTGCCACTTGAGCTTCATCGAGTTGATCGACTCGGATCAACTCAAATTCCGAATCATCGACATAACCGTGAGGGTCAAGAAACGTCACGTCTGAATGAAAATGAAAATCGTCCAACCGGTTTTGCAACATTTTCTGTCGAAGTGGTGCTAATAACATCTTTGAATTCAAATGATATTGCACGTAGTCGTTGGTGAACTCACCAACTCTGACGCTTGAATCACTATCATCAGGATCACGCAACCAAATCGATGCCTCGGATGAATAGGATTCACCACGCAGATCTTGATACGCTGGTCGATACAGGACAAATAACCGGCTAGATGCTTGCTTGATGGTTTGATCTAATGCAATTGCTTCGCTTAAAGTCGTGATTTTCATGTGAACTCCTCCTAATCGAAAATATCTTCTTCGTCATCATCGAAGAAATCGTCTTCGTCTTCGTCATAATCGATCCCAGTGACGTAGAACCCCCCATCACGATCATCTGTCACCTCACGACCATGATCGTCAAGATAATCAAGTAGGCCAAAATGTTGATAAACGTCGGCGGCATCATGCATCTGTAAAACAAAATGATCATCGCGATGTTTGATCAACACCGCCATATACCCTTCTTCGTCATCATCTGATTCATAAAAGCGGATCACCGGGTCTCCCAGGCGAAAATCAAACTCGGTATCTGCATCAGTTAATCGAACATAGTGTGCATTAAATAACTTCTCCCAATTATCACTTAACGCATCGGCAATTTCAGAATCTTTGCGAATTTGAAACGTCATCAAAGCTGGCACGTGATCATCAATCCGCATGGTATTTTTCATCAACGCACGTTTGAACGCTTGAACATCGATGAAATCCTCAAACTTCGCCGAGGCTTCACGTTGTTTTAGCGCGGTTTGTTCAGCCTCAATGCGACTTTCTAAATCTTGACGGCTCACTTGATCTAACCAGATCACGTCGCCTTCGGTGGTCGGCTCAGCAAAAAAGTCTTCAGTTTCAAAGGTATCTTTTAACACTGATGCAACCAATTGCGGCAATTCATCGCGTTTTGTCTGCGACGGTCCAAAACTTGGATGTGTCATCGGACCACCAAATGGTCCTGAAGCAAATGGATTGATCATACTAGGACGTTTGCCACTGAATCCAAGTGGTGGCATCCCCACACCGCCACGCTCATCACTAGACCACAACACTTGATGGCGATCATTTTTTGCTACCACGATCAACGCAGGGTCTTTTTTAACGCCGATCGCATTGACATAGGCGGGATAAAATCCCACTGTTAAAGAGCCATCGCTACCAGCAACTTTTTCATAAACCATCATTGCTTGAGATAAAGTCAACGTCATGTTTTTTTCCTCCTAATTTAAGACAAAACCGCCATCAGCTTGCTTAACAAATTGCCACCCTGCTGCCACAAAAGTTGTGATCAACCCTAACGCTTGCATTAACGCGGCAGTTTGACTGATCAAAAAGCGATACCCACCGGGATATTGGTAGATCACGATCCCATCGCCTTTAACAAATGGCGCAAACGCAGGGATCACCTCACCGGAAAGTGACATATCGCGAGTGGCGACAACTGCTTGGTCAGCAAAGTGCTGTTCAAAATCTGACTTGGTGAGTGCAATTGCTGGGGCTTGATCAAGGGAGCGGCCAGCTTGCCAGTCCATCGACAAGCTCCCACCCACAACGATCATGGGATCAATTTCACGACTGCGGTCGCCAACCATCACATAATTGAAATACCAACGCATCGTTCCTGAGTCGAGTAACTGCCAAATATTTTGACCAGAAAGTTTTGTCGCCGATAGTTGTTGACTCAACGTCCATCGTTGCTGGTGCGCCTTTAAATCAACCTCATCCGCCCAAATTTCCGTCGTTGGCTCAAAGGCTGCATCGATCAAAAAGCCGTCTGGCGCTTGATATTGTTCGACGCATGTTTCCACCACCGTCGCAAGCCACGGCATCGTGTCATCGACCCAATCACTATGTGGTGCACCGCGACGATGCATCAAACAGCGACCGCCTAACCAAACTTCAAAGCCTGCCGGAAAGTCTTGTGTCGCTGGCAAATATCGCACGCGCATCTCTGGTGACATCCGCGTCATCGTGCTTTGAATCGTCATTGCTAAATCAAGGGTCAATTCATCGATCATCTTTTGCCACCACCTTAAAGCCGCCATCATCAGTTAACGTGAATGTTTGGTCTGCTTGAGCAAAGCGTTCTGGCAACTTTAACCACTGTGCCAAAGCACCGCTGCCAACGACGATCAACTTGTACCAACGCTCCTCTTCATCGTCGAAAAATGAACCTTGAGGCGATGCCACCAAATATAGACGCGCACCAGCTACTGTCGTTTGTAAAAAACGTTCACCACCACCAAGTTTGATGTTGTTTCCCAGTTGTTGACCCACTACCTTGGCCACCGCATATTGGTCGAAGAGGTGATCCAAATCAGGTTGTTTCAACACCCCTAACGCCACGCTGTCGGTGTAGTTGTTCGTCAAATACATCACCTCTGGAAAGATTCGTGGATGTGGAGGCAGTTGCTCCACGATCCCACGGTAATCGGCATGACGCATGACTGTGTCGTATAAGTTATCTGCCAATGCCGCTTGATCGATCAATGAGACAAAGTCTTGATGTGCGACTTTTGATTTGGCAACATCTTGCAGTTGCCGGTCGATTAAATTCACTTCATCATGGCTCATCTTCTCAACCATAAGCGGTTGGTATTCAGCTTCTGGCACTGGGTTTAACACTGGGACATAAGCTTTTGGATCAAGGCGCGGCCAAAGCTTTGTCATCACGTCACTCGCCATTTTTCGCCGTTTCTCGCTGAGTAGCAGTTCACCATTTTGATTGGAATGATTGAAGACTAATACTGACCCCGCAGATAACACAGCTGAAACTTCGGGGTCTTCAGGATCGCGACAACCCACTTCAAAATTTGCAGGATAGATTTTACCTCGTAGATCTTGATACGGCGGCAAATAAGTGACAAATAGTCGTGGCGACACTGTCTTAAGGGCATCATCGAAAGTTTTCGCCATTTTAAGTGTGATAATCATATGCTCCTCCTTGTTAATCATCCAGCCGCACGGCGCCATCAGGAAATGTCGTGTAATCTTGTTCAATGGCCAATGCCTTAAACAAGTCCGCAGCGGTGCTGATCTGCATCACTAACGCTTGACGCGCAAGGCTCCAAGTTAAAATCGCCGTGAGCCCGTCATCATTGGTCAATTCCAGAAATTGCGTGTTTGCTGGCACTTGAATCCCTGCGAAGCTTTGCGCTTTAATCGAAGTCACCATTTGTTGGTGCAAAGCTTGGCGCTTATCTCGGAAAATCGGATTATGGTGATGTGGCCAAAACGTGAATTCTAAAATCGGTGGTAAGGTTTGGTCGTCACTTTCTAAATCGTCGTATAACAACCCGTGGATCTTGGGTTTAGTGAGGACGGCTTCAAGGGCGACAGCCTGTGACTGCTTGCGGAGTTGGGCTTGTTCTGTGTTGATTTGATCTTGCAAGTCGCATTCATCAGCTTGAGTAACGTTGATGGGTTCGGCACTAGGTTGCGGCGGCATCAGCAGTGATTCTTGTGGCTCTATTTTGAATGCTTCGTGAATGGCTTGTTGCAGTGGCGCTTGTAACGGCTTAGGTAAGCGATAATCTTTCAACCAAGGATTGCGCATCACACCACTGGGAACTGTGGCGTTGGTGATTCGCCAAATCAATTGACGTTTAGATTTGTTGTCTGGTTGAAAGTAAATGCTGATTTCAGCTTTGAATTGCTCGCGCCGACGATTGAGGTACGCTGGTGAGAAAATCGTTGTGAGGCGTGAATCAATGGCTTGCAACGATTTGTTCAATTGGATCGCGACGCTCATTGTCGGTGAATCTTGAATTGGTGTCATGGCTGACCTCCTGTGTGATTGATTTGAACAAGAGTAGTATTTTGCCGATCACACTTTCCGTCAACGGGGGTCTAAGTAAAAATTTTTCTGTTTTAGTCGCGTTAAGCATCTAGGGTATACGAAGTGGGGTTTAGGTCGTACGGCGATATGAACCGTGTATTTCTGTTTAACTTGTCGCGTATAAAATTGTGTTGCCGATCACAGTTTTCGTCAATGGGATCTAGGGTGGAGATTTTGTGTTTTAACATCACAAATGATTTGGTCATCACGCGTCGGCAGGAATGCATCGACAGGTGACCACGTCTTTTTGCCTAACTTAGCTTAAGTACCGTCAAAACTACTTTTGACAAAAACCTAGATCTCCATATACTCAAACCCTGTCGCCTACCACCCGCCAAAAAAGGAGATCGCTATGTCCGAAGCTTACGACTTATTTGCAGAAGCCTATGATTTAGTAGAATCTGCCACCTTATACCCTGCAGCGTTGCTGTCACACGGTGGCGCACATCTAGATGAATACGCCTTGCAAGGCATGGTCACCTCAGACATGACCTTACATCAGGCGTTATCGGTTTTGATCAAAGCACTTTACGATCAACTCGATACCCCGCCGTCTCGTTATGCCGCGATCCCCAAAGAAGTCGAACTGGCGATGAGCCGCGCCAGTCAAAAGACCCATCAAGTCGTTTTAAAAACCAAAGCTGATCAAGCCGACTTCATCAAGCGAGGGTGGGGAAACTACCAAATCGTCTTAAGCAAGCAAGACTTACAAAACCTGCTTGAAGACCATTGGTTAGGCAACTTCGATGATGAATATACGCACATGATCCGATTAGATCCAGATATTAGTCGTGCTTTGAGAGATAAACTACTCAGCGATTTGTTGATCTGACGCCAAAAGTGGCTGAGACATAAAGCGAACTTAGCATAGAGTAGAAGGCGCCTGACGAGTAAATCCCGAACTTAGGATTTGCTTGGCAGGCGCCTTCTACGCAAATGCGTTGCTTTATGGCTCGTACGATCTTGTCATTGTCGTGATTATTTTGTTGCCTTTAATGATGTCTTGGCCACTTTTTCAGGTCAATTCACGATTCTTAGTTGACAAAATCCAATCGTCTGCCATTTAGCAAGTGAACCATTTGCTAAATGAGAAATGACTATATCAGAATATAATCACCTATATTGTTGCGATTAACGCACTATATAATGCATCGTGAACGATATTTAATAACCGTTTTTTCTAATAATATTTTCTAACTTTCCCTCCCTCACCGCTACCATCACCCAACTTTCGTAAACCTCGCCACCAACCGCCTTCTCTCATCTATACTGTAAGCGCATCCAAAGGAGGGACGAGCATGAAAGTCGCCATTTTTTCGACTTGTATTATGGACCTGTTATTCCCAAACGTGGGCATCGCCATGGTTGAAGTGTTAGAACGCTTCGGCTGTGAAACCGCGATGCCAGTCAAACAGATCTGTTGCGGACAACCTACATATAATTCAGGCTATATCAACGACACACAAAAGGTGATGCATAACGAAATCGACGCGTTATTATCTGTTGACGCAGACTACATCGTCGGTCCTGCTGGTTCATGTGTCGCGATGCTTAAAGAATATCCGCACCACTTGGCCAACGATCCGCAATACGCTGATAAAGCGCAAATGCTGGCGGATAAAACATATGAATTCTCCCAGTTTGTCTACCGGGTGTTACACGTGGAAAATGCCGGCGCTGAGCTCAACGCCACTGCCACTTATCACCGCTCTTGTCATATGACGCGGCTGCTTGGCGAACGTACATCCCCATTTGAACTGCTCAAACATGTTCAAGGTTTGACCATGATCCCACTGCCCCACCTCGAAAACTGTTGCGGCTTTGGCGGGATGTTCTCTGTCAAAGAACCGGAAATCTCACGGCAAATGGTCGATGAGAAAGTCGACTCAGTATTATCAACTGAAGCTGAAGTGCTGATCTCATGTGATCAAGCTTGCTTAATGAACATTGCTGGCCGCTTCAACCGCCGCGGCGAAACCATCAAGATCATGCACTTAGCTGAAGTCCTCAACTCAAATGTCGATCCGAGTCGCATCACTTATAATACCGACGCCACATTAGTTGCAGGAGGTGGCACTTATGCCGATCAAAACATCTGATCAATCTTTTACCACCCGCTTGAAAGAATCAGAAGCAGACAAATTCATGCAACGGGCCGTCGCCAAAGCCCAAGATGCTCAATGGGATAAGCGCACCAGCTCACGCGAAGACCTCGGCAATTGGCCGCAGTGGCGCGAGCTTGGCGAGCAGATTCGCCAACACGTGATCCGCTATTTGCCAGATTACTTAGAACGTTTCAGCAACAACGTCGAAGCTCGCGGCGGGCATGTATTTTTTGCCAGCACTGATGAAGAAGCATCAAGTTACATTCAACAAATCGCCGTTGATCTCGACGCCCACCACATCGTCAAAAGCAAATCAATGGTCACCACTGAAATCGACCTCGACAAAAAGTTGCTTGAACTGCCTGATCGCACACTACTGGAATCCGACCTCGCCGAATTTATTTTGCAAGAAGACGATTTTGACGAGCCAACACATATCGTCTTCCCGACCTTGCACAAAAATCGCGACCAGATCCAAACCATTTTTCAAAAAATCGGCTACACCGGCTCCAACGACCCCCAAGAAATGGCGCGTTTTGCCAGAAAATATTTACGCGCCTCTTTCTTAGAAGCGGATATGGGGATCACTGGCTGCAACTTCGCAGTCGCTGAAAACGGCTTGATCAACTTGGTCACCAACGAAGGTAATGCCGATTTGGTGATGGCCATTCCCAAAACGCAAGTCGTGGTGATGGGGATGGAACGCCTCGTGCCGACCATGCAAGAAGCCGCCGTCTTAGACACCATGCTCGCGCGTTCAGCTGTTGGCCAACGAATGACCAGTTATGCGACTTTTTGTGGACCAGCCATGCCTGATGAAATCGACGGGCCAGAAAACTTCTATGTGGTGATCCTCGACAACGGCCGTAGCAACGCGTTAGGCGGCCAATTCGAACAAGTCTTGCAATGTATCCGCTGCGGTGCTTGCTTGAACGTATGCCCGGTATATCGCCATATTGGAGGACATGGGTATGGGTCGATTTATCCAGGTCCTATCGGCGCGGTGTTGTCGCCAGTATTGCGTGGTTATGAATTATTCGGTGATTTGCCTTTTGCTTCCAGTCTTTGCGGCGCCTGCAGTGAAACTTGCCCAGTCAAAATTCCATTGCATGAATTGTTAATCAAACATCGTGCGGTGATGAATGACCGCTTGAAACTCGACCACAGCTTCAATAACACCGTGATGCATGGCATCGGCATGGCCACTGGAACGCCACCGATGTTTCGAATGGCATTAGACGTCGATCACGCGATGTCTGGTGCGATGGTTAAACACGACGCGCCAACCGTTGAGAACTTCAGCAATCATAACGGCTACTTCATTCACGCACCAGGTATGGCCAAAGGTTGGACCGACAGTCGCGACTTGCCGCGACCACCAAAACACAAAGAAAATTTCCGCAGTTGGTTCAAACACCATCAGGAGGCGTCACATGACTGAACGCGAAGTGTTTTTAAATCATTTGGCAGAAGCTTCAGGAAGGCCGCGCCATCAGTTAGTCGACCATCCCTTCATCCCGATCAATAGCCTGCCGCAAACCACGCTTAGCGATTTATCTGCTGACGAATTACTCAATTTAGCCCAAACCAGAAGCGAAGCTTTGCAGGTCGAATTTCACCTCACCTCACAAAAAAAGCTCCCACAAGTGTTGAATGTTTGGCTAAAAGCGCAACAGGCACAAAACATTTTACTGCCAACAGACCCTAGACTTAGCGAATACGGCTTAGATCAGTGGCTCGCCCACCTCACCCCGACGCCGAGGTTTTGGCAACCAAACGCTGGTCGCGCGACGAATCTTGATGCTGCCAGCCACGCCGACGCCGCGATTTCAGTGGGTGATTATCTATTAGCTGAATCTGGCACCTTGACAGTGGCAACGACTCGCGGACAAGGGCGGGCGTTTCATTTTCTGCCGACACACTATTTATCGATCATCCCCCGCAGTCATGTGGTACCGCGGAGTTATCAAGCAATGAAAGCTTATCGCCACGCGTTACAAAACGGGACGCTACAAACCTCAAACATCAATTTCATCTCTGGCCCATCGAATTCTGGCGACATTGAAATGGTGTTGATCGTTGGCGTTCACGGCCCGCTGACGGTAAGTTATGTCGTGATCGATGACGCTTAGGCAACTTTTGAATAAACCGGTTTCCTCTCGCTTGTTTTCGCGGTATGATAGAGAAAACGCCTACATTAAATTGCGGTGAGCGAGAAAGGATGGCCGTTTGCGTCAATGGATGGATTAGTATTAGCCGGTGGGACCTCCCGCCGCTTCGGGAAAGACAAGGCATTAGCGCATTTTGACTCAGCGGCTATCAGCAATGTCGCCCATGCCGTTTTATTATTAAAAGCATTATGTCAGCAAGTCTATGTCGCCTGTAACACCTCCAACCGCGCAGCGATCCAACAAGCAGTCGCCAGCCTCGGTGCCACCGTGATCATCGACCGCGATCCAGTCGTTAACCGCGGGCCGATCAGTGGGTTGTGGAGTTACTTCGCCACTTTACCACGAGCCCATGTCGATGTGTTGGTGGTCGCTTGTGACTATCAAGGGCTGGATTTACAAACTCTTGCTCCGCTAGTCGCGCAATTCGGTTATCTCAGCACCCCGCAAGGCCCACGCACCACATGTTGTCGCCTAGATTGTGCTTTCACAACGCTGGAAGCGCAGATCTTGCGACAAGATTGGTCTTGGGAGCATCTCTTATCACTCGCCGGGTGTCCGCCGCTGTGCGTCTCCACTTCGATTCAAGACATCGACGTTTATCAACATGGCACTTTAAATGCGCGACCTGATCCTAGTCAACCGCGTGAAGCGTAACCCAATAGCGCCGAGTCCCCTCTAAAAACGAGGTGACTCGGCGCCATTATTTTTGAAATCAGCTTTAGCCCAGCAAGGTGCGACCAGCTTTTAACTCAACTGGCAACTCATATTGCGTTTCTACAGTAGCTTTGGGATCGTTAATTTGTTTCAACAATAAATCCACCATTAACGCACATAACGCTGAGATCGGCTGCATCACTGTTGCCAGATCTGGAAAATAGTTTCTGATCAACTGGCTTCCATCATAACCTACCACTCGCAATTGTTCTGGTACTGAAATGCCTAATTGACGTGCCACTTCTAACACCATCATCGCTGTCAGATCATCTGATGCAAAGATACCGTCAGGATGTTCATGCGCCAAAACCTCGCGAATCTTCGCCCACTTTAATTCAGTTTGCATGCTAAAAGGCAGCTCCAGAACATGTTCAGGTAATCGATTCGCTTTCATCACAGTTTGATAACCAAAAAGACGTTTATTGGTTGGACTCAACGGCCGATTCGCGCCTGCTAATAGCCAAACATGCTTAGCGCCGGTACGAATCAACGCTTGTGTTGCCATTTGCCCACCGTTGAAATTATCTGAGCTAACAATCGGAATATTAGCGGCAATATGGCGATCAAACGACACAATCGGCGCTTCGATTTGTTCATATTCTTTGATTGTCATGTTGTGCGTCCCGGTAATAATGCCATCAACTTGGTTTGCCAACAGCATTCGGACATACTCTCGCTCTTTTTCAGCATTATTAACTGAATTACATAAAATGACCCGATAGTCTTTTTCAAATAAGAGATCCTCTAAAGTTTGAACCATTTCGCCGAAAAATGGATTCGCCACCCCAGGAAAGATCAAGCCGATTAATTTGGTTTGTTTGCCTTGCAACGACCGCGCACTCATATTAGGGGCATAGTTGAGCTCACGCATTGCGGCAAAGACTTTTTGTTTGGTTTTTTCTGATAAAGAACCATAGTTGTTGATCACCCGTGAAACTGTGGTGATCGATACACCTGCAAGCGCTGCGACGTCAGCTAATTTTGCCATCATACACTCCTTAAAAAATCGTCGCCATCGCCCGACTCGTCACTTGGACTTGATTTTGAGTTGGGCGTGACAAATACCAATCGCCAGAAGGAAAAATTCGTCCTGATAATACCACAGTACCTTCATCAAGATACAATTCAAAACAGGAAGCATCTAAATACAAATCTGCTTGATGTGCCTCAGGCAACAAAGTGGCGTGCCGTGTCGCCGTCACACCACTTGTCTCAATCCGCTTAATAGTGAGCGCTTGAGGGCTTAAGTGTAACTCAAGACCTTCTTGCGAATTTCCTAGATACAAGGTCTCCTCAACGTCTGCCGGCCATTCGAAATGGAGGACACTCGCAACATCAATTTTATCATGAGTTTCTGAGTTGACGGCGCCAACCAGCGCATCAACAACTGGTGTTTGACGTAAATGTCCCGCTTGCAGATGCAACTCACGCACCAAACTCAAACACCCTTGCCAGTCTTCGCCATCGCTTGGATAAGTTGTATCTGGCAAACCTAGCCAACTGATCAAACGTGCGCCTTGCGTACCAGCATTTGCCACTTGCGCCGCATAACCGTCAAAGCCAAAATCTAAATTGTGTAATTTTCCGGGCCGAATCAACTTATGGTGGTCCCAATCGACTGCATCCGCAAGCAAATACACATTAGGATGGATGTTGCCGTATTCAAGTAGACTTTGTTCTAACCCTTGGGGGCAAAAAATCAACGCCACTTTGCCATCCACAAAAGCCAAGTTCGGACATTCGATCATATAACCTAAACTTTCATAGCCAAAATCTAGTGGTCCTTCAAACTGCCAAGGCCCTTCCGGTTGTTTTGCAGAATAAATCAAAATCGTCCCACGTAGATCCTGGCGTTGCGCACCTAAAATTGCATAGTAACGACCATTTTGATGCAAAATTTGGGGATCTCGGAAATGTTGGGTGTACCCTGTTGGCGGGGCAGAAATTAAAGGGGTCGCCAACTCGTCAATGGTGCCGTCAGCATCAACCCAAGCACCTAATTGCGTGCTGATGCGATCCCCAGATTCAGTGAAAACATTACCTGTATACATCAAAAAGCACCGCTCACCAACTGCAATCGCAGACCCAGAATAAACCCCTTGAGTTGAATATGGCGCGTGCGGCTGCAAGCCTACGCCATCATCTTGCCAATGTTGAAGATCATCACTACTGATCTCATGCCAACTTTTGAGTCCATGGACGGCACCATAGGGGAAATTTTGATAAGCCAAATGCCAGCGATTGTTTGCATAAACAAACCCATTCGGATCGTTCATCAAGCCACTTTTAGGTTGCAAATGATAGTGTAAATGCCACAGTGAATTTGCTTGCTGGGCTTGTAAAGTCGCAAGCGTTTGTGACGAATAAGTTTCATAGCGAGCATTGCGTTGCATATCAGTCCACTTTTTCATGGCTTACAGCCTCCTATAAGGCGATCGTTTAACACCTGTATTCTAGCATTTTTAAGGTGAATTTCATAGCAAAATGCTAAACGTTTGACATATTTTCCGCAAGCGCTTACGATTATTTTATAAAATAAAATGTCCTTATTCTTAACTCACTCAAGGAGGTAACTGTTATGGACCACAAGAGAGCCGCCCAAGATATCTTAAAACAACTCGGTGCGGATAATATCGTCGCCGCGGCCCACTGCGCAACTCGACTGCGTTTGGTGATCAAAGATGAATCTAAAATCGATCAACAAGCACTCGACAATAATCCTGCAGTCAAAGGGACTTTTCGCGTCAACGGCCAATATCAAATCATTATTGGTCCTGGGGATGTCGATAAAGTATATGCACACTTAATCGCTTTAACCGGTTTGAAAGAAGCGACGCCAGATGATTTGAAAAAAGTTGGCAAAAAAGCCAATCCTTTCTTGGCTTTGATCAAGGTGCTTTCAGATATTTTCGTCCCTTTGATCCCTGCATTAGTCGCTGGTGGGTTGTTGATGGCATTAAATAACGTGTTGGTTTCTCAAGATTTATTTGGTCCTCAATCTTTAGTTGAAATGTATCCTGGCATCAACGGACTAGCCGAAATGATTAACACCTTCGCCTCTGCCCCATTTGCCTTCTTGCCGATTTTACTGGGCTTTTCTGCTACCCGACGTTTCGGTGGGAACCCCTATCTCGGCGCCACAATGGGTATGATCATGGTAATGCCAGCACTTGTGAACGGCTACAATGTATCTGCAACCTTAGCCGCTGGCAAAATGATCTACTGGAACATCTTTGGTTGGAATATTGCCCAAGCTGGTTATCAAGGTCAAGTACTCCCAGTGCTTGCAGTGGCATTTATTCTCGCTGGCGTTGAGAAATGGTTACACAAACGAATGCCAGCAACTTTAGACTTCATTTTCACCCCAATGATCAGCATTATCTTCACGGCGTTTATCACCTTTGCTTTTGTGGGACCAGTGTTGCGGATCGTCGGCGACGGTTTAACCAATGGCATCGTCACCTTATATGACGCATCTGGTGCGGTGGGCTCAACGATTTTTGGGCTGGTTTACTCCCCAATCGTCATTACCGGTTTACATCAAAGTTTTCCTGCCATCGAAACGCAATTACTGGCCAATATTGCCAAGACTGGTGGGGATTTCTTCTTCCCGATTGCCTCGATGGCTAACGCTGCACAAGGCGCGGCCACACTAGCAGTATTCTTTTTAAGCAAGAATGCTAAAGAAAAAGGGTTGGCTACCTCGTCTGGGGTGTCTGCCTTACTAGGAATTACTGAACCCGCAATTTTTGGGGTCAACTTAAAGCGGCGCTATCCGTTTATCGCAGGCATGATCGGTAGCGCAGTCGGTTGTTTAGTGGTTGGGATATTCGGCATTCGCTCGTCAGCGCTTGGTGCAGCCGGGATCATCGGCTTCATTTCGATTCCAGTAAAGTTCTACGCCCCATTCTTTTTAGCTATCGCTTTAAGCATCATCATCGCATTCAGTGGGACTTTGATCTATGGCAAACGGTTTGTTAAAGCCACTGAGCAAGATATCCCAACTGCTGAGCCTGATACTGATACCATCATGACAGACGCTGTCAACGACGGTGTAATCGTTGCGCCAGTTGCAGGTACAATCACCAACCTCAAAAACGTTAATGATCAAGTTTTTGCCAGTGAAATGATGGGGAAAGGCGCTGCGATCATCCCCAGCGACAACCATGTTTACGCACCAGTTACCGGAGTAGTGACTGCCGCTTACCCAACCATGCACGCCTATGGCTTACAAGCTGAAGATGGTGCCGAAGTCTTGATTCACTTAGAGATCGACACCGTCAAACTTAATGGTGATCATTTCTCATCAAACGTCAAACCTGGTGATCATGTGAGTGCCGGTGATTTGCTTGGGACCATGGATGTTGCCGCCATCGAAAAGGCCGGCTACGACACTACAGTAATGGTAGTCGTCACGAATACACCCAGCTTCGCCAGCGTTGACTGCATCAATGACGAAACCGTATCCCAAAATGACGCGATCATTGCTTTAACTGCCACTATTGCCGCCAATCCGATTGCAATCAATGTTTAAACCATCAACGCCGTGCACTGATTGCAAAGCACAGCTGATTCCATAAAAATAACGGGCGAGGCAGATTTCAAATCTGTCTCGCCCGTTAATGTTTTTAAGCTTCTAACACTTGCTTCAAGAAGGTTTGTAAACGTGGATGTTGCGGATGATCAAAAATCTCAGTTGGCGTACCAGCTTCTAAGATCTTCCCATCGCCAAAGAATACGACACGATCAGCAACTTCTTTGGCAAAGCCCATTTCATGGGTCACGATCACCATCGTCATCCCTTGCTTGGCTAAGCGGCGCATAACGCCGAGCACATCGCCGACCATTTCTGGATCAAGCGCAGAAGTCGGTTCGTCAAACAACATGATATCTGGATGCATTGCCAGCGCCCGTGCAATGGCGACCCGCTGCTTTTGGCCACCTGACAAACTGGCAGGCATGGCATCAGCTTTATCGGTCAAGCCAACAACTTCAAGGAAGGTCCGTGCTTCGGCTTGGGCTTCAGTTTTAGACTTTTTCCCTAATTCGATCGGTGCTAACGTCACGTTGTCTAGCACTGACATATTTGGGAATAAGTTAAAGTGCTGGAACACCATCCCGATGTTTTCGCGGATCTTATCGATGTTTTTGCCAGCATGGGCAATGTCTTGGCCATCGACATAGATCTCACCGCTAGTCGTCGTTTCCAAGCCGTTCATCATTCGCAAAACCGTACTTTTACCGGCACCAGAAGGACCGATCAAGACGACGACTTCATTATCTTCAACTTTTAAATCAACGCCTTTAATGACATGGTTGTCACCATAAGACTTGTTGACGTCTTTCATTTCAACACGTGTTGTCATTATGCATTCACCTTCTTTTGAACCCAGTTGGACAGCCAAGTCAGCAAGGTAATGATGATCAAGTAGATCAATGCGACCATCGCCCAGATCTTAAAGCCTTCCATGTTCCGCGCAATGATGATCTTCCCAGTCTGGGTCAATTCCAACAACCCTAAGACAGACAAGATCGACGTATCTTTCAACGTGATGATGAATTGGTTGACGAAACTTGGGATCATGATCTTCACACCTTGTGGCAAAATGACGCGCCGCATCGACTTGCCCCATGGTAAGCCTAAACTACGAGCCGCTTCCATTTGCCCGTTATCAACAGCAGAGATACCACCTTTGACAAACGCTGCCGTGTACGCCCCTTCGTTTAAGGTCAAGGTGATGACCCCGGCGATAAAGGCTGGGATCTTCGCGCCGATCAACGTCGGCACCCCTGAGTAAATGAACAAGGCCAAAACCATCATTGGTAACCCACGGAAAATGTAAATAAAGGTCGTCGACAGTCCTTGCGCAAACTTATTGGGTACCACACCAAGCAAGCCGATCAACACCCCGATGACCGTCGCAAAAACGATGCCGACGACAGTCAACCAAAGCGTTTCGCCTAACCCTGACATCAAAGTGCCCCAGTTAGACTTCAATAATCCGATGAAGCTACGATCAGTTTCTTGCATCCCAGCAGTTTTCTTGGCTTGAGACTTTTCAGAACCATCACCTAAATACTTGGCGACGATTTTATCATATTGACCGTTAGCTTTGAGTTTCTTGATCCCAGCGTTGATCTTTTTGCCTAACGTCGACGCTTCAGATGACTTTACCGCGATGCCGTAGTTGTTGGCACTGGCCATTTTGAAGTTCTTGGCGAGTTCCAAAGAACCTTTGTAGCTCGTGGCGATGGCATATTGCATCACCGGCTTATCTTCAAAACAAGCTTGGGCGTTATTCGTTTTGACGTTGTCATAAACGTTATTGGAATCATCAAAGGTCACAACGGTAAAGCCGTACTTCTTTTTGACTGAGTTAGCATAATCAGCGCTGGCAGTCCCAGTTTTAACGGCGACTTTCTTGCCGCGCAAACCTGACAGTGATTGGATCTTTGAGCCTTTAGCCACCGCCATGACGACCCCTGATTGATAATAAGGGGAGCTCATGAAGAATTTCTGTTGACGCTCAGGGGTGATGCTCATCCCCGCGATGACCCCGTCGATTTGCCCTGCTTCCAAGGCTTGGACAGCGGCGTTAAAGCCTAAAGGTTTGATGTCAACTTTAAAGCCTTCAGTTTTAGCAACGGCATTCATTAAATCAATATCGATACCGACATATTTATTGTTCTTATCTGCGAATTCGAATGGCGCAAAAGTAACGTCAGTTCCGATCGTGTAAGTCTTCTGCGCGGCGTGAACCGGTTCAGATGACAGCGACATTCCTAACATGACCATTAAACCGGCAAACAAGGTGGACCAAAGCCACTTACGTTTCATATAACACACCACTTTCTAAAAATTTCAATTCATTTAAAAGCTTAACGACTTTTAGGTCATCTGTCCAGAAATCATGTCACCTTATCTAACAGTTGTCAGGTATCGCGCATGACCTTTGACCTGACAATTGCTGACAACACACGCTTAGACGTCAATTTAATTCACAGCAACAAGATATTGGCAGCTCTAATATTTTTGCCACAATTTCTCTAAAAAAGGTTGACTTTAATATTCTCTTTGTTTACTATGTGAACATGGTTAGAAAATAATGAGATGCGTTGAGAAACTTAAGGACGAACTTCTGGGAACGGCCTAGCAAGCGTGGCTGCTGAAAACACGTGCGATCCCTTTAGCAAAAGTTAGTTTCGAGCATCATGGGTGGTTGCCACTATACGACTGTTGAGTAATAAACAAAGGTGGTACCGCGCAAAATGCGCCCTTTAGCAGAAATGCTTTTGGGCGCATTTTTCTCATCATTTTCCAAAACAGACAACCAAACGAAGGGAAGTACATATTATGACAAAATATACAGTAATCGGCGCAGGCGCCATGGGCCTTCGCTATGGGGTCTTGATTCAAGAACGCACCGGCAACCAAGTCGACTTCATTGATACTTGGGAACCCAACGTTGAAAAAATCAAAGCACAAAAAGGCACTTGGGTATCTCGCGATCACAAAGACAAGCATATGGTCCCGATCAACGTTTCCTACCCAGAAGACTACACCGGCGATCCTGATGTGTGGATCATTTTCGTCAAGCAAATGCAATTGGCTGAAGTGTTGAAGCGTTGCGCCCCATTGTTTAAAGATCATCAATATGCCTTCTCTGCAATGAATGGGATGGGCCACATCGACAAGATCTCCGAATACTTCCCAGATGATCATATCGTCGGCGGGACTGCGATGATCGCCACAGTCTTGAATGGCCCTGGCGACGTCGACTTCATGGGCGCTCCTCGCACCGGCGTCATGCACTTGTGCAACAAAACAGAAAAAACTGACGCCATGACCCAACAAATGTTTGATGACTTCAAAGAAGCAGGCTTAGGGCCGATCTTGACGGAGAACTTCATGGGCACCTTGATGTCTAAAGTCGTCTTCAACGCCGTGGTCAACACCTTGTGCACGATGTACGAAATCACCATGGGGCAATTCATCGAATTCCTTGGCGCTAAGAAAATGGCTGAACAATTGATGAACGAATCCTTCGATGCCTGCGAACGAGCTGGCATCCACTTAGTTGAAACTCGTCAAGAAGAAGTTGAATCGGTTGATTACGTTTCTCGCGTGGCCAATCCTTTCCACTATCCTTCCATGTATCAAGACTTCTCCAAAGGCCGCGACACTGAAGTTGACTACATCAACGGCTACATCGCTAAGATCGGTCGGGAAAATGATTACGTCTGCCGCACCCATGAATTCTTGGTTCAAGAAGTGCATATGGCTGAAATGATGCGTAAGTACAAGCAAGCCAAATAGTGTTTTCCAGTTTCGAACTCTCCTATATCTCCCGCAACGTCTTGCCAGCGTTGCGGTTTTTTGTATAGTATCAGTGATCGGAAATTGGGCCTCCAGCTGGCTCGTCGGTGCGTAGTGAGGGTCCTCGGGAAAGCTAGTCGAGATGTGTCGCTACGCTCCCCACTCGCCGGATCTTTCCCTGCGGCTTTCCGTAAGCGACAAGTCGCTAACGGAAATCTCACCACGCACCGACGGCCAGCTTCCGTCCCAATTTCCGATCACTACCACGACGTTAACCGGTTGACGCCTACAAAACGCTTCATATCATTACGGAAGTAAGTATTTGTATCTCAAATGATGTGCTAACGTGAGCATGTCCAATTCATCGCAGCGACGCCAAATCGTCGGAGCCCATAGCTTTTCGTGCCGGAGGCAAGGTGATACCGCTGATCATACAAAAAAGCAGGACGAAATTTCGTCCTGCTTTCAACGTTGCATCAGTCGTTATTGATATCCAATACCGTGTACCCACGCCAGCTCGCTAAGTTGCGGCTGGTAGAGTATTCAATGTTTTCACCAGTGGTCAACCAAATCACTTGTTCCACTTCTAGCACTGGCTCGCCAGTGGTGGCATCTAAGTGGGCGACATCAAAATCATCAGCTAACGTCGCGTTGATCCGCCGCAGCGCCCCGCCGAACTTCAAGTTAAGTTCTTGATGCATGTAATCGTAAATCGATCCCATCAAGATCTCACGCGTTAAACCTGGCACTAGCTTCAATGGGAAAATCGTGTGTTCCAACACCCGCGGCACCTCATCGATCTTCCGCAAACGGTCGATCACATACACTGGCTCGTCGCTAGCGACATCGAGTTTCTTTTGGATCAACTCGCTAGGCAGCGACACGTCAAATTTGATCACTTCAGAGGTGACATGGCCTTCGCCTTCTTGTTTAGTCAACCCATCAAACGCTTCGGCTGGTGAATCAGACGCATGCACGGACACATCGCCTAAGACGTAGGTGCCAAGGCCTGATTGCTTGTAAATCAACCCTTCGACTGCTAAGCCGTCAAGGGCTTTTTTGATCGTCATGCGACTGACGCCAAATTCTTTGGCTAAGGTATTTTGATCAGGGATCAAAGATTTTGCTGGATAGACATTCATATGAATGCGTCGACGGATCTCGTCTGCGATCATTTGGTATTTAGGTGTCGCCATGTGTCCCACTCCTTTTGTTACCCATCATTATACGCTATCTGATGCCCTGTTTTGTCACCGTTTTGTGCCAATGTATGCCCAATCATACATTCACCGGAACTGGTTTTGACACAAGGACTTACAGGCCCTGCGGATACGCTCACATTTTATCGTATTGGTCTAATCGACATTTTTTCTTCGCAACATGGTACAAAAAAAGAAGCCTCGGCGGGGAAAGTGCCAAGGCTTCTTCTTATTCAGATGACTAGAGGCCAAGCAGCTTTTCAGCACTTGCCAAAACCTTCTCGCCATTCATCATGCCATAGTCTTGCATGTTGATGACGTCCATTGGAATGCCTTTGGCGTCAGTCTTCTTCTTTACGTCGCCTTTCATATACCCGACTTGAGGTCCGAGCATTAAGACGTCAACACTACCGTTTTCCAACTGGTTGTCGATGTCAGAGGCAGAGGTGGCAAAAATCTTGTAATCCTTACCCGCGGCCTCTGCCGCCTTTTGCATTTTTGAAACTAAAAGGCTAGTGGACATGCCTGCTGAGCAAGCTAACATGATCGTTTTATCAGCCATAGTATTGCCTCCAAATTTTTTGTTTAATACGTTTTCATTTATATGATAACGCTAAACTGCATAAATGTTAAGCCTTTGCTTCTTCGGCTGCATTTTTTGCTTCTTCGGCAAGCAGATAGGAGTCGTACTTCTTGGCAAATGGGAAGTAGATCAATGCGGATTCAACCAGCACGATTGCTTGCCAGATTGCCATCTTCCAACCACCGATTAAGAAACCGGAAACAATTGGAGGAGTGGTCCAAGGAGCCGCAACCCCGTTCAACGGAGGAACAATGCCAGACCAAATGACCAAGTAAGTGGTTAAAGCAACCACAACAGGAGTCAAGAAGAATGGAACGGCAAGCCATGGGTTCATGACCAAAGGTAAACCGAACAGGAATGGTTCGTTGATGTTGAAGATCGCAGGAACGGCTTCAATTTTACCAATGGACTTCAATTGGATAGACTTAGCAAAGAACAAGGTGAAGATCACAAGCCCGATGGTGATACCAGAACCAGTCAGGTTAATGAAGTTGTTGTAGAATTCGTTAGTCACAATGTGCGCACCGTTGGCCAAAGTCAACTTGTGAGCAGCAGTCAAAGCCGCGTTATCAGCAGTGTTAGGGATCAACAAGCCGCCGGTGATTGCGCCCATGATCATCCCACCATGGACCCCGAAGAACCAGAAGAATGGGACCATGAAGGCGATGATCAACGCGCCACCCAAGGAATCGGAAACCCCTTGTAATGGTGTTTGTAACCAAGTGTAGATCAATTGCATTGCGTTGGTGTTAGCGAACTTGGATAACAAGCCGTAGATGATCATCGCAACCGTTAAGATAATACCAGCTGGAATCATTGCGGAGAACTGGCCGGCAACGTTAGCAGGCACTTGTTCTGGCAACTTGATCTGCCAGCCGCGCTTCATCATAGAAGTGTAAGTCCAGCCGACTAACAACCCAACAACGATGGCACCGATCATCCCCTGGCCGCCTAACCAAGTCAAGTTGATGACGCCGGTAACATCTTGGCTCATGAAGGCTTGCACAGCCTTAGGCGCCTTGTCGATGTAGTTAGCTAATTGCGTACCAGTCCAAACGACTTTACCAGCCGCGTTGGAAACACCAGTACCAGACTTGCCCATCGCAGCAACCAATGGGTTAGCGATGGATAAGGATTGGATCAAGATGAAGGTTGCCAAACTCGTTAAACCAGCAGGCAAAGCTTCAATTTTTTCGTTACGTGCGTAGACATACGCGATACCTACAGCAGCCCATACAGACATGATCGCAAACGATGCGGTGTATGCCTGGTTAAAAATAGCGCCCCAACCCGATGCCGTAATTGCAGCAGATACTGCAGGGATCGGGATGTTGTTCAAGATCAAGAAGATCGACCCAATAATGATGAATGGCATGGAATAAACGATACCATCCTTCAACGCCGTAATGGCCTTGGTGTTGACGAACTTCATGATCGCAGGAAAGATTGTTTCGTTCAGTGCTTTAGAAAAGCCACTTTGCTTTTTGCTTTCCATTAGATTCATCTCCGTTTCAACCAAAATATGATAGCGTACCTAGACAATCGCCTAGGTAAAAATAAATAATGTGTTCCCCCCAGAACTGATCAACTGTGCTTGCCCCACCTCCTACGGTAGTGAATTTTTAAAGCGCAATCATTTACAATCAAAAGTATAGTCTTTAGCTGGTGAAAGCGCAATCTAAAAACGCATTCTTTTTGAAGAATTTGTTTGCGGTTTCATTTTCATGTATTAAAAAAACCGCCATTACTGACGGTTAACCGTTTACCTATTCAAGATATTTCCAACGCTAGACTTGGCAATATTCAGTAAAGCCGCAATTTGTCGATAGGTCATTCCTTGTGCCCGCAGTGACACAATTTGTTGTTGCACTGCCACTGGCAAGCCGCGGTGTTTGGTGGCTTTAGGATCTGCCGCTAGCGGCGTTAAGCTCAACTCACAAGCCGTCCCTCCTGATTGATGAGCGACTTTTTGCGCTTCAAGTTCTGAATAAGTCAGCCACATCGTCCGCAGATCATTGGTCCAAGTGGGCAACAGCAATAAATTATCCGCCTCAAGGAATTCGCCTTCTGCATTGACGACGGTATAGCGTTTCAATTCAACTGTGCCCATCTTGGTACCTCCTGCACTTTTCTTCTATTATAGCGCAGTTGACGCTTACCCTTGCCAAAATAAAAAAGACCAAGGCGAACTTGATCTTTCTCAAATGCTTAGTCGATAAATTTCACGGCAGTACCATAAGCCGCAACAGATTGCATGTCGCCACCAATGGCACCAGAATCAAAGCGCATCATCACCACCGCGTCTGCGCCTTTGCTTTGGGCTTCTTGACGCAAACGCTCGATCGCCTTTTCTCGAGAATCATGCAACATACTGGTGTAAGCCTTGATTTCTCCGCCGACGACATTCTTCAAGCCGGCACCAATGTTTGAAAAAACGTTTTTAGATTGGGTGGTCAACCCGAAGACTTCACCGATGATCTCATATTGACGACCTGGAATATTTTCAGTAGTGGTCACTAGAATTTCAGACATATTTTCTCCTTATACCGCACGGCGGCGGAAGCTTAAGTAAGCGATCAACGTAAATAATACGGTGTAGCCTAAGGTGCAGCCGATCATCACCGGCGTATCCAGCATCGTCAACGCGTGATAAGTTTTGGGATCAACGATTTGATTGCCAGTCAGCAACATGGTGAAGGGATTCCACTTCAACCAGTGCCAACGTTGGACAAACATGATAATGATCTGTGCGGCGACTGCAGTGACGAAATACCCGATAAATCCGCAGGCGATCGCCGCGGCATTGGTTTTAAACCACGTTGCCATTAAAATCACCAAACTCAACAGCAACAACATCACGAGCATCGAGCCGCCAGTAGTCAATAAGTAATCGCGCCACAGCGGCATCGCGTTTGCAGTTTGCGTCCAGTCAAACTTGGGATTCACCACCATGGTCAAGCCACCAGTCATTGCTGTGGCAACGACTTGCAAACCGATCATTTGCATCAACAACACGATCAGCTTGCTGACAAACACTTGGCTGCGGTAATACTTGCGATAAAGCAGTTGCTTGATGGTGCCATATTGAAATTCCATCGCGATCATCGAGGCAGCACTGGCAATCATGATGAAATCAACTAGGACCCCACCGATATAATTATTCATCACCAACATTTGCGTCCCGAAGAACTTCGGATAGCGCCATGACAATACCGCAAAGCCGATTTGGACGACCACCATGAACAATAAGGCAAACCAGGTGCCTTTTTTATGGTTGAGTTTATACAGTTCTTGTTTAATCAACGTCCCCATCAGTGCACCTCCTGTTCCACTAAGTCCAAAAATGATTGTTCCAAGTCATGTTGTGCTTTGGTGACATCTTGAACGGCAATACCTGCGTGTACTAAGGCGATCAGCGCAGCATTTAGCGTGGTCCGATCAGTTTGGGTGATCTGCAATTGACGATCCACCAAGTTCACTGGCACATGCGCCGCTTGCAACGCTGCGAATGCTTCGCGATCATTCACCGTTTGCACAATATATGTGGTCCCGCCAGCTTCAACAAGCGCTTGCATCGTGCTTTGTTGAATAATATGGCCATGATTTAAGATCAACACATCATCAGCGACTTTTTCTAATTCTGACAAAATGTGACTGGAAATCAAGAAACTCGTGCCAGCTTTAGCTTGCGTGCGAATGATATCGCGCAAGTCTTTGACGGCTTGAGGATCGAGCCCATTCATTGGTTCATCTAAAATCACCAATTGTGGTTGATCGACTAAGGCTTGCGCAATGCCAAGTTTTTGTTTCATCCCAAGCGAATAGGACTTCGCTGGTTTGTCGATATAGCTGGCCATCCCCATCACTTGAATGATATGAGCAATATGTTGTTTGCGTTGCTTCTTTGCGGCAAATAAGTTGAGATGTTGCCGCCCGGTCATGAAGGGATAAATACCAGGATACTCGATCAATGCCCCTACATGGCGTAAGGCTTGGTGTTTGGTGATGCTGACAGGTTGATCTGCGATTTGGATCTGACCGCCATCAGTGGGGATCAACCCTAAGATTGCCTTCATGATAGTGCTTTTCCCTGCCCCGTTAGGCCCGACTAAGCCGACGACGTGCCCTGAAGCCACTGTGAAGTCGACGCCGTGTAAAACTTTTTTCTTGCCGAAAGTTTTGTTGAGCCCTGAAACTTTCAATAAAGCTTCCATAATAGTCCTCCGATCTGAACACGCTTAATATACCATGAAATGGCGATTTTTCCTCATGCTTCAGGCTGAAGTGAACACAAAATTTATCCCGACAGTGGTACAATGGCAACGTTTACTAAACTTTTTCGAGGTGAGCGTCATGTACGAAGCAAATTCACAACGTTATGATCACATGCAATATCGGCCAGTCGGCAATAGCGGCTTACATTTACCAGCGATCAGCCTAGGGTTATGGCATAATTTTGGCAGTGTCGATCCATTAAGCAACCAAAAAGCATTACTTGAATATGCCTTTGATCATGGGATCACCCATTTTGACTTAGCCAATAACTATGGCCCTGTGCCTGGTAGTGCAGAAAGTAACTTTGGCCGATTATTTCATGAGGAATTCGCCGCTTATCGCGATGAAATGATCATTTCTACCAAAGCTGGCTACCTAATGTGGCCTGGACCTTATGGAGAATGGGGGTCGCGTAAGCACTTGATCGCGTCATTAGATCAAAGTTTGCGACGGTTGCGGCTAGATTATGTCGATATTTTCTATCATCATCGTCCAGATCTCGATACACCGCTTGAAGAAACGGCCGAAACTCTTGCGCAAATCGTTCGCAGCGGCAAAGCATTATACATTGGGATCTCGAATTACCAGCCAGATGCCATGATGAAAATGTCAGCATTGCTGCATGATTTACATGTACCATTCATCATTCAACAACAACGCTACAACATGTTTAATCGCGATCCGGAACATGGTTTGTTTCAAGCGCTTGAAGATCAACACCTCGGGGCGATCACCTTTAGTCCTTTGGCCCAAGGGTTGTTAAGCGATCGTTACTTGCATGGGATCCCTGAAGATTCACGCGCGGCGCGGCCTAGCAGTCCGTTTTTACAAGTGGATAAGGTCGAAGCGACGTTAGCAACGGTCAAAAAACTCAACATCATCGCCCAAAATCGTGGGCAAAGCTTAGCGGCGATGGCATTAGCCTGGAATTTGCGGCAACCAGTCGTGGCTAGCGTCTTAGTTGGTGCGTCGCGTACCAGTCAATTAGCCGCCAATCTCAAAGCTTTGGAACATTTAGCGTTCACAGCTGATGAATTAGCCCAAATCGATGCTGCTTTACAATAAATCGTCTTCGTCTAGCCGTTGTGCTAGGCATTTTTTTGCCTTTCGGGTAAACATTTACTCGTATTTGCAAAACTTACGCTTTACGTTTTACTAAAAAGAGTTATACTGTAACTAACCGGTTAGCTGCAATTCCATTATTTCTGTTAGCGGTTTCAGCTTTAGCTGAAACCTAAATCAGTAAAAGTTTACCTGACACAAGGAGCACAATTATGGCTAAAAGTGACAAAATCATCATCGACCCAGAAACCTTCGCCCGCACGATCCTCGCAAGTAATCCCAAAGGCGCTGAAGAAGATAACCGCGTTTATATCAAACGGCAGTTGCGGTTGTATCTGGAAGCTTTGTTAATGATCCAAGACTTCAACAACCTTGAAAATACGCAATTTGATATCGCCAAAGAAGATCAACGGGCCAAGATCTTACAAAAAATCATGGAACATCGCTATTGATCGTGATGCCGGCAAAGCCATGCCGGTTCTCTTTTTCCCGCAAACTGTAAGCGCTCACTGATACCGCTTTAGGAGGACCTTATGAAACATCTCAAGCAATATTCATCATATGCTTTCGGGGCTTTTGGGCATGATGCCTTTTACGCTACCTTATCGACTTATTTCATGTTGTTTGTCACTTCCCAATTATTCAATACCGCTGACAAAGGCTTTAACACGCGCATGATCGGTTACGTCACAGTGATGATGACGGTGATCCGGATCGCTGAAATCGCCTGTGACCCTTTGATCGGCGGCGCCGTGGACAACACCCAAACGCGTTGGGGGAAATTCAAACCTTGGCTGTTAACTGGGGCAACGATCAGTTCCGTGATGTTGGTGTTGATTTTCACCAATTTCGGCGGCTTAGCCACTAGCCAACCGATCGTTTATCTCGTGTTATTCGGTTTAGCTTTTGTCATTTTGGATATCTTCTACTCCTTTAAAGATATTTCGTTTTGGTCCATGCTGCCGGCATTGTCGACAGATTCTAAAGTCCGCGCACGCTTTGGGACGATCGGCCGCTTCGGCTCCACGTTAGGCGCGCAAGGCGTCCCGATCATCATTTATCCGTTGATCGTGTTCTTCTCTCAACAATTCTCCGGCACGCAAGGTAGCACCAAGACGCAAGCGGGTTGGACTGGCTTTGCTGTCGTCATTGGCTTGCTGTCATTGTTAGGGGCATTAGGCGTCGCTTTGGGCACCAAAGAAAAACAAAACCTTTTACGCAAAAACACTGAACACGTCCGCTTCCGTGATGTGTTTAAAGTGATCGGCCAAAACGATCAATTGATGTGGTTATCGTTAGCCTACTTCTTGTTTGCCATGAGTTATGTGGTGACGAACTCATTGACTGCTTACTACTTTACTTATGTGTTAGGGGCGTCTGACAAATTCTACTTAGTTGGCGTCATCACCGCGATTTTAGGGATCATTTCCGTGGTGTTATTCCCAACTTTAGTCGCGATTTTACACCGCGAAAAGATCTTCGTTGGTGGCATTGCGATGATGTTTGTCGGCTACTTGTTGTTCTTATTAGCAGGCACGAACTTGACGATGGTACTGTTTGCCGTTGCGATTTTCTTCTTCCCTTACCCGATGATCTTCTTAGCTGCGTTAATGACGATCACTGACTCTGTAGAATATGGCCAATGGAAAAATGGTACCCGCAACGAATCTGTTACCCTTTCTGTTCGGCCTTTGATCGATAAACTTGCTGGTGCGATCGCCATGGGCGTGGTCGGCTTAGCTGCTGTGCATGCTGGTATGGTAGGCAATGCCAAGCCTTCTAGTATCACTGCAGGAGAATTGTTTACCTTCAAGTCCTACATGTTTTATATCCCAATGGTGATGTTGATCTTATCCGCATTGGTTTACACCTTCAAAGTCAAGCTTTCCGAAAAGCGCCACACCGAAATCGTTCGCGAATTGGAACGCAAACTCCGCGCTGAAGCCAAAGCTGACGTCGAAAGCGAACCTGTTGCTGACAGTCAACCAGACGCTGCACCAGAACAAGCTTAACTGTGAAAAGCCGCCTTGAGCGGCTTTTTTCTTGACCGCAAAAACTTTTTCAAAAAAATGCTTGCCTTAGAGTCCACTCAAAGGCTTATGCTACAGTCATGAGGAGGTGGCACATGACAACTTATCGCATCGGACAATTCGCCGCCAAAGTTGGTTTATCAGCTTATACCTTACGTTACTACGAGCAAGAAGGCTTGTTGATGCCGCATCGCGACGCCAATGATCAACGCTATTACACCGAAGAAGATGTGAAGTGGTTGATTTTTATTTTGCATCTCAAAGGCACTGGTATGACGATGTCGCAGCTCAAAACTTATGTGAAGTTGCGGGCGCAAGGTGATGCCACCATTGATCAGCGGTTAACGTTACTTCATGATGTTGCTGACGAAGCACATGCACAGATCCGCGCCTTACAAAACAATCTGGCAGTTTTAGAACACAAAATCGATTGGTATCAAGGCAAAGTCGACGCCACGATCGCTGAAGACGAAAGCTTTGAAGCTTATCTCAATCGCCTTGATCAGGAGGAAAAACATGACCGAACAAATCTCTAAACTTTATCCTAATGGCCCGCTTAACACAGCCTACGCGAAATATTTCACCGGCAACAGCTATTTACGGAACTTAATTGCTGATCCTGATATCAATGTCGGCGTCGGTGAAGTTAGCTTTGAGCCAGGTTGTCGCAATCATTGGCACATTCACCATAATGGCTATCAATTATTGATCGTCACAGGCGGTGAGGGTTGGTATCAAGAAGCAGGCCAACCTGCTCGCAAATTACATGTCGGCGACACCGTCGTCACCAAAGATGGGGTTAAACACTGGCATGGCGCCACTAAAAACTCTTGGTTTAGCCACATCGCGATCACTGCCGGGACCCCTGAATGGTTAGAAGCGGTATCTGATTCTGATTACAACGCTTTGGAGGACTAAAAAATGAAAAAACAAACGGCAGGACGCGATCAACTGGGTGATTTTGCCCCAAAGTTCGCGGAACTCAATGATGATGTGTTATTTGGTGAAGTATGGTCACGTGAAAGTCAAATGTCACCGCGTGATCGTAGCTTGATCACTTGTTCAGCGTTAATGGCACAAGGCTTATTCCCACAATTAGAAGCTCACATG
This sequence comes from Lacticaseibacillus porcinae, assembly GCF_003946305.1. GTDB lineage: Bacteria > Bacillota > Bacilli > Lactobacillales > Lactobacillaceae > Lacticaseibacillus > Lacticaseibacillus porcinae. The sequence goes on from NZ_RHNS01000010.1 coordinate 33,403, forward strand.
AAAATCGCCAAACAAAATGGCGTCACCAAAGATGAAATGGTGGAACTCATCACCCATTTGGCCTTTTACTCAGGTTGGCCAAAAGCTTGGAGTGCTTTTGGCTTAGCGAAGAAAATCTATCAAACGGAGGACTAACATGACGATTCACAATGAATTTTATTCCTTAAATAACGGCGTTAAGGTGCCTAAACTTGGGTTAGGGACATGGCTAGTCGATGATGACAAAGTCGATCGCCTCGTTGCAAACGCGATCAAAGCAGGCTATCGCCATATCGATACCGCGCAAGCTTACGGCAATGAAGCTGGCGTTGGCCGCGGGATCAAGCAATCTGGCATCGCCCGCGATGATTTATTTATTACGACTAAACTCGCTGCCGAACATAAAGATTATGATTCCGCAGCAGCTGCGATCGATGAATCGTTGCGGAAATTAAACTTAGATCACATCGATTTAATGTTGATCCACGCCCCAGAACCTTGGGCGAACTTCCGTGATGGTGATCACTACTTTGAAGGCAATCAAGCCGCTTGGCACGCCTTGGAAGATGCCTACAAAGCAGGTAAGCTCCGTGCCATCGGAATCTCAAATTTCGAACCTGTCGACGTCCAAAATATTCTTGATCACAGCACCATCAAACCGCAAGTCAATCAAGTCTTAGCGCATATCGGCAATGTCCCCACTGATGTCATTGCATTTGATGCCCAACATGACATTTTGACCGAAGCCCATTCTCCAGTTGCCCATGGTGCGATGATCAATGAACCCACGATCGTTGCTGTAGCGGCTAAATATGGCGTCTCAGTGCCGCAACTGGCGATCAAATACGACTTACAACTAAACTTATTACCGTTGCCTAAATCAAGCAGTATCGCGCATTTAACCGCAAATGCTGAGCTTGATTTCGCCATCAGCGATGCTGATATGGCAACACTGAATCAAATTCAATTCACCGATTATGGCGAAGACAAAGCTTTCCCTGTTTATGCTGGGAAAAAAGACTAACCACTTGCCAACACCTCAAACAACCACTGACAACTTGCTTCCAGACGGTCGATGATTTTGATCGATTGCTTAGCCATATTGGCCTGCGCATCAAGCAAGTCAGCATGGCTCAATAATATTGCCAAAATAGCCAACAGATCATACCAAGTTTCCAATGGGAGCTGGGCAATGGTTTGTTTGGCTTTTTTTGGTAAGCCAATGATGATCGGTTCAATTTGCCGTTTGGTGGTTAAAGCCAAAGGTAATGGCTGAACGGTGAGTTGTGTGACTTTTTCAACTAACGTATATAACCGTTTGAGTTGCCGCAATATGTTGTTGACTCCTTGAGGGCCATCGCTGATGCCTAGCAACTGACGCGTTAAACGTGCCTGTTCAGTAGGGGTTAAGGCCAAGGTTTTCACCCCATAAATTTGCAACTGCGCTGAAGTGAACTTCACTGCGCCGTTGGCAACAAAATCACTGCTTTGAATGCCTAATGATAATTTGGAATTTTTCTGGGTGATGATAATGTTCGGCACCATCACATAGTAAGGCACCAAATACGCTTGTAAGCTTTGCGCTGCGGCTTTAAAACTTCCGGGGATAAAGTCACTGCGTTCATCTAAAACCACGCGTACCGTCCCCACTAAGCGCTGTTGGGTAAAAATCGCCGCCAGTAATTGTAAATAAGGATGGAGCACTGCCAAACCAGCAGGATAAAGCAACGGAATCGGCGGCATTTGGGCTAAACTCATAAACCGTTGGGCCGGATCAGCGACTAACGCTTGTAAAATCAACCGCACCGTATCATTTGGTTTGCTAACCGCTTTGCACTCTTTTTTAAGACTACGTTGATTGGGATACACCACTTCACGAAACACCTGCATCTCACGGTCTTCGCTTTTAACCAAGGTCGCACTCACATACATCTGCTCTGAACGTTTGGTAAAGCTTTCATCCAAGTATATCACCCATTGTTCTTGCGCTTGACGATGCTTGAGAAAAACCTCAAGTTTACGTTTCGTCAACGCGCTTGGCATTTGATCGCACATTAGGCGTCGCAACGTTGCAGGGGCAATGCTGATCGCATCAGCCAAGGCTTTTTTAGACAGGTGATCTTCGCTTAACAGGCGCTTCAACAAGTGCGCATAAACCATTCATCGGTCTCCTATAAACAACCAAATAGTCTCAAATCAACATTTTGATGGTAACAAAAAAGACCTACCATCATGGCAGGTCTTAGAAAACCAAATTAGTCTTCCGCAACGAATGGAAGCAAACCCATAATCCGGGAACGCTTGATCGCAACAGTTAACTTGCGTTGGTTCTTGGCGCTGGTGCCAGTCACACGACGAGGTAAAATCTTACCACGTTCGGAGATAAAGCGTTCCAACAAGTTTGTGTCTTTATAATCGATATATTCGATATGGTTAGCGGCGATGAAGTCGACTTTGCGACGACGACGGCCACCACGGCGTTGTTGTGCCATGAATGTCACTCCTTTTCAAAAGATTCTAGAACGGCAGATCATCATCCGAAATGTCGATCGGTTGGCCATTGTTGGCAAACGGATCAGCACTATTGTTATTGGCGTTACTATTGTTCGCACCAAAGTTTGGTTGGCTATTGCCACCATTATTGGATGATGGAGAAGTTGGGGCCGCGTTTTGGCTCCCACCAAAATTATTGTTTGCAGGCGCTTGTTGGCCTCCGCCGAAATTGTTTTGGTAGTTATTGCCGTTGTTTTGATTGTTCCCAGTCGCATCTTGCGGACGCTGCTCAGTGGTTGCACGCGATTCCAGCAAGGCGAAGTTCTCAACGACAACATCTGTCGTGTAAACCGTTTGGCCTTGTTGATTGGTATATTGACCGGTTTGGATATGACCCATGACCCCGATCAAAGAACCTTTACGTGTGAAATTACTGAGATTTTCAGCGCTTTTACGCCAGATGGTGCAGTTGATAAAATCAGTTTCACGTTGCCCATTGGCTCCGGAGAATTGACGATCAACTGCCAGCGTGAAACGGCCAACGGCGATCCCACTTTGGGTATAGCGCAACTCGACTTCACGCGTTAAGCGGCCGGTTAAAGAAACACTATTAATCATCCCTACGCACCCCTTCTATACAGCGAAAAATTAGTCTTCGCGCTTGACGATCATGTGACGAAGAATATCGCCAGAGATCTTGGACAAACGGTCGAATTCGTTGATCGCAGCGGCGTCATCAGCAGTTAAGTTGACGATGTGGTAAACACCTTCAGTGTACTTGCCGATAACGTATGCGAACTTACGCTTTTGCCAATCCTTGGAATCAATGATGGTAGCACCATTTTCCTTCAAAATATTGTCAAAACGTTCGATCAGCGCAGCTTTGCCTGCTTCATCCATATCTGGACGGATGATGTAGGTAATTTCATACTTGGTCGTAGCCATTGACATTTCACCTCCTTATGGACTTTGGCCCGCGTTGTTGCGGGCAAGGAGTCGGTGACCTAAAAGGCCACATACTCACAAACTAAAATACTATCATAATCTATTGTCAAATACAAACCTTTTGTGCGTTGATTTCATTGTCGCACCAGCTTGTGGCATTTGGCAAATTATAAGCCTTTTTTCCGCTGATTTTCTCCCAGCGGCTCACAAACTGACAGTTTGGATCCGCATCACGTTTTTATTTAACGACAGGTCTTCAATGATCTCAGGGAGATTCAAGTCTTTGGGCAAGCTGATCTCGTAAATATTGACGTAAATCGCTTGTTGATCATCTTGCGTCACTTGAAAGTTCACGTCATTAACTTCGATATGGTGCGCTTCAAAGTAATCTTGGATGAACTGCTTTGTGGCTACGCGATGATGATACTGAATTTCAATACGTTTCATTGCGTTCACATGGACGATCCGTTTGAGAAATACCAAAACTAAAATCACTGCCGCGGCACTGGCGACCGCAATTTCGTAATCACCCATCCCAATGGCTAAGCCTAATCCAGCAACAGCCCACAAACTCGCTGCCGTGGTCAATCCACGCACGGTGCGATGTTGCACCATAATGGTCCCAGCACCTAAAAAGCCGATCCCAGAAACCACTTGAGCGATCAACCGCGCATCATCAGCCCGCATCACGCCTGATAGTTTTGGATATTGCAAGGCAGTGTTCAACGCGTCAAAGCCGATTTCTTTTTGGACCAAAGCCATAATACATGCGCCTAAGCACACCAGCACATGGGTCTTCATACCAGCTGGACGATTCTTATGTTCGCGGTCATAACCGATCACCGCAGATACGATGATGGCTAAAAATAAACGGCCAATGATCTCGAGAAAACTCAATTTAAAGGTCATATGCGCTCCTTTCGAAATATATATACCAATATAACGTCAGTTTAGATAAATGTACTTTATTTATAAAGAATATTCAGTGTCACGATACAAAACCTTTACAATAAAATGCTGGACTTCAACTTTTTATGGTGTTATCTTGTAAGCGGTATCGAGGAGGAAGGGGCGGCTAAGGCTACGTCGTCAGTATTACTTCGCAACGAGGGGAAGTGCCTCGCAAACCGAGGAAGAGCGATCCGCAGTCAGGTGAGGTGACTCTAATGGCTGGCTCTTCCATACCAGAGTGCCGGTACTGAAGTGTCTCCTTTGGTGGACGCAAACAAGGCATACGCGGAAGTACTGCCTCATGGTGACATGAGAAGCAGGTGAAGCCTGTGAACGAACGGCAATGCAGAGCTTATTAGCGATCAAAGCGGCTAAGGTACAATAAGCCAAGGCTACGCAGACACCCACCTGATACTTAAAAGCGATCTGAACGTAATCGCATATGCAGATCCACGAAATTAGCCCTAGTTTCGTGGATTTTGTGTTGTCTTTGAAGCTATTCAAGCGATTCGCATTGATCCGTTGCCACATCGTTTTCCCGCTGTCGCTAAATATAAATAAATAAATTTCTCCCGGTAAATCTTTGCGCCTTGAGGCATGAATAAATAACACCTCAGAAAAAGACAAAAACAGCCAGTGCAAACTGGCTGTTTTTGATGGTACTTATTCGTTGTCGTCTGAATCGTCAGCTTGATCTTCCTCAGCGCGGTTCAGCAATTCGTTGACTTGCGCATCAGCATCCCCTGCTGGTGCATCACTGGAAGGTGTTGCCGCTGCATCAGTGGTTGCAGTGCTGTCAGTGGTTGCAGCAGGTGTGTTTGGATCATCAGGTTCGATTTCTTCAGCCAACTTAGCCACAGTCACGACCTTAGTCCCTGCATCAACACGCATCAAACGCACCCCTAAGGTCGCACGACCAGTTTGCGAAACGGTGTCGATGTTAAAGCGGATCATGACCCCTGCGTCGGTGACCGCCATAATATCTTCATGACCAGAAACCGTGGTGACGATGGCCAATGGCCCGTTCTTTTCGGTGACATTGGCAGTCTTGATCCCTTTACCCCCGCGGCCTTTGATCGGGTATTCAGCAGCAGCCGTACGCTTGCCATAACCTTTCTCAGAAACCACGAAAACTTCAGAATCAGGCGTTAAGACGTCGGCGCCGACCACATAATCGTCATCACGCAAGCGGATCCCACGGACACCAGTAGCTGAACGGCCCATGGAGCGCACCGAATCTTCTTTAAAGGTGACTGAGTAGCCGTTATGCGTCCCGATCAACATCGTCGCATCCCCAGTCGTTGGGATCACGCGACTAAGTTCATCGTCTGGCTTCATGTTCAAGGCGATCAACCCGTTTTTGCGGATATTCAAGAATTCCGCGACAGGCGTGCGCTTAACGATCCCGTGTTTGGTCACGAAGAACAAGTAGTCAGCGTGTTTTTCACCGTTGTTGACGTTGATCACCGTTTGGATCTTCTCGTTGTTGTCGATGCCTAACAAGTTGATGATCGGAATGCCTTTGGCGGTGCGCCCATATTCTGGGATCTCATAGCCTTTAGCGCGGTAAACTTTACCAGAGTTGGTGAAGAATAACAGCACATCATGCGTCGAAGTGGAGATCAAATGTTCCACAAAGTCGTCATCATGAACACCGGTACCTTGGACACCGCGACCACCGCGGTTTTGTAACTTGAATTCAGATTGTGGCAAACGCTTGACGTAACCATTGTGCGTCAAGGTGATGACCACTGTTTCTTCTTCGATCAAGTCTTCGTCTTCGATGTTCAAGTCTTCGCCGACCAAAAGTTCCGTGCGGCGTTTGTCGCCAAACTTCCGTTGAATTTCCAACAATTCGTCGTAAATGATTTGGTGAACTCGTTCCGGCCGAGCCAAAATATCTTTGTAATCGGCAATGGCTTTGCGAATTTCACTTAATTCATTTTCAACTTTGTCGCGTTCCAAACCAGTTAAGCGAACCAAGCGCATATCCAAAATCGCTTGGGCTTGTTTATCAGACAAAGCGTACTTGTCCATCAAAATGACTTTGGCTTTGTCGCCAGTTTCACTACCACGGATAATACTGATGATCTCATCAATATGATCTAAGGCGATCTTCAAGCCTTCCAAGATATGTTCGCGGGCTTGGGCTTTCTTCAATTCAAAAGCCGTCCGCCGACGGATCACTTGTTCTTGGTGTTCCAAGTAATATTCAAGGATCGACTTCAATGGCAACGTCTTTGGCGCGCCGTTGACGATAGCCACCATATTAAAGGAGAAGCCAGTTTGCAAAGGCGTCAACTTAAACAAGTTGTTTAAGACCACGGATGCTGACATATCGCGGCGAATATCGATGGTGATGCGCATCCCATCGCGGTCAGATTCATCGTTAAGATCAGTGATCCCTTCGATTTTCTTTTCGCGAGCAAGTTCAGCAATACGTTCCACTAACTTGGCCTTGTTGACCATGTAAGGAATTTCGGTGACGATGATGCGTTCGCGACCGTTTTTCTCGGTGACGATCTCGGTTTTAGCGCGAACCGTGATGGTGCCTTTCCCTGTTTCATAAGCGCGGCGAATACCAGATTTCCCTAGCACTAACGCCCCAGTTGGGAAGTCAGGCCCTGGCAAAGCGGTCATCAAGTCAGCAGTGGTGGCTTCTGGATTGTCCATTAAAATGTGCAACGCAGAAATCACTTCAGCTAAATTGTGCGGTGGAATGTTGGTGGTCATCCCCACGGCGATCCCAGTGGCACCGTTGACTAACAAGTTAGGAAAACGTGCCGGCAAAACCACTGGTTCTTTTTCTGTGCCATCATAGTTATCTTGATAGTCGATGGTGTCTTTGTTGATGTCGCGCAACATTTCCATGGTGATCTTACTCATCCGCGCTTCAGTGTAACGCATCGCAGCGGCACCATCACCATCAACTGACCCAAAGTTCCCGTGGCCGTCGACTAACATGTAACGGTAAGAGAAGTCTTGCGCCATGCGCACCATGCCTTCGTAAATCGATGAGTCACCATGTGGGTGGTATTTCCCCATGACATCCCCGACGATACGAGCGGACTTTTTGTATGGCTTATCAGGGGTCACCCCAAGTTCATTCATCCCATACAAGATCCGGCGCTGCACTGGCTTGAGGCCATCGCGCACATCAGGCAAAGCCCGGGCGACGATCACACTCATGGCATATTCCAGAAACGATGTTTTCATCGTTTTGGCCAAATTAACAGTCGTGATCCGACTTTCTTGGCGGTCATCCATATGCTGCATTGCTCCTTTCAATTCATCATGACGTTTAAGTTTGAAATTCTTTGTTTAGGTGTCGAAAAATTCTGGACTCCAGGTCGATTCAATCATTGATCAGCTTAACTCGCAGGCAGTTGGAAATTTAGGCTGGAAGCTGGTCAGTGCGACATGGTGAGATTTCCGTTGGCGGTTTACCACCTACGGAAAGCCGCAGGGAAAGATCCACTTGGATCAGTCGCGTTGCGCCTGATCCAAGTTAGCTTTCCCGAGGACCCTCACCATGTCGTGCTGTGCCAGCTGGAAGCCTAAATTTTCAACTGCCGAAGCTCATAGTTAAGCATCAATGTTTTTGGCATCGACATAAACCGCGTTGTCTTCGATAAACTTGCGGCGTGGTTCGACTTTATCGCCCATCAACATTTCAAAAATGCCATCTGCGGCTTCAGCGTCTTCTGGTGATACCCGCAACAAGCGGCGCTTATCAGGATCCATCGTAGTTTCCCACAATTGACTGGCATCCATTTCACCAAGCCCTTTATAACGCTGAATTTCAGGTTTCGGACTTGGTTGCAGCGTCCCTAATACTTCTTCAAGTTCTTCATCAGAGTCGATGTAGCGCATCATTTTACCTTGGCGGATCCGATACAAAGGCGGTTGGGCGATGTAGACAAAGCCGGCATCAAGCAGTGGCCGCATGTAACGATAGATCAACGTCAATAACAACGTCCGAATGTGGGCGCCATCGACATCGGCATCAGTCATGATGATCAATTTGTGATAACGGGCTTTTTTAACATCGAATTCTTCGCCAAAACCAGTGCCCATCGCCGTAAACAGCGTCCGAATTTCTTCGTTAGCCAAAATACGTTCCATTGAGGCTTTTTCGACGTTTAAGATCTTCCCACGAATCGGTAAGATTGCTTGGGTCAACCGCGAACGACCAGACTTTGCAGAACCGCCGGCGGAATCCCCTTCGACAATGAACAATTCTGAGATCTCAGGATCTTTACTGGAGTTATCGGCCAACTTACCAGGTAAGTTAGAGATTTCCAAACCAGACTTTTTGCGGGTGACTTCGCGGGCACGCTTAGCGGCAGCACGGGCTTTTGACGCAAGCATCGCTTTGTCAACGACTTGGCGGGCTTGTGTTGGATGTTCCATCAAGTACTTGGCAAAATGCTCTGAGAAGGTCCGGTCAGTGACCGTCCGTGCATCAGCGTTACCAAGCTTGGTCTTGGTCTGCCCTTCAAATTGTGGATCTGGATGCTTGACAGAAACCACAGCGGTCATGCCTTCACGGACATCTTCACCAGACAAGGCGTCGTCGTTGTCTTTAAGTTGCCCTGACTTATGCGCATAATCATTGATTACTCGCGTCAAAGCAGACTTAAAGCCAGTTTCATGAGTCCCGCCTTCATAGGTATGGATGTTGTTGGCAAAAGTCATCAAGTTGGTGTGATAGTCTTGGGTATAATCCAACGCCACTTCCACCGTAATGCCTTTGGCTTGGCCTTCAACATAAATCGGTTCTTCTAAGACATTGGTTTTACCTTTATCCAAAAAGTCGACATATTCTTTGATCCCACCTTCATAGTGGAACACCAGCTTTTCAGCCGTGTCAGCTCGCTTGTCGGTGAAAGTCAACTTCAACCCTTTGTTCAAAAAGGCCAGCTCGCGGATCCGCTGCGTTAAGATCTTGTCATCATAAGTGGTGGTTTCCGTGAAAATATCGGGATCGGGAATAAAGTGAACTTTGGTGCCATGGGCATGCTCTGGGGCATCGCCAATGACTTTCATTTTGGTGTTCACTTTGCCGCGGGTGAAGTCCATGTAATAATACTTGCCGCCGTGGCTAACAGTGACGTCAAGTTTAGTGGACAAGGCGTTGACGACTGACGCGCCGACACCATGCAACCCACCAGAAACTTTGTATCCGCCGCCGCCGAATTTCCCACCGGCGTGCAAAATGGTAAACACAGTTTCAAGGGCAGGCAAGCCAGTTTGGCGTTGGATATCAACTGGGATCCCACGACCATCATCAAAAACAGTAATGGAATTATCTGGTTCAACCGTCACATCGATAGTGGTAGCAAAACCTGCTAACGCTTCATCGATCCCGTTATCAATAATTTCCCAAACCAAATGATGGAGACCTTGTTGGGAAGTGGAGCCAATATACATACCAGGACGCTTGCGAACGGCTTCTAGGCCTTCAAGCACCTGAATTTGGCTGGCATCATATTCAGCTGCCTTTTCTTCTTTGGCTTCGATTTGGGCTTCTTCTTTATCAGTCACCGCTAGTTTCCTCCTTCATGAGCTGGCCGTCTTTCACATAAAAGACTGCCGGCGTATCGATTATTTCTTGTGCGATCCCATCCAAACTCGTTGTGGTCAAAAACGTTTGGACTTTATTTTGAATCGCTTTGAGTAAATGGGTTTGGCGATCATCATCGAGTTCTGATAACACATCATCCAGCAATAACACCGGATATTCGCCAGTTTGAGCTTTCATCAAATCAATTTCAGCGAGTTTCACTGCCAAGGCAGTGGTGCGCTGTTGTCCTTGACTACCGAAGTTGGCGACGTTTTTATCATTGACGATAAAAGCGACATCATCGCGGTGCGGACCCACTAGTGTTGTGCCTAACATCAACTCACGCTCACGATGTTTGGCTAACAAGTCTAAAATTGCCGCTTTAGCAAGCGCGACATCCCCGCGGGCCGCTTCTGGCACTTGGGAAACATATTGAAAGGTCAGCACTTCATGATTTTTCGTGATGTCTGCATGGATTTTCGCCGCAAATGTCGCCATTTGTTGCAGTAGTGCTTGCCGTCGCGTCACAATTTCAGCGCCGGCAGTCGCCAATTGATCCGACAATACCTCTAAAAACATCAGGTCTTTGGCTTGATGCAACCGCAGTTGTTTCAAGTAAGCATTGCGCTGTTTCAACGCAGTGCGATAAGCAGTCGACTCTTGCAAATACTTCACGCTCATTTGACCAAATTCCATGTCGATGAACCGCCGGCGATTCGCTGGACTGCCTTTGACAATGGCAAGGTCTTCTGGCGCAAACAACACCACATTGAAATGTCCCACATAACTGGACAGCCTAGGCTGTTCGATCCGATTGAGACGCGCTTTTTTCCCTTGAGTGGAAATGATCAATTCCAATTGTTGCGAACCAGTCGCTTTTTCAACTTGGCCTTGGATCTTGGCAAAATCACTGCCAAATTTGATCAGCTCTTTATCATTGTTGGTGCGATGGCTCCGCGCTAACGCTAACACGTACACTGACTCTAGCAAATTGGTTTTGCCTTGAGCATTCGACCCGATCAACACGTTGATTTGAGGCGAAAAATCAGTGTCCACCGCAGGATAATTGCGATAATTTTTTAGCGTTAGATGCGCTAACCTCATCCAGCTTGAACCACGGTGATCACCGTGTTGTCAGGCAAAGTTGCGGTATCGCCTGCACGCAATTTCCGACCGCGGCGGGAATCTTCTTCCCCATTGACCAACACGCGGTTTTCCGCCAGGAACCACTTTGCCTGACCACCAGAATCAATGATGCCAGCATCTTTTAACAACTGACCTAGCGTAATGTATTCAGTCGAGATCTCAACTGTTGCCATTCGTTGCCCACTCCTTTTGTCGTTTGAATAATACTACCTATATAGTATACCGTTTTTGTGAGCAAAACTCAATGACATGACGCAATATACGGCGGTTTCAGCCGACTTTAAGCGAATCTAGTATCGGGGCACGTACACCCCCTTAAAAACGCAAATTTGGCCAAATGTACGCATTCAGCCAAATTTGCGTTTTTTACGGACCAGAGATCGCTTGAATTTGGATCTCGGCTTGATAATGTCCTGCTTTAGCCAGCGGTTGTTGTTGAAACACCCAGTCGATCTGTGACAATGGCAACAGTTGTTGGCCGTTATAACTTGCTGAATAAGGTTGCGTCGGCGTGATCAACGTACCATTCGGCCACTTAAGATCAGCTTGTAGCCTCGCACCATCAGCCTGTTTTAAATTGCTGATATTTATGGTGAGGCGCCACATGCCTGGTTGATTCACTTGCCAATCAGCAAGGCCAGCATTTACTGTGACCGGACCTTGAATGATTGCTGGTAAGGAGACAGTGGCGTTAGCTGGTGGTAGCAACGATTGAGTGAATGGTTGACTCGAAGGTCGATAGACATAAGTGATGACTGAGCTTCGATATTCAACCGTTGACTGCGCATTTGAATACCGAAGTACCAACTGCAATGAGCCACTTGCTTTTTGAACCTGCGCAGCGTTGAGACTCGGCGTATCCGTCACAATGTCTGGCATGGTGATATCAGGAACTTGCTGATGGAATTTCCAGACAAATTCTAACTTGGTACCAGGATTTGGTTTTATATAATCAAAGTCTAAGATAAGTGGTTGACCATTTGTCAAAGTGATCGGTAACAATCCAAATTGTTGCGTTGCGACGCCACCGGCGACGGTTAACTGCAGTTGTCCTGCGCTTAATCTGATACTTTCGATAGCAGTAGTATCTACACTCGAAGGCGTCACCATATAAAACGATGGCGTAGATGGCCACTTAAATGCACTTGAACTTATCGTTGACGTTATCGTGCCGTCTTCAACCGTTACTTCACCATAAAGATGGTGCCACAATACTAATTGAGGCAACGGACTAAGGATTGCTTTAAAGCTGGTATCTGCCCAAGTAATCGCTGAAATTTGTTCTCTTGCGTGTAAAATCATTTCAGTTTCATAGTTATTGCTATCTTGATTGATGTTCATTACTATCTTTAAAGCATAATCGCCAGTGCTATTAGTTCGGACGATGATACCTAATCCGCCTGTGTTAATAGCGCCGAGGCTTAGTTCTGATGGTGTTGCGAATTCTAATTGAGATGGGTTAGTTATAGGTTGAACTGGTACGCCCTTTCCGTTTACTGTCACGTGGTAACTTGCTTGACTTAATTCCGAGGGCTTAAGTGGACCACCTGGCAAATATGCAATCGGAATTATCGCCACAGAATTATCGGCCTTGATCCACAGATCCTTGGGTGGTCGAAACACCATCCCGCCTTGAATCGGATCGTAATCTGGTGGCAAAGGTTGCGTTTCTGCGTGCACGGTAGATAAACCGACAAACCAAAAGCTCACCCACAGCAACAACACGCCTAAGAGCTTTTTCATTGAAATGACCTCCTCTTTTATAAATTACGCAAAAGAAGGCAGAACCATTTTTTACAGTTCAAATACAAACTTGGCCAAATAAAAAAAAACGCCGCAACCGCGACGTTTTGGTGAAGCAATTACCGATTTAGAAAGTCCGCACCGGCGTGATCAGTTGAATGAAGTGTTCATGATCTTCAGATGGCACCAAGGTAAATGGGCGTAGTGGTGCGGTGAAGTCGATTTCGATGGTTGCTTGGCCAAAGCCTTGCAGCGCATCTTTCATGTAGTCAGGGTTGAAGGAAATTTCCAAATCATCCCCGGCCAAGCTGTTGAAAGTCAACGCTTCTTCGACATTCCCGACATCAGGAGAGTTCCCGTAGATCACTGCACTTTGTTCTTGAGCATTCAAGTTCAACCGCACGACGTTGTTGCTGGATTCATGACTCAACAAGCTGGCCCGTTGAATTGCAGCCAGCAATGCTGGGGCATCGAATTCGATTTGAGTCGTGGAGCTAGTTGGGATCAAGCGACTCGTATCTGGATAGTTACCTTCCAGCAAACGCGAATAGAAGTTGGTTTGGCCAGCGACAAACAAGACTTGGTTTTCAGCAAAACGCATTTCAACTGTTTGAATGTCATCAGTCAACATTCGGCCAAGTTCGATCAACGACTTCCCTGGAATGATCACATCATATTGAGAGTCTGCCGCAGCAGGCAATTCGATGGTGCGTTGCGCCAAGCGATGAGAATCTGTGGCGACAGCTAACAGTTGGCCATCAGAAATGATCACATGCACACCAGTTAAGATCGGACGACTTTCTTGGTTGGACACCGCAATAACGGTTTGGTTGATCAATTGCTTCAACACATCAGCAGGCACTTGCAAAGGTTGTGGGTTCACGATTTCTGGCAAATGTGGGTAGTTGTTGGCATCTAACCCGTTGATCGTAAATTCACTAGAACCTGAAGTGATCACTGTTTGGAAGTTATCTTGAACGTCGACAGTCATTTTGGCATCTGGCAAGCGCTTGACCACTTCGTTAAAGATCCGTGCTGGCAAAACAATGCTACCAGTCGATTCGATTTGCAAGTCGTTGGTTTCGGCATCAGCGTCGATGCGTGCTTCGATAGAAATATCAGCATCGCTACCCGTTAACACTAAGCCGTTATCAGAAAGCACTAACTTCAATCCGGTTAAAATCGGGATCGTGGTTTTGCTTGAGATCGCTCGCGATACGTCGTTGAGTTTTTTAATAAAGGTGGCACGCGTGATGGTGAATTTCATGACAGTCCTCCTGTAGGTGCAGTGTAAATAGAATAAAAGCTTTTAAGTAATAGTAGTAGGCCTTGGGGATGCTGTGGAAAACTTTGCGAAACAACGTTGCATTCTGTTATCCCCTTGTGGATAAGTCAAACGGATAAGTCCGGTCGTTTTGAAAAGTTGTCCACATAGCCAAATCAGCCGCGATTTTTGAGGCGGTTCTTGAGTTCTATAATTTCAGTTTTCAATTGCTCATCAAGGCCCATTTGTTCGGCGATTTTTTCATGGGCGTGAATGACCGTCGTGTGGTCTTTGCCACCGAACTCGGCGCCGATCTTTGGTAATGATGAGTCGGTCATTTCACGAGACAAGTACATCGCAATTTGCCGCGGCATGACGATTTGTTTGACGCGCTTTTTACCTTTGAGTTCAGATACCGTGACGCTGTAGTATTTGGCGACGACTTGTTGGATCTGGCCGATGGTCAAGGCGGCGTCTTTATCCGATAACTTCAAACTCTTTAACGCGTCTGCAGCTAAACTAGTGGAAATATCAGAGTGATTCATCGTCGCGTAAGCTTGCACGCGCACCAAAGCCCCTTCAAGTTCCCGGACGTTAGAATCGATTTGCCCGGCGATGTAAGAAAGCGTATCGTCTGGGATCACCAAATGTTCTGCGTCTGCTTTATTGCGCAAAATCGCGATCCGCGTTTCCAAATCAGGTGGGGTGATATCGACGGATAACCCCCAAGCAAACCGCGACACTAACCGTTCTTGTAACTTGGGGATCTCGCTTGGCAAACGGTCTGACGTCAACACGATTTGTTTTTTGTTTTCATATAAGGCATTGAACGTATGGAAGAATTCTTCTTGGGTGGCTTCTTTTTCACCAAAAAATTGAATATCGTCGACTAAAAGTAAATCGACATTGCGGTATTCTTGCCGGAACTGTTCTTGTTTTTTGGTTTGGATCGAGTTGATGAAGTCATTGGCAAAGGCTTCTGACGTCACATATTTCACGTTGGCATTAGGTTTGTATTCCACCAATTGGTGGCCGATAGCTTCCATTAAGTGAGTTTTCCCTAAACCGACGCCACCATAAAGAAACAGCGGATTGTACAACATCCCTGGTTCTTCAGAAACGACTAACGCTGCAGCATGGGCCATTTGGTTGCCTTTGCCAGTGACAAACGTTTCAAACGTGTATTTCGGATTGAGGTGGGTGGTTTCCTTATAGGTAGGGACCACTTTTTTGACTTCTGGTTCAGGCTCAGCATTGCCTAACCCGATCACTTCATCAGGTAAAGAGCCGGTGATTTCAATGACAGGATTGATCTCTAAGTTGTTGTAGGCAAAAGCCCATTCCACGACTTTGGTGACTAAGCGTTTCTCCCAATAGTTTTTGTGTAATTCCGAAGGGACGCCGATGGTTAATGTATTGCCTGTGAGGCGTACAGGTTTGGCATCTTTGATCCAGGTACTATACCCGGTCGCAGTCAAACTTGCGCGGAATTTATCTTGTAAATACGCCCACAGTTCTTCGATTGTTGGCACCCTAAACCCTCCTTTCACGTACAAAAGCTGTACGCGCGGCGTTTGCTTCACGTTGATGTATAAATATTCAACCAAAAAAGCGCAAAGCATCGCGACATTAAGTTTAGCATTTTCTCAATTAGTTTTCCACAAGCAAAGTAGTTTTCCACACAATTCGCAACATGAGGAAAAGTTCACCCACACCCATGTTAAAAACTTTTCCACAAGGTCGTGAGCAACTCATGAACATCAGCGGATTTCGGTGAGTTGTCCACAAATTCAGAAAATTGAACAAGCCCATTAGAACGCATGTTTCACAAGTTATAAACAAGTTAAAAACAGCCTGTGGAAAACTTCTGAACAGGGATGTGAACTTGCGGAAAACCTGCGCGTATCTTGTGGATGACCGTGAAAGTGAAAAATCGCCTTTTGACAACTTATACACAGGTTTTCTACAAATTTCAGTTTTCTGTGGAAAAGAAAATTCCGGGATTATAACACCAAATGCTTGACGTGACTACCAGTCATCCGTATAATGGGATAATGTTTGATAAGTAAACAAAGTTACTGAAAATAGTATTCTAAATAGGAGGTGCTACCATGACCACTAAACGGACATTTCAACCAAAGAAGCGTCATCGCGAACGCGTCCATGGCTTCATGAAGCGTATGAGCACGAAGAACGGCCGTAAAGTTTTAGCTCGTCGTCGCGCTAAGGGACGTAAAGTATTATCTGCCTAAAAACTCCACTGACCGCGTCAGTGGTTTTTTTTTGCAAATTCGTTGCCTGATCAATTGACTCCGCGCTGGGTGCTGGCACTGCATCAGTTGTTCGGTTTCGTCGATTGCACATTAGATGACTGGTTGATCAGTAATTATTGTGATGAACGATTGATCTTGCAGTGTGAGTTGGTTGAAACGGAAGGCTGGTCGGTGGCACATAGCGAGATTCTGCTTAGCGATTTATCGCTTAGCAGAAGCCGCAGACAAAGATCCGGCTGGTGGCGAGCATAGTGAGACATCCAGACTAGCTTTGTCGAGGACCCTCGTTATGTGCCGCCGGCCATGCTTGGAGTTTCGACCGACTTCACCAATTCAGGTGACAATTCAACATATTACATAGGAAATACTAAGAAACTAATGCGTCAAATCGTCGCATCTTGTATACTTAAGGACAGATTGTGAGGGAGATTTCGTGCGTAAGTCGTATCGCATCAAAAAAGAAGCTGAATTTCAAGATGTGTTTGATCACGGGCAGTCGGTGGCTAACCGTAATTTCGTGATCTACCACCTGCAACGAGATCAACCACATTTTCGGGTGGGCATTTCAGTGGGGAAAAAAGTCGCGCATTTTGCTGTTGGTCGCAACCGGATCAAACGCTATGTGCGCCAAAGCCTATTGGAATTAAAACCAGAAATCGATCCGCAAGCGGATTTTTTGGTGATCGCTCGCCGTGGTGCGGCCAAGCTTGATATGGCCCAAACCAAGAAAAACTTGATCCACGTGTTGACGTTAGCTGGCATACTTGCTGACGACGTTGACATCATCTAGTCGCACGCATCATTGCGTGACACGTTGACGAAAGAGGGATTCACGTGAGTAAGAAAACCGTTAAGCGGCTGGGGGCAGTCTTTGCTTTGATGGCAATGGCTGTCGTGCTGACGGCGTGTGGCACTTCTACTGTCACTGCCAACAGTACCGGCTTTTGGGATCGTTACGTTATTTATAACGCTGGTCAATTCATTTTATGGTTAGCGAAGTTCTTTGGCGGCAATGCTGGGGTCGGGATCATCATCTTCACCTTGTTGATCCGGATCATCATTTTCCCATTGAGTTATATTTCATTGAAGTCGATGGGCAAGCAGCAAGAAATTGCCCCGCAACTCAAAGAACTTCAACAAAAATATAAGTCCAAAGATACTGAGACCCAAAAGAAGCTCCAACAAGAAACGCAAAAGCTTTACGCTGAAGAAGGGATCAACCCGATCATGGGTTGCTTGCCATTAGCGATTCAAATGCCATTCTTGTTTGCCTTGTATCAAGCCATTTACCGTACCGATGCGTTAAAGACTGGGCATTTCTTGTGGGTCAACTTAGCACAACCTGATCCTTATTTCATCATGCCGATCTTAGCGGCGATCTTCACCTTGCTGACTAGTTTGGTGTCGACGTTGGCCCAACCACAACGCACAACGATGTCTTGGGCGATGGTTGCCATTTCGCCTTTGATGATTTTATTCATGGCGTTCCAATTCCCAAGTGCCTTAGCGATTTACTGGGTGGTTACCAACGCCTTCTCCTTGGCCCAAACGTTCTTGATCCAAAATCCATTCAAGTTACGTCGCCAGCGTGAAGCTAAAGCCCAAGCCGCTAAAGACAAAGAAAAAGCGAAACGTAAAGCCCTTAAAAATGCCTTGCGCAAGCGTTAATTAAACTTAAACGAGGCCCAGACACGTGTATCAGTCTCGGCCTCGTTTTCGATTTTTTGTGAGAATTTCAACCTCGGAGGACATTATGCCGACTTTTCAAGGCACCACCATTCAAAAAGCGATCGACCAAGGCTTACAAAGTTTAGGCGTTGCCCGCGATGCCGTTAGCGTCGATGTGATTCAAGAAGGCAAAAAAGGGTTATTCGGTTTAGGGAAAAAAGCCGCGATCGTCAACTTAAAGCCGTTGGTGATCGCCCCAGAACCAAAACCTGCGCCAAAGCCTAAGCCTGCGCATCACGTGCATTTGCCACATGCCGCAAGCGATAAACGTCAACGCGACGATCAAACCGCGATCGCCTTGGTGCAAAGTTATTTAGAAGATATCATTCGCCAACTACAAATCACAGCAACTATTGATAGCCAACGCAAAGGTGATAAAGTCTGGTTTGACGTGGTCACTGACAAAGAAGCGCAGTTGATCGGCAAACACGGTAAGATCATCAATGCGATTCAATATTTAGCCCAAACCGAATTTAATCGTTATGGCAAAGCCAAATGGACGATCATGGTCAATGTCGGGGATTATCGTGAGCGTCGCGATGCTGCAGTCAAACGCCTCGCCCAAAAAACTGCGCGAGACGTCGTGGCCACAGGTGCTGCGGTGTACTTAGATCCGATGCCAGCGTTTGAACGCAAAGCGATTCATTCCGCCTTGTCAGATAACGCTTATGTGGAGACCCATTCCGAAGGCGTTGATCCTAGACGGTATGTGGTGATCACACCAGCAAGACATTAAACTTGCCAAACACTGACTTTTTGTATACAATGAGTTCAAATTAATCGATGAAGTAGTCAAAGTGCTTTGTCCAATTTGCGAGACCCTATTTGGCGTCCGCAAGTTGGATGGTGCACTTTTTTGTTTGAAAGGAAGCTTAATCTTGCCATCAACCATCACAGAATATGACACCATTGCAGCGATTTCCACGCCGCCTGGTGAAGGGGCCATCAGTATTGTCCGCTTAAGCGGTGAAAATGCCGTCCAAACTGCCGAAACGCTGTTCAAAGGCAAAGACTTGACCAAAGTGGCCAGCCATACCATTAATTATGGTCATATTTTAGATCCAGATGATCACCAAGTGGTTGATGAAGTAATGGTCAGCGTGTTGCGTGCACCAAAAACTTACACCCGCGAAGATATGGTCGAAATCAATTGTCACGGTGGCATCGTCCCAACGAACCGCATTTTACAATTGTTGTTAGGCCAAGGTGCAAGGCTCGCTGAACCAGGTGAATTCACCAAACGCGCCTTTTTAAATGGTCGCGTTGACTTAACGCAAGCAGAATCGGTGATGGACTTGATCCGCGCCAAAACCGATCGCGCGATGCAAGTGGCAGTCGATCAACTGGATGGCGATTTACGCCGGTTGATCACGAATTTGCGCCAAGAGATCTTAGAAGTGTTAGCGCAAGTCGAAGTCAACATCGACTATCCCGAATACGATACGGATCAAATGACCACCCAAATGCTCAAAGAAAAAGCAGAGATGGTGTTAGCTAAAGTCGACGAATTGTTGCAAACCGCTAGCCAAGGGAAAGTCTTACGCGAAGGATTAGCCACAGCCATCGTTGGGCGGCCAAATGTCGGGAAATCCAGCTTGTTGAACCACATGTTGCATGAAGACAAAGCGATTGTCACAGATGTTGCCGGCACCACGCGTGATGTGTTGGAAGAATATGTTAACGTTCGCGGCGTGCCGTTGAAGTTGATCGACACTGCTGGGATCCGCGATACCGAAGACAAAGTCGAAAAAATCGGCGTTGCCCGCTCACGCAAAGCGATCACCCAAGCAGATCTGATTTTATTGGTGTTAGATGCGTCACAGCCGTTAACGTCAGAAGACCTTGAATTGCTTGACGCCACTGCAGATAAACAACGGATCGTGGTGTTGAACAAACAAGATTTACCAGTGCAAATGGACTTAGGCGATCGCGTCGACCAATCGCAAATCGTTCGCACCTCGATCACCACTGGTGCTGGGGTGGCGGCATTAGATACCAAAATCGCTGATTTATTCAATGATGGGATCGAAAATTCGCAAACCACATTGATGGTATCTAACAGTCGTCAAATCGGGTTATTACGGCAAGCGAAGGTCAGCTTACAAGCCGTCCTTGATGGCATTCAAGCTGGCATGCCGATCGATTTGGTCCAAATCGATATGACCGCAGCCTGGGACAAACTCGGTGAGATCACTGGGGATGCCGCACCAGATGAGTTGATCACGCAGTTATTCTCACAATTTTGTTTAGGGAAGTAAAGGAGCAGTTATGCCAGAAGTTCGTGAATATGCAGCAGCAGACTATGACGTTGTCGTCGTCGGTGCCGGGCATGCAGGTTGTGAAGCCGCATTAGCCTCAGCGCGAATGGGCAACCACACCTTGCTGATCACCATCAGCTTGGAAATGTTAGCCTTCATGCCATGTAACCCAAGTGTCGGCGGCCCAGCCAAAGGCATCGTCGTACGTGAAATCGACGCCCTTGGTGGTGAAATGGGTCACAACATTGATAAAACTTACATTCAAATGCGGATGCTCAACACTGGTAAAGGCCCAGCAGTCCGCGCTTTGCGGGCCCAAGCTGACAAAGCCGCTTACCATCGTAGCATGAAAGCGACCATCGAAGCAGAACCAAACTTGGATTTGCGCCAAGGGTTAGTAGAACGCTTATTAGTTGAAGATGGCGTTTGTGTCGGCGTTGTGGCCGCCACTGGTGCGCAATATCGCGCCAAAAGTGTGGTGTTAACTGCTGGGACTTCCAGTCGAGGGAAAATCATCATCGGCGAGTTGATGTATTCCTCAGGTCCTAATAACTCATTGCCAAGCATCAAGTTATCTGAAAGTTTGGAAGACAACGGCTTTAAGCTCCGTCGTTTCAAAACTGGGACCCCACCGCGTGTGGTAGGCAACTCGATTGATTTTTCCAAAACTGAAGAACAACCAGGCGACACCACCCCACATCACTTCAGCTTTATGACTCCTGATTCCATGTATTTAAAAGATCAATTGTCTTGCTGGATGACTTACACCAATGGCACGACACATGATATCATTCGTCAAAACCTCGATCGCGCGCCAATGTTTTCTGGTGTGATCAAAGGCGTCGGCCCTCGTTATTGCCCATCGATCGAAGACAAAGTGGTGCGTTTTGCTGACAAGCCGCGTCATCAATTGTTCTTGGAACCAGAAGGCCGCGATACTGACGAATATTACGTCGGCGACTTCTCAACCTCCATGCCAGAAGAAGTCCAATTGAAAATGTTGCACTCGGTTGCCGGTTTGGAACACGCAGAATTAATGCGTCCAGGTTATGCGATCGAATATGACATCATTGAACCTTGGCAGTTGACTGCGACTTTGGAAACCAAAGTCGTCAAAAACTTATTTACTGCTGGTCAAATGAATGGCACTTCCGGCTATGAAGAAGCCGCTGGTCAAGGTTTGATCGCCGGAATCAATGCTGGTTTACGCGCCCAAAACAAGCCTGGCTTCACCTTAAAGCGTTCAGATGCCTACATCGGCGTCATGATCGATGATTTGGTGACTAAAGGCACCAACGAACCTTATCGTTTGTTGACCTCTCGTGCAGAATACCGGTTGATTTTGCGTCATGATAACGCCGATCTGCGTTTGACAGATATGGGTCGCGAGTTAGGGTTGATCTCAGATGCCCGCTACGCCCAATTCACCGCTAAAAAGGCGGCTATCGCTGCAGAAAAAGCGCGTTTGGAAAACACCCGCTTAAAGCCTAAAGACGTCGCTGACTTTCTTGAGGCTCACCATATGCCTGCGTTAAAAGATGGTGTGTTAGCAAGTGACTTCTTGAAGCGTCCAGAAGTTACTTATGCTGATCTCGTTGAAATTATTCCTGCAGTTGCACCAGTTGATCGTTACGTCGCTGAAGAAGTGGAAGTCCAGATCAAATACGCTGGCTACATCGACAAGGAAATGCAAAGCATTGCCAAACTCAAGCGCATGGAAGCCAAGAAGATCCCTGATAACATCGATTATGAAGCTATCAGCGGTTTAGCGACTGAAGCCCGTCAAAAGCTCACCAAGATCCAACCAGAGACGCTAGCGCAAGCCAGCCGCATCTCCGGCGTCAACCCTGCAGATGCTGCGATCTTATCGGTTTATATCGAACAAGGGAAAATCGCTAAAGTGCACGCCTAAACAAAAACCGTCGAGTCGATTGTGACTCGGCGGTTTTTTGCTGTCGTTGTCCAGCAGCGTAAGTGTTTCAGCAAACTATACTAAAATGCCTCCGGCACGAAAATCTGTGGTCTCCGACGATTTGGCGTCACTGCGGTGAATTGGACAAGTTGCCGTGCGGCCGTCTGCAGAAATCGGCAAAGACCGCCGATGTTCTTGCGACTAAAATATGAACCAAAGAAAAGCACTTTGTTTCATATTTTGCCGGTGAAATCTGCGTGAGCCGCCACAAACCGGTGTCTCACTTGATTTCACTCCCACAGGCAATTGTCCAATTCACCTCCGTTTTGCCAAATCATCTCCGTCCACAGCTTTTCTACGTTGATATCACTGGCTTACAAGTCAAATACGCCGAGTTACGACGTCATTTACTATGACTAAACATGATATCAACGTAGGCATTACGCATTTCGTAGCCATCGGGGACAGTGGACTAGCGTAGTGGAAGTGATTTGAAATGAGGACGGAAGCTGGCCGCCGGTGCGTAGTGAGATTTCCGTTAGCGATTTACCGCTTACGGAAAGCCGCAGGTGGAGATCCGGCGAGAGGTGAGCGTAGCGAGGCTCTCGGCTAGACAAATCCCTTGGACCCTCACTACGCACCGGCGAGCCAGCTGGAGTCCCCATTTCAAATCACTGAACCGTTGCTAGCCCACTGTCGCCTGATGGCGGATATCGTGAGGCTCTAGTGCAAACAAAAAGCCGCAAATTGCGGCTTTTTGTGGTTAGCGGACTGTCAGTAGGCTGATCAACACGCCGACTAAAACAATACCGACAAGGCCTTTTAAGCTGTAAGACAGCTTCGTGCCTTGCTTGGTGCGATATTCAAAGACCAATAAGGTGATCGTGGTGATCAATGCGGCGATCACCATGATCAATAACTTCATCACTAAAGCATCCATGGTTACACTTCCAAATCAAAATAGGGATTGAGGCGCTTTTGAATCGCGTGGATCTGTAATAAATCGATTTTTGGCAGCAGCCGATAAATGAAGCCAGCGAAAGTATCGCGATGGAATTTATAATCCATGCGGCCAAGGCGCTGTTCGTGATCGTTAGAATCGCGTTCCCAGACTTCCAAATTATACGCGGCGTCTGGAACTAACGTAATATAGCAGTTATCATTCAGCCACACAATGGGCTTAAGGGTAGATTGATCGATCACGTAAAGGCCTCCAAGTTATCTAATCCAAGTGTCGCAACCAGCAGTCGCGGCAACAAGTTGATTCCAGTATAGCAGAATTTAACCAAACGCCAATTTTTGAAAGTTTGTGAAAATTGGTTCACAAGTCCGCGCAACCCAATAGCTGGCGGCTGAGCTTGTCAAGGGTAAATTTGCTGGTACAGGCTGGTATAACAGCGCTGTAGCCGACGAGAACAACCTTGGATAGATAAAAAAATTATTTTTTCGGGGAATGGTATCGGTCTGTTTGATTCACAAACGGTACACCAAACGTCCTTTATTAGTATACGAACAAACGTTTGATTCGTCAAATTATTGTATCCGGAAATAACCCCGAAATCATCGGCTTGAAGAACAGAATAATGTTATTTAATTAAATCAGCCCAAAATGTTTAAGGGCCTTAGGGATCCCACCGTGTAAATAGTCGTCAGTTTGATAATCCGCGATCGCGGCGACTTGTGGCAAGGCATTCCCCATGGCGACGCCGACAGTCGCTGCTTGTAAGATCTCGATATCATTGTTGCCATCGCCAAAAGCATATGTTGGTAAGCTGGCGAGTTCTGGTTGTTTCATCAAGATCTCCAAACCGCTAGCTTTGGATTGGTGGGCATTGACGATATCTAATGTGCTTTCCCCATTGCGATAAAATTGTAATTCTGGAAAAGCGTTGATGTACCATTCTCCCATGGCGTCGCCTTTGGCATTATGCGCCAAGAAAATCAGCATCATGCAGACATCATCGTGATCGAAGAATTTCGGATCGACTGGCGGAGGCGTTTGACGAACCCATTGATAATTGGCTTCGGTTTCTGGGGTGGTTTGAGAAAGCGCAGAACGACGGCCGTTATAATAGGCTAACGCGACGCCATCTTGACCAGCTTGTTGCGTTAGGCGGTGTAGTTGTGGCAAGCCAACCGGACTTTCATATAAGTGATGCCCATTGTGATAGACGTCAGCGCCGTTAGCGGCGATGGCACTGGGAATGTGACCGATGCGCATCCAGTCTGCCAGTTCATAATAATTGCGTCCAGTGGAAAGCACCGTTAAGACGTGATTGTCGTTTAACGCCTGCAGCGCAGCGAGGTTTTCCGGTGGAATTTGTTTTTGGGGATTTAACAATGTTTTGTCTAAATCAAATAATGCGATGGCTTTATAACTCACGAATAGGCCTCCAATAATTAATAGAATTATTTTAACACGCGGCTTGCGGTGATGGCGGTGAAAACAAGTCGCGCGTAACGTGTTATTTTTCATAAAAACCCTGTTAAACCACCTTTTCATGACAAAATAATTGTGAGAAAATGGAGCCAAAATGTGAAACAGCCGGAGGGGAGAGCGGCTTGAACTTTAATTTTGGAAATTTATCGATGGGCATGTGGCTGGTGCAAACAGTTGCGGCGACATTTTTCACCGCAGGGTTTGTCGGCTTTGATTTATATTTGTGGCGCAAAGCACTCGGTGACGGTCAGTATAAAACTGCTTTTCGCTGGTTTTTGACGTTGATGCCATTAATGATCGGGGCGTTGATGACTTATGGTGGTTATGCCGGCTTTATGGATAGCATGATGTTTGCCAACATCGGCTTATTCACCTTGATCGTGCCTTTATTTGATGAACAAATGACGTTAGTTGAATATGTTGTGCGGGCGCTTGGACTGGCAAGCGTTTGGCTTTTTCATCATGCCAGCGGGCAATCAGCTTGGGGATTGCTTGCAATGGCGGCGATGGTGGTGATTTTGGTTTTAGTGCGGATCGGCAAAGAAAAAATTCGCTATCGCGCGCGGACCTTGATGGTAGTGGCAACTTTTGCTGCCATTGCTTATTGGTACACTGTGCCACCGTTAGCGATGGGATTGCGCGTTGACGGTCGGTTAGCGACGCAAGCAGTTGCGATGTTTTTGGTGATGGGCGCCTTTACCAGCTTTTATTGGAACTTACAGTGGCAACAATTCCAACATCAAAAACATTTGGAAGCTTTGGCTGCTTATGACAATTTAACTAACGAAAAAACTTACACCCGTAATCAAGCGGATATTACGGCATTGTTTGACCATGCCCAAGCCAACCATGAACCGTTGAGCTTAATGGCATTA
Source organism: Lacticaseibacillus porcinae (assembly GCF_003946305.1). Lineage (GTDB taxonomy): Bacteria > Bacillota > Bacilli > Lactobacillales > Lactobacillaceae > Lacticaseibacillus > Lacticaseibacillus porcinae. Next base: position 58,976 of record NZ_RHNS01000010.1, read on the forward strand.
GATATTGATCGACTGCGGAAAATCAATCAAGATTTCGGTCATTTAGCCGGGAATACGGTTTTGATCCAAACTGCAGAAACTTTGATCGGGGTGTTTCACAAGCACGACTTACATGAGCATTTTTATCGCATCGGCGGCGAAGAGTTCAACATCGCCTTCCCTAATGCAACACCTGATCAATTATTGCCGGTGATCCGCGAATGTTGGCAAGCGATCCACGATGGTCAATTTAGTTATGAAGGGGTCGCGATCCCTGTCACTGCGTCGATCGGGGTCACTGGCATGAAAGCAGGCGACGGGGTCGTCGACGACTTATACAAGCGTGCTGATGATAATTTATACGCCTCCAAACAACGTGGCCGCGACACCATCACGGTTGATGGCGCACCAGTTTCAGGGGATGACGTGCCAAGCATTGCGCCAACTTATGCCTTCTATGCGCAACCGATCATGGATGCCCAACGTGAAACTGTGCAAGTATGGGGCAATGAATTGTTACTGCGGACCTATGATGTGGCGCAAGCACGTTGGATGTTGCCGAATTCCTTTGACCTCGCAATCGATTTGCAAGTGGAATTGATCTATCAAGCTGTCGCCAATGCGAAGTGTAAAAATGTGGCGATCAACTTAACCTTAGCGCAATTCGCAGATCCCCAAACCGCTTATGCCTTGATTGCTTGTTTACAAAGTCAAGACGGTCCGACTGGGTTAACCGTTGAAATCGTTGATGTCCCAGACTTAGCCACGACGCGCAATATTTCCGCGATTTATCGCGCTGCCGGCATTCGCATTCATATTGATGATGTAGGCTCTGACAACTCCTTTGAACTGGTGCAACAATTGATCCCTTATGTTGATGGGGTGAAGTTTGCGATTCAAAACCTGCGGAAAACTGAATCAACTGAACGGATTCAAGAACGGATTCGCTTTTGGGCAGATATTGCCCGTAAAGGGAATTTGCGGATTATTTTGGAAGGGGTTGAAGACCAAGTCGATGTCGACTTCGCCAAAACCCTTGGCATTCATTATTTCCAAGGTTACTATTTTGCCAAACCAGCGCTTCCCAAGCTGGCAGCATAAAACTGAGATCGTCACGATCTCAGTTTTTTTGTCCTTACGCTGTCCGGCAGCGTCAGTGTTTCAGGCCGCCATCAGGCGACAGTGGTCTAGCTCCGTTTCGGAACTGAAATCATCTCTCGTGGCCGGCCGGCTACAGAGATCGGCAAAGACCGCCGATGCTCTTTCACCTAAATTTCAAGCCAAGAAAACCGCTTGTCTTGAAATTTGCCTGAAATATTAGCTAAGCCAGAAACCCACTGTCTTAGCTAATATTTCTGCCACGTTCGATGATTTCAGTTCCTCCACTACGCCAGCCCACTGTCACCTGATAGCTACGAATCGCGTGTCTTTGACGTTGATATCATATTTAGTCATTGTGAACGACGTAACGTCAACGTATTTGATCTGTATGCTAGCGACACTAACGTAGAAAATCTGTGGGCGGAGATCAAAAGCGTGGAGGCGGGCTAGTCATCAGCCGTGGGGCTCTTAGCGATTTATCGCTTAGAGCCCAGCGAGAAGGAGATCCATTTTGCGGTTATGAGCGTAGCGATTGCAAAATTAGCTCCGACGAGCGTCATTGCGTTCCATGACTAGCCCGCCGGAACACTTTTGATCGGAGCCCACGGATTTTCGTGCCGGAGGCATATTGGTATAGCCAGCTGGAAGATCAAATTCACACTCACGCTGCCGGACAGCGTGAGTTAGAAAAATTGCCGGTGTTTGTGGGGTTAGGGTTGATTATGAAAAATAAACAGGTAAAATCTAATTAAGTTCTCATATTAAAAACGAGGTGAGCGGATGGATGCGCAACTAGACTTTAAAGCCGGGATCAAAGACGTCATGCCGACGGTGTTCGGCTACATTGGCGTGGGCTTAGCCTTTGGAATCGTGGCGCACACCAGCCACTTATCAGTATGGTTGGTTTTATTAATGTCGCTGATCGTGTATGCAGGCAGCGCACAATTTGTGATCACTAGCATGTTATTAACGGGCAGTCCCATCGGTGCGATCGTGGTGTCCACACTGTTGATCAATGCGCGGATGAGCTTAATGAGTATGACCGTCGCCCCATATTTACAAAAAGAATCAATGGGGCAAAATATTGCCATTGGAACGCTTTTAACTGACGAAACCTTTGCGTTATCGATGAATAAACTGAACCTCACCGATCGTAAGTTACGCCCAGCGTGGTTTCATGCAGCAAATGTGGTTGCCTATTTAGTTTGGGCAATCGCCACAGTGATCGGGGCGTTGATCGGGAGTTTGATCCCAGATGCCAAAGCCTTTGGTCTAGACTTTGCGGTGGTGGCGATGTTCATCGGGTTATTATACCTGCAAATGATCACTGATCGGTCTAAGCCGTTGTTGCGGCATTTAACCGTTGCTGGGTTTGTCGCCGTGGTGATGGTGGTTTTAATGCGGTTTATGCCAGGTTCTACGGCAATTTTAGTGGCAACGATCCTCGGTTGCTTATTCGGAATGGCGGTGGAACACCATGAGTAAAGTGCTGATCACGATTTTGCTGTGTGGGTTAGTGACTTGGTTGATCCGCGTGGTGCCATTTGCATTAGTGAAAGCGACCACCTTGCCAAAATGGTTACTGCAATTTCTCAGCTTTGTGCCGGTAGCGATCCTTGCTGCAATTTTTGTTGAAAGTTTGCTGGTTTATCACCAAGGACAATGGCCAAGTGTGAATACTGAGAATTTACTCGCTAGTATTCCCGCCATTATCGCCGGCGTGATTTCCAAGAGTTTGTTGGTGGTCGTGGTTGTTGGTATCGTTGCCATGGCGCTGATTCGCGCCTTTGGCTGGACGTGAAAATATTGCCCGGGAAATATTGCGACAGAGGCTTGCACTAAATTTCCCGTCCCCGTACTATATAATTAATAGCAAATGCTAAATAATGATTTAAAGGATGATGATATATGGAAGATCCCAGTGCGCAGATAAAAATGACCCATTTAACGGTGGCAGAAGTTCAAGCAAAAGTCCAAACGCCTGATTTAGAGGCAGGCTTAACGCAAACAGAGGCCGAGAAACGTTTAGCGGAAAATGGCCCGAATGCCTTAGCCTCACACCGCACACCGAAATGGGTTTTATTCGTGCGGCAGTTCAACAACTTGATCATTTATATTTTGATCGGCGCAGCGCTGATGACCAGCATGATGCGCTTGTTGACTGACACGATTATTATTGCCTTGGTGATCATCATTAATGCGATCATTGGCTACATTCAAGAAAGTAATGCCTCTGATTCGCTTGATCAAATTAAAAAAATGTTGGCCCACAATGCGACGGTTTATCGCGACGGCCAACGCATCGACGTGCCTGCTGAAGAATTAGTGGTCGGCGACGTGGTGTTCTTGGAAGCAGGGGATAATGTCCCTGCTGACTTGCGCATTATCGACAGTGATAACTTGATGATGCAAGAAGCCGTGTTGACTGGGGAGACTAACTCTGTGGCTAAGTCCCCAGAAGCATTGCCAAGCGACACACCTCTAGCTGAACAAGCGAATATGGCCTTTTCGTCAACAGCAGTTGCTTCCGGTTCTGGGATGGGGTTAGTGATTGCCACTGGCGCCGACAGTGAACTTGGGAAGATCTCATCTGCTGTCGCGAATGCCAAGAAACGTCAATCACCAATGATGAAGCAACTTGATGGCATCGGCAAAGGGATCTCTTATGGGATCTTGATTTTTGCGGTGGCCTTATTTATCTTTGGCTTGATCGGCGGCCACTATACGCTTGGGACCTTAGCTTTAGGGATCGTGACGATGATCGTCGGTTCGATGCCTGAAGGCTTGCCTGCGACAACCAGTGTCATTTTAGCGATGGGTGTCCAAGCCATGGCGAAAAACGAAAACACCATTGTCAAAGACTTACCTTCAGTAGAAGTCTTAGGCTCTGTTGACGTGATCGCCACTGATAAAACTGGGACTTTGACCCAAAATGAAATGACCGTTACCGATATTCTCACCCCAACGGCGCAATATGCGGTTACCGGTACTGGCTATGCGCCTGCCGGGGACTTTACGTTAGACCAAGAAGTGATCACACCTGCTGATCATCAAGACTTGGAAGCGCTGCTGACTGCAGGTTATGAAGCAAACGATACCACCTTAGCTGAAATTGACGGGAAATATGAAATCAACGGCGAACCTACTGATGGTGCCTTCATCACCGCTTATCAAAAAGCCTTTGGTGAAACTGAAGAATCTGATGAATTGGATCTCATGCCTTTTGATTCCGATTATCGCTACATGGCCAAGTTGGTGCGTTTAGCTGATGGGACTAAGAAGTTGTACATCAAAGGCTCACCAGATAAATTATTACCAATGGCCAAAGCCAGCGACCCAAACTTCGATGAAGCTCATTATTTAGCTTGGACCAGTGAACGATCTAAACATGGGCAACGTGTCATTGCTGTAGGTTCTCGGATCGTCAATGTCGATAAGATCAGTCATGAGTTGTTAGAATCAGGGATCGACTTCTTAGGGTTAGCCGCGTTGATCGACCCGCCACGTCCTGAAGTGATCGCATCGATTCGCGACATGAGAAAAGCCGGCGTGAAAGTAAAAATGATCACCGGCGATCATCCGCAAACTGCCCAGGCGATCGCCAAAACCTTGAGTTTAGCAGATGACCCGCAAGTGGTCACTGGCGCAGAACTTGAAGCAATGAGTCCAGACGACCGGGAACATGCCATGGTGTCTGCTGACGTGTTTGCTCGAACCACCCCTGCTGATAAGCTTGCAATCGTGCAAGCTTTACAAAAAGCTGGTAACGTCACGGCGATGGTCGGCGATGGTGTCAATGATGCACCAGCGTTGAAACAAGCAGATATCGGTGTGGCCATGGGTGAATCTGGGACTGATGTGGCCAAAGATGCTGCTGACATGATTTTAACGGATGATAAGTTTACGACCATGCAGCGGGCGATCAAAGAAGGCCGCCGGATCTATGACAACATTAAAAAGAGTATTTTGTTCCTGTTGCCGACCAGTTTTGCAGAAGGCTTAGTCATCGCCTTCACTGTGTTGACTCGCGATGATATGCCATTGAATGCCAGCCAAATGCTTTGGATCAACATGGTGTCTGCCATCACGATTCAGTTAGCGTTTATCTTTGAACCAGCAGAAGATGGCATCATGCTACGGCCACCGCGTCCTAATGACGCTGGGATGATGAACAAACATGACGTGTTCCAATTGCTGTATGTTTCGGTGTTGATCTCAGGCATCGGGCTGATCGCTCATGACTGGTTGTTGAGTAATGGCATCGCCGGACCGCGGGTGGCATCAACGATGATGGTCAACATTATTATCTTAGGGAAGATCTTTTACTTGTTTAACATTCGCACTAAAGCGATCGTGTTCTCTAAGCAGTTCTTCTCTAATCCCCAAGCCTTTTGGATCATTGGGTTGATGATGGTCTTGCAACTCGGCTTAACGTACTTGCCATTTATGCAAAATGTCATGCGTACCGCAGCCATGAGTTGGCGTGAATGGGGGATCGCGATCGCGGCTGGCGTCATTACGTTGATCGTGGCTGAAGCTGATAAATTGATCCGAATCGGATTGCATCGTCGCGCTGGTCGCGCACGCTTTCAATAATTTTGTTAATGGACTAGTCAGCACCGTTGTTTTAGCGTAAGCTTGGGGTATAAGACAATGCAACGGAGGTATTTACTATGTTAACCAGTGCTGAACGTCAATCTCAGATCCAAATGGCTTTAGCTGATGCCAAAGCCCCGATCACAGCGACTGCTTTTGCCAAAAAATTTGGTGTGAGTCGTCAAACTGTCGTTGGGGATGTCGCTTTATTACGGGCTCAAGGGACGAAACTGATCGCCACTCCTCGCGGCTATCAATTCGAAGACAGCGCCACAAAAACCGCTGTGATCGTGTGCAAGCACACCCCAGAAGATGCCGTTAAAGAAATGCAGATCATCATTGATCACGGCGGTGTCGTGAAAGATGTCATGATCGATCATCCCGTTTACGGTCAATTGCGCGGCTCTTTGGAAGTGGCTTCTGAACAAGAAATTCACTTATTCCATTCCCGCATGTTGCAACATGAAAGCCATATGTTGTCTGAATTGACAGACGGTGTGCACTTACACACCATCGGCTACGAAAACCCTGAACAGATCACTGAAATCAAACAGGCTTTGCGTGACGCCGGTTTCTTATACGAATAAGCAATAGAGAAGCTGAGACTTGTGGGTCTCAGCTTTTTATTTTGAGAATAGCTTAATTTAGAAATAAACGATTTAAAAATTGGTCTACTTTGTGAAATTGAATGAAAACACAGTGTTATCAATGATTGATTGCGAATTTAAAATATTTTTGACCAATTGGTTGCATTTATTTTAAAGTCATGATACCATCATGGTGAATTCTGCGAAGATCAAAGTAGTTGAGACTCGAGCTTGGCTTGCAGTCTTTGACCTTCATTGGTATGCTCGCCTTGGCTGTTGGCGACAGCAGTCAAAGTCCTACTACCCAGAGTGCGCATGACGAAACCGCGAATCGAGCTACGGTAACACAGGGTAAGTGAGCAACATGTGGGAGTCCGCCCACAGGCTTGGATAATCTTGGTAGCCATCCAAGTTCGCGCAGCTGGTGATTCTGCCTGTCTGATCCGGCGGGGAACGAAATCCTCGATATAATACCGCACCACCCTAAGGCGTGTTTCTTGCGCGCCAAAGGACAAAGTAGACAAGTTTGGGACCACGGGCCAGTTTTGAAAATGCTGGGCCGTGGTTTTCGTGGAATTAATGCGGATGCTTTTGGACAACTTGGAGAAATTGTCCGGAGGTTTTATTTGACAGCGTTAAAATCCTCAGGTATGCTTACCACATATTAAAAAAAGGAGGGGCCGTTATGAACGAATCGATGAAACAAATGCAATGTTGCTGTGTATGCATGTGCAAGTCGGACGCTGATGGCGGACTCTTGGACGGCATATTTGGCTAGGTGAAACCCTTAGACCAAATATTGGCGCCGACGCCTTCAGCGGATGCATTTTTGCATCGTTGAAGGACTGTCGGCGCTTTTTTGTCGCTAAACATAGCTAAACATAATGGAGGAATTGTGATGACTCATTTCAAAACTGCTGCGCTGGTTGTAACCACTTTAGCTTTAGGCTTAGTGCTCGCAGCATGCGGGAGCAACAAATCAAGCCAGTCGAGTTCAGCGACGAAACAACAGCTGAACTTAAGTGCCACAGCACCGCTAGATACTATTGATTTGGCGCAAGCCACTGGTTACGGCCAAACTGGGAATGTGTATGAAAGCTTCTGGCGCTTAGGCAAAAACGGGAAGCCGATCGCCGGCCTCGCTAGCAAAGCCACGAAATCAAGTGATGGTTTAACTTGGACGATCGCGATTCGCAAAGACGCCAAGTGGAGTGACGGCTCAGCGATCACTGCCAAAGATTTCGTTTATTCTTGGCAGCGCACCATCGATCCGAAAACCAAGTCACCTTATAGCTACTTGTTCTCCGGCATCAAAAACGCTGACGCCATCAACAAAGGCAACGCCAAACCAGATACGTTAGGCATCAAAGCGCTCGATACGAACACCGTTCAAATCACTTTAGACAAGCCGATCGCCTACTTCAAAGTCTTGATGGCTTATCCATTATTTGCGCCACAAAGTGAAAAAACTGTCACCAAATATGGTAAGAAATATGCCACCACTAGCAGCAAAATGCTTTACTCGGGGCCTTTTGTCATTACCGGCTGGAACGGGACTGGCAATACATGGTCCTTTAAGAAAAACCCTTACTACTGGGACAAGAAAGTGGTTAAACTCCAAAAGGTCAACTTCCAAGTGGTGGAAGACACCAGCACTGGTGTCAACTTGTTCAACACCAACAAGCTTGATTTAACACCATTGGCTGTCAACCAAGTGCCAAAATATGAAAAAGACAGCACTTTCCGCTCTTACGCTTATTCTTATATCGCCTACATGCAATATAACTTCAATGCTAAAGATTCAACTGTGAAAGCTGCGATGAATAACCAAGACATTCGCTTAGCCTTTTCTCAAGCGTTAGATCGCAAAGCGTTGACGAAGAAAGCTTTAGGTAATGGCTCGCAGATCCCAACTGGTTTTGTGCCAAATGATTTGGCCAGTGATCCAACCACAGGCAAAGACTTTGCTCAACAACAAACCGTCGCCAACACCATCAACTATTCAACGAAATCTGCAAAAGATCACTGGACCAAAGGCCTGAAAGCCATCGGCAAATCTAAGTTGACGCTGACATTGCTTTACTCCAATGATGATGCCACCAGCAAAACCACGGCTGAATATATCGGCGGCCAACTGCCTAAGGAATTACCAGGCTTGACCATCAACTTGAAAGCTTTGCCTTCACAAATGGCCAAGCAAAAGGAAACCGATGGCGACTTCGATATCGCATTATCAGGTTGGGGGGCCGACTTCAACGATCCGATCAGTTTCTTACAAATTCCAGAATCCAACACTGCCTACAACTACGGGAAATATTCCAATGCGCAATATGATGCTTTAATTCAAAAAGCATCGACGACCGATGCCAACGATGCCGCCAAGCGTTGGGATGATCTCGTGCAAGCCGCAAAGTTATTCAACCAAGCGCAAGGCGTGACGCCGTTGTTCCAACAAGTCACGGCTTACTTGCAAAAAGGTGATGTCAAAGGTTTAACGCATAACACTGCTGGGACGCAGTGGGGCTATAAGTACGCGTACATCAAATAATGTCGACAATGAAGCGAGATCGTGAACAGCCATTAGTGGCATTCGCGACCTCGCTTTTTAGTTTGGTTAATATTAGGGTGTTAGGGAGGTTTTTGATTAGAAAATCAATCCGGATCCATTGCTCATCGGCTATCTCATAGCGGTGGGTATGCATAACAATCAGTCCTTTACGCCAACGTGTCAGGTTCAGGTCAGTCTGTGCAAATGATAGGTAACTCGCGAACATTTTTGAGTTTGAGGACACGCCTTAATACGCTAACGAAAATCGTGAAATTTTATACGTTCATAGTTATTTTTAATAGCTCGCCTTGATCGGCCTATTATTAATGACGGGGACGGTACAGTTCATTTTCCTGAATAATAATAAAGGAGGGATTCGTGATGAAAAACACTAATAAATTGAATACTCAGGAATTAAAGAAAATCAATGGTGGTAAGTACTATGGCAATGGCAGGTCTTGCAACAAACACGGGTGTAAAGTTGTTTGGGGAAAAGCGATTGGTATTATTGGTAATAATGCTGCCGTGAATTTACATTCTGGCGGCAATGCAGGTTGGAATGGTAATTAATTAATTTTTCAGCCTATTTTATATAAGGGCTGATATTTTTCTGATAATTAATGTCTGCATCATTTTCGACAAGTATATCTTACGAGGAGTATCTATCATGTTTAAATTAAAATGGTTCGCAGGTGGAACAGATCGGGCAACACAAGCCATAGAAATTATTGATGAACTACTAAGTGATTTACCCAACACGCCTAACGATGATGCCTTGAAAAATGTATTATTAACATATCGTCATGAATTTGTGAAAAAAAGTACCTCTGTCCCGTTTATCTTAAGTCGAATGAACTTAGCGGTCTCAAATGTTCTTGAAAAAAATGAAATCACTTTGACTAATTCTCAATCAAGTAAATTGAAGAAGCTGATTTCTCTGTCAAGCATTAGGTACGGGTACTAGTTCGGGACTTCTATCAGTGCATGGCGGGTTAGTGAAGGCGGCCAAGCGAATCATCCCCTCGCGCCAAGAAATTGTCTGCTTCGGATATGAACTCGTCTATAACGCTGCTGGAACGCAGTGGGGGTACAAGTATGCCTACATTAAATCGTTCCACTTAAAAAGCCAGGCAATAGCCTGACTTTTTTAGGTTAAGTCGCCAGAATCATTGGCATCACGCATTAAGAAGAAGGCAGCACCTGCGCCGATCACAAACACGATTGCTGCGGTTAAGGTAATGCCACGCATGCTGTTGGCATAAGCATTCAGTACCGTTGTTTGGAAGTCATGCGCAAAAGGTGCTTGACTCATTTGTTTAGAAAAGGCGATCCCATGTCCGGCAAATGGTCCGGCATCAACTAAGACTTTTTGAAGGGCAGCGGCGGCTTTTGCAGGGAGCCCTGCAATTTTGCTTAAATGCGCACTTAAGTATTGTTCATAGCGATGATCTTGGATCAACCCTAAGCCAACCACGCCAACGGTAGTCCCGATTTGTCGAAAGACGTTGATCAAACCGCTAGCCATCCCCATAGTTTGCGGCGCGACGCCTTCCATCCCAGCCGTGTTGAGCAAAGGATTGACCATCCCGTTGGTGATCCCCATTAAAATCATGGCTGGCCACATTTGTGCAAAACTCAAATGCGTGGTCATCGCATTCATCATCAAGATAAAACCGACGGCACCCAGCAACAAACTGTAGCCGATCATTTTACGCTTAGAGAATCGCGCGCCGAGCATCCCAGTGATCGGGCCTAAGATCAACGACCAAATGGAAATCGTCAATTGCCGCACACCGGTTTGTAACGCGGTGTAGCCGATGTAGTTTTGCATCAATACAGTCAAAAAGGCATTAAAAGAGTACATGGCGACCCCTAAGCCTAAGGCAACGATGATCGTTCCGACAAAATGCCGACTTTTAAACATCGACAAATCGACCATGGGATCGGTAACGCGTTGTTCGACAATGACGAAGGCGATCAAGCCGATGACTGCGGCGATCAACCAACCAGCCACACCAATATTCGTCCACGCCCAGTTGGTGTGCGCTTCTTTTTGAATCAAGCCATAGATCAAGCTGAATAAAGTGAAAGCTGATAACGCCATGCCGGCAAAATCGACGCGCTGTTTAGCCCCGTAGCTTGGGGTTTCGTTGACGTAAATGGCAGTTAATAATACGGTGATGATACCGACTGGGACATTGACATAGAAAATTGCTGACCAGCCGAATTGACCGACTAAGTAACCACCGATCAAAGGCCCAGAAGCCGTCGAGATCCCGATCACAGACCCTAAGATCCCTAACGCTAAACCGCGTTTTTTACCAGAGAAATTCGATGCGACTAAGGCCATCGCCAAGGAGTTCATCCCGGCACCACCAACGGCTTGGACGGCGCGTCCGATGTTTAAGATCATCAAATTCGGTGCCATCCCGTTGACAGCAGAAGCGACCACAAACAAAATGATCGACGCTAAAAACAATTTTTTGCGGCCGTACATGTCACCAAGTTTGGAGACGATCAACAAGCTGACAGCCAAAACCAAGGTGTAAATGTTGAGCACCCATTGTAAGTTGGTGAACGTTTCATGGAAATGTGTCGCCATCGTCGGTAACGCGACGTTAACAACGGTGACGTCTAATAACCCCATAAACGTTCCCAGTGACATTGCAACCAGTGCGATCCACTGGCGATAACTTTTATTCAAGAGCTTTTGCCTCATATTCTTTCGTGATTTTAGGCGCGGCGGTGAAGTGCGCATCATCGGCCAAGCCGTCTAGCTCATGCAGTTGGTCATTGACCCAATCTAAGCGAGCTTGCGCAACGTTTAAGGCTAACTGTAAGCCGCGCAATGACCAGCCGATATCGATTTGGCGATCAGGATCGGATAACACGCTGTCCAAGTGGACTGTCACTTTGTGGTAAACCGCGATATCTGATTCGGTGGCTTCGCGATAGGCATGTAAAACATCGCGTTGAAAGCCCACGGTTTCACGGCCTAAACCGCGAAACTTAAAGTGGAAGTTCGATTCACGTTTGGCATCCATGGCGATCGGCGTATGCATCAAGTCTTCAAAGCGAGCAAGGCCAGCCATTGTGATCTTGGCTAGCTTTTGCGCTCGGCCATTGATTTCCTTAGTTTCTAGGGTAATGTAGCCGGATTTTTCTAATTTATGTAATAAGGGATACATCACGCCGTTTGAAATTTGGCGACGCGGTTCTAAGTTTCCTTCAAGGATCTTGCACAATTTATAGCCGGTGCGATCATGCACCATCAGCGCACTTAATATTAATAATTCGTACATCACAGCCTCCTGATATGTCGAAGCGACAGGTATCAGTATACGTCGCTGCGACATATTGTCAAGGCGATTGGGGATGCTAAAATCGAATTATTCATATTTTTCAACAACAGAAAGAGGCAATTCTTTGGAAACGACAGTTACTGTGACGAAAACCAATGATCTCAGTCCTAAAACCTTATTAGAAATATTGGCAGTCAGAACCAAAGTCTTTGTTGTTGAGCAAAACTGTGCTTATCAAGAAGTCGATGCCAAAGACTTTGACGCCTGGCATGTCCAATTGCGTCAAGCAGGGGAGTTGGTCGCATATGCGAGAATTATTCCCCATGATGATGGCCAGTCGATCAGCTTTGGGCGAGTGTTAGTTGTTGAATCACATCGACGCGAACAGCTTGGGCGGAAACTCGTGACTGAAACCTTAGCAACAGTACGGCGGTTATACCCAGATCAGCAAATCAAGATCCAAGCCCAGAATTATTTACGCGAATTCTATGGGAGTTTTGGATTTCAACCAGTTTCCGATGTGTATTTAGAAGATGGTATCCCGCATGTGGACATGGTGATGCAAACTTTCTGATGACATCAAAAACACGCCTATCACGACCAATAACAGTCGTGATAGGCGTGTTTTACAATCATTTAGCCCATTAAAAAACCTCGCTGCATCGCAGCGAGGTCATAACTCTAGTTAGTTGCTTAACTTAGCGCCGGTGTAGTTGAAGGTGTTAGCTGGGCTATAAGTCAAACCAGTGATCTTAGGACTTTGCAACGTGGAAAGCACACGTTGGTAAATAGGCACAACGCCCATGTCCTTCGTCAACAGTTGTTGGGCTTGAACCAAGTCGTTCCAACGCTTGTCAGCGTTAGTGGCATCAGTAGTCTTAGACTTTTCGATCAAGGCATCGTATTGCGCGTTAGACCACTTACCATCATTGTAAGAGTTGGTGGAAGTGAACAGATCCAAGAAGCTGATGGCATCTGGGAAGTCAGCACCCCAAGCGGTGATGACCATGTCGAATTGACCGTTAGCAGAGCGGGTCAAACGGGTCTTGAATGGCACTGTGGCAGTGGTGACTTTCATCCCAGGTAAGTTCTTTTCCAAAACGTTTTGCAAGTATTCGGCAGTGGTTTTGGCGTTGGTGGTATCATCAGTCATCAATTCCAAGTTCAAGCTAGATTGACCGACTTCTTTCAAACCTTCAGTAAACAATTGCTTAGCTTTGGCAGGGTCATACTTGGTGTATTGGCTCGTACCTTTAGCAGCCGTCTTCGCAAAATCAACAGAAGAATCAGATGGGTCAGACATCAAGCCTGCAGGCGTAACGCCTGTGGAAGCCAATGAGCCGTCGTTGAGCACTTTTTTAATGTATTGATCGCGGTTCAAGGCATATGAAATGGCTTGGCGGATCTTCACATTCTTAAAGGCAGGGACTTTCTTTTCGTTGAGTTCCAGATAGAAAGCAGACGTTTGTTTCAACGCTTTGTAGTCTTTGTTAGACTTTGCAGAAGCGGCTTGTTGACCACCTAAAGTGACTTGATCTAACTTCTTAGAGTTGTACAAGTTCAAAGCGGTTGAAGAATCTTTGACCACTTGTGTCTTGATGGTCTTGATGTGAATGTTTTTAGCATTCCAGTACTTCGGGTTCTTGGTTTCAGTCCAAGAGTTACCAGTCCCATTCCAACCAGACAAGGTGTAAGCCCCGTTTGTCAGGACGTCTTTGGAGTTCGTGCCATATTTAGCGCCATATTTCTTCACAGCCTTTTCAGATTGTGGGAAGAACGCAGGGTTTGTCAACATGGTGTTGAAGTAAGGGATCGGCTTTTCCAATGTTACTTCAAAGGTTTGGTCGTCGATGGCCTTAACGCCTAAAGTATCAGGCTTCATTTTGCCAGCCATGATGGCATCGGCGTTTTTGACGCCGGAGAATAAGTAAGCATATTGGGCTTTGGTGGCAGGATCAACAGTGCGCTTCCAAGCAAAGACGAAATCTTTAGCCGTTAACTTAGAACCATCGCTCCAAGTGGATTTGCGCAACTTGTAAGTGTAGGTCAAGCCATTGTTGGTGGCTTTGGTCACTTTAGTTGCCAACCCAGGTGTTAACTTCGTGCCTTGATAATGGTACAAACCTTCCATGGTATCAGTTAACGCTTGACCAGAAATGGCGTCAGTGTTTTTGGATGCATCCATGGTTGAGATCACATCAGATTCCATCCGGTTCCAAGTGTTGGCACTAGATGAACTCGACTTGCTGCCACCACAAGCAGCAAGGATCGCAGTCAGCGCAAGCATGCCGGCGCCAGCTGTAAAGAACTTCGCTTTCTTCATGCGAATACCCCCTTATAATTGTCCCTACGCTATCACCCCACTTGATGGTAGCGCTCGATTATCGCCACTTTACATTAGAAGAATATTAAAGTAAAGTGGTTGATTTGAATTCACAGAATCCTTTAATCAAAATGAAATGGCGGTGTGGCCTAGATGGCATCGACATGTTGAAATGATGGGGTTCAATCTTTGGTAGCGTAAGCAAAACCGCTATTTTTTATTTCATCAGTATTGTTATCACTGATGAAGAATTCGATGAGAGCGGTCACCTTGCGATGATGAGGCTTTTTCTCATTGTTTCTTGGTTAATAAGGCGAAAGGTTTGTTGCTTTTTGTTTCATGTGAAACAAAAAGCCCTTCTGTGCGCCAGAAGGGTAAGCTCATGATTGTTGGTAGGTGTTCATCATCGCGTATCCGCCTAAACGCGCGAGGTTTCGCACCGTTGAATAGTCGATATTTTCGCCGGTTGACAGCCACATGACTTGTTCGACTTCCAACACCGGCTCACCAGGTTCAGCTTTTAAATACAAGACATCTCTTGAATTAGCTAAGGTGGCGGTAATGTCGCGCTTGGCACCAGATAACCGCAAACCTAACGTATCACATAAATAAGCATATAAGGAGCCGTGAAGCCTTTCGCGCGTTAAGCCTGGCGCAAGTTTCAACGGGATAAAGTTATGTTCTAAAAAACGCGGACGGTCATCGATTTTGCGCAAACGGTCGATCACATACACAGGTTCATCAGCGCGTAAGCCTAGTTTGGCTTGTACTAAAGCACTCGGCATCGTGACGTTAAAGCCTAACAAATCGCTGGTAACATGTTGTTCACCGCGCAATTCAGTTAAGCCATTGAATCGCGACTCTGGGGCTTCATCACCATGAGCCGCCACATCACCTAAAACATAAGTACCGCGACCGGATTGTTTGTAGACTAAACCGAGTTGCGCTAAACGGTCGCAAGCTTCACGAATCGTCACTCTCGAAACCCCGAATTCTTCAGCAAGCGTATTTTGATCAGGTAAGCGTGACATCGGGGGATAAATTTGATCATGGATTCGGCGTTGGATCTCGCTGGAAACCTTTTCATATTTAGACTTTGACATGATCCGCCTCCTTTTGTCTCCATTATATCGCAAATGACAGCGCTTGACCGATGTATACCAATGGCGCATTATAATGAGGTTAGGAGGGGTGTCGATGTTTCCGTATGAGAAGTTACAAACGCTCAACGAGCTAGAAACTGTGGTATACAACTATATCAACAAACACCAAACCGCGGTCGAAACCATGACGATCCGCGCCCTCGCGCAAAAAGCACATGTCTCTACCAGTACCATTTTGCGTTTTGCCGAAAAAATGGGTTATGAAGGTTATTCAGAATTGCGCTTTGCATTAAAGCAACACCGCAAACATACGCAAGAAGTCGCGCGTGGGGAAACTTATGATATCACGATGCCATTGGCAGACTTTTTCTCAAAAGTGAATTCAGTGGACTTTGGTAAGTTGATCGACCAAGCGATGGACTTGATCGATCATGCGCCATTAGTGCTGTTTTATGGGATCGGTAGCGGGAATTCATTGGCGCAGTATGGGGCACGTTTTTGGTCAAATGCTGGGAAATTATCACTGCCAGTGATGGACCCATTCCAACCATTTCCTGCACACACGCCTTTACCTGAAGGTACGGTGATGGTGGTGCTGTCAGTATCAGGGGAGACGCAGCAAGTCATTGAATTGGTGACGAAGGTGCAACCAGATCATGTGAAGATCATTGCCGTCACCAATCATGGGAATTCGACCTTGGCGAAAATGAGCGATTTAGTGATCAGCTATTATATGCCAGATTTGGTTCATGGGGATTTGAATTTAACCACGCAAGTCCCAATTGTTTATTTAATTGAAATGATCGCTCATAAGCTGGATGCCGAACGCAGTCAAACATGAATGATTGCGTCAGTGCACCTTACCCTGAAAAAACCGAATTTGTCCTGACCTCATGGAACATGTTACATATGCGTAACATGTTTTTTGATTGTCTACGTGTTTCTCAATTGTTAGAAAACGTATACAAGATTCTCGCGAACGCATACAATGTAACATGTAATCATGATTAGTGCGTACCCCCCAGATACGCAACTTACTTGGGCCCAGATCAACTTTTTCCTGCTAGCGTGTGGGCGCTAGCAGCCGCAATTAATATATTGGAGTGAATATTATGAATGACTACATTAACAACAAATTGTTGCCAAAAGTCATGAAGTTCACCAACAGTAAGATCATCGTCGCGTTAAAAGACGGGATGATCTACACCATTCCTTTCATCATTATTGGGTCGGTGTTCTTGATCTTATCTTCCTTGCCTGTTGAATCTTGGGCAGCTTGGATGAACAGTACCGGGTTGGTACCATATTTCAACCAGGCCACGAACTTCTCCTTTAACGTCATGTCGCTGATCGCCGTTACTGGGATCGCGTATGAATGGGCGCATAACGAACACATTGCACCAATGCCAGCCGGGATCACGGCTTTGATCAGCTTCTTGGTCGTTCTTCAACCAACGGCCCCGATCGTTGATGGCACTGGCAAAGTCTTAGTTAAAAACGTCTCTCACTTAACTGGCTTTATCGATACTTCTTGGTTAGCTGGTAAAGGGATGGTTGCCGCGATCATCATTGGTTTGATCACTGGCTGGATCTATTCTTGGTTTGTTACCCATAACATCACGATCAAGTTGCCTGAACAAGTGCCTGCTAACGTGGCCAACTCGTTTATCGCGTTGATCCCAGCAGCTGTGTTGGTCACCGGTTGGATGTTAGTTTACATGGCATTTGATCATTTTGCCCATACTTCTATGTTGCAATTTATCTACAATGTCATTCAAACACCACTGCAAGGGATCACCGATTCCTTCGGTGGGGCGTTGATCGTACCAATTTTGATTTCGTTCCTGTGGTTCTTTGGGGTCCATGGTTCCTCCATTGTTTCTGGGATCATGACTGCGATCTTACTTTCCAATGGGACTGAAAACGCCAAATTGTTCCATGCTGGCAACTTAACCCAAGCTGCTGGTGGTCACATTTTCACCCAAGCTTTGCTTGATCAATTCGGTACTGTTACTGGTGCCGGGATCACCATCGGGATGGTTGTTTACATGCTGTGGTTTGCGAAGTCTGAACAAATGAAGTCTTTAGGGAAATTGGAAATCGTTCCAGCATTGTTCAACATCAATGAACCAATCTTGTTCGGTGCACCAATTGTCTTAAACCCAATGATGCTGTTGCCATTCATGCTCACCCCAATGCTTTCCATGGGTCTGACTTATTTGGCCATCAAGATCGGGATCATTCCGCTGTTCAATGGTGTGTATGTGCCTTGGACCACGCCGCCAATTATTTCTGGTTTCTTAGTTGGTGGCTGGCGTACCGCTTTGTGGCAAGCTTTGATGCTCGTCATGACCTTCTTCGTTTACTTGCCATTTGTTCGTCGCCAAGACAACATGCTGTTCTCTCAAGAACAACAACGTTTGGCTGAAGAAGAAGCAGAAGCTGCTAAGTAATTTGTAAACATGTTGAGGCGAAATACCACGCAGGAGGATTTCCCCCGCCTGCAGGGGATTTCGCCTTTATTGACACAAGGATTGGAGTTTAGTGATGTCACAATTGAGAAAAGACTTCTTATGGGGCGGCGCTGTGGCTGCCCACCAGCTGGAAGGTGGCTGGCAAGCTGGTGGTAAAGGCGTCAGTGTTGCTGATGTGATGACTGCCGGTGCTAACGGGGTCGAACGGCGGATCACTGATGGTGTGAAACCTGGTGAAAATTACCCCAACCACGAAGGTATTGATTTTTATCATCAATATCAAAGTGATGTCGATTTGTTTGCAGAACTCGGTCTCAATTGTTTCCGCACCTCCATTGCTTGGACGCGGATCTACCCTAATGGGGATGAAACCGAACCAAATGAAGCCGGCTTGAAGTTCTATGATGATTTGTTTGATGATTTGTTAGCTAAAGGTATTCAACCGGTTATTACCTTATCGCATTTTGAAATGCCATATCACCTGGTCAAAGAATATGGTGGCTGGCGGAATCGCAAAGTGATCCAATTTTTCGTGAACTTTGCCACCACTGTGTTTAAACGCTACAAAGACAAAGTGAAATACTGGATGACCTTTAACGAAATCAACAACCAAGCGGAATATTCTGGTTCGTTTGCATTGTTTACGAACTCAGGTATTAAAGTGGCCCCAGGCGAAAACGCGGAAGCGGTGATGTATCAAGCTGCCCATTATGAATGTGTGGCTTCTGCTTTAGCGGTTCAAATTGGGCATCAAATCAATCCGGATTTCCAAATCGGTGCGATGATCGCCATGGTTCCGTTATATCCAGCTAGTCCTGATCCTCGCGATATTTTCAAGGCAGAACGCGCGATGCAAGCACGTTATTGGTTTGCCGAAGTGCAAGCAACAGGGTACTATCCTGCATGGTTGACCAAATATCAAGAAAATTCAGGTTTTGACTTGGATATCACGTTAGAAGATCGTGATGTCCTGCAAGCAGGAAAAGTCGATTATATCGGTTTCTCCTATTACATGTCAAACACTGTGAAGGCTAAAAAAGACGAACCAGACTCCTTTAAATACGAAGAAGCAGTCGATCAAGTCCGCAACGAAACCGTCCCGATTTCTGAATGGGGTTGGCAAATTGATCCCATGGGCTTACGCTATGCCATGAACTGGTTTAATGATCGCTTCCGCCTGCCATTATTCATTGTTGAAAATGGTTTTGGGGCAGTCGACAAACTGGATGCCAATGGTCATATTCATGATGATTATCGCATCAGCTACTTGCGTGATCACATTGAACAAATGAAGCTCGCAGTCGCAGTCGATGGCGTCGATTTAATGGGTTACACGCCGTGGGGGTTCATCGATTTGGTCAGTGCCGGTACTGGGCAAATGTCCAAACGCTACGGGATGATCTATGTCGATAAAGATGATGATGGCAATGGGACCTTAGCGCGTTCGAAGAAAGATTCGTTCTATTGGTTCCAACATGTCATTGCGACCAATGGCGAAGATCTGTCAGACGTCACGCCAGATTATCGCTAAATGTAAAAGCCCGCACTGCGGGCTTTTATTGTCAGAAGGGAAGTCAATATGCATAATTACGTCAGTTTTGATATTGGTGGCACAACCATCAAATATGGCCTAGTCACAGGCATTGGCGAGATCTTGGCCCATGATGCTGTACCGACGCCAAGTGATCGCGCCGAGTTGTTAGGTGTTTTATCCAGTGTGGTAAAACAATACGCTGATCAACACCCACAAGCCATCGGCATCAGTGTCCCTGGCATTGTCCAACGTGATGGGTTTATGATCACTGGTGGCGCGATCGATTGTTTATATGAATGTCCATTAGGTGAACTCGTTTCAACAGCGACTGGTTTACCTGTCCATGTGGAAAATGATGCCAACGCCGCGACCATTGCTGAAGCATGGCTTGGTGCCGCACAAGGTGTCAAAGATTATCTGTTGCTCGCCTTAGGCACCGGCATCGGTGGCGGGATCGTCATCAATGGTGAAGTGTTCCGCGGTGCTCACGGGATGGCTGGTGAAATCGGTTGGAATGTGACCCATGAAGTGGATTGGACCGATGATCTTGAAGCCAGTTCCTTAAACTTCCATGCTGCTGTGGTATCAGGATTGGTGCGCCGGTATAATGCCAGTTTGAAGCGCGTCGATCATGACGCTGACGAAGTGGTTGATGCGCGTGATATTATTACTTTAGCACATCAAGGTGATGCGATCGCCACACCAATTTATCATGATTTCATTGTTGATGTGGGGATCATGTGCTGTAATTTATTTGCAACCTTAGATCCTGAGTTGATTTTGATCGGTGGCGGTATTTCTGCCAATGATCAATTCATCGCCGATTTACAAGCGATGGTTGACGAATTAGAGACCCGCCACACTGGTCTTAGTCACGTCAAAGCGCGAGTCTTAGGGAAAGTGGTGGCGGCAGGCCTACGCAATAATGCTGGTTTGTTAGGTGCTGTATACCCATTAGTGGAGGAATAATATGCTGAGTTATCACTTGTTGCGCAACGATTTGACGAAAGAACAACGATATTTAAAACGCTGGGCCAAGCGAGGTTATCAATTGACAAGCGTTCATGGTTCTTGGCATCATTTTGAGAAAATGGCCAAAGCGCCTGCATCAACGCTACAAGTGGTCGGCATTGATGCAGATCCTGAAGCTAGTACGGTGTATACGCGCAAGCTCGGTCGCCGGGTGTTATATCGCGTTGGGACGTTGTCAGGCGATGATGAACGTGCTGTTGCCGCGTATCATGCCTTCATGCTTGATCAAGGGACCCGTCAAGAGTGGCGCGGTGGCATGGCGATCGGTGCTGGGGTATTGTTATATGGCATCAGTCGCATCGCATCATTTGGCAATATCGTATTGATGATTTTAGCTGCATTGATTGTGGCATACGGTGTTTGGACGATGTTTGTCGGACTACACAATACCGTTGCCTCTGCGCATGCCGAAACCGCCCAATAAAAGTGCCACTCCCATAACAGCATCTCTAAACCCGGCAAACTGAACGGTTTGCCGGGTTTTTGCGTGGTTGAAAGGATTGATTGAGACAAATGATTGCAGATCCAACAGTTGACGTTGTGTGACGATCAGGTCTAAAGATGTCGACAGACATGTTCTAATCATTCTCACGAATTTCTAATCAAATAAAAAAACCGTCCAGAAGGCGCCGGCTACTTATTTGTGACGTGTAAAATACAAATGTAGACAACTTAAATTATTAGAATTGTTCTAAACTAGTTTACCTTCTGAAATGGAACCGTTATCATGAAGCCGTATTAATCTTATTCACGAGGAGGAATATAGATGGGAGACCAACAATATGTCCTCGCCATTGACGAGGGTACCACTAGCACGCGGGCATTGATCATCGATCATTCAGGGACGATCGTGGCAGATGCCCAACGTGAATTTCCGCAGTATTTTCCGCAACCGGGGTGGGTTGAGCACAATGCTAACGAAATTTGGAATGCCGTGTTGTCAACGATTGCAACGGCTTTTATCAACAGTGGCATTCAGCCACGGCAAATTGCTAGCGTCGGCATCACCAATCAACGTGAAACGACGGTGGTATGGGACAAACAAACCGGACTGCCGATTTATAACGCAGTGGTGTGGCAGTCGCGGCAAACCAGCCCAATTGCTGAGAAACTGAAGGCAGATGGTTACAGCGAGCTGATTCACACACATACCGGATTGTTAATCGACGCATACTTTTCGGCTACCAAGATTCGCTGGATTCTGG
Organism: Lacticaseibacillus porcinae; assembly: GCF_003946305.1. Lineage (GTDB taxonomy): Bacteria > Bacillota > Bacilli > Lactobacillales > Lactobacillaceae > Lacticaseibacillus > Lacticaseibacillus porcinae. The sequence continues at coordinate 80,760 of NZ_RHNS01000010.1, forward strand.
ATCAAGTACCAGGGGCGCAGGAACGTGCGGAAAAAGGGGAGTTGATGTTCGGTACGATCGACACCTGGATCAGCTGGAAGTTATCTGGCGGGGCCATTCACGTGACTGACTACACTAACGCGAGTCGGACGATGTTGTTCAATATTCACACGCTGCAGTGGGATGACGAGATTTTGCGGATCTTGAATATTCCTAAGGTGATGTTGCCAGAAGTTCGTAGCAACTCAGAGGTATACGGACAAACCGCAGCCTATCATTTTTACGGCAGTAGCGTCCCGATCGCTGGGATGGCAGGCGATCAGCAAAGCGCTTTGTTTGGGCAACTGGCGCTGTCACCAGGGATGGTGAAAAATACGTATGGCACTGGCTCCTTCATCGTGATGAATACGGGAGAAACACCCACTATATCGACGCATAACTTACTGACTACCATTGGCTACGGAATCAACGGTAAAGTCACTTACGCCTTGGAAGGCTCAGTGTTTGTGGCAGGTAGCGCGATTCAGTGGCTCCGAGACGCGATGGAGCTTGTGCAGTCAGCACCAGATTCAGAGCAAGCGGCCAAGGACTCGACTAGTCAAGATGAAGTGTATGTGGTGCCGGCATTCACTGGGTTAGGGGCACCGTATTGGGAATCCGATGCCCGCGGAGCAGTGTTTGGCCTCACCCGCGGTACGACCCGTAATGACTTCATCAAGGCGACCTTGCAATCGCTGGCGTACCAAAGTCGTGATGTGGTGGAAACCATGATTCAAGATACCAACATCGAGATCCCAGCGTTACGTGTCGACGGCGGGGCCGCGAAAAACGATTTTTTGATGCAGTTTCAAGCAGACCTCTTGGGTACGCCAGTTGAGCGTGCGGCCAACTTAGAAACCACCGCAATGGGTGCAGCCTTTTTAGCAGGGCTAGCGGTAGGTTTTTGGCGGGACACCGATGAACTCAAGCAATTGACTGGTGTGGGGAAGCGTTTTGAACCGAATATGCAAGCAGCGCGGCGCACGAAACTATACGCAGGCTGGCAACGGGCAATCGCAGCAACCATTGCGTTTGCACCAACCAAGGATTAAGGAAAAAGGATTCACTAAGGAGGAACTTACAATGGGATTTTCAGCAAGCACACGGCAACAAACCATCATGCAACTCAAGCAGACTCAGATGGATTTGCTTATCATCGGCGGTGGGATCACCGGTGCTGGGGTAGCGATTCAAGCTGCCGCTAGTGGCATTAAAACGGGTTTGATCGAAATGCAAGATTTCGCAGAAGGCACTTCTTCGCGCTCGACTAAGCTGGTACACGGTGGGATTCGCTACCTAAAGACGTTTGACGTCGGGGTAGTCAGTGACACTGTCAAGGAACGTGCTGTGGTGCAAGGAATCGCGCCACATATTCCACGACCGTTCCCAATGTTGATGCCGATTTACGCTGAACCGGAAGCGACTTACGACATGTTTTCCGTTAAAATCGCGATGGATCTTTACGATCGACTTGCCGGAGTTGATGGGACCCAGTATGCCAATTACACGATTGACAAAAAAGAAGTCCTTCAACGCGAACCTGGCCTTAAAAGCACCAATTTAGTAGGCGGCGGCGTGTACCTTGATTTTGTGAACAACGATGCGCGCTTGGTGATCGAAAACATCAAAGAAGCTGCAGAGTTAGGGGCCTTGGTGGCTAGCCGCGTGGCTGCGATCGACGTGTTGCATGACGACACTGGCCGGGCCATCGGCATCAAGGCCAAAGACACTTTGACTGGCGAGATTTTTGAGATTCACGCCAAAGTCGTGATCAACACCACCGGTCCCTGGGTAGATAAGTTACGCGCAGTGGATGACAAACTTGATCATCAACCGATGCTACGTCCAACCAAAGGGGTGCACTTGGTGATCGACGCCGCTAAGCTCAGCGTTCCGCAACCGACTTATTTTGACTCAGGGGTGCATGACGGTCGCATGATTTTCGTGGTGCCGCGTGAAGGTAAAACTTATTTTGGGACCACTGACACGGACTTCACTGGCGACTACGCACATCCGACAGTCACCCAAGCTGACACAGATTACTTGCTGGCAGCGATCAACAACCGTTATCCGAAAGCCAACGTTACCCTTGCTGACATTGAGGCCAGTTGGGTCGGGCTGCGGCCACTGATTGCCGCTAATGGTAGTTCTGATTACAACGGGGGTGGTGCTAATGCTGGTAAGGTGTCAGATGCCAGCTTCGACCATTTGATTCAAACCGTCAACGACTATGAAGATTTGTTGGCGACCCGTACAGACGTCGAGCAAGCCATCAGTAAGTTGAAAACAGCGCACGCGGAAGACACGTTGAAGCCGTCGCAAGTATCTCGAGGCTCTAATCTTGAAACCGAGGCAGATGGCATGGTGACATTGTCCGGCGGGAAAATCACCGACTATCGTAAAATGGCGGCTGGCGCTTTGGCCTTGATCCGACAGATTTTATCTGATCAGTTTGGCCAAGAGGTCAAAACCATCGACAGCAAGAAACTTCAGGTGTCTGGGGGGCATTTTGATCCAACCAACGTTGAAGATACTCTGAAGTTCTATACGCGCATTGCCAAAGACGCCGGTATGTCAGAAGCAGATGCAGCCGACTTGGCCAACCGCTTCGGTAGCAACACTGGTCGAGTGGTGACGTATGCTGAAGCCGGTGCAGCGACAGGGCTTTCTCTGAAGGAAACAATTTCGCTACGCTACTCAGTAAATGAAGAAATGACCATGACGCCGGTAGACTATCTTCTGCGTCGCACCAACGCCATTTTATTCCACGCGGAAAGCGTTGCGCAATTAAAGCAACCTGTGATTGACGAAATGGCACGTTTGCTGGGCTGGGATACCATGACGAAGGCGAATATGACCGCTGAGCTTGATCAAGCCATTGCAGAAAGCCAGCTGACAGCATTGAAAGAGGCGGTGACACAATGACGACCACGGTGATGACACAAGCGTTAGGTGAATTTATCGGTACCTTGATTTTGGTCCTTTTAGGTGATGGGGTCGTGGCTGCGGTGTCGTTGGAAAAATCCAAAGCCAAAGGCGCTGGTTGGCTTGCCATTGCGCTGGGCTGGGGCCTGGCAGTGACACTTGGGGTTTACGCTTCAGCTTTCCTTGGGCCAGCACACCTGAACCCAGCAGTCACATTGGCGTTTGCTTTCAGTGGTCACTTCCCATGGACAAGCGTCGTGCCGTTCGTTGTTGCCCAAATGCTAGGCGGTTTTGTTGGGGCAGTGTTGGTTTGGCTGCAGTATCTGCCGCATTGGCGCGAGACGTCAGATGCTTCCGCGATCCTCGGCACCTTTGCCACTGGTCCAGCAATTCGCAATCCGCTGGCGAACTTCTTTTCTGAAGCGCTGGGGACGTTGGTCCTGGTGTTCATGCTGTTGGCATTTACCAAGGGCCAGTGGACTGAAGGCTTGGCACCGCTTGGCGTGGGAGCCTTGATCACTGCCATCGGCTTTTCACTTGGAGGTACCACCGGTTATGCGATCAACCCAGCTCGTGACCTCGGCCCACGCATTGCGCATGCAGTGCTTCCGATTGCTGGTAAAGGCGACTCGGATTGGGGTTACGCCTGGATCCCAGTGTTTGGACCGTTTGTTGGTGGGACGGTAGGCGCATTGCTGTTCAACTTGATTTAGGTTACTGTTTCACGTGAAACGTCGATCATCGTTGATCGACGTTTTTTCGTGACTTGTACAAAAAAATTTCAAGTTTTCCTTGCCTTAGAGTCGCTTCAAGGTTGTATGCTGAAGTTATTAAAGGAGGTGGTCGCATGAATTCGATCATTTTAATTGGCGCTGTTGGTGTGATGGTCACGCTATTGGGATGGCTCATGCCAACACCTGTCGTTGTCGTCAATCAAAAAGGAGCTCAACATGAAAACCGTCGTCTTTGAAGCACCAGGTCACGTGGCCGTTAAAGAATTTGAAAAACCTACTATTGAACAACCAAACGATGCCGTTATCAAAATTATCCGCGCTTGTGTGTGTGGCTCTGATTTGTGGTGGTTCCGCGGGTTGTCGAAGCGTGAATCAGGATCTGTGGTCGGACATGAAGCCATCGGTATTGTAGAATCAGTCGGTGCTGCGGTGACTCATGTGGCACCAGGGGATTTTGTAATTTTACCTTTTACTCATGGTTGCGGTCATTGTGCTGCTTGCCGTGCTGGCTTTGAAGGCAACTGCTTGAATGCCAAAGAGCAAGGTAGCAGTGGCTTTCAAGGGGAGTACGTGCGCTTTACTGAAGCCGATTGGTCATTAGTGAAGATCCCAGGTCAACCTGAAGATTATACTGATGCGCAACTTAATGACTTGTTAGCGTTGTCTGACGTGATGGCCACTGGTTATCATGCTGCCGCTAGTGCGGAAGTGAAGCCTGGCGATACCGTGGTCGTCATGGGCGATGGTGCCGTTGGCTTGTGTGGTGTGATCGCGGCTAAGTTGATGGGAGCAACGCGGATCATTGCAATGAGTCGCCACGCTGATCGTCAAGCCTTAGCTAAAGCTTTTGGCGCCACAGATATTATTGCTGAACGCGGGGATGAAGCCATTGCGAAAGTGGTTGAAATGACTGATGGCGGCGCTGATGCCGTACTGGAATGCGTTGGCACAGCGTTATCAGTTGATACTGCGATCAAATGTGCCCGTCCCGGTGCTGTAGTGGGACGAGTTGGTGTCCCACAAGAAGCGACTGATGCCAATGCGACGCCGTTTTGGACCAATGTTGGGTTACGCGGCGGCATTGCTAGTGTCACCACATATGACCGTCACGTTTTGCTTGATGCCGTGTTAAAAGGCGATATTCACCCAGGCTGGGTATTCACCAAGCGATTTAAACTTGATGATGCGCAAAAAGCTTATGAAGCAATGGATCAACGTGAAGCAATCAAATCATTACTGATCATTGAATAATTCAAAATGGCAACCGCTTGAAAATAGCGGTTGCCATTTTTTAATGACTGGTGAGCTTGATGCCAATGATCCCGATCAACAAACAGCCGACAAATACCCAAGTGATCGGACTGATACGATCACCGAAGAAAATCACCCCGACGATGATCGATCCGACAGCACCGATCCCGGTCCAAATTGGATAAGCGAGACTCATGGGTAAGCGGCGAGTCGCCTCAGCTAAACAAACGAAACTAATGATCATCCCGATAATGGTGAGGACTGTGAAGTTGAATTTGTGGAAGCCGTTGCTCAATTTCATGAAAGTGGCCCACACCACCTCAAAAATTCCTGCGATCATTAAATAAAGCCATGCCATGGTTAATTCCTCCTAAAAATAAAAAAATGCACCACTTCCATATCCTATTTAGCCTAAAGGATATGGAGGTGATGCCTGCCCGGCGGCAGATTTGTATTGACCTTGAAGCTAGCATAACAAATTGAGCAGGTAGTGGCAAATACTAGGCCTGCAAAGCGTCAACTGTTGTCAGGATCGTTTCATTGACGCTGTGTTTGGCCTGCCAGCCTAAGCGTTGTTGCGCGTTTTGCGTGGAAGGGTGGTGGTTGATCGACAAAAATAGCTTGCCATTGCGCGCTTGTGCGCTGAAAGGTGCAGCCAAGCGAATCACCCAAGCTGGTAAAATGCGATGTGGGAGCTTTTCTACAAGGGCTGGTCGTTGTTTGCGAATCAAGGTAGCAATTTGCGGTAAAGTGATCGCACCATTAGTCGCTAAGAAACGTTGATCAGAAGCTTCTGGTGTGAACATTGCACGGACGTGCGCATTGGCGACGTCTTCAACGTTAGAAATAACAAATTCAATATCGGGAATAAACTTGCTTGAGCCATCTAGTAGTTGATTGACTAATCCGAAACTACCAGAGATATGCCCGGCTAACGGTTTCCCGAGCATCGCGCCAGCCGCGACGGTAGCGAAATCTAAATTTTCTTTGCGCGCGAAGTTCCAAGCCGCGCGTTCTGCGAGGAGTTTCGAGCGTTCGTAATCGGATAATCCAGGTTCGTTAGGATCAGTCCAATCTGCTTCAGTTGTTGGTCGCGTGGTGTGATTGGAAAAACCCACTGCACCAAAGTTTGCCGTCATCACCACGCGCTTGACCGCTGCTGATTTAGCTGCTTTTAAAATTCGCAAAGTGCCATTTTTGGCAGTTTGATTCATTTCATCAGTGGTGGTTTCGCCATTGACAAACACCGGTGCGGCCACACTCATCACGTAGGTGACGTCTTGCATGGCTTTTGGCCAGTCATCGTCATTTAAGAGATCTGCTTTGACAAAACTGAGTTGATCAGTTGAAACCCCAGTCGCTGCCATGGCGTTGCGTACCGCGTCGGCTTTATTCAAGTTACGCAAAGTCGCGCGTACCGGGTGATTGTTTGCTAAGAGTTGGTGAATGATGTGTAAAGCTAAAAAGCCGTTACCACCTGTGACCAAAGTTAATTCTGACATTGAATGTGTCCTCCGATTCGGTTATTATCATGAGGATAAACCCTAAACTATACTTTAGGGCAAGGAGGGATTTCAAATGGCTTATTCCATTCAAACTGTCTCTGAAAAAACTGGTTTAGCGATTTCCACGTTGCGCTTTTACGATAAAGCAGGGCTTTTACCATTTGTGGCGCGAGACAGCTCTGGTTATCGGGCGTTTACCGACGGTGATTTGGCATTGTTGCACACGATTGTTTGCTTGAAAAACACTGGGATGAAAATTGCTGATATTCGCCGGTATATCGAATTGGTCATGGCAGGCCCGACCACTGCCAAAGACCGCAGTGCTTTGTTAGCTGCACATCGAGAAAAAGTCGTCGCGAAACAACAAGAAATTGCGCGTAGTTTAGCGGAAATCGATTATAAACTGCAGATGTATGCCTCGCCTGAGGCTGAAGAAAAAGTCGCACAAGAGTGGGCGATGGCGTCAGCAGATAAAGAGAAAAACGGGTTACCGAATCCGTTCACGGCATAAAATTGCGATTAAATATGAGATGTTTTAAAAATATCATACAATGTGAATGATATTTTTAAAAACTAAAAAACCGTCATTTTGCAGATTGTAAACTAGCAAAATAACGGCTTTTTAGTTTGGTAGTCGATTACCGTGGTAGTACCGTTGCTAACAGATCCAATACCCCAGAAGTGGCACTAGGGAAGGCGAAAATTTGTTGTTGTAGCATGGTAGCGGTGTAATTGCCGTTGATCACCATCGTCAATATGTTGATCAAGTCTTCGCTGTCGTCAGCATACAAACTTGCACCAACTAAGGCCCCAGCTTGGTCGAAAACCAAAGTGGCTTCAGCATCTAAGGCGTGTTTGTACTGAAAGGCTAATTGTTGGCCGAATGGTAAAACTTGAGTGTGATATTGGTCAGGATCCTTAGCGGCAACAGCTACGGAAACCCCAACTTCAGCTAAGCGAGGCATTGCAAAAACGACGCTTGGGATCGCTGGGTAGCTGATCGGGTCAGCATTTCCTAGAATGACACTAGCGATGTAATTCGATTCAAAAGTTGCCACTGGTGTGAGTTTTGCTTGTGGTTTGTCGATCACATCACCACTGGCGAAAATATTTGGGACTGCAGTTTGCAAGTGATCGTTAACTTCAATCCCACGACGAGAAGCCTTGATGCCTAGAGCTTCGAGCCCTAGATTTTCAACATTGGAAACCCGGCCAGTACTGCCTAACACATAATCGGTTTCAATGCGCAAGCCATTGGCCGTTGTCACCAAATAGCTGTTATCAGTTTTTGTGACGCTAGAAACAGCTTCATTGAAGTGGAATTCAACGCCTTGGGAAACCATTTTAGCTTGGAGACGCTTCACGTAGGTTTGATTAAAAGGCGCCAAGGCGCGATCGCTGAATTCAATGACTTCAACGATTTTACCCATGGTGGCAGCTATTGACGCAAATTCCATCGCGATGATCCCTGCACCGATAAAAACTAAGCGATCTGGCATGTCAGGTATATCAAGAAATTCGCGGCTATCGTGAATATGTTCAGCGCCAGGAATGTTTAAACTTGCCGGGCGTTGACCTGTGCCTAACACCATATATTCACTGGAATAAGTGTGATCGCCAACCGTTAACGTGTGCGCATCGACCAACTTCGCACTACCGGTGATCATTTGAATGCCAAGTTGTTGGAATAAGGTCGTCATGGTAGGCGCTAGTGGATCAATCACTTGATGTTTGTATGGCATTAAAGTGGACCAATCAACTTGTGGTAATTCCGAAATACCGCTGCCTTGGAAACGTTGGAGTTGTTCGATCAATTGAAAAGGTCCGTCTAGCGCGATCTTGGCATCACAGCCATAGTTGGTGCAGGTACCACCGACAAGATCTTTTTCCACGATCGCGACACGCTTTCCTTGTTGTTGTAAAGCGACAGCAGCGTGCCAAGTGGCATGGCCAGAGCCGATCATGATCACATCAAAATCATACATAGAAAATACCTCCAGAATTTTTAATCGTGCACGACTAATAAGTAAAAGGCAAACCGCCTTAAGCGTCTAAGGCGGCGATCAGTTTTTGATTTAAGGCAAGGGCTTGTTGATAGTCAGCTGCCGTTAAGTGGTATTGGCCTAAGCAATCAGCCAAAGCCTGTTGGATCGAGGTTTCGCTGGCTTTTGCATGGTCAGTCAGGCTGACGATCAAGCGCCGTTTGTCAGTTTGTGGATGCACGCGTTTGACCCAGCCGCGTTCTTCCAAGCGTTTGACTAAAGGGGTCAACGTGTTGGAATTTAACTGTAATTCTTGGCCGAGCGCACGCAACTCTTGGTGGTCTTGATTCCACAAAACTGTCAATAGTAAGTATTGGGGATAGGTCAACCCGAAGTCCGTTAACGCGTCTTGATAAAACTTGTTAAATAAACGATTGACGTTATAAACGCTGAAACAAAGTTGATTGGCCAAGTTAACATGAGTCGTCATGAGTTGCTCCTTATCAGTCGTGCACGATTGAGATTAATATACGCCAAATAGGTCAATGTGGCAAGGGAAGAGTGCAATAAAAAGTTTTCTCGCTAAACTGGTCCCATAAAAAGTCGCGTTACTGGCCCTTTTAGAATTGAACTGGCTTGCTATACTTTGAATTGTTCCCAAGCATCAGCTAAAGCTTTGACGCCATTGATGATGGTTTCATCGCTAGTTTGGCGGAAGCTGAAGATCACGCTAGGGTAGGCAGGGTGTAAGTTGTGCCAGCAGCGATCAGGATCGACTAATCCGATACCAGCGTGAGCAGCTTGTTGAATGAAGTCAGTCGCGTCGCTGCCATCAGGTAAGCGTAATGTCACAAAACTCCCAGCGCCTGTGCCCATCGGTGACAAATGATGACCAAAGTATTGATACAGCGTGTCTAACAATAGCTTTCGACGGTTTTGATAAACCACAGTTAGTTGTCTCAAGTAGCGCTCTAAATCGTCGCTTTGAATCATTTGGGCCAAGATCCGTTGCTGAAGTTGGGAGTTTCGATTCGGTAATTTTCCATAAACACCGCGATAAGTCATCACTAAGTCAGAAGGAAGGACTAAAATGCCGGCACATAACGAAGCACCAAGCGTTTCATCGAAATTTGTATAGTAGAAGCACCGCTCGCCGTTGAGAAAATGATGGATTGCCGGTGCAGATTCGCCATCGTATTGTAAGGTGCCATCGGTGTCCAGCTCAATGAAATAACAATTGGTAGCCTTCAGTTCGTCAGCAAATTGTTGTCGGGCCTGCGTGTCCATGCCGAAACCATCTGGAAAGTTATGTGTTGGATTTAGCACATAGCCACCAGCTTTTGGTAAATGAGTCAGCGCTTGAAATCGGTGTGTGGGAATCCCTAACGTTTTCCAAACTTCACTGGCATTCGGTGCAATAGGTTCAGCGACGCCTAATCCAGAGTTTTGTAGATCAGGCAGAAGATGGGCAATGATATTGGCCGCTTCGTTGAAACCGCTGGTGACAATGATTTGATCAGCAGTGACATGCAGATGTTTCAATCGCGCTAAATAGTTGACCAGTTGTTCACGATAAGTGCGGTCGCCGCCGAGTGGTTGAATGTGTGGAATACCTTGTTGTAAAACACGCAATTCTGCTGCTTGCCAAGCTTGAGTCGGGAATAACTGCATCGCGTCGTGCTGATCGGTGAAATCATAGGCAAATGTTGTTGCTTGCACAGTAGGGGCAGCACTTGGCGTCACCACGAAGGGCAAATGGTGCGTCACGTGATACCCGCTGGCAGGCATACTGGTGAGGTAACCTTCAGCGACTAACTCTGCATAGGCGTGATCAATGGTATTGCGGCTAACCGCCAGTTGTTGCGCTAAAAACCGGGTACTTGGCATCAAAGCCCCAGGACGTCTGACACCAGTTTCAATTTCAGCACGAATCTGATGATAAAGCTGTTGGTAGATTTTTTCTCCAGCATTGCGATCGATCGTTATCATGGTTATCCCTCTATTAATTAGTTTGAAAGGAAGACTTTTATGAATATTTTGATTATTAATGCACACCCAGATTATACCAATGCGTTGCGGGGTACCAAGCAACTGGCAGATTACACGGAAAAGCAGATCAAACAACAACTACCAGATGCACATATTGAGCATTTACCGTTGTATGCACCTGAAGTGACGATCCCTGAGATCACTGCTGAAAATTTAAACGACCCAAGTTTGATCGATGCGCAACAAAATGAATTGATCGCGCAGTGGAAGCGCGCGGACTTGATCATGATCTTCATGCCACTGCATAATTTTAACATTGTCAGTCGCTTGAAAGACTATATCGACAATATTTTGATCGCGAACAAGACCTTCAAGTATACCGCAGATGGTTCCGTTGGGTTGCTCGATGGCAAACAAAAAGTCGCTTATATCCAAACTAGCGGCAGTGACTATGAACATGATATCCGCTATGTGAACGCGGATATTGCACCGCATTATATGCGGACGATTTTGAATTTCATGGGTATTGCTAAAATGGAATTGATCCGTGCAGAAGGGTTGGACTTGATCGAAAACGATAAACAAGCGATTCTTGAAGACACGAAGCAAACGTTAGCTAAATACATTCAAACCGTGGCCACCGCCTGATCAGGCCACGACACCTTTGATAAGTTGCCTCCAGATAATAATAGTCTGGAGGTTTCTTTTTGCTTGAAATTTGCCAGAATTCAATTATTGGTAGACACTTTCGATAATTCAAAGGGGGGTCGTAGATGGGAAAGCAGGTTTTTGTTGAAGGTGAGATCTTACTGACGGATCGTATGGCTACGGTGAACTTTGCTGGACGTTCACACATCATGCGTCAGACGTTAGTAATACCCACGCGGATTGATGTGACTGGTGGCGCACGACTACATTTTCTACCTTGGGTGCTAGTACCGACGTGGATTCAAGGCGACTGGCGATCAGGTGAACATTGGCGTTTTGTCGGTCAGACAATTAAAAATACTGCCATCTTGCCGTTAAGTGAGGTGACCACCGTTTTAGCAGAATCACGCGCAATGCGTGAAGCTATTGCCCGGCTGACGATCACTTGGGTCACACAACATCAAGAACAACATTCATTAAAGGCGATTGCACCGATCACTGCCAGTTTTGTCGCGGGTAAAATCACAGCGCAAACTTGGTATGCGAAAGTGGCGTTTGAAGCTGGTGTTCATGCACCATTAGTGGCATCCGGCCATGAGCTCAGTGAGCGACTGATTTGGTTAAATCGGATCGTGGCCTCCAAAACATTACCGACGCTGACACTATGTGCGGTAACGCAGACGACAAAAATAGCAACGGGTTCGTTCATGGCAGAGACCTTTGATCGCAATGAGATCCCGTGGTAGTGAATGGTTAACATTAATGTCAAAAAATCACCCTTCGAAATCCGTTTCGAAGGGTGATCGTGTTTCACGTGGAACTAACCAAAAATTTTCTCTAAATAAGCGAGCACACCGGCGTGATTATTGTCGATGGTATGATCATCGGCGATAGCCGCGACTTGAGGTGAGGCGTTTTGCATGGCGACGCCTAAACCGACTTCTTGTAGCATTTCTAAGTCGTTGCCACCATCACCAAAGGCACACATTTCACTTAAATCAATGCCAAGGCTTTCACCTAAACGCTTGAGTCCGGTGGCTTTGTTAACCCCTGGTTGGATCACATCGATATCGCCGTGGCCGCTTGATGTTGGCACTGCTAAGCCTTTAGTGGCTTCAGCAATTTGTTTGAGGATCTCGTCGGTTTTTTCTGGAGGGCAGCCCATGGCGAACTTCAAGATCTCATCATCTGGACGGTCTTCAAAGGTGTCGACAGCAAGCAGGTGGGTGTAGTAGTGCCGCGTTTCATCGATCCAAGCTTGGCCTTCTTGCTTGCGAATATAAGCACTTTTAACACCGCAAATCGCTAGTTTCAATTCTGGGATCTGTAATAAAGCATCAAGGACTTGTTGGGCGGGTTCAGGCTCAAAAGTTGACGCAAATAACTCGCTATCAGCAGTGCCGCAGTAAGCACCGTTCTCCGCTAAAAATAAGACATCAGGCTGATCAAAGAAGGTCTTCAACTGATAATATTGATTGCCTGATGCGACGACGAAGCGAGTGCCTTGGGCTTGCATTTTGGCATAAATCTGGTTAAAGCGTTCGCGGTCATAAGTTTTTGCGTCATTTAAGAAAGTGCCATCCATATCGACGGCGATCAGTTTAGGGATCATGGGATAACCTCGCATTGCTTGATTGATATATATTCAGTGTACCATGCGAGATAACGGTTTCAAAATCGTGTTCAGAACGATCGACCCGGTCCACTAGATGCCTTTAGAAAACCACTGAAAATCAAAAAAGCCGCCATGGGCTTGGCGGCCAAAAAGGGTTGGGGTTCACTTTGGAGGAGTGAACTGTGAACTGGCGGGCACCAGTTCAACAGAGAAAATGAAAAAGTGGGGTAGAAATAAGGGGGTAGCTCATTTCTATGTTGTTTATACTACCGGTGAGTTGTGACGAAAGTGTGATGCAAAAATAGCAACTTTGTGTCAAATTTGCATGAAATAAATAGCGCTTACAAGATTTAAACAAAACCACCATTTTGTCTAAAGCCAAGTTAAGGGCCGCCGCGTTAACATAAAACTGTAATCAGAAAGGAAGAGCAAATATGAAAAAATTTCTGACCTTTACCGCTTTGGCGGTCACTTTAGCAGCTGCGGCAGGTTTTTACTCTGCCAAGAAAATGGAACTGTTTAAAACTGATGAGCACGACTACGACGAGTTTGAAGCATAGGAGGCTTTGAGTATGGTGAAATCAAAAGCAATCATGATCGGTGCCGGCTTAGCCAACATGGCCGCTGCCGTTTATTTAATTCAAGAAGCCCATTGGGATGGTCAAGCGATCACTTTTTATTCAATTGATGATCACGGGTCAAACGATGGTGCCGTCACTTTAGATACTGTCGATGAATATTGGAACAAGAATCATCCGATGGAAAATAATCTCGGCTATGTCGCACGCGGTGGGCGGATGCTGAACTATCGGACTTATGTTGATTTAATGGATTTGTTGTCACGTATTCCATCGGCGACTGAACCGAATATGAATGCTGCCGAAGATACCCGCGAATTCGATGCGGCGCACCGGACTTTTGATAAGGCGCGTTTGTTGCAAGGTGGCAAAGGGATCATCGACGCCGGCAAGCTCGGATTAGACAACAAAGATCGCATGTTGTTGACGAAGCTGATCATGATGGGTGACGCTGAAGAAGAAAAACTCGACAATGTCACCATTGCGGAATACTTCAAGGAATCCCCACATATGTTCCAAACCAACTTCTGGTACATGTGGGAAACTACCTTTGCTTTCCGGGTGCAAAGTTCTGCCCAAGAATTACGGCGTTACATGCACATGATGATCTACGAATTCACGCAAATCGAGCATTTAGTCGGCGTCAACCGTACGCGCTACAACCAGTTTGAATCGATCATGTTGCCATTGATCAACTATTTGAAAGATCAAAACGTCAACATCGTTTTGAACAAGCGTGTCACTGATATGACTTTCAAAGACACCAAAATGGGTGATGAAATCACCGTCACTGGCTTGCAAATGACGGATACGGAATCAGGTGAAGAAGAATTCGTTGAGGTCGATGCTGATACCGCAGTGATCTTCACCAATGGCTCAATCACTGATTCAGCAACGCAAGGCGATATGGACCACCCAGCGGCGGAAAACATGGACTATGGTGCGGCGGCTGGTTTGTGGAAGAACATTGCCGGCAAGTTCTACAACTTAGGGAATCCCGACAAATTCTTTGCTGATCGCAATGCTTCTGAATGGGTCAGCTTCACGTTGACGTCAAAAGACCACTTGTTGCTTAACGAAATTGCGCGGATCACCACGCAAGTCCCAGGCAATGCGTTGAATTCCTTCTTGTCGACGACTGCAATCACTGATCTCGGTCAACAAGATGTCAACATGTCCATTGTGGTGCACCATCAACCGCACTTCACCACGCAAAAGCCTAACGAAACCGTGCTTTGGGGTTACTTCTTGTATCCACGCCGTCACGGGGAATTCGTCGACAAGCCATATATTGAAATGACTGGTCGCGAAATGGCAGAAGAATTGATCGGCCAATTGTCTAAAGTTGATCCTGGCCCTGTGAACATTATGACGAAAAAAGATGCCATCATGGATGCCATCATCAACAACATTCCAGTTTACATGCCATATGCTTCAGCGCTGTTCAACAATCGTGCCAAAGCTGATCGGCCTAAGGTCATTCCAGCACATTCTACTAACTTAGCCTTCACAGGTGAATTTGTGGAACAACCATTCCAGATGATCTTTACGGAACAATCTGCGGTACGTTCTGGTGAAATTGCCGCTTATCACTTCGCAGGCTTGCCAATGAGCAAGTTAGTCAAGACCCCTCGCTATGATAAAGATCTGAAGACTTTGGCTAAGGCCACCAAGAAGATGTTTAGCTGAGGCTTTGCGGAATCGCGTTTATACGAAAGCAGTCGTCAACGCTTTTGAGTTGGCGACTGCTTTTTCGTGCAATTCAGCGATTCGGTGTTACAATATTCGGCAAGGAGGGACAGTCATGATCACAAAATCTGAATTACAAACCCAACTTGCGCAAACCGTTCAAGAGGTGTTGACCGCTGCCAAATTGCATAAAGGCGACTTGTTCGTCCTTGGCTGTACTACCAGTGAAGTGGTTGGCGGCCACATTGGAAAAGCCTCAAATCCTGAAGTCGGGGAATGGATCGTCCAAACCGTGCTCGATCAATTGCGACCATTAGGCATTGAACTTGCTGTGCAAGGTTGTGAGCATATCAATCGCTCATGTGCAGTGGAACGACGCGTTGCTCGGGCTAATCATTTTGAAATCGTCAATGTGGTGCCTGGCATCCATGCTGGTGGATCAGCTTCAATGGCGGCGTTCAAATTATTTGATGATCCAGTGGAAGTGGAGCATATTTCAGCTCAAGCTGGAATTGACATCGGCGACACCAGCATCGGCATGCATGTGCAATTTGTCCAAGTGCCAGTCCGTCCTAGTCAAACGGAACTCGGTGGGGCGCATGTCACAGCGCTGCGCAGTCGTCCAAAGTATGTCGGCGGCAGTCGCGCCCAATATCTCGAATTATAGTCAAAATGTCGCAGGTCAAAAGCTTGCGACATTTTTAGGTTAATCATTCACATGGTAATGACCGGCAACGTTTGAAGATGCTGCTAGAAATTCCAAACCTGTGCCTTGGATCCAAGACTTAAAGCCGATTGCATTGATCGCGTCGTTCAACGCGTAATCACTATCAGTATGCGGTAAATCCGCTAAGCCAAATAAGTCGTGCACCGGCAAGTTCCCTGGATTTAGCAGGAAATATTGTCCTGCCACCGCGCTTGGAATATGCAAATAACAAGTGAGATCAGAGGTGACCACATGCAACAAGGTGCGATAAATAGGGCCAGGGTGACTGCCTAACAGAAAGTCTTGGTTGTAGTCGTATTGATCGACGAAAACATCGATGGCAGTCGGTACCAAACTCAGATTTTTGTGCAGTTGTTGATGTAACACCAAGCGATCAGTTTCGACATGTAGCGAAATATCTGACATCACATATTTCAAAAAGCCCATCATACCAGCCTTAGGAATCGTGCGCTTGCCGGAAACTAAGGTACCGCATAGTAAGACACGATGATTCAATAATCGCGGATCGTCGGGAAGGGTCAGCAATTGTGGTTGCTTCAAATCAGTTTGAATGGTTGTCATCAGTCAAACGCCCCCGTTAAAATCGCGATCCCTAAGATCAACAGCAAGGCGCCAAAGAAAAAGCCATAGAAATTGGCGTACATGATAAATGGTGACGTGTTTTTGTCACCGTGATGTTTGACTTGTTTAAACTGTCGGACACCGGCAACAAATTGCCAACACCCGAGTAAGATCACGACGATCCCTGCTAATTTCTCCCACATGATAACCCTCCTAATCAAGCGCCCCAGTTAATAACTGAACGGCCATCACGATCAACAACCCGCCGAAGAAAAAGCCATAAAAATCGGCGAAAGCAAAAAATGGGGAAGTGTGCTTCGTCGCATGTGTCGTGACGTCTTTGAAGGCACGATACGACGCGTAAAACTCATAGAATCCCAACAAGATGCAAATGACGGCAATGACTTTCTCCCAGATCATCACTGGCACCTCCTACCCTGATTGACGCCTCAAGCATACAACGCGCGCACAAAAAAAGGCGCAACTTGCGCCAAACGTCACGAAATCGGGGCTGAACGTTAAAATTTCATCGTGAAAATGCTGTAGGCGGCACCTAACAGAATTAAACCGATCCCAATGCTGTAATAAATTGCAAAAGCAGAAAAGCCGCTAGTCGCGCGATTACCATGTTTGTGAATGCGTTGAAACTCTGTGTAACCGGAATAAAGCTCCCAAGCGGCCAGGAGTAAAACTGCGATCCCAGCTAATGGTTGCCAAATTGGTTGATTTAACGCAAAAATCGTATTAATCATGAGTGCCCTCCAATAATTGTTTTAAGCTGGCAAGTTTGCGGAAGCTGACATCAATTTTGATACCATTAGTCATGATGGCAAGGCGGTTTTTGGTATCGACACGCTTTAGTTGATCGAGATTGATCAAGCAACTTTTGTGACAGCGAAACAAGGTCGGGTACTTGGTGTTGATTGCCGTGAGGTTTCCGCGAAAACTGGCGATTTCGTTAGTCGCCATTAGTTCGATCGTATCTGAATCACTTGCCGAAACTTGTAAAGCGATCACTGAATCCAGCGGTAAAGCATTGACTTGCCCGCCTTGGGTATAAGCAAATAGTTGCGGCGTATGTAATTGCCGTTGCGCGTGGCGCTTAGCAGCGGCAACTAAGGCTTGATGGATACGCGGTAAGGTGTCAGCATTTTTTTGAATCAGATCCATCGGGGTGATTTGATTGGTTAAGATCAACAATGCAGCTTCTGGATGGCTGGTGATAAAAATAATTTCGGCAGTTAAACTGCGACTGCGAATGGCTTTAGCAACATCGATGCCAGAAAGGGTTTGACCAGATAATTCGATATCCAGTAAATATAAACTATCTTCTGGAGCCTCAGCGTCCAGTAGTGTATGCGCATCACCTGTGGCCAGTTGTAATTTTGCGTCGAGGCCTTCGATCATACAAGTGGTTTGGACTTGTTGGACATAAGCATCGCGTTGTTGATCCGAATCTTCTAATAAATAGATATTAAGCATGTGGCACCTCGATGATCAAACTTTGAGCGAGTTGTTGTTGGTTGAGCTTGGTACGGGCTTGAATGCGTTCATCTTGGCTGAGTTCTTGAATGATCGCCAAGCCGTTGCCATGACCAGCGCCTTTGGAAGTTTGTTGTAGATCCTGTAAGGTGAAATCTGCTGGCACAGGATTGATCACCGTGATGGCGAT
Source organism: Lacticaseibacillus porcinae (assembly GCF_003946305.1). GTDB lineage: Bacteria > Bacillota > Bacilli > Lactobacillales > Lactobacillaceae > Lacticaseibacillus > Lacticaseibacillus porcinae. The sequence continues at coordinate 98,654 of NZ_RHNS01000010.1, forward strand.
GTGCTTGGCGTCTGCGATTAATAAAACAGCAGCACTTTGACCAACAGTGATCGCTTCTAGTGCATTATCTAATAAAATGCCGACGCCTCTCAGCACTGGCATCACCAAGTCGTCTGGTTGTAAGTTGATATCGCCTTGGGTTTGGATCTGTAAATGCCGTTTTGCATTTTCTGCTTGCGTCCATTTGAGATATAACAAGCTTCGCAGTGGGGGACACAAGATGTGATCAAGCACCGCTTGATCAGGTTGGGACTGCGTCAGTGCTTGTTGTGCATCTGCAAGTAATGCCTGATCAGCTGACGAGTCATGGTTAAGTTGTAAAGTGGCGAGGATATTTTTATAATCATGCAGCAAATGGCGGTTGTGCGTTTGTTGGGCTTCCAGCTCAGCGTAATACTTTTCGCGAGCAGCTTCGGCTTGTTGCGTTAATTTGGTTTGCATCGCGGCGCGATAAGCTTGCAAGCCGTAATATAAAACTAAGACATTGGCTGCAGCAAAAAGCAACACTTCTGCCATTAACAACCAAGTGGTGGAATCCGCAAGTTTCAACCATTCAAAACTGATTTGAATGCCGTAAAGGATCAACGTGGTGGCTGCTGTGTACCAAGTCAACAGCAAACGCGTCGGGGCATCGTTAAACGCCGCAAAGTGAGTCGCGAGATCTCCTCGATGTGGCCAAGCGCGCCAAGCTAACAGAAGCAGTAGGCCGTTAACAATGATCGGAACCGCAAAATCTAGACCGGATTGTGCTTGTGGCCAAAGCTTAGCAAATAAGTTGATGGTGATCACCATGAAGTTGGTCAACATCAAATAACTTTCCCACATTAATAAAAACGCCAGTACTTCGTGGCGATGGCGCTGAAATAAAAATAAACTCCATACCACCCCAAAAGCGAGTTCACCAACCGTGGTGAACGCTAATGAGATCACGGTGGTAAAGGCCAACGCCGTCGCCACGAACCAGAATTTAATGCGGTGATAGCGAATTTGTGATTGTACGCTAAAAATCAATGCAAACAACGGCATCACGATCACCAAATAATTTGCCCATGAAACACTGTGCAAGAAGATCCCCCCAGATCATGTTATCGCTTTAATTATGGGCTTCACAAACGCTAGGTGCAACGCCCTTACAAAAATGTTCGTTGGGTCGAATATATACAATTATCGTTTGGTCGACAATGAGGCTGGACGAGAATGATCACCAAAAATAGCGATGTTGCGTTTATTTGCGAAGGGCGCCAACAAAGTCTCAATAATCAACCTCGGGCTAATCGCTGTTAACTGAAATGAAGCATCAAAAAAGCGCCTTACCTTCACGAAGTTCATCAAGGTAAGACGCTGTTGGCTTAAAGCTTAAACTAATTGGATCGGGCCATCGCCATTGTTGTTGTCATGGTTGCCTTTGTCATCATCAAATGAGACATCAGGCTTAATGGTTTCAGGCTTTGGATCATCAGCTTTGTCAGCAGCTTTCTTAGCTGCAGGCTGCTTGCTGTCAGCAGCTTCAGCGTCGTCTGCATCCGCTTCTGGTTCCGGATCAAATAGCAACTTACGCATCTTAGTCGTGATTTCATCAAGCATATCAGGATGTTCACGCAAGAAGTTGACGGCGTTAGGCGCACCTTGACCAAGACGTTCGTCTTTGTAACTGTACCATGAACCAGACTTCTTGATGACATCGTGGTTGACCGCTAAGTTCAACATGTCATCAACAGGTTCGATCCCGTGACCATAAGTCATTGTGGTTTCGATCTTCTTGAATGGCGGTGCGACCTTGTTCTTCACGACTTTGATCGTAGTGGTTTTACCGATCGGGTCATCTTCGCCGGCGACTTTGATCTGCTTAGAGCCGCGGACTTCCAAACGAATGGTAGAGTAGAACTTCAAGGCCCGGCCACCAGGTGTGGTTTCTGGGTTCCCGAACATGACGCCGACTTTTTCACGGATCTGGTTGATGAAGATCACAATGGTTTGAGATTTGAAGATCTGGGCGGTGAGTTTACGCAACGCTTGACTCATCATCCGCGCTTGTAAGCCGACGAATTGATCGCCGATTTCCCCATCGATTTCAGCTTTTGGGGTTAAAGCGGCGACAGAATCGACAACGACGATTTGAACGGCACCAGAAGAGACTAACGCATCAGTGATCGCTAAACCTTGTTCACCAGTATCAGGTTGAGATAACAGTAATTCGTCGATGTTGACACCAAGGGCCTTGGCGTAGGTTGGATCCATTGCGTTTTCAGCGTCGACGTAAGCGGCGATGCCACCTTGTTTCTGTACCGAAGCGACAGCTTGTAAAGCGATGGTGGTTTTCCCACTTGATTCTGGACCGTAGATTTCGATCACACGACCACGTGGGAAGCCGCCGACACCAAGGGCTGCGTCTAATGACAAAATACCAGTTGAAACAACTTCAACATTGGTTAAGGACTTTTCGCCCATTTTCATGACGGCGCCGTCACCAAATTCTTTGGTGATCTTCTTTAAAGCCTTGTCTAAGGCGACTTGGCGGGCGTCAGCGTCAGTGATTTCTTTGACGTTTTCACGTGAGTTGGTTGATTTAGATGCCATGTTATCCCTCCTGGGTAATTGCTATCCTTATTATCGAACATTTGTTCCGGTAACGCAAGCTTTTTCCAAAATTTCTCCTTCTTTATCATATGCCAGGATGACGTCGGTGTCCAAGAATTGCCTTTTGAATGTAAGCGTTGACGTCAGTGCCCAATGCGGTATATTTAAAATAACACGCATCGCAAAGGGGATAACGACATGACAGTTTCGATGAAACATTACGGCACAAAAAATAATGAGCAAGAATATGAATACACCATGACCAACCACAATGGGCTCCAAGTTAAATTGCTGAACTATGGTGCAACGCTAGAAAAAATTCTCACCCCAGCGGGGGATAATTTGATCCTGTCTTTGGACAGCCCCAAAGCCTACGATCAAGAGCGCAACTTCTTAGGTGGGACAGTTGGTCGTGTCGTTGGACGCCTACCAGGACATGTGTGGCACTTCGGACAAGCAGAAATTGTTTTACCTAAAGGCGAAGGTGAAAATGCGATCCATGGTGGCGCAGAAGGTCTAGATACACAGGTGTTTACCGGCAATTATCGTGAGTTTACTGACTATGACGAAGTGTATTTCACGTTCTTAGACCCAGCCGGGCATAATCATTTCCCGGGAAATGTTCAAGTGACTGTGACTTATCGCTTAGATGATGAGGACAAATTGACGTATCACGTTGACGCGACGACTGACGCCCCAACGTTATTTAACCCGACCAATCATGTTTATTTTGCCCTTGACGGCGAAGGCTCGACTGTTGACGACACTACTTTGACGTTAGCATGCGACTTTTATGCGCCGTTGACGGATCACTTACCGCTTGACGGCTGGGCACCGGTTGCTGGGACACCGTTTGATTTCACTGCTGGTCAACGTCTTGGTGACGTGATGCCGCAAGTGTTAGATGGGGCAGGATTTGATCATCCATTTTTGACTAAGTCTGCGCAAGCGGCAACCTTAGTTGGTCAAACTGGACGCAAGATGCACCTCACGACGACTGCACCTGGCGTTGTGGTGTATACAGCCAATCACTTTGATCATACTGGCATTGCCCACAACATTGGTCAACACGCTGGCGTCGCTTTAGAAGCGCAGATCCCACCTGCAAGCGGCTTCGATTGGTCGGCGATCACGTTGATGCCTGGTCGACCATATCAATTGACAACGAGTTGGCAGTTTGAATATTAAGTTTGTTTTTGAATTAATGAAGAAATAAGTGACGTCTTTTGGGAATAAAAGTGAGTTGTGCCTACAAATATGCTAGGCCGACGCGCTTTCCAGTGGTAAAATGAAAACGTTGTCTATTTTAAGGAGGCGAGCGTCATCGCAAAATACATTTTTACTGCCTTAGATGGCGCGTTGCTGAATGATTTAGGCAACTTAACGACTACAACGGCATTCGCATTGAATAATTTAGGCGCACCGCTGTCGATCATCACTGGCCGCGCCCCTTTTGAATTGAACGGCGTGTTGAAACGACTGCAAACTGACGCGCCGCAAATCGCTTTTCATGGGGCCTTGATCTATGCGCCACGGACTGGCAAGAAAGGTCTCTTGGGGGCTTGGCCACTGGAAGCATTAGCGATGATGGCGTTGGTGCGGTCACTGCTTGCGAGTTTCCCAGAATTGGGGATCAGTGTCTTTGACGCGTTGCATGGTTATGCCGTTAAAGAAGCAACGGGCGAACGGTATAAATTATTAGGGCGCAAACGCTTGGAAGTCTTGCCGTTGCAAGAATTGTTTGATGCCAAACTCAAAGAAGTGTACATGATCTCGTTAATGTTGCCAGAAGCGCATTTAGCAAAATCAGTCGCAGATTTCTTACATCGGCTACATTTAAGAGATATTCGCATTGTGCCAGTCGGTGATCGGCAGTTAGACATTGTGAGTCGCGATGCGCGGCCGACTCGTGGGATCGATTATATTATGACGCGTTATCGGTTGTATGCTGGTGATATTGTTTATTTTGGTTGCCACTATGATGAAGTGCGAATGGCTGATTTTGCTGGGGTGCAAATTGCCATGGGCAATGCTGAACCGGCGTTACGAGCAGATGCCGATTATGTGACGTCAACCAATAACGATAATGGCGTGGCGCAAGCTTTACAACGATTCAAACTACTTTAAAAAGGTTGAGACGGCTATACTCCTTCTTGGGTAGACAAGCAAATAATTAAAGCTTGCCTTCCTAGGAAGGAGTTTTTGTATGGGCCGGA
>NZ_RHNS01000011.1 GCF_003946305.1 Lacticaseibacillus porcinae
GATGATAACGAAAAAACTAGCCAAACCAAAAAGAGAAAGCTTGATACAGCAACTTTCTCTTGACTAGTGGTAGAAAAGTCCACGAAACCAAGGTAAATTTCGTGGACTTCTGGCTTTGACGCCGATTCAATTACGTTTTAGCGTGATAACAATACAAGTGCGGATCTGCGTCGCCTTGGCTTATTGGACCTCGACCACGTTCGGGACTAATCAGCTTTGCACTGCCTTTGGTCCACAGGCACACTTGCTTCCTATGTCGCCATAGGGAACTCGACCCGGTGTCACTGGTTTGAACCCCACAGGGGCCCTTCAGTACCGGTACTCTGATACGAGAGATCCAACGTTGCACAACAACCAAACGTAAAAGTCGCTGTGACGCTGCGGGTCTGTCTCATTCGGTTTAACGAAGCTCTTCCGCTTCGCCATGAAGTGGTACAGGCGACTTGGCCTAAGCCGTCTACTCCTCCTGACTGTGACTATACACTGATGAAATCGGTAACACAAGGACTTTTTTGTAAATGTTTCGTATCGTGACACCAATATTGAATCTGACGTTGCTGTGTTGATCCGCGTTAACGATAAATTGGTATATTAATTCATAATTAACCGTTAACCGGTCTAATTTCACCTTCAGAATTTTCGTTGACACGCCATGTCGCTTGGCGTACGGTGACGTTGGAGATGATGAAATGACAACTTATTATACAAATTGCAACTTATGGACTGGCGCTGAATCACAACCTATTCCAAATGCTTGGTTTGGTGTAGACGCTGGCAAAATCACGGCGACTGGTACCGGTGATGCCCCTTCACAACCAAACGATGAACTCGTTGATCTCAACGGTCAATTCGTCACCCCGGGCTTGATCAACGCACATGTGCATTTATCGATGGATCCTGAACGCAACAATTTAGATCATCGCAGTGAAACTGAAGTCGCAGTCAACGCGATCAAAGCGGCGCGGCAATTACTCGCTGCCGGCGTCACCACAGTTCGAGATTGTGGTTGTGCGTTTAACGTCGACATCAAACTCAAGCAGCTCAAAGACCTGCTCGGCGAACCGATCCCGACGATTGTTCCCAGTGGTCGGCCAATGTCGATGACTGGCGGTCACGGTGATTTTGTTGAAGGTGTCGACGGGGAATCAAATATGTCTTATCTGGTCGACTCGCCTGACGAAATGCGCAAAGCCGTCCGCACTGCAATCAAGCTCGGCGCCGATAACATCAAAGTGATGGCAACTGGCGGCGTGATGTCACCGAATGATTCAATTGACGACACCGCCCTCACAGTTGCTGAAATGGCTGTTGCCGTTGAAGAAGCGCACAACAAACATCGCACTGTCGCCGCTCATGCCCAAGGTCACGCTGGCATTCAAAATGCCTTAGACGCTGGCGTTGACTCGATCGAACATGGCATTTACATCGATCCACAACAAGTGCAGTCCATGATCGCGCATCGCCAATATCTCGTGCCAACGCTTAATGCCCCAGTGGCCATCAGTCGCTATGGCCGTGAATCTTTGCCAGCTTACATGACGCGGAAAAACGATGCCGTGCGCGACGATTTCTTCGAACATCTCAAAATGGTTTTCAAAACTGAATTAAACGTAGTGTGCGGCACTGATGCCGGCACCCCATTCAACCGCTTTGATCGTGGAACGCAAGAAGAATTGGCACTATGGGTCGATGAATGCGGCGCCACGACGTTGCAAGCCATGCAAGGCGCCACCACTATAGCTGCCAAATTATTGAAAGTCGATCACCAACGTGGGACTTTACAACCAGGACTGGCCGCAGACTTTTTGGTGTTGGCCAAAGATCCTTTACAAGATATTCACGCTTTGATGCAACCTGATAAACAAGTTTTCCAAAATGGCTCCCGCGTGCATTAACCAGCGGCAATTTGCTATGCTTAAACTAGGAGGTGTTGGTCATGAATTATCAATGTTCTGATGTCGTCAAACCCATGTCGTTGTCACAAGCCGTTGATCATTTTCAAAGTCACCTGAAACCTGGCCATATCGGCCAGATCCACAGCCTCGATGATGGGGCGATGCCGGCAGTTTTCATCGCTTACGCCGTTTCTGCAGATGGCAATGTCACTTTAGATTCAGCGATCACAGATGCGTGTCCCCTTGAAGATGCCAGCACTTGGCAGCGCCTCCTTGAACCTTACCAAGAATAATTCTACAATAAGGAAAACGCTTGGAGGCATACTATGAAGCACAACACCAAACCTTGGGGCATCGTCGCGACCGCTGCTGGCGCCGTATCCTTAGTCACAAGCGCCATTGCGATGGCCAGCGGGATCTTAGTCATCATCAAAAGCAAAAAGCATTAAAAAATCGACGTCTTCGAACGTCGATTTTTTAATGCTTAGGCTTGCAGTTGATCGACCATGTCGCACAGCAGTTGATGCGTTAAACGACTAGAAGCTGGGGCGACTGGATTTTCACCAGAGTTGGCGACGGCATCAAAGAATGCGCGAACCAGTGGGGCAAAGCCACGAGTCTCAAGCATCGGTTGCCAATCAGGACTGGCGATCACGGTGTGGCTGGTGCCGTGATAAGTGTGGCTAGTTGCAAGGTCTTCCACGCGGAACAACCCATTTGGTGTGCCGACAGTCGCTTCTTCTAAATTGGTGCCAGCCACCATGTTGATCGCCGCTTCCCCACGCATGCCACTACCCATGAAGGTCACTGAAGCTTGTTCTAAGGCGCCATCTTTATCAGCGTGCATCGTGTAGCGGGCAGTCGGTTCACTCGGGAAACCTGCGAGGGCTAAGGCAGTATCCAAAGGATGGATCAACAAATCAAAAATCGCTTCTTTAGGTGGTTGCGGACTGGCCACGCGATTTTTAGTCACGGTGATCAAATTCTTCTCTGGCATGTCGATCAACGTCTTCACTGCAGGCGCAAAGCGGCGGTTGAAGCCGACGGTCAAAAGCTTTTGATGTTGGGCGGCAAGCAAATACAACTCCGTCACTTGATCCATATTCGTCGCCAATGGTTTGTCGACGAAGACATTCACATTCCGCGCGAGAAAATGTTTCACCATTTCATAATGCACACTAGTCGCGGCATGGATCATCACCGCGTCAAGTTGCAGCTGATCCAATGCGTCAAGGTCAGTACCTGCAGCCACCATGTGATATTTGTTGGCGATGCGCGTCACTTTTTGCAAGTCGCGGCTGATCAAATAAAACTGTGCTTGGTCTTGTAATTCAGCATAAACTGGCAAATATGCTTTTTGTGCGATGTTGCCTAAGCCGACGACCCCAATATTTAACATACGATCACCCATTCTGATTTATTACTTTCACGCTAGCACAAGCCGTGGACGGACACAAGGTGCATGGCACTTTCCTTAACAAAAGAAAAAGCCTCGACTGAAAAATCAGTCGAGGCTTTGCTGGCCTTTAAATTACAGACGAGCGTTTAATTCTTTCGTCAAATCTTCGTAGCCAGGCTTGCCAAGCAAACCAAACATGTTGCGCATATAGATAGGCAGGTTTTGGACTGTTTAGCACTTCGCAGAATGTTGATTTGACGGCATTCTATTATTTTCAGTGGTGCCATTTCTAGCATAATTTCGCGCTTCTCTTAACAGTTTTCTTAACAGCGTTTTTCATGCTTGATTTATCGAACGTTTGTTTGTACTATGGGTTCGAGGTGACATACATGAAGAAACTAGAATACCCGTTGGTTGGTTACGCTGCTCAATACGCAGAACAAGATGCTATCTTCGAACGCTATGGAAAGCACATGCACATTTGCGTAATTGATCCAGATGCATACCGCATCGAATCACCAGAGCAAATGGAAAAAATGATTGCGGATTTCGAACCATTCATCAAAGATCAGGATCAGGAAATGCGTTACATATCAGGAGAAGATCCAGAGCCAAATCTCTTTCACGTTGAGATAAACGATTTTAAGTCTCACTTCATCACTGATGCGTATACTGCAATTGAAAACGAGGTCGGAAAAGACGCTGTCGGCAAGTTTTGCGCTTACCCGTCAACGTCTAACAACAGTGGCGGCAGAATGGTTGTCACCATAAAGGACGGCATTGAAGAAACACGTTTTTGCTTCGAATTCAGTCTAACTGGTAAAAGTGCACCAATGACGGTAAATGAATCAACGCAGTTTGCCATAAACACCATAAAGAATCACTTTGTTTCTGACAGAAATTTCTAGGACACACAAATAAGCCACTCACCCTACGGATGAGTGGCCATTTTATTAGAACGGGTTTGCCGAGTTTACCTGCAATTGAAGCCGATCAAGTGGTTCACCGTACCAACCGGCGTAATCAGAGTCATCTTGAACGGACGGCAACCAGCCAGTGCGTTGCGTAGTTTGGCTACGATAATACGCTTGCTTGTATGCCTCGCCCTTCGGAGTCATATAGCACACCTGCACACCATCAATCGGTTGACCGGTAACACCTGCCGCACCGTTGACTAAGTCTCGCTTGTTGCTCTTATACACCCAGCCAAGCCAACCGGACGCTTGAGTGTGGACACGATAGCGAACGCTACCGTGGTCAACACTGACAGTCAGGTAGTCGTGGCGAGTATTTGGAATACCAGCAAAGCCATTGGATCCAACGCCGGCGTTAGTCACGCTATCTAACCAGTAGCCACCCATGACGTGCAATGCATACGTCACGTTGACTGCTTTGGCAGGCTTTACCGCGGGAGTCGTTGAATTGTGAGTAGTTGCTGGCGTTGATACCGGAGCGCCCCCGATGCCATTAGCAAGGTCTGCAGCGAGCTTCGTCTTTGTAACACCAAAGCGTGCCAGGTAATCATATGGATCAGTATGATCACCCCAATAATTCTGAGTGATCCACAGGTGCGTTTTGATGCCATTACCGACACCGTCGAGAGTTAACGGAATACCATACTGGCGAGCATAAAAACGTGTAAGGTTGACATACGCCGCATAATCTTTGGCAAATGTCGCTGGATCACTCGTGTGCGCTAACTCAATCTGAACAGGCGCATTCGCATTCGCGTATGATCCAGCACCCCATGATTGGTAACCAGGTGCGCCAAGCTGATAGATATGGCCACCGTCACCAACCACGAATTGGACATACGTCTGCGAGCTTGCCCAATTGTTGTAAAAGTAGTGCGCGTTTTCCCACGCGCCGCTTTCAGTCCCGACATCGTGTAGAACAATAAATTTATTCGCAGTTTGAGCATTTGATCCCATGCCAGAACCAAAGGCATACGTCTTGTCGATTGCCGGTGTCGTTGGCTCCGTGGCGGCATACACGACTTGTGGCTCTGACTGAACCTGAGGTAGGTTTTGCGGCAGAGTCAATCCAATGAACGTGCCCATTAAAAAAGCCCCGGCAATCGCCACGGCCTTGATCTTACTAAGCTTGTGCATTCGTGTCCTCCATTTCCTTAGCTTGTTTTTCCATCTCAGCCTTTACAGAAGCAGTGATGGCGGCTTTGTTTGCGTCGTTTTGAGCTTGTTTGCTCGCCGCGAGCCTATCAGCAACTGCCTTAGTTGCTGGCTTTGATGCATCGACTACCCAAGACGTACCGGCGGCGGTGATCAAGCCTTGTGTAGCACCGGCCAGATAATTGGTATCGTGTGTCACTGCAGTTGCAACTAGTCCAGCAATGATGCCGATAACGGCAGCCACTAGTGGGAGATACTCATTTGGTAGTTTGATTTGCTTTACTAGTTGCGTGCCGGCGGCGACCACTGCTGCGATGATGCCGACTTCGGTTGCCGTTACAAGTGTTGCGTCCATTATTGAATCCTCCTATTTGACAAACGTCTGAAACAAATAAATCGCAATAGGAATTAGCACTGCAGTAATTGCTGTGCGGAATGACCATTGCGATTGAGATTTGATTTGTTTGATGTCTTCAGTGTTCTGTTGAGATTGGTTGAGGGCTTCAACAGCAGTGCGATCAGTGTGATGCAAGCCTGCCGTATTCGCCTCAATACGTGCAAGTCGTTCCCCCATGGTCATCAACGTCTGCATAACGTTTACTTCTTCTTTATCGGGCAATAGCGTCGCCCCCAACAATTTCGTCATACTCAGCTTGCGTAATTGAGCCTTGCTCTACCGCGGGACGAATATCACAGCCCCACTCATGCATTTGTTTACACATGTCATAATTACTCACCTGTAGCGCCTCCTTTTTCCAATGCCATTATTTTCAGCGAAAGCGCCGCAATCATCTGCTGTTCTGCAGTCGGTTGAGGCGCTGCCGCGGCTTGCAGTTCTGCGAGTTTTTCTTGATTGACTACAACCTTGCCATCGACCAATTTCGAAGCACGAAGCGCAATACCATCAAGTTCGGTTTGCGTCATATCGATTACGTTGGGATCATTCAGATCAAACGTTACACCCCAATCATGACCATCCCAGAATTCATTTTGATAGCTGATGATCCAGCCATCAGCATCGAACTCAAGCAGTACCTTGATTGTTTCTTTTGTTTCCATTTCGGCCTCCTAGACTGCGTAAATTGCGCGCAGACAAGCATTAATCTGTAAGCCAGTCGTCCCAGACTTATCACCACCGAGCTGACTATTCGCAATCCAAACGATCTTAGTAAAGCTGCCCTTGTTAGGAATAACAATTGGCATTTCAACGCTCCAGCCTTGATTAGGATCGTGCCCTATATTGTGAGCTTTAGGAACTAGGCAATATGTCCAGTTTCTATCAATCGACTTGTTTGCAACTGTATCATATTGCGACCACTGAAAAACCCATCCGATAAGAGTGTTCTCAAGTAAGACTTTGGCGTTAATGGCTTGATCACTTCCCATCAGAGACACACCGTTCCAAATTGCCTTACCGGTATTGTTTAGCAAGTATAAAGTTCGGGCAGAAAGTGTCGACTCATTCCAAACCGGATCACCACCAGCCAAGGGCGAAAAATAACCGCCAAGATCCAATTGTCCCTGACCAAGCAATGCCTGCATTCCGACTTTGTCTCCAACATATTGCTGAGTCACCATACCCAATTGGTTTAACTCATTGTGAGAGATTTTGGTTGATGTGCCATCTTGATATACGTCTGTAACCAGTGACCCATCTGCCAAGGTTGACGTGCCTGAAACAGTTTGTGCGAAACCTGTTGGCTGAACATTTGAGAATGTTGATGTGAACTTTGAGCCGATGAAATTGACACCGATATACGTGAACCCGTTGAATGTTGCAGCGTTGATCATCGATGCCGAAATCGGAAGCTCAATCCATTTCGATCCGTCAGACTTGTATACCTTTTGAACGATGCCGCTGTTGTTCAGTAGCCAAAACTGGCTATTCGCCACCGCCACGGACGCTGGCAAAGTCGTCCCACTAGCGTAACTAGTGATGTCGTTGCCTTTTGGCCCTGTGCCACCAGTCTTACCTTGCAATGCTACTGAATAGGCCGTCGAACTTGACCCATCAGTCATGGTTGTGACTGTTCGCGTCCAAAGATAGCTTCCTGCTGCAACGGCTGGAATGCTTGTCAACCAAGTACCTGTCGGAGCAGAAGTTCCGCTCGATGATCCCTGATAAGTGACCACCGATGACTTCACTCCAACGCCCGCAGCCCCTTGCTTACCTGTTTGACCATCGTCAACTCGTGACAAAGTGATAGAGAACTGCGCCTTGATTGCCATAAACTATGCCTCCAATTCTGCCGTATACGTTGCCCTGCTAGTCACGTCGCCAGCAGACACAGTGAGCGATGCGCCAGTACCAACGGCAGTCGTGCCGCCATCTTTGTACCAGTTGATGGTTCCCAGTGCCGTCAACGCAGTACCAGTAACTTCTGTGCCGCCTTTATACACATGGGCAGTGAGTGTCGTCGCTACAGCAGTATTTTTGAAGATTGTGCCACTGCTAGATAACACGACCATATTCAGGGCATCTGCACCGTCGGCACCGTTTTTTCCGTCCGCCGCTTGACGTGCGACACTATACGATACCGTGGACTTTCCATCGGAATATTTAACAGTAACGCGTGTCCACAGATACTTACCGGCTGGCACAGTTGGAATCGCAGTTGCCCACCCTGTCGTTGGCGTTGTTGTCCCATCAGCACCGACTACGTATTCAGTCACGTTTGAAGACACCGTCACGCTTGAGCCATTTGCGCCATTCTTAGGGTAATAAGTTACACCATAAGTGGTCGTGCTCTTGCCATCGGAGTACGAAACGACGGTTTTAGACCATAAATAGCTACCAGCGGCGACAGTTGGCATAGTCGCCGACCAGGTCCCCGTTGGCGTTATGGTGCCATCTGCTGCTGACTGATATGTTACTGCGGTGCTTGATACGGTTACCGATGTACCGTCCTTACCATTTGACCCGTCGCTCCCAGCTTGGCCCTTAAAAGCAATGGAGTAGCTGAATTGCTTGTTGATGGTGATATCATCAATTGTTACTGGAATGGTCAAAGTACCGGCAGTCTTGAGTGCTGAAGTAGCAGTGATCGTAATAACGGGTGCTGGAGTTTTACCGTCTGATACAGCAGTGATCCCAGTTGCTCCGGTAATCGTGCCAACAGTTGCCGGTTTTTGTTCACTACCACAAAGTGCCATGACCGTCGTTGTGACTGTTTGTGTTGAATCCACGCTATCTGTGTCACCATTAAACACGTGTGATTCGTTCGATAGAATCACGCTATACCCGTCGGTCAAATCAATTAAATCTGTTTGACTTGATGCTTTAACTCCCATTTTTATTCTCCTTAATTGTTGTCACATAGTTGGCAACGGTATGTCGCCTTCTGGTGCACGTCGTCGACGTTGACCGTTAGCATGAAACCTTTATCAAGCAGCCGTGAATCGTCTCGCGATAGATCCGAGTATTCTGTTTCTCCAATATTCATAACCTGCCACTGCAAATAGTTATCGTCACCCATTACTGTCGATAGCTTTGAGCTATTGTCGATGATATTTCCGCCATAAGTGATTGTCACCGTGAGCACCGTCGAGATGCCACTGTTTTTGAACATATTACCGTTGATGCTAGTCACCGTAAGCGTGATTGCATCATCGCCCTTAAATCGAACCCACGTATAGGCTGACGGATCAGTAGGGTCGAATTTATTCTCGTCAACGCAGTTTCCCATGTAACTGGAATCCGCGCTGCTTGTCGTGCTAAAGCCGTCAACCCCGTCTGCACTTTTCGCATAAGCAGTATGAATATATTGAGATTTACCATCAGCACCCGGAGGCCCGGGTTTACCGATGCTGCCGTCCTCACCAGTGACCTTTTGCCAGTGACCCGCATAATCGGTTGGATCATCACTTGGTGTCGCCGCTTTACCCCATACGATTGCCATGTAGATTTTGCCAAGTGGTACCGCAGAAATACCGGTGCCTTGATCATCGTCAGCGTAACGGGTCCACGGGTACCAATGCGCCTGCGCCTGCAACGTTTTGACCGTGTCGGCCATCTCTTGTAGTTGTGGATCAATGGCATTTGCTTCAATCAAAAAGTCCCCGAGCGTTGCAGTTCGGGTATCGTCTGCGTAACTGGTCTTCAGCTCAAGCAAACGAGTCGACAGGTTTAAATCCTGCAATTCGTCGACTGCATGCACTGTATCACCAACGTTCACGCTTCGTGGTAAATCCACAATATCGACATCATAGTTCAGTGCCGGTTCAGTAGCTGCCTTTAAACCCGCGAGCGCCGACTGAAAAAGCTCTGCTTGAGTTGTCGCCGTGTAAGTGATCACGCGGTTAATGTACCCGCCTTTGACATTAGCAACAGCACCACCGACACCAAGCCGTGACCACTTTTGATTTGCGACAGTATCCAACAGTAATCCAGTGCTTGTAAGGACGTATCGTCCATCCGGATCAGTCCACTTATAACCAGCCAGTGTAATTGGAGTTTCGCTTCCCTCCGGAGTACCACCAGTCGCCACAACCGAAGTGTACAGATCATAGATGTTGCCAGTCGTGGTGATCTTATTGAGGTGCGTGTTGACCTCTAGTCGCTGACCTTTGTCTGCGCCAACTCGCTTATAGATGTCGATGTATCGCTTGATGACTGCAGTACCCGAAACGTCAAATCGGAAGTCCAACTCAGCGTCGAACTGGGTGGCCACCGACTCAATACGAGCCAGCGATGTATCGGAATCACCTTCCCATTTGAGAGTTCGCGTTTGATTGGCGATTTCATTCGTCCCAATTTCAAAACCGCTGTCGGCAGTGAACTGATTAATGTAATCAGCAATTGGCATGGCTTTGGTCGCGGTGTAAGGACCGACAGTTTCATTGATCAAGTCAATACCGCCATTTTCTGCCACGAATGTGAGCGTCCCAGCCCATGGTTCAAAGCCGGTCCACTCCATGATGGTCATAAAGGTGTAGCGTTCGCGGTAGTCCTTGTACAGAACGAAGTTACCAAGTGCTGCCATCTCCTTGACCTTGTGGATATCCGAGTTCGCAAAATTTAATGTCGCAGTGTAGCTCCGGCCAACACTGTTTGGTGCGATTTCGTCGTCTACGTCTGCACTTACCTGGATCGGTGAGTCTTCGGTTGACGCGATACCTAGGTAATTGAAATTACGATCAGTGAAGTATAAGTCCACTAGTACCACGCCTCTCTATACTCAATTTTTGCGGTGAATGGCTTAGCCCACGTCGACGCAAGAGGGTGAATTGTATTTTCTCCAGGTTGCAATTTAAAGCTATCCCACATATTGCCGACCGTTGGCAGTGTGCGTTCTTCAACTCCGTTCACAAACACAGTCTTGGTTCCCACGTCGGCAACGACAACGTCGCCAGCTTTGAACCGATTCGGAATGTCATTCCAATAATCAACGTTGATCCACTCGAAGTAGCTATCTTCCCAGTTCATCGTCCATCCGGGAGTATCACTAAATCCGGTGAACCAACAGGTCATTCCATCAACTTCAATGTCGGACAGACCGTCAACAACCCGCATCTCGACACCACCGCCACCAAGGTTTACGCGATCAAGTCGAAATGTAATCTGGTCTCCAAGTTTAGAGATGCTGAAATCATACTCGCCATCTTTATAGTAGTTACGCGGAAGGCTGTCGACAAATAGGTGTTGATCACCGACCGTCCCTTCAAATACCAATTGATCAAGGCCAGAACTATTATCATAAAACAACAGCGAAATGACCACTTTTCCGTTATGGGTGAGATTATACTCAGTACGTCCATAGCTCGATACCGATGTTCCGAACTTTACTCGATTAACAAACCGAAAGTTTCCCGATGCTGTACCAGCAGAATTGGGGCCGATAATTCGACTCATAGATGGGCCTGACCATTTCGTGTCAGCAGTTCGTACCGATGCCGGTGTCGCCGTCCCCGGTGTTCGAGTGTAATTAAACGGACCATCTTGCAGGTTTGGTGTCGCTGGATTGCCATTAAATGTTGCGTAAGCAACAGCCCCCTTATTCAAAACGACATCAGTTGGTTCTGTATCGAATGTGTAGTGGTAAACCGTCTCCGAGCGTTGTTTTGTAACCCCATCAATTTCATCAGAACTGCCAAACTGGAGCACTGCACCCTGGTCGTTAGTCCAACCGACTAGCCCGTTATCTCCGGCCATCGTCGCAGTCAGAACCGGCGCTGTCGGTGCAGAACCTGCGTTGTTTATCGTGATATCCGTGCCGGAGGAACCAGTTACAGTGCTGGTAGCAACTGCATAGGCTAAGTCGTCAGGTACAACAAATGTGATCACCGCCTCGCCGAGAAACTGTTCCTCGGACATCGTTGTCTGCTGATCACAAATTGCCATGTAGTACTTGTCGGGCTCGTCATCAAAGATTAACTGAACAGGTTCATCGGTAGCCAATGCCGCTGCCAAATCACGCCGCTGGCTGACAAGTTGGTACATAACATCGCCTTTAACCACGATGGTGCCTTCATCAGCGCTCGTGCTGATGAATCGCTTGCCGTTAGACGTCCCAACTTTGATTAGAGTTGCCTTCCGATTTTGACCGATGTTTCGTTGAACATCAGATACTTCAATCCACTTTGACAAGTCAATTCCATTGAAAGTAACTTTCATGCCTTGATTAATATTCATCCGGTAATCCCCTTTCTCCGCGAGTTCATGCGGTCAATGCGGTTCAAATCAACTCGAACATCTGGTGCAATTTGACGACTGAGCACTTTCTTATCTAACTGAGTGACGTTCTCAATCCTGATAACTGCGTCGCCTGAAGTTATTGACTGTTCAGACATGGATACTAACGCTTCTTGAACCTTTCCAAGAGCTGCGGTGATAGCACCAAAAGCCGCCGTCGTTTTACTATCCATGGATAGATTCATCGACTGTGGCACAAACGATGATGCGGATTCAGCAGTCATGGTCCAGATTGGCGACATAGAAGCGCCATCGATAGCATCTGTTAAAGGACCGCCAGTACCATTTGCGTACCGCGGAACAAGTCCAGACTGCAAGGACTTCGCCGCCGGCACAATTTCAGTACCGCGAGGGAAGTATCCCGTGACATTGCGTTCTTTGAAACTGAAAGTCTCGCCAGTTGGCAACCGAATAGCTTCTCGGTACACAGAACCATATTGATCATTGACCGTGGCCAAGCCGCCGCCAAAGTATGTGTCACCGTGAGCCTTATGGTTCTTCTTAGTGAAGATTGAGATAAACTCACTGATGAATGATTTCTTGGTACTCTTTTTGCTATTGAAAGTATTAATGCCGTTCATTGTCGCTTCGTAACCCGGCTTCGAGAACTCTGCATTCAACTTTTTACTCTTGGGATTGTTCCGAGCAAATGAATCAAGACCATTGTTTGCTTTGCTAGTGGTCCGGATTACGGAATCATCGGTAGCTTTCGTGTGCTTAGTTTTCGGATTGTGGTTTTTGTTGTGATCATCAATCGCCGCGTTGGTCTTCGATGTTGTTGACTTGACGCTGTCATCTGTGGCCTTAGTGTGCTTAGTAACTGGGAGAATCTTATTGCTGTGATTAATTGCCGCATTGGTGGCGGTAATGGTTGAAACCACACTGTCGTCCTTTGCTTTCGTGTGCTTGGTATCCGGATTCTTATCAAGGTTGTACTTGTCAATCAGAAGACCAGCATCGATAAGTTTTTGACGAATGTCTTTGTCATCCATCAGAGCTCGTTTTGTCGAGTCTGGTAACTGATCGAAGTTATGATATTGGATTGTGGTTTCGGCAAGCTTCAGACGGAAGTCAGAGTCTTGCAGAATCGCCTTTTGAGTCGCTGGCGGTAGTGCATTAAAGTCTTCAAATTTCGTGTTGTCGGCTTCAATCTTGTCACGGAATCCAGCATCTTCGAGAGCTGCCTTCTTGGTTGCTTCGGGCAGTTCATCGAAGTATTTGTACTTGTAAGCAAGCTCGGACACCTCAACAGCACCCTTTGCATTCACAATGGCAGACTTTTCAGCCAACGTAAGTTTGTTCCATTCTCCAGTTTGTTGGAGAGCGGTGACCACAACGGGTGTCGCTTTGTCAGCAACGACTGCCTGTTGCTCCTTCAGAGTCATATCATTCCACCGACCAGAATCTGCCAATCCATTGACCAACGCTGTATAGTCGCCGTGAACAATAGCCTGCTGTTCCTTGAGCGTGAACTGATCCCAGTTCATGAACTTGTTCATCACGTCGGCGAGTTCTGCACGTCCCTGTGTCTTGATGATGGCGTTCTTTTCCCAAGTAGGCAGTGAATTCCATTGATCAGATGCGGCCAAAGCATCCACAATTGTTTGCTTCGCATTACTTGAGATTTTGGCATACTTCAAATCAAAGTTCAGTTGTTTCCAACCGTCTTTGGTGTTTGCTGTATCTTTAAGAACCTGCGGAAGGTTATCTTTGACCTTTGCATTCTTTTCGTCCCAGACAAGAGAATTCCACTGTGCACTAGCCTTCTTTGACTCACTCGAAGCCTTCTTCGTCGTGTCGGCTAAAATGGTATTGGATTTTTGTGCTTTCTTGGCCGCTCCATCAAATTTGGCCTGGGCTTCTTCGGCAGTCAGCCCCATGTTCCTCAACATCAAAATGATTTGCTGTTCGGTGTAGTTGGATTTCTTCCCAGCGGCGACTACACCGTTAGTGAATCCTTCAGAAGCGGCAGTCTTCCGTTCCTGCAAGGTCTCGTATTGATTGGCATATTCAGTTTCACTGATTGCGCCTTCGTTGCGGAGCTTCTTCAATGCAGACTCTTGCTTATTTAGTGCTGAAACTTCTTTCCCATACTGTGAAGTTAGAGTTTGAACACGATCATCTGCTTGCTTGGCAGTCAGCTTGGAGACATCACCATTCATCACTGCCAAGATTTGCTTCTTCTTGGAATTAGAGATGTTCAGTAAGTTGATGTCGGTCTCTTGCATTTGACGCTGAGTATTCAATTCAAATTGAGCTTCATCATCAGTGAGTTTCCGATGTTCAGTATTGGCTCTTGTGTTAATGGTGGTAACTTGTGCCTGATAATTCTTAGTACTTGCTACAAGGGCATCAATTTGTTTCTCGTGTTCTTGGACGGATGCCTGCAGACTTTCTTGCATGTCACCCGGTAGTATTTTCAGATTCTTGACAATGTCTTTTTTTGCTTTCGCGGCATCTTTGGTGATTTGGCTATACATACCGTCGAAGCCTTTTTGGATTGCATCCGTTGAGTCAGATGCGCCGCTTCGCATGTTATCAAAAGCCACAGTGACACCGTCACTTGCGGTCTTCATTGAAGTTAGAGATTTATCGGCAGCCGCCCCAACGTCAGAGCCCCAGCGTGCGGTACGGTCAGATGATTCTTGTGCTTTCTTACCGTAAAGCTCCCACCAAGCAATCCCAGCGGCGGCAGCTACACCGACCCCAATAAGTGCAGGCGAAATCGGCGCCAGAGACGCAAGGAAACCAGCACTGCCAGTTTCCGCAGCCACCATGCCGGTGCCAGTCTTAGCTACTGCACCAGTAGCGGTTTCAAGTCCTGCGGCAACCGTCCCTGTCTTGCCTTTGAGTAAATCAAGCATCTCACCAAGCAATTCCGATTCTGTTTTGGTCTTGCCGGCACCGCTAGCAAATCGACTAAGGAACGTTACTGCGCTCGTGCCGCCGTGGACTAGGGCGCCCACACCAGTACTCATCTTACCAATTCCGGATAGCAATGGGCCGACTGCAGCAGTCAATGCCAACGTCTTCAGAATCGTCTTCTGCGTGCCATCATCGAGGTCGTTGAACCACTTGACGAGATCAGTACCAGACTTTACCAGTTCAGTGATCTGTGGCAATAGCTCTTGACCTGCAGTGATGGCTAAAACATTCAGTGATGACTTAAATTTGTCGACGTTAGCCTGAGCGGTGTTGTTCATTGTTTCGGCAAGTTTCTTGGTGTAACCAGTTGCGCCCTGCGTTTCCTTTGTCATGTTCCGCAAGGCGTCGCCGCCTTCGTTGACAAGGATATTCATGCCGGACACTGCTTCAGTCCCAAATGCTAAGGCAAGGTTAGATTGCAGTTGTTGTGCTGTCATGCCTTTGGAACTCTTTTGAATACTATCAATGATTTCAGGAAGTCCAATTGAGCCATTCTTGAAGTCTTTGATGGAGATGCCTAAACGTTTGAACCCAATTTCGTTTTGCTTTGACGGGTTCATCAGTTGAGACAAGGCGCCACGCAATGCAGTACCAGCTTTTTCGCCCTCAATACCTTGGTTAGACATCAGGCCGATAGCCGCGGCGGTCTGTTCAAGAGACATGTGCAAGCCATTGGCCACAGGACCAACATATTCCATTGCCTCACCCATGTCGCCAAAGCCGGCAGAGGTTTTGTTGGCCACGTAACTCAATGAGTCTGTGACCCGTTGAGTATTCTTCAACATCGTCGCAGTATTATTCGACTTCAGTCCGAATTGTTCGAGTACTGAAGTTGAAACGCTCATGACACTGTTGAAGTCATCACCCGAAGCGCGTGCGGCATCAAGAATTGACGGCATAGCCCCAAGAACTTGGTTATAGGAATAACCTTTCTTAATCAGCTCTGACATCCCCGAGTTGATGGAGGAGGTAGACACCCCATATTGAGTTGACCAAGATTTTGATGCGTTGTCCAGTTTGTTCAACTCGGCTTTCAAAGTTGATGCTGACACGCTACCATCATCAAGCAGAGCACCCATTGACTGGATTTCACTGTCAAAAGTGATGGCCGCCTTGCCAGCTAGCGCAAATCCTGCCGCAATCGGTGCAGTTAATCCAACGGTCATCTTGTTGCCGACACTGGAAATCTTTGATCCAATCGACTGGAACTTGTCGCCAATAGCGTTAGCCTTGTCAGCAGCTGTGGCCATGGCAGGAGTCAGACCACCAAAACGTTTTTCAAGTGATGATACTTCAATACCTAGAGCGGCTTGCTTACCACGCAGTTCTTCATACGATCGAGCTGCATCTTTGGCCGCGTCAGAATTTTCACCCTCCGCAGCGACAGCATCCTTGAACTTCTGGTTAGCCTGCTCAGTAGCAACACCAGTTGAAGCAAGTTGAGCTTTAAGTGAGCTGAGTTTTGATACTTGTGAGCTTGTCTTCAGACCCGCTTTTTCTTGCGCATCAGCGAGCCTATTCCATGTCTTGGCCTGTGATTCCAAAGATGTGCGAAGTGCGTTCTGTGCGGTCTCACCTTGTTTGGCGGCAGTGCTGGCACGCTTGATTGCATCAGCGAGCAGTTTTGCATGATCGGCCGCAGAAGTTTTGATGTCGATGCCTTGAAGGTCACCTTTGAGCGCCTTAGCTGTTTTATCTGCGCCATTTAGTAAAAGTTCGACATCAATTTTGACAGTGCCATCAGCCATCTAATCACCCCTTCTGAGCTTTGAGTTGTTGAGCAAGATATTTCATGCGCTGAATGCGATCCATGCCAGCAGTTGCCTGTTCAAACGTTGGTTCTTCAGCCTGCTGATCATCATTCAGTGCGTACAGAGTCTTCATTTTTTCAAGGTAAGTTTTGCGTTCTGGATCGGCGTCATCAGGTATCTTGAGCGTTCGATATGCGGTTGCCTGACGGAATGGCGTATTTTCACCAAGACCGTCCAGAAGTGCATTAAAAAACGCCCAAGATAGCTTCTTTTGCTCTCGGACGTTCGTTAAATCAATATTGTATTGTTGGAGAAAGCTAGCCGCGATTCGACCAGCATCGACATCAAAGTCGAACACTTTTTCATGTGACTTGAACAACTTGGCAGCCAGTGCGTGCTCTTTTAGATCCACGCGCTCCGTCATAATTTTCTGAAGTAGTTGCTGCCGTTGATCAGGTGCCTTAGGCATATCGTCTCTGACAAGTAGAAGAAGTGCCAAGCGAACTCGCTCGTCTTCCGAAAGGCCGTCATCTTGTAATACCTTAAACAAAGTGATGACGCGAGTATAGCTGAGATTTAGACGGTAACGATAACCATTGAAGTCAATGGTTTCGTTGCTATTTGTCGGAATCACTGGCGTCACCGCCTTCTAGGATTGCATTTTGTCGCTCGATTGATTTTGCGTATTCTTCCATGTAGTCAGTCACGTCATTTTCGTTGTTGAGTTTCGTCATGACAATCGCGATCACCTTGTTCACCGCGATGATGTTTTCACCACAAATGTGATAAACGCGATCACCAGCACCTTCGCCGAACAGCACATCAACGAATGGGAGATACTGCGCGTTTGCAATCTCCTCAGCCTTGTCAGCTGCATGTTTGAATTTGCGATCATAGTCGTTACTGATAGCAGATTCGCGCTTCTTAGCTGCCGAGTCACTCAAATTGGTCTTGATGTTCGATAGCTTTTCGGCCAACTCACGTTCCATTGCGGCGATATGCTGGTTATTCAAAAGCTCGGCCTGTGCGATTACGCGATACTTCTCATTGATTCGTGCGCGGCTTTTGTCTGCCAGCGACAACTTGAAGATGTTGCCTCCAAGGTCGAACTCAATTTCTGATTTCGGTACTTCGATTTTAATAGGTTCACTCATTGTGCAGTCTCCTCACTTTTTGTGTAGTGAAATGATCGCCGGCAGTTTGACCCGACCGACGACCTTGTGATACTAGCCTACTGTAATTTGCGCGCCGTCCGCTGTAGGCGTTGCTTTAAGACTGGCGGGCGCTGTTATTCCCCCGACGCCGCACCTTTTACGGTTGCGGTCGTGCTCAAAATAACCGCGTTAACACTTGGAGTTTCAGTGAGCACCGTTGCCAAGCCTTCCGCATCTTCAGTGTTGTTCGCATCAAGAATCTTAGGAGTGGCAGTGTACGTTGCAGTAGCTTTGAAGCTACCGGGATCAGTAGCAGAACCACCCTTGTCGGTAATATCGGACCAAGTAACAATCCCAGTCGTAGAACGGATAAGTTGTAACTTACCGTCTTCGTCCATGATGTACTGGTTTTCACGCAACCACTTGTTACGAGCGGAACCCGTCTTGGTCGCCAATCCAGCAACCATATCTTGGGCCGGATCACCGTACGAACGATCACCAGAAAAGTCAACAGAACGAGTAGACCCGGTAACCGTCGTCTTTTCTTGACCACCAGTGTTGTAGTAAGCCTTTGAGTTCTTCTTATCATCTTGTTTTGGTTCGACTGAGTCGATACCATCACCGATGTACATAACATCAGTCGGAACTGTGTTGTCTGCATTTGCAGTACCGGTGAAGTATTCACTTAGGAAGTTTTCATCAATATTGCCATGAGTAAGCAACTTATCAGCAGTTGTAGTAGCCATTTAGCTACCTCCTTATTTTTAATTGATCACTGCAGTAACTTTAAAACTTGCCGCGTAGATGGAATAAGTGACGCCGTCATCTTCGACTGCGTCCCGATAAGCCGGACTGTTTGTCATGCTTGCCGAAATAAACTCAAACGAGCCATTATTTGACTTGATGTCTGCCCGCTTCGCATCTTCCATGGCCCCATTGATACGATCTAAAAGGCCAGCGGAATCGCGCCACTTCTCAAGTTTAGTCATGATTGTAAATGCAAAATCACGTTTCACTCGACCATTAAAGTAGCGCTTGACGTCTTTGGTTGGCTCCATGACATACACGACGCTAGCGCCAGAACCATCTTGACGGCCCATCTCCAATGGAGCAGGAAGCTCGACATGTGAGGAGATGTAAGCAATCACGCAGTCGTCAAGGTCTAGGGTTTGTTTATCCATCCAGCAACATTCCTTTCACGAGCGACTCCCAGCCTGGCATATTAGCCGACTTCGCACGTTCAATCCAATCAGCACCGGCTTGGGAGTGCTTGCCGGTGAAGTAATTGAGTGATTTACCAGTGTAGTGCTTGGGTGCGTGGCCGGCCATTGCTACACCTTTGAAGACGTAATGAGCATATACCGAAGTGTAAACGATCTGCACAGTCAGCCCTTGCGTCAAAAACGCAACACCCGCTGCTAGATTGCCGTCACGGTAAGGGACAAACGGGTCAGCGTCCTCACGCACTTTGCTGGCTAGATCCTGCACTACTCCACGCGGTTGAATCAGCCGCTGATACCACGGCCCAAATGTCACAGTTGTCGTCATGAGAGCCACACTTCCCAGTGGTGTGGGATTGGCAAGAATGCCTTCATTGGGTTCACTTGAGTCACCTGTCGAGGCTTACCATCCCATTCGACGGTATCGCCAAGCTTGATCGTATAACCATCAGTATTGACTGAGTTGATACGATCAATGAACACAAGATAATTACCGGTGGTTACCATCTTGGAAGATGACCCTGCACCACCCGTGATTTGTTGCTTGTCGGCTGGTTGCACAAGTACATGCTCAAAGACGTGTCCTTTGGGTGGATCAGCATCATTGGCGAGCGTTGCGGATTGATGTTCATTGACAGTGATTGTGTCAACGAGTGCCTCCATTGGAATTGGATCCACGTCAGACATATTGACCAACACCTCCATACAGCAATCCAGTTGGTCGCAAGTAACGAATGACACGGGCGTCCACAGCATCATCAGCGGCGATGGATGTATCTGAGTTTGTGGTTGGCTTGGTCACTGAGAATGAGCCAACAGTGAACGATTTAGCCCCATTATGCGATGCGGCGCGTTCATTGGCGGTCAATCCACCTTGATCAACATAGAACTCGATTTGAGCACACACAGCGTTCTTGACGCGCGCCACATCGGTCACCAGTTGCAGGTCAGCTAGTCCCCAGCGATCAAAGTAGCCATGACACAAGTCGTTGATTGCGGCTTCTGCGGCGTGTTCGTACCGATTCCACTTGCCATCTGGCACCTCAAGTCCAAAGAACTTGGTCTTATACCAAACGTCATCGACTAATGGATCCATGTTCTACCTCCTAACCGGCAGTGGTGCCGTCGCCAGTTGGAGTCGTCGCTTCAGTCGAAGCTGGTGGAGTTTGTGCCGCTGGAACATTAAACGCCGGAACGTCGACCTTGTCGGAGTAGTTAGTTCCGTCAGTCAATGCGCCTTGATAATCGCCGGCGGCAACGGCAGTACCAGCAGCCAGTCCGGTGATCGTGGCGCTTTTATCGTCAGCACCAGTAAAAGCGGGCTTGTCCTCGCCCTTCTTAAAAATCACAAGCTTGTTAGCCATTGTTGGCCTCCTTTCAGCCTACAGTTACGTTCGCACCATCTGCAGTAGGCTCAGCGTTAAGCGCTGATGGCGCGTCTATTTTGACGCTGTACCCGTGTCGCCAGTGCCAGCATCGGCTGGGTCGCTGTCAGGGTTCAAGATGCTATGCTTAACAACTTTGCGACGTGCAGGCTTCTTGTTTGCAACGCCCTTGCCATCAGATGGCACAACAGCAGCAACAGATTCGTCACGCAGAACCATGAAGGCTGGGGAGAATGTTGCCTTGATTGCAACCATGTCGCTTTCAGCAAGATTGATTGGTTTGTCGTTTTCGTCAACAACAGTCGTGAGAGTAGCTTCAGTCAAGATGCTGTATTCGATGGCGTCCAAGATGCCGTAGTAAACATCATCCCAGTTTGCAACGAACTCATTAGCTTTCGTCTTGTCCCAGGAACCCTTTGGAGTCCACGCAATTGGTAATCCAAGCAAATCGGCTGGAGTATTATCGTGCGCACTGGTAAAGATTGGCAGGCCTTGTTCGTCCTTGGTGCTCCGGTACTTACGACGTTGAGAACGTGGTGCGGCAATCCCGTTGGCATCAAGGTCGTTATCTTCCAAGAATTCCATTGCGCCGGAAACATCTTCGTACTTGTTTGCAGTCTCAACAACCGATTGCTTTGCTAATAAGGCGGAACCAATCAGAGATTGTGGGTAAGGTGAACCCGTGCCGAACATAGCAGCCTGGTCAAACTTCTTGTAGAATGCTTCAGCAATTTCTGGCTTCATCAATTCGAAGAAGTTCGTCACACTGTGCTTCAAGTTTTCCTTAGAAGTAGGAATGATCACAGCCATCTTATGTGCTTCGATCGTGCCCTTCATCCAAGTTGGCTTGCTGGTTTGAATTTTTTCGCCTTCACCGACCCAGTAGGCACCGACGCCGGACATGAACGTAAATTCTTCTACAGGCTTGGTCATCACGCGGGCCTTGGCCAACTTCATGATTGCAGAACCGGTTTTAACATCAGTAATGATGTCAGTTCCTAACTTGGTTGGAATATACCCGTTCATCGCGTCCTGCATCGTGGTTGTATCAGGATTAAATGTCATTATTTAAGTCTCCTTTAGTGAATGATTCGGAACTTATTCAGTTCCTTAACTTGTGCCAAAATGTCATTCTTTTCGGCGGTGCCACTGCCAGTAGCATTGTCATCATCGACGGCTGTGCCATCCGGGTTGGTGGCCGCTTCGCCGCCCTTAAATGCTGGGTTGCGAGTGAGCACGCCTTTTAGAGCATCTTCAATGGTTTTCGCACCATCACGCTTGGAAGCCAAGTCAGCACGAGCCAAGGCCAAAGCATCATCGATATGATCTTCAGAAACTCCTTGCTTATATGCGGCCAATTGAGCCTCAGCGTTGTCAGCACGGGTAGCTTGTGTGGTAGCGTTCTTGTTTGCCTTTTCGAGGTTGGCTTGAGCGTTCTCGAGGTCGGTGTGGTTGGCAGCGTCAGCATCTGCTTTGGCCTTGATGATGGCCTGCAGGTCTTCCATGCTACCAACGCCTAAATCCTTCAAGAAACCGGCCTTTACGTCATCAGCTGTTGGTGTTGCTGGTGGGTCTACTGGTGGAGTGCCGCCGGCCTGTCCTGCGCCCTGATCAACGCCGGCGGAACCAGCAGGGGCACCGCTGCCATTGCCTTGGCCAGCACCGGCATCAGGCGCAAACATAATTAGATGTCGCTTTCGAAACATTTTTTCTCCCCCTTTTGGGTATAAAAATAGAACAGTTTTTGATTGGTCATGCTCAGGACCGGGTAGCTACAAGATATTCTTTTCACGGTCGTACTGACGAACAAGCTCGTCTGGGTGATCACGCACTAACATGCGCACGCGTGCCTGCCTGGCTCTCACTGCACGGTTAGCCATGTCGATAGCCTTCTGGTCTCCGAAAGCTTTGGCAGCCACCAGTGACCGTTTAGCGGCGCGCACATCACGCTCATAACGGCGTTGGGTCTGGGTCAATTGATACTGTTCGTTATTGCTTTTGGGGTCAAGGGTATCAACATCCGGCACATCGTAACCAGGCACATAGGTCATCACGTAATGGTGACAATTGATACCGCACAAGCCGCCGGCACTGCCAAAATTCGTCGCTTCGTTGAGGTCAGGATATTCACTGAGGTTGATGTCAGACACACTGTACACGTTGCCTTGATACTGCAAGTGTGTTGGCCTACAGCCAGCGTGACTGCTGACCTTGACCAGTCCAGTGTAGTCACGGGAACGCTGAATGGTGACATCGTTGGTAACTGACTGCACCTGTGTCTGGATTACCATTCGCAGGTATGTATCAGGATGCCAACGACGGCCAGCACTATCGACCAATGCAGGAACACCAGCTTTGGCCCATTGTTCAGAAGCCTTGGCCAACGCCTCACGTGGTGTACTTCCGTTCTTGATTGCAAGCGTCGCATCGTTAACGATTGACTTGAACACTTTGGCTGCATGCTTTGGCATGTTCTTCTTGGCTAAACCCAAGTAATGATCAGCTTCGGCTTGGCCACGTTGGACAATCTTGTTAACTGCTTGCGACTCAGCAAGTGAATGTGGAGTGCGAACAAGACCCTTATCAATCAACGATTGCATCCTAGCTTCATTGCTAGCTTGCGCCAGCAGCGGAACGGATTGGACTGCTTTGTCAGTGGACTTAATGATTTGATTGAACGACGAATTGCCTTGCCTGCGCACATATTTCAGTACGTCATCGGCGTGTTGAACCAACTCTTGTCGCCAGTCGTCAGCATCCAAGTTCTCGTCGTCGCTGTGATCACGGTTAGCTTCCGCATCAGCGAGCACCTTAACGACATAGGCCCAAGCCAAGTCTTCAAGATCGCCTGCAGTTTGTTCATGCGGCTGAGAGATATTATCAAGGTCATCCGGCGTCAGCATCGTCTTCACCTGCATTCTTGCTAATCAGGTCATCAACGTCAGCGTCTGGCTGTTCCTCGTCATTGATTTGGTCAAGCCATTGCTGTGCGGTCTTATCGTCCAAGCTGTTGGCACGTTTGATTGATTCGATGTGCGGCATGAGCGCCTTGTTACCGTTCAAGGTCTGATAGTACTTGGCGTTCTCATCGCGGTCTTTAGCGATGCTATCGTCGAAGTTAACGTTGATTGTGACGTCTGCTGTGTCCGAATATGGGACGCTCGTGGCGTTCTTAGCAAGTTCTAGGCATGATGTTGCCACGTCTTGAATAAACCGCGCTACGAGCGTTTCATGGCTGTTTTTGGTTTGGTAAGTTTCTGAGTTTTGGCTCACAACTTCGGTAGCGGTTTGTACTGACTCACCATCAAACGAAAATGCGCCGGCACTGAAGCCAATTTGAGCCGCATAGATTCGGAGCAAGCTGTTGATTGTCGCAATCAGTTGATCAGTACGCAGTGGAAGTGTTAAGTCCTTGATATCCTGGTTGCCTTGGCCGTTGCGATCAACCTTCAACGGAAGATAGACACGCTCTTGCCAGTCGACTCGCCACTTGCGTTTGCCAGTAGTTGGATTCATTTCGCCTTGCAACATGTAATCAGGTACAGCAATCCGACGCTTACCCATGATAATTTCTTGCATGAGCGAGTTGTACGTCTCATCAAGCATCTGCAACGTGTCCAACGCGTTGGCATAAATAGGCACGCCGAGCGGTGAATCAAGGTTAAAGTTGTTGGCGATGTTAGGCTTCAAGTATTGGAAGGTCGGCCGGGTGTATTGTGCTTTAAGATAGCGCACCTTCGGCTTCAAGTTCGGATAAATCTCGGACAACGGAACTTCGACACCGAGATCACTGCCATCAGTTGACGTTGATTTATAGAGTTGATTCTTAATCAGATAGGCAGTCTCATCTTCTTGGTGCCACTCGAGCAATGTGTAGTG
The DNA here is from genome assembly GCF_003946305.1 of Lacticaseibacillus porcinae. Lineage (GTDB taxonomy): Bacteria > Bacillota > Bacilli > Lactobacillales > Lactobacillaceae > Lacticaseibacillus > Lacticaseibacillus porcinae. Next base: position 24,429 of record NZ_RHNS01000011.1, read on the forward strand.
ATGGCTATTCACAACCTTAGTGGAGGCAATCACACACTCGGTGATTCCGTTAGCATCTTGGCTCAATGGAATAACTGCATCAGCAGTTGCGAACCGAATCTTAACCTCGCCATTGTTGACGTACTCAACGGCGACAATCCCACCAGTGGCAAACGCATATTCAAGCCAGCGCTCGAAGTTCACTGTGAAATGATTGTGTTCAAAGATTTGTTGGAGCATCTGATTGGGACCATTTTGATCATCATCTGGCGATGTTTTACCAGGCTGTGGTTCTTTGCCCGATTCATACGCTGTGATAGTGGCGGCTTGGTTGAACACCAGTGTGGCCATCTTCTTAGCGGACACTTTCGGCATGTGCATCGACATGATTTGACTCACGTGGTGATGATCCTTGAAGTCGTCCCATTCCTCATTGATCCAGCTAGGATTGCCCTGATAAAGGCTCATCCACGTGGCGATTCGATTCATCTCAGCATCATCTACCGGCAATGACGCGACGTCTGCCACTTGCTTAATCGATTGAATGATTCCCATTCTTGCTAACACCCCCTTTATTCGTAACCATAGATTGTGGAACATTGGATCACCGCCTTACATGTAATTCGCATAGAAGTAATTGGCTGCGTATCGACTTTCGTCCATCGCGTGGTTGTTCGCGTCGACTGGTTGTCCGCTGTTTGGATCACGGACATACATGCCAAGTTCCTTGATGTAGTGATAATTGCTGTAGTCGCAATCATCTGGTGTTTCAACCAGCCTGAATTGACCGTTCGCCATCAGATTCTGCTGACGTTGGATACCAACTTCGATGCCTTTACGACCACCAACGACTTCATGACCGTTGTTGTTTGCGGTGTTTGCGTCAACACCAAGCTTGATCAGCTCCATTCGTAATGCCAACGAAGCAGGATCCACTTCAACAGTGCTGTAGTGCATTTGCCAACGATCACAGCACCAATGGATAAACTCAACGAGCTCAGCCGCATAAGTCGACATGGCTCGCTTATCGCCAGTCTCACGTCCGCTGTGGTAGAAGTTAGCAACACGATTGAGAACGAACTTGTACTGTCCGTTAACGCGTCGACGAGTCACGATGTTGCAACTCATAGTCGTCGCGTCTTCTTGACCAGCATCGGCTTCGAAGTACATTTCGACAGGATCGCCCATCAAAGTTGCTTCTGTCATCGTATCTGGATCAAACATAGCGTAAATAACACCCTCAGGCATCACGCGCAAGCCGAGCCAGTCACGCTTGTACAGGTATGGGTTCTTCTTGAGCTCAGCCTCCATCTCAGCAAGTCGCCGTGGTGTCATCACCGGATTGTCGTTCATTCGCCAATGAAGCCAATGAGCATCACGCTCGGCAAAGACTTTGATGATTGGATCTTGTGGCGCTGGCGGGTTTAAATCAGCAAGATGGTAGCGAAATTGAGCCGCTGCAGTCCGCCGAAACGATTCGTTGACGAATTCCAGATTCAACAGATTGATTTCCGAGTAGGCAACTGATCCCAGGGACATCCCCCGAATGGCATTGGCACTGTTACTCTTTGCTCCACCTTTGAAGTAGACCTTCTTGTGCCCACTTGGCAGGTCAATTGCGAGATGGTCGCCTGAGCGATCCCGTCGCAATTCAGAACAACCGTCAAAGATGTAAGCCAAGCCCATGCCGTCGCCTTCAATGAAGAGGTTGTATGCGAGTTCCTGATTATATGCGCTGACCAGATGGTTCTCATCAGTTGACAGCGTGTAAAACAGTGCCAGTCGTGCATCATCCGCAGCGGTCTTGCCGGCACGGATACTGCCTTCATTCACATCAAACGTGTGATCAAACTTTGAAAAGATGAAACTCGACTGCTTTGGTGAGTAATTAACTTCAGTCAGGTTTGTTTGCATCGTCAGCCTCCTCTGGTAGCAAAGCCTTAGCGCCCTTTGCAATAGCTTCAAGCAATGGGTTCTTGTACCCGACGCCCTTCATCTTGTCGCGCTCTATTTCTGTCATTTCAGCATTAGCATCAGCTTGACGTGCATCAGCCTTGGCCTTCTTGAGCGATTGCTTGATTGACTCAGCCTTGTTCTTGCGCTCATCTTCAGGTGGACACATCGTAACGAATTGCTTGATGAGATTCAAAAGGGTGCCCATTGCTCGAGATTGTGCAGACATAAACCCCGCTTGCTTATCCCAGGAGAATTCAGTGGCATAGGTCTCGCCCTGGCTCATGGCTCCATCTTGGTAACCAGAACGCATCTTGCTATGATCATCGATGTTAGACACATACATAATTTTCTGTGCTCGGATAATAGCAGCGTACTGAATCTGAATCTGATCCCAGATAAGATCGGCAGGCGATCGGTCAGCCATGCTGTCAATAATCTGGTTCGTCTCATCGGGTAGCCAGTTGGCAAACAGCCCATGTGTGACTGCGTTCTTGTTGCCTTCAGGAGGGCCGCCATCATTGCCAACCGCGTTCTGATTGCCACGCAGTTTTTCGGAGCGCTCCTTTATTTTTTTCGGAGCGCTCCGTTTCGTTTCAAGCTCCCAGTGATCCTCGGACTTCCATTTTCGGATAGTACTGGCAGACACATTCAACTGGGCGGCAATGTCTTTCAAAAGTGCAGTGCCATTGGAATTGACCCATATTTTTCGAGCCGTGTTTCGATAAGGATTTCTAGCCCGTCCCATGCATCTGCACCACCTCCCCGGCTTCGTGTTGTTTTGTAATTCTAGTCAGCTTCATATTTCTTGGCCAAGTCAGCACGTGAGTATTCTTCGACCTGTTCAACTTGTCGTGCACCCTTGAAGATATTGGCAATTGGGTTTCCATCACGAGCTGCGCATTTTGTCGTCGGCATGATCTCACTAATGTAGCTAGATGCACGGCGGCGAGCGTTATTGTCAGGATCCACGTACACGGTAGCGTGATATCCAAGCCGTTTGTTCCGCTTATAGATAACTTCTAATCGTTCACGCTCTGCTTGTTGTTTCTTCTGTTCATCTGTTAATGGTTTGGCCAAACGTTTCTCCTCCTTACACACATGACAAATCATCTGCCATTCGTTGGCAGTCATGAGGCCGCCGTTGTATCGATTCATTTTCATCGGGTCCACCCCGTTTCGATTGCAATCAAATAGACGCCCGGTCACCACCAGACGCCTAACTTGAGACTATTCGATTGTTGCGTGCTATGAGTTTCCAAAGGAGTGCTAACACTTCCTTCACATTTTATTTTTTTGATTCTGTGCCCACACGCCGAGGCTAAGATCAGTGACCCTTTGGCAGGTCACTAACCGGATGAATTACACACATGGCAAAATGTTTGCTAGGTCATGCCTGCCCAGCAATGGGGCGTGAAGGAGTTGAACCTACTTGTGGGCTATGTCCACAACCACGCTAGCAGTGTGCATTTGACGTTCTGCCAACGCCCCATAATAATCGCCATCAGCCTTAATGTGCCCTCAACCGGATTCGAACCGGCGACCTTTACATTATCAGTGCAACGCTCTATCCAGATGATGGAGATAGCCGGAATAGGCTGCGCAACCCATTCCGACGTCATCATTCTCTGAGCTATGAGGTCCAGCCGAATGTACTACTCTTGATTTTGATACCATCTCATCTCAAGCACATCCATCATGACGATACGCAACCAGTGGGACTCGAACCCACGACCTAATTGCTCTACCAACTGAGCTATGGTTGCCCTCGCCTATCATAGCGAGGAGACGGTTACTTCGACCGCCTTTGGCAATTGCTTGCCCCCAACTTCTGTACCTGCCGTTCTAATTGCTGGCACGATATAAGCATAAGACTCCCGAACTCTCAAAGTCCTCTCAATTTACTATCAATTCACTCTCAATTTACTATCAAATTACTCTCACGCAGTTTCCACTCCTAAATAAAACGCCGCGGCCAACAGCGCCTCATTCTTTCGCCGAAAGTATGTAGCACTTGGCCAATCAAGCGCACCGATAGCGGTTGTGTCTGGGTGAATTGATTCCGGGCCATCGCAATAGCGTGCCCTCAATAATTGCTGGTGTGATCGTTTCGGTAACGAATCGATACACCGATCACACCACTTACAATAAGCTTCTGCGTGCTGTTTACGTTCCATCAACTGCTGAGCGTATGGACGTGGGGATTGTGAGCCGGTTGGTTGGCCATCCCCCCACGAGCTGGTGATCCTTGGATTGACCGGAGCTGACATCAAGCCACGCTGCAGTCGATATTCTTTAAACACGTCCTCTGCCGCCGCGCGGCTCTTTTCTTCATTCACTGGAAAAAGCTCCATCGACCCGCCACCCCTTATGCTATAATCAGATTTGTCAGATTCGATCATAGCGTGCCCGTGGTGGTGCGCTTTTTTTATGCCTTTTTTCGTCTAATCGGATATTTACGAATATCAGTAATAAACGCACTACGAATGGTGTTCGTGTCAGGAATCCAAACGTCAAAGCGTGCCTGATCAAATCCAGGTGTGTGTCCAACATATCGGATCACGATTCCAAAATCATACTTAATGTGTTTCTCCCACAAATTGCCAGGACGTTTCACATACACACTCGTAAATCGACTATGATCAGCCATCGATTTCCTCCCACTCATTCAGCGACCACGCAATGGCGAACGTGTCACTGTGTTGGGCGATCCAATCTTCTACTGCACTATGGATATTGTTCAAATCGATTGTGACGAACAGGTGATATAAATTTTCACCCCAACGCTTTTCAAACCTGATTCGCTCGCCGACTGCCCTTGGAATAACTGGGAGTGGAACTTGCAGTGCCGCAGCGTACTCATCCCGCCATTCTTGAATATCTTCAGGTGCACCACCGAATTCATCAACCAGCGCTTTATCAGTTCCTTCGTACGTGGCAAGCAGACTGTCAAATACGCCTTGTTTTGTGGCCTTAGTCATGGAATAACCTCCTACCAAACATCATGGGCGCCGCTATCTGAGACAATCAGCAGCCGGTCGCCAACCTGATAGAACGCGTAATACCAACCATCCAACTCCACGCCATCCGATTTGAATAGCAACAGGTTATCAATCCGGCCAGCATACTCGATGTAGTGGCCTTCTTGTAGCTCAAACGCCGTAGCTTTTCGATGACCACCGAGCTTGGTGAATGTTGAGCCTACTTCATAACCATGGCCATTCAGATAAAATGGCTCATTAGCAATCCACGCAGGCTCGTGCACTCGAGCATACATAGCGCCGTGCGATGATCCTAGCTCGTAATGTACCAAGTCGGATTCTTGATCAGACATCGCAATTTTCGTCAAAATAAACTCATCTCCTCAATCATGTGTGTATAGGACTACCGGGACATCACGCTTTCCAATGTCTTTTCTGCGTATCTTGATGTATTGGTTGCCAGCGTGCTGCTTCACCTGGAAGTCACTAGTCTTGACGGAATATTTCTTGCCATCAAATCGGTAGTAGATCGTAACGGTCTTATCTTCATGCCACATCGGAACCAGCCTGATGGTTGTAGACTTGCCATTGTAAATAGGCATGGGCATCATCGTAAACCACATTTTTTCATGATGCTTTGTCGAAACGACATCTGCTTTTACTGCTGGCACCTTTCCGTTTGCGATTTCGTCCGTAGTGCCACACGCAGCTAATAAAATAACTGAAGCACCAATGCAAATTGCTGTGATGAGGTGTTTCAAAATAGACTTATCTCCTCGTGCCCGTGTTTGGGCTTAACTTCGTATGCTAATTTTGGCATCTTATCAAGTGCGGAGCTGTGGTACTTCTCACATGGAAAATACTTAATCGTACCGTCTTCCAACTCTGCCCAACCTGAGCCAAGGGTTTCACTGCATTGCCCTGGAACATCGTAATTTTCTAAAACGTTCCAGCAGTCTTTGATGAACCCATGGTCACGAATTAGTTCAAACGTTGGATCACCAAATGAATAGCCGTGACGAATGACCGGATAGGCACCGATGTCATAAAGCAAAAATTCCGGCTTTGCCCCGACGCCCTTCGGCTGGGTATTGTACCCAACAGTAAATCCACCCCTGATTGGATGAACGTCAGTCAAAATTCGCTCTGGTCGCACTTCATCTGGACCCGCGAGAATCTCATGGCCTTCAAAAAGTTTCCCCTTCAGCTTGAAATAGCCATTTTCATAACGCTTCAGCACTTCGTAAGTACCTTTTTCGTAGTAATCCCCGATGTAGCGAACTTTCATGGCCTCACTCATCGACGGCCTCATCATTTCTAATGGCACGGATGAATGTGTCAGCATCGATGCCGCGAAGCCGAGTACCATGCTTCATCCATTTTCCAGTAGTTGTCCAAAACTGATACTTGCCAACGATCACAGTGCCAGAATCAGCTTGGTATATGTACTTGATGCCAGCCTGATCCAGCGCTGCCAAATTCATTCGGCTTCGGTGCCAACGTGCTTCCTTTTGCTTTTCGTGTAGCAGCTTAAAGTTTTCAGCAATTTCACTCATGCTGTTTTCCTCCCTTGTACGGCAATAACTGACATTTCCAGCATGTCCGGCGCTAACACGTTTAGATAGTCCGCAAAATCTCTGGCAAGCACTTTACGAACGTGGTGAGCGCCACGCGCAGTCTTCCAAGGTTTTGCGTGTGACTGGTATTCTGTCAGTGATGGATATTGGTGGCCATGTACTTGCTTGAACCCGCCAAAGTAGACCGGATTGCCAGGAGTTTTGACTTGAATCAAAAACATCTTATCCATGTATATCTCCCTTCTGGATCCTGATGAATCGCTCCGGCTTCAGTGAACGGGAATGCAAGCATATCAGATGGGAACTCGACGAACGCATTAGCCGCCCCATCCCAACACAGAAACTCCTGCCACCGCGGTTTGATGTCCGGGCGATCCACGAACAAATAGTAAAGCGGTTCATTCACTTGGCTTCTTACCCTCCCAGATTTCAATGAGTACGATCATCAGAACTAGGAAAATGCAAAGCAGGATGTCGAACAGCGGTAGCAGTAACCCGCTGAAAAATACAAAGTTCAAAGTGGTAAAGAACAGCACTACTAGCAGTGCTGCCATTAAAATTCCTTCACAGATTTTCATGAATTTCCTCCTCTGTAATCACGTAGATGTCATCATCATTTGAATGCTGCCACCAATCTGCTGGCGTAAATCGTGCAACTCGACCAAATATCGTAGGCAGCGGAAGCATTGGCGTCAGCTCGATTGGATCTGCAAATTGCTTGTAAATCTCTTCGCTGGGGTAATGCTCCGCTTTATCTGGCCAGTTGGTATATCCGGAAAACGAGCGAGCTTCATCATCCTTGGTCAAGGAGCCCCAAAATAGTGGATGCTTCTTGTCGGAGTGCTTACTGGTCATAAGCAGGTATTTACGTTCGTTACTCATTTCGACGCCTCCACGATTCCGCGAACGACATCCATCACAAGCTTTGCGGCAAGCGATTCGCTAGCACCATCGACAATCAAGGCGGCGAGTCGTTCCTTTGGCCAATCGTTTTCAACGTGAACTCTGGCTTCGGCTTTACTGTCCTCAGTCCAAAATCCAGGGTTAACAACTGGCTTAGTAGCTTCAGCAGTGAGATTGATGGCTTCAGTGATCAATTCATCACGATCAAGTTCGATATAAATTTTGCTATTTTGTTGCATGTGTATTCCTCCGTTTTTCAGGCCTGTTCTTCGATAAACAAACCAGTTCTCGCGTCATATCTGGCAACGATCACAGGCACTTTGTAGCGCTGCATAAACATGATGATCCGTAATCTAGCCGCCTCGGTCATCGTGGCGTTGCCCCCTTTGACATCGACGACCTTTTCCAGAGTTCCAGAAAGGTCATAAAACGTGAAGTCAGGCGTGTAGATGCGATGTGAGTACTTCTTGCCATTTAGGGTAAAGCTCGGGAGAATCTGGAATGCTTGGTGATATTTGGTTTCGTGATACCTGCCATCTTCTATCAGGCGGTTGTAATAAAGTGCTTCAACGCGGCTGTCGCAAAGCGTGCCATCAATAGCTGCACACTTTCGAGCGCCATACTTGTTACGCCGCTTGAATTGACGTTTTGGCAGTTCGTTCATCAAGTCACCTCATTCGTAAAAATCTCGACCAGCCTCAGTCACCACAAGGGTGCGCGGTTGCATCTCCTTGCTGGTAAGCATCTTGTCATCTTCCAAACGGCGCAGATAACTGGCGACCGTCGATGATGACGATAAACCGACCATCTCGCCAATTTCACGGATGGTGGGCGGATATTTATGCTCCTCCGCGAAATCGTCGATAGCGCGCAGAATTTCGCGTTCGCGTGCATAACTACGAAATGCCATTCGCTTTCTCCTCCCTCATCGCTTTTAGTCGATCTAGCCCTGCGTTGATGGTTGCCTTGGCTTCCGGCGTCACAGGCTTAGATTCAGGCTTGTACCCCGGTTGCATCCACTCCGGATTGTCTTCTTTCCGTGTGGGTTTGCCCCCAGAGAAGTTATACCCGGCACCTGGAACACTGTTGACGTAGCCCTCAAACTTGGAAGCCCGGAAGATCGTAGAGGGCTGGATATAACGCGCCATGTCCGTTCCAAGCCAACCAGCACAAACGTGATCTATCGCGTCCTTGATATCCTGAGGAGTGAATCCTTCGTCAAGTCGGGATTTGACCAGTTTCTGGTTAGTTGGCGTGTTGCGAAAATGCTTGCCGCTCCTTTTGTTGAGATACTCAAACAACTTTTCGTAGTCCACGGCAGGTTCGGCTTTAGCCGGACTATGGTTTATATCTTTTAAGTCTTTGTCAGGTAGTAGTGAAGTACTATGAGCTACGGTTGGCGCTACGCTTGGGGTAACGGTCACGGCTACTTTTTTTTCACGGTCACGGCTACTTTCGCCATATTCCTGATATAACTTGATGATTTGGTAGCCTGGTGAGCGTTTATCTTTGATTCCTTTGTCGAACTCGATCAATCCGAGTTGTACGAGCGTGTTTCTGTTCTTCTTCAAGGCAGCCTCGCTTTGTGAGGCCCGGCTTGCTAAAGATGAATTCTTCAACCTGAATTGTTTGTCTAATGTGCGGTGATCGTTCGCGTAGTCCAGTAACTCGCGATACAGAAGATTTTGCCCCATTGAGAGATACAATTCGTCTGTGAGCAATTGTCGAAACGCTTCTCGCTGTCGAAAGTAATTCGTGATCGACACCCCCTATCCACTTGCTCTAATATTTGTCATGTGATCACCTAACTAACTGAATGGCAAATCGGGCGCGTCGTTATCTGTTGGCCACGGCGCTCCTGTTTGTTGTTGAACGCCTGGGGCATCATCAACTGGCGGCTGCGGGTAACGCGGTTGTGGTGCCTGCTGTTGGCTAGCTGGTGCTTGTTGTTGGCCTCGTTGAGTCTGTGATGCCGTCTGCTGGCCATTAGTAGATTTGCTAAGATAATTGTTAACAGCGGCTTTCATATCGGCCTGACGGGCATTTTTAGAGAGCCATTCAAGATACTCATAACCATCTTTGGTGCTACCAATTTGGCCGATTGTTTCGCCTTTATGCTTACCAAATGTGATCTTGATATCGCTAACGTCACCGGTGGTTGCTGTATGCTGTTGTTCAGACTGGAGAAAGTCTTTCATGTCCTCGGTATCTTGGGTAAAGACGTCGGATAACGATGCAACGGTTAAGGTAGCGTCGACTTGAGCACGCTTCTTAGCCATTTTGAGCACTGTGTTTTGCAGGGTGTATGGGTCTTGGTAGGTTGTACCGTCCCAGACTTTCTTTTTTTCGGAATCGCTCCATTCCTTGAGCTGGTAACGATTTTCTTTGGTGTTGGCTGCACCCATGCCTTGCGTAATCACTTGGCCGTCGTGTACCAATGTTGCGCGAACGGTGTAAGCAAAGAACCCGCCGTCCCAGTTTTCAACCTTATCAACGACTTCGTACTGACTTTGGAGACCCATCAGCATCAAGATTTTTTCAGCACCCGGCTTGAGTAGTGTTGGCTTGTTACCAGTTCCGGGAATAACACCGTAGTCGTGACCCTCAGTAAGATTGGAGTTGACTAACTTTTGAAAGTTAGCGATGGAGCTTAACTCGCCGGCCATGCGCTGTGGGTCAATGCTCATAATCAAGCTGATAGCGGTTTGCTGTTCTTGAGGCGCGTAGTTTTGAAGTTCTTGCATAATTAGTACTCTCCTTTTTTGATGCCTTGATATTTGATGCCGGCAGAGTTCATTTGATTGGCAAGCCACCAAAGCTGTTCTTTAGTCCCATCGACGATAAACGCTTGGCGGTAAACTTGTGGCTTAGGGCTTGCCTGCTCGATCGTCGGCTGTTTAACGTCTGGTGTTGGTTGCGGTGTAGCAGGAGCAGTTAACTCACCAGTTTCGGTGTTTACGACACCTTGAGCCGTTTGTTGCTGGTGTATGGCATCGATAGCCGCTTGCGCCTCGGCCTTCTTTTTGGCATCCTCAGCGGCCTTTTTGCGCCGCATGAGTTCGTCATCAATCTGCCCACGGAGTTGAGCGAACGTCGCGCCCTGATCAATTTGGGCGACCCAACCGGACGCCTCTAAGCCATTAGCTGTCGCGCAGGCTTCGACCGCTGACTTGTCGTTGGCGACTCGTTCACGGTGGCTGTTGATGTCTAGCCCCATTTGACCAATTGCGCGTGTCAGGGCAACTCGAGGCTTGCCAGCATCTGTCCACATGCCTTTGTTAGCCCATTCCGGTTTAATTTCGTAATCATCAAGGGTAAGGCCATAACTTGGTGCAAGTTCTTGGATATACTCGATCACTTTTGCTTCCCGCTTGGCTTGCTCAATCTCAGCCAGTTCTTTGACTGATTCATCAATCGGCTTGATAGCGGACTCGATGATTCCCGTGATCTCTTTAACCTTGGCTTCGAACTCTTTGTATGGCTGTTCGTAGGTCTTGTGGATCGCGATTCGACGGTCATTGACTTCTTTTTTTAGCTTGTTGAGGTTTGCTTTTACTTGCTTGGCGTCGTCCACGGTTTCTGGTGATACAACAATGTTGCTAAAGCGTTCCGTGTAGCCAAGTACATTGGCTTTCATTTCGTCAAAGTACAAAAATTCGATTTTGGCTGGGTCGAAGTCGACTTTATAAGTCAGGTCTTCGGGTGACATGAGATCATTTGCCATTAGACAGCCTCCCCAGCATTTGAACGATCAGCGTCGTAGTAACTTTCAAATAATTCTTCAAGCGAGAGGTGATCAATCGTTAGGCTGATGATGAAGTCATCGACGTGGCCTTCACCGAGCTCGTTCTGAACCCAATTTTTGAGGCCAAGCTTGCGGATGCGGTACTTGAGATAAGCCTTCATCTCATCGATGTCGGCTAGAACGATCGTGCCATCAGCCAAGGTGTAGATTTCTTCACCCCGGTAAATTTCGCCTTCGTCCCAGTCATAAGCGATATAATCTTCGCCCTCGGCTTCGTGTCGCTTGTTGAGATCATGTTGCGTAAATACGTCTATCATGATTGCTTTTCCACCTTTCGGATTCCCAGCCGATTTGATACAATGGATGGGTAAATTTGATTTGATGTGAAGTTTTCAGTCCCTGCGGTTGCGCCCGCTGGGGCTTTTTTGTCGTCTTCGTCGTTGAATCCATCGAAGAACTTGCGCCAAGTCGCTGAACGCTGTTGCATTGCGTCGTTGAGCTTGGCGAATGAGATGAAGATAACTGCGGCTGATGCCGGTACTGCCGTAGCAACTCCGATTACAATTCCGACCATTCGTTCTACCTCCTATGAGTTACGTCGATACCAGTCTTGTAAGTAGCCAAGCTCGACCGTCTGTGATTGTCCTGGTCCTTCAAACTTGAGTGGCTCACCACGTTTAGTTTTGCCGTGCTTCCACCGGGAAACCGTTGAAAGTGATACGCGATAGTACTCGGCAACCTCGCCAGCACGCATTCGAACTTCAAGCTTCGGCTTTGATTGCTGTCTGCTTCGTGCTGTGATAGTTTCCACAGCGGTTGGTGCCGGCATCTGTTTGGTCTTGCGTAAATCAATCACCCGCGCTTGCGTTGCCATTTGGGTTCACCTGCTTCCATGTAGTGATTCTTGATATAGGCTGGCATCCGATCATCGAAAAGCTCCATGAGCGTGATGCCAAGTTTGTCAGCACCAGCACCCAGAAGCGTCATATCAACCAGCGTGCTATCGAGCTTTTGATTGAGATATTCTCTCAACGCGGCACGATCAGCAGTGGTCAAACCCTCGGGATTGCCAATCAGAAGTCTGATGTTTCCCGAATCGCGGGCCTGCTTCTCTTGGCGTTCTTCGAATTCATCAACGTCGAGCAATGCCGATAAGTTCGATCTCGGCATTCTTGGCCCAGAGAATGACTTGAGCAAGCCAAGCATCATGTGCCCCAAGTCCTCCGAAAATTGTGTGTCATCAGCGATGTTGGCGATATTCACGGCATCGTTGGGACTAGCTGGATAATCGTTTGTGTAGTTGTTGATGGTGGCGTTGCTACGTCCCGTCATGTGTGCAAGATATTTCTGTGTCAATCCTTGACGTTCAATAACTTGGCTCAACTTGTGTCCAAGCTTGATGCGAATCGGATTGGCATTGGAAAGTTTACGTTCCATATTCAATTCCTCTATTCCTATAATTAACTGGTAGCAAACATGTACGGCCTAATCGTCAAATGCGTTATGCCAGTCAAAATGTGTGCTTCCGGCGTCATCAACGTAGACATCAATTCCTAAACCCTTGATTTGTTGAATCAACTCTGGATAAGCAGTGAAGTTAGAACCCAGCTTCATGCTTTGCTGTCCAGCGGCGTTCTTCTCGCGGAAGTTCATGCGGAAAAGATTCCACAGGCGTGATTTGTTGGTTTCGACATAGTCGGACTTGATTGTTTCTACGACGTTATCCATGTGGTTCACCTCCTTTCGTTCATTGACATGTGAGATAATCGCCTCAAAGGAGGTGATTATAATGGAAAAGCCCTATATTATTTCTTACGATCTACACGAACCGGGTCAACGATATGCAAGCCTTAAGGCCGCACTAGAAAATAACCTTAAAGCCAGTTGGTGGACACATTATTTAGAATCGACGTACCTAGTCCGAACCAGTTTATCTGCCCAAGAAATAGTCGAAACCTTGAAGCCATTCTTAGATAAGGACGACCGCATGTATATCTTCGAAATCAAGGATTCGAACTACCAAGGCTGGTTAAACGAAAAGGAATGGAAGTCTGTTAAAACGAAGATTCTTGGCCTGGAAGGCTAGTATCTTGAACCTTGCCAGAACTATCTTCGGCAATGAATGTTTCAGTGGCGGCTGGGCGTGCAGGCTCAGCCGCTTTGTCTTTGCTATGTCGCATTTCGCGAACCTTCTCGCGTAGCGGTAAAATCTCGGAGTCGCGGTAAATCTTCTGCATGATCAGGACTTCGTCTTCACTGGCAACGTCGATGAGCAAGTTGCTTGCCTTGAACCAGTTCTCAGCTTCGGCTCCATGGCGGAGTGCACGGCTGTGGTTATTGGCTGTCGCCGCGTGAAGCTCGCCCACCTGCAAATCCACCATGTGGGAAAATGCTTCGACGATTGGTGTGTGTTGGGTCATTTTGCTACCTCCTTATTTTTCGATTTTCGCAAAGAAGAAACGAAAATTTTTTCATACGGGATACCAAGTTCTCGAGATACGGCTGGAATCTCTGTCGCACGAAATCGATATTCTCCTTTTTCACGACGGCTATACTTCTCAGCGGATGGCAATCCTAAAACCTTGGCCATGTGTGTGAGCGAAACTCCTTTTGACTCGCGAGTATTTTGAATCAATTCAAGGTTAATCTGGTAACTCATTAGCTCACCTCCTTTGCGATATTAGCAACCTTATGAACATATAATACATAGCGATATTCGCAAAGTCAACAGATATTTAGCGATATTCGAAATAAAGTTAGCGATAGTCGCAACGGGTGCTATATTATATTTGCGGATAGCGCAAAACGGAGGAATACTCATGGCAATCGAAGTGCTGAGAAAACGGCTCATAAACTTACGCGAATCCGAAAATCTTTCGCAAGTAGAGCTCGGACGAAGAATCGGTATCAACAACACAATCATCAACAAAATTGAAAGCGGAACTCGTGGAGTTTCCGCCGAAGAACTTGGCAAATTTGCGGAGTTCTATGGAGTGACTACTGATTATCTTCTTGGAAATAACAACACACCCGTCTGGGCAACAAAGCAGGATGTGATTGATCTTCAAGACGTCCTCGATGATAAAGACGGAACATCGTTCAACTTTGGTGGTCAAAAACTTACTAACGATCAAAATGCTAAGTTGAACTTGGCTCTCACCCAAATCTTTTGGGACAAACTGAAGGAGCGAAAGCAGAGTGACAAATAACGATAGGGACGATATCATTCCTTATCTCATCCACCGCTATGGCTCTGCTGACCCGTTCAAGATTGCGGAACAATTGAATGTTGATGTTCGCTGGACTGACCTAGGCGGTGAGGTGCTTGGCCGAACTCGAAACTTGTTTGGACAGCCAATCGTGATGCTAGACTTTAGCATTCGTGAAAGCCTCAAAAAGTATTTTGTCATGGGTCATGAGCTTGGCCATGTGCTTCTTCACGCAGATGTTGGCGGGTATTACAAAATGGTCCCCCACGGCGACGATAGAGCAGAGGCACAGGCGGACGCATTTGGTAAGGAATTAATGATTTGGCTTTTCCAGGAGGACTATGGACGTCTTCCTGATACTTATGGCGATCTGGTGCACGCCTATGGTTGCCCAGAAATGTAATTGATATATGGGGAGAATGTAAGATGAAAAAATATATTTGGGGTATTGGGATCGCGGTAGTCCTTCTTGCTTCTGGTGGTGGATATTACTTCTACCAAGACTATCAGGCACAACAGGCTGGCCAGTCCGAGTTCAGCAATGATGACGATGACGTCGATGCTGGTGATTTAAACGGGTACACCGACGACGATACCGCTGATGATGAATCTGATTCTAGCTCTGAATCATCTGACAGCGAGAGCTCGGATTCGGAATCCAATTCCGAAAGCAGCTCGGAGAGCTCTGAATCTTCAACTGATGAATCCGATTCCCCTGAGACGAATCTTGTATATGGCCATTTTGATAAGTCAAAAATGAAAGATTACGTCTCGGACCTGAAGAAAAATAGTGCGGGATTCTATCAAGGCCATGCCGGTGCAATGCGCATCACCTTTGGAATTACAAATGACACTATTAACGTAGCTGAAATGAGTTTTGTCGATTCGCCCATGGATTTGAAGCTAGATGCGTCGCACATTAATGAACTCACCACACAATGGATGGGGTCGGATGCTAAGCAAGACAGCCAAAGCGCAGATGGAAAAACTGCAGTTTACTCGTCTGCTACGCTGAATCGCGTATATAAAGTTGACCGTACTTTAAACTCAAACGGTGAACTAACTGAAATTCGAGTCGGCATCAACAACTGACCGCAAACAAAAAGCCTCGCGCGGAGGCTGGGAGGTGATTTTGATGGAGTGTCTACAAATTGAAAGTTTAGTACCTGAATTAAATCCAAGAGCAGGCCAAAGTCATCCAATAATGATCGTAGCGTCTGATCAGCAAAAGTACTTTTTAAAACGCCAAATGGTCCGATTTAAAAATCCCAAAAGCAACACAGCCTTCTGGATCAATGAGAATGCGGTATTTTTCCAAGAATCGCTCGTTTCGCAGATTGCAAGGCGACTAAAAATTTTGACGCCAGATACCGCAATCATACACATTGACAAGCAGACTTTGAGCCTGATGTCTGAGCTTCAATTTACATATCATATCAGCGAGGGGTACTATTTTGCCACAAAGATGATTTCTGATAATGACTCGAATGTCACCCGCTTGGCAAATACACTTCTATTGCAATTGAAAGCGGGAATTCCATATGCTGCTACTCAATGGAACGCGCTAATGAAAAAAATCGTCAATATCAATGATGTTCCTAAAATTATTGGCTTGGACCTGTTCACCCTTAATTACGACCGTTTTTCAAACATTGGTAATATCCTTCTACAAAAAGCTGGGAACAATCGATATTTGATTGCAATTGATTTTGGCCACTGCTTTGCTAGTCCATGTTGGGTTGATCCTGCATCCACCACTGACTACACGGCAAAGCTTCAAATACTCCACCAAAATTTAATCAATTTTTCTGATCCAATCGAAGTTAGAATGTTGGCATATCAGATTGTTTGCAAGTACAATGTTCTCGAGGGAAACAATCGAATCGATTTAGGACTGATTTTTGATTCGTTAGTAAAACTACTCGATTTTACAGCTGGTAATCCCTTTACGGATATTGTGGACGCCATTGAATCAATTTCAGAGCCGGAATTAGTGGCGATGCTACAAGCTACCCCTGATGAGTGGATCATCACACCAGGCACTCAACAACAAGAGTACAAGGAATTCCTGTTACGGCAAAGATTCATGGTTCGCCCAATTATCAATGAACTGGCAGACGCCAAGCAATTCCCTACAATTCAAGGGAGGGAGGAATTATCATGGCCAGCAGAACTCAATACGAATATTCAGTAATATCATATTTTCCGGACAGGATTCGGGCAGAACAAATTAATATTGGCTTGGTATTCGCAAATAAAGTTACTCATGAGTTTACCCACTTTCTGCTTGAAGAAAATACTCCTAAGATTCGTGGTCTCGTATCAAGCGATACCGGGCATAAAGTCTTTGCTAGTGCCGTAAAGTATCTGAACTACATTTTTTCTCAAGAAGAGCACAAGCGTCAATTAGACTTGCTAACCAATACCCTTAGATATGATCTTCCAGAAGGGGTCGTCCTAAATCCTGAGCAAACCGCACTTACTTCAAATCCCAAGGGACTTTTTGATACACTAATAAAAACTTACATCGGAGAACAGTACCTCGCTACTCCTGACGAATCGCAAATTATAACCCCCCGTCAATTTTCTGAGAACGTTTTCGTCAAGAAATCAGTACTTGGCACCCGGGTAAAGAAAGACATTCGCCTCCAACCATCCAAAAACGTCCCTCTAAGGTTACAAATGGACTTTGCTTTTGAACATTCTGGCAAGCTCGGCTTGATTAACTCAGTTCCTTCTCTGAGTAGTGCAGATAGTTGGTACTCAAAGATGGTGCTTCTCACTTCTCGATTTGAAAGCGCTGGTCAAATTATTTTCGTCAATGACTCAAAGATTTTCGCGGATAATACAATTTCTCAAATGCTTGATGACTTATCAAGCAAAGACCCGCGTGTTAAAACTTTTGATGTCGGGCGAACGTCAGAAAAAGCTCATAACGGAAAGAACCAGTTTATCAACATCGCAAATCAGATCTCGCAAGAATCAGATGCGAAGAAACTTGATGTACTTCTTGCTAAGCAAGCAATATCGGCGTAATTCCGTGACCCCGTTATGGGGTTTTTATTTAGGCTTTATACCGAACGTCAGTTTGTAAATTTAATGTTAAAAGTTCAATTCGGAGGTAATTTCATGGCAACAATTAAACCCTACACGCTCAAATCTGGAAAAGTCAGGTACGATGTTCAAATCTATGACCACTGGAACAAAGGCACCGGCAAGCAGGCCAACGTCCACAAAGCTGGTTTCGACACCTGGGAGGAAGCCAACGACTGGGCTAAGGAAAAGACCGCAGACCTCGTCAAACAGAAGCGTACGGGCCGTTGGCGGGATAAAATGCTGATTAAGGACTGGCTCGCTGAATGGGTCACAAAGTACAAAGTTAACGTCAAGGAAGGCAGCATGATCATCTACCGCTATAACATCGATCACTACCTCATCCCCAACGTCGGCAATTACATGCTGCGAGAATACACGCCAACGGTCCACCAACAATTCATCCTAGACATGCTTGATCACGGTGGCAAAGATGGCGCCCCGCTTCAACGAAACACGGTATCCATTATCAACGCGACCATCAGCAATGCTTTGGCCAAGGCTGTGAAGTTACACTATATCCTCGAAAATCCGACGATAAGCGTTGAATATCCGCGATCAGCACGCCAAGCTCAGCGGCTACACTATTGGAGTGTGCCACAGGGCGACGCCTTCCTTGAGGCGGTCAAAGCCGACCGGAACAAAGTCTGGTATTATTTCTTCTTAACAATTTTGGACCTCGGACTGCGCAAAGGCGAAGCTTTGGCACTCACTTGGGACGATATCAATTTTGTGGATAACACTGTGGATATCAACAAAACGCGCCTTTACCGAGCTGAAGTCCACGAACACGCAGGAGAAGTTATACTCGATGACCCAAAATATCCAGCATCATTCCGCGCTCTGTACATGACTAAACGGCTGCGGGCCGCCCTCCTCGAATATCGTGCCTTGTGGTATCCAAACGGTGACGTGATTGCTATTGAGGACGGAGCGCCGCAAATCCCCGCTGGTGAGTTCGTGTGGAAGCATATGGGCACGAGGCGGTACTTTGGCCAAGTCGTCGGCGAAAGCGGTGTATATGGTGCAATGAAGCGAGCAACCGATCAAATCAAGCCAGCGCTACCGAAAATCACCGTTCACGATCTCCGTCATACACTTGGCGTCACCTTGCGTGAGTCTGGCGTCCCACTAGAGGACATCAAAGACATTTTGGGACACAAGGATATTTCAACCACGCAAATCTATGCCGAAATCACGCCGAAAGTCAAAAAGTCAGCGACCCACAAGCTCAACGAATATCTCGAAAAACAACAAAAAAGCGCCCCTAAAAAGGGACGCCGAGTCACTCATCTTAACAGTTTTCTTAACAGTTAAGAGAGAAACGATGTTTATTTTAGCCTAAGCGTGTTCTTCCAAAAACGCTCAAACCGTTGGCATTACAGGCGTTCGTTGAGTTCCTTGGTGAGATCTTCGTAGCCAGGCTTGCCGAGCAAACCAAACATGTTGCGCTTGTAAGCTTCAACACCTGGTTGGTTGAATGGGTTGATGCCGTTCAAGTAACCAGATACAGCAACTGCGTATTCGAAGAAGGAGATCAAGTAGCCTAAAGTGAATTCGTCTTGCTTGTCGATGGAGACAGTCATGACTGGCACACCACCATCGGTATGGGCTAAGACAACACCTTCGTAGGCTTTACGGTTAACGTAAGACATCTTCTTGCCTTCAAGGAATTCAAGGCCATCAAGGGAGCCTTTTTCAACTGGGATGGTGACATCCTTGGCTGGGTTTTCGACCCAAACCACAGTTTCCATCAAGTTGCGTAAACCTTCTTGGATGTATTGGCCCAAGGAGTGCAAGTCAGTAGTGAAGTTAGCACTTGATGGGTAGATACCCTTTTGGTCTTTACCTTCGGATTCGCCCATTAATTGCTTCCACCATTCGCCAAGGTATTGCAAGGTTGGTTCGTAGTTTTCAAGCAATTCAGTGGTGAAGCCCTTGCGGTACAAAATGTTGCGGTAAGCCGCATATTGATAAGCTTGGTTTTCAGCTAAATCGTCAGACTTGTATTCTTCACGGCCGGCAGCAGCGCCTTCCATGAGCTTGTCAATGTCACCACCAGCAACGGCGATTGGCAACAAGCCAACAGCAGAAAGTACGGAGTAACGACCGCCTAAGTCATCAGGCACAACGAATTCTTCGTAGCCTTCAGCGTCGGATTCGGACTTCAAAGCACCTTTGGCACGATCAGTAGTGGCATAGATACGGCCTTTAGCTGCTTCTTTACCATACTTTTCGATCAACTTAGCCTTCAAGACACGGAAAGCGATGGAAGGTTCAGTGGTAGTACCAGACTTGGAGATCACGTTCAAAGAGAAGTCGCGATCGCCGATTTGTTCGATCAAATCAGCTAAGTAGTTACCGGAAATAGAGTTACCAGCAAAGTAAACTTCTGGCAACTTGCGGCCTGGTTCATAGTTGCGGAAGGTGTGTGACAAGAAGTCAAACGCCATGCGGGCACCTAAGTATGAACCACCGATACCAATGGCAACGAACACTTCAGAATCAGATTGGATCTTCTTGGCAGCAGCTTTGATGCGGGCGAATTCGTCCTTGTCATAGTTAACTGGTAAGTCTAAGAAGCCACGGAAATCGGCGCCAGCGCCAGTGCCTTCCCGCAATTCTTTGTCTGCGGCAGTAACCAGTGCCTGCATTTGGCCAAGTTCGTTATCATGTACGAACGGGGTCAGCTTTGATGCGTCAAATGAAATAGTAGCCATTATTCAGCGTTCCTCCTAAAATTTTCACTCATTTACATTTTAAACTTTAAACACTAGACTTTCAAAAAGCAAGCCGCCGACGCGACATTTTTGTAAATGTTCACATCGACGGCTCCTTATATAGGTATTATTTCATCATGCCGAGGACAATGCCACCAGCAATGATCAAAATGGCACCCCAAGTGACCCAAGTCATTTCCTTGTGAGTCTTGCGTTCGCCAAGTAAGAAAATGGAGCCGAAAGTGGAGATCACGATCCCCATTTGTGACATGGAATAGGCAATCGCTAAGCCAACAGAGCTCATTGCCATCAACATGAACACATTCCCAGTGCCCCAGAATATCCCGGTGACAATGTTTTTAGCGGTTGCTTTGGCAAAAGCATCATGGCCGATGGAGAATAACAAGGCGCCAACTAACATCCCAACAGCTTGTGGCATCACGACTGCAGTCGCACCGAGATGACCGGCATTAACAACGATGGTGTAGCCGGCATAACCGGCAGTGGAGATCAACAAGGTGCGGATCCCTTTGACATAGTCACTAGAGGCTTGTGATTCACCAGTTTTTTCTTTACGGGAGGACAACGTTGCCCCAACCACCAGTAAAACTAAGGCTAACAGGCCTAAAGCAACCATTTTGCCAGTTTTCCATTCGCCGAACAACAAAGCGCCTGCTAAAGTTGATGCGACTAACTGCATCCCAGTCGACATCGGGACTGTCATGGAAACGCCGATATATTTCATGGCTTGGAACTGTTGGCTTTGTCCTAACGCCCAGAACAACCCGGACAAAATGCCTAACAGCCAAACTTTCGTATCCATTACCGGATGGGCAAATAACCAAGTGCCGATACCGAAGAACAAGGCCCCGACAGTCATCCCTAACGTTTGTTGATAAGCGTTACCGCCGAGCTTGCCACTTACTAAGCCGATAGACCCCCATGCGATTGCTGGGATCAGTGCAATAATGATCGCCATTACCTCTCCTCTTTCCAATTAGAAAATTTATAAATTACGGATTTCAATGTTTGCATTTAAAAACCACAAGTAGTTATTTTATCGTGATTTCGTTTTCATTTCAACCTTGAAATAGCGCCGTTTCGCCTATGCAAGCGGATACTGAAACCGCTATTGTTGATAAACCAATTCGGGCAATAACCGGCATAAACGCCTAAAACTCGCCAACCGTTAAGGACATTTTCAATATGCCGTTAAGTACTGAAAAAAAGTTACAAATTAGCTGTTTTTTGCACGTTTGCTCACTGGTGTCACTGAATGTTTTCACTAACTTGGATGAAAGCTTTCGACTTTCAGAAAACTTAAAAACTAAAGTATTCGCCAATTCGTTATTAAAAGCATGAAAGTTGCGTCATTATCCTATGACGCATCTAGCATAACAGCTCATTGTCAAGTTGAAAAATTTGAAACATGATCAGTAACGATTCTTACTTGCCTCAGGCGCGAAAAGCTATGGGCTCCGATAAAAAGCGTTCCGGCGGGATAGACATGGAACGCTATGACGCTCGTCGGAGCTAACTCGCAAAGACCGCGAGTGGATCTCCTTCTCGCTGGCCTCTAAGCGATAAATCGCTAAGAGCCCCACGGCTGATGTCTATCCCGCCTCCACACTTTTTATCTCCGCCCACAGCTTTTCTTCGTAGATATTGCTACCTTACAAATGAAATATGTGAGATTCAACGATGCTCGTAAATGCTAAGCATGATATCATCACATGTTTCGTCTCCACCAAGTAACACTGTGATAGTTTAGTGGCAGTGATTTGAAATGGGGATGGAAGCTGGCCGACTCGACGTGGTGAGATTCTCGTTAGCGGTTTACCGCTTACGAGAAGCCGCAGGGAAAGATCCACTTGGAACGAAGCGTAGCGACGGATCAAGTTAGCTTTCCCGAGGACCCTCACCACGTCGAGTCGAGCCAGCTGGAGTCCCCATTTCAAATCACTGAACCGCAGCCAACGGCGGCAAAAAAATAGGCTAAGACGAAATATTGTCTTAGCCTGCTAGCGATGTGGGTGAAACAAGCGATACAACCAGTAGCCGCACAAGGCGCCGGTGACATTGAAGATCACATCATCAATGTCGGCGACTCCAGAGATCAACAGAAATTGTAAACATTCAATGCATAAGCTTAACGCCAACCCGCGGATGCCGACGCGAAAGAAGCCGAATTTTTTGGTTAAGCTGGCCATCCCCCATCCAAAGGGAAGAAACCACAAAACATTGCCCACGGATTGATACCAGAAATCAAAGCGTGTGGTGCCGTACCACAGCTTAATAGTTTGGACTAACGGCTGGGTGTTGATTACTGACAAACTGCGATGCCAATGAAATACCAGCTGCCAAGGATAATAGACGTCGCGAAATACCGTCAATGCCAGCAACAACACAATGTAACCTGCAAACAGTGCAACTTTCACTTCATGGCCGAACTTCATCGGCTGATGCCGTAAAATATGCCACCCATAGCGCACTGCCAAAATAATCAGCAAATAAAGGATGGTTTTATCTAATGAATAAAATACTAAACGCAATAACGGCCAATGATTAACGTCACCTAAACGACTGTCTTCGACCGCGCGATAAACAGGTCCTAAAAACAGCATCCGCGCCCCTCCGTTGACCATATTGTAACAGAGCACAGCCGCGGTTGGATACGTCAATGATTAACTTAAGACTTCTATTAAACTCCCGTCAAAATTTGCCCAAGGCTTCAGGCACAGGTACAATATGTTAGACCAAGGTTTATGGAGGAGGTTCCTCTTGAAAATTTTCGCACGCTTGCGCACCACCAGGTTAGGCTTTTTAGCAATTTTGCTCGGCTTGATCTGGGTGAAGACGATTTTTGCCTATCATGTCGACTTCAGTTTAGGCGCCACAGGCATTATTCAACAAGTGTTACTATTACTCAATCCGCTTGGCACCAGCGCTTTGTTGCTGTCTTTGGCGATGTATCCGAAACATCCACGCCGCGCTTATGCGATCGGTATCGTGGTGTATTTGGCATTGAATTTATTACTGTTTGCCAACGTGTTGTACTACCGTGAATTCAGTGATTTCTTGACTATCACCACCATGCTTGGCGTCTCTAAAGTCGCCCAAGGCCTTGGTGCCAGCTCAATGAACATGATGACGCTGCGCGACATTGTGTATGGCCTTGATATCATCATTGTTGTCGCCGTGTTACTCATTTACGCCTTGTGGAATATCTTCCGCTATTTACAAAATCAACCACTGCGCTGGCCGCACTTTGGACTGACGCTTGATCGCCGCACGCCGCATTATCACTTGCCACAAGCAGTGTCTGCAGTCGCTGTCGCAGTATTTGCCGTGAATATGGCAGTTGCTGAGTTAAATCGACCGAACTTGTTGACCCGGACGTTTGATCATAACTACATTGTCAAATACTTAGGCCTCGCGCCATTTACACTTTATGACGGGGTCAAAACTGCACAGAATTCGCAAGTCCGCGCCAGTGCTGATGCATCAGACATGGATAAAGTCCTTGATTACACCAAAAGTCACTACGCGGCGCCGAATGTCCAATACGCCGGTGTCGCCAATGGGAAAAATGTGATCATCATTCACTTGGAGTCTTTCCAACAATTTTTGATCAACATGAAAATCGATGGCCAAGAAGTGACACCATTTCTCAATTCTTTAGTGAAAGACAAAGACACGCTGAGCTTTGACAACTTCTTCAACCAAGTTGGCGGTGGGAAAACTTCAGACGCTGAAAACATGCTAGAAACTGGGATGTTTGGCTTGGAATCTGGAAGTTTGTTTACTTCGCTGGGCACGGATAACACCTTTGAAGCAGCGCCTGCGATTTTGAATCAAACCAAAGGCTATTCCAGTGCAGTGTTTCATGGTGGCGCTGGGAGTTTCTGGAATCGCGATAATGTGTACAAGTCATTAGGTTATCAGAATTTCTTTGATGGGAATTTCTACGCGCAAGCTACTGATCAAACCACTGAATATGGGATCAAAGATAAGCTGATGTTTGGTGAAACCATTAAATACATGGAACGGATGCAACAACCTTTCTATGGGAAGATCATCACCACCACCAACCACTATCCTTTCTATGTTTCTGATCAAGATAGTGATTTTCCAGACGCTGGTACCGATGATGCAACGATCAACGGCTACTTCCGCACTGCGCATTACTTAGACGCTGCGTTAAAAGAATTCTTCGCTTACTTGAAATCCAGTGGCTTGTACAAGAACTCGTTAGTCATGATGTACGGTGATCACTATGGCATTTCTAATGATCGCAACACCACGCTAGCACCGCTGTTAGGCAAGTCTGCTAGCGATTGGACCAGCTTTGATGATGCTTATATGCAACGGGTGCCGTTGATCTTTAGCATGCCAGGCCTTAAAGGTGGTATCAAGCACACATATGGTGGGGAAATTGATGTCTTGCCGACGTTGCTTCATTTGCTCGGGGTCAACACCCAAAATTATGTGCAATTTGGGACCGACTTGTTATCTGCCCAACATGATCAAACTGTCGCCTTTCGCAATCACAACTTCGTCACCCCGCGCTACACGGTAATCGGCAACACTGTTTATCTCAACCGCACTGGCAAGCAGATCCAACCTAACGCCAGCTTGAAAGCAGAACTTGCCGCCAAGCAAGATCAAGTCAATGAAGAATTGAGTTTATCCGATACCGTTGCGTCGAAGAATTTGCTGCGTTTCTATGTGCCTAAAGGCTTTACCCCAGTTGATCCGCAACAAACAAACTTTGCCAATAGCTTAACCAACGTCTTGCAAACGGAAAAAAGCCTTGGTGATAAGTCCACTTCGCTGTATAGCAAAAATGGTGATCAAACCACCGTTGGAGATTTCCACACTGATGCCCCAGAAGTCGCTAGCGACCCAAGTATTTTAACGAAGTTCCCTAAGACCGTGCTCAAAAATAGCAGTTCCAGCACTTCCAGTTCTGAGTCAAGTTCAAGTGCCAAAGGCCTTCAACAATAATTTCCTGCGAGTCAGCAATGCTGGCTCGTTTTTATTTCCCGGGAAATCTGTCAAAACCATGGCAAATTCTCCAGAAGTTCATATTTTGTTCAAAACTGGCGACTATACTGAAATCATTCAGTGAGGTGACGACATGCGGTTTTTAGAAAGAGCGATCAAAGCACTCGGTTACCATCGCCGGCCGTATCTCGCCGGATTGTTGGTCAGCGGGTTATTTACCATCATCAGTATGGTCTTGTTGACCGCCACGCAACTCAATCTCGCCACGCAAACTGGGTTCAAGAACCGCTTGCAACAATTTGATACCTCAGCGATCAAATCGGCAGACGATTTGATCAAATCCGTCCAAACCGCATATGCTGGTGTCAATGTCCAATACGGTAATTGGTGGTGGGCGAGCATTATCGCATTAGCGGTGATCACTTTCGGATTTGCGATCTACCTGGCTAAGCAACGTCAGCAAGAAACCAATGCCTACTTATTAGTCGGGAAAAGTGCCCCTGACATCATCAGTCAATATTTGTTGGAAGGTTTAGTTGTTTTCGTCGTCGGCTTCGGCTTTGCTTGGATCGTCTTAATGTGCTTCACCCAAGTGCTTGATCAAGTCCTGGTGAAACTCAATGCCACCTTGTTAGACCAACAACTCTCAGGACAAGTGTCCGCTACTAGCTTTGCCAAGCTCACCAAAAAATTATTCGCCCATCGGATCACCGACTTTTCACAAGATAGCTTAGTCATTCCCCATCGTGGCATCGGGCCACGTCCGGAAACGAGTGTGCTCACTGGTTTATCGACCACATTTTTAAGCGGGATCTGCGCTTTGGTGATCCCCCAAACGCTTGTTTATGCCATTAGCATTTGGCGCGCGCGCCGACGCTTACGTCACCATTGATCAGGAGGTGGTCACATGGCCATTTTTCAATCACAAAAATCCAAACACTTTGAAGCGGCATTGACCAACTTGTTTACGCCTGCTGGGATGTATTACATTCACTTTGCTGATGTCGACGCCTTAAACGACTGCTTTGAGACATACGCCCAAGCCTTCATCAGCAATGGCGCCAGCAAAAAAATGGCGATCATTTCCAAAAAAGACGCCGGCATCGTGCCTTATTTAACGGTTCGTAGCAATATTTTGATCAATGGGCAACACCGTCCCTTTGCACTAGTGCCTGAAGCGTTGCGCAAAGATACCTTGTTTTTAGATGGCGATGCCACCCAGTTGTCCCCTGCGCAAAGTTTGTACATTCAATTGTTCCGCGGCTTAATGGCTGGGCGGCAATTCATTTTGATGCAAGACTTTCCTGAAAATATGGGGCCGCAAGAAACGCGACTATTTTTAAACTGCGCGCAAGAAGCAGTCGCGGCTTCTGGTGCCAGTTTAATTATTCTGACCACCGATAACGGGTTGATCCAAGCAAATCCCCGTACTAGCTGGCAAGTGGCGCCTAACTTAGACGACGCCGCTACCGCATAAGAAAAGCCTTTCGACGACTGGTCGAAAGGCTTCTTTTTATGCTTCGGCAACGGCTGAAACTTCTGAGATCATCGCACCATGTTGCTGAATATTGACTTGTTGACAACGCCAGGTTGGATGTTGCCGCTTCGCCACTTGTAAAAAGCGTTGCAGTTTGTTTTCATCTTGCCCGATCGCCAACATCGTTGAACCTGCCCCTGAAATCAACACATTTAAGCCGAGTTGTTGGCCTAAGCTTTTGATTTCTGTGAAGCCATGGATCAAGCTTGCACGGTATGGTTCTTGCATTTGATCATGCAT
Organism: Lacticaseibacillus porcinae; assembly: GCF_003946305.1. GTDB lineage: Bacteria > Bacillota > Bacilli > Lactobacillales > Lactobacillaceae > Lacticaseibacillus > Lacticaseibacillus porcinae. The sequence goes on from NZ_RHNS01000011.1 coordinate 51,373, forward strand.
TGCTGCTTGCAGTAACTCACGATCGCCACGTTCTAATGCTGTGGCTGCAAGCGTGCAATGCCCCATTTGATAGCTGGCTTGCGCGTATGTCATCGACTTGGGTAACACAGATCGGGCCTTTGCCGTTGATAACGGGGTATCTGGGATCACCACTGCTAATTGCCACTTGTCGGCAACTTGGTAATGCGCAACGACTGGCAATTTGTTGTTCATGATCGTCGCGGTCAACTCACCAAAAATTGCTGGTGCAACATTATCAGGATGGCCTTCCATTTCAGTGGCTAACGCTAATAGTTGGGTATCATTTAACGGTGAGTCAAACCAATAATTTGCCCCTGCTAAGCCGGCAACAATGCATGCTGCCGAACTGCCTAAGCCGCGGGCGTCAGGAATATCACAATCAACAGTCAATTGCACCCCTGGGACTGGTTTGCCAATCGCTTCACAGCCTTTTTGAAAGGCGCGATAAATCAAGTTATCTGAATTTTGAAACTTAGGATCACCACCGAGGATCGTCAGCCCTTGAGGTTGCGGTTCAAAGTCGACATTTAAATATAAATCAACTGCTAAGCCCATCACATCATAGCCGACACCGAGATTCGCACTGGTGGCTGGAACCGTTACTTTAAACATCGCGTCACATCTCCTTTGCAAGCTTGGCGACCCATGCTGGCATCGCGTCTGGTGCTAAAACCGTATCAAACCGTTCAGGTAATTGTTGCAATTGTGCTAATGGTGCTGGGATCGTCAAATGTTTGCGATCACGCAATGCAGCCATGGCGTCAAAACCTGAGTCAAAACGTTCATTCAACACCGCTTCGGCAACCACTTGCGGGAATTTGAAAGGACTCGCGGTGCTTAACAACACTGTCACGCCTGGCACTGCGAGTTGCTCTTGGACCACATAACCATTGGCGGTGTGGGGATCCATCACGTAATCTGTTTGGGCATCCACTGAAGCGATCGCCTCTTTGACCTCATCATCACTGGCAGATCCAGCGACAAAGTCTTGTTGAATGGCTTCAAGCAAGTCTGCAGTCACTTGATAACGGCCGGTTTCTGCGAGCTCTTGCATCAATGACGCGACTAACTGGCTATCGCCACCGCTTTTATAAAACAGCAATCGTTCCAAGTTGCTAGAAATTTGAATATCCATTGAAGGCGAAACGGTTTTAATAAATTCGCGGTTGCGATCGTAAATCCCAGTTTTCAAGAAATCAGCGACTTCAGAATTCGCATTAGTGGCGACGATCAACTTGTTGACTGGCAACCCCATGAGTTTGGCATAATACCCTGCCAACACATCCCCGAAGTTGCCTGTTGGGACCGTAAAGTTGATCACATCCCCTGCTTTGATGACTTCAGCTTGCACCAATTGTTGATAAGCGTTGAAGTAATACACCACTTGTGGTGCCAGGCGGCCAATGTTGATGGAGTTGGCAACCGATAACTTTACAGAACCAAGTTGGGCTGCCAATTCGGCATTGTTCAACATTTGCTTCACTGCAGTTTGCGCGTCATCAAAGTTCCCTTTGATCGCAGCGACATGCGTATTCTCACCACCAGTAGTGCGCATTTGCTTTTCTTGAATGGGACTGACGCCACCTTCAGGATAAAACGTCGCGATCCCAGTTTGTGGCACGTCTTTGAAGCCTTCTAATGCTGCTTTACCAGTGTCGCCGCTAGTGGCTGCTAAAATCAAAACTTTAGTTTGGGCATCGATGGCATTGGCCAACAAACGCGGCAACACTTGCAAGCCAATATCTTTAAACGCGCTAGTCGGCCCGTGAAAAAGTTCCAAAATATATTGATCATTTAATTTGTGAATTGGGGTGATCCGAGCATTATCCCATTGTTGACCGTAAGCCTCTGTCACCACTTGATCGATGACCGCTTCATCAAAATCTGGTAATAACGCTTTTAACACGATTTCTGCTTGGCCTTGATAATTGGTGGCCAGCATTTTAGTCAAATCAACGGTTGGCAATTGTGGTAAGACGAAAAGCCCGCCGTCTGTGGCAAAACCTTGTGTCAGTGCTTGTTTGCTATTCAGTTGAAGTTTGGCGTTGCGGGTGCTGGTATACATGTCGGGCCTCGTTTTCCGGTTGAACGCAAAATTTTCAGGTCAACCAAGTTTTCATTTGCAATGGCATACTGGTTATGATAATCTGTTCAGTATTCAAATACAAGTGTTTATTGATTTAAAACACAAGAAATCGAGGATCGCCATGAAAATTGCAATTTTAGGCTACGGCACGATCGGCTCAGGCGTCGACAAAATCATCAACTCACAAATCAACCAAACCAAGACGCTGACCGTCACCCGTTTGCTCACTCGGCCTGCCGATGTGTCCGTTGATCTCCGCGCCACTAGCGATATTGATGCAATATTGGCAGATCCCGATTTAGATGCAGTCGTTGAAACCATGGGTGGGATCGAACCGGCGCATACTTATATCATGCAAGCCTTAAACGCTGGCCTTCACGTCGTTACTGCCAATAAAGCCGTGGTGGCGCGCTACTTGCGAGAATTTAACGAAGCCGCAGAAGCTAACCACGTCCACTTCTACTATGAAGCGACGACTGGCGGTGGTATTCCTTGGTTGAAAAACTTAGAAAATGCCGCCCGCGTCGATGATGTGTCCCATATTTCCGGAATCTTTAACGGCACTAGCAACTATATTCTCGATCAAATGAGCAAAACTGGCGCGGACTTCGCCGATGCTTTGGCCCAAGCACAAGCATTAGGCTATGCGGAAAAAGACCCCACCGCTGATGTCGATGGGATCGATGTCGCCAACAAATTACGGATCTCCACTGCCATCGCCTACAACGCAACTCCAGATTTTGCATTACCGACCATCGGCATTCGTCGCGTATCTGCAGCGGACATTCAATGGGCAGATGATCATGGCTTAGCGATTCGCTTGATCGGCTCCAGTCGCCGCGATCACCACCGCTTTACAGCAGTGATCGCCCCAACGTTAGTGTCCAAGCACAGTTTAGAAGCCAACTGCCCAGATAATTTCAACTTGATCCGCTTAGTCGGCAATACCATTGGCGAATTACAATTCTTCGGACAAGGTGCCGGACAGTTGCCTACTGCACATGCGATCATTCAAGACTTATTAGATATCGACCAACATGTCCCGCATTTAAGTCGCCATTTTAATCGCGATTTATTCAACGACGCTGACTTGATGCGCGGCACTTGGTTATTCCGTGATGCCAATGGTTGGCAAACGCTTGAACACGCAACGGCGGGAGAAATCAGCGTGCGCTTAGCCCAAGATCCACAAGCTGCCGCTTATCGCGTGGCTTCGGAGGTGAATGTGAATGACGACAGTTTCTAAATTTGGTGGGTCTTCAATGGCTAACGCTGAACAATTTGCAAAAGTCAAAGCGATCCTTAATGCTGATCCCAATCGGCGGTATCTTGTGGTTTCTGCCGCAGGGAAAGATCCTGAACATCCAGTGAAGCTCACTGATTTATTGTTGCGCATCGCCGCTTCTGATGATCAAGCGCTGTTTGATCAAGTCATCGCCCGGCTTGAACCGATCAAAGTCGCCTTAAATTTACAATTTGACTTACAACAAGCCGTCGCTGAGATTCAACAAGAGTGGAATGCACATCACGACCATGATTATTTAGTCAGTCGCGGAGAATTTCTGACTGCGCATTTAATGGGCGAATATCTCAACTGGCCAGTGCTTGATGCCACTAAGGTGATGTTGTTTGATCGCGATCAATTTGATGCCACCGCTTCTGCACATGCCTTAGCCCAAGCCCCGGAACATTTTGTGTTGCCAGGTTTTTATGGCGGTGATGAAACCGGGTGTGTTCATTTGATGCCGCGTGGTGGCTCTGATATTTCTGGTGCTTGGTTGGCGAACTTATTGAATGTCGACTTATATGAGAACTGGACAGATGTGTCAGGGATCCTTATGGCAGATCCGCGGGTTGTTCATCAACCAAAAGCTATCGATGAACTGACTTACGCGGAATTGCGTGAATTGACCTTCATGGGAGCAGCAGTGTTTCAAGCAGATGCCGTGCAACCGGTTCGCGCAAAAGGCATTCCCACACGGATCTTAAACACGAATCGGCCTCAAGACTCAGGAACTTTGGTGGTGCGTGCTAGCAACTTAGATGGCCCATTAACTGGGATCGCTGGTCGCCGGCATTACACCGTCATCACCTTGAAAAAATATCAACTTGCCGCCCATCTTGAAGTGGTGCAACAAGCGTTATCCGTGATGGCAGACCACCAATTAAAAGTTGTGTATATGCCCACGTCGATCGATACCTTAAATTTGATTTGCCACGGCACCCTCGATATCGCCAAACGCCAACGTTTAGCTAAAGATTTAGTCAGTGCTTGTGCCCCTGATGATTTAGCGATTCAAACCAACATTGCCTTGATCTCGACGATTTCACAACGGTTAGCTAAACGCCCTGCCATTGCCGGACGACTCCTCGCTTATCTGGATGACAACAACATTCCGGTGCGCTTAGTCTCGCAAAACTCAGGAGATTCCAACTTGTTGATCGGGGTCGCCACCAATGATTATGCGCGGGCGCTGAATGCGATTTATCAGAATTTCTTGCATACGCGTAACGCACCGGAACCTTATTTTGGGGCGTAATTAAAAAGACCCCGCAGTTGCCTTGCTTGCCAGATCTGTGGAATCTTCTTAATGGCTAACCTTTCGGCCTTTTCTTCCAAGCAACGTCACCACCAATAATGGCAGTAATGACCGCACCCAGTTGAGCAGGGGTTAAGCTAGCAGAGAGGGAAAATGTAAGTGTGACAACTTTATTGGACTGGTAACTAGCCAGTTCCCGTTGCCGACCGTCAGTAACCCATGATTAAGCATTTAAGTCTTGTCACGGTTCACTTATTTATGAAATACTACCTTCAGAGAGAAAATGTAGTATCGATTCACGGGTCTAACTACCCCAAAACTCAAGCCTTCAAACCGCATCGGCTTGAAGGTGTTTTTTTGCTCAAAATAGATTCCCGGTCACGTGTATTTGCACAAAAATTCACGTTTGTTTGCCTTGACCATTTTTGACAAAACACCGGTGCCAATGCTAAACTGTAAGAGCATACGGGGGTGTAATGGTCTCGACATTGGTGGCTCGCGCATGTGGTGCACGTCGGAGGGTCGGCTCCGTTAAAAACGCATACAGTTTATTAACTGCAAAAAACAACAATTCTTACGCTTTAGCTGCCTAATAACAGCTTAGCGTGATCGCCGTAGCTTCGCTCAAGGGTTACTTAGCGGTCTCAAACTAATTGAGCTACGACGTGTCCTGCCACCTGAGGGGCACGGAAGAGATAGTAGGTTAGTTCAATTGCGTTAGCCTTGATTCACGGCGCGGCAGTTGAGCGAATTTCAAATAGTGGAACTAAACGTGTAGAGCCATGTGTAGTGGGGCTGATGGACAGGAGTTCGATTCTCCTCACCTCCATTTTAAATCCCGTTTGCTAGCCAAGATGCCGTCAGGTGTTGAAGGCTTTTTATTTTGCCAAAATATTAGGATTCGATGAAGTTGGCGTGAACGCTTACTTTTAGCGTTCACTTGTTCACGAAACATGGTACAATTAGCCCATATGAAAGCGGGGTTGCTGTGTGGATAAATATTACATTGTGGACCGATCGATTTTGCCAGATGTGGTGGCCAAAGTGATCGAAGCCCGGACCTTGATTGAAAACGGGCAGGTCCGCCAAGTGTCTGAAGCCGTCAAAAAAGTCGGCATCAGCCGCGGCACATATTATAAATACAAAGATTATGTCTTCTTACCAGATTCTGGGATCTCTCAGCGTAAAGCTGTCTTGTCGTTAATGCTTAACGACAAGCGCGGGATCTTGTCAGAAGTCCTTAATACGATGTCAGATGCTAATGCGTCGATCATCACCATTAACCAAAACATCCCCATTCACGATTGGGCCAGTGTGGTGGTGTCGTTTGACATTTCCAATTTAACTGGGTCGCTAGATGAATTGGTCAACGCCTTGAAGCAATCACACGGGGTCACTGACGTTAATTTAATTTCAGTGGAGTAAAGTCAAAGCCGGAGTCGCATGCTCCGGCTTTTTGGTTCCGTACTGGTGCTTTCTAGAATCATATATGTTTCATCTGTCTCAAATCTTCACAAAACCTGCGACTTTGGTTCATTGTCAAACTAGGTGCTGAGTGCTAGTCTGAAATCAAGGGTCGCAGGGTTTAAGCTGTTTTTATGCCACGGCTGATAAACTCGTTGTATTAGTCAAAATGCGAGGATGATAAAAATGAAAATTCTGATGATTGAAGATAACGAAAGTGTTGCGCAGATGATGGACATGTTCTTTAAAAAAGAACAATGGGACGTCACCAACGCTTATGATGGTGAATCTGGGTTAGAGGCGTTCAAAAATGCGCCTGACGATTTTGACATCATTACCTTGGACTTGAACTTACCAAAAATGGACGGCATGCAAGTCGCCCAAGAGATCCGCAAAATTTCCACCAGTGTGCCATTGATCATGTTGACGGCGCGCGACACCGAAAGCGATCAAGTGTTAGGCTTAGAACTTGGTGCCGACGATTATGTCACCAAGCCTTTCTCCCCGATCACCTTGGTGGCTCGGATCAAAGCCTTGCACCGCCGCGCAGAAACGGCACCAGTCGATGCGAATGACGATGCGCCACAAACTAACGACGACTTTGATGTGGTGACTGGCCACTTTAAGTTGTCCACCAAGACTCGTGAAGCTTACTTAGATGATGTCGCAATTGAAGGCCTCACCCCTAAGGAATTTGACTTGTTGCACACCTTGGCGCAAAACCCGAAGCAAGTCTTCTCCCGTGAGCAATTGTTGCAGTTGGTGTGGGATTATGAATATTACGGCGATGAACGCACTGTCGATGCCCACATCAAAAAACTCCGTCAAAAAATCGAAAAAGTCGGTCCGCAGATCATTCAAACGGTTTGGGGCGTTGGCTACAAATTTGATGACACAGGATTGGATACTAAATGAAACTCCTTTATCAACAAATGTTGGCGTTTTTCGGCGTGATCGCCGTGACGCTGACCATTGTGTCGGTATTGTTTATCCGTAGCACCACCAATACCGTATGGCAAAATAGCTTTGATCAATTGGAACAATATACTGACGTGTTGAAAGATCGCGCCGTCGATCAAAATACTTATTTGATCAACAGCCAATTCATTCAAAACTCAGAAGCGATCCTCGCCAAACAAAATGTCCACTTCATGATCTACGACGCCACCAACAACGCCCGCTACCCGAACTTACCAGGTGGCGGTGGTGCTGCCCAAGCGATCGCCTCTAAATACTGGAAGCAATTGAAAAAAGGCAACACCGTGGCGTTACCTGAATTGGCAACAAACCCGCAAAACGGGAAACAACAGCGCATGACAATTTACTACAAACCGGTATTTTTGAGTCAGAAGTTGTTGTTTGTGATCGCGGCGTTTGCCCCAGTGGAAAACATTCAGTCGTCGATTCAACAAACTGAAAAGAACTTAGTGGTCGCCTTTTTGCTGTCGCTGTTAGTCGCAATCATCGTCAGTTACTTCTTGGCACGCTTTCAAGTCAACCGCATCAACCGTTTGCGTCAAGCGACCCACCAAGTTGCTGAAGGTGATTATGATGTGGAAGTGACCTTTGATAAGAAAGGCCACGATGAAGTCGCGGCTTTAGCTGATGACTTTCAAGACATGGTCGGCTCGTTGCGCGATTCGCAAGCAGAAATCCACCGCCAAGAAGAACGCCGTCGGCAATTCATGGCCGACGCTGCCCATGAAATGCGGACGCCTTTGACGACGATCAACGGATTGCTTGAAGGCTTAGCCTATGATGCGATCCCAGAAGAATCCAAAGGCGACTCGATCGCCCTCATGCAAAAAGAAACCAAGCGTTTGATCCGCTTAGTCAATGAGAATTTGGACTACGAAAAGATCCGCACCAATCAAATCATGCTCCAAAAACAAACCTTCAATGCCACTGAAGCGATGCATGACATTGTCACCCAGCTTCAGAAAAAAGCTGATGACGCTGGCGACAAGCTGGTGATCCAAGCAGATGACGACGTGGAAGTATTCGCCGATCACGATCGCTTCGTCCAAGTGATGTTTAACATCACCCAAAATGCGATCCAGTTCACCCAAAACGGCACCATCACCTTATCTGCCAAAACTGGTTATCATCAAACCGAGTTATCAGTCAGTGACACTGGAATCGGGATGAGCGCCGATCAAGTCAAAAACATTTGGGAACGCTACTACAAAGCTGACCCATCGCGTAAAAACACCAAATATGGGGAATCTGGTTTAGGCCTAGCGATCGTTCATCAACTGGTCACCGTCCATGGCGGCACCATCAAAGTCACCTCAGAACTTGGTAAAGGTACCACCTTTGCGTTGACCTTCCCAGACGAAGAAACGGCACCAAAGCAAGCGCCGATCACCCATACCAAATAATTGATGTCCTGTCGTCTCGATACGACAGGATTTTTTACGGAGGTATTTATGCAATTCATTATCGCCCCAGCTAAGAAAATGCAAGTTGATGTCGATACGTTCGCACCAGAGTCGCTGCCGGCGAACTTGACGCAAACGACTGAAATTCTCGGCGCACTGCGCGCGTTGACCCCTGCACAACGCCAAAAACTTTGGCAATGCAGCGATAAACTCGCCGCAGCCAGTGAACAACAACTTGCGCAGCTCAACTTAAACGGTCCGCTGACCCCTGCGATCATTGCCTTTGTCGGCATTCAATACCAATCGATGGCACCTGATTTGTTCACCGAATCCGCCTTGCAATATATTCAAGCACATTTGCGAATCTTGTCAGGATTTTACGGGGCATTGCGCCCTTTTGACGGGATCGTCCCATATCGCTTAGAACTTGGCAGTCGCTTGCGCGTGGGGAGCTCCAAGAACCTCTATGACTATTGGAGTGCGCGGTTGTATGAACAACTCGATTTCAGCAATGGCCCAGTGATCAACTTAGCAAGCGTTGAATATGCCAAAGCGATCCGCCCTTACCTCAAAGCTGATGACAAGATGATCGACGTGGTGTTTGGTCGCGTGATCGACGGTAGGTTCAAAACCCGTGCCACCCAAGCAAAAATTGCTCGCGGTGCAATGGTGCGGTATGCTGCAATGAACGATCTCACAACCCCTGAACAACTTAAACAATTTGATCATCCCCATTACACCTATGCCCCTGCTCGCTCAACAAAGAAGCAAATGGTATTTGAATATCACGACTAACCACGAATCGGCATCTCGACACTATCGAGACGCCGATTTTTTTGCGCGCACGAAAACCACGGCCCAGCAATTTCAAAACTGGCCCGTGGTTCCAAACTTGTCTACTTTGATCCTTCAGCGCGCATTAAACACGCATTAGGGTGGTGCGGTATTGTATCGGGGATTTCGTTCCCCGCCGGATCAGTCAGGAAAAGTTCTCCTGCTGCGCGAACTTGGATGGCTACCAAATATTATCCAAGCCTGTGGGCGGACTCCCACATGTTGCTCACTTACCCTGTGTTACCGTAGCGCGATTCGCGGTTTCGTCATGCGCACTCTGGGTAGTAGGACTTTGACTACTGTCACCAGCAGCCAAGGCGAGCATACCAATGAAGGTCAAAGACTGCAAGCCAAGCTCGAGTCTCAACTACTTTGATCTTCGCGGAATTCACCGTGATCGTATCACGGGTTTAAATTAATTGCAACCAATTGGTCGAAAAAATTTTCAAAGAAGGCTTAGTCTTTGATTTAATCAGGTTTTTCTTCATTTTCATAAAGTAGACCAATTTTTATAAAATCATTTTTGAAGCGACTAAAAAAGCCGGCACCTAGCCGGCTTTCCATTACCGCACGCCTGAAGACAAACGCCGCGAAATTAATCTGGAGATCAACGACAATGCGTAGTTGACGACAAAGTATAATACCGCCAACGCCACAAACATCGGGATCATGTAGTTAGAGTTTTGCCCGTAAATGATTTGGGAGTGATAAGTCAACTCTGGCAACAAAATGATCGTCGCCAAGCTGGTATCTTTGACTAACGAAATGAACTGCGACACGATCGGTGGGATCATCGCCTTAAATGCTTGTGGCAAAATGATATGCACCATCGCTTGCGTGTAGGTCAATCCATTAGACCGTGAAGCTTCCATTTGCCCGACTGGCACCGCATTGATCCCAGAACGGACAATTTCTGCTAACATCGCCGATTCAAACACTGTCATCGCCACGATCGACGCTGGGATCACTGGCAAACGCAACCCGATATTCGGAAGAGCGAAGTAAGTGAAGAATAAAATCAACAGCAACGGTAAGTTCCGGATCAAATCAATAATAAACCCCACGATCGGCGAGAAGATCTTGATATTCACATACCGCGCCACACCAAGTAGCGTTCCGATCAAGAAACTAAAGGCGATGGAAACTAAGCTGACTTCCAACGTCACCCCGAGGCCTTGCAGCAAATACGCGAGATTGACTTGTGAATACGCATCAATAAAGTTTTGCATGATTTAGCCTCCTTTAGGCAACTGCCCATTTTTTCTCTAAGTAGCGCATGAAATAAGACAACGGCATCGTTAAAATCAAGTACAACACCCCAACGGCTAAGTAAGTATCAAAGGTGTTAAACGTCGCATTGGCAATGATCTTGCCTTGATACATCAAATCAAACCCGGCAACAAAGGCTAAAATCGACGAGTTTTTCACCAAGTTAATGAATTGGTTGCCAAGCGGTGGGATCACGATCTTAAAGGCTTGCGGGAAAATGATTTGAATCATCGCTTGGGTGTAAGTCATCCCCACAGACCGCGCGCCTTCCATTTGACCGACGGCGACTGATTGGATCCCAGCGCGGACCGTTTCAGCGATAAAGGCACTGGTGTAAATCGTCAAGCCGATGGTCCCTGCAGTGAAACCGTCAATTTGGGCGATATATTGCGGCACGATCACGTAAAAGGCCATGGTGATGACCAACAATGGAATATTACGCACAACTTCGACATAGACGTTGCCGATCACCGACAACCAGCGATGGGTGGAAATTTCCATTAACGCAAAGGCTGTCCCAATGATCAAACTGCCAACTAAGGCGATCAACGAACTCATCAACGTGTAGCCGAGTCCTGACATCAATTCAGGAAAATTGTTCACTAAAATATTGAGCATTATTCCACCTCCTTGATATCAAAGCCTGGAATATCGCCGAACCATTTGTTGATCAGCTTTTCATAAGTGCCATTTTTCCGTAAGGTGTTAATGGCTTTGTTCATCGCGTTGGTCATGTTGGTTTGGCCTTTGTTCAATGCAATGCCATAAGGTTCTTTGGTGAAGGCCCCACCAACGACGACATAGTTAGGATCTTGTTTGGACATCCCATAAAGGATCCCGTTATCTGTGGTCACCGCCACCCCTTGGCCAGACTTCAGGGCAGTGAACGCTTGCGCATAGTCAGATAATTGTAAAACTGTGGCTTGCGGCGCGGCTTTTTGAATGTTGTCGACAGACGTTGAGCCTTGCACCCCGATCACTTTGTCGCCTTTTTTCAGATCTTTGACCGAGTGGATCGGCGAGCCTTTCTTCACTAACAACGATTGCCCTGCAGCAAAATAGGATTGCGTAAAGTTCAAGACTTTCTCACGATCTGGCGTAATGGTCATGGTGGCGATGATGGCATCAATGTTCCCACCTTTGATCATCGGCACCCGCGTATCAGAGGTGACTTGCACCAGTTCCGCTTTACCTTTGGGACCAAGGATCTGTTTGGTGATGGCTTTGGCCATGTCGATATCAAAGCCTTCGATGTTCCCAGATTTGGTGTTCATCAACCCAAACAGGCGAGTATCAGCTTTAACGCCCCAAACAATGGTGTTAGTTTGCTTGGCGTGTTGCAACACGTCTTGTGACGCGATCGACTTGCCGCACCCAGCTATCAACAACACACTTAACAATCCAATTAAGGCGATCAGATGATGTAACTTTTTCATACTGCGCCTCCTTAGTGGTTGATGATCTTTGACAAGAACTCCTGGGCGCGCGGTTCTTTAGGATGATCGAAAAAGCCGCCAACATCTGAGGCATCTTCCAAGATCTGACCGTCTGCCATAAACACGATCCGATTACCGACATGCCGGGCAAAGCCCATTTCATGGGTGACCACGACCATTGTCATCCCACCTTCGGCAATGGTTTTCATGACGTCAAGGACATCGCCGATGGTTTCTGGATCAAGCGCTGACGTTGGTTCATCAAATAACAAGGCTTTAGGCTTCATCGCCAATGATCGCGCAATGGCGATCCGTTGTTTTTGCCCACCGGATAACGCCGAAGGATAAGAATCTGCTTTATCCCGCAACCCGACTTGATCAAGCAAAGCCAGCGCTTCTTCATGCACTTCGTCTTTGTTGCGCTTCAGCACTAGGGTCGGGCCAAGGCAAATATTTTGCATGACCGTTTTGTTGGCATATAAATTAAAATGCTGGAACACCATGCCGACATTTTTGCGGATCTTATTCATATCGGTTTTTTTATCTGCTAAATCAAAATCATTAACGATCAATTGGCCGGACTGGACCCGCTCCAAACCGTTGATCGTGCGCAGCAGCGTACTTTTCCCAGAACCAGATGGTCCGATAATGGTGACGACTTCACCACGATCAACAGTGAGGTTGATATCTTTTAACGCATGGAACTTACCATAATACTTCTCGACATCGTGGAATTCGATCATCGACATGGTTGATCCCTCCTTTTTTCGTGTAAGAACAAGAAAGGACGCACAATGGCGTCCTTATGTGATTATTAATATTTTATCATATTTCATTCATCAATTCCAGAAAAAATCCTCAGACTTAAGAATTGTCACGTAAGGTATAGGCCAACTGAACCGTCAGGCTATACGGTTCTTCCTTGGTGATCAAGCTTCGCCGACCCATCAACTTGCTTTGGCCACCGGTTAAATATACATGAGCAGCCGCTAATTTATACTGCTTTTGCGCTTCTTTGACTGGTAACAATCCCACTGACACGATCCGCGCCAACGGTTGTACATTCAATGCATTAACGCCACCGACAACAGTCACACCGCCAGCTTCTGGTACCACTTTGAAAAATGGCAATTCCACCATATTCCCGATCGCATACACTGGTTGATGACTTTTCGAGGCGACACGCATGATGGCGTGATCGTCTAAGCCTGAATAGTTTGCGGCTAAATGTCCATTTTCTTGTAAATGTTTCACCAAGTCGTCAAGGTTGCGTTGTTGTGCAGGCGACACATCAATGGCCGTTGGCAAAATGTTTTCTTCTTTAAACAAGCCACTAGCAGGACCCGACATTGTATTTTTCGTCAACTTCGATTCGGCTGCTTTGAGTTGCGCTTGATTGCCGCCGAGAAGTTTTTCCACTTTTGGTGAAATATCATACTTCAATTGCTTGTCGGTGTAATAGTAAAAGGCGTTGAGGACAATGAAGTATTCCAATAGTAAGAACCCGACTAAAAACAAGAAACCTTGCAGGCGATATCCAGGATAACGCAGCCCTTGGATCGCAGTGTACAACAAGTAAAAGTTTGCAATAAACGCGACGACAGTAAAGGCCTTGCCTTTGGCTTTATCTTGAATATTGAAATAACTCAACAGGCGGTTGAGAATATCTAATGCTGTTAACATGTCAACCTCCTAGTTAGTTGTTGTGGTCGTTGAACTGCTGTTAGTGGTATCGCCAGTGGTGCCGCCAGTGGTGGTATTGCCAGTCGTGGTTTTATCACTAGATGAACTAGACGCCGTAGCAGAGCTCGACGAGGCACTGGTGTGATCGGTGTTATTATCCGTACCACCTTGGGTATTATCCGTGGTGTTGTCACTTGACGAACTCGACGCATCAGTTTGTGGTTGGTTGTTTTGTTGATCATCTGACGAACTCGTCTCGCTAGGTTTGGCGGCAGAACTCGATGACGCTGACGGCTTGCTTGGTTTGTCAGAACTTGAGGTGCTAGCAGTCGCGGCTTTTTGCTTGGAAACCAACACCGATTGAGACGCTGCAGATTTTGGTTTGGCACTCGGGTTGACCGTCGTGTTAATGACATTGAACCCGCTGACTAAAATGATAATTGATACGATTGCCGCTGGTGAAAGTAGCGGCGCTGTCCGGTAAGCCATTGATCGGACTCCTTTCAAAAAACTACTGCCTTGATTGTACCGCAAACCACTCGCTGACACCTTTAAAGATATGCAAAGATACACCAGTTTTTGTCAGGGGTGATTTGAAGTGGCGACGCCCGCCGGCTCATCGACGTCGATTGAGGGTCCTCAGCCGAGACATCATTCGTCTCAATCTCGTTTTGATGATGTCTGGCATTGTCAGTGTGAATTTGATTTTTCAGTTAGCTATACCAACCTGCCTCCGGCACGAAAATCTGTGGGCTCCGATGATTTGGCGTCACTGCGATGAATGGGACAAGTTGCCGGTGCGGCCGTCTGCAGAAATCGGCAAAGCCCGCCGATGTTCTTGCGACTAAAAATTGAACCGGAGAAGAGCACTCCGTTTCAATTTTTACCGGTGAAATCTGCGAATGCCACCAAAGATCGGTGTCATCCTTGATTTCACTGCCACAGGCAATTGTCCCATTCACCTCCATTTTGCCAAATCATCTCCACCCACAGATTTTCTACGTTGTTTTGCTAGTTTACAAATCAACTACGCTGATGTTGCGACGTCATTCACATGACCAAACATGAGATCAACGTAGAAATAACGTGGTTCGTAGCCATCAGGTGACAGTGGGCTAGCGTAGTGGAGGAACTGAAAGCATCGAACGTGGCAGAAATATTAACGGAGACAGTGGTTTTCTGGCTCCGTTAATATTTCAGGCAAATTCAAAGACGCGGGTTTCGGCTTTGAATTTAGGTGAAAGAGCATCGGCGCTTTTTGCCGATCTCTACGCCGGAAAGGCATGCCACGAGAGATGATTTCAGTTCCGAAACGAAGCTAGACCACTGTCGCCTGAGGGCGGCATGAAATACTATCGATGCCGGACATCATTTGCATCAGAAGTATCAAGCTTCATTTATGTCTCGGCCCCATTCTCGATATGCATCGCCGCCACCTTTCAGCAATACACAAAACGGCCGCGTATTGACGCGACCGCTACTTTATTTGGCCAGTTTTTTGGCACAGTCAGCACATAACCCATACAATTCAAAGTTATGACTGGCAATTTTAGCCCCTGGGACTTGGGCTTCAAAGAACCCTAAAGGACACATTTGTAATTCTTGCGCGCGATGACAGTTGGTGCAGATGAAGTGATGGTGATGCGGATGTTGATAATCACATTGCATTTTGACAATAGCTTGTTCATCTTGGACTTCGTGTTCAAGGATGCCGAGTTCTTCAAAGGCTTTGACGTTGCGATAAATGGTATCATGCGAAAGGCCAGGATATTGACTGCGCATGTAAGCATCAAGGCTAGTGACCGTCACATAACTATCAGCATGGCGCTCCAAATACGCCACTAAATCGCGGCGTTGTTTGGTGACGCGCATCCCACTTTGTTTCATTCGCTCAATGGCGATCGCAGCTTTTGACATCGGCTTCCATCCTTTCGCTTAGATCCATTACGATTAACTCATATTAACACAGTTACTAACTAAAAACCAGCAACCTCTTTGGCTAATTGTTTCATGAATTGATCGATTTGTTGCTGCGCTTGCGTCCAGTCATCGTTAGCGATCACGGTGGCACTCGCTTTTAATTCAGCAGGTAACACCAAGTCGCGTTGATATTCAGGACTGGCAAGGCGCGCAGCCACCATTTTCGGATCATCGCCGCGTTCCAGCAATCGCGATTCTAAAATTGCGGGATCATCGATGGTTAAAAAAAGCGTTTTAACCGCGGGACCGAGCTTTTGCGCATAAGTGATCGCGCCTTTGGTATCCAAGACGATGCTGGCAAAATTATGTTTGTCCCAAGCGGCATACAAGGATTCATAAGAACTGCCATAACGAAAGCCAGCATAAGTCACGTCTTCGATGTAATGATTATGATCAAAACTTGCAGGCGTTTCGAAGGCGTAATCGATACCTTCGACTTCATTGTAGCGCTTGGGCCTGGTGGTATGCGTCATCACCCGTTGAATATTGTAGGTTTGGGTCAAATAGCGACTGACGGTGGTTTTGCCAGTACCAGTCGCCCCAGTGATCACGATCAACCTATGCGCCATGAGGTCCTCCGATCGGTGTCACTTCAATGTGCAATTGAAATTGTTCGGTTGCATCCATCACATTAAACACGAAATGGTCATCCCCGAATTCCCCGAACGTCAATGTATCATCAGTCGCATCATCCAACGCTTGAACGTCAGTACTACCATTTTGTAAAAAGTCGACGATCGCATCGTGAAGTTGATGAATATCTTGCAGATCACTCACTGCAAGTTCCGACACTAAAAGGCGCAATGCCTTTTGAGTTGCTGATAATAAATCAGGCAATGGTTCTTCATCGATGCCGGCATGAAACACCGCTAAAGTTCCTTGTTGATAACTTGCCCCAATGATCCCATATTGCATCGCAAACGCCTCTTTTCTCTTTTATTTCATTATATCAAATAATGGGTTTAAAAAAACCGCGGTTTCCCGCGGTTGAATCGACAATTGATTACAGGCGACGGGCAAAGCTTGGTGACCAAGCACTGATGCTTTGAACCGTCACGTTTTGACCAGGTTGTGGGGCGTGAATGTAACGGCCGCCACCGATGTAAATGGCCACGTGATAAGCAGAACCAACGCCACCCCAGAACAGCAAGTCGCCAGTTTGTAAGGCGGACATGGAAACTGAAGTCCCCATGGTGGATTGGGTTTCAGAGCTATGTGGTAAGCTGACGCCGATTTGTGACGCAGCATACATCACTAAGCCAGAGCAGTCAAAGCCTGAAGGACTTGCGCCACCCCAGACATAAGGCACGCCGATGTAACGTTGGGCGATGCCGGCGATGCCAGACAAGTGACCAGTCCCGGCGTTAGTAGCAGGCTGAGCAGCTTTAGCCGTTACAGTTGCGGCTTGAATAGCAGACTTAGAAGCTTGTACTGGTGTCGCTGCCGCTTTTGCTTGGGTGTTGGCTTTCGCAACGTCGCCTTGAAGGGCTTTGTAAGCTGCTTGGTTATCATTGATTTTCTTTTGGAGATCGGCTTGTTTGGCAGAAGCTTGTGCAGACAGAGTCTTTAAGGAGTCGCGATCTTTTTCAAGTTTGGCTTCGTTTGCCACTAAGGTTGCTTTGTTATCAACTGCTTGTTGCTTAGCATCGGCCAAATCTTTGTTCGCAGATTGGACATCTGCTAAAGCTTGTTGGTTCGCCTCGTTGAGCTTCCCGACAGTAAAGGAGCGAGAAACAGCATCATCTAAATTCTTGGCATTTAAGATAAAGTCGAAATAAACGTTACCAGTGACAGAGTTACCAGCTTCTTTTTGTAAAGAACGCAATTGCGCCTTCATGTTTGCTGTGCGCTTCGTCAATTCAGCTTGGGCTTTGGTGATTTTCACTTCATATGTATTGATCTTCGCCGTTGCATCTTTGATGTTTGCTTGGGCATTTTGGATCTCAACAGCTTTTGCTGATGCTTGTTCGTTCAATTTGGCGACGCTGTTTTGGGCTTGTTGCAATTGGGCTTGCAAGCTCGCAGTACTTTCTGCGGCATTCACAGTGTGTGCCCCTACCCCGATGGTGGTCAAAATAGTTGCAAATGCGATTGCGGTTACAGTTTTGATCGATGTCATGAATTATTCGCTCCTCTAAGCAATTGTCGAGAATAGTGTAACAAACCAGTGTTACAGAAACATGTCGTCACAGTTAACGGTTGAATGCGTTATCGATACAAAACAAAAAAGCGATCGAGAATAATCTCGATCGCAACTTTGATTAACGATGGATGTAAGTGTAGCTACCAGCACCAGAAATGGTGTCAGTGTTAGGACCAGTTGGTGATGAGAAGCCCATACCACCTTGTTGGATCGTAATGGAGTTACCAGAAACCCCAACGACATAAGCCACGTGACCGTATGAACCATCAGCAGTCCAGTGACCACCAACAGATTGACCAGCAGCGAAGACCACGATTGAACCAACTGCAGGCGTGTTGTTGACAGTGAAGCCTTCAGCAGCAGCTGAAGCGCCCCATTGTGCGCCGTTACCCCAGTGGTTGCCGGCCCATGGTGCAACAGACTTCACGTAGTACGTGCATTGGCCCCAAGCATAGGCGTTACCTGCGGAGTCACCAGAGGTATGGGTGCCGCCATTGGTGTTGATCGTTGCGCCTGCGTTGCTTGAGCTACCACTGTTAGTGTTCACTTTGGCAGTGGTGTTAGTAGTTGTTGCTTTAGCTGCCGTTGCAGTAGCTGCAAGCTTAGCTAAGGAAGCTTTGGCTGCAGCATCTTCTTTAGCTGCTTGGGCTTGTAATGAAATTAAAACATCTTTGTTGTCGGCGATTTTTTTGTTCAAAGCCGTCGTCTTCGCATCAGCAGATGACTTCAAGTTCACCAGAGAAGCTTTGTCAGCTTCCAAAGAAGCCTTGGTGTCGACTAAGTCTTGCTTCTTGGCAACTTGTTCGTTTTGCAGATCCGTCAACTTCGTCTTAGCGTCGTTAACTGCAGCTAAGGCATCTTTGTTGGCTTGGTTCAACTTGTTGACCGTAGAAGCACGGGAGATCAAGTCGGACAAGTCTTTGGAGTTCAAGGCGAAATCCACATAGACGTTACCAGTGACAGAATCACCAGTTTGTTTTTGTAAAGAAACCAATTGCTTCTTTAAAACGTCTTTACGAGCTGCAAGTTCGGCTTCAGTCTTAGTGACTTCACCAGCTAATTCAGTGATCTTAGCTTCAGTTGCAGTGATCTTAGCTTGGGCGTCAGAAATCGCCGTGTTTTTATCGTTGATTTTGTTTTGTAAGTCAGTTACTTCCGAGTTAGCAGCTGCCAAGTCAGAAAGTAACTTGTTCGTTGAACTTTGGTTGGAAGAAATTTGAGTTTGGGTGTCGCTAGCCGCGGATACGGGCATTGTCGTTGCAGCGAATGCTGTCAAGGTTACTGCGGTTACCATGGTTGTTAAGATTGTTTGTAACTTCATTATGTTTTTGCCACCCTTTTTTCGTTAATCACTGGTATTAAGATTAACGTTTCAACGTTACACAAACATTACAGTGCAATTACTATCGACGTACATTTAGAAGTCGCGTCGTAATGTTTCCGAAAAAAATAGGCCTTGCAAAAGGCCTATTTATCAACGTTTTAATGAATACGGACTAAGAAGTATTTCTTTTTACCGCGTTTTACAATAACAAATTTGCCGTCAAAATGACTGCTTGGATCGATTTCAAAATCTACATCGCGTTGTTTTTCCCCATTAATGGAAATGGCGCCATTGGTGATATCTTCGCGTGCTTGACGACGTGAAGATTCGATCTTGGTGGTATCGACTAACCAAGTGACGATGTTTTCTGGTGTCGCAGTGGCATCCGCGGTTGGGAATTGTTTGAAACCTTGTTCGATTTCGCTGGCGGTTAAATCTTGAACATTGCCAGAGAATAACGCTGCAGAAATGGCTTCCGCTTCTTTAACCGCAGCTTCACCATGAACGAACTTGGTGACTTCTTGGGCTAAGCGCCGTTGGCCGATGCGCTTTTCAGGCGCTTCTGCTGATTGCTTCACGAGGTCGGCGATTTCCTCTTGTGACAAGAAAGTAAAGAACTTCAAGAATTTCTCAACGTCATGGTCATCTTGGTTGAACCAGAATTGATAGAATTCGTAAGGGCTAGTTTTTTCAGGATCCAAGTATACCGCGCCGCCAGCGGACTTCCCAAACTTGGTGCCGTCAGCTTTCAGCATCAACGGGTTGGTCAAGCCATAAACTTTCGCATCAGCGCCTTCAGTTTTGTGAATTAAATCGATGCCGGCAGTGATGTTCCCCCATTGATCGGCACCACCGAGTTGGACTTGGACATCTTCATGTTTATATAGATGTAAAAAGTCGATCGATTGCAAAATTTGGTACGTGAACTCGGTGTAAGAGATCCCTTTTTCAAGGCGTGACGCCACGACTTCTTTAGCCAGCATTTGGTTAACTGGGAACAACTTCCCAAAGTCACGCAAGAAGTCCAACATCGAAAGCTTGGACAACCAAGTGTAGTTATCCACGATCCGGAAGTTATCGCGACCGAAAAGTTTTTCCATTTGCTTGGTGAGCTTTGCTTTGTTTTCGGCAATGGTGTCCATAGTTTGTAACACCCGTTCCGAGTTACGACCAGAAGGATCCCCGATCGAACCAGTCCCCCCACCGATCAAAATCACCGGTTTGTGACCCATCAATTGGAATCGCTTGAGCATCATGAACGGAATCAAATGTCCAACATGTAAGGAATCACCGGTAGGATCGGTACCGACATAAATGCCGACTTGCTTTTCTTCGGTGAGCTTGCGCAAACCTTCTTCGTCTGTCAATTGGTTTAACGCCCCGCGCCAAGCCAGTTCATCTAAAATGTTCTTTGCCATGATAGCCTCCTTATTTTCTGCAAAAAAATAGCCCTGAACAAAAAATCTTGTCCAGAGGCGAATAGTCCGCGGTACCACCCTGATTTATCACTCATTAATGGTTAACGGCATCGCCCGTGACTGTTTGCTTACAAGGTAACTCCCTCGCCTCAGCTTGTTGACTTTCAGCAATTCGTCAACTCTCTTTGTCCACACCGAAGCAGGTTTTCTTGCACAGTCCAAATTACATTTAGTCTAGCATATGAGTTCGGTTTGTCAATTGTTGTTGACAAACTCACGCTGTCCGGCATCGTCAGTGTGAATTTGATTTCTCAGTTTGCTATACCAACTTGCCTTGCGGCACGAAAATCTGTGGGCTCCGACAATTTGGCGACACTACGGTGAATTGGACAAGTTGCCAGTGCGGCCGTCTGCAGAAATCGGCAAAGCCCGCCGATGTTCTTGCGACTAAAAATTGAACCGGAGAAGATCGCTCCGTTTCAATTTTTGCCGGTGAAATCTGCGCGAACCGCCATAAACCGGCGTTTCACTTGATTTCACTACCACAGGCAATTGTCCAATTCACCTCCGTTTTGCCAAATCATCTCCGCCCACAGATTTTCTCGTTGATGTATCTCACTTCTAAATCAAATACGCTCACGTATAACGTTATTCGATAGATAAATGTCATAGCAACCTTGGCAACATGTGTTTCTTAGCCATCAGGTGACAGTGGGCTACCGTAGTGGAAGTGATTTGAAATTGGGACGGAGGCTGGCCGTCGGTGCGTGGTGAGATTTCCGTTAGCGACTTGTCGCTTACGGAAAGCCGCAGGTGGAGATCCACTTGGCGATGAGCGTAGCGAAGCGTCCAAGTTAGCTCCGCCGAGGACCCTCACTACGCACCGACGAGCCAGCTGGAGTCCAAATTTCAAATCACTGTAACGGAGCTAGTCTACTGGCGCCTGGTGGCAGCATGAAACACTCACGCTGCCGGACAGCGATGTGTGAGTCAGCAGCTCTACATTAGAACAATTATTAAGATAGTTTTGAACAATCGCTCAGTGAAATTTATTGTTGGCGACTGGCTTGTGTGTGCCTTGTTATCGCCTTGTAAATGGCGTAGAGTCGAGGTGATTCAGGGCGACCAAAAATTGTGATGACCTGACTTTACTTTTAAATTCAACGGGACTATAATATTCACGTTGTTTAGAATGATTATAATTTATTTGGAGGCCACACATGAGCTTAGCAGAAAAGATCAATGTGATGCGGGCCAGCGTTATGGGGGCAAATGACGGCATCCTCAGTGTTGCAGGGATCGTCATTGGGGTCGCAGGTGCGACCAGCAATAGTTATGCCATTTTACTGTCAGGATTATCAGGAATGTTAGCTGGCACAGTGTCGATGGCGATGGGCGAATACGTATCAGTCAACACCCAGCGCGATTCAGAAAAAAATGCAGTGATCAAAGAATCTCGTGCTTTAGATGATGATTATCAAGGTGAACTTGATTTTATTCAAAACAAATACCAACAAACCGGTATTTCCGCGGAATTAGCGGCGCAGGCTGCCAAGGAAATGATGGCCAAAGATCCCGTCAATGTCGGGGTCCGCGAACGCTACGGCTTTGATCCCCATGTGAAAACCAGTGCGATTTCTGCAGCGATGGCATCAATGATCTCGTTTCCGCTTGGATCGATCTTACCATTAGTTGCCATTTCCTTGTTGCCAACTGACATTCGCGTGATGGCGACAGTGATCGCCGTGATCATTGCGTTAGCGATCACCGGCTACACTGCCGCGGCATTAGGCAACGCCAATCGCAGTCGGGCAATGTTGCGCAATGTGGTATCTGGGATCTTGACTATGGCCGTCACCTACTTGGCCGGCTCGTTGTTTGCTCACTAGGAGGTGGACGCAGATGAAAACTCTCACATTAAAAAAGCGTCACACTCAAACGATGGCTGAGCGAGCAAATACCTTGCGTGCTGGGGTCTTAGGCGCAAATGATGGTATTTTGACCGTGGTTGGGGTGCTTTTCTCGGTCGCGGCAGCCACAACCAATCATTTTACGATTTTCATTGCCGGCTTAGCTGACTTGCTCGCTTGTGCGTTTTCGATGGCTAGTGGTGAATATGCCAGTGTTTCCTCGCAAAAAGACACCGAAGCTTCAGTGGTAGCCACAGAAGCTGAATTGTTGAAAACTGATTACGCCGGTGAACTCAAAGCCGTGATCCAGCATTACGTCGATCGCGGCGTATCGACCATTACCGCTGAAAAAATCGCAACTGAGTTAATGACTAAAGATGCCCTTGGTACGGTGATCGATGTGAAGTACCAATTGAAACAAGGCCATTATATGAATCCTTGGGACGCAGCGTTTTCTAGTTTAGTCGCGGCTGCTAGTGGTGGGATCTTTCCATTGATCGCCATGACGTTTTTGCCAGGTGTTTGGGCTTGGCCTGGTACTATTGCCGCAGTTGTCGCCTCCAGTTGCTTAACTGGTTATTTATCCGCGAAGTTTGGTGATGGGTTAGTCAAAACTGCAGTGATCCGCAACGTGATCATCGGCATTATCACCATGGCCATTCATTATGGCATTGGCCAAGTGATGTAAACCGATCAAAAAAGTCGTCGTCGAAAAAATTCGACGACGACTTTTTTGTTGCGGACAGCCGGCAAAACCAGCGGCTGTTTTTCAAAGATTACTTCTCTGTTGTTGAGTTGCGACGCTTTAAGGCATCAGTGAGGCGTTCTAGGCGCGCGATGGTGTCATCTAGCGTCAAATAGTAATAGACGATATTGCCTTCTTGATGAGAATCGACCATGCCAATATCTTTTAATGCCTTGAGATGATGCGAGGTTGCTGGCTGTGATAACCCGATTTCTTCAGCCAAGTCATTGACTTTAAGGCCTTGGGAATCCTTGGCCGCACCAAGGATCATCAATAAACGTTGCCGATTTTCGTTGGAAAGTGCGTTAAGATGTCCGATATCCGATTGAAATTCTTCAAGCGCTTCTTGTTGCGCTGCGGAATAATGCTCTGCCATTTCCTTCCTCCACTTGTTACGAGATATGTTTACCCTTAGTGTACCTGATTTTTGACGAAAAAGGGCATTTTTGCACAGAAAATATTCAGATTTTTATGTGATATGACAATGAAATTGTGTAAGGTGATTCTGCTGTTGAAAAGTAAGCCATTGTAATTTCTGAAATTTTCACGCATGAATTTCAGAAATAGGCTTGCTTTTTTCCTCACTGTATTTTAATATTTGTCTAATGTTAATGTGACATACAGGAAAGAGGACTTCTACATGACAGTAAATATTGATTGGGATAATCTCGGATTCGACTATATGAACCTGCCTTACCGTTACGTTTCGTATTGGAAAGACGGCCAATGGGATGACGGTAAGTTGTCAGAAGACGCCAACATCACCATTAACGAAGGCTCGCCAATTCTGCATTATGGCCAAGGCGCTTTTGAAGGCTTGAAGGCTTATCGCACCAAGTCAGGCAAAGTCCAATTATTCCGCCCAGACCGCAACGCTGCTCGTTTGCAACATTCTGCAGACAAGTTGTTGATGCCACAAGTGCCGATCGACAAATTTATCGATGCGGCTAAGCAAGTCACCAAAGCCAATGAAGACTATGTGCCACCTTATGGCACCGGCGCAACCTTGTATCTGCGCCCAATTCTTATCGGCATCGGGCCTAATATCGGTGTTTCCCCTGCCAAAGAATACATGTTCTTGATTTTTGCCCAACCAGTCGGCCCTTACTTCAAAGGCGGCATGGTACCAACTAAGTTTATTGTCGCTGACTCCTTTGACCGTGCCGCTCACTATGGTACTGGTGGTTCTAAAGTTGGTGGGAACTACGCTGCTAGTTTGCAAGCCGGCAAATATGCCCATGAACATGGCTACGGCGATGCGATCTACTTGGATCCGATCAACCATGAAACCATTGAAGAAGTGGGTTCTGCGAACTTCTTTGGGATCACCACTGACAAAAAGCGCCTGTTGACGCCAAAGTCTCCTTCCATCTTACCTTCCATCACCAAGTATTCCATTTTGCAAATTGCGAAGGAACGCTTCGGGTTGGAAACTGAAGAAACGAAGATCTCCATTCACGACTTAGATGAATTCTCAGAAGCCGGCGCCTGCGGGACTGCCGCTGTGATCACCCCAATTTCCAGCATCACTTACGGTGACGACGTGCATACCTTCGGCGATGGCTCTACTGGTGAATTGACTGAAAAGATCTACAACGAACTCACTGGGATCCAATTCGGCGATGTCGAAGCCCCAGAAGGCTGGATCTACCCAGTCGACTAAAGCTAAACGAAAACCCCGATCTGCAATTGTTGGCAGATCGGGGTTTTGTTGTGTCTGAGCAATTAACGCAACCAGCCGCCATGCACTTCAGTGGCTTCGACGGCCAAGATGAAGGCCTTAGGATCGATTTCTCGAATGCGCTCGACCGTCGCATGGAAATTCGATTGATCAACCACCACCATCAGCATTTCACTGGTTTTGCCAGAATGCCCGCCGATCACCGGTTGCACTGTTAACCCATGTTCTGGAGTCTCATCAAGCATTTGTTTCATGGCGTCAATTTCTGGGGTCATCACGTAAATCGCTTTTTTACGGTCCAACCCAGTTTCCACATAATTCATCACAATACTGGTCAAGCCGATGGCAAAAATGGCAAGGACAAAAGCTTCGATGCCAGAAACAAAAATGTTAAAGAAGCAAACGATCAAATCGACAACGAATAGTCCAACTGCCGGTTTAATGTGAAAATACTTTTGCATCAGCATTGGCGGTACGGTTGTCCCACCACTTGACGCATCGATGCGATAATTGATCGCGACCCCGACGGCAAAAATGACACTCCCGACGATCACCGCTAGTAAGCGATCTTCAACGATTTTTACTTGCGGCATCACAGCTAACATCAACGGCAGTAATAAACTGCCGATCAAGATGCGCTTGGTCGTCGCGCGATCTAAGAAGAAATACGCGAGTACCAGCATTAAGACATTGACGATCAACGTCGTCAACCCCAGCGGCACGCCGAAAGCTTCTTGCGTTAAGATCGCGATCCCGGTGGCACCGCCGGCTGCGACACCATGTGGGGCATAAAAAAAGTTGATACTGACTGCGATCAACGCCAATGCGACAATCATAAAGCCGCCGCGGATCATGGGATGTTGGGTCAATTTCTGCATAGGTCACCTCACGTAATATTTATACTAAGCATAACAAAATATTATGATGAACGTCAACTTTCCTGATACTTCAATAAGTCCCCAGGTTGACAATTAAGCGCTGCGCATAACTTACATAATGTCGAAAAGCGGATCGCTTTCGCTTTCCCGGTTTTTAAAATCGACAAGTTCGCCATCGTCATCCCCACTGTATCAGCTAATTGTGTCAGTGACATACCGCGATCTAATAAAAGTTGGTCCAAGTCAATCTCGATCATTGACAACCTCCTAAATCGTTAAGTCGTTTTCGGCTTTGTACATCAAGGCTTTGGTCCATAATTCTTGTAACACTGCCAAAAAAATCGTTACCATCAGTGGCAATGCAACGATCCCACTACCAATCAAACAAAGCCCTGGTGCATCTTCAAACTGTGCCATCACGTAAAATTCTGGCATGATCCCGATCAAACCGATGGTCATTCCTGTCGTCGCCCATTTCAAGTGCCGCAAGTTCTTGACTGCAACCCACGAAAAAGCGGTGTTGGTATCCACCCGCCGGAGCAGTTGCCAAGCATAACCGATCGCTCCAAAAAAACATAGCACCGTCACATAGATCCCAATGGTCATTACCCAAGCACTACCTGCGTGATGGTAGTCCCGCATTAAAGTAGCTGGCAGGCGCCAAAACAACATCAGCGCAAACATGCCGATCACAACGGCGGCCAACGCCAATATCACTTTCAAACTCAACGTTTTCAATTTCATCATTCACACCTCAAAAGCAGTATAGCGGTTCGCTTATCGATAATCAATAATTTTTTACCGATTATCAATAAATATTGGTCACAAAAAAAGTCGAAGCTTCGTGCTTCGACTTTCTTCAAGTTATGCGGCAGTGATCACGATATCGTCATCGACTACATCAGCTTTCAAAGCTTTGACGTCTTGATGTTCCAAATAAAAGTCAGTGACTTTATCCCGCACATGTTGTGCGATCACCCGACGCAATGGTCGAGCCCCCATGGCTTCATCATAACCTTGGGTGATCAACCAGTCTTTGGCTTCGTCGCTAACCGTCAAGGTCAATTGCTTCTTGGCTAAGGTGTCAGACACATCTTGTAACAGCAAGTCCACGATTTTCCCTAAGTCATCTTTGCTTAAGTGACTGAATTCGACGATCCCGTCAAAGCGGTTCAGAAATTCTGGACGGAAGAATGGGGCCAGCTTGTCATGCAAAGACTTGTCAGCAAGTGCAGCATTCCCAAACCCAGCATTTGATGTCGCGATGATGATCGTATTCTTGAAGTTCACCACATTACCTTGACCATCAGTCAAGCGACCGTCGTCTAAGACTTGCAACAACAAAGTCAAGACTTGCGGATCTGCTTTTTCGATTTCATCAAGTAAAATGATCGCATAAGGATTGCGACGGACTTGTTCCGTCAAGGTGTTACCGTTGTCTTCATAGCCGACGTAACCAGCACTGGTGCCAATGAGCTTTGAAACTGCGGTACGATCACTGTACTCAGACATATCCAAGCGAATGATCGCATCTTTGCGACCGAACATATCTAAGGCCAATTGCTTAGCCAGTTCCGTCTTCCCAACACCAGTCGGCCCGACGAATAAGAAACTGCCGATCGGACGTTCACCATCATCAAAGCCAGCACGATTGCGACGAATGGCTTTAGCGACCATGTCGACCGCTTCGTCTTGGCCGATCACTTTATTCTTCAACCGTTGGGCAATGCCTTGCAAACGTTGAATGTCAGAAGCGCCAAGCTTTGCCACAGGAATACCAGTCAGGCGTTCAACTGCCGCGGCGACATCTTCTGGGGTTGCCGTAGGGGCTTGTTGCTTCGTGTCACCATGATCAAGTTGTGCTTGGACGTTTGCGAGTTGCTTTTTCAAGTTAGCCGCTTTTTCAAAGTCTTCTGCTTTCGCAGCGTCATCTTTTTGTTGCGTCAATTGTTCAACTTGTTGCTTTAACGCGACTTCATCTAATACTGGATGTTGGGCCGCCAAGTGAGCAGCGGTCATGTCCAATAAGTCAATGGCTTTGTCTGGTAAGCTGCGTTGTGGCAAGTATTGCACGGAATAATCCACACAAGCTTTCAACACTGTATCAGGCAATTGCACATGGTGATGTTGTTCATACAACTTGCGCAAGCCTTGCAAGATCTTGAACGTCGTTTCCGCACTTGGTTGGTTGACGGTAATGTCATTGAACCGCCGTGCTAATGCGGCATCTTTCATGATCGTGTTGCGATATTCATCTTGCGTCGTTGCGCCGATCACTGTCAGTTCTCCACGCGACAACGCTGGCTTGATGATATCTGCTAAGCCTTTGCTGCCAGACTCACCAGTGGATCCCGCCCCTAATATTTGATGAATTTCATCAAAGAACAAGATCACGTTCCCGCGCTTTTTAACCGCTTTGATCAAGTCTTGAATATTTTGTTCAAAACTCCCACGATATTGCGTCCCGGCTTCTAAGTTTGCTAAGTCAATGGCGATGATCGACTTGTTTTGAATCGCCGCTGGCACATTGCCTTTGACAATAGCTTGGGCTAAGCCTTCAACTACCGCAGTTTTGCCGACACCAGCATCCCCGACTAAAATCGGGTTATTTTTGGTGCGCCGGCTTAACACTTCAGCGGCTTCTTGAATCTCCTTGTCACGGCCGATCACTGGGTCCAACAAGCCATCGCGGGCTTCTTGCGTTAAATCACGACCAAGTTTGTCTAAAATCGACTTTGGTTCAGGCTTTTGCTTAGTGGCCACCGGGACACTACCAGATTGTAGTTGGGCCGCCTCTTCAGGGGTCAATTCATGACCGTTGACCACATATTTAGGCTGTTGCCCATCCATGCGATGCATTAATTGATCGAAAAAATCATCCATTCCATCATTGAAAAATGGATCGTTAAAGTTTGCCATACCGATTCCCTCCTCAAGGCGGCGCAAAAACACCGCCGACTCGCAGCGGTGCTACTCAGTTTTATAGTCGGACCGCTGCGGTCTTCTTTTTGTTTACATAATATACTATAGTCTGTTTTAGCACTCTTGTCAATAGAGTGCTAAAACTTTGTCGAAAAAGTTTTAGGATCGGGAATGACAAACTCATATTGTGGTAATAACAGAACATTTTCGAAAAATTAAGCGATATGTTATGTCAACCGTGTCTGTAAAAAAACAGCCAGAAAAGTTCTGACTGTAACGCGTTTGATCTATCTAATGGCATCACTATTAACCCAGCCCCATTACCCCTCGATCAAATCGACGCATAGCTTGACCAAAAAGGAATGCGATTGACAATCGCCAACTACCCAGCGATCGTGACTATCGAAGCCGTAAAAATCACCCCTAAAACCAAGCACTACGCCAATACTTTGACGTTTTAGCCGCCAACCATCTAGGTCGTTTTAGAATACAGTCAAAAACCACCCGTTAAACGGGTGGCTTGCTCTGGGGCTATAAGCCCCCGTTACCGGCAGCGTCTCAAGGCGCT
>NZ_RHNS01000012.1 GCF_003946305.1 Lacticaseibacillus porcinae
GATGATAACGAAAAAACTAGCCAAACCAAAAAGAGAAAGCTTGATACAGCAACTTTCTCTTGACTAGTGGTAGAAAAGCCCACGAAACAGTTTCCCATTTCGTGGGCTTCTGGCTTTAACGCCAACATTATCCAATTACGTCAGTGCAGTTACTAACAGTGTTACCAAGTGACGGCTCTGCGTAACTTTGGGGGATTGGCCCAAAACCACTTTAAGGACTACTCAACTCTGCATTGCCTTTCGTCCACAGGCGCCACCTGCATCCCATGTCACCATGGGGAAATCGATCCGGTGTGATCTAACTGAACCCGACTGGGCCCTTAGGTGCCGGCACTTTTGAAGCTAGAGATCCAACGGCCTAAGCCGCTGCGGATCAGTCTCACTCAGTTTGCGAGGAACTGCCCCTCGTTGCGAAGTACTACTGACGACCTGCGCTAAGCCGCCCCTTCCTCCTTGAATTCGCCATTATCATATCACGTGTGATCACCCGTGACAAGACTAAAGGCTATAAACGTTTTTCATAATAATCGTGCATGATACATTACTTGGCGATTCGCATTGCTTCATCGCCTTTTTAGACAAAAATAGTCGAGACCATATGATCTCGACTACTTTCAATTAAGCTTGCACTTTTAAGTCAGCGTCTTGCAACGTTTGAATATAATCAAACACACTTTGACCGGCTTGGCCGCCGTCACCAACCGCAGTGGTGATTTGACGGAGCTTCTTGGCCCGGACATCCCCGATGGCAAAGATGCCAGGAACGCGAGTGGCCATGGTTTCATCAGTTGGGATCCAGCCGTTTTCATCTAAGATGTCAACGTCTTTGAAAGAATCCGTCAATGGCATGATGCCGACATAGATGAACACACCAGAAGCTGGGATCACGTGAGATTCGCCGGTCACCTTATCGGTGTAACGCACGCCGGTGACTTTGTTGTCATCGCCGAGGATCTCTTCCGTGTTGGCATTCCACACGAAGCTGATCTTGTCATTGGCAAACGCACGGTCTTGCAAAATCTTTTGCGCACGTAAGGAATCGCGACGATGCACGATCGTTACATGGCTGGCCAACCCTGCCAAGTAAGTGCCTTCTTCAATGGCAGAATCGCCGCCGCCGATGACAACGACTTCACGATTCTTGAAAAAGGCGCCATCACATACGGCACAGTACGATACACCGCGGCCAGAGAATTCTTCTTCGCCAGGGATCCCCAGCTTGCGGTGTTCAGCGCCGGTGGCAATGATCACTGCTTTGGCGGTGTATGTGCCGTCGTCGGTTTCAACAATTTTGGTGTCGCCATCAGTTTTTAAGCTGGTGACATTGCCATAAGCGTATTCGGCACCGAATTGAGTGGCGCCATCATACATTTGTTGCCCGAGGTCTGGGCCTAACACCGACTTGAAGCCGGGGTAGTTTTCGATGGCGGCGGTGTTGTTCATTTGACCGCCATAGATCCCGCGATCTAACATCAACACACTTAAATTGGCACGTGATGCGTAAAGGCCTGCCGTCATCCCACCAGGGCCGGCACCGATCACGATCACATCATAAGATTTCGCCATAATGTCTTACCTCCGCTTTCTTTTCGTAAGCTAATTGTAACGCACGCAATTGATTAAATCAACTACTTACTTTTCAATATGAAAATCAAATTCTGGCTTGCCGGCACGCTTCATCAAATCAGCAATCACTTCTTTGATCGGCGCGTCTTCATACAATACCTGATAAATCGCAGAAGAAATCGGCATTTCCACGCCTAAGTCACCGGCTAATTCATGGACCACTTTGGCAGTGGAGTAACCTTCAACCACCATGCCCATGTTATCGAGCACTTCTTGAACCGTTTGGCCTTGGCCTAAGCCGTTACCGGCGCGCCAGTTACGTGAATGCACTGAAGTACAAGTGACGATCAAGTCGCCAACCCCAGATAACCCGATGAACGTCATCGGATCAGCGCCAAGCTTGACCCCTAACCGCGTGATTTCCGCTAAGCCGCGGGTCATCAACGCCGCTTTGGTGTTGTCGCCGTAACCTAAGCCGTGCAAGGCACCAGCACCGATAGCGATAACGTTTTTCAACGCCGCACCGAGTTCCACGCCGATGACATCTTGGTTAGTGTACAAACGGAAATAGTCATTCATGAATAACTTTTGAATCGCAGTGGCTGCCGCTAAGCTTTTAGAAGCTGCGGCTAACGTCGTGATGTCTTTGGCGGCCACGTCTTCTGCATGACTTGGGCCAGAGATCACGACGATGCCGGAGTGCAAGCTGTCAGGCAAGACGCTTTCCAACACTTGAGAAACTCGTTCTTTGGTCCCGCGTTCCAAACCTTTGGCGGCATGGGCGATGATCGGTTTTGAACCACTGGCCTCAAGTAATGGTTTCACTTGTTCGGCGACAGAACGTACCGCGTTAGTTGGCACCACGAATAAGATCACATCCGCATTGTCGACTGCTTCTTTCAAGTCTGCAGTCGCATGCAACGCTTCGTGGAACTTGAAGTCGCCTAAATAATGGGCGTTGGTGTGTTGGTCATTGATTTCTGGAATTTGCTTTGGATCATGGGTCCACAATGCAACGTCATGACCATTTTCCACCAACAAGTTTGCTAAAACGGAGCCCCAAGAACCGGCACCGAGTACTGCAATTTTTTTAACCAAGAATCTATTTCTCCTTATTGATTGACCTTTGCTAACGGGTCACCATCTAAATACCACGCGATATCTTGTCGACGGCGATAGATCCACAAGCCCAGCGCCACCACGAATAACACAATGGACAACGCTTGGGAGATCCGCAACCCTGGGATCAAATATAAACTGTCGGTGCGCATGCCTTCGACGAAGAAGCGCCCGAACGCATACCACATCACGTAACTCAAGAAGATCTCGCCTTGCTTGAACCACCCTTTGTGATGACGAATGCTCATGATCAAAATGAATCCGACGAGATTCCACATCGATTCATATAAAAAAGTCGGTTGCCGATAAGCGCCTGAGATATTCATTTGTTGAATGATGAATTCAGGCAAGTGTAACCCGCGCAAGTAAGTGAGCGTGGTTTTCGCACCGAAAGCCTCTTGATTCATGAAGTTGCCCCAACGACCGATGGCTTGGGCGATCATCACAGTGGGTGCCGCAATATCGAGCACGAGCCAAGCAGGCAACCACTTCACGCGACAATAAACCAAAAAGACGATCACTGAAGCAATCAACGCCCCATAAATCGCGATGCCACCATGCCAAATGGCGATGATCTCGCTCGGGTGTTGCGAGTAATAAGGCCACTCAAAGGCGACATAGTAAGTCCGCGCGCCGATCAACGCAAACGGTAGCGCCCATAACACCAAATTTAAAATGTGATCATCAGAGATCCCGCGACGAACAGCTTCTTTCATCGCTAACCAAACAGCTAACAAGACCCCGCAGGCGATGATCACGCCATACCAGTGGATCTCAAGGCCGCCGAGTTGTAATGCGATCGGATTTAACGCAGCAAACATTGGCAAACTCCTCTTATTCACGAATTGAATTGTGCTTTTATAGTCTATCACACCTAAGCGCATTTGCCGACAGTCCTAAGGCTGATGACACATTGCCATAGGTAAAAGGTCAGTATCTGGGCTGAGAAAAAGGCGTCACTCCGGTGAACTGGACCAGTTGCCGTGCGGCCGACTGCAGAAATCGGCAAAAACCGCCGATGTTCTTTCGTCTAAATTTTGAACCGAAGAGGATCACTTCGTTTCAAAATTTGCCGGTGAAATCTGCGCATGCCGCCAAAAAGCGGCGTCATACTTGATTTCACTGCCACAGGCAATGGTCCAGTTCACCTCCGCGACGCCTTTTTCTTTCCGGACATAATCCTTCAACTCGCGATCACAAATAAAAGAGAACATCACCGCATATGGTCATGTTCTCGGAATTGCTTATTCTTCTGAGTTCGATTGAATCAAACTGTTCAAGTTCGCTTCAAAAGTCTTCGTCGCATCATAGCCCATGGACTTCGCACGGAAGTTCATCGCCGCCACTTCAATGATGGAAGCCAAGTTACGCCCAACTTTAACTGGGATGGAGATCTTTGGTACGGCGACGTCAAAGATCTGTTGTGATTGTTCGCCGGAACCTAAGCGATCAAATTGCTTATCTGGCGACCATGCTTCCAAATGCACGATCAAATCGATACTAGTGCGTTCACGTACGGCACCGACCCCAAACAAGTTCATCACATCCACGATCCCTAACCCACGAATTTCAAGCAAGTGAGATAAGATCTTCGGTGCTTCCCCAACGATGGTTTGTTCATCTTGTTGATAAACATCGACGCGATCATCCGCAATCAAACGGTGGCCACGTTGAATCAATTCAAGCGCCGTTTCGGATTTCCCGACACCAGAGTCCCCAGTGATCAAGACCCCTAAGCCGTAAATATCAGTCAACACGCCATGCATACTGCGACGTTCCGCTAAGCGACCATCGAGGTAATCAGTGATCAAACTTGATAAACGCGTGGTCGGCAACTTCGACGTCAACACTGGGATATGAGCAGCTTGAGCAGCGGTGACCATTTCTTTTAATGGCGCCATGCCGCGCGATACGATAAATGCAGGCGTGTCGTCAGCACACATCCGCTTGAGGATAGTGAGGCGTTCTTCGCTGGACATGTTGCCTGCGAAGGCATTTTCTGTGCGGCCAAAAAGCTGTAGCCGTTCATGGGGATAATAATTGAAGTACCCGGTCAACTCAAGGCCTGGCCGTGAAATATCACTGACCACGACTTTGCGATCTTTAAGGTCTTCTTCTCCGCTAAAAACGTCTAACTTTGTGTCTGCGACTAACTGTGCGACGGTTACGCTATCTGCCATCGGCTCCACCTGTCCTTCCATAGTTACTTTAATTCTATCATCTAACTGCCGATCTGAACAGGGTTTGCTGGTAACCGGTTTCAGATTGTCACTTACAAAAAAGCCCAACCGCAAGCGGTCAGGCTTTAAATTAATACTCGTGATTGTCAAACAAAGTGTTCACGATACTGATGACGATCGCCAATAACATCATCGCCCCAAAGCCTGAGAAGCTGATTCCTGCGACGAACACGGTCATCAACTTCAACATGAAGCCGTTGATCACCAGGAAGAACAGTCCAAAGGTCAACAGTGTCAGTGGAAAGGAGAAGAACTTGATCACCGGCTTCACCAACCCGTTCAACACGCCGAGCACCAAGGCCCCGATCAACGCAGTGCCCCAGCTTGCGATAAACAACTGCGTCGGGAAGAACTGCGCGTAGACGATAAACACAACTGTCGTCAGTAATACTTTACGAAAGAAACTCACTAGAAATCGCTCCAATCATCATCATGGTGGGATGTTTGCTTTTCTTCATGAACGTTTTGAGCGTTTTTGCGTTCATGTAAGCCGTCTTGCCAATCGGTGCGCTGGTGGCGTTGACGATGGTAGTGATAGTGGTTGTGGTGATCTGAGCGACCAACGAGCCACCAAATCAACAACCCGATCACGATCGGCCAAAACAAAATGTGCAACAACCCGAACACCAGCCCGATGACGCAAAGCATCACGACTCCGATGATAATTAAGAAAATGGGAATCAACAAGAAAGGCATAGGCGTTCTCCTTACAAAATTTAGGCGTTATCCGTATCTTTTAATTGGATGTTGCCGCTAGTGGTGGTGATTTCAACATGACCAACACCAGTCCCTGGGCGATCCAACGTTAAATGTTTGGTGTTAGGTCCAGTATCTTGGTTGGACAAGCGACTCTTGACCAAACCAAAACGTGTTTTGACATCACCAGACAAAGCAACACTTTGCGGTGCAGCAAGTTTAACATTACCGTTGACCGAGCTTGCCGTCAACTCTTCGAAATCATGATCTAAGGTCAACCGCACGGTACCGTTGACGGTTTGCAAGTTTGCTTTCTTTGGTGTGGTGTGCAACTTGATGTCACCATTGACCGTTTCAAACATCAAATCGTGAATGTCGCCACCGTTGACTTTCAACGAGCCGTTAACGCCTTGTGTTTCCAGCATCGTGGCAGTTAAGTTGGCGAAGCTCAAGTCGCCGTTCGCGTTTTTGACGTAGAAGTCTTTGCCTTGGAGATCTTGCATTTGCACGCCACCGTTGAGTAAGCGAACATTGACGTGATCATAAGTGCGACGTGGCAATGAGATGATCAAGTCGGCTTGAACGCGACGATTTGGCACTTGGAAAACGAAGTGATCATCGTTGACATCGATGTGGCTGCGATCTAGGAACGAATCCAGCGGGGTGGCGCCATCCATTTTACCAAATAACTTAATGGTGGCATCGACTTGAATATCGTCTTGATCCCAAGGGCGCAAGGTCACATCCCCATTGGCCACTTTCAAGTCTAAGACAGACGCTTTGGTGTCTGGGTAAGTGAAGGTGTGGTTGAACTTCTCAGTCGCCAACCCTGGCACTTTAACCGTGACATCTTTCCAATCGACGTTGTCTAAGACGTTGTTCATGGTTTTCTTAAACAAGTTAGAGAATTGGTTGCCAGCAGATTCCATGGTTTTGCCTAAGTCATTCAAGGCATCCTTTGCTTGATCTTGCCAGTCATCTGGTAAGACTTTGTCGGTAAAATGCTGCTTAGTCAACGCCCGTTTTTGACGGTTGAGGTCAGCCAGTTGGTTTTTATAGGTATCAATTTGAGCAGCGAGTGCTTCGCGTTGGGCTTTGAGCTCGTTGTTTTCTTGCTTTAAGTCGCCGCGTTCTTGATATTTGTCTTCCGTTAAAGTGTCCAAGTCTTCCATCGTGTCTAAGACGATGATCTGCTCATTGTTTGCAGAGATCTTGGCGGCAATAGATTTGTCTTGAGCCGTCGCAGCATCTAAAGAACCGGCGACTTCAGCGATTTGCGTATTTAAGGCTGATAATTCAGCTTCATTAGGATTTTCAGTGGGTTGTTCAGTTTGCGATGTTTGGTCGTCAGCAGGCTTTTGGGTATCTGCTTGGCGAGTATCCACCACGGTTTTGGCTTTGTCGAGATTTTCTAATAAGACCAAAGCTTCTTGGCTGGTGATCACGCCTTGCTTGACCAAATCAAGGATCCGTTCACGTTCATTCATGAGATTTACCTCCAGATAATCAACTACGATTGTGCAGGCGCAACAGTTGGCTTGCTTGTGTAACTATAGTATGCCTGCTTCGGGAATTGATTGCATAGGTCCTAAGGTTGATTTTGCGCTAAGTCAATTGACCACCATTGATTTGGCTTGGAGTCTGAGTCCACTGGTGAAAAATTGAGGGCTACGATGATTTGGCATCACTGCGGTGAATTAGACAAGTTGCCGTGCGGCCGATTTCAGAAATCGGCAAAGTACGCCGATGTTCTTACATCTAGATTTTGAGCCAAAGAAAAACACTTTGTCTCAAAATCTGCCGGTAAAATCTGCGCGAACCGCCACAAACCGGCGTTTCACTTGATTTTACTACCACAGGCCATTGTCCAATTCACCTCCGTTTTACCAAATCGTCTTCACCTACAGCTTTTCTGTTTTAAGCACAGGTATCCACGGCGACGTCATCGGAAATTGACGGCTACCTCATCGTTTAGAAGTCCCACGCACAAAAATAGACCAACGATTGCATACGGCGTCGAGCGCCACAATCGTTGATCCACTTTTATCGTAAGCCGCCGCCGGTAAAAATCAAGTCCGTTTGCGCCAACGGTTGATTTTTAATTCTGCCGTCCCAGCCATCGCCCAATAAGTCACCAAAGCGACGAGCAATAATGCGGCAATTTTAATCAGTAGTTGCATCTGCACTCCCCTCCGCTTGCCGACGATCTTGCTTCCCGAGATTTAATTCCACAATTTTCCCGGTGTGATTGTAAACGATCCATTCGGCAATATTCACCACATGATCGCCGATGCGTTCCAACAACCGTGAAACAAATAAGTAACTGGCGATCAGATCCGCGTCAACATCGACGTTTTGCGTAGTGAGTTTGCGTACCGTGACAAAATCACGATCCACGTCTAAGTCACGTTTGGCAACTTGTTTGGCAAGGTCCACATCGGTTTTCACATAAGCCGTCAAGATCTGTTCCAACATCATTCGCACCGTGGTACTCATGCGCGTTAACACTGAATCGATATCGGCAATGCGATCGCGACTCGCAGCTTTCGTTTCCCGCGCGATCCCCACGGCGTGATCGCCGATCCGTTCCAGATCAGTCGAACTTTTCAAAATGCTCATCACAATGCGAAAATCTGAGGCGACCGGTTGTTGTAAGGCAAGGGTTTGAATGATCAGCTTTTCGAGGTGCAACTCATCATTGTTAATGGTGACATCGCGGTCGATCACCTTTTGGGCGGCATCGAGATCGACTTTCAAAAATGCTTTCGTCGCTAAATCGATTTGTTCAGAAACGTTCAGTCCCATATCTTCAAATAAATGATTCAACCGATGCAAATCACGATTTAAAATTTCTGGCATGTTGGCCTCCTTTCAAAAAAACCAGCATTCACCGGCAAGTTCGTCGGCAAATGCTGGTGAGATCAGCTCAAATTACTTGTTGGATACCTTGTTGTTGGCGTCTTTTTGAACTTTCATGTCGTGAATGGAGATGTAACCTAACTTCGTCACTAAGCTCTTTTGCACGGCATCAGAGTCGATGTACTTCAAGAACGCTGCCGCACCAGCATCGGCTTTGCCTTTGGTGTACATATGTTCATATGACCAGATCTTCCAGTCGTTGGTGGCAACATTTTCAGGAGTTGGCTTCACGTTGTCGACAGATAAAGGTTGGACATCGTCTTTGATGTAAGAGAACGCTAAGTAAGAAATCGCACCTGGCGTCGTGGCCACGATTTTTTGAACCGCACCGTTGGAATCTTGTTCTTGGCTGGTCATGGCTGACTTGCCTTCAAGCACTGCTGCTTCAAACGTGGCGCGAGTACCGGAACCTTGGGCGCGGTTAACGACAGTGATCGCTTTGTCAGCACCACCGACAGCTTTCCAGTTTTTCACTTTCCCAGTGAAAATGTCGCGCAATTGGCTCATCGATAAGTTCTTCACGCCAGCGTCTTTGTTGGTAACTGGTGCCATGCCGACCACGGCGACTTGATGATCTTCAAGCTTTGAGGCGTCAACGCCTTTGCCTTGTTCAGCGAAAATGTCAGAGTTCCCGATCGTCACTGCCCCTTGAACCACTTGGCTCAAGCCAGTACCGGAACCGCCACCTTGCACTGTGATTTTTGCTTCTGGGTGATCTTGTTGATAAGCAGAGGCTGCTTGTTCAACTAAAGGTTGTAAGGCCGTGGAGCCGACTGCCACCACTTTTGCTGATTTTGGCGCGCTAGTCGTTGACTTCGAAGCGGCGTCGGCGCCTTTAGCGCTGGAGCTACCGCCGCAGCCTGCCAGTATAGTGGCAAAAGTTGTAAAAGTCAGTGCAAACGTGATCAGTGCGGATTTCTTCATGTTGTTCTTCCTTTCGTCTTGTCATCCTTAGAACATCTTTGATTCTAAGGCGCAGACGTAAAAATCGGCGCTATTTTCAGTAAAAGTGTTGTGCGACTTCCGTAAACTTTCATTGCAAATGTAAAAAAAACAACGATATTAGCTACCATATATAAGGACATTGATATTCCTCCGGCACGAAAAGTTATGGGTTCCAGCGCCTTGGCGCCACTACGGAAAACTGGACCATTGCCAGTGCGGCCGGCTGCAGCTCTCGAACAAAAAACGTTCGAGGAGCTTTCGCCTAGATTTTGAACCAAAGAAAATCACTTTGTTTCAAAATCTGCCGGTGAGATCTGCGCGAACCGCCACAAACCGGCGTTTCACTTGATCTCACTGTCACTGGCAATGGTCCAGTTTTCCTTGTTCTGCCAAGACGATTTCACCCACAACTTTTCTCCATTTTCCTTCAGGCCAGCAACATACATCTACTGTAAATAAGTGGCAGTGATCTGAAACAGTGACCCTCACGATACAAAAAAGTGGCTAAGACTAAAATTCGTCTTGGCCACTTTCACTTTTCATTAAAACCCGTCTTCAGAAGCATTGGAATTCAATTCCAACAACTTGCCAGTGCTTAAATATAAGATCCATTCACAAATGTTGGTGACGTAATCGCCGATCCGTTCCAAATAGCTGGATACCAACATATAATCCATGGCGCCAACAATAGTTTCAGAATCTTCGCGCATCCGTTCGATACATTCTTCATAGATCCGCTTGGAGAAGTCATTGATGCCGTGATCTTCAGTCGCGATTTGACGCGCGCGCACAGAATCTTCTTTGACATAAGCGTCTAAGACTTCTGCCACCATGCCTTTGACTGCGTGGGCCATTTGGGCGATTTCCGCTTCGATTTCAGGCACGCGGGTCTCACCTTTCACGCGGATCGTGGATTTAGCAATCGATACCGCGTGATCGCCCATGCGTTCCAAATCAGAACTGGCTTTCATCACGGTGACGATCATCCGCAAGTCAGTGGTCACTGGTTGTTGTAATGCGATCATTTCAAAGCTGCGTTTTTCCAGATCGACCTCACGTTTATTAATATGTTGATCGTCTGCGATCACTTCACGGGCCAGCGCTTTGTCATGATTGACGAACGCCGAAACTGACTTGTAAATCGCCTCGTTGACCATCATCCCCATTTCGGAGAAACGAACATGTAAGTCGTTGAGTTCGTCTTCAAATAGTCGCCGCATGCTGAAACCTCCTTGAATTCATTTTTATATACACAAATGCGTGCCTCGAAAATTCGAGCCACGCTTGTCATCATTAGCCGAAGCGGCCGGAAATATAATCTGATGTTTCTTGTTCATGAGGGTTTAAGAAGATCTTCTTGGTGTCATCAAATTCCACCAAGCGCCCTTGCAAGAAAAAGGCAGTTTTATCCGAGATCCGCGAAGCCTGATGCATGTTATGCGTTACTAGTATTATGGTATATTGTTCGCGCAATTCCAACAACATATTTTCAATTTGGGTACTTGAGATCGGATCCAGTGCTGACGTCGGTTCATCCATCAAGATCACATCAGGTTGCACCGCTAAAACGCGACCGATCACCACTCGCTGTTGTTGCCCACCAGACAACGATAACGCCGACACATGCAGCTTGTCTTTAACTTCATCCCAAATTGCCGCTTGCTTCAAGCTGGTTTCTACTGCTTCATCAAGCACGGCGCGATCTTTGATCCCTTGCAGGCGCAAGCCATAAACCACATTATCATAAATGCTGAATGGAAAAGGATTTGGTTGTTGGAACACCATGCCGACACGTTTGCGCAGTTGGACCACATCCATTTGCGGTGAGTAAATATCGTCACCTTGCAGGCGCATGTCACCTTCGATCTTTACGCCAGGGATCAAGTCGTTCATGCGATTCAAGCATCGCAAGTAAGTGGACTTCCCACAACCAGAAGGCCCGATCAAGGCGGTGATCTCATTTTGATTGAAGTCTAAGTTGATGCCATGCAAGGCCTCAAAGTCGCCATACCATAATTTCACATCGGCACTGGTGATCACTTTATCTTTAGCCATAGGTTCTCCTTACGTTGTTTGCTTGTTTCAATTTTCTTAGTTAGACCGCCCGACAAGTTAAGGGCTCCAGGTGAATCGACTCCAGCTGGACGAGCATGGCGACCGAAGTAGAGCAGTCCGCGAGCTAAAAGCTAACTCGCAAAACCCGCGAGTGGATCTTTTAGCTCGCGCCGTTGTAAGTGGTAAACCACTAACAACGGTTCGACGGCTGATGCTCGTCCAGCCTCCGCCGATTCGCCTTCCACCCATAACTTGTCGACTGCTCACATCACAATCATGCAATGTCAGCGAGTCAGCAGTCATTTGAAATCGGGGTGGAAGCTGACCGTTGGGACGTGGTGAGAATCCTGTTAGCGGGTTTCGCTTACAGGATTCCGCAGTGAAAGCTCCCGCTGGTGGTGAGCGTAGCGAAACATCCAGACTAGCTTGCTCGAGGACCCTCTCCACGTCCCGACGAGTCCGCTGGAGCCCCGATTTCAAATGCGCATCTTGTTACCCGAAGTGCCCTGAAACATAATCGTCAGTGGCTTTGATCTTTGGTCGCGTGAAGATCTTCCGTGTTTCATCAAATTCAATGGCTTGGCCAGAATAGAAGAACGCGGTGTAATCACTGATCCGCGCTGCTTGTTGCATGTTGTGAGTCACAATGATGATGGTGTATTTATCTTTGAGCTGCATCATCGTATCTTCGATGGTCGACGTGGAAATCGGATCCAACGCCGATGCAGGTTCATCCATCAACAACACATCAGGCTTCATCGCAATGGCACGCGCAATACATAACCGTTGTTGTTGGCCACCAGATAACGCCAAGCCACTTTGATTAAGGTTGTCTTTGACTTGATCCCAAAGTGCTGCTTGCTTAAGGCTAGTTTCCACCATTTCGTCGAGGACTTCTTTGCGTTTTTCACCGAAGCGTTTCGGCGCGAAAGTGATGTTATCATAAATCGACTTGGCAAAAGGATTAGGTCGCTGGAACACCATGCCGATGTGTTTGCGCATTTCATACACATCGATGTTGTTGGAGTTGATATCCAACCCGCGGTACATGATCTCCCCAGTCACGCGACTGCCTTCAATATTATCATTCATGCGATTTAATGACCGCAAAAACGTCGACTTCCCAGAACCAGACGCGCCAATCAATGCGGTGATCTTGTAACGTTCAAAAGGCAATGACACCCCGTGAACGGCTTCGTTATCCCCATAAAAGACTTTCACATCATTGGTAGTGATGGCAAATTCATGTTTAGCGGGATCGAGATCTTTAATATAGCGATCGTCTAATGAATAGTTTTGCATTTTTCTCCTATCCTGCGGTCATCCGCTTGTACAGGCGATTGCCACCCCAGCGTGCTAACACGTTGAACGCAAGCACCGCGATGATCAAGACGGCAGATGCCCCAGCAGAAACTGCCGCAGCATCTGGTTGAATACCTTCAGAGTTGATTTTCCAAATATGCACCGCCAAAGTTTCCGCTGGTCGGAAAGGATTCAACGGACTGGCGATATCTAACGGATTCCAATCGGCGAAGTTCAATGCCGGTGCGGATTGGCCGGCAGTGTAGATCAACGCTGCAGCTTCCCCAAACACACGCCCGGCACCTAAAATCATCCCGGTTAAGATCCCTGGTAACGCTTCTGGGATCACCACATGAATCACAGTTTCCCACCGCGATAAACCAAGGGCCAAGCCGGCTTCGCGTTGGGCAAAGCCGACTTGTCGCAAGGAATCTTCAACGTTCCGCGTCAACAGCGGCAAATTGAACATCGTCAACGCCAACGCCCCAGACAATATAGAAAACCCGAAGCCAAACTGTAACACGAAGACTAAGAACCCGAACAACCCGACCACAACTGATGGTAACGAACTCAGAATTTCGATTGCAGTGCGGATCACATCAGTCAACCAGTTGTCGCGCGCATATTCTGCCAAGTAGATCCCAGCACCTAACGCCAACGGCACAGAAATCACCATTGAAAGCAGCAACAAGTAAAACGAGTTAAACAATTGGATCCCGATCCCGCCGCCTGCTTCAAAACTTTTAGCAGGACTGGTTAAGAAATGCCACGACACATGCGGCAACCCTTGAAACAAAATATACCCGAGCAATCCTGCTAACAAAAGGACGATGATGCCAGCAACGGCGTAAAGCACACCGGTCATAAATTTATCGATCGATTTTGCAGACATTACTTCATCTCCCCTTTCTTCCCGATCCAGCGAATCAATAAGTTAAAGGCTAACGACATTAACAACAGGAGCAGTGCTAACGACCACAAAGCATTGTTATCAAGCGAACCCATCACGGTGTTCCCGATACCTGACGTCAACACAGAAGTCAACGTAGACGCTGGGCTGATCAAGTCTT
The DNA here is from genome assembly GCF_003946305.1 of Lacticaseibacillus porcinae. GTDB lineage: Bacteria > Bacillota > Bacilli > Lactobacillales > Lactobacillaceae > Lacticaseibacillus > Lacticaseibacillus porcinae. The sequence continues at coordinate 13,913 of NZ_RHNS01000012.1, forward strand.
TTGGCAATAATGCCGCATTCCCAATGACCATTTGCACAGCAAGTGCTTCACCAAAGGCCCGCGCCATCCCAAACACGACCCCAGTTAAGATCCCAGGCATCGCTGCACGCAATACCACGCGAGAAATGGTTTGCCACCGGGTACCGCCTAACGCAAGGCTGGCTTCACGATAATGCCGCGGCACTGACTTCAATGCATCGACAGTCATACTCGTCACCGTTGGTAAAATCATGACAAACAACACGAAAGTCCCAGCTAAGATCCCAAAGCCAGTGCCACCAAACACCGTCCGAATGATCGGGACGATCACTGATAACCCGATGAACCCGTAAACCACTGAAGGAATGCCGACTAACAATTCGATGACTGGTTGTAAGATCTTTTTCCCCAAGTTCGGTGAGATCTCAGTCATGAAAATCGCTGCGCCGACTGCAAAAGGGGTGGCCACCACTGCAGATAAGAAGGTGACGCCGAAACTCCCGACGATCATTGGCAAAGCGCCAACTTGGGGATTGCCATGAGCATCTTTAACAGCAGGTTCCCAAGTGCTTTTAGATAAGAAGTCCCATAAATTGATTTTATTGGTGAAGAAAGTCGCCAAACCACGGCTAGCGACAAAGAAGAAAATCGCCAGCACCACGGCGACGATCAAACTGATACAAGCTAAGCTGATCAAATGCCCGCGCGCTTCGATTTTAGCAGAGCGGGACTTGTGCGTCATTGCGTCTTTGATCGGATCCATGAGCGCCTCCTAGTTATGCACGACGTTGCCGGCGTGGTCGCGTTGTACTTTCATTGCCGTGACTGGAATATATCCCATTTTTGCCACTAATTTGGTTTGCATCTTTGGGGATTGGATGTAAGCTAAGAATTTCTTGGTTAAGCCAGTCGGTTGACCTTTGGTATACATATGTTCATATGACCAAATCGGCCAAGCGTTGGTGGTGACATGTTGATCTGTTGGTGTCACCCCATCAAGCGATGGTGCCATCACCGTGTTATCCACATACGAAAAGGCAACATAAGACACTGCCCCTGGGGTGCTGGCAACGATCGACCGTACCATCCCAGTGGAATCTTGTTCTTGCGCCGCCATTGGTTGACGACCATTCATCACCCAACGTTCAAACGTCGCGCGGGTCCCAGAACCTTGCGCGCGGTTAACAACCACGACAGGTAAGTTCTTGCCGCCGACTTGTTTCCAGTTGGTGATCTCCCCGGTAAACAATTGTCGCAGTTGCGTGACCGTTAAGTTCTTCACGCCGACTTTTTTGTTGACGATCGGGGTGATCCCCACCACCGCCACGCGATGATCGACGAGCTTTTTGGCTTGGATGCCAGATTTTTCTTCTGCGAAAAGGTCTGAGTTCCCGATTTGCACGGCGCCTTGTTGGATCTGGCTTAAGCCAGTACCGGAGCCGCCACCTTGCACATTGATAAATACGCCGAGGTTGTCGGATTGATATTGTTCTGCAGCTGCTTCAACTAGCGGCTGCAGTGCTGATGACCCCACTGCAGTGATGGATTCGCCACTGGAGCTTTGGGCTCCGCATGCCGCTAAAAGCGTTAAGCTGATCAAGGCGAGTAAGCCTAGCAATTTTTTCACGTCGTGCCTCCGTCTTTGTTCTCGTCTTTCAGTGTAACAAGCTTGTGTAAATCTTACTTACGGCGGGTGTAAAAATGTGGTAAATGTATTTTACTTTACGGTTTTAGGGGAAGGATTTTGAATTTGGGCCTCTAGCTGGCTCATCGCAACATAGTGAGGGTCCTCGGCCGAGCTAACTTTGAATATTCGCTTTGCTCCTATTCAAAGTGGATCTCGACCTGCGGCTTTCCGTAGGCGGTAAACCGCCAACGGAAATCTCACTATGTCACGATGGACAGCTTCCGGCCCAAATTCAAAACCTTTCCGGCTATCGATCGACGTTAACGACTTCGCATCACAAAACAGCGACCACGAGAATAGGTGATGTGTATCTCGTTAATTACTATTATATAGTAGAAACACGTTCAACAGCAATTTTGAAGCGTTAACGCGGTAGTGTCACCGTGAAGGTCGTGCCTACGCCAACTTGTGAATGAATGGCGACATCACCACCGAGTTGTTGCAACATTTCTGCGACGATCGCAAGGCCTAAGCCAGTCCCACCATTGTGACGAGAGCGGGCTTTATCAACGCGATAGAACCGCTCGAAGATCCGTTGTTGGTCAGTATCTGCGATCCCGATGCCAGTATCTTGGAACGTCAACGTTAATTGGTTCGGTTGCGTTGTCGCAGTGACATCAACACTACCATGATCGCGATTATAAAATACCGCATTATTTAATAAATTACGGATGACTTGTGACAACTTCACATCATCGCTTTGAATCGTTAAATCATCTGGAATATGGATCGAGACATCTAATTGCTTTTCTTTGATCGGCTTGGCCAAACTCTTCACGGCTTGATCCATCAACTGATTGAGATCGACTGCCGAATGTTTAGCTGGCGCATCAGATGGTCGACTCAAGGTCAAAATATCAGTGATCAAACTGGTCAAACGGGTACTTTCATCGTGAATAATATTCAGAAATTGATCCAAAGTTGCCGGATCGTCTTTAGCCCCAGCTAACAACGTTTCCGCAAAACCAGAAATCGCAGTCACTGGCGTCTTCAATTCATGGGAGACGTTGCCGACAAAGTCCAGTTGCATTTGTTCGACTTGCCGCAAGTACGTGACATCATATAAAATCACCAACACTTGTTCCCGATCAGCTTGTGCTTTTAAGGCGATGACATTGGCATCAACAGACATTTGGGTGGTCAACATCGTCATTTCTTTATGATGAGACTTTTGATTGCGGAAAGTGTGCTCGATCATTCGCGCTAAGCGATAAGTTTTGACATCATCTAAATAATTATGGACGTTGGGTGCGATCGGGTGCCCGACAAACCGCGCCATTGCTTGGTTAGCCAGCAACACATTGCGATCGGCATCAATCAACATCACCCCTTGAGGTAAATGGTCGATCAACCGATCAAAACTGGCTTGCCGAAGGACGACTTTGGTACGTAAGTGATCGACCGCTTGTTCCAAGTGATTGATCTCCGCCCCCATCGCCATAAACGGTGATCCTGGCGTTAAAATGATCGGATTAACGCTACCTTCTTGACGAATATGGGCAATATTTTGGGTCATGGTATCGATATGCCCTTGCCAATAACGCTGGCGTTTGACTTGCCAGCCGATCAATACTATCATGAGCGCCCAGTAACCGATGGTAAACACCCATAAATCAGAAGGTGACGTGTTGGCTAAACTTGCTTTTTTCTGCCACACCCCGACAAAATGATTATGTTGGCCTTCAAAAATAAATAGTTGTTCAGTTTGACCGTTGAACGTCACCACTTGCGGTGTGTGATCAACGATAGTGCGTTTTTGATCGATCAAATCTTGCATCAGTTTTTGACGCTTTGATTCAGGTTTGCCAACTAATGGTGTGATCGCCACATCTTCAGCTTCAGCAACAGCTTGCGTTTTCTTCCCTGTGGCTAAGTATGTTTGATACACCGCTTTGAGATGAGTGGTTTGTTGGTGAAACAACAGTTGATCACTACCAGCGATAATGACGAAAAAGCCTGCTATGGCCAGCAGGCTTGAGGTGAGTAATTGGCGGGTCGCTCTATTCATTTGGGACCTCCATTTGATAACCGAAACCACGCACTGTTTTAATGTAATCAGGGTGCTTTGGATCAGCTTCGATTTTATCGCGTAAATGTGAGACTTGAATATCGACCATCCGCGTTTCTGCAGGGTATTCAAAGCCCCATACCCCATTTAACAAGGCATCGCGAGACAAGATTTTCCCGACGCGCTTGGCGAAAAAGGCTAACAGTTCGAATTCTTTCGGCGTTAACGTCAACTTCTCACCATCTTTAGTCGCACGATAATTCTCAGGATCGATGCGCAAGCCGCCGACGACGATCAATTCTTGTTCGGCTTTAGCACCATGGCCTGCAGGTTGTGCGGTCGTATCTTTGGTGACGCGACGTTCGATCGCTTTGATCCGCGCCACGATTTCTCGCGGTGAAAATGGCTTGGTCACATAATCATCAGCACCGAGTTCTAAGCCGACGATTTTATCGGTTTCAGAATCTTTGGCCGTTAAGATCATGATCGGTGTGGTGATGCTGGCGCCGCGGATCTTTTTGGTGACTTCCAAGCCATCAAGCCCTGGCAACATCAAATCTAAAATAATAAAGTCGAAGTGTTCTTGCAACGCTAAGGTCAACGCTGAGTCCCCATCGCCTGCTGTGGTCACATCAAAATGTTCTTTTTCGAGATTATATTGTAACAAGGTCACGATAGCCGGTTCATCATCCACAACCAGGATCTTTTTCATGCTTGCTCCTCCGCAAAAGTGATCATGCCCAACTCGTGTGGGGCCCCTTCGTAAATCGCTGTTTCACATAACTTGATCGCACCATCTAATCGCATTACCTTCAAGCGGCAATATGTTGGGTGCGCTTGGATCGCCGCGTATAATTCGGCGTCATTATGGACTGCCATTTGGTTACATAATAACACCACGTCACCGGCTTCTAAGCCCATTTTTGCCGCTGGGGTTTCCGGTTGGATCGCCACTAATCGCACACCAGTCATGGTTTGTGAGACATAGTTGATCCCACGCATATTGGCGTAGTGATTGGCGACGCCGACTGCGATCCCGACAATCACGGCGATTCCTAACCAAATCACCGCATATCTCGGCAAGGCCCATGCCCCAGCAGTTAGTGCTAAGGCTAGCAAGCCAGCAATGAGATATTGCCAGATCCATAATTTAATGGCAGTTTTCGGTAATTGCTTTTTCGTTCGCAACGCAACGCCTAATATTACTGGCAACCCGATCAAAGCAAAATGTAAATTCCCGATCGTCAACGCTGGCCACCAAGGCAACTGTGCAAAGGTCGTCCCTGATATTGGTAAAACTAACGGCAACCAATAAAATTGTCGATGCGCATAAATCGCAATTTTCGCACCGCGGGGACCTTGTTTGATCGTCGGCACATCGATCGGCGGATCAAAGATTTTCAGTAGTCCTGCTTCTGCTAGCCATAACAACCCGACTAACAGCAACAATCGCCATGTCCAAGCTTCAGGCATTCCCACTGCAAAGCGGGTCTGCGGCAAGTAAATCGCTAGCAGTCCAGCAATCGGCAACCACCAAGGGCCAAAGCCGATGCCTGATAGCAATAACATCACCAAAGACAAAGCACTGAGCATCATGAGCACTGCCGGTGATAACAACACCCCGCCTAAGACACTCAACGCTGAAATGATGATAGCCACAGCAACGCCGCCGATCACCCCCGCCCACAACCCAGTGGCGTGGCGATCGATCGCCGTTAAAAAGACTTTACGTTCATGTCGCAAGCGCAGCCAGTGCCAAAATACTGCGACGAGAAAGCCCACCCAAGTAATCGGGCCTAACAAGGTCAAAAACAATCGCACGCGGTTCACCTTCCTATTCGCCTTTAGTATATCATGTAACAGCGATAAGCCGAACGATACATGACTGACACATCAAAATGCAAACGGATACATTGTCATTTTCGGCGTAAAAGTTCTGTAAATCTAAAAAATAAATTTGTTGCCTGACTAAAAAGGGACCGAGACATCAATACATCTTGGCACTTCTGATGCAAATGGTGTCCGGCAGCGTCAGCGTTTCATGCCGCCACCAGGCAACAGTGAGCTAGCTCCGTTGCGGAACTAAAATCATCTCTCGTGGCCGGCCGGTTGCAGAGATCGGCAAAAAGCGCCGATGCTCCTTCACCTAAATTTCAGTTCCTCCACTCCGCTAGCCCACTGTCACCTGATGGCTACAAAACACGTGATGTCGACGTTAATATCATGTTTAGTCTTGTGAATGACGTCGTAACGTCAACGTATTTGATTTGTAAGCCGGCCATATCAACGTAGAAAATCTGTGGGCGGAGATCAAAAGCGTGGAGGCGGGCTAGTCATCAGCCGTGGGGCTCTTAGCGATTTATCGCTTAGAGCCCCACGAGAAGGAGATCCATTTTGCGGTTATGAGCGTAGCGATTGCAAAATTAGCTCCGACGAGCGTCATAGCGTTCCATGACTAGCCCGCCGGAACGCTTTTGATCGGAGCCCACAGATTTTCGTGCCGGAGGCATATTGGTATAGTTTGCTGAATCACTATCGATATCGGACATTACCATCAAAAAAAGGTTGAGACGAATGATGTCTCAACCTCAACGAAAAACTTTTAGATTTTAAGGAAGCGGCGCATGGAAACAACGGAACCTAAAGCACCAATGATGATCCCGATCGCAGCCAAAGCGACGTCCAGCCAGAATAAGAATGGCATCGTCGGGAATAAGGAATAGCCGTTAGCGGCAGTAGTCAACCCAGCGTTGGCGTATACCAATCCGTAGCCGATATCAACGACTAACATTGGGATCAACGAACCGAGCAACCCGGTCCATGCCCCTTCTAACAAGAATGGCCAGCGAATGTAGCTGTTGGTGGCCCCAACTAAACGCATGACCCCAATTTCATCAGCACGAGATAAAATCGTGATCCGGATAGTGTTAGAGATCAAGAACACGGCCACAAACAACAGTAAAATGGTAAACCCGATGCCCCAACGTTGAATCGTATCAACAGTCTTGAATAACTTTTTGGCAGTGGAGCCACCATAAGAAGCTTCAGAGACATGCTTCAGCTTTTGTGCTTGCTTGGCCACTTTGATGGTAGCTTTTGGATCTTTGGTATCCACTAAGAACACGTTGTTCAACGGGTTCTTATCACCAGAGAACATCTTCCATTGCGAGCCGTAGCTCCCAACAATGGTATCCAATTCAGTTTTAGCAGAGCGATACTTCACGGTTTTGACGTTAGGTAAAGCTTTGATCTGCTTTTCTAATTTGGTTTCTTCCGCCTTTTTGGTACCGCGGTCAACGTAAACCCGCACGCGGACATCGTTTTCCACTTGGGTCGAAATGCGAGACACATTCATCAACAACGCCATGAAGATACCGACTAACAACAAGGTGACCGTCACTGCGGAAACCGCAGCCACTGACATCCAACCATTACGCCGCAAGGACTTCCAGGAGTCTTTGAGGTGTCGCTTGAATACATTAGGCTTCACTATCGTAACTCCCTTCCTTTTCATCACGGACTAAGCGCCCGCCAGCAATTTCCAAGACACGGTGAGTATGTTCATCAACCATTTGTTGGTTATGCGTCGCCATGATGATCGTCGTTCCATTATCATGGACCCGTTCCAAAATGCTCATAATGCCTTCAGCAGTTTCAGGATCCAAGTTACCAGTTGGTTCATCGGCGATCACCACTTTAGGTTTGTTGACAATAGCGCGAGCGATGGAAACCCGTTGTTGTTCCCCACCAGATAATTCAGAAGGGAAACGACGGAGCTTTTGTTCCAAACCAACTAACTTCAACACTTCTAACACCCGAGGACGAATGTCTTTGTCAGGGGTTTCGATGACTTGCATCGCATAGGCGACATTTTCATAAACTGTCAATCGTGGCAACAATTTGAAATCTTGAAACACGATGCCGATCAAGCGCCGCATATATGGCACTTCAGAAGGCTTCATGGTTTTGAAATCATAATTGTTGATCACGATGTCCCCTTCACTAGGGGTCAGTTCATGATAAAGCATTTTAATAAACGTTGACTTACCAGCACCACTAGGGCCGATCACATAGACGAATTCGCCTGGATCGACTTCGAGGTTCAAATCTTTCATCGCGACGACGCCGTTGTCATACTTCATCATCACGTTTTTCATCTGAATCATGTCACGATTCTCCTTAATCACTTTTTTCACTGCGACCAGTATAACAGGCGTATACAACAACAGCATTGCATTGACGTTACAAAAGCGTTTGTCACACAAGCGTCATGTGACCGTTACATGCCAGTGCATTGAAATTGGGACTCCAGTTGGCTCATCGCTGCATAGTGAGTGTCCTCACGATGCAGCGACGAGCCAGCTTCCGGCCCAATTTCAATGCGCTTGCGCGATCAGTAACACAGCACTCTTGCTGTTATCCGAACCATTAACGACGTTGCATGTTGTGTTCTTCATCAAGCTCACATCGACATGCAAATTCAATTAATCAGGGTTTTCAGTAGATAACTGCCATTGTAAATAAGCATAGATGAATGGGTTCAAGTCCCCATCCATGACCGCTTGCCCATTACCAGTTTCGTAATTGGAACGGTGATCTTTGACCATGGTGTAAGGGTGGAAGACATATGAGCGAATTTGAGAACCAAAGGCCACTTCCATTTGAGTACCTTTGATGGCGGCAGCTTCTTTGGCTTTGATCTCTTGTTCACGTTGATAAAGTTTAGCTTTCAACATCCCCATCGCTGTGTCTTTGTTTTGAAACTGTGACCGTTGCGCTTGACTGGATACCACGATCCCGGTTGGAATATGGATCAAACGCACCGCAGAACTGGTTTTGTTGATATGCTGACCACCAGCACCACTGGAACGGAAGACTTCCATTTTGATGTCTTCTGGACGAATGTCGATTTCAATGGAGTTATCAAGTTCAGGCATCACATCAACACTAGCGAAACTAGTATGCCGACGACCTGCGGAATCAAATGGTGAGATCCGCACTAAGCGATGCACACCTTTTTCACCGCGCAACATGCCGTATGCGTTGTTGCCGTTGATCAACAAGGTGACTGACTTCAAGCCGGCTTCATCACCTGCTAAGTAGTCAGCAACTTCAACGCTAAAGCCATTTTGATCGGCCCAACGTTGATACATCCGCAACAACATTGCCCCCCAGTCTTGGGCTTCGGTACCACCAGCACCAGGATGAATTTCTAAAATGGCATTGTTGGCGTCATATTGACCATTCAACAACAACGCCATTTCATAGTTGTTCATTTTCTCTTCAAGATCATGAATGCCTGATTCAAGTTCTTGTTGCATGTCGTCATCAGGTTCTTCTTGTAACAATTCCAACGACACGTCGAGATCATCGAGTTGATCGGACAACGCGTAGAAATTGTCATGTTTCGTTTTGAGGATGTTGTTAGCATCGATCACTTTTTGGGCAGATTCGCGATCATTCCAAAAATCTGGCTCTGCCATGCGGCCTTCATTTTCTGAAATGCGTTCGTTCAAGGCATCGAGGTCAAAGAGACCCCCTGAATTGATTTATTTTGGTGCGTAATTGCGCAAGGGTATTGCGCGCTTCTGCGATTTCCATACAGAATTTCTCCTTAATAACATAATTTAAATCACGATAACTTTGGGTTTAGACAACCGGTTATTTCACCGAGATGCTCCCGGAGCAGCTATGTCGGAACCCGTAAGTGCTAGCAACTGAGCAAAACTGGACCATGGCCCGTGGCAGTGAGATCAAATGAAACGCCGGTTTGTGGCGGTTCACGCAGATATCACCGGTAAAAAATGAAACGAAACGATTTTCTTCGTTTCATTTTTAGGCGAAAGAACATCGACGGTTTTTGTCGATTTCTGTAGCCGGCCGCACCGGCAATGGTCCAGTTTTCCGCAGTGACGCCAAGTCACTTCCATCTGCCACTGAATGCAAAAGGCCGGGCATGCCCGGTCTTTTGTGGTGCCTAACGACGAATGTTTTGACGAATTTCGGCTTTCATGAACAGACGCGTCACGTCTTCATCCATGTGGGCGATCATTTCTTCAAACATCGCATAAGCCTCTTCTTGGTATTCGACCAATGGGTTCATTTGACCATATCCACGCAAGCCAACAGATTGACGCAATTGATCTAAGACGTCGATGTGATCAGTCCATAAAGAGTCAACAACACGTAAGATAACCACTTTTTCAAATTCAAGCATTTGGTCTTTGTCGCCTAATTGTTTGAGTTTTTCGTTGTAGTTGTCTTCTGCAAGGCCTTCGATTTTGTCGATGATCTGATCTTGGCTTAACCCTTCAAAAGCATTGGTTGCCAGCTTGTCGCTGGATACCATGTTGGAGGTCACATAGTCATAGATCTTGTCGAGTTCCCACTTAGATTGATCGCCTTGGGTATGAAGTTGGACGATGCGGGTGATGCAACGGTCGAGCATCGCCATGAGCACTGGCTTCAACGTGTCATCTTCATTGATGACTTGTTGGCGCTGCTTGTAAATGACTTCACGCTGTTCACGCATGACATCATCATATTGCAAGGTGTTCTTACGGGTATCGTAGTTGTTCCCTTCAACCCGCTTTTGCGCAGATTCAACAGAACGAGAGATCATGCGAGAGCGAATCACTTGTTCGTCGTCTTCCAACTTGAAGCGATCAAGCATCGCTTTGATGCGATCAGAACCAAAACGCTTCATCAAGTCATCTTCAAGTGACAAGTAGAATTGGGTGTAACCTGGATCCCCTTGACGACCGGAACGGCCACGAAGCTGGTTATCGATACGACGAGATTCATGACGTTCAGTCCCGATCACTGCTAAGCCGCCAACTTCTTTGACGCCAGGGCCAAGTTTGATATCAGTCCCACGACCAGCCATGTTGGTGGCGATGGTGACGGCACCACGTTGACCAGCGTTCATGACGATTTCTGCTTCACGGGCGTGGTTTTTGGCGTTTAAGACGGAATGAGGAATACCTTCGTCGTCAAGCATTTTGCTTAAACGTTCAGAAGATTCGATGGCCACGGTCCCGACTAAGATCGGTTGGCCTTTTTCATGGCGCGCTTTGATATCTGCAGTGACAGCTTTGAATTTAGAATCCAACGTTGGATACAAAATATCAGGCATGTCGACACGGGCGATCGGACGGTTGGTTGGAATCGTCAACACGTTCATGTTGTAGATTTCCCGGAATTCTTCTTCTTCAGTCTTCGCCGTCCCTGTCATCCCAGACAGTTTGTTGTACATCCGGAAGAAGTTCTGATAGGTGATGGTCGCCATGGTTTGGTTCTCATCTTGGATCTCAACGCCTTCTTTGGCTTCGATCGCTTGATGCAAGCCATCAGAGAAGCGGCGACCTTCCATGGCCCGCCCAGTAAAGGAATCGACGATCAAGACTTCACCGTCTTTGACCATGTAGTCGATATCTTTGAGCATGATGTAGTTGGCTCGCAACGCTTGGTCCATATGGTGGGTCAAGGCCGTGTTTTCAGTGTCATATAAGTTCTTCAAGCCAAAGGTCTTTTCGGCTTTACGGATCCCATTTTCAGTTAAGGAAATGGTCTTCGTTGGCCAGTCGATCTTGTAGTCGTCTTCTTCTTTTAACGTTTTGACGAAACGATCGGCACGAATATATAAGCCGTTAGACTTTTCAGCGCCACCAGAAATGATCAATGGGGTCCGGGCTTCATCAATTAAAATGGAGTCAACTTCATCGACGATGGCATAGTTTAATTCGCGTTGCACCATTTGTTGCTTGTACACAACCATGTTGTCACGCAAATAGTCGAACCCTAATTCCGCGTTAGTGGAATAGGTGATGTCGGCATTGTAAGCTTCACGCTTTTCGTCAGAAGACTTTTCATGGGTGTTTAAGCCCACAGAAAGACCCATCCAGTTGTAAAGTTCGCCCATTTCAGTGGCATCACGCGCACTGAGGTATTCGTTGACAGTAACAACATGGACGCCATGTCCTGCTAAAGCATTCAAATACACTGGCATGGTGGCGGTCAAGGTTTTCCCTTCACCAGTTTTCATTTCAGCGATGTTACCTTCATGTAAGGTGATCCCACCGATGATCTGCACGCGGAATGGGAATAACCCCAAGACCCGCTTGGCGCCTTCACGCACTGCGGCAAACGCTTCAGGCAAAATGTCATCAAGGGTTTCGCCGTTTTCCAAGCGTTTCTTCAACGCTGGGGTTTGGGCTTGTAATTCTTCGTCGGACAAAGCCGCCATTTCTTTTTCATGTGCGATCACTTTATCGGCAATTTTGCCGATGCGGTTAACTTCGCGTTTATCGTTTTCGACCCATTTTCTAAGTGGATTAGCCATTAATTAAATTCCCTTCTGTCACGATTTGCTAGGTGCAACCCAGCAAGAGTGTACACTGACTGACAGTATCCTCATTATTCTAGCATTGATTAACAAAATTTAAAACTGGGGCACAAGAAAAAAGCCTGAGCGTCGTCGGGAGATTTGAAATTGGGACTCCAGCTGGCTCGCCGTTGCATAATGAGGGTCCTCGGGGAAGCTAACTTGGACGTTTCGCGACGCTCATCGCCAAGTGGATCTTCCCCTGCGGCATTCTGTAGGCAGTGAACCGCCAACAAAAATCTCATGATGCAGCGACGGCCAGCTTCCGTCCCAATTTAAAATCACTGTCGCGTCGCTCATTTGTTGGCAAGGAATTCACCATGAACATCCGAATCGATACTGATCCATGATTAACGAATGATCGATCAGTGACGCCTGATATCAGAAGACTAAGGGAACACAGAAAATCGGTGAGCGGAGGTGAACTTGTGGAATGATGCGGCTGAAATCAGCGAACGTGGCAGAAAGCATAGCTGAGACAGTGATTTTCTGGCTCAGTTATGCTTTCAGGCAAAATCAAAGACGTGGGCTTCGGCTTTGATTTTAGGTGAAAGAGCATCGGCGCTTTTTGCCGATCTCTGCAACCGGCCGGCTACGAGAACTGATTTCAGCCGCATCGTGGAACAAGTTCACCGGAGCTCACTGATTTTCTCCCTTTACCCGACCCCACAAAAAAAGAGCTGCCGAAGCAACTCTTTTCCATTATTATTCGTCAGTTTCGATCAGGCCATAACGACCATCGCGGCGCTTGTAGACAATGCTGGTGCCAGAAGTTTCGGCATCTTCGAAAATGAAGAAGTTGTGGCCAAGCATATCCATTTGCAAAATGGCTTCTTGAGAATCCATTGGCTTCAAGGAAACACGCTTTGTGCGAACCACTTGTAAGTCATCTTCTGGAACTGCTTCTTCATCAGCGGCGTCCACTTGGATCGGGGCGAGCCCTTTTTCGCGGGACTTGCGGTTGATCTTGGTCTTGTACTTGCGCACTTGGCGTTCGAGTTTGTCGGTAACCAAGTCAACGCTGGCATACAGATCAGGGCTGGTTTCTTCGGCGCGCAACGTGAGATAAGACAGTGGGATCGTTACTTCAACTTTAGCCGTCTTGTCGGGGTAAACTTTCAAATTCACATGCGCGATCGCTTGAACCGAGTTATCAAAGAATTTGTTGAGCTTGCTAATGCGCTTTTCGACATAAGCCCGAATGGCATCGGTAACCTCAATATTTTCGCCACGAACGTTGTATGTTAGCATGACACTTCTCCCCTTTCATCAACGCTGTGATAAGCCACAGCGCCCGATTGGCGGGCATTTGAGAGCCCTTCCAATCTCTAACCCTATTATACCGAACTGATTCCAAATGTACAAACCTAAAAGCTGTGAATTATTCACCTAATTAGCGAAAAACTTGTGATGGTGCCATGAAACCCTGCCTCGCGCAACGCGTCAGCGGCATGGTAAAGCGTCCGTCCAGTGGTGTAAAGGTCATCTAACAACGTGATTTGTGAAATTTGCGCAAGTGACACCAGTGGTCGCACGGAAAAACTTTGCGGCGTCATTAACCGTCCTGCACGATTTTTCTGAGCCTGTGGAACTGGGGTGTCCGCTTTTTCTAACCATTGATGTAGCGACAAATGATCAAACAACCCCAGCACTGGATCAAAACCACGCGCTTGATAATGACCGGCTTCAGTGGGAATGGGAACATAAGTTGATTTTGGTGGTTGAATCAGATCTTGAAACGCGACATGCAATCGCCAATCACCTAACCCTTTATATTGTTGAATAAAACTTTTCATCGCGCCGTCATATTGAAACACTGCGCGATGATGAAGCAAAGGGTAACCAGCTTTTTGCCAACGCTGACAGTCATAACACAACGTCGGTGAATCGGCGCGACCGCAACCAGGACAGGCATTGGCTTGATCGATGCGAGTAAATTGCCGCAAACACGCACGACATAAATGTGGTGCGCGCACTTTTGTTAAGGTAAAGATTTTCGTCAAGGTCCACTCGATTTGAATCGGTTGACCACATAAAACGCAAGCCATTGTCATCCCGCCTTCATGTGATTGAGTTGTTCAATGGTGGTGATTGCCACTTGAAGGTCGCGCGTGTAATGTTGCACGTAAAACCACACTGGATCATCTGGTGAATCTGCTGCCCGCCCGGCACGGCCTGCCATTTGAATCAAGGCGTCGTGGCCAAATCTTGGCGAATCTGCCGATAACACGACTACCGCGCAACGATGAATCGTCACCCCACGCTCTAAAATCGTCGTGGTGACCATCACTTGGATCTCCCCGGCCCGAAACGCTAAGACTTTGGCTTCGCGTGCTTCATCTTGCGCATGTACACTTTGCACCGCAACGTTTAATTGTCGACGCAATGCTTTGACGATTGGTCGTAACCAATCGATATCTGGCACAAACAATAACACGCGATGTGTCGTCACCAACTTTTTCAGTTGATCAAGCAACGGTTGGGGTAATTGTTGAGGCAAATGGACTTTTTTCACCCAAGCAAGCTTCGGCACTGGCAGTGGATAACCGTGAAATCGTCGTGGCAAAGTGCTTAAGCCGATCTTACCGCGACGACCTTGTTGCAGTAATTTTTGATCAGGGGTGGCACTCAACCACACCATACTACCAATGACAGCGTGTTGGGCAGCATACATTAACGCTGCATCATGGGCAAAAGGAAACGCATCGACTTCATCGATCACCAATAAATCAAAACAATGGTAGTAACGCAACAGTTGATGGGTGGTCAACACCGTCAACTGCACATCTTGCTTTGGCCAAGGAGCACCGCCGTAGCGCACAGCCATTGGCGTATGGGCAAAAGCTTGTGCCAAACGCGGTGCCAGTTCACGGACCACATCGATCCGCGGAGCCGCCACACCAACGCGACCGCCCTTATTTAACAATTGCGCGATCGCAGGAAACAACATTTCCGTTTTCCCAGCACCAGTCACTGCCCACAATAAATGTTCCCGTTGCGCTTTCACTGACGCACATAATTCAGCACTAGCTTGTTGTTGTGCATGCGTCAACTCCCCTTGCCAAGTCAACGAAGCTGTCGGCGGAAAGCGCGGCGCTTCAAAGCGAAACAACGATTGGCCTTCAACGACGCGACCGAGATTCACGCACACTGGACAATAACGCCACCCGATCGGCAACGTCACCGCTTGTTTTTGTCCGCAGCGCATGCAGCGCCCATCTGTCGTCATCGCTGGCACGGCTTGTGCTACACTAAGATCAGACTTAATATCGTCCAACAACAATTGCATCCCTGCATATCGCATAAGGAGCCTCCCATGGTTTATCGCACGATCCAACAAAACGGTGAAGCTGAGCTGATCAATAAAAAATCTCGCTTCATCACCCAACTTGCGCGCATCACATCAGAAGCTGATGCCCAAGCGTTCATCGCTCAAGTTAAAAAGACGCACTACAAAGCCAATCACAACGTCCCGGTATACTTACTCGGCGACGATGATCATATTCAACGCGCCAATGATGATGGGGAACCTAGTGGCACCGCCGGAGTCCCAATGTTGAAAACCTTACAAGAAATGGGCCTACATGATGTCTGCGCCGTCACCACCAGATATTTCGGTGGCATCAAACTCGGTGCAGGCGGGTTGATCCGCGCTTATTCAAACAGTGTTTCTAACGCCGTCAATGAAATCGGGATCGTTGAGCGCCGCTTGCAAAAGCAAGTCACCATTGCCATTTCATATGCACAGCTCGGATCGGTGCAACATTACCTTGAAGCAAATGCGTTGCCGATGATCATAAATTACGCCGTTAACGTCGAAATTGAAACCAGTGTCCCGGAATCGGCGCTCGAAAACTTGGAAAATGACCTCACCAATTTACTCTCTGGTCAATTGAGCTTGACTATCGGCGACGACGAATTTGTTGAAATTCCTGTCACCACAACAAAAAACGCCGACTCATAACGAGTCAGCGTTTTTTAATTGTGAATCAATGCCATTTTGGCATATTAGAAACCTTGAATCAGCATCATCACGATCGGCACCACGATGGCAAACAACACAGTGGATAAGGTCACCACATTCGTTGCATATTCTTCATCAGCATGCGCTTGGTTTGCTAAAATCGGCAATACTGCAAGTCCTGGAGCAGACGCTTGAATGATCAAGGTCTTCGCTTCCAAAGATGGGACGTTGAAGCCTGAGTGGATCCCCATCACGATCAACGCGGTGATCAATAGCGGTGCGACAATGAAGCGACCGATCAAGGCCACGATGGAATCGCGGTCGAACTTGATAGCACCAAAGCCAGCTTTCGCTAAAATGATCCCGATGTAGATCAATGATAACGGTGTGACCAAAGAACCCACATAATCTAAAGTGTTTTTGGCAAAGCCTAACCAACCGACATTGACAAATGGAATGTTCAACAGCAAGAAGACCAAGGCGACGATGAAGCCGACTAATGGTGCTGGTAATAACTTCTTCCAGTTAAAGCTAGTTTTTTCACCAGTGCCAGCGATTTTCGTTGGGTCATCCCAACTCATAATGAAGGCGCCTAAGGTCCAAGTGGACACAGTGTTCACCACATAATAAGTCAAGAAGTAAGGTGTCGCTTTATCGCCGAACAAAGCGAGGTTTAACGGCAACCCGATGAAAATGGTGTTGGCGTTGACGAACATGTTGATAAACGTCCCGCGACGACCTGGGCGTACCTTCAAGAGTTTCACTAAGGCAAACGCCACGATGTAGCCTAAAATCACGGCACCGAAGCCGTAAACTAAGCCACTGGAAATCGAGATCAGCTTGCTTAATGTCAAGCGTTCCAAAACAGAAATGAAAATCGATGCAGGCAAGGCCACTTTCATCAATAATGTGGAAATGGTGCCGCCAAAGGCTTCATCAAACCAGCCCTTTTTTTGTAAAATGTACCCCAAAGCAATGATCAAAACGATCGTTAAAATACTTTGGACGGAAGTGTATAAAGCAGTCACTTTGTCGTCCCCCTTCTATTGTTGTGTTGCAGATTTTAATTAATCAGCCATTTCAATGTTTAATGGTTGATATTCTGGTGCCCATTGCATATCAGAAACAGCTTTTTCAACGTCTTTGATGTCATCAACGTTCAAACCATCTTTAACCGCTTGGTTGGCAACGGCTAATGCCACAGTCTTGGAGAATTGATCCAATTTCGTCACTGGTGGCAATACCGCAGCGCCGGCAAGGTCAGGATCCACGATCCCACCTAAGGAGTGTGCAGCAGCAGAGATCATGTCATCTGACAATAACTTGCTAGTCGCAGCGATCGTCCCTAACCCAAGACCTGGGTATACCAAGGCGTTGTTCGCTTGACCGATTTCGTAAGTGACACCGTTGTAAACAACCGGTGCTGCTGGGATCCCGGTGGCAACTAACGCTTTGCCATCAGTCCACTTGATCAAATCTTCAGCTTTGGCTTCTGCTAACTTAGTCGGGTTAGACAATGGGAAAATGATCGGACGTTCAGTATGTGCAGCCATTTCCTTCACAATGCTTTCAGTAAAGGTGCCAGGTTGTGTGGAAGTCCCGACTAACACGTCAGGATGTACCGCTTTGACTGCAGCTTCTAAGCTAGTCAGTTCATCAGCGTTAGCAAATTCTGAACGAGAACGGGCGAATACTTTTTGGGCAGGCGTCAAGGTTTCGTCATCATCAAACAACAACCCTTGCTTGTCGACTAAATAGAAGTGCTTCTTCGCTTCTTCTGGCGCCATGCCTTGTTGCAAGTATTCTTCATAAACCCGAGCAGCGATCCCGGCACCCGCAGTCCCAGCACCAAAGCTCATGTAAACTTGGTCAGTCATTTTTTGCTTGGAAATGTTCAAGGCACCCAGCATCCCGGCTAACACAATGATCCCAGTACCTTGAATATCATCGTTGAAAGTCGTGATTTGGTTCTTGTATTGATCTAAGATATCAGCGGCGTTAGCACGACCGAAGTCTTCAAAATGCAAGTACAAACGTGGGAACAACTTTTCAGCAGTGGCGACGAACTTGTCAACAAAGGCGTGGTATTTGTCGCCATAAACACGTTCGTGACGGTTGCCAAGGTATAAGTCATCGTTCAACAATTCTTGATTGTTGGTCCCAGCATCTAATACCACTGGTAACACTTGGGAAGGATCGATGCCGGCAGCGGCAGTGTAAACCATCAACTTACCCACAGCGATATCAACACCTTGCGTGCCCCAGTCGCCGATCCCTAAGATCCCTTCAGCGTCAGTGACCACTAATAAACGAATGTCGCGGCCGTTAGCGGAACGACGCAGAGCTGATTCGATGTCATCTTGCGCATCGATGGACAAATATGTCGCATTTTGAGGTTCAACGAACAATGCGGAGTAGTTTTCGATGGTGTCAGCAATGGTTGGGTCATAAACCACTGGCATGAATTCTGCGATGTGTTCAGAGAACAACTTGTAGTACAACACGTGGTTGGTGTTGAACAATTGCATTAAGAACAAACGCTTTTGTAAGTTATCATTTTTACTTTCATATTGCGCATAAGCTTGCTTGACTTGTTGGCTCAGTGATTGAATCGCGCTAGGCAGTAATCCGTTCAAGCCGTATGCGTCGCGTTCTGCTTGGGTGAAGGCAGTACCTTTGTTTAAAAATGGGTCATGTAATAATTGTTGGGCTGTATATTTCATTACGATTTCCTCCTGTCGTTGTTTACGAGTAACAGCATATTCCTTGCAAAAAAATATAGTCAAACGGCGTAGATGTGATAAGATTTGTTAATATGAGGAGGCGGGGCAATGAATACACGCGACCTAGAATATTTTGTCGCGCTTTGCGATGAAAAAAATTTTTCACAAGTTGCTAAAAAGTTTGGCGTCACCCAACCAACCATCACCCTGGCGTTGAAACGGTTGGAAAGTCAATTTGCCATTCAGTTGATCGATCGCGATCAAAGCCACGGGAGTTTGACCATCACCCCTGCAGGCCAACAACTTTATCAACGCGCCAATGTCGTTGGCAAACAACTTAAACTCGCAGAAAAAGAGCTACGCGCGCTACGTCATCCTAAGATTCGCTTTGGGTTGCCGCCGATCATTGGGAGTTTTTATTTTCCCAAACTGGCACCACGACTGGTCGCAAGCGGTTTGATGCCTGATCTTGAAACCCATGAAGCCGGAAGCACCAATTTATTAGAAGACTTACGCGCCGGCCATTTAGACGTCGCATTACTCGGCGCCACCGGACCATTAGTCGCACCAGACCTTGACGTGCATACGGTTGCCGCAGACCCATTTGTCGCCGTGATGCCGAAGACTCACCCCAACGCGCGGCGTGAGACGATCAGTTTTGCGGAATTGGCAGATGAACCTTTTGTTACTTTTTCTGAAGGGTATGTTCACACCAAAGCGATGCAGTGGTTCACCCAAGCATCAGGGATCCAACCAAGTGTCGTCTACCGCACGCCTGATGTTGCCTTGTTAAAATCGATGATCCATGCTGGGGTCGGCATTGGGTTGCTGGCAACTACTGCGGTGACTGACGCTGACGACTTGGCTTGTGTCCCATTAAGTGAATCCGGTCAGCCGCGCTTCAGTATTTCTGTGGTGACACGCCGAGGGCAAGTGTTAACGCCAACGATGACCGAATTAATGACGCTGTTAAATCAACATGCTTAGGAGGCAATTATGCGTATTGAACATGATTCATTAGGTGCTGTGGAAATTCCAGATAATGTTTGGTGGGGTCCGCAAACTGAACGCTCTCGCCATAACTTCACCACCGGTCCGCAAATGCCGATGCCAGTGATCCGCAGTTTGATTCAAGTGAAACTTGCTGCTGCGATCGTCAATGGTGAAACTGGCAGTATTTCACAAACAATCAGTACCGCGATCCAACAAGCGGCGAAGCAATTACTCGCGTTAAAAGACACAGAACTTGCGCAAAGCTTTCCATTGCGGGTTTATCAAACCGGCTCAGGCACCCAAACGAATATGAACGTTAATGAAGTGCTTGCGCATTTGGCTAGTCAACATTCATCAGATCCGGTTTTACCTAACGATCATGTCAACTGCGGTCAAAGCTCAAATGATACCTTCCCCACTGCGATGCACATGGCCGCCTATGCTGCCGGTCAGCAAGTGATCACCGCATTAAATGAATTGATCGATCAACTAGAAGCCAAACAAGTCGCATACATGCACACGGTGAAACTTGGTCGCACCCATTTGCAAGATGCGACACCTTTGACTTTCGGACAAGAAGTTTCAGGCTGGGTCGCGACGTTGCAACAAGATGTTGAAACGTTGCGCGCCTTGTTGCCACAACTGTTGGCTTTGCCTTTAGGTGGTACTGCTGTAGGCACCGGACTTAACACCACGGCTAAGCAAACAACCAAAATGGTGCAAGCCATCGCACAACTCACAAAGACGCCATTTACATCAATGCCGAACAAATTTCATGGCTTGGCAGCACATTCTGAATTGACGATCAATCACAGTGCATTAAAAACCTTAGCCACTGACTTGTTGAAAATTGCCAATGACATTCGCTTCTTAGCTTCAGGTCCGCGCGGCGGCTACGGCGAATTGACGATCCCCGCTAACGAACCTGGGAGTTCGATCATGCCTGGTAAAGTCAATCCGACGCAAGCAGAAGCGTTGACGATGATCGCCACGCGCGTTTTAGGGAATGATGTCACCATCAGTGTGGCCAATAGCCAGGGGAATTTTGAAATGAATGTTTACAAACCGGTGATCATTGCCAGCTTCTTAGAATCTTGCGACTTGTTAGCCGGCGGGATGACGCAATTCAGTCATTTGCTGGTGCAAGGTTTGACTGCCAATGAAGTCCGGATGCGCGAATTAGTGGATAATTCCTTGATGTTAGTCACGGCTTTATCCCCTCACATCGGCTATGAAGCCAGTGCCCACATTGCCCAAGCTGCACAAAAAAACGGTAGCTCACTAAAAGCTGCCGCCATTGCCAGTGGTAAAGTCACTGAAGCGCAATATGATGAATGGGTCGATCCGTTGACCTTATGTAACTTATGATCACGTCACGCCTGTCTCTTGGAGATGGGCGTTTTTTAGAAATAATCTTTTTTCTTCAAAAGCCATGCACACGCACCACACAATACGCCCATCACCGCGAGCAAAATGAAAAAGCCACTCATCCCATGCCGCAGCGGCAACCAAGTGTTCATCCCCCAGATCCCAGACACGATCGCAGGGATCGTCATAATGATCGACACACTGGTCAACACTTTCATGATCAAATTCAAGTTATTGCCGACGATCGCCGACACAGCCGTATTGTATTGATCAAGCAACGCCCGCGCACAATCACACACAGTGAGGACTTGATCACATTCAACATTGACGGCATGGAGGCGATATAAATGTTCATCAGTGGTGAAATATTGGGCGGAATCCGCTAGTTTCTTCACCACAGCTTGGGTTTTGGTCAACGCCGCATCAAAATACACCAAACTCCGCTCCAAGGCGATGATCTCATATAACAAGGTGTTACGGCTGGCAGTGGCTAAACGTGACTCCATGGCACGCGTGCGCTGATCCATTTCATCAACATCGCGCACAAATGCCGAAAGTACCGATTGTAACATCGCCAACGCTAAATCTTCAGCGTCGCCTAACGCGCGTGTATGTGCAATAAAGTCATCGACCACCGGCAAACGCTTAGAAGCAACCGTCACCAATTGATCATCGACTAAGATCAAAGCCATTGGTACTGTTTCATAAACTTGATCTCCTTGCGCATTGGTGTCAGCTACCGGCACCCGCAACACCATTAAAGCCGGTTTATCGCTGCCGTCGCGAACGCCGACGACGCGAGGGTCTTCATGAGGATCAAGCCCAGCTTCAAGATAGTCGAAAGGAAATTGATAGCGGTCATCGAGTTCATCTAATTCGTCGCGATTTGGCGCCGTGACGCGCAACCAGTGGCTGGTCGTGGCCGATTCAACGATGCGACCCGCATTAATGGTGTAATTTGCTTGCATAACGTTCACCTCATCACTAGTTTACCACGGCTGATCGGATTAAAAATGTTTAAGAAACCTGTCGTTTTCAGAAAAACGCGTTACAATGGACGGTATTCAATTCACATTGGGAGGAAACTTATGCGCCGAAGCAGACGACGCAGGCGGCATCTTGGCCTGTGGTTTTTCATTCTAATCATTATCGCAATTGCCTTGACCACCTTGTTTCTGATTTTCCGCGGGGCCAAAGTCTCAGGCCCTGACAGTCAAAATTCCAGTTCCGTGACCAAAGTGATCGACACGACGCCTACTGCCAGTTCGACGAAAACCACTAGCGGCACTTGGACAGCATCTGGAAAAGCCGAAGATCCCGACGGTGAAAGGTTAAAGGTTCAAGTTTATTTGACCTTGAAGACAAATGGCCACTATCGCCGCGAATTGGTGATCCAAGGTGATTCTGTGCGCACCATCGTCGACTCAGGCACGTACTCTGGTAGCAAGACCTTCAAACTGAAAAGTCAAAACGCCGTGATCTTCACCTACACCAGCAAAAAGGCCCAACGCAATCAAGTGCCCAAAGCTACAACCCAATACGACAGTGATTACGCCAGCTACCCAAGCTACTTAAAAACAGTGCTGAATAACCGCGTGTCGAAAACCACTTATCGCTATGTCGACACGAAGTTGAGTTTATCAACCACTAACGATAGCGTTCCGACCATCGCCAAAGCCATGGATGCACAGTCTACCACAACGCGCGCTGCCGACAGCTCAACGACAGACGATAACGACACAGCTAACGCTGACACGACCGCTGATGAGCAGGATACTAAGACCAACGATTCAACCAATTCAAACGCCGACAGTAATTCGGACACGACAAGCGATTCAAGCTCCAGTTCCAGCAAGATGACAGTCAGTCAAGCTCAAGCGATTGTTGAACAACAATATCCAAGTTCAGATTATACGATCACCGCCATGGGCCAAACTGGAACGAACTTCACCTTTGTGGTGATCAACCAAAAGACCCGTGACAATCAATATGTCACCGTGAATGCTGACGGTGAGATTCAATAAATTCCAAAAGTCGAGCGTGTTGCACAGCGCTCGACTTTTTGGTTTCTCTCATCATTTTCACAACATATTTTAATTTTTATATTGATGTGATACAATAGAATCATTGTTTTTATCACCCACTACAAAGGAGTTCCCACCGTGACAGCATTCTTATCTAGTGTTTTCGGCGTTTTAGAAATCTTGATCTTGATCGCCATCGGCTACGGCTTGACCGCAGTCGGTTGGTTCAATGACCGCTCCAGTCGCATCATTGCCAAAGTCGTCACCCAAGTGGCTTTGCCCGCTTACATGATCGTGACCATCACCAGTGACTTCTCTGCGAAACAATTGGCGACGATTTTGCCTGACTTGCGCTTTCCCGTCATGTCGATGGCCATTTTATTTGGGTTATCCTTTGGGGTGTGCCGCGCTTTAGCAGTGCCTAAAGGTCGCCGCGGGTTGTTTAAGTCGATGTTTTTCAACTCCAATACGGTGTTTATCGGCTTGCCAGTGAATATGGCGTTGTTTGGTCCGAAGTCTTTGCCTTATGTGCTGGTGTACTACATGGCCAACACCACGATTTTTTGGACTATCGGGGTGTATTTGATTCAAGCCGACGGGCCGCATGCGGCACATTTTGATTTAAAGAAGGTCCTTGGCAAAGTGTTCTCACCACCTTTGTTAGGCTTTATCGTCGGTGTGATCTTCGTGTTGTTAAAAATCAAGCTCCCTGATTTCATCATGAGTGATCTCACTTATGTGGGGAATCTCACCATCCCCGGTTCTATGTTTTTCATCGGGATCTGCATGTATCAAGCAGGTTTACGAAACATTCGCTTTAACAAAGAATTACTGGGGATCTTCGCAGGCCGTTTCGTCTTTGCCCCGATCATCATGTTTTTGTTGGTGTTTGCCGCACCAGTGCCATTGCTCATGAAACAAGTCTTCTTATTGCAATCGGCGATGCCTGTGATGACCAACGCCCCAGTGGTTGCCAAGCTTTATGGTGCTGACGCTTCTAATGCTTCTATCACTGTTTCGGCAACAACTTTATTTTCCATGGTGGTGATCCCCATCGTCATGATCGCTGTGCGCGTGCTACACTAAGCACATGGAGGTATGATCATGCGCGGATTACTCATCATCGCGTTGGTATTGAGTTTAGCAGGTTGCCAAGCCAAACCGACGAAAACAACCAGTAGCAAGCCTAGTCAAACCAGCACCAAAGTCGTCAAACCCAAAGCCAAAAAGCCGGCACCACTAAAAGCCCGCGAGTCCGATTTAATCGGTCACAGCTTTGTCAATGTTGACGATCATGATCAAGTGTTACAGTTTACGGCATCAACGTCAGGCTATTATCTCGATGTCCAAACCAGACAAAATGGTGAAGACTTCACCTCAAGTCAAGCGGGGATCTTCAATGGCAAGTTAACGATCGCGGATCTCACTTACACCTTCACTGGTACAGCGCAACCTAACGCATCAGCCAGTACCCTCAGTTTTAAAAAAATCTCCAAAACCAAAATGCAACAACTCCCTGATGGTCCGATTTACAAACATATCAAAGACGATGACCTCAGCACTTTAAATCAATAGTGATATAAGTAGTGTCTGCTAATTGCAGGCACTATTTTTATTACATTAATTATTCTGAACCATTATTTGAAACGTGAAAATATTGTTTTTTCCTGTACTAGTTGATTCCGGCATTCTGTCTTGATAAGCTAGGGCCAACTTCAATCGCCACTCACTCAACTTAGGAGGAATACTCATGAAATTCACCCCTATCTTCATTGCTGGTGCCGCTACGATCGCGGCGCTTACTAGCGCCAATGCCACTGTTCATGCCGCCGAAGTGAAAGGCCCCACCAAGGCGACCGTCAAAGTCGTCGCTTCTGAGACTGATGACAATCAACTGTACTTGAGTTCCGCGCCTGACTTCAATTTTAAAGAAGCCACCGTCACTGAAATTTATACAAAATTCCAACGTTTAAACCAAGAGGCAATCCACGACCTCCAAATTGTCGACACCCGCACGGCAGACCACGAAGAAAAGTGGCAACTGGCAGTGGCATTATCACGATTTGCTGCCAAAGATGATCCAAAAGATGTCTTAAACTCTGCAACCGTGACGCTTAAACCAAACCAACAATCGACGTTCCAAGTCAATGAAACACCATTAACGACCGGCGGTGATTCGGCTCAATTAGCCGCTGCTTTGGAAGATCGTGGCACCTTGACCCTGCCAGCTGCACAAATAAAGGCAGACCTCGTTCAAACTGGAACGCCTAAAGCTAAAGCGAAGAACGGTTCTGAATACGTTGCTGATTTAACTTGGACCTTGACCACTACCATGAAACCTGCTGCTGCACTGTAGTCCGCAAAGGGCTGGACGATAAATCGCCCAGCTCTTTTTTGTCAATTTCAGGAGGAATGAATGAAACGATTGTTCTGCTTGTTACTCGCGTTTCTGTTTTTCTGGGTCGCGCCAACAACAGTTAATGCAGCCGGCTCTGATTTCACGGTGACGCCGGCAACCCCAAGTGCTGAAAGTCAAAGTTATTTTCAATTTCAACTTAAAGCCAACGCCACACAAACGCTGGCGATCACCATTACCAATAAAGCGGATCATGCGCGCGACTTTGAGTTAGAATTTTTATCTGCAGGCGTTTCAAGCAACGGTCAACTGCTTTACACGCCAGGTGCGAAGCTAGTCAAAGACGCTGGGCCTAGTTTACTGTCAATGATCGAAACCCCGAAACAAACCATCAACGTCCCTGCCAACAGCAAAACGACAGTAGAAACTCACATCAAGGTACCTAACACCAAGTGGTCAGGTGAACGCCTAGGCAGTTGGTATGTCCGCGCAGCCAAAGAAAAGTCGAGCAGCGGGATTCAAAATCGCTTTGCTATGGCGATCCCGATCCACGTGACCATCGATCACGCGTTAACCGTGAACCCCCACCTCACCTTAAGTCAACCAAAGCTCCAGCAAAACAACCAAACCCCAACGATCACTGCTGACTTAAGCAATCACACCCCGCGACTTTTCGGTCACATCACGCAAACCTTAAACTTGTATGACGCTGATCACAAAAGCCTAGGCAAACAAGTCCTCAACAACGCGCAAATGGCGCCTAATGCGATCATGCCTTTGCAATTACCGTTGAAAAAAGCCTTGACCCCTGGTACCTACACCTTGGATCTACGCCTCACGTCTGGCAAACAAAGCTATCACCTCACCAAAACTTTGATCATCACCGGTGACCAAATCGCCAAAGTCACCCCGAAGGCCGCAACTACACTGCTACCTTGGTGGGTCTACGCCTTGATTGGTTTAGTTGTGGTCATGATCGCAGTGATCATTTGGTTGCTCACCACAAGGAGAAAATCATGAAAACGCACATGACGATCACAGTCACTGGCGATCCCCCGCAAGTCGCCAAAGGTGAAATTCTCGCCCGTCCGCATCCAAATCTTCCCGCCACTGGCAATCAGCGTAGCATGCCATTAGTATTTGCTGGCGTGATGATGTTGGCGCTGATTTTAGTGAAATCAAGCAAACGCCATGGATGGTGGGTGTTGTTATTGGTCTTGTCACTGACTGGCGGCAAACCAGTGCAAGCGGCAGAACTACCAGAGATCCTGTACCCGCAAGTGAGTCTTTGGGATGTGCCACCTGCCAAAGCAACGCCTCCATATAATTGGTTGCTCAACAGCGGGTTCACACCGCCAACACCTGATAATGCCTATCTCACCACTACCGTGAACACTCCACAAGATTTAACGGCTTATTATTCCCGACCAGTGTTTCTCGACACTTTCAAAAGCATGGATGTGACCTTAACGATCTGGCAAGTCGCACCTTATGTCGGCGGTCGTTATCAAGCGAAGCGCGTTTACACCAAAACGATCCCTAAAGCGGTACCGTTCGGCGTTTGGAGTTTTACGATTCCTTTTAGCTATACACCAACCACCCCTGGCACCTATTTTTTTCAATATACGACTAACACGCCGATGAGTTTGACGAATTCGGCGTTGGTGGCCAGTGATATCAGTCGCTTGCTGGTGAAGCAGCCGACAAAAACGCTGAGCATTCAAGCACCAAAAGTCGTGTTCCCAAGTACTGGCAGTCCCGCCTATCAAGCAACAACGCAAACGACCCCGATCGATGCAACCGATCGGATCAACTGGACTGCCAGCCAAAATGTGAACTTAGCGCATACCTCTGGTGTTTCCGTCGGCTTTCATGGACAAGCGAGTCAACAAGTCAACTGGGATCCCGCACGACCTGGGCTTTCAGCAGCGTTAGGTGCCACAGCAGGCAAAGCTAAGGCCACTCACGACTTTCATATTGGCGGCTTAGCTGCGGTGGATACTAATGCCGACGCCATCGCGTTGAAACCTTTAATTCACAGCACGCAAGGACTCACTGAAACCGCAAAACAACTGCCTGCAGGTCGGTGGAAATATGATTGGACGATCACCCCCACCAAACAAACGCCCAAAGGTTTACAATTAGATCTCCCCAATCAAAAGTCGATGCGTAATTTTACCGGCGTGAACAATGCCTCAGGTTATATCGACGACCTCAGCGATGCGGCAGTTGCCTTTGAAATACAAGGCACTGGTAGTTTGATCAAAACCTTGATGCAAGCCACTGCAGCTGGGACCCCTTACGCGATCAAATTAGATCTGATTATGGAAAACTCGCAGCAAGCCTATACCTTAGTGTCTAATTATGCTGGGATCACTATCGCCAAACCATCCGTGATGTTATCTGTCAATGCGCCTGACAAACTCAATTGGGAATTTACTCGCCTTGAATTATTTGATCGCAAGGTGAATAAACCGCTGGATCCTGTCAACATCGCCGTTATCGATCACTACGATGTCGCAAATTGGCAGTTAAGTGTCAATTTAGGTGCTACGCCGTCGAAAAAGGATTTTCCTTTTGCCATTTTGATCAATGATCAGCGCCTCGACTATGATGCCCCTGCCGCGGTCATTCAAACTGGCCGCACCGAAGTTGAAACACCGCCGATCGACCTGCGGCTGCAACCGACGGAAGACGCCACAACCAGTTTGGACAGTCATTGGCGCGCAGAAATCACATGGACCTTAACTCATACTGTCGAAGCTGGCAGTTTATAACGCGAAAACGCATTAAATCACGATTCTTCAAGAAAAATTGTTGCAAACAGCTGTTCGCTCTGGTACGCTATAAGTAATCAAAACATGTTGCGTACGCGAAAGGAGTGGGCCAGATGCCTACCGGAAAAAAGAACAAACGTTGGCAAGAGATCCTCGAAACGATCCACAGCTCCATCGAAGATCGCGGTTTTCCACCAACTGTACGTGAAATCGGCAAGGCAGTCGGCCTTTCCAGTTCAAGCACAGTGGCTGCTCACTTAGTTAAACTCGAAGACAATGGTTTAGTCGCCAAAGACCCGACCAAGCCGCGTACCTTGATGTTGACCCAAGCCGGACGCGATTACATCGGCGTTACCAACGGTGGGATCCCGATTGTCGGGACGGTTGCTGCAGGTGTCCCGATCACCGCGATCCAAAACATTGACGACTACTTCCCAGTACCTGATGATATCGGCTATGACGCCGACGAATTATTCATGTTGCGCGTATCTGGGAACTCCATGATCAAAATGGGCATTTTAAACGGTGATCAAATCATCGTCAAGAAACAACAAAATGCTGAAAATGGTCAAGTGGTTGTGGCGATGACTGAAGATTCTGAAGCCACGGTCAAGCGCTTCTACAAAGAAGACGGTCGCATCCGCCTCCATCCTGAAAATGATGATATGGACGATATGTATTTTGACAATGTCGTGATCTTAGGCATTGTGGTCAGCTTGTATCGCCCGATCCTCGACTAAATCCTGTTAGCCGGATCCCAGTGATCCGGCTATTTTGTTACAACAAATGCTAAAAGTATGAGTCTCACCATTGCCTGGCAGCACGAAAACGCTGTCGGCTCTGACGATTTGGGATCATTGCGGTGAATTGGACAAGTTGCCGGTGCGGCCGGCTACAGCTCTCGCCTAGCTCCGATTCGGACCCTCTCCACGTCCCGGCGGCCAGCTGGAGTTCCAATTTCAAATGACTGACCCGCCACCAAATAAAAAAGACCCAGACATTTTTTGTCTGGGTCAAAATCACATTTCGGCACGGCTGGTGCGCGATGTGGGCAAAACTTTTACATCCGGTGAGTCACTGGAATGTGTTTGAGTTGGCGGCGATCGCACTTGTTACGCGTCATCAGATAGAAGACGCCGAAGTGCACATCGACGGCTAACAAGAGAATTGCAACTGTTGCCATATGAGTAAACATGAGGACGACTGTTAACACAATCATGACCCGTAATACCCATTTCATAATCTCGATTGATGTCATTGATGACACTCCCTTCCACCACAATTGGTTTGCTATGATTACTAGTATACCTGAAATCCTCCGAATGTAAAGCTCAAATATACATTAATTTTACATTAAGTGCCCGATTGTGGGCATTTATAGACTTTGTATCGTGAATTTACAAACCAAATTTACATTCAGATACATTTCAGCGGCGGTATAACAGGCTTTTAGGTAAGCGTTAACATTTTATGACGCCCACAGGGTTAATTCGCAAATTGCGCGCAGATTCGGTACACTAATAGAAGAAACCCGTGCAAGGAGGCACCCAATGGAGCATAAGTCCTGGTTCTACCGCCGTTTTCTTAATAATCGATTCACCACGGTGTGCTTGAATATCGTGTTGGTACTGCTCGGCATTTGGATCTTTACCCAAATCGCTTGGTTGTTTAAGCCAGTGGGTGCTTTTGTCGGCATCGTCGCCCCACCATTTATTTTAGCCGGGGTGCTATTTTACTTGCTGAACCCGCTGGTGAATTTTTTACAAAAACATGGCGTCAAACGCATTCTCGCCATTGCGTTAGTATTCATTGTCGTGTTGGGGTTGTTGGTATTGGCGATCGTCAAAGTGGTGCCGCCGATCGAGCAGCAATTTAACAACATCGTCAAATATTACCCGCAATACTGGCAATCCTTCTCCGACTGGCTGACGCACCTCAACGAAAATCAAAGTTTCATCTCTCAAGCCGATCTTAATCAATTCGGCAAAGAGTTCATGGCCAGCCTCAACAGTAAAAAAGGCTCCTTATTATCAGGCACAGTTTCTGGTTTACAAAGTTTCTTTGGGATCGTTGGCAACGTGATGATCACCGTGTCCACGGCGCCGATCATTTTATTCTTCTTATTAAAAGAAGGCGATCACTTCGCCCCATTGTTAGTCAACTTGTTTCCCACGCGGTTGCGGCGTAGTATGAGTGATACCTTGCATGAAATGAATGATAAAGTCGGCTCTTATGTTCAAGGTCAATTAACTGTGGCGATGGCAGTGGCGATCATCTTTATGGTTGGCTTCTCTGTCATTGGGTTGAAATTTGCCTTAGTGTTGGGCTTGATCGCCGGGCCTTTGAACTTGATCCCGTACTTTGGCTCAGCGCTGGCGATGGTCCCTGCGTTGATCGTGGGTGCCACCACTTCACCGAAAATGTTGATCGCAGTGATCATCACTTTCTTTATCGAATGGTTGATCGAAACACAACTGATTTCACCATTAGTGATGGGCTCCAAGCTTGAAATGCATCCCTTAACGATCGTCATCGTGTTGTTGACCGCAGGGAATCTATTCGGTTTAGTCGGCGTGATCTTAGGGATCCCAGGCTTTGCCGTCATTAAAATCATCATCACCCGCTTGTTTCATTGGTATCAACAAGTCAGCGGCTTGTATCCAGAAGCAAACGATGGAAAGGATTAACCATGGTTGACATATTCTTTATTATTTTAGACGCTGCAATGATCGCAGCTGGCGGATATTTCTTATTTTGGCAAAACAAAATCGATGTACGCGGCGGCTACGCCTTATTTCAAGTCTTCTTTGCCGGCATCTTAGCCGCCTTACTGGTGGAATCAGGTACAACTAGCATTGCCTACATCGTTTTTGCAGCAGCGTTCATCACCTTGGTGATCATGGCTGGCAACTCTGGCTTGACGCCAACAAAAGTGATCGCGACTGGTATTTTCTCTCGCGTGATCCCTTATACCAAGTTATCAGCGATCACCTTAACGCCGCTAGATCTTCCTAATGGCAAACAAATGGTGGTGGCGATCTTCAACTTGAATCCGCGGCGGTTCGTGCGGATGACCTTCCGTATTGACTTGGCAAGCTTGATCGCAATTTTACGTCCACGGGTTCCAGAAAACATTCAAATTGCCATTGAACATGTGCAATAACCGCATTGCAAAGCTAAGACAACGACGTCTTAGCTTTTTTCATGTCATGATCGACACGGGTGCGGAAATAGTCGTCTGTTGAGTGGCAGTGATTAGAAATTGGGCCGGAAGCTGGAATCCCAAGTTTAAATCCCACAAAAAAGAGACCAGGACATCATTAAAGGCATCAAAATAAACACGACAATGACAAGATTGTACGAGCCATAAAGCAACGCATTTGCAAAGAAGGCGCCTGCCAAGCAAATCCTAAGTTCGGGATTTACTCGGCAGGCGCCTTCTACTCTATGCTAAGTTCGCGTATGTCTCAGCCACCAAAAATCATTAAATGCGTCGAGCGGCAAACAGTAATGATAATACCAACACGATCCCGATAGCCCCGAATGTGAACAGCCAATCAAAAGTCAACCCAAGCATAAAGATGTAGATCAACAACATCATCGCCCCACCGACCACGATATCAACGCCGAAGCGTCCGCGGCGGGTTTGACAACTGGCGTCTAAGCCAA
Source organism: Lacticaseibacillus porcinae (assembly GCF_003946305.1). Taxonomy (GTDB): domain Bacteria; phylum Bacillota; class Bacilli; order Lactobacillales; family Lactobacillaceae; genus Lacticaseibacillus; species Lacticaseibacillus porcinae. The sequence continues at coordinate 45,844 of NZ_RHNS01000012.1, forward strand.
CTAATAACCACACCCCAACCGCTAAGCCGACGCCTAAGCTGATCGTTGCGGCTTTGGCCATGAGATCTTGAGGATTCGTGGCAAACCAACCGAGCCAACTAAAACCGACTGCGGCGATGATTAATAAAATAAGTAAACCATATGCATGGCTTTTTTTGACATGGGACATGGGTTTCCTCCGATTGTACAAGTTGAGACCAGTTTACCAGATTGTGGGAATGATTTACACTAGAGCTATTAAAAACTTAATCTATCGGAGGCTTACCATGCCAAAAAATCTTGCCATTGCCGCCTTCAACGGTCGTGCGATCGACGACCCTGATGTGTTTACAGAAATTGACTTACCGATCCCAACGCCTGCCGCAGATGAAGTCGTGGTGCAGCTAGAAGCGATCAGTTTAAATCCGATCGACACCAAATTACGCGCGAACTTAAAGCCCCAAGCTCATCCGAAAATTTTCGGTTATGACGGCGTCGGCCACATTACTGCAGTCGGCAGTGCGGTTCAAGAATATACCGTCGGCCAACGGGTGTTTTACGCAGGCACCACCCAAAAAGCTGGGAGCTATCAACATTTTCAAGCAGTCCCTGCACATTTGACCGCACCAGTGCCTGAACGTCCCGCAGCAACAGACTTAGCGGCGATCCCATTAGTTGGGTTGACTGCTTGGGAACTTTTATTTGAAAAAATGGGCTTCACCCCAGCACTAAACGCCAACAAAGGTAAAAGTTTGTTGGTGATCAATGGGGCTGGTGGTGTCGGCTCGATGCTCACGCAACTTGCCCATTGGGCCGGGTTGCAGGTCATTGCCACAGCAAGTTCGAAGCATTTCGATTGGTTAACGCAACATCATGTCGATCAACCGCTAGATTATCACGACGATTGGGCCAAGCAAATTCCGCGGCTGGTTGATGGGATCGCCATTTTATACGCGCCAGAACCCTATTTGGCACAAGCGGTTAAGTTGATCGCGCCGCTTGGCCATATCGGCACCATCGTCACCCCAACCCATCCCCTTGATCTCGCTGGTTTAAAACCGAAAGCCGCAAGTTTTGATCAAGAATACATGTTCACCAAATCAGACTTCAACGTCGCTTATGACTCAACGCGCCATATTCTCAATCAACTGGCGACATTATATGATGCCGGCGTGATTCAAGCGTCTGTCACCACGACGGCACCGTTTGATTTGAAACATTTAGTCGCCGCCACCAAAGCAATCGAAGCTGGCCACAGCGTTGGGAAAACTAGCTTATTTATGAAAGCCTAAGGCATAACGCAATTTCCGTTTGGCATCCGCTTGGGTGAGTTCGTCAGGATTATAAATGATCATCCCGTCACCCATATAATAGTTGAATTTTTCTAAAATGCCGCGCTGCGTCAAACTCCGCAACCGCAATTCATCGTTGACTTGCAATAAAAAGTCTTGGCACCAATCTTTATCCATCATCGCCGGTTCATCGCGTTCGGTGATAAAGCCTTGTTCCAAAAAGGTGTTAGCGCCTTCAGTTTTTTGTAAACGACTAATACTTTCAGTGGGTTCCATGTTGTCATCTCCCAGTTGTTTACCTTTATTCTACGTGATTGACGCGCAGTTGCAACACGCTTTAAGGTAGTTTTTAGACTCAACAGGTAAGATGCTAAAGAATGAGAAAGCAGGTGCGAGCTAGTGACCACAAAACCAAAGATCTTAGTCGTTGAAGACGACCCTAACTTAAATCAAAGTATTTGCGAATTTATCAGCGACTTTGCTGACGTGGAAGCCGCACTAACTGGTGGCGACGGTGAATTTATGGCCGAACAAGATATTTATGACGCAATTGTGTTAGATATCATGTTGCCGGAAATGAACGGCTTTGACTTATTAAAAACCATTCGTCAAAAAGCCGTTCAAACCCCAGTGTTGATCCTTACTGCTAAAGACGCCCTTGCCGATAAATTACGGGGGTTTACGTTAGGCGGCGATGATTACTTGACCAAGCCTTTCCACCGCGAAGAATTGATCATGCGGCTCAAGGCGTTGTTAAAGCGTACTGGCAAACTTGCCGCTGACAACGTGTTGCGCTGTGGGCCACTGTCAGTGGATGTTGCCAATCACTCCGCTAACGTCAATAACACCCCCGTCACTTTAAATGGCAAAGAATATGACTTGTTGGTTTACTTGTTGCAAAATGCTGACACCATCATCACCAAAGATCAGATTTTTGATCGGCTGTGGGGCTTTGATTCAGATACTGCGATTTCTGTGGTGGAAGTTTACATGTCGAATTTACGGAAGAAACTACGCCACACTGAAGCCGAAGCAATGATCAAAACCATTCGCAGTGTCGGCTACATTTTACAAAGTGAGGGGTTTGAATGAACAGTGACACTGCCATCGAACATCAACGCAGGCGCTTGTTTGTCGCGCAACTGCTGAGCTTTGCCGGGTTGTTTATCGCGCTGGGATTGATCGTGTTTGTGATGTACGAACGCTCAGTTTACCGCGATGTCGATCAAACTTTGGTCCAACAAAAGCGCAAAACCCTTTCCAATTCCCAAACTGGGACCATCGGCCGCAACCCGTTTAAAAACGGGAAACCCAATGGCAACGAGCCTAATCCGATGCGCACCACGATCTTAGTGTTCAACAGTCAAGGCAAGATCACCAATCAAGCGCAAATCGGTATGGATGCTTACGCCTATTTGCAATACATGAAACTCAACAAGAAATATGTCAACGACAAACGCACCTTGACCACCACCAGCGGGACATTTCGCACCTTGTTGATCAAAGTGAAAAAAAATAACACCAATTCCACTTATGCTGGCAAATATGTGATGATCGTCCAAAACATTGACTCGCAAATGTTTGCCTTGAAAACGTTCCGCCAAGCCTTGATCTTGACGATGGTGATTTTCTGGTTGTTGGCGTTGGCGTTAGCTTATTGGCTGTCTAATCGCTCGCTAGCACCGATCGTGGTCGCTTGGCAGCATCAACAAGACTTTGTCGCCGACGCCGCCCACGAACTGCGGGCGCCGCTAGCAGTGATCCAAAGTCAACAAGAAGCAATGTTGACCAAACCCAATGCCAAGATCATCGATCAAACTGAAGCCATCGCCACATCGTTATCTGAAACTAAACGTTTGCGGCAATTGACGGGCGACTTGTTGACGATCGCCAAGGCCGACTCGAATGCCGTGCAACTGGATATTCAACCTTATGAATTGAATGCCTTTTTCACCAAAATGTTGCGGCCATACGAAGACATTGCCGCCTCTCAAGATAAAACTTTCTCAGTGGATCTCCCAGAACACGGCAATGTGTTATTTGATGCGGAGCGACTGCATCAACTGACTGTGTTATTGCTCGACAACTCCTTCAAATACACTGCCTCAGGTGATCGCGTCTGGGTGAAAGTCACGGTGTCTGCCAATGATTGGAACTTAGTGGTCGGCAACTCTGGCCCAACGATCTCCGATGACGATAAAGCCCACATCTTTGAACGTTTCTATCGCGCCGACAAATCTCGCAATCGCAAAACCGGTGGCAGTGGCTTAGGCCTGTCGATCGGTGCTTGGATCGTTAAAGCTCATCGCGGAAAAATGACAGTTTCAGACGTCCAACCCCATGGTGCAGAATTTAAAGTCAAGCTCCCGCGGGTCCCAAAAGTAAACTAATACAAATGAAAGCTAAGACCTGAAACTGCGGTCTTAGCTTTTTGCTTGCAAATAATGTCCGGTGAATTAAATTTTTCAGTTAGCGATACCGACTTGCCTCCGGCACGAAAATCCGTGGGCTCCGACGATTTGGCGCCACTGCGGTGAATTGGACAAGTTGCCGGTGCGGCCGTCTGCAGAAATCGGCAAAGCCCGCCGATGTTCTTTCGACTAAATATTGATCCGGAGAAATTCACTCCGTTTCAATATTTGCCGGTGAAATCTGCGCGAACCGTCACAAACCGGCGTTTCACTTGATTTCACTCCCACAGGCAATTGTCCAATTCACCTCCGCTCTGCCAAATCATCTCCGCTCACAGATTTTCTACGTTGTGTTGCTAGCTTACAAATCAAATACGCTCACGTGCGACTTCATTCGATAGATGAAATGTCATATCAACGTCGGCAAGTTGCGTTTTGTAGCCATCAGGTGATAGTGGGCTAGCGCAGTGGAGGTCGTTTGAAGCAGTGGTCGGAAGTTGTCCGTTGCAGCATAGTGAGATTTCCGTTAACGACTTGTCGTTTACGGAAAACCGCAGAGGAAGATCCGGCTGGTGGGGAGCGTAGCGAGACATCCAGGCTAGCTTCCTCGAGGACCCTCACTATGCAGCGACGAGACAACTGGAGACCACTGCTTCAAATGACCGCAACGGAGCTAAACCACTCTCGCCTGGTGGCGGCATGAAACATTCACGATGAGGGACATCATTTGTGTTAGATTTTGGCATCGGCGATCAAATGTTCATGGGCTTGAATATGATCAGAATACGCCGGATCTTGTGCGAGTATCAATAAGAACAACGTTTCGATTGCCGCAGTCGCCGACAATCTAGAGAAGTAATATTCAGATTCAAAAACTTGTTGCCGCACTGCAGTTAGAACATGGGCGTCGGCGAGCTTGCCTAGCGGTGAGTCTTCACGATTGGTCAAGGCGATCACATGGACGCCGTGTTGTTTTGCGTATTGCGCTTGGTTAATCAAGTTTGAAGTTTCCCCAGAATTTGAAATCACCAGCAATACCGAATTTTTCGGTAAGTTCATGGTTTGCGCCATGCTGGTTTCATAAGTCGCATCAGACAACGCTAAAAAGCCGAGTTGATTGAACTTGTACACAGCATCTAAAGCGACAGGATAAGTACCACCCGCGCCGGCACACTGGATCACTGGCGCTTGTTTCAACCACGTTAACATCTGCTCAACTTCTGCGGTATCAGCTGCTTTTAACGTCGCGTCAACTTCTGCGGTTTTGTTGGCGGCAATATTTTCAAGCGCTTGGGTAAGAGAATCGGCATGAATATCGTGATAGTAATTATGTTGATCCTCTGCGGTTTGGGCAAGTTCAATTTTAACTTGATGGAAGCCTTCGCGATTTAAATTCCGACAAAACCGCGACACTGACGCTTCACTGACTTGTGCGGACTTGGCTAATGCCGCGATGGTCATGTTCACCACTTTGCTAGGGTCAGCTAAAATCACCTGCGCAATTTTACTGTCAGTCACTGACATTTTCGGTTGTTGGGCATAGAGATCGTTAATAATGTTGCGTGGGGCCATTTTGATCACCTCAAAAATTTCGTGATTTCAATTGTCGTGAAATTCTTCCTTTTCAAATCTAGTGCATTTTTAGCATTTACGCAAGCGCTTGACAAAATTTATTTCACGAATTATATTAATTGTGAAATTTAATTTCTCGGGAGGGCAACACATGTCTAAACAAATTCAAGCGGCATTAGCGATGATCCATTCCGGCATGGCGATCAGCCTAGGCGGCGGTAATCACATCAAACAACTCGCAGAAGCCATTGCTTCAAGCACGTTAACTGATCTGCGCATTTGTAGTCCGTCAGAAGCGACTGTTGCCACCTGTCGCACACTTAGTTTAACTGTCGATCAAAGTTTAACGGCCACTGATCTGGCTTTTGATGGTTGTGATCAAGTGACGGCACAATTTGATGCCTTAAAAAGTGGCGGCGCCATTTTCACTTATGAAAAGCGCAATGCGATGTTGACCAAACAATTCGTCTTATTAGTCGGCGCTGAACGCTATGTGCCTGAATTTGATCGCCAAGTGCCGTTAACGGTAGAAGCTTTAGATGTTGCCATCCCCTTAGTGCAGCAAGTTGCAGACGTTTTTCACACCACTGCCACCTTGCGTGATGCTAGCAACTACATGGGCTTGACGCGTACCAGAGATGGCAATGTGGTGATCGATGTGACCTTACCTGAAGGCGCTGATGTATTTGACTTCGCCCACCGTTTTGAACAATTGCCAGGTGTTGTCGCGACGTCATTGTTTAGCGGCCTAGTTCACACGATTTTGTTGGAAACTGCTGACGGTGACGTTCAACAATTAGAAAGGACGCATTAACATGACAACATATAATTGGGGAATGATTGGCACTGGCTGGATCGCGCATGAAATGGCGGACGCGTTCAATGCCGTCAACAGCTCGATTTACGCGGTCGCTGACGTGAATGCGGAGATGCTCAAAACATTTGCCGCGGAAAAACATATTGTGAAAACTTACACCGACGCTGATGATTTGATCAATGATCCAAAGGTCGACATTATTTACATCGCCACGCCACACACTTTCCACTACCCTTATATCAAGAAAGCCTTAAACGCTGGCAAACACGTCTTCGCAGAAAAAGCGATCACCGTCAACGCCAAGCAATTCGACGAAGTCCAAGCCTTGGCCAAGGCCAAAGGCTTGATCTTAACTGAGGGTTTGACCTTGATGCATATGCCGATTTATCAACAAGTCCAGGACTTGATCGCCTCAGGCAAACTTGGCGACATCAACATGGTGCAAGTCAACTTCGGCAGTTTGAAAGATTATGACCCCACTAACCGTTTCTTCAACAAAGATTTAGCAGGCGGCGCGTTGCTTGATATCGGCGGTTATGCGACGGCCTTTGCGCGGACGTTCTTGAAGTCGCAACCAAACGTCACCCTCACCACCGTGAAATTCTTTGAAACTGGCGTCGATGAACAATCTGGGATCATTTTGAAAAATCCGGACCAACAAATGGCGGTAATGGCCTTGTCACTGCGCGCTAAGCAACCTAAGCGTGGCGTGGTGTCTGGCACCAAAGGCTATGTCGAGATCAACAACTATCCCCGCGCCACTGAAGCTGTTGTCACCTACACTGAAGACGCACACACTTCGCACACTGAAACGTTGAAAGCCGGCGACTCAGCGCTAGCGTTGCAATATGAAGTCCGCGATATGCAACGCTATATCGAAGCCGGACATGATGATGGGCAACTGGCGATGTCACATGACGTTTCCCACATTATGGATGACGTTCGCAACGCTTGGGGTATGAAGTTTCCTTTCGACTAACACACAAAAAATGCTGTTTCAGCGATCAGGCTGAAACAGCATTTTTTAATCTTATTTAGTTGTTGCCGTTAAGACTTTAGCATCATCTGCAATTGGATCTTTGACCGCATTATATTTCAACAAGCCGACTGCATCCATATTGGTGATGATCACGATCATTGGCGTTTGCTTCCCAGCAGCTTTGATCGATTCGAGATCGACTTTAGCAACCAGTTGGCCATGTTTGACTTTGTCGCCATCAGCAACTTGGACATCAAAGCCTGCGCCTTTTAATTCAACCGTATCTAAGCCCATGTGCAGTAAGACTTCTAAGCCGCCAGCAGTCTTAAAGCCGATCGCATGCTTAGTTGGGAATACCGTGGTCACTTCACCATCAACTGGTGACACAATGTTGCCGTCAGTTGGGTCGATGGCAAAGCCGTCACCTAACATTTTTTGAGCAAAAGTAGGATCGCTTAATTGATCGAGTTCCAAGTAATGACCGTTGGCCACACTGTGGAATTCAACGTCTACGCCAGCTTCAGTAGCAGAAGACTTTGCAGCAGCAGCCGGAGCAGCTGCAGCAGCTGGTTCGATTGCAGAAACTGGGGTATTGGATTCTTTTAATTGCGTCAAAGCATCCGCAACAAATTGCACTTCAGTCCCGACAATAATTTGTAAGTTGTTCTTATCTAAAACATTGATACCAGGTACGCCAGTGGCTTTGATCGCCGCTTTATCAATGTTGCCAGTATCGGACAACTTCAAACGCAAACGCGTCGTGCAGTTATCCACAACATTCAAGTTGTCGCTACCACCAAGGGCAGCGTAAATGCGCTTAGCTTGGATGGTGTATTTGTCGTCGTTTGCATCAGTAACCACTTCAGGCGCTACTTTGCCGTCATCGGCAGGTAATTCTTCGCGACCTGGGGTCATGATGTTGAACTTCTTAATGGCAAAATCAAAGCCGAAGTAGTAGATCACAGCCATCACTAACCCTTGAATGATCAACATGTAAGGCATGTTGGCAATTGGGTTCTTGAAACTTAAGACAAAGTCGACTAACCCAGCGGAGAAGGCAAACCCAGCAGTCCAGTGCATGAACGCTGCAAAGGCTAAGGAGATACCAGTAAATACCGCATGGATCACATACAATGGCCATGCCACAAACATGAAGGAGAATTCAAGCGGTTCAGTCACACCGGTGAAGAATGAGGCGAACGCACCGGCTAACATCAAAGAACCAACTTCTTTTTTGCGTTCTGGGCGGGCATTTTTGTAAATCGCGAACGCACCAGCAGGCAAGCCAAACATCATGACTGGGAAGAACCCAGCTTGGAACATCCCGGTAACCCCTTTAGTCCCTTGAGAGGCTAAGAACTTACCGATATCGTTGATCCCGGCAACGTCAAACCAGAACACAGAGTTCAAGGCTTGGTGTAAACCTGTTGGAATCAGCAAACGGTTGAAGAAGCCGTACAAGCCGGCCCCCACGGCACCGAGTTTCACAATGGATTCACCAAAGGCAACCAACACGTTATAAACTGGTGGCCAAACCACAAACAAGATCGCAGACACGATCATCATAACGAAAGCCGCCATGATCGGCACTGCACGTTTGCCTGAGAAGAAAGACAAGGCCATTGGTAATTTAACTGAGTGGAAACGGTTGAACAATGCGGCAGCGATCAACCCAGCGATGATCCCGATGAAAACGTTAGTGATTTGAGAAAAGGCGGGATCCACCGCAGTGACTTTAACGCCGGTGAAAGCCGCGATATTTTCAGGTTTCAACACATTGACAGGCACTTCAAAGGCAACTAACCCAGCAAAGGCTGCGGCCCCGTCTTTGCCTTCAGACATCCCTAAGGCAACACCCACAGCAAACAGAATTGGCAATTGACCCAAAATTGCCAACCCACCTTGCAACAGGAACGTTGCAATAGCGTTAGGCCCAAAGGACAGCCAGTAGTTGGCGATCCCGACCAAAAGCGCGGCAGCTGGCAGTACAGCGACTGGCAGTTGTAAGGAGCGCCCAAGGTTTTGCATATATGATTTCATGAGTTCCTCCAAGATCTCTAGTCGAACGGACTAGTAAAAAATTTAGTACAAATAGGAGTATGCCAAGCTTGAAAACGCTTTGCAACTGCGGAAATATTGGTACACACCAATTCAATTGGCCGGGCACGATTTCGGGCACCTCGAGGATACCGGTTGTTGTACGCTTTCATTTCACCTTTCGTCAAAGTGGTATGCAAAACCCGAACGAATTGTAAAAATATTGGTCCAAAATGCTGTAACCGATTTCCGAAGGCGTTACCTTTTAGCCGTTTAAATCGTCGACAACGGGATTCGGTGTCATATTCGTCAATTAATTTGAACCGCAGTGCATCCTATATGTATAGGCTTTTAGGCAAAAGTGATGGCAACTGATCGGAAATACCGTCATAAATTGAATCCCCACTATGGCGGCTTAACTTCTCTTTTGTATTTTAATTAATCGAAATATTTTATCGAATAATCCGGCGATCACCAAGGAAATTGAACCGCGTTATGATCGGTTTCAAATTAATGCATGACGGCTCAGGCATACTTGCTTTCATGCCTGAGCCATCGTGCCACACCACCATCTTTTTCCCGTGTTTGAGGTAGTATCTCCCCTTTCATCATCTGCACCTTGACGATCACGCAATCTAGGCGCTTTGCCCAAGTCATGGTTCATTTTCAGCTACCGTTTTGCCACTTCAAAAGGCGAGAACCGCAAAAACCGGTCCTCGCCTTTTGAATGATAGATTCACGATGTTAAGTCTTGATTATTTTGCTGCTTTGGCTGCATCAATAATTGCTTGTAAGTATCCAGCAGTATCGACAAATGTTGCCCCTGAAACCACATCTGCGACTTTCTTGGTGTTCTTCACCTTACCGACGGCAGTTTCAAGTTCCGCAATAGTCTTCCCATTGGCAAAAGCCGCGATCGCATCTGAGTTTTCGATCCAAGTATGAGTCGCTTTAGCTTCTTTAGTCATTAAAGCAGAGTAAGCTTTGGAGTTGGCCCGCTTAGAAGCTAAAACCGTGCCAGACTTGATGCCTTTACCAAAGTCTTTATCTGAATTCGGCAAAGCGCCAAAGGTTGCACTTGGGGTGTATTGGAATTCATCGACGAATACATTAGCAACTTTATTGTTTTGCATCGCCACAGTGATGATGCCAAAGCTTTGTTTGCCATGAGGTGCTGCCAAGATTTGTCCTTCTGTCACATTGTTATCTGTTGTGGCGATCCCTTTTGAAACCATCCCATTGGTTGCGACATCATAAATGGCTTGAACATAACCAGCAGTGTCGGCAAACGTCGCGCCAGAAACCACATCAGCAGCCTTTTTGGTCGCCTTGAGATCCGTGACTGTTTGCTTGAGATCTGAAACTTTTTTGCCTTTGACATAATTTTGAATCGCAGTCATGCTTTCTTCCCAAGTCTTCGTCGCCTTCGCTTCTTTCTTCATTAAAGCAGAATAAGGCTTAGAATTTTGGGCTTTGCCGATTAAAAATTTGCCGCTAGGATAACCTTTACCAAAATCCTTGTCTGAGTTTGGCACCCCAGTCCAATCGGCAGATTTGTCGACATATTGGAACTCATCAATGCGCGCCGCCACAATGGTATCTCCATTTAATGTCACATTAACCGCTGCCGCCGACTGCGTGCCATGCGGTGCGGCATAGCCTTGACGCATCACCAATGTTCCCGCAGCTGGTGCGGTTTCACCAGACTTGAGGCCATCGTTGATGGTGATTTTCGTTTTTGTGGTGGCGCTGGAGCTGGTCTTGCTTGATGAATCACTATCTTTTGTATTGCTACCACAAGCAGCGAGAGTTAACGCCAGTAAAATGGTGGTGCCGACTGTAACCAGTTTCTTCATATCTTTTTCCTCCTGAGATGGTGAACAGTTGACCTGACATTAGACCTATTTATTTCTGATATGTGAATTATATCACGTCTAGAAAGCGCTTACTACAAGTTTATTGTAAACGACCTTATTGGCAAGTCAGTCTTCACCTGAGATCCCTTTTTTAGTCAAAAAAATGGTCGCCATGGGTGGTGGCGACCAAGGAGTAAGGATTGGCCAAGTAGTGGGTGGCTACTTGGCGATTTTTACTTGGAGGAGTAAAAATGAAAAAGTTGGGTATGGGTATGGAAATAAGTGGGTGACTTAAATCCATACGATTAATATAGCCAGTAAATGTGAAGAAATTGTGACGAAAAGCAAATATCGTTCGAAAAAATTGTATAGGCTTATAAATTGCCTTATCACGTCAAAGTGACTATGCTTAAGTCAGGGAGTGTTGACATTTCAAGGAGGCAAACTCATGGAAATTCATTTTAATGATGCTGCAGTGGCAAAACTAACACCACATTTAGCACCGGATAAGCGCTTATTGTTGACCTTTGAAGATGGCGTGGGGCCATATTCACAACACGCCATGATCCACATGCAAGTGCAATTCACCATTAACGTGATCCCTGACTCAGACGAAGCCAGCGATTATGATGTCGATTTACCCAGCAACTTAGGGCCTGTCGGCATCAAAGGGTACTCGCAAGAAGACTTAGATGAACATTTGAGTTTGAAGTATATCCCGAACATGAGCATTTTTACCTTGTCAGGCGATGGTGGGGACATCGACGACAATGTGCAATTCATCGATTTTACCGAATCCTAATGTTTTTTCACATGAACTCTCATCAACAAAAGGGTACAATCATCGCAGACACTTTAAAGATGATTGTGAGGCAATATCGTGCAGTACCGATTTGAAACTGGTTTGACCATTCATGAAATTAAAAAGCTTTATGGTGGCGTCGGGATGACCCACTATTTACAAGACATCGGCGAAACCGCTCGCGGCATCGCCAATTCCACTTTGTTGACCGCACGGGACGTTGACGGCAACTTAGTCGGCTTGATCCGTGGCGTGTCAGATATGCACACGGTGTTGTTCATTCAAGACTTGATGGTCTTACCTGAATACCAACATCAAGGTATCGGCCATGAGTTGTTGGATCAATTCGATGAATATTTCAAACAAGTCGCGCGCATCGTGGTCGTTTGCGATGATCCCGATATGCAAGCATTCTTCGCATCAGCGGATTACATTCCTGAAAACGATACGGCGATCACCACCTTCATTCGCCCGCGCCGTTTGTTGGAACCAAAATATTAAACGATAGATCGAGTCTGTCATGGTGACTGGCTCGATTTTTTTGACGACTGATTGCTAATGCCTGCCACCGTTTGCACGATCAAGGCCGAGAGATAATTAAAGGCACCAAAATCAACACGACAGTTACAAGATTGTACGAGCCATCAAGCAACGCATTTGCATAGAAGGCGCCTGCCAAGCAAATCCTAAGTTCGGGATTTACTCGTCAGGCGCCTTCTACTCTATGCTAAGTTCGCGTATGTCTCAGCCACTTGATCGGATCTATTGCTTTTGCGCTTGCAACATCGCCAGCACTTGATCATACACTGGCGACTTCAAATAATTCGTTACAGCTAAAATGCGGATTTCTCCTGGCACTTGGTCATGGACTACTGATACCAAATCATCGCGGGTGATGAATAAAGCATTTTGATCAGGGGTTAATTCAGAAATGGGTTGGGCAACGACACTGACGGTAATATCATTGAGATTCTTCAACTTGGCTTGCAGCAAGGTCACTGCCATTTGTGGCGTGCCCATGCCTTGGGTGCCGGTGATAATGATTTTGCGAATCGCATGTTTGCTAGGCTGTATCACCTCAACGTCGCTGGCAGGTTGATGGCTGTACTTCAACACAACACTCGCAACGCCAAACGAAATGACCGCCGCTGCCAACACACCAGCCACCACTGCTAAGAAACTGCCAAGCCCATGCGGCGTCAACAACAGAATTGAAATGATCGAGCCAGGCGAAGCCACTGTTGTCAAACCAGCATCAAGGCTTGAGAAAGTGAACGTGCCTGCCACCCCACCTGCGATTGCCGCTAACAACAATGCCGGTTGACTTAAGACATAAGGAAAGTAAATTTCATGGATCCCACCGAAAAATTCAATGATCGCCGCGTTGCCTGCAGACTTTTGGGAATGGCCGTGGCCAAAGTAATGAAACGCCAACAAGATCCCCAATCCTGGCCCTGGGTTAGTTTCCACTAAAAACAATACCGATTTCCCGACTTGATCGGCTGCTTGCATCCCTAACGGCGTTAAGATCCCATGATTTAACGCATTGTTCAAGAATAAGACTTTGGCTGGTTCAATGATCACGTTGGCTAATGGTAACAAATGCCAAGCAATCAAATTCGCGACACCGCTAGCTAACAAGCTAGCGCCAGCATCCACCACTGGCGCTAAGCCGTAGTAGCTTGCTAATGCCAACAAGATCCCTAATATCCCGGCAGAGAAATTGTTCACCAACATTTCAAAGCCTTGTTTGACATGCGGACGCAACCAATCGTCAACGGCATTCACTGCCCACCCAGCGACAGGACCGGCGATCATCGCCCCTAAAATCGCGGCAGACTGCGCTGTTGAAATCACCCCCATCGCAGTGATCGCTGCTACCACGCCGCCGCGATGACCCCCAACGTTGCTGCCACCGGTGAAAGCTAACAACATCGGGATCAAATAGGCTTGACTCAGTGACACCACGCGATAAATATCAGCATTCGGCCACCAACCATGAGGCGCACACACCGCTGCTAATAAGCCACACGCAATAAAGGCGGCAATATTTGGCATCACCATATCCGTTAAGACAGTGCCAACTTTAGTGATTTGTTTTCGGATTGAAGTGGTCATGATCACACCCCCAAGTCTAACTCACATCGATCAACTGCGGCCGCCCAAAGTAATACCCTTGCATAATATCTGGTTGATAATTGGTGGCAATTTTTAAATCTGCTTTATTCTCGAAACCTTCGATCGCAAAAAATACCCCTGCCAATTGTGCCTGTTCTCGCCAAAATTGTAATAACGGCGACACCAAGGTGATGAAATCTTTTTGATCATGGAAATTTTGCAACGCAAACTTATATTCTTGAACATAAGGCGCTAGCGCTTGAACGAGTTCAGGTTGATTGTCACCAGTGCCGACATCATCGATGCACACCCACAACCCACCTGCTTGATACACCTTTGCCGCTGCCACCAACGCCGATATGGCCACGCCATTGGGCCGTTCTGTTAACTCCACACATAACTGCATCTCCGGCAATTGGGCTTGCAGTTGCGGCAAAGCTTTCAAATAATCCGCCCGCGCAAATTCAGGTTGATCTAAATTGATCGACACCATTTGAATAGCTTTAGGAACTGCAGCGACTGTTTGTTGAAGTAACGTCGTAATATCTTTCGCGTTAAAGCGCCCGAAGTCTTGAGGAAACGTCCATTGATCGCCGATTTTTTCCCGCAAAAATAATTCCAGCGCAAACCGTTCAGCTTGCGCATATTTTGGCTGTCCCCAAAATCGGATCATGACATTTCCCCCCTTTTTTCCCCTAATCATACCATAACAAAAATCGTAAATGACATGAAATGACCATTTGCTTAAATCGTTTTCATTCGCTACACTTAAGGTTCAAACGACTCGGAAAATATCATCAGATGAATGGAGGTTTCTGATGCACATTTCAGCTTTTGGGGTCCGCGGCGATGAAGTGCCATACTTTCAAGCTTGGGCGGCCCGCACTGAAAACGAAGTCGACTTATATGCCGACTACCTCAATGTCGACACTTGTCAAAAGGCCAACAACGCCGACGCGATCACCTGTTTTCAAACTGTGCCTTACCCGGCAGCGCTATTTGCGCAATTGCCGGTCCCTTACTTAGCCTTGCGCAACGCCGGCTTTGAAAATGTCGACTTAGCCGCTGCACGCGCACATCACGTGAAAGTCAGTTATGTCCCAGCCTATTCACCCAGGGCGATCGCTGAGTTTGCAGTGATGAGTATGTTGACCTTGCTGCGACAAAATGGCCCGGTGCAAACTGCGTTACACGATCATGATTACCGCTTAGCCAAAACCTTCATGGGGCGCGAACTTGGTGATTGTACCGTGGGTGTGATCGGTACTGGCCACATCGGTCAAGCCGTCATCAAGATCTTAAATGGCTTTGGTGCGCGGGTATTGATCACTGACACACATTTACCCCATGATGCCAGTTTGCACTATGAGGCGGTGCCATTGCCACAACTGCTTGCGCAAAGCGACATTATCACCTTGCACATCCCAGGGGATCCTAGCAATCATCACTTACTCAACGACCAAGCTTTTCGGATGATGAAAGCTGGAACTTTGATCATCAACACGGCGCGGCCGAATGTCTTAGACACGCAAGCCTTGTTACATCATTTGCGCTCTGGCAAACTCGGTGGCGTGGCGATCGACACTTTTGAACATGAAGCCGATGATTTGTTGCAACTGGCAGAAGATCACGACTTCAGCGATCCCTTGTGGGAGGAGTTGCTGGCGATGCCGAATGTGTTGTTGTCGCCGCATATTGCTTATTACACCGATGTGGCGGTGCGCAACATGGTTGAACAAGCATTAGACAGTTTGGTGGCTTTTCACGCAGGCGAGCCAGTCGCCACCGAATTGACGTAATCAAAAAGCCGGTGAAACTCACGTCGAGTTTCACCGGCTTTTGCTTTAGAAGGTCACTGCCACCGTGGCATCTGGCACCACGAGACTGGGTTTGCCGAAATAGTAGCCTTGGACATATAACACGCCAAGCTCGCGTGCTAAGGCCACATCAGCTTCATTTTCCACACCTTCAAGGACAAAGGTCAAGTGATGTTGTTTGGCGACTTTCACCCAAAACGACGCGCGTTGTTTCAATTGTTCTGGACTGGTTTGTTTGCGTAAGTTTTGCATCGCAAACTTCACATTGTTGACGTAGCCTAACACGTCTTGGACCAATTCAAAACTGTTATCCGAACCGACATCATCGATCATCAACTTCACCCCTGCAGCACGATACAAGGCGCTGATCCGCCGCGTCGTCGCTGAATCGCTGAGATGGGTGATTTCAATATTTAAATGTTTGGGGCCGTCGCTACTTTCGACAAATTGGGTCATCGCCGTCGCGAAATCAAGATCGTCGAATTGATTGGCCGTGAGGTTGATATTCATCGTCGACGCGCCTGTGCGATGCATAAATTCTTGGATCAACGAGATCTGCATCCAAGCTGGTAACTCAAAGGTATCCGGCAAGACCCAACGTTGTTGCAACGGGTCATATGTCCGCAATAACAATTCGTTTGAGCGCCGGATCTTTCCCGTTGCGGTGATTTCATATACCCCTTGAGCAAAAAAGCGGTAATCGTCGACATGACGCACGACTTTGTCATTACCAGAGGCGCGTTTGCCATCGATGGTGACAATATCACGTCCTGCGCGCTTGGAAATCGACAAACTGTCATCAGCACGTTTATACAAATCATTGGTGTCCTCATCGCTTGGCTGCAATGCTGTGACTCCGCCAGACATCGTTAAGGCAATGCCATGGCCTTCATAATCAAAGTCCCCTTTGCGGATTGCTTGCCAACAAGTCTCAAGCAACGTGGTCAACGCTTGAGGCGTTGCGTTGGGAAACACTAAGTTGAATTCTTCACCAGTGGTCGCGTAAATGCGGTGATCGACGCCGCTATCTTCCAAAACTTTTTTCAACCGTTGTTCCACTTGGATCAACACGGCATTGCCTGCCAAATGACCATATTGATCATTCACTTGACGAAAATGATCGAGATCAAAAGTCGCAAACGTCAATGGTTGTCGCAAACTTTGTGCTTGTTTGACGAGTTCAGTGAATTCTTTTTGCTGGTCGGCATATCGCGTATCAGCATGTTGATCGTGGTAGGCTAACTCTTGCAGCTGACGATTAGCGGCTTCAATTTGTGATTGACGCCCCCAATACCCTAAAACAAACGCAAGCATTAACCCAAACAACAACACATTTTCCACGCGTATTGCCCAAGTCATCGGCATATTGGCGGAAACTGCAGGGGTGCTCAACCAAAACAAGCTCCCATAAACAAAGGCCGTTGGCACCCCAACCGCCCACTTGGTCAAAAACATGTGCCCGTGTTGATGCATCCCCCACAATAACGCCCCAAAGGCGACCATGGCCAGTAACGTTACCGGTTGCGAAAAATTACTTTGATGATGCGACCACCACAACAACGCGATCGCAATAAATTGTGCCGCGACTTCCCAATGATTGAAGCCTTCAAACAATAGCGGCGTCACCAACATAAATAACGCCAGATTATGGTAGATAATGATATTTTGACTACCAGGTTGAACCATCACCACAAAATGCACAAATAAGCCACCGGCAATCGCCAACACCATTAAATAAGCGCGCCGCGGTTGATGATCATCAAATACGGTACTGTAAACCCGTTGAAAATACTGAATAAACCCAATACTAAAAAAACTTAACGTCAGCAGACGTACCAGCAGCAATGGCACGTCGGCAATGAATTCTTGAATCATAACCGATCTCCCAAGCAATATTACATTTATTATAGGCCATTTCATATTTTTCGGGTAGGCAAAATGCGCGGCAGCTGGTAAAAATCACGCAAATTGTAAAGTCATGGTTATCCAGTGCAAAAAAAATAGCGGCGCACGCCGCTACTGCTTGGTTTTACTCAATGATCACTGCCATCCCCACTTTGGCATTGGTGTAGATCCACTTCGCATCAGCAACACTCAATCGCACGCAGCCATGAGATGCAGGCTCTTTACCTAACTTCGCCGCTTCTGATTCGATATAATGGCCTTGCGCATCGGTTGGCACTGAGTGAAATAAGTATTTACCATGATCTAGCCAACTGGTGTAGTAATTAGCCCCCACCATGACTTGACCATTAAAAAAGTGTGTCCCACGTTCCGCTTGAATCGCATAATGGCCTTTTGGCGTCGCGTTGTCCATCCCAGTTGACGCATACATGGTGTATAGCGTTTTCCCGTCATTTTTGAGATAGACCCGCTGCTTAGCAAGGCTGACGACAAATTCTAAATGTGGATATTTGTTGACGTCAGGATAAGGAATCGATTGAGAAGGCTTGTGCCAGTCGATCGTTTCGGCTTTTTGCTTGGCGGCGCGTTGTTTGGCGAGTTTTTTGGCTGCTTGTTGCTTAGTCGCCTTCGCTTTGGCTTGCACTTGTTGGATCCGTTCAGTTTCGGCAGCCGCTTGCGCGTTAAGAACAAGTTTGCGGACCCCAAACAAACCGATCAATACCACCGCTATGATCGGCACAAACCATTTGAAATATTGCCACTTCATCTGCATCCCCAAGCTCCCCTCTTTCTCTTTACTGTAGCTAATGAAGTCGTTTTCTGCAACTGAAATCATGATTATCTTTCATAAAAATACAGATATGCCGAAAAGCGAATGTTACAAAATGGTTGCGGCGTGCTGATTGCGTTAAACTATGCATATATGTTGTAAAAGGAGTGTGGGATCATGAAGGCAACTGAAAATTCACGCGCGACTTACGCACAAAGCCAACCTGACGCGGTATTGGATCAATTACATACCGCAAAATCTGGGTTGAGCCAAGCAGAAGCCACCAAGCGCCTGGCGCAATATGGGGAAAATTCCATTACCAAGGCTGCTGAATCATCGCAATTAAAAGTCTTTCTCAAAAACTTTGTCAGCTTAATGGCGATTTTACTGTGGGTCTCAGGTGCCATTGCCATTTTAAGTGGGACCTTGGAGTTAGGGATCGCCATTTGGTTAGTCAATGTGATCAACGGTTGTTTCTCGTTTTGGCAAGAACACCAAGCTAAAAAGGCAACTGATTCATTAATGGCAATGTTGCCGACTTATACCCAAGTGTATCGCGACGGGAAGCGCCAGCAGATCAATGCTGTCGACTTAGTCCCAGGCGACGTGTTCACGTTGCAAGCAGGCAATGCCGTACCAGTCGATGCACGCTTGCTGGAAGCCACATCGATGCAAGTCGATCAAAGTGCCTTAACTGGTGAATCGGTACCTGAATCCAAATACATCCGCTATGATCCTGGTGAAGGCGAATTTGCAGAAAGCAACTTAGTGTACGCCGGCACCACAGTTGGCGCAGGGACTGGGTTAGCAGTATGTTACGCCACTGGCATGAACACCGAATTTGGGAAAATCGCTAGCTTAACGCAACAGCAAACCAAAGTCTTATCCCCGCTGCAAAAAGAACTTGATCGTTTGACCAAGCAAATTTCGATGATCGCCATTGCCATCGGCCTCGCCTTTTTCGTGGCGGCAATTTTCTTCGTGCATTACCCGATCGCGAAATCCTTTATTTTTGCCTTAGGGATGATCGTTGCGTTCATTCCAGAAGGGTTGTTGCCAACTGTCACGCTTTCGTTGGCCCATGGCGTTCAGCGCATGGCCAAAAAGCACGCCTTAGTCAAAGACCTTAACTCTGTGGAAACTTTAGGGGAAACCACAGTGATTTGCTCCGATAAAACTGGGACCTTGACTCAAAATCAAATGACCGTCAACAATATTTGGACCCTAGCACATCACTATGAAGTCACTGGTCAAGGTTATGTGAATAACGGTGAGATCCAACTTGACGGTCAAACCATCGATTTTAAACAAGACCCTGACCTCAACAAATTGATCCGTGTCGCAGCATTAAACAACGACACCACCGTCCAAATGGCAGATGGTAAGCCGAAGATCTTAGGCACGCCAACTGAAGCGGCACTGGTGATCATGGCTCAAAAAGCAAAATTTGATCTCGACCGCGCCGAAACCACGACGCCACGGTTGAAAGAATTTCCATTTGATTCAGATCGCAAGCGGATGGGCACTATTCATCAACATGATGACCACACCTTGTCGGCTTGCGTCAAAGGTAGCCTTTCTGATTTATTGCCGCAATGTACCACGGTGCAAGTCAATGGCGTCGTGCGTCCGATCACTGACGCTGACCGCGAAAAAATCAACGCCGCCAACACCAAGTATGCCGCACAAGGGTTGCGGAGTTTAGCGATCGCCTATCGCGAAATTCCACTCCAAAAAGATTTACAAAGTCAATTAGATGCCTTGACCATTGAAAACACTGAAAATCAATTGACTTTCATCGGGTTAACGGTGATGGCTGATCCGCCACGTCCAGAAATTTTTGAAGCAGTCGCCAAATGTCACGCTGCCAACATCAAGATCATTATGGTGACTGGCGATTCGACGTTAACCGCGAAGTCCATTGCCGTCAAAATCGGCCTCACTTCAGATAAAGCGCGGGTCGTCACCGGCACAGAACTGGATGCGATGAGCGAACCAGAACTACAAGAAGCGCTGCGTGGTGAAATCATTTTTGCTCGGGTCGCCCCAGAACAAAAATATAAAATCGTCTCCACCTTGCAAGCAAATGGTGAAATCGTCGCTTCGACTGGTGACGGCGTTAACGATGCCCCGGCGTTGAAGAAAGCTGACATCGGTGTGGCGATGGGTGTCACTGGGACTGATGTGGCCAAAGATGCTGCCGACATGATCTTAACTGA
This sequence comes from Lacticaseibacillus porcinae, assembly GCF_003946305.1. Lineage (GTDB taxonomy): Bacteria > Bacillota > Bacilli > Lactobacillales > Lactobacillaceae > Lacticaseibacillus > Lacticaseibacillus porcinae. The sequence continues at coordinate 66,417 of NZ_RHNS01000012.1, forward strand.
CGATAACTTCGCCTCGATCGTCGCTGCCATTGAAGAAGGCCGCACCGTTTATGCCAACTTGCAAAAGTTCCTCACTTACATTTTGACTTCCAATGTGCCAGAAGCGATTCCTAGTGTCTTGTTCCTATTTTCTCGAGGGTTGATCCCACTGCCGATGACCGTCATGCAGATTTTGACTGTTGACCTTGGGACTGACATGTTGCCCGCGTTAGGCTTAGGCGCCGAACTTGCAGAACCTGGTATCATGAATCAACCACCGCGCAAACGCACTGCGCATTTGATGAACAAGCATGTGGTGATCAAAGCCTTCGCTTGGTACGGCTTGTTAGCCAGTGTGATCTCAACGTTCGCCTACTTTTTCGTCAACTGGCAAAACGGCTGGCCAAAAGTCGCATTGTTCTCAAATGGTACCGGCTACGCGCGCGCAACGACAATGGTGTTAGGCGCGATCGTCTTCTTCCAAATCGCTAACGCTTTGAACTGCCGGACACAATTGGCCTCTGTGATCAAAGCAGGGATCTTCTCTAACAAACGCATTTGGTACGGGATCATTTTTGAAGTATTGTTGCTGGTCGTGTTGACGACAGTACCATTCTTCCAAGGATTGTTTAACACCACAGTTTTGCAAGCGAGCGACTGGATCTTCTTAGCGATCATTCCAATTCCAGTGTTCTTGATCGAAGAAGCCCGCAAAGCTTGGGCACGTCATCAACAATAAGCGACAAAAAACTAGGACACCTCGATGTCCTAGTTTTTGATTGCAATCGATTTCCGGCAGCGTAAGTGTTTCATGCCGCCATCAGGCGACAGTGGTCTAGCTTCGTTTCGGAACTGAAATCATCTCTCGTGGCCGGCCGGCTGCAGAGATCGGCAAAGCCCGCCGAAGCTCTTTCGCCTAAATTCAAAGCCGAAACCCGCGTCTTTGAATTTGCCTGAACTATTAACGGAGCCAGAAAACCACTGTCTCCGTTAATAGTTCTGCCACGTTCGACGATTTCAGTTCCTCCACTACGCCAGCCCACTGTCACCCGATGGCTACGAAAACATCTTGCCGACGTTGAGATGACATGTCATCTATTGAATAAAGTCACACGTGAGCGTATTTGATTTGTTAGCTATCGATATCAACGCAGAAAATCTGTGGGCGGAGATGATTTGGCAAAACGGAGGTGAATTGGACAATTGCCTGTGGTAGTGAAGTCAAGTGAAACACCGGTTTTTGGCGATTCGCGCAGATTTCACCGGCAGATTTTGAGACAAAGTAATTTTCTTTGGCTCAAAATCTAGGTGTAAGAACATCGGCGTATTTTGCCGATTTCTAAAACCGGCCGCACCGGCAACTTGTCCAATTCACCGTAGTGTCGCCAAATCGTCGGAGCCTACAGATTTTCGTGGCTGAGGCATATTGGTATAGTTTGCTGAAACACTGACGCTGCCAGACATCAAAGGTATACAAAACAGGCAGGACACTGGGTCCTGCCTGTAGTTTGAACTATCAAGATTTAGGCACGCTTGCGTTTGGGGGTACTCACCATTTGCTTATCTTGCCACAAACTCATCAATACCGCGAATAACTCGCCGTAGCGCTCTGCAGTAGGGTGTTCCGGCCAATTAAACAAATGTGGACCAGCAGGTGTTTGTAGCGCAGCAGCTTGGATCACCAGATCCGCACTTTGAATATCAGCAGTTGGCGGTAATAACTCAACAATGGCTTGTTGTTTCAACATGGCCACCAAATCAATATCCGCTAACCCGCTTTGATCAAGCGATAACAACACTTGGACAGGTTGCTTTGGTCGAAAGCTTGCTTTGAATTGTCGCAAGTTTTGATAGTAGTTTTCACACAAGCGATCGATCACATCAATGAAGCGCTCAAGGTGTTGGGATAAAATCACCTGCGTCAAGGTTTGACGAATGATCCGTTCGTAGTGAGAATCCTTTTGTCGCTCATCAAGTTCATCATGAAAGGTGTATGCCACCAGTTGATTGAAATCAATCCCCAACGTCAACACTGAACCAGTCACCGCCAACAAATTGGCTTGCATCAATTGCTTTTCTGCCGGCGTCAATGGGCGATCCCAAGCTGGGAACGCTGAAACAAAGCCACGTGTCAACTGATACACATCTGGGGCATAACGCCTAAAGCGTTCGATATACACTTGCATCTGCGCGTCGTCTGACACAATGAAGTTCGGTTGCATATGCATCAGGAAAAAGGCGAAGTTCGCTTCTCCCATTACTTGCAACCGCGTCATTGGTGGCAATTCAAAATCACGAATACGCCCATGCCCCAAGGCTAAGTCTAAACTCGGCAATGGATAATCTAACACGACCTTGCTGCGATCATAAGTTAAAATGTGTCCAGACTGCATCCGCTTTAAGCTAACTGCCAAATAATACATCGCAATTTCTTCAGCAGTGGCGTTAGGTGGTTGGCAATCTAGCGTTTGATAAACGCGATTGATCACTTGCTTTGCAGTATGGCGGGTAATATGGTCAAAAGGCCAAACTGCCCCTGCGGTTGCTTGCCAAAACATCGTCGTCAAAAACAAACGCAAATGGGTTTCTTCACCAACAAAACTCAAGTGTTCTGGCACCATTTTGATCCCAAAGGTTTGACCCAGGTCTCGTAACGGATGCAAATGACGCATCACTGTCATCCGAGATAAGTGCATTGGGGCCACAAAATCATCAAAACGCATATGCGAACCAGCTAAAGCAGCTTGCATATACTGATAAGGACTCGTTTGGGTGATCATTTCGTAACGTAACCGCGCATCTGACAAGTTAAATAACGTCTCTAAATCCGCATGAGAGTCGCCGACAATATTGCCCAGCACCCCTAATAGGTCATTATAGATATTATAAATACTACCGTAATTGCGCCCAGTGGCATGTGCCACTTGCCGAAAATTGACTTCAGTGACGAACGGGACCCCTGCTTTTTCCGCCGCAAGCCGCTCTTCTATCGGCATTTGAGCTAAACGCAATTGGCGAATGGTGGTAAATAAATTGAGCCGATCCAAGGCAGATGAGGATAAAAATAGATCCCCACTTTGTTTTTGCATCATAGGCATTGGTAATCCCTCCTTTACTCATTATCATCTCCTTTATTATATTGGTGACTAGACGCCACATCGGTCAGGATATATAAATATATTTTGTTTCGTTTGGTAGACACTGACCACAATCGCTATGTAGCAGGGTTTGAAGGCATCAGGTCCTGCGTCTCAGTCGACAACAAAAAAGAGGTTCAGACATGACGTCTCAACCTCTTGGGAAAGCTTAGTTACGATGCATTTTAAATTCGAGGAACAAGTCGTTGTACATGCCAACCACTGACGGATCGAGGTCTTTGTAGACTTCAGAACGCTTAATGATCGCTTCATTTGGATAAAATTGCTTATCTTCACGCACTGACTTCGGCAACAATGCTTGTGCCTTAGCACTTGGTGTCGTATAGCCGACATATTCCGCGTTTTGGGCGGCATTTTTTGGTTCGTTGATGAAGTTTAAGAACGCGTAGATGGCTTTGAAGTGCTTAGCAGTCTTTGGAATCACCAAGTTATCAAACCACAAGTTAGAGCCTTCTGATGGTACGATGTAATGCAAATGCGAATTCTCCGCCATCATATCTGCCGCTTCACCTGACCAGTCGACAGCAACTGCGGCTTCGTTTTCTGCCATGTACATTTTGATTTCATCTGCGACAACGGCTTTGACGTTCGGGGCTAAGGAATCAAGTTTGGCCTTGGCCGCTTGCAAGGTCGGCGCGTCGGTAGTGTTCATCGATTTGCCTAATGACACCAAGGAAAAGCCCATAATGTCGCGCGCGGAGTCAACTAACATGATATTGTCTTTAAATTGCGGCTTCCATAAATCGTCCCAATGCTGGATCTCACCTGGTTTGACAAATTTGTCATTGTAAATGATCCCCAGCGTCCCCCAAAAGTACGGCAGCGAATATTTGTTGCCAGGATCAAAACTGCGATTCATCACATCAGGGTTGAAAGTGTTGAGATATTTCAACTTGCTGTGATCAAGTGGCAATAACATGTGGGCTTTGTGCATTTTTTCCACCATGTATTCCGAAGGGGCAGCTAAATCATAAGAGGTGCCGCCTTGTTGGATCTTGGTATACATGGCTTCGTTAGAATCAAAAGTTTCGTAATTGACGTGATAGCCAGTTTCTTTTTCAAACTTGGTGATCAATGCGGGGTCAATGTAGTCGCCCCAGTTATACAAGTTTAACGTGTTATCGCCAGTAGCGCCTTGCGACTTTTGCAGCTCGGCAGACCAAACTGCTAACCCCATGACCACCAACAACACAGCGACAGTCAAGCTAATGAGTTTTTTCAAGTGCGTGACCTCCCTTTTTGCTGTGGGCTTTGCGCTTGGCTTGGCCTTCTTGAATGAAGTAATACCCCACTACTAACAACAAGGCGAAGATAAACATCACCCCAGACAAGGCGTTGATCTCAAGAGAGATCCCTTGCCGAGCACGGGCGTAGACTTCCACTGCCAATGTCGAAAAGCCATTGCCAGTCACGAAGAAGGTGACGGCAAAGTCATCTAGCGAATAAGTGAACGCCATGAAAAACCCCGAGAAAATGCCAGGGGTGATAAATGGCAAAATCACTCGTGATAAGATCTGCGCATTACTAGACCCTAAGTCTCGTGCGGCATCCAACATTGATTGCCGCATTTCTTGCAGTTTTGGTAGGACCATTAACACCACGATCGGGATCGAAAACGCGATATGCGCGAGCAATACCGACCCAAAGCCTAACGGGATCTTCAACGCAGTAAAGAAGATCAAGAAACTTGCCCCAATGATGACATCAGGAGACACCATTAAAATATTGTTCAACGACAACACAGTGTTTTTCATCAATGGTTTGGTGGTGCGATTGATAGCCAATGCCCCAAGGGTGCCGATGGCGGTGGCGATCAAACTCGACAACAGCGCCAACAACAAAGTGTCAATGACGATTTGGATCATCCGCGTATCTGCGAATAATTCTTGATAATGCGCCATGGTGAAGCCTTGGAAATTGGTCATCGTATCCCCTTTAGAAAAGGAGTACATCACCAAATAAATGATCGGGACGTATAACAAAATAAAGACAACCCATAAATATAAGTTTGAGAGCTTTAATTTTTTCATGCGCGACGCCCCCGTTTCTTCTTCCGTTCACCTGTTAAGAACATGATGATGAACATCGCGACGATCAATACGACGCCGATGGTGGAACCCATCCCCCAGTTCATGGTGACTAAGAAATGTTCTTCGATTGCAGTCCCCAGCGTGATCACACGGTTCCCACCGATCAAGCGGGTCAACATGAACAAACTCAAACTGGGAATAAATACGGCTTGGACACCAGCTTTAACCCCGGAAATGGTCAGCGGCCAAATCACTTTGGTAAAGGTTTGCCACCACTTGGCCCCAAGGTCGCGAGACGCGTTAACGAAGGATTCATTGAGTTCTTCGATGCCGTTGAAAATCGGTAAGATCATAAACGGAATTTCGATGTAGCTCGCAACGAAAATAAACGCCGCATCAGTGAATAAGAATTGTTTAGGGCCGATCCCCACCATACTTAAGAAGGTGTTGATCCCGCCGTTTTGAGAAAAGATGCCAATAAAGGCATAAGCTTTCAGTAACAAGTTGATCCAAGTCGGTAAAATGATCAACAAGATCCACAGCTGCTTGTGTTTGGTGTAATGCAACAAGTAGGCCGTTGGATAAGAGATCAACAGCGTCACCACCGTGATCACGAAAGCATAAAATACTGAGTTAAAGGTCATTAAAATATAAGTGCCGCTGGAAAAATATGTTGCATAGTTGCTGAAGGTGAAATGTCCGTTGATATCAAAGAAACTTTGATAAATGATCAACACTAACGGCGCGATCACAAACAGCGCTAACCACAACACATAAGGCACATAAAACGCCACATTCGTCGATGATTTTTTCATGCGCCTTATTCCCCTTCATAGCTTTCCAACCGGGCATCGAAATCTTCTTCCGTTTCATTCAAGCGCATGACGTGAATATCTTCGGCATCAAAAGTGACGCCAACATTTTCACCATCTCGAGCAGGGTTGGTCGAGTGGATCAGCCATTCGTTGTTGAGTTGGTCATAAGCCACGATTTCATAATAATCCCCGCGGAATAATTGCGTGTCGACTTTCACCGTCACTTTGCCAGCGTCAGGTGCCACCAGATCCAAGTCTTCTGGACGCAGCACGACTTCAACAGATTCATGAGGCCGCATCCCGGCATCAGCACATTCAAAAGTCTTGCCGTTGAATTCTACCAAATAGTCTTGGATCATGTGGCCGGCGACAATGTTGGATTCCCCGATAAAGTCCGCGACAAAATGGTTGATCGGTTCATCATAAATATCCACAGGCGTGCCAGATTGTTGGACTTCCCCATCATTCATGACGAAAATTTCATCAGACAACGCCAACGCTTCTTCTTGGTCATGAGTGACAAATAAGAAGGTGATCCCTAAGCGTTGTTGCAATTCCCGCAGTTCATATTGCATGTCTTTGCGCAGCTTCGCATCCAATGCAGACAGTGGTTCGTCGAGCAATAACACTGCTGGTTCTAAGACAATGGCGCGGGCAATGGCAACACGTTGTTGTTGGCCGCCTGATAATTCAGAAATTTCGCGGTCAGCAAAGCCGTTTAAACGCACCATTTTCAAAGCGTTGTTGACCCGTTCTTCAATGTCTTTTTTGGCAGTTTTACGAATGCGCAAGCCGTATGCGACATTCTCAAACACATTCATGTGTGGGAATAAGGCGTAATCTTGAAAAACGGTGTTAACCGGGCGTTCGTTGGCAGGCATTTCGTTGATCCGTTTGCCGTTGAACAACACATCCCCTTGGCTAGGATCTAAAAATCCTGCGATCGCCCGTAAGATCGTGGTTTTCCCAGAACCTGAAGGCCCCAGCAAGGTGTAGAATTTACCTTCTTCAATTTCAATATTGATATCTTTTAACACGACAGTATCGCCGTAAACTTTGGATACATGTTTCAATTCGATAATGGTTTTGCTCAAAATGTCCCCTCCAAATTACAAATAAGATGCCGTCGCCACTAGGAGGATCTCCGATGTGGTGTTGGCGACGTTGATGATTTTGTGTTGTTGCGTCGCGTGAAAGTATATCGTTTCCCCTTTTTTAGCAAGATAACACTGATCCCCTAACGCGAGTTGCACCCGACCTGATACCACATAGACAAAGGTTTCTGCCGGGCTTGGTTCAAAAGTTTTAAATTCACCAGCATGATCAAATTGGATCATCACCGGCTCCATTTCATTCTCATTGGATTCTGGCACCAACCAGCGCAAGTTGTAGCCGCGCTCTTGATCTTCATACACCACTTGATCTTGCTTGGTGTATACCAATTGTTGATTTGGCGTTTCCGTAAAAAATTGCGCCGGGGTTTGTCCGAGCACGTTCAACAAATCGAAAAACGTCTCCATCGATGGTGACGATTGATTGTGCTCAAGTTGGGAAATGTAGCCTTTGGATAAGTCCGTCCGCTCCCCGAGTTCTTCTTGCGTGAGATTTTTTTGGATCCGTAAATCGCGAATTTTCTGGCCGATATCCATGGCACACCCCCAAATCAATTCCGGCGCAAACCCATACGACGCGGTGTGGTCACGCGCCAAGTTTGCTTAAACTAAACTATTTGTTTAATACCAACGCTTAATTATACTGGCGATGATAACATTTACAAGCAGTTTCGAATAAAAAATTTGTGGCATTGTGATGACAAAAACGTGACACGCTGTGCACCGGCATTCTCGGAATTTCAATTTGCTAAGCTAAGGCACACCACCTGCAATCGTCGCCACGATTTCGCTGTTTTGCCATTAACACAAAATTTTTGCAATACTTACTATTTCAATGTAAAATACTCACGTGAGGTGATACCATGACCAAAGAACGGATCAATGCCTTAAGCGATGGCGTCTTTGCCATTTTACTAACGATCTTAATTTTAGAATTCAAACCTGAAACCATTCATCCTGGCAGCTTGGCACATGTTCTTGGCCAACAAGTCCCGCTGTTTTTGATGTATGCGATGTCGTATTTTTACGTGGGCACCAGCTGGTTGTTTCATCACGACTACTTCTTATCCGTCAAGCACACCAACCGCACCTTAAATATTTTAAATTTAGGGTTGTTGTTTACCGTCACCTTAGTCAATTATGCAATGGTGTTGTTGATCGAAGCGCTGACCAATGGCAATCGCGCCGATATTCAAATTGCGTTTATCGTGTATGATGTGGTAGCCATTTTGATTTCTGGAAGTTTCTTAGTGGTTTATCGTTTCCTAGAAAGCAATCCAGAATTACGAAATTTGAATGGGATTGAACAACACTATAACCGCATTCGCATGGACCCGGCACGATCAGTATGCATTTATTTATTGTCGATCGGGGCCAGCTTTTTCTCCAATGTGCTGGCTGGCGCTTTGCTCGTTGCAGGGGTCATTTTTCACTTTGTGGCGTACTTGCGCTTTTCCAAAGTGATCCACATTGGAGTGAAGAAACAGGCGTTGAATAAGCGCTGAGGTCACTTGACAATTTTTGAGATTCCTGTAAACTGTTTAGTGTTCTTGATCGCGCTTATTGCCCGTTGGTCAAGTGGTTAAGACGCTTGGTTCTCAGCCAAGAATCACGGGTTCGACTCCCGTACGGGTGATTCAAAACTGTTAGGATAGCTCCGAAACGCTGATATGTCAGCGTTTCGGAGCTTTTTTTCTGTCCGCACTAGCAAAAAAGTCCAAGCACGCGGCTTGGACTTTTCAAAATGATTCAATTACAGGTTCTTATCCATGTTAAAGGTCAACTTGCTGAGTTCCAACCCTTGCATGACAAAGCTTGCGATTTGCTTTTTGGTTTCGGCTTTGACCATGGCAACTAACTTGTAGTTAGCAGCGGTTAACGCTTCCGTCAATTCATCGCCAGTTAATTCTGCCGTCGCAGCATCCGTTTCAGCAATGTGCACCCGGAAGCGGCGGTTGAGTTCCGTTAAGTAATCGCGGTTTTGTTGAATGAAGTGGTTGTAGTGGCTTTCCACTAACATCCCCAGTTCGCGATGCAACCAATATGCGGAGTCCTTATCCACATCAAATTCCATTGGGGTTTGATTGTAAGAAGGATCAGTATCTTGCGCATTGGTGTAAAACGGGACATAAGGGCTGTAAGTTGGCACCCCAATGTTCAACCACATAATGCTTTCAGCACCATCGCGTGCTTGCAAAATATGGGAGTTTTGCGTGCGGTTCAAGCCGATCGGACGATAACGATATTTGTCTGCGTCTGAGCCATGGCCCAACGGATCAAATTCAGTTTCGTTGTAGTGAGAACCAAGGACTTGGGCGATATCTTCGCGGGTGATGAGATGGTTGGTGTGCATGATGAATGGCAAGTCTGCCGATTCAGGATTTTGAGGATCTTCCAAATCTGGGCTTAAGATCGTGTGCGCGTACCACACGCGAGGTGTGTTGTAATGGCGATCTTTTTCATTCATCGTCCCAAAAATGTGACGGAAGTTGAAACCTTCTTTGTCAGTGTTCAAGTGATGTGCTTCAACGAATTCTTGAATGCCTTCACTCCAGATGAAGTTGTCAGGATCGTTGAAGTCAACTTGTTGGATCGCCACTTGGTTGGCAGCGACAGCATAAGCATCATCTGGAATGCGTTGCGCTACCCAGTGATGACCGGTAACGATCTCCATGTACCAAACATTGTCTTTGTCAGAGAACAACACAGAGTTGCCGGCAGGCGAGCCATATTGTTTGATCAATTGACCTAAGTATTCAACGCCGTGACGCGCAGATTCGATGAATGGCAACACCATGTTGACCATTAAGTCTTCATCAAGGCCGTCGACAACTAACGGATCGTAACCTAAGGCACGTTCGTTGCCATAAGTGGATTCCGTGGCAGACATCGCGACATTTTTTTCGTTGATGCCACTTTCTTCGTAGTCGCCTTCATCTTCAGTGTCCACGTTTGGCACGGCGTTGTAGCGATAGCCGTTTTCTGGCAAGGTGGCTTCAAAGCCGTTGAGTGGGGATTTGACCGTTAAGCCTTTTTCCCCTTTCCATGCCGGATGCATATAAAAACGATGTGGGGATAAAACGTGGAAAGTGTCGTCGTTGCGTGCGATCATGGTTGTGCCATCGATGCTAGCGTTTTTCCCGACCAAAATCGACGTGCAGGCTGATTCAATTTTCATATAGTGCCCCTCTTTTCCAAAGTCTTTCTTAAGTGTACCCCCACTTTGCGGTTTTGGCACCTGCGTCACACAACCGTAATCTCTGCGTAAACCGGTTGCCACCATCACGACTCCTCTACAAATAAAGCCGTGATCGCGGTGACCAGCTGCTGTTGATCAAGTTGTCGCGTATGGCGCTGATACGCATAGGCATCACTTTTCAGCATCGCGATCAACATATCGGCACGAAACTGGCAAGCTTGTTGACTGAGCTCAGGGGAATTGTCCGCCAAAACTCCAGCAAAAACGCCCACCACTGCTTGATAACTTTCACTGGTATAAAAATAACTCCCGCTAGTGGCCACATTACCACCATCGACATCCATTAATAAGGCTTTGTTGGCTTCTCGAAATTCAAGATACCAGGTTAAAATCTGTACGAAGTGATGCCGCGGCGTGTGATGATCTTGCACCAAATACTGCTGACTAGTTTCGATAAACTGGGCCAAATCGTCATAAACTAACGCCATACACAACATCGATTTGTTGGCATAGTGCCGATACAAGGTGCCTGCACCGATGCCTAAGGTCTTGGCAATGAGATTCATGCTGACTGCCTGCACCCCTTGTTCGGCAAATAATTGCTTGGCACATTTGAGAATTTCTTGTTGATTTTCAATCGCATCTTGACGCATAAGATTCCTTTCCAGTTGACAAACGGACACCTCTCCGTTTATTATACACGAGGATTGTTATGGAGGCGATCATTTGGAAAATATTTTATTCGGTTTGTTGATCGGAATCTTTGTCAGTTTGATCGGTGGCGGAGGTGCTTCGCTTTATCTCGGCGTTTTAAGCGGTCAACTAAGCACCGCGACTGCTGTTTCAACGTCATTATTTGTCGCGTTACCCGCTTTATTCTTTGGCACGCTCACTCAAATTCATATTCACAATGTTCATTTCAAAATCGGGAATCAGCTCATCATCGCCGCGGTTCCAAGCATCATTATCGGCACGCTATTGAGCCACTACATTCCTGAAAAAAACTACACCATCGTGATCGGCATCCTTTTGACGGTGATGGGCTTGATCGTGTTACGAAAGAATCTTCGCCAGCAACAAACACCTTCCCGTCCGCATCAACACGCATTGATTGCCTATTTATTGGGGATTATCAGCGGTTTGATGGTGGGATTAGGCGGGCTTAGTGGTGGCGCCACAACTGTCGCTGGCTTATCAATGATGGGGCTCACGACCTTTGAAGCAGCCGGGACGACGACCTATGTGCTATGTGCAATGTCGTTAGTCGGCTTTATCAGCCACTTGATCAGCAGCACAATTGCTTGGTCTGCTGGCCTGACGCTGATGATTGGCGCCATTATCGGATCTATCTTGACGCCATTAGTGTTGACGCACGTCGATTTGAAGAAATTGAATCAGCCGCTGGGCATCTTCTTGGGGCTTGTCGTCGTCTTTTTTGGGGTCAAAATGTTACTGACAGTGTTCTAAGTCAGGGTTTCTGTAGTAAATTTACATTGACAGCTCAAAGGATTTTTTGTAAACTGTTTCTTGTTGAAAAACTTATTGGGTAGTAGCGAAGTGGTAACGCAGTGGACTCTGAATCCATAATCATAGGTTCGATCCCTATCTACCCAATTCATGAAATCATTGAACCGTCAACGATGCTGAAAAGCAAGCGTTGGCGGTTTTTTTGTGCCTAGCGTTGCGATTCACAACGCGACGATCCGCGATTTTACGTTGAAGAGACTTGAAGACACACAAACAGTCTAACCTTAGTGGTGGATCATGATTCGACGGAATCGTGGTTCACCACTTTTGATTTCTCTGATAAAGT
>NZ_RHNS01000013.1 GCF_003946305.1 Lacticaseibacillus porcinae
TCATGTTTAATTCTTTTCAATTAAGAAAAGCCCTATCACATTTACGAAACTTTGTTCAGTTTTCAAAGGACTACCTTGTCAAAAGACAACTTAGAAATCATATCATGTCATCGGCGATCTGTCAACAACATTTTTTATTTCTCACCAGCGGATAACCGCCGTGGCTGCCTCAACAACGTTTATAATAGTACCAAGGAAACCGCGGTGCGTCAACATTTTTCGTAACTTTTTTGGAAATGCGAACGGTGATTTTTCCGACATAACGAACGTTTGGGTTTTCACCATATTCTCTCAGACAAGCGGTGCGTGTCATTCGGTAATTTCTGGGTTTTCGGTTGAAGGAGACTTTGGAAAATCATTCAAAAAACATACAAACCATGAAAAAAAACGCCACTTCTTAAAAGAAGTGGCGCAATTTTTTTGAAATTATGGACGTAAAGTTGGGAACAACAGCACGTCGCGGATCGATGGGGCATCCGTCAACAACATGACCAAACGATCGATCCCGATCCCCAGGCCCCCTGTTGGTGGCATCCCGTATTCCAAAGCTTCGACATAATCGTTGTCGATGCCTTGGGCTTCATCATTACCGGCAGTTTTTTCAGCGGCTTGAGCTTCGAAGCGTTCCTTTTGATCGATAGGATCATTCAATTCCGTAAAGGCGTTGGCATATTCATTACCATGCATGAATAATTCAAAGCGATCCACAAAGCGAGGGTCTTTTTCAGACTTCTTAGCTAATGGGGAGATCTCAATTGGATGACCATATAAGAAGGTGGGTTGAACTAAGGTCTTTTCAACGAATTCTTCAAAGAAAGCGTTGATGATGTGACCAGTGGTCCAATAAGATTCATACTTCACATGGTGCTCATCGGCAACTTTGCGCGCTTCTTCAGTGGTCATTGGTTGCCAGAAGTCGACACCAGTCTTTTCTTTAATGGCGTCGACCATGTGTACCCGGGCAAATGGTTGATCTAAATCGAGGTCTTGGCCTTGATAAGTGATTTTGCCAGTGCCGAGGACTTTTTGGGCAGCATAGCGGAAAATGCCTTCAGTTTCATCCATCACATCAGACAGATCCCAATAAGCGGCGTAAGTTTCAAGCATGGTGAATTCAGGGTTATGCTTGGTATCGATCCCTTCATTCCGGAATACACGGCCGATTTCATAGACACGTTCCATGCCCCCAACGATCAAACGCTTGAGGTGTAATTCCAAGGCGATGCGTAAGTATAAGTCGATGTTTAACGCATTGTGATGGGTGATAAATGGACGAGCAGAGGCACCACCAGCTTGGTTGTGCAACACTGGCGTCTCAACTTCTAAGAACTGGTTGTTATCCAAGTATTCACGCACAGCGCTGACGATTTTCGAACGCTTAACAAAGCGATCAAAAGATTCAGGGTTGGCGATCAAGTCCAAGTAACGTTGACGATAGATCTGTTCGACGTTGGTCAAGCCATGATATTTATCAGGAAGTGGGCGCAATGCCTTGGCCAAATGGGTCACATGGTCAACGCGGATGGTCAATTCCCCAGCGTTAGTTTTCATCATGTCACCAGAAATGCCTAAGATATCGCCGAGGTCAGCTTTTTTGAAAATTTGATAGTTCTCTTCGCCGACCACGTCTTTGCGCACGTAAAGTTGGATCTTGCCTGAGCGGTCGCGAATATCAGCAAAGCCGACTTTCCCTTTACCACGCTTAGACATCATCCGCCCTGCAATTTTCACATGGGTTTCATCTGCTAAAACCGCGTCATGGTCCATTGCATCGAATTGATCATGCAATTCTTGCGCCAAATGGGTGCGTTCGAAGCGATGGCCGAATGGATCGATCCCAGCTTCACGCAAGGCGTCCATTTTTTCGCGACGGGCCTTCATTTGGTCATTTAATTCAGGTTGCTGTTCATTTGCCACCAATATGTCCTCCATTCATTAGTCCAATTTGAGTGTGCCTTAATTTCTGAAAAAATGCAACGGCAATTCTTTCAAAAAAACGCCGACACTGCATGCAGTGCCAGCGAAAAGGCATTATTCTGCCGCACGGGCATGTGCTTTGGCAATGCGCGCTTCAGTTTCTTCCACGAAGCGATCAAAGATATCATCGACTTCTTGTTCTGTATCCACGGAGTTGACTGCATTTTTAGTCCGGGCAGAACGTGGGATGCCTTTGAGGTAATATGCCGCCAGTTGCCGGAATTCTGGCACGGCGACTTTTTCACCTTTGAGTTCAACTAAGCGATGCAGCTGTAGTTTCGCCGTTTCCACTTTCTCACGAGGAGTCGGTTCGTCGATCAACTCACCAGTCCGCAAATAGGCTTCCACTTGGGTCAACAGCCATGGGTTGCCAAGGACACCGCGGCCGATCATCACAGCGTCTGCGCCAACATCTGTTAACATGCGCTTAGCGTCTTGTGGGGTGCGAACGTCGCCGTTACCCATGAAAGGAATGGTCAATTCATTGGCGACTTGTTTTAAAATGTCCCAATCTGCAGTGCCAGAGTAGCCTTGTTTACGCGTGCGACCGTGCATCGCTAAAGCTGAAGCGCCAGCCCGTTGTGCGGCTAAAGCATTTTCAATGGCGAAGACATGATCTTCATCCCAACCAGTCCGCATTTTCACTGTGACTGGCTTGTCGACAGCGTCAACAACTGCGGCGACCATTTCATAAACTTTGTTCGGGTCAAGCAACCAGTGGGCACCAGCATCAGTCTTAGTGACTTTCGGGACTGGGCAGCCCATGTTGATGTCGATAATGTCAGCAGCGGTGTTTTCCGCGACAAACTTCGCAGCGTTGACTAACGTTTCTTTGGTCCCACCAAAAATTTGAATCGAAACCGGATGTTCGCGAGGATCGACAAACATCATCTTTAAGGTCTTCTTATTGCCATACATAATGCCACGGTCAGAAATCATTTCACAAACCACCAGGCCGGCGCCAAATTCTTTGGCCGTCACCCGGAAACTTGCATTGGTGATCCCAGCCATCGGTGCCACCACAATGCGGTTAGGAATGGTAACATTGCCGATTTGCCAAGGGGTGTCTAATTGTGCCATTAATCTTCCTCCTGATCACGTAAGGTGATAAGTTCTTCTTCAGTATAGTGATATTTGTTCCCGCAGAATTTACATACTGCTTCGGCGCCATGGTCTTGATCGATCATTTGTTGGACGTCTTTGCGGGCTAATGTCGCGATCACATGGGCAAAATGCTCCTTAGAGCAAGTGCAAGCAAATTTCAACGGTTGTGACT
Organism: Lacticaseibacillus porcinae; assembly: GCF_003946305.1. GTDB lineage: Bacteria > Bacillota > Bacilli > Lactobacillales > Lactobacillaceae > Lacticaseibacillus > Lacticaseibacillus porcinae. The sequence continues at coordinate 3,254 of NZ_RHNS01000013.1, forward strand.
TCAAGATCTTGATGCCAGTGTCACCCATGCCAAGCACACGTTTTGCGATTTGTGTTGCGGTCATACCAGATTTCAACATTTCAGACACTAACGGCAAGGTCTTGATGTTGGTTTCAAGCTTCGCTAAGGCATCATCTGTGGCACCAGGTAAAGCTTGCACCATGAACCCACCAGCATGGGCGATCGAGTTATCCGCATTCACAAATACTGACAAGCCGATCGCTGCTGGGATCTGTTCAGATTGTGACAAGTAATAAGCGAAGTCTTCCCCTAATTCACCAGAAACCAACGGCACTTGACCAGAAAATGGTTCCGCCCCATCAATGGACTTGGTGACTACCAGTAAGCCTTTTTTACCAACCGCTTTGGCAACGTCGATTTTCCCCACCAAATTCAGCGGTAAATTGACATGTGGGACTTGAATATAACCACGAACCGTACCGTCTGCGGTGCCATCAGCAATGATCGCACCGACTGGGCCATCACCTTTGATCCGAACCGTCAGCAAGTCGTCAGCGTTTTTTAACCCTGCGGCTGCAAGTAAACTGGTTGCCACTAAGGTCCGCCCTAGCGCAGCACTAGCGGCACTCCAAGTGTCATGGCGAGTTTGGGCTTCTTGAACGGTTGCCGTAGCGTCCACTGCAAACACCCGGAACAACCCATCGGCACTGATGCCGGTAATGATTTCATCTGCCATTTTATCTATTTGTCTCCCTTTATCCGTCGCTTTAATTAACGCAAATCATTCTAACAGAAACCACGCTCTTGCGCAAAAGTAAGTAACTGATCAGTATGAGGGACGCTAACGAATTTTTGAGTCACGAATTTAATCTGCCAGCACATCAGTCACTCATGCGACAAAAGAAACCGCCACAAGTCTCTTTGACTTGTGGCGGTTTCTCATTCAACTAAGCCTGATCGTTGTGATCGTCGTCAGTTGGTTGATCAGCAGGCTGGTCTGGATCATCAGACTTTGCCGCTGGTTGATCATCAGAAGGTGTCGCATCTGCTTGAGGTTCAGCATCAGTTTCAGCATCTGCTGTTTTAGCTTCTGCAGCTGAGGCTTCAGACTGATCCGCTGGTGCTTGTACATCAGTGGGTTCAGCTTCAGCATTGGCCGCATCGTCAGCTTGTTTTTCGGCATCTTTTTGTTCTAAGGCCTTCTTAGATTCTTCGAAGGTCGCTGCTTTTTCAGATGGGAATTCATCCGCTGGCTTTTCAGGCATCTTGCCAGTATTGAAAATGGACAAGATTTCCTTTTCGTTCAAGGTTTCGTGTTCCAACAAGGCCAAAGCAATGGCTTTGTGTTGTTCACGATGAGATTCGATGATGTCATGCGCACGTTTATGCGCTTCGTCGATGATCGCACGGACTTCATCGTCGATGGCGGCAGCAGTTGCTTGTGAATACATCACTTGACCGTATTCATTTTGTGCGCCGGCACCTTCTAAGGAAACTGTCCCTAACTTATCAGACATCCCATATTGGGTGACCATGGAACGGGCCATTTGAGTTGCTTGTTCAAAGTCGTTAGACGCGCCAGTGGCGATCACATGGAAAATGATCTCTTCAGCAGTCCGCCCACCCATTAACCCAGTGAGTTGTTCCATCATGTCTTTTTTCGTCAACATGAATTGATCTTCTTTAGGTAAGGTGATGGCATAACCGCCGGCACGACCACGAGGAATAATGGTCACTTTACGAACCACACGAGAATCAGATAAGACTAACCCGATCACCGCATGCCCAGCTTCGTGGTAAGCCACGATTTCGCGTTCTTTCTTAGAAATGACGCGATCTTTCTTCGCCGGACCTGCGATCACGCGGTCTTCAGCTTCATCAATATCAGTGGCATCGATTTGTTTCTTAGAGCGACGAGCAGCCACAAGGGCAGCTTCGTTGAGTAAGTTTTCCAAATCAGCCCCGACAAACCCTGGCGTGGTTTTGGCGAGTTCTTTTAAGTCCACATCGTCAGCCAATGGCTTGTTTTTGGCATGAACTTTCAAAATCGCTTCACGGCCTTTGACATCAGGACGACCGACTAAGATCTTCCGGTCAAAACGACCAGGACGCAGCAAAGCTGGATCTAAGACATCTGAACGGTTAGTGGCAGCCATCACAATGACGCCTTCGTTACCAGTAAACCCATCCATTTCAACCAGCAATTGGTTCAAGGTTTGTTCACGTTCATCATGACCGCCACCCATGCCGTTGCCACGTTGGCGACCAACGGCATCGATTTCATCAATAAAGATGATGGCTGGGGCGTTCTTTTTGGCTTGATCAAAAAGATCACGCACACGACTTGCCCCGACCCCAACGAACATTTCCACGAAGTCAGACCCAGAAATGGAGAAGAACGGCACGCCTGCTTCACCGGCTACGGCTTTAGCCAGCAAAGTTTTACCAGTACCAGGAGGTCCCTCAAGGAGCACACCGGCTGGGATACGAGCGCCTAAACCAGAGAATTTGCGGGGATCTTTTAAGAACTCCACGACTTCGACCAGTTCTTGTTTTTCTTCTTCGGCCCCAGCAACATCTGAGAAGCGGACCTTGTTGGCCTTCTTATCAGCTTGTTTGGCTTTGGACTTCCCGAAGTTCATCACGCGACCGTTGCCACCGCCTTGGCCGGCTTGGTTCATCATCATATAGAAGAATACCATGATGACCACCATTGGCACGATCGTTAAGATCAATGACAACCAGGTGCCAGATTGAGATTCTGTCAAGGTGTTAGACTTGACATTATTCTTCTCGGCAGCTTTAGTGATCGAGTTGATCGTGGCATCGTTAGCTGGAATGTATGCGGAGAACTTCTTAGTCTTTGCAGGCGCTTGGCTTAAAAAGCTAGTGCTTGAGGCAGAGTCGCCAGTGACTTTTTGTTCTTTGCGATATTCACCGCTGACTTTGTAAACCCCACCAGATGGTTGGATCTCAAAGGACTTGATGTCATTTTTCTTTAATTGGCTAATAAATTGACTGGTTTGCAATTCTTGGGTAGTGGAGCCACCACTATCGCGTAAGTAGTATGCAAAGCCCATCACCAGCAACACGAACAAGACAACATACATTGCCGTGCCGCCGAATAGCCCGTTTCTTGGTTTTTTATTCATACATAACCTCCAGCAACAATAGGTAAAAAGCGTGCTTAGTAGCTATAATACTACATCACACTGATTAATGGGCATAAACTTCAGGTTTCAATACGCCGATGTAAGGTAAATTGCGATAACGTTCCGCAAAATCTAACCCATAACCGACCACAAATTCATTAGGAACCGTAGTGCCAACGTAATCTGCGTGCACAGGCGCCACGCGACGTTCAGGCTTATCCATCAAGGTGCAGATCCGCACAGAGTTGGCATTGCGCGTTTTAAAGATCTGGGTGAGGTAATGTAAAGTGCGACCAGTATCGACAATGTCTTCAACGATCAACACGTCGCGATTAGCCACGCTTGTATCGAGATCTTTTAAGATCTTCACTTCACCGCTAGACTCTGTTTCATTGCCGTAGCTGGAAACATCCATAAAATCGATTTCCAAATAGTCATCGACTTCGCGCACCAAATCCGTCATAAACATGATCGCACCTTTTAAAATGCAGATCACTAACGGATTTTTGCCTGCATAATCATGTTTGATCTGCTTGGCCAAGCGCTTGGTAATTTCATGAATGTCTTCTTGGGAGTACAAGACCTTTAAGATATCATTTTCCATTATTATCCTCACTATCATTTGCCGGGTTTTTCAGTGCCAATACAGCCTGAATTATATCAGTTTGCCGCGTTTGAAACAATTCAAGGCGCGTCGGAATCTCCACCCAAACTAACTGATAGTCTTGATCAGCCACTAACAAATCGTTGCGCATAAATTGCGGGACTTTTTGGGCGATCAACCAAGGTTGCAGCTTTTTATGGTGACCGTTGGGCAACGCGACATAATCGCCGGCAACTTTTTGTCGAATGGTCAACGGCTTGGCAGGTACATAGGCCCAAGTGTCACAAACAGGTTGTTGATGAAACAACCCGATCATGCGACCATCCGCAAGTTCATGCCAAGTATCATCGACTTGTAGCGGCAATTCTGGTTGCCGCAGCACTTGTGGCGCATCAACATACAATTTCCCATATGCGGCATCTAAGTGATGGCGACTCACGTCAAAATGTTTATTCCCTTTGGCCTGACCCAAAGCTTGTAAGACTTGGGTGATCACTTGGGCAGGAATTTGAATATTGAAAGCTTGTAAGTATTGTTCCAGCACTAACCGCTGAACGCCAGATGTTTGGGTCAAAAGCGGTGTCCAATCCGTCATGACTGCAGGTGTTGGTACCAACGCTTGTAGCGCAGGCTCAGCAAGTTGGATCAACGCTTCAAGGCTTTCACTAAAGCGCTGCGTATGTTGCAAAACGCCGGCATTCAAGGCTTTGAGCACTGGTGTCACCTGATGTCTCACGCGATTGCGGGCAATGGTGTCGTCAGCATTGGTTTCATCATCGGTGAAAGGCACATGATGTTTGTCGGCGTAAGCGCGTAGATCTGCTTTGCTAAAGCGCAACAACGGCCGCAACACTTGCAAGTCTCCTAGTGGTCGCCTTGGCTGCATGCCACTCATCGCCATCACGTTACCAGAGCGTGCCAGCTGCATTAAAATGCCTTCCAGTTGATCATCACCGTGATGGGCTAAAACTAGAAAGTCGCTGTGATGAACATGGGCAGTTTCTGCGAGAAATTGATAACGCGCTGTCCGCGCTGTAGCTTCATTGACCGCTTGCGTCGATGAACGTTGCCATTCACCGACAACTGCAGGAATACCGAGTTGTTTGGCGTAGGCCACCACCATTTGCACATCATCCCCGCTAGTTTCGCGCATATGATGATCAAAAGTCGCGGCGATCAGCGGATGAGTGGTTTGTGATAGCAAGGTGAGTAATACCATGGAATCAACGCCACCTGACACCGCCACAACTAGCGGTGCTTTTGGGTCAAGGGCGAAATTCCTCAGTAAGTCATTCCCAGATAGCATAGGTACTCCTTTCTAAACGCCGTCATGTGAATGTGAATTCACTTTACCACTGCTAGAATTTGCTCGCGTGGGACTTTAGTCTGAATTATGACGTCGTGTCGTGAAAATTTGACCAATTTTTACCAAATAGGCAGGTCAAGTGATACAGGGCTTTCAAAATTGAAAAGAAAAAAGTCGCAACGCCTAAACATACAAACACCGCCACACCACGATTCAAAGTGCAAATCATGATGTGACGGCGCTTGTATGATAGGCTAAAACCGCTTTGGGTCACAGCCTTTGGTTTTAACTTCGGCGACCGCCACGGCCACCACGTTTGCCTTCGGTGTTGCGCTTCAAGCTGCTTAAACGATCTTCGCTTTCTTTCAAAAAGCCGGACATCATCGCATCAAACCCAGTTAATGCAGGTTTTTGTTGTTGCGCATGCTTATTTTGGGGGCGCGGAGAATGGGAAGCACCATGATTTTGAGGACGTGGCGCTTGATGATCGCGATCGTGATTGGCTGGACCATGCGCATGGCCGCCTTGATGATGACCATGATCAACGTGTTCTTTGCCATCAGCACGACGAATGGATAAACCCACTTTACCATCTTTGATCTGAGTCACCACGGCAGTCACTTCATCGCCAATGCTTAACACATCGTGAATATCTTTAACATACCCATCAGAGATCTCACTGATGTGGACTAAACCAGACTTACCTGCTCCCAGATCAACAAAGGCGCCAAAATTCGTGATCCCTGTGACCTTGCCAGAAACCTTTGCGCCGACTTCAACTGCCATATAAAAAATTGTCCTCCGTGTCTAATGTGATTCTTAGTATACCATGCCGCAGGTGGTGTGCAAGCAGGTCAGTTGCCGTTTAAGTTGAGTTTGCCGGCAGTGCCTGGCAATTCAAAAATCACTTCACCAGACTTAGACACCATATACTTTTGGCGGACAAGTTTAGCTAAATAATCGTCATTGTGCAACTGATCGACTTGTACTTTTAAAGCTTGCTTTTTATCCTCAACGGATTTCAGTTGGGCTTTTGCATGATCGACTTGTGCTTGGCTTTGTTGGATCTGTGTGTGGACGTGATACAACTGCCAACCGCCGAACGCTAAGATCACCACGAAAATGCCGAGCAAAATACGCAGGCGGATTTTGTGGAGATGCGATAATTTCGGTTTATCAGCACGCGGCGTCACCAAAGGACGCTGCGGCATACGCTTGATCTTAGATTGTTCCATCATGCGGCCACCTTTCGTCAATACCTTCAGTATACCAAAGTATCCGCTTGCGGCATATTACAGCCAGGTAAAATCAGTACTGTTCTTTGTAAGTTTCGGAAACGACGCTGAACATTTCCCCAGCATCTTGTTTCTTGGTGGATTCCACCAAGGCTTCAACTTTCACAGTTAAGGTTTTATTCCCGAAGGCGATCACCAACACATCCCCAACGGATACGTCAGTTGAAGACTTGGCAATCTTATCGTTAACGGTGATGCGGCCTTTATCCGCAATTTCTTTGGCGACTGTGCGCCGCTTAATGATCCGAGACACTTTCAAAAATTTATCTAAACGCATGTTATTTCCTTTCAATTGTTGCCAGTGAATTCAACGTCATTGTATTGATTGTAAAATTATTGACGCGATGTTAATGCTTATGCGTCATTTTAAGAAATCTGCGGCCTAATGGCAAGGCTAAGACTTCTCGCGCGGTGAATAAACGCGTCCATGATGCCCCAGCAACAAACACGATCACCCCGACGACGACTGCCGCCAAAGCAACGAGTATTGCTTGTCCGCGACTGCCAAATGGTAATACTTGCATCACGCCCCACACGATCGCCACCATCGCAGCCGTGATCACAGCGAGTTTCACATAGAAATGATCGCGGTTGGCAACTTGGCGAATGGTGCTTGGTACTTGCATCGCTAATAACGCGGTAATAACACCTAAAGCCAGCAAGGTCGCAATACTAGCCCCAAGGGTCCCAAAGCGTGTCACTAACCATTGATTGATCACGAGTTTCACCACAAAGCCGATCATTAAGGTTCGCGTGGTGCCACGATAACGATTCAAGCTTTGCAAAATCGCGTTATACGCATTGATCATCGCCACTAACACAATGGCGATCACATAAGTTTGCAGGGCTAATTGCCCGTCACGATCGCCGAACAACAACCAGTTGACTGCCGGCATCACCACCACCAAACCAGCAGTGGCAGCAGTGGATAACGCCAAGTTAAAGCGGATCAGTTGGGCTGCAGTTTGATCAAAGCGATGATGTTGCCCGCGCGCAAACGCCGTGGTCAAGCTCGGCAAAAGTGTCGCAGAAAGTGCCGTCGCCACAACTAAACCCAGTTGCACCAACGGTTGGCCGCGATCATAGATCCCTTTCAAGCTTTTGGCTAAGGCAAACGGGACGCCACTTGCTTGCAACCCGCGAGTCACCGTGAAGGAATCGACCAGCTGCAACATGATCAACATCGCCGCAAACAAGGCGATGCTGCCGCCTTCAACGACGAAGCGTTTCAACAAGTGCCAATAGCTGACAAACCCTGGCCAGGCAAAATGCTTTTTAGCAAAAACGCGATGAAACGCCGGCCACAAGGTCGCTGTCGCCGCAAGGCCGCCGAAGAAGGCCCCGCTCATCGCAATGGCACCCATTTTGTAAGGGTCCCAATGGGCTTTGGTCGCAACGGTTGCCGCGACTAAAATCACCGCCACCCGGATCACTTGCTCAACCACTTGACTGACTGCGGTTTTGGACATGTCAAAAGTCCCTTGGAAATAGCCGCGGCCAGTTGCTAAAATCGGCATCGTCAAAAACATGAACGCAACCGTTTGAATCAAACTCGCCAGCTGCGGATCTGCCATGGCGCGAGCAATCAACCCAGAGCAGCTGTACAACCCAATAAACATTGCGGCACTTAACCACATCAACAACACTTGCGCGCGATGCGTCACTTCTGCTTGGGCTTGCGGCTCACGGGCTTCAGCGACAAGTTTGGAGATAAACACTGGAAATCCTGACAACGCAAAGGTCATCCCGATGCCATACAGCGGGTAAACTTGTTGATAAACGTAAAAGCCGGTATCACCGACTAAATTTTGAAATGGGACGCGGTAGATCGCACTTAAAATTTTGGCGATCATCGCCGCTAAGCTCAAGGTCCACGCCCCTTGCAACAGGCGCTTCATTTGGGGATTTTGCATATCAAACCTCAATTGGCGTTGTGTTTGGTGCCACGATCGCTTGCATCGCCTGACAAAAGGCGATCAATTCATTTAACCAGTCAGCTGGCTTCATGCCTGTGGTGATCGTCAATGACACTTTCATTTTCGCTGAGTCTGCCGCCACCCGTGCTTTTAGTGTGGTGGCTTTCAACGCTTTGAAAATTTCGACGCCAGCGAGTTTCTCAGATGCTTGTGGCGACATCGTCAATACCAAGGTTTTGCCATTTTGAGTGATTTTCTCGACTAGTGCGGCATCAGCGAAGCGTTTCATATGGGTGATCGCCAACAAATTCTCGACAGGCTTTGGATAATCACCGAAGCGGTCGATCAAGTCATCTTGAATTTCATTGAGTTGATCATCATTGTTGGCTTCACGCAAACGTTTATATAATTCGATCTTTTGGCGAGAGTCGCTGACATAATCACTTGGCAAATAAGCTTCCAGATCCAAATCAACTTCTGTATCCAAACGCTTAGGCTTAGCGTTGCCTTGTTTGGCAGCGACTGCTTCATTGAGCATTTGGGTATACAAATCGTAACCGACGGAATCGATGAAGCCGTGTTGTTGCGAGCCGAGCAAGTTCCCAGCGCCGCGGATCGACAAATCGCGCATCGCAATTTTAAAGCCGGCACCAAGTTCGGTGAAATCGCGGATCGCTTGCAGCCGCTTTTCGGCGACTTCCGTCAACACTTTGTCTGGTTGGTACATGAAATAGGCATAAGCGACCCGGCTAGAACGACCGATGCGACCGCGGAGTTGATACAGCTGTGACAAGCCGTAGCGATCGGCATGCTCAATGATCAACGTATTGACGTTTGGCATGTCCACCCCAGTTTCAATGATGGTGGTAGTGACCAGCACATCATAAGCGCCGTGCAAAAAGTCGTAAATGACATTTTCCAGTTGCGTTTCCGTCATTTGGCCATGGGCATAAGCCACTGTGGCATTCGGGACAAGTTGTTCGATTTGGGCGACAGTTTGTTCAATGTCTTCCACCCGGTTATGCAAGTAAAAGACTTGTCCGCCGCGTTCGAGTTCCCGTTCGATCGCCGAGCGAATGGTGCCACCGTTTTGCTCCATGACAAAAGTTTGGATCGGGTAACGGTTCGTCGGTGGCGTTTCGATCACAGATAAGTCACGGACACCTAACATCGACATATTCAAGGTCCGTGGGATCGGAGTCGCCGTTAACGTCAGCACATCGACATTGGCTTTCAAGGCTTTGAGCTTTTCTTTGTGTTTAACGCCAAAGCGCTGTTCTTCATCGACGATCAACAACCCTAAGTCTTTGTAATGGACATCTTTTGACAACAAGCGATGCGTGCCCACCACAATATCGACTTCGCCTGAAGCTAAGCCTTTAAGGGTTTCTTTGCTTTGTGCCGGGGTGCGGAAGCGTGACAACATTGCTACGTTGATCGGGAAATCAGCAAAACGATCACTCATCGTGTCAAAATGTTGTTGCGCTAAAATCGTGGTCGGCACTAACAAGGCAACTTGTTTGCCATTTTCAACGGCTTTAAACGCCGCACGCAAGGCGACTTCGGTTTTCCCAAAGCCGACGTCGCCGACTAATAAGCGATCCATCGGCCGCGGTTTTTCCATATCTTGTTTGATTTCTTTGACGGAGCGCAATTGATCTGCAGTTTCAGGATAAGTGAATTCGCCTTCAAACTGCTTTTGTAAATCGTCATCTGGGGCAAACGCAAAACCTGGTTCGGCTTCACGCTCAGCATATAACTTGATCAAGTCGTCAGCGATATCTTCGATTTTAGCGGCGACGCGACGCTTAGTTTTTTGCCATTCGGCGCCACCAAGTTTGTTGATTTTCGGCTTTTTGCCGTCGGCGGCGACATATTTTTGCACCATGTTCAACTGGCTGACTGGAATAAACAGCTGATCGCCTTTTTGATAAACGATGGTGATGTAATCTTTATGAACGCCGTCGACCACTAACGTTTGCATCCCAGTGTATTGCCCGATTCCGTGATTGACATGGACCACATAATCACCTGGTACCAACTCGGTGTACGACCTTAGCCGTTCAGCGTTAGCTAAGGTTTGATGCCGCGCTTTGCGATGCGTTTTGGTGTTGAATAATTCATGGGCTGTGACGACGACTAACTTCAGATCTGGGAGTTCAAAGCCGTTTTGTAAGTTGCCGGAAACGAGCTGTTGCGTTTTTTCCAGCAAATCAGCTTTGGGACTGATCACCGTGTCGACTTCAAAATCTCGTAAATTGCCTGCTAATTTCTCCAAGCGACCTTGCTCAGGCACAAGATAAACCACGGTCATGCCTTGCTTGCGCCAACGGTCAGCTTCAGTTTTCAACAGCGGCATTTGACTGAAGAATTGTTGAATGTTGCGCGACACCACATTGGTGAGTGACGTCAGGCGCAAGTTCCCCATACCTTTTTGAAACAAGCTTAAATATAAATGCGGATGAAGATCTCCGCGGTCGAATTCTTGAATGGTAACGTTTGGTTGATCTGGCAGTAAGCGACCTTCTGATTGCAACCCACCATACCAAGCCGTGGTTTCTTCAACCAAATTCACGTCAGCATCTAACAGGCGGGTGTAATCATCAAATACCACTAAAGCATCAGCTTGCGCATAATCACACAAATACGCCGCATCAGGATACAAATACGGCATGTATAATGCGAGTTGATCGACAGATTCGCCTTGGGCTAATTGCTCAGCAGTGGCGATGATGCCATTGGTCAACGCTTGTTTGTTGACTTTTGACTTCGCAGATTTCTTGGCGGCTTTGGCTTGATCTAATAGGCGCTCGCCAGCAGCTTTTAACACGTCACGGCTAGCGATCAAATCGGTTGCTGGGGGAATATCGATTTCGTTAAGTTGCCGAATACTGCGTTGGGTTCGCATGTCAAAACGCCGGATCGAGTCGACATCAGTGTCGAACAATTCGATCCGGATCGGATCATCGGCATTAAGCGGATACACATCGATGATGCCACCGCGAATGGCAAATTGACCAGGAACGCCGACCAAGCTATCGCGGGTGTAGCCAGCATCGATCAATTGTTGGGTCAATTGTGGCAGATCCACTTGTGAATCCATGTCCAAATGAATGCCAGCTTGTTGCCACACAGTTTGCGGCGGCAACAGACGCTTTAATCCCGCTAAACTGGTGACGATAATGCCGGCTTCGCCTTTTTGTAACCAATTTAAGGTGTTGATGCGGGTGTTTTTCGTATCAGGAGACGATACCGCGACTTCAGCGGCGAGGACGTCTTCTACTGGAAAAGCCCACACCCGGTCTTCGCCGATCAAATCACTGAGATCAGCCACCAGTTCTTCAGCGTGATAGCGATTGTCTTCGATCACAACTAATTGCCGATCAAGCTGCCGCAAAGTCGTTGCCAACATCAAGGTTTTGGCACTACCGTTTAAGCCAGTGACCAAATGCCGCCCGGCTGTTAGTTGTGGCCACAGCTTTTGCAAAGCGGGCTCTTGGTTAAATAAATCGATCAGGTCCATGGATTCACCTCCGTTAACGTTTGTTTCTATATATATAGATTAATTTGTATGTGCATGACGATTTCGACCAAAAGCTTGACGGAAACTTCAACAATCAGTTGTACTGATTCATCAATTGATCAAAACTCTTGCCATGGATCCAATCGACTAATGCATCTTCCAATTTGTCGATGCCGTTAGCCACGGCAATGGCATCATCACCTTTAAACGGGGTGAGCACCCAGTCGACGACGCGTTGTTTAGCAGGATGTTGGATCCCGATTTTCGCGCGTTGAAAATCTGCGGTGCCAAGCACGGCGATGATCGACTTAATGCCGTTGTGCCCACCTGCGGAACCGCGGGGACGCAGGCGCAGCCGACCCATGGTCATATCCATATCATCTTGGATAATGAAAATTTCTGATTGTTCGAAGCGATAAAAAGCTTTGAGCTGGCCGACTGCGCGACCGGAGTCATTCATAAAAGTCACCGGTTTAACTAACATGACTTTTTCACCATCAACCATACCGGTGCCAGTCAAGGCATCAAATTCATGTTTGGTGACTGGGATATCCAACCGTTTGGATAATTCGTCAATAGCCATAAAGCCGATATTGTGTTTGGTTTTCGCATATTTGCTGCCTGGGTTACCCAGGCCAACGATCATTTTCAAAATGTTCCTCCATATTTAAACGCAAAAATGGCCGGAAAGATTTTTTTCCGACGTGCGCCTTGATTATAGCACAAAGGCCGATTTCACGGCTTGTACTACAGTTTTTAAGTTTTTGTTAGCACAGACCATGAAAAGGCATTCATTGTTTGTGAAAATAAGCACGTGAAATCCCTTACTTTCCCGCGTCGACAAAGCTAGCCATCTTCACAAAAAGGCGTAACGGCGGCGGCTGGCGGTTTTGTAAGAATCATATGAGAAATGAAAAAAGCCGCTGAAAAGTCGTGCACACAAGAATAATTGTGCTATACTAACAGATGAATTGCATGATTGCAAATAAGAAAGGATGGTATCACCGTGGCAAACACTCAAACAGATCACCAAAAAGTAATTCTTGTTGGTGATGGTGCCGTTGGTTCCAGTTACGCCTACGCAATGGTATTGCAAGGCATCGCCCAAGAAATCGGGATCGTTGACATTTTTAAGGACAAGACGAAAGGTGACGCGATCGATTTAAGCAACGCGCTCCCATTCACAACTCCTAAGACGATCTACTCCGCTGAATATTCTGACGCTAAGGATGCTGACCTTGTTGTCATCACCGCTGGCGCCCCACAAAAGCCTGGCGAAACTCGTCTCGACTTGGTTAACAAGAACTTGAAGATCTTGAAGTCCATCGTTGACCCAATCGTTGAATCTGGCTTTAACGGGATCTTCTTGGTCGCTGCTAACCCAGTTGACATTTTGACCTACGCTACTTGGAAGCTTTCTGGTTTCCCTAAGAACCGCGTTGTGGGTTCCGGTACTTCCTTGGATACTGCTCGTTTCCGTCAATCCATTGCTGAAATGGTTGGCGTTGACGCCCGTTCCGTCCATGCTTACATCATGGGTGAACATGGTGATACTGAATTCCCTGTTTGGTCTCACGCTAACATCGGCGGCATCAAGATCTCTGAATGGGTTAAGGCTCACCCAGAAATCGATGAATCCAAGCTTGTCGACATGTTCGAAAACGTTCGTGACGCCGCTTACGAAATCATCAAGCTCAAGGGCGCTACTTTCTACGGTATCGCCACTGCCTTGGCTCGTATTTCCAAAGCGATCCTCTCTGACGAAAACGCCGTATTGCCACTTTCCGTTTACATGGAAGGCCAATATGGTCAAAACGACATCTACATCGGTTCCCCTGCCGTGATCAACCGCAACGGTATCCAAAACATTTTGGAAATTCCTTTGACTGACCACGAACAAGAATCCATGGATGCCTCCGCTAAGCAATTGAAGAAGATCATCACTGATGCCTTCGCTGCTAACGACATCGAAACTCGTCAGTAATCTCTGACTGGTTAAACGCCTACTCCAAAGAGTAGGCGTTTTTGTTTTGCCTTCGTTCCTGCCTTTGGCACGAAAATCTGAAAGCTCCGGCGTGTTGGTTACACTGCGGTGGAAGGGACAAGTTGTCGTGCGGCCGGCTTCAGAAATCGGCAAAGTGCGCCGATGTTCTTACGCCTAAAAATTGAACCAGAGAAAACCACTCTGTTTCAATTTTTGCCGGTGAAATCTGCGCGAGCCGCCACAAACCGGCGTCTCACTTGATTTCACTTTCACGACAATTGTCCCTTCCACCTTCGTTTCACCAACACGCCTCCGCTTCCAGATTCTCTCGGTTGCAAGACACTCACCAACAAAATCACCTATGCTTCGAGGTCAATTAACCATGAATTTTACTTTTTCAAGTAATCGATTGTTGTGACAGGATACCACAATTTGAAATTGGGACGGAGGTTGACCAGCACACCTTAGTGAGAAGCCTGTTAGCGATTTTTGCTTACAGGCTTCCGCAGGGGGAAATCCGGCTGGTGGTGAGCGTAGCGAAACATCCAGGCTAGTTCCGCCGAGGACCCTCACTACGGTGTGGCGAGCCAGCCGGAGTCCTAATTTCAAATCGCAAATTCACCACAAAAAGCCGCGCACAATCATTGGTGTCGCCTAATGGATGTGGTATGATTACATTAGAAAGTTTTAATATTCCCAAAACGGCTTCATGGAGGTTACTATCATGTTAATCAAGTCCCTGGTACTCAAGAAGGAATTCCTGACCACCGTGAAAGAGACTGTCACCTTGGAAGAAGCGTTGAAGGTGCTGGAAGATTCCGGCTTCCGATGCGTCCCGATCCTCGATGAAAGCGGGCAGATCTTCCGCGGCAACATCTATAAGATGCATATTTATCGGCATAAGTCCCAAGGTGGCGACATGAGTTTACCTGTCACCTACTTGTTGAAGAATGCGACCAAGACGATTCCAGTCAACGCGCCTTTCTTCAAAGTCTTTTTCAACATCAAAGACTTGCCTTACATTTCAGTGCTGGATGAAAATGCGAACTTCTACGGCATTTTGACCCACTCAGCACTGCTTTCCATGTTGAGTGAATCTTGGCACATCGACGTCGGCTCTTATGTGTTGACGGTGATGTCTTCAGGTGGTCCTCAAGGTCGCGGCGACTTAGCCGCGATGAGCAAGATCTTGGCGAAGTATACTGACTTGGCCAGTGCCATCACCTTAGATGCCAAAGGCGGCGAATTCATTCGCCGCACGTTGTTCACTTTGCCTGCTGGCACCGATGAAAACACCTTGAACACTGTAGTCGCTAAGCTTGAAAAGAAAGGCTACCGCGTGGTTGAAATCGATGACTTGCAATCTGGTTTACCATTGCGAGTCGACGAAGAAGCTTAATCAATGAATCGCTAACTGCTGAGGTAGTTGGCGATTTTTTTGTCCTACAAATAAATTTCGACGTCTTCAAAGCTTGATGCACCATGCTTAAAGGCATGATTTCAGCTTATTTATAAAAAACATTCATAGGTTTTAGTCTTGTCACAGGTGAACACACGTGTTACACTGCTAGTGAATTCTATGAGGAGTGAGTGACTTAGCGCAGGTCACCCGTACCACTTCGCGACGGGTGGAAGTGCCCGCTAAACTCTCGGAGACCATCCCGTAGCATCTGGGCTTAACTGTCGAGCGCTGCTAGATCTCCAGTTCCAAAGTGCCGGTACTGAAGGGTCCCGTACGTGGACTCAAACCAGTTACAGCCGGGAGTAGTGCCCTCACGGTGACGTGAGACGCAAGGCGACGTCTGTTTGCCAAAGGCAGTGCAAAGCCGATTAGCGACGAACGTGGATGAGGTCTAAGAAGCCAAGGCCCGCAGCAACGTCCTTGAAATGCTTGATACTGTAGACACGTAATTGAATGGCATAAAAGCCGCAGATCCACGAAGCAGAATCTTGTTTCGTGGATTTGTTGTGCCTTTTACCTGAAATCGCGAAAAGCGCCGACAACTGCGAATCATTTCGCAAGCTGTCGACGTTTTTTACAATGGTTCAATTTCGTGAGTCGGATACTGATCCCAATATTTGAGAAATTGCCGTTGCTCGTTGCCGTCGCGATTCAATAGATACAATCGGAAGTGTACGGGGATGTTTTTAGGTTGCCACTGTTCCAAATACGTGTACTGATATTGCATCCCCAGCCGTTCCATCACGGCGCCGCTTTTAGGATTGTTGACATCATGCGTTGCCGTCAAAAACGGATAGTCTGCGATTGGCAACTGTTGGACCAACGCTTGTGCAGCTTCAGTCATGTAGCCATTTCCCCATACATCGCGCCGCATGCCGTAACCAAAGTCATGGCTGGCACTGGCTTCTGCGTGAACGTAGCCGATCGCTTGATCAGTCGACCTCAAGCAAATCGCCAACGCTTCACCATCTGGTTCATCGAGATATTGATCATGAAGCATTTGTAGTGCCTCAGCTTCATTTTTCGGCATGAACCACGGTAAAAAGCGATTGACTTGAGGATCTTGTTGGATTGCCATAAATTCTGGCAAGTCAGCTTCCGTAAACGGCCGCAAAAGCAGGCGCTCAGTCGTGATCGTGGTCATCATCTGACTCCTTATCGACTGGCGAATCCGTTGTTTGCACCTCATCTTCAGCGTCTGATGTTTGCGGCGCGAAGTCTGAATCGCTTGGTTCATCGTCTTCCTTGGCGCGAATAAAGAAGCGCACGAAGGCATTGTCGCTAGTCGTTAACATCGTGTCGCTTGGCAACACCGTCAACACGAAGAAGAACAAACTAAACGCCAATGACACCAACGACGACACCCACCCAATGCCACTCGGCAAACTGGCCACAGCTGTGGTGTTCATGTCGCGCAACGCTTCAAATTGATGAATGGTTTGCGTTGATTGGCCGATGTTGATCATCATGCCGATCAAATATTGCACGCCTAGTAGCACTGCAGCGCCGCGTCCGCGCAACCCAACATCACGATAGCGTCGCACCCGCAAGGCCAATCCTGGTAGGAACAACCCTAACGCGACAAGCACCATCACGACGATTGGTGCGATCAAAGGCGTCCAATTTACCGACTCAGGATCAGGCATAAATGCCGAAATGATGGCGAACAAGAGCCACCCAAATAAGAGCAACCACACGAAAAATAAAAGCAACTGCATCCACCAATACCCTGCCCGTGTTGTTTTCCCTAAGAATTCCACGTACCCACGAAAATAATCTTTAAACGCGCGGCCGAAGCTCACGTGTCCTGCTTTTTCATTGATCATGATATCGCCTCCTCTTTTGTTATTATCGCACGCCACTGGTTAAAAAGATATTTATGTGCTCGGCGATTTTTTGACAAAGTAGGCCACTGTTGGGTATGCTAAACCAATTGAAAGTGAGGTGAACGTGATGTCGACATATGTCAGCTTCATCACTTGCGCCACTGTAAATGGAAAAGGACGTTTTTCCGCAAACTAAAATTTTAGGAGAGTTATTGTGAAAAACGTCCAAAAACAAGTGCCATCTATTTTAATCTTGATCGCGTTGGTGGGATTCCCGCAAATCAGTGAATCGATTTTTACCCCAGTCCTTCCAGCTATCAGCCGCACACTGTCAGTCACGGCGCAAACGAGTCAGTTGACCATGGGGAGTTATTTTGTCGGCTTTGCCATCGGCGTCTTAGTTTGGGGGCGACTATCTGATGGCATCGGTCGTCGACCTGCGATGTTGTGGGGAATCGCTGTTTATCTATTCGGCAACTTCGCATTATGGTTGGCACCGAACTTCAAGGTGTTAATGTTCGCCCGCGTGTTACAAGCATTCGGTGCTGCTTCAGGTTCGGTGATCACGCAAACTATCATGCGTGAATCGTTTTCCGGTGTTGAAGGTGAACGCGTCTTTGCTAAAATCAGTGCCGCCATGGCGTTAGCGCCGGCACTTGGTCCATTGATTGGTGGTGCTTTAGCAACATATTTTGGCAATTATCGCTTTGTGTTTGTCGGGTTGATGGTGATGGCAGGGTCGTTGTGGTTTTATGTATTATGGCGATTGCCAGAAACACGCATCACCATGCCTGAAGTCTCCCCTTGGCCGCAAGTCGCAGTGCAGATGTTACGCAGTCCCCAAGTTTGGGGTTACGGGTTGTTGATCAGCGGCATCAACGGCATTTTGTTCAGTTACTACGCTGAAGCACCGTTTATTTTCGAACAGCATTTTGGCATGAGCACGGTGCAATATGGGTGGCTAGGGTTGTTGATCGCAGGATCGAGTATCCTCGGGGCCTTGATCACCAATTACACAGCGGGAAAGCTTGCGCCGAACAAGTTGATTTCTTACGGCTTGTTGATTGCAGTGCTTGGCGCCTGTGGTATGTGGCTTGCCGCTGAAAATCTCATCGCGTCGTTGCTCATGATTTTTATCATGTTTGGCGGCATCTACACCGCATTGCCATTAGTGCTTAATCGCGCCTTGATCGGCTTTGAGGCGGTGATTGGAACTGCTAGCGGCTTGCTGAGCTTCGGGTATTACTTGTTGATCAGCGCCTTAACACTGTTAATGAGTGCGATGCATGACGGTTCAGTACTCGCATTACCAAAGTATGTGTTACTCGTTGGCGTGTTGATGTTGATTGCCGATCGACTGCTAGTCAATCACGAATCACGCAGATAAATACAAAAGAACTGCTAAGCCTAGCCGCCTAGCAGTTCTTTTCATTATAAAATAATTATTTTCAGCTGACTCATGGCACAAAGTCCTTTCGCGCAATGATCGGTTTCTGGCGTTCGTTAGCACGATATTCAAAGGCCGCTTCCCACATTTTGCGACGAGCTGGATCAGGATCTTCAAGCATTAATTTTATCAGATCTAGGCTACTGATCTTCATGGCATCTTCCAGTACTTGTTCCGGATCGATCGAGGTTTCATCTGTCGGCATGCGACCGCGCCCTTCAAATTGATGATATCGCGTCCGATGACTTTCGCCAAAGCTCACTTTTTGACGGCGGCGTGAATCATCTGCCCTAGCGTCACGACGAAAAACAACCCAAATCCAATCAGAAAACTCGACTTAGCTTCTGCGAATGGCGCGTGTAAGATGAAGAAATCGAACAGAAAGTACCCCACCGGTAAAACCGCAGCAATCAACGCAGATAGTAAAATCATCACGATACCTTGTGTCAGTCGTTTCATCGTCTTCTCCTAATGTTTGCGATGCCGCAACCGCCAGTAAAAATACAACAACACCGCTGTCAGTGCAGTGATCAACAAGGCACTCATCAACCCTTGCAACCACGAATATTTCACCCCGTACCACACCAAGTTCACCACAAACACGATCCCTAAGCCTACAGTACAAGCAATCATCATTTGCCGTTTTTCACTCACGGTTTGTCCACTCCTCACGCAAGACGCCGTACTTCATTGAATCATAGTACTGTCCTTGCCAATAACGCACTTGACGAATACGGCCTTCTAATTGCATCCCCACTGACTCACCTAAGTGCATCATCCGCGGGTTACCAGACCAAGTGGTGAAGCCGATGTGTGGGAGATCATACGTCGCAAACAAATGTGTGACCCACTGAGTTAATGCTTGTCTGCCAACATGTTGCACCCATATGTCCGCTTTGTAAATCACGATCCCCACTTCCAGCCAGCGTTGCAACTTACCATCATCGAAATACGCTGACACAGATCCCACAAGTTCGTCATCTAAGTAGATCACCTGACGTAGCGGTTCATTCAACCATCGCGAGTCAGCGGTACGCATAAATTCAGTTTCAGTCGGCAGCACATCTTGAAAATATGGCCCATTGAATTTAGTCCATTCAGCGTGAGGATCACTGTAAGCTAATGTCCAGAAGCGATGAGCTTCAGCGCGGTTCAAAGGCCGGATCGTCACCGTCATTTTGCAAGCCTCCTTGCATCTTTACGCCCATTATAGCAACTGCGTTTGTCATTCACTACCAAGGCACGACGATGAGCTATAATAGTTTTTATATTCATATTGGAGGTTGCTGATGAAAACTCATCAAACTAGTGGCATCGTCTTAGGGAGCTTAGCGGCGTTAGGTTGCGAAGTGTTGTATGGACTCAGCTATATTTTCACCAAACAAGCGACGAATGTTGCAAGTCCCATCGCGTTGTTAGGGTGGCGGTTTTTCGTCGCGTTTGTGGTGATGAGTGTGTTGATTTTACTGCATGTGATCAAAGTCGATTTCAAAGGTAAAAAGTGGCGTCCGTTGTTGCTAGTCGCAATTTTTGATCCAGTGTTGTATTTTATCGGCGAAACTTTTGGTATTAGCAACACAACCGCTTCTGAAAGCGGCGTGTTTCTCGCTTGCATTCCAGTGGCCGCGTTGATCGCATCAGCTTTGATCTTGCACAAATACCCCACTCGCCAACAAGTACTAGGGATCGCCGTGACGTTGATCGGAGTCATCGTCACTGTGCTTGCCGCTGGTGCCAGTGCGAGTTTGTCATTGATCGGCTATTTATTCTTGGTGCTAGCTGTTGTCACTTACGCGTTGTATAGCGTTTATGTGGAAAAGGCAACGGCTTACACCGGCATTGAAATGACTTATATCATGTTAGCTGCTGGGGCTTTGGTTTTCGTACTGATGGCGTTAGGCGAAGCACTTCACCAAGGCACATTGCCAGCGTTGGTCAGCTTACCTGCCCACAATGTGAACTTTACCGTTGCGGTGTTGTATCAAGGCGTCGGTAGTTCCGTGTTAGCCTTGTTTTTATCAAACTTTGCCATTGCCAACATTGGCGTCAACAAAACTGCATCTTTCATCGGCGTGTCGACTGTGGTGTCGATCATTGCCGGGGTCTTGTGGTTAGGCGAAGCGTTCAGCGGGCTGCAATTGCTTGGCGCTTTGATCATTATCATCGGCGTGTACACTGCCAACGGTAACTTCCGTTTGAAAAAAGCAGTCTGACTCATTGTCAGGCTGCTTTTTTCAAACGTCAAGGTTGTCAGCTCTTTTACCGCATCCCGAACAACACGACTGCCAAACTCACCCAAATGCCTGCCATCACAATAAACGCCGCCAGCGTCCCCACTTTAAGTCTTGAACGTTGCGCCGGATCATCTAATGCAACTTGCAACGCATGAGTGCGCCGCAACGCCAGATAGGCGAGTAAGCCGATCCCGTTTTGCGTGCCTGCTGCTAAGAACCCGACTATTTGCGGCGCAGCAATGTTGCGTGCCTTCGCATCAAGGCGAATCAAGCGTTGCAGTTGCCAAAACACGAGCACGACTGCAATCACAAAAGCGACCAACAATAAACCGATCATCCACATTCTCATATCAGTCACCTCATATCAACCGTAGCAGCAAATAAAACGCCCCGCACACACAAACTACCATCGCCCCAAACAACAAGATCATAAGCCACGGCACCTGCACCACAAACATTAATGCAACTGCCAATACCACATTTAACGCCAACAAGAAGCCTAACCACTTGCCAATACGCACGACATTCGTCGCCGCCATCCAAGTTTTTACCATTTGCTGATCACCTCGCAGCAATTCGTCTAAGGAAAGGTGATAGATCTCGGCTAAGCGCATCATGCGTTCAATATCAGGATAACTGCGCGACGTCTCCCAATTAGAAATCGTCTGCCGACTCACGCCTAACAGTTCGGCGATTTGTTCTTGCGATAACTGATGTTGCTGTCTGGCGTCACGCAACTGTTCACCAATGATCATCATGCATCCCTCCTCAACTTGGAGATTACGAAATTCCTGCGAAAATGACTAGCAAATATTTTTGACAACGGCAATTTAAAAGACTTTTGCCTTATTTTCCTGCAATTATCGCGATCCTTCAACGCGTTTATCGATTTTCGCAATGAATCTCGCAATCGGCTTAGGTCAATTAACATTTCAGCAACATCTTGGCAACATTTCACCAATGCCGATCCGTTAAAATCATCAAGAAAAAACATTTGGAGGCACCGCAATTGCATTCACCGCTCACATCTTGGTACGCCAAGCTCAAACACGTCGTTAGCATCATGTTAGTGCTCATCTTTCCGGCCTTTGCCCAATGGCCGATCGAGTGACAATTTTGCAACAAATTAAGTTATACTGAATTCAAAATCTACCTCGGAGGTCCACATGCTTAACACGATCATCACTCGCCTACATTTGCCATTCAACGTCGATCATCGGCGCGATCGTGTCGCCTTGTACGCAGCCCTTAGCATTCCCATCGGCTTGATCATGGCGATGACCAAGCTCGTGATGGGATTGATGTTTTTCTCCAGTTGGTTATTGATCTTCGGGACTTACTACGTCGTGTTATTGGTGTTTAAGATCATCACGCTTTGGCGCTATCAGCACATCCGCGTACAAGATACGCCGGTAGATGCCAAGATTCATGCCGAACAAGCCTTCTTAACGCTAGGTGGCATCGGCTATTGTTTGATCGGCATCACTTTTGGGAGTTTTTGTTATGTGATGTATGCCCATGGCTATGATCAACAATTCAACCTCAATGCTGCGTTGATCGTCGCCATGATCGGCTTTACCAAACTGGTCAGCGCCATTGTTGGCTTGGTGCGTTCAAGGCATTTACTCAGCCCGTTGATCACCTTGCTGAAAGCTTATAGCGTCGCGGATGGGATGACAGCGATCGTTTTGACGCAATATGCGTTGTTGACCTATCAAAAAAGCCCACAAGCAAGTTCTGCCACTGGGTTGTTTGGCATCGCGATCAGCGTCGTTGTGGTGTTAGTGGGACTTTGGATCACGATATTTGCAGCCCATCGGAACTTGGCCTTACAAGAAAACGAGGAACAATAATGCAAAAAATCTTAGTCGTTGAAGATGATGAACAATTCAATGCCATTCTCACCCGCACCCTTGCGCAAGCTGGCTATCAAGTCCAAGGCGCAACCAGTGCCAATGACGCATACAACCTGATGTATGAGCACTCGTTTGATTTGATCTTGTCAGATATTATGATGCCTGACATCGACGGCTATACGTTTGCAGAAACGGTACGCCGCACTGATCCTGCAATTCCGATTCTCTTCATTACCGCGCGTGATGACATTGCCTCAAAAGAAAAAGGCTTCAATGTCGGGATCGACGATTATATGATCAAACCCGTCCAACTCGACGAAGTCAAATTACGCGTTCGCGCATTGTTGCGACGCGCAAACATTGGCAAAACCAATCAGTTAACTGCCGGCAATGTGACGCTTGATGCCGACAGTCGCGTGGCTACCTTAAATGGTGAAGAAGTCGCGCTAACAGTGCGCGAATTCGACTTATTGACTAAATTTCTCACTTATCCCAACCACGCCTTTTCTCGCGCTGAGTTGATCAACGAATTCTGGGATCTGGACAGTGACACGAGTTTGCGTTCCGTTGATGTTTATATCACCAAACTCCGCGATAAATTTTCGCAAGCGGATGGCTTTGCGATTAAAACCGTGCATGGGCTCGGGTATAAAGGGGTTTTGATCAATGGCTAAGGATAAAACGACTTTTATTGTCAAAACTAACCGCTTCTCATGGCTAGCGATGATCGGTTTGTTTCTCGGCTTCGGCTTGCTCGCCGCGGTTCCTGGGATCGCCTATAGCAAAGATTGGCAAAGTATCCTCTCGCCTTATGCCGGTTGGTATTTGCTTTACTGCTTGATCATCGCCGTGCTTTTAGCCAGCTTGACGTCTTGGGAAAAATATCGGACTTTTGATAAACCTTTGCGTGCGTTAAGTGCCGCTGCTGAAAAAGTCGCTGGTGGCGATTATTCAGTCTACTTACAGCCTGTGCATCGTCCGGAAAAATATGATTATCTCGATGCGATGTTTGCCAACTTCAATACCATGGTGGCAGAACTCAACTCCATTGAAACCTTACGCGGCGATTTCGTTGCGAATGTTTCGCACGAATTCAAACGCCCGCTGGCCATCATTAAAAGTTATACAGAAGTCTTACAACAAGGTGATCTCGATATGCAAACTCGTGCAGAATATCTGCAAACGATTGATACTGCGGCCACTGACTTAGCCGAGCTAGTTTCCAATATTTTGCGACTGAACAAATTGGAAACGCAAGTCAGCGAGCCTAAACACGTGGCTTTTGATTTGGTCGAACAATTGACGCAAGTGATTTTCGCCCATGACCCGATGCTTGAAGCGCATCAATTAGACCTTGATGTCAACATGCCCGACCAGTTAGCCATGATCGGTGATCCAGAACTGCTTAAAGTCGTCTGGAATAACTTGTTAGCCAACGCGATCAAATTCACCCCTGATCAAGGGCAAATCACTTTAAGTGTCGTCGAACACACCAAGCACGTCACCGTCAGTATCAAAGATTCTGGTGTCGGCATGGATGCGCAAACCAAAGCACACATGTTTCAAAAATTCTTTCAAGGCGACGCCTCACACAAAGCAATGGGCAATGGTTTAGGTCTGGCGATGGTCGCACAGATCTTAAAGCTCGTCCACGGTAACATCGATGTGACCAGCGCCATTGGGGAAGGTAGCACCTTTACCATTCTCCTGCCACGATAAAACTGATACTGGCTATTGCCAGTATTTTTTTGCCTTAAATTTCGTTTTAACATCTCAGCAACATCTCGTGAACAATTCACCAACATGCGCTAGATATACTGATCTTGTTAATTCGAACAAAGGAGAATTTAAACATGACTGAATCCAACTTCATCGCCTATGAATATCTAGAACAACGCATCCCCAAAGCCATGCAAAATGCTTATCTTGATGGTTACGCCAACTTCGGCTGGACGGTCACTGACACCACACCAGATATCGGGAAAAACACGGTCACCTTAAAACTCAAGCGTGATCGCAACTTGCCAGAAAAAGCTGCCTTAAATCGCCTGCAAAAACAATTTGAACAAGAAATGGCGTCTGCCGCTTCAATGGAAAGCAGTAAAACGTCGATCCCAACCATGATTGCTTTAGGAGTTGGGCTGCTAGGCACCGTCTTCATGGCAGGTTCCGTTTTTGCTTACATCGGTGGATTATTACTTTTATCGATCATCCTCGCAGTCCCAGGATTTATCGGCTGGGGCCTTGCCTATCTCAGTTTCAACTGGGCACAGACGCGACGCATTGCCAAACTTGGACCCGTGTTGCAACAGTCGTACGACACCGCAGCGGATTATTGCAAACAAGCTTTCGAGCTGATGCATTAAGGCGGCCGGTGATGAATTTACTTAAAGGCATCATGCTTCTCATCACCACTTGCGGGATCAGTGTATACGGTTATCAGCGTCTGCATCCCCGCCACACCATTAAAATGCCAACTCGTCACACAAATTAAAGGAGAATTTCACATGTTATCAATCATTACTGCAGTTATCGTCGGTTTAGTCATGGGCGCGATTGTTTATGGCGCTGATCGTTTGATCCACACCAAAAGCTTCGTCGTTTTAGGCTGCGACTTGGTATTCGGCGCATTAGGTGCCTACTCAGGCACTTATCTTGTCAACTATGGGCCACATTTACTCGGTGTTGATATCTTGCCAACCTTAGCTGGTGGGATCGTCCTCAGCTTTGTCGTCACTTATGCATTGCGTCGATTCGTTTTCAAAAAGGCGGTGGCTTAATATGTGGCTTGAAGAACAAGCTTTAGCGCCTAACATTTTCGTGGGCCGACACAATTTCTATGATGCCGAACCAAATGCGGACTTTGCGCATCAAAATGTACTTTACAATCGGCCAGGGCATAATCGTTTGATCATTGGCAGTTTTTGTAGTTTTGCGCAGAATGTCCGCTTCATCATGAGCGCTGCCAATCACCCAATGAATACTTTCTCAACGTTTATTTTTCCAGAACTGGATCGTGATTTCATCGAAGAACTCGGGATGACTAAAGCTGACATGCCGATTAAAGCCGATACAGTGATCGGAAATGATGTTTGGATCGGACGCCATGCAGTGATTATGCCAGGGGTCCACATCGGCGACGGGGCCGTGATCGGCGCTTATGCATTAGTCACCAAAGACGTCCCCGCTTATGCAATCGTCGGTGGCAATCCTGCAAAAATGATCCGTTCGCGCTTTGATCAAGCGACTATCGATTGGTTGGAAGCCTTTCAATGGTGGCAGTACCCAGACACCATGTTAGACCAGTTAGTGCCACTACTGACGAAGGTGGATACGCAAGCAGCTCGAAAGCAACTGGAGCAACTTGCCAAACAACAAGCGCTGGCCTCATAACCACACAAGGATATCCGTTCAAATTCAACATTCAACGATGACGGCCGAGACAAATTTCCCGGGAAATTTTCCCCGCAATAAACGCTTGCTAGTTGAATTCGTGCTTTTTCGTTGTGTTCTGAGCATAGCGCGCGTACGCTAAAAGTCGAGGTGAGGAATATGTTAAAAATGGGTGATGCCATTCGGCTACAACGCGAACACATCGGGCTTTCACAATCAGGACTAGCCGCGCAGCTTGCGTTAACGCGCCAAGCCGTGTCGAATTGGGAACGGGACTTAAGTTATCCAGATGCTGATATGTTAGTCCAACTATCTACCGTTTTAAATTGTGATGTCCGAGTGCTTTTGGGGATCAAACAACGCGTGGAGTGGCAAGGGTGGTTGCGAACACGCCTGCAAGACGTCCAAGAAATCATGGTCTTGCCTAAAGGCACCCCACAGCCAGACGTGGTAGCCGTGGCCAAACAATATATCAAAGAACTCTATGGCCTATTGCGCCATGAACCGAACCCAACGCCACAGCTGCTCGACATTACTGACGTTTTAGCCCAGGTTTATCGCAAACTTGATACAGCAAAGAATCCAGTGGCGTTGCTCAATCGCATGGTGAATTACATTCGCGTCAAAGCCAAAGCTGGCTATTATATCTTCCCCAAACCCCAAGAAAGTCTTTTGGGTGAACTTGCTTGGTTTGGTGCTAAAGCTGGGTGGAACGGCGCTTATATGTCTGATTTTTCCGATAAGCGCCAGTTTTACGGGTTGTTAGAGCGGATGCCGCGACGAGATTAAAGTAAAGGGAGCCTTGACGAATTTGTAGTCAAGGCTCCCTTTATATTATGTTTTAGCTGAGCTCGCAACGGTGTGAAGGTTAATTCCGGTTGCTAGAAATATTTACGCACAATTTTTGCGATATTTCTGCGTGGAATAAGCAAGGTTGATTCCTAATATCCCTAACAAAAACGGTGAGAACGCCCAAAAATTTTCTCCCCAATTAAACCGCCAGCCTACCAGTCCGCAAATCACAATGCCAACCCCCAAGCCAATTTGTGCCACCAGTAATTCAGTTTGCGCCATTGTCCCCAGTTTAGCTTCTGCATAACGTTTCCGCATTAATTCGGCAGTCTTTCCTTGGGCTAAAAAAACACCAAGTAACAACAGTTTGGTCCCACTGCCGAGGTGAAAACCAGATAATTGCAAAAAGCTCGCCACATAAATAGCCGAAAATAACATCATCATCACAATGCTGACCACAAACCCACGCCGGGCATCGCGCACGCCAGCTTCGCGATGTTTCAACACTTGCATGAGTTCGCTATCTGGTCGCATTAATTCGTCTAAAGAAAGATCTAAGAGATCCGCCAGTCGCACGATACTTTCGATATCCGGATATGTGCGTCCTGATTCCCAACTCGACACCGTTTGGCGGCTGACGTGGCACATATCTGCCACTTGTTGTTGGGTGAGATCCTGATTTTTTCTTGCTTGCATCAAACGTTGTCCAATAGTCATCTTCACTACCTCCAACGTCATTTTCTCACCAGACTCATCAGTTAGCGAGCAATATCCGTAAATCGTGAGCGCTACATTTTGTAGCATCCCCCCAAACCACGCAAAAACGCCTAGTCCCCCGACTAGACGTTCATTTAAATCACCCGTTAAAAAGCTTCCCCATCAGCGATTTTTCCTAATACACTCAGCGATGGAATGAAGAACACTTCACCACTGACTGGCGTGGAGAAATCTAGTAGTCGATCAGATTTGGTAAACATCCCTTCAAGCATTCGCTTGGTGACGGTCCAATGACGTGCATACCCAATGAAATACGTCCCGTTCAGTCCTTCTGTGGGATTGCTGAAAGGTACATTCATCCGCACGATCTTATGCTCAACGCCGCCTTCATTGTCTTGTGAGACCACGTTATGGGCGTTGTGGGCTTTTTCGTCGTCTTCCAATTCCACATCAGAGAACTTCTTGCGCCCAATAGCAGCTTCTTGCTGTTCGGTTTTCAACTTGTTCCAAGCATCCATGTTGTGATGATACATTTGGGCAAAGGCGTAAGAGCCGTTAATGAAGGTCGGATCTTCATCCCCGATCACCGCATAATCTGGTGTATCCAACGCACTCGGATTCTCCGTTCCGTCAACAAACCCAATGATCGCGCGCCCTTCAAAATACCGGAAGCCGTGAGTTTCATCGATCACTTTAACTTGTGATTTGATGCGATCCATCACATTGCTCATCAGTTCAAAAGGCACTGCTGAATTCTTCGCCCGAATATGGAAAAATAAATCTGCTGGTGTGGCCGGTGCCGTGTACTTCGGCCCGACCACTGGTTGAAATTCTTCTAATTCTGCCGGACGTGGGGCATCTGGGAACAAGTAATCCCAAGCCCGCCGTGACAACCCAAACGCCACAGCAAGTCCTGCTTCTGGATACCGCACATTCAATGACGATTCAAAGGCTGGTAAACGTTCCGCCAAGTCTTGGATCATTGCTAAGTCTGCGTCATGGTCTTCTCGCAACAAGTCCATCGTGGCAAAAATGATGTTATCCCCTGCATCTTTATAAACCGCTTGGACATCTCTTAAATCAATTGGCATTAGAACTCCTCCTTATTGAGACTGGTTCTAATATAGCATACTTTTTAACCGTTTACAAAATAATTGCTCTCGACATATCGTTAACTTCAAGATTACTTCAAACATCCGCTTGCCATAACTGACTATTTAGTTTATTATAAACTCTGTCTTCAAACAACATCGAAGATTAAATTCAAGCTGACGAGTATTCACTCGTCATTTTATTTAAGTTTTAAAAGACTAATTAGTCAGTTATAAGGAGAATTCATATGCACGCAAGTACCGTATTGATTGCTGACGCCGTAGTAGTCACAGGCTTAGCTGCCATTTTCGGCCACCGTCTGATCAAGAATTACCACCGTAAGGCAGAAACACCGAATGCATTTTTGATCAAGAATGTTCGCTCTGGTTTAGTGATCCGTCCGCAAAATGCGGAAATCGCTGATGGTGTGCCGATCATTCAATATACCCCGCAGAATTGGGAATGTTGCACTTGGCAAATGATTGAAATCGCTGAAAACACCTACCTACTTAAAGACCTTTACACGCAGAAATCTTTTGCCCCAGTTGGCGAACCAATTGCTGGTGCCTTGCTGCAACAGCGACCGATCGGCGGCGACGTCCATCAACACTGGCAATTCAACCAACTCGACGATGGCACTTATACGATTCAACTTGTTGGAACTGATTTATTCATCACCAGCTCATCAGACACCGTCGACGACCGCCTCACCTTGCAGCCTGCCAGCTCGGAAGCTGACCAACGCTGGACTTTAACGCAACAACACCCGATCATTTAATTTTTCTGGAGGAGCCCTATGTCAAAAATCATTTTAATCACCGGTGCCACTGATGGCATCGGCAAAGTCACCGCTCGAGAATTAGCAGCACTTGGCCATCACGTGATCATTCATGGCCGCAATCAGCAAAAAGCTGAACGGGTGGTCAACGAAATCAAAACTGCTACTGGCAATCAACACGTGAACTATTTGATTGCAGATCTGTTTTCTATGAAGGCAATCAAACATTTAGTCACTAACTTTAATGCCAAATACGATCACTTAGATGTGCTGATCAACAATGCCGGTGCCGTGCTTGATGCCAAGCGCTTTGAAACTGAAGACGGGATCGAAGGCACGATGGCGTTGAATGTGATGGCGCCGTTGCTACTTTCAGAATTACTACTACCTAAGTTGCGTCTGTCTAACGACGGTCGGATCATCAATATGTCGTCAGCGACTCACCGCATGGCACATCCCGATATGCAAGACCTCAACTTAAGCCGAGTTGCCTCTGGCCAAACCCGTTATGCCATCAGCAAGTTATTCGTGATTTGGAACACCCAACATTTTGCCGCCCGCTTGCAACAAGCTGGGATCACCAATGTCTCGGTCAATGTTTCCCACCCAGGTATGGCCACGACTAACTTCGGTCAAGATAGTAACAACGGATTTTTCAATAACTTGGTTTATAAAGTCGCCTTGTTTATCGGCAAAACACTACACGTCGCCACCCCTGAACAAGGCGCCGTCACCAATGTTTACCTCGCAACTAGCGACGCGGTCAAAGGCGTCAGCGGCAAATTCTTCGACAACAAGAAACATCAAGTTAAGCCGGCGACTGGTGAATACACACCGGCTAAAGAACTTGCCTTGTGGAACTACTGCATGGAAAAGATCCAACCTTGGATTGACGAAAACTGAATGATTAGTTAAGGTAAAGCCATGAGAACAAAAGACGAAAATAAAGTTAAAGCGATCAAAGAAGCGGTGATCGCTTTATGTCAAAAAGACGGCTTCACCAACTTAACTACCGCCAAAGTCGCCAAACGCGCAGGTGTCAGTCCAGCGACGATTTACCTGAACTATGAAGACAAAACTGATATGTTGAGCCGTTTATATGAAGAAGTCAAAGCTGACCTCCATAAAGGCTTGGCTGGCGTGATCGCTGCTGCCGGTGATTCTGTGGAAGCGCAGATCCGCGCCATGCTTCACTATTCAATCGAACAAGTGCAAGCCCATCCCCAAGAATCTCATTTCGTTTCCGCATTATGGACGAATCAAGAATTGTTGGATGACGCCGCTCGTGCTTATGGTCAAACTGCCGCTGGTCCTTTGGTGAAGTTATACCAACGCATTGAGGACTCCCCTGAATTTATCGATGCGCCAGAAGTGATCGTCGCGTCAATTGCGACATTACCGACATTGGTTTTACAAACCGCGACGACATCAGTCGATGATGCCACGATTGCACAAACTATTGATTTAGTCGTGAAAGCTTTGAAACGTTAACCGCTAAAAGCGTATGCCTTGCCAGACATACGCTTTTTATGTGGCGAAAATTCTTTTACTATGGCAACACGACCACTTTCCCTAGCCCCTTAGACTGGGCTAAGTACTCATGAGCCGCGCGGGTTTCTGGTAAGCGAAATACTTTCTCCGGCGTCACATCAACATGATGTTGTTCGATGTACGTGAATAATTCATTGATTTTCTTCGCGTCAACATCACCAGAATAAAAACCCGTTAAGTAGCGGTTATTGGGAATATCCATAATCGGGTCAAAGCCATCCAACGTCCAGATCCCACCGAGCTCACCGGTGGCACTTTCGATCCCAAATTCTGCTAAGTGTGACAATGAATCTCGAACGGCTGAAGGCCCGATCATGTCTACGATCTTGTCGAATTCCCCAACGCCTTCAGGTAAGTGATTCGCGTCAGGGGTATGAATGATAACGTCGATGCCCAATGCTTTAAGCGCATCATCTTTTTGATTTGAGCGGGTTGTACCGGTGACGGTTAATTGAATTCCCGAAGCCTTCATGAGTTTCAAGATAGCAACGCCAACGCCGCTTGTCGCCGCCCGGATCAAAACGCGATCACCTGCTTGCAAACGCAAACTTTTAAAAATCCCAAAGGCCGTGTAAAACGTTTCAGGAATTGCCGCCAGTTCTGCCCAATCTAAATTCGTCGTGACTGGATAAACTTGCGCGTTGGGCAATAACACATACTCAGCGTAACTCCCATCATAGGCCCGACCCATTTCACCCATCAACGACACCACAGTTTGACCCACTGTCAAGCTATCAGGCACGCTAGTTGCGACAATCGTCCCAACTACTTCAATACCCAGAATTCGAGGAAATTTCACTGAAGGCGATTGCCCATCGCGAGTGAAAATTTCTGAATGATTGATCCCAAATCCATGAACCTTCACCAATGTCCAACCGGGACGCACTTTGGGCGTTGGTACTTCGGTATATTCTAAGACCTCGGGACCTCCTGGCTGCTTGACGATCACTGCCTTCATTTGAATGACCTCCTTCTTCTTTGTCGTTGCTAGTCATTATAGGCGTACGCGGCTCATCAAAACAAGTTATTTAAAAAAATACTTGTAAAGTTTCAAATTGGTGTTAATATTAAAATTACAAGTTAATCATAAAACAACAAGAGGCGAACACCGTGATTGAATTTAAAGCCATTACCAAAGAATATGCCAACGAAACGGCACTTCAAGCCATCAACTTAAAAATCGACTCACGCGAATTATTTGTATTAGTCGGCCCATCAGGTAGCGGCAAAACAACTTTACTCAAAACCGTCAACCGCTTAGTCGTCCCAACCAAAGGCCAAGTCCTGATCGATGGCGCAGATGTCGCGGACACCGACCTCCAAACCTCACGCCAACACATCGGCTACGTTTTGCAATCTAGTGCCTTATTCCCCAACATGACTGTCATGCAAAACGCCGCCGTGCAACTTGAAGCTTTAGGCTGGTCCAAAACTAAAATCAAACCACGCATTGAACACCTACTCCAATTAGTCGATCTTGATCCCAAACTTTATGCAGATCGCAAACCGGCAGAACTTTCCGGTGGTGAAGCTCAGCGAGTTGGGATCGTGCGCGCCTTAGCAGCTGATCCGAAGCTGATTTTAATGGATGAACCTTTTTCAGCGTTAGATCCAGTATCCAAACGCCAACTACAAAATTTGATCTTAAAACTTCATCAACAGCTGGACACCACGATTTTGTTTGTCACCCATGATATGCAAGAAGCGTTGCGCTTAGCTGATCGCATGGCAGTCTTACATAATGGTCAACTGCAACAAGTTGGCGCCTCGCAAACGATCCTTGAACAACCTGCCAACGCCTTCGTCGCTGATTTCTTTAAAGAAGTGATGGCAACGCAACACACGCTAAACCAAGTCTTAGCCGCAGGATTTGGT
The DNA here is from genome assembly GCF_003946305.1 of Lacticaseibacillus porcinae. Taxonomy (GTDB): domain Bacteria; phylum Bacillota; class Bacilli; order Lactobacillales; family Lactobacillaceae; genus Lacticaseibacillus; species Lacticaseibacillus porcinae. Next base: position 36,018 of record NZ_RHNS01000013.1, read on the forward strand.
CAACCATTGACTCAAGGGTCTAGTCAGACGATTGCGCCTAGCACGTCGATTTATACTTGGGCGGCAATACTTAAAACTGATCCACACCTAGTTGTACAAGTAGGCACCAAACAACTGAAGGCGAGTGATTTGATCAGTTACCTCGCCACCTTACAAAAGGAGGATCGCCAAGATGTTGAATGAAACCATTCATTACGCTCAAGCGAATAGTCACGAGATTCTCGTGGCATTAGGCCAACATATCGAAGTGGCTTTTATCGCCACGTTGCTCACTATCATCATTGCGATCCCATTGGCGGTCGCGTTGATGAATCACCGCCAGGCTGGTGAATTCGTCCTTCAAGTTGCCAGTGTCATTCAAACGATCCCAAGCCTTGCCATTCTCGGTTTGTTGATCCCATTTGTCGGTATCGGCACGGTACCCGCCATTATCGCTTTAGTGTTGTATGCCATCATGCCAGTTTTTCAAAATACATACGCTGGCTTGACTAATATCGACCCTTTACTCATCGAAGCTGCCGATGCGATGGGCGTTTCCCGGCGCTATAAACTGATGCGGGTGCAGATTCCTTTAGCAATGCCCATGATTTTATCCGGCATCCGCATCGGTGTGGTGATGATCATCGGTACCGCCACCTTAGCAGCGTTGATCGGTGGCGGTGGTTTAGGGACTTATATTTTGCTCGGTATTCAAAGCAACAATAATGCGGCACTTTTGATTGGCGCCTTGTTATCAGCGGCTTTAGCATTGATTGCCAGTTGGTTGATCAAATTGTTAGCTCATGCCAATTTCAAAAAACTCTTCATCGGCGTGGCAACCCTTGTGATCATCGGTGGTGGTGCTTTTGGTATTCACACCTTGATGACACCAAAAACTGAAACCATCACCATCGCCGGGAAAATGGGTGGTGAACCAGAAATTCTGATCAACATGTACAAAGATCTGATCAAAGCCGACGATCCCCACATCAACGTCACGCTTAAACGCAACTTCGGTGGGACTAGCTTTTTGTTCAAAGCGTTGAAAGCCAAGCAAATCGACATTTATCCTGAATTCACTGGCACCGTGTTACAATCGTTAGTCAAAACGACGCAACCCATCAGCCATGACCCGACGCAAGCTTATCATCAAGGTGAAACGGCGTTATCACAGCAGTTCAATATGACGCTTTTGCGCCCGATGGCTTATCAAAATGGTTACGGCATGACCGTTACCCAACAAACTGCCGACAAATATCATCTCAAAACTATCGCCGACTTGGCTAAACACCCAGAATTTCGCGCAGGTTTTGATCCAGATTTCTATCAACAAAGTGACGGCTACCCAGGTTTGAAACAAGCATACGGGTTGCATTTCAATAGCGTCAAAACCATGGAGCCATCGCTTCGCTATCAAGCCTTAGCCCAAGGCGACTTGGACGTGACTGATGCTTACACCACCGATCCGCAGATCAAAAAGTATCACTTAGTCTTGTTGCAGGATTCAAAGTCTTTCTTCCCGCCTTATCAAGGCTCTCCATTGATGTTGACCAGCTTTGCTAAAGCCCATCCCCAAGTGGTCAAAAGCCTCAACCGCATTGCTGGGAAGATTTCGACGCAAGATATGCAGCAGTTGAACTACCAAGTCACTGTGCAACATCAAAAAGCTTCAGTTGTTGCCAAACGTTACTTACAATCACACCATCTTTTATAGGAGGAATCATTCATGAAATATCTCATTACAGGCGCTACCGGCCATCTCGGCCAAAAAGTCCTTAATCAACTCCTCGCCTTAGTCGATGCACAATCAGTGACCGCCGCAGTCCACACACCATCTAAAGCCGCTCACCTCACTGAACAAGGCATCAATGTCGTCGCCTCTGATTATCTCAACGTCGACATCATGACGAAAGCTTTCGCCGATCAAGACGTCGTGATCTACATCCCCAGCAAAACCTACAACGTTTTACAGCGAATCACTGAATTTGAAAATTCGATCAAAGCGATGCAACTTGCCCAGGTCCCATCAGTGATTTTCGTTAGCTTCTACGCTGATCAAGAAAACAACCCCTTCACCATGTCGCCTTACTATGCCTATGCCCCACGCAAACTCGCCACAAGTGGTTTAAATTACGCCGTGGTTAAAAATTCACTTTACGCTGATCCTTTGGTGCCTTACTTACCTGAATTAATTGAGCGCCAAGCCTTGATCTATCCAGTAGGTGATCAAGCGATGAACTTCATCACTTTAGCTGACAGCGCCAAAGCGATCGCCAACTTAGCGGTCAAACCTGAATTACGTGATCAAGGCCAAGTTTACACATTGACACAAACTCATAGCCTGACGATGCCTGAGCTGGGACAGATCATGTCTACAGTCACTGGTCATCACATCGGCTACGCCCCAGTATCCAATCAAGAATTCGCACAGATCTACGCTGAAGAAGGCGACGGTGATGAACTTGCCAGTATGTATGCAGCAGGCGCTCTTGGGTTGTTCGATCAAACCACCACTGACTTTGAAACGATCACTGGGACGCAACCTGAAAGTATGGCTGATTTCTTAAAGCGAAGTTATCACGCAGAATAAATTGACTAGTCATGTCGGGTCAAATGGCTTACCCTGATAATAGATCACTTAAACGAGGTATCCCCATGAAATATTCCCATAAACTAAGCGACGCGGTTCACATTCTCGCTTTTGTCCACATTTACGCTGATGGCGACTTATCCAGCGCAGCCATCGCCGCTAGCGTTGAGGCCAATCAAAGTATGGTCCGACAATTGATGGCCAAATTAGTCAAAGCCGGCTTGCTCAATACTCGCCCTGGTAAAGTCGAGCCCAGCTTAGCGAAATCTCCAGAAGCGATCACGTTGCTTGACGTGTATCGCGCAGTTGAAGACAATCGCGATTTGTTGCATATCGACGAGAAAACTAACCCACTTTGTATTGTCGGTGGCAACATTCAAGACACATTGAATTCTGTTTACGCATCTGTGCAACAAGATGCCGAAGCCAGCATGGCCAAACATACATTAGCTGAGATCATTTCAGACATTTTGGTGCGGGAAAAAGCGAAAAATCGGTAATTAATCAATCAGGTGTTCACGCAATATGCAGTGTGAACACCTGATTTTGACTATCAACATCAAAGAAATCGTCACTTACGAGACACTTCCCCCAAGATATGTGTCTTTTGAACCATTTCGTCTCACATCAATTCTATTCAACCTTGCCTGCCACCCGTATGATGAAGCCATACTTAATTCGGAGGCAACATCATGACACAAGAAATCAAAATTCACGTTTTACACACTGGGCTGGTCAAAGTCGACAAAGCTTTGCCATTCCACGGTTTATATCGCAACCCCTTGGCTTTCACCGGATTATTCCGCTCTGAGAAGAATCAAGTCACTTTACCGGTATCCAGTTATTTGATCGAACATCCAAAAGGCTTGATTTTGATCGACACTGGTTGGAACAAGCAAGTGCGCACCAGCAACTTCAAAGAACTTGGTTTACAAGTCCAGATCAACACCGGCTATTTACCAACGGGTTAGGCGGTTGACGAGCGTTTGAACGCGCTAGGCTATCGTCCAGAAGATCTCGATTATGTGTTGCTCAGTCACTTGCACTGCGATCATGTCAGTGGCTTAAAGCATGTCGCCAACGCGAAAAAAATTCTCGTTTCTGAGCCTGAATGGCGTGTGGCGAATCACTTGCCACTGGTTTACTTACCAAGTGAATGGCGCGGCGTCCACGTGCAAACCTATCAATACGAAAACTCAGGCATCGGTCCCGTTGGTGAAAGTTATGATGTTTTCGGAGATGGCAGTGTATTACAAATTCACACTGCTGGTCACGCTAACGGGATGTCTGCGACGATGGTGCGCGGCAGTGACGGGCGATACGTTTTACTCGCCGCAGATGTCGGTTACGCGAACCGTTCTTGGGAAGACATGTTAACACCCGGCATTTGTACCAGCCGCAAAGCTGCCATCACGAGCCTTGGTTGGGTGCGCGACATGGCGCATGACCCCAATTGTATCGAAGCATTAGCGAATCACGATACGCATACCGATCCACACGTGATCACCCTTGCGTACTAAGCACGAACTTCACAAGCTGATTCATAAACCGAGAAATTGCTTCTGGTTCGCCATGGCGCAACGCCCAACTGATGGCAGTTAACGCTGTGGTGGCATACAGTTCCAACGCAAAATCTTCGGGTATGGTCAAGGTGACTTGTGGCAGCAAAGTCTGAGCATGTCGAGACAGGCTTTTGAGATAGCGATCACTGAGGTCGCCATTGGTTTCATGGAGCTTCAGCAACGCTGTGATCGTCTCCGCATCAGCTTCCAATTGTTGATATAACGCAACCAATGGTTCATCTTCTAACATCCCAGCGACGCGTTGATCAAGTAATTGATCGAACGTCGTCGCGCGTTGCTTGACCATTTCTTCAAGCAACGCGTATTTATCAGCATAATGATGGTAGAAGGTACTACGTCCAACCATTGCTTGCGTGCAAATATCATTGATCGTAATGGCGTTGAACGTTTTTGTTTTGAGACAAGCGATCAGTCCTGCTTGAATGTCGCGCTGGCTTTTAAATTGGCGTAAATCAGTCATTAATTGATCTCCAAACTCAGGCTTTCTGTTTATCTTACCACCGACTCATCACCTATGAAATCACCTCAATACCACAAAGTCCTCATCAGATGTGCGATCCGATGAGGGCTTTGCGGTACTGAGGAGATGAGTGTGATATTAAAAGGTGAATCATTTCACAGTAAACTGATCGACTACACGACAATCCCCAAGATAAGTCTTGCAACTATCAGCCACTGTCTTTTGAATTTGTGACGCATCGAATTCCCCAAACGCATAGACGACCACTAAAGCATGAGTCGTGTTTTCGGTGATCATCGCTCGCGTCGAATCTGCAGTTGGACTACCGAAGAATCCTTTTGCATCTTTTAAAACCAAACCATTAGCAAGATCGATGGCCGCTTTCCCGATGCCGGGATAAGTCGCACCAGCTGGCGCTACCGTATAAGTGAGAGGCGTTTCAAGTTGGTCGAGATCATAACTCCCCAGTGGCAAATGCAATCGCAGCGATAACTCATTATTCAAATCCACCAAATTATTAACTGCATACAGTCCTTTGCCTTTGATCACTCGCCGCCATAAGCTGTCACTCGAAGGTCGATAGCGACTAGGATCTTTGCCAACATGTTTATAACCAGCTTTAGTCGCTTAAATTTCTGGATCATCCCGTAACGTCTCCAATGTATCCTTGTTGGCAATCGCATCGATCAATGGGTCGAGGCGTTCACGCCAAAGCTTATCGCTATGAGCGGTGTTCTTGAAGGTAATTTCACTGACGAGTAATGCCCCGTCAATCGCTGGATCAATTGAAAATTGCATTTGAATGCTTCCTTTTGAGTTTTTGAATTCGACCACTCTGATTTTCCACCATTATTTTTGGAGAAGCAACCTTGCAGAAAAAATCTATCTGGTCAATTAATTAGTCTCTGCATGACAATTCCAGCATTTTCACAAAAAATACCTAGCAGCTATCATACTGCTAGATTAATACACCACCCGATTTACTCATTGAGATCTGATGCGCTTAAAAAAATCGATGGCAGCTTTCAGTTTATCGATACCACCGCGGCGCCGGTCCTTCAGTATGAGGCTTACTGATGCCAACAGATTCGCCGATCAATTGTTCAGGATCATGGATCAGTTTTTCAACCAGATCAGCGACACTTTGACGTGAAATTTCGGTACCTTTGAACGCTTCGCCTTTAAAGGTCATTTCATAATCCACTTCTGGTTCATCTTGAAACCATGCCGGTCGAATCAACGTGTAATCTAATTGACTTGCTTCCACGACTTGAGTGGCATCTGCATATGCCGTTAACGTACTGCCTAACATCGCTTGATTCCAGCGTCCATATGCACCTGGAATTTCACCATAAACACCATTAGCAGAGATCCAGATCAAACGACGCACTTGTGCTTGATGCATCGCTTTGACCACAGAAGCCGCCTGTTGACCAAGATCAGCGCCATACAAGTTCCCGTAAACCAAGGATTGACCAGCCATGATCGTCGCCAAATGGTCGGTGTCCAACACATCTGCTTGAACAACTTGCACGCCAGGATCGGATAAATCAAGTCCTGCCAGCTTTTGGGGATGTCGTACCAATAGCGTTAATTTAGTGATGTCTTTGCCGACTTGCGCCAACAGATCTTGCACCACAATGCGTGCAATCGAGCCACTGGCACCTATGATCAAAACATTTTTAGTCATTCATATTCTCCTTTTAAACGAAGTGGATCTCGACGACACTGACAAACATTACGATCAAACCGATGATTTTTTCCCGCTCGATCGGTGATTCAAATGAGTCAAACATCCCGAAGTGTTCAACCACGGCGCTAAATAGCAATTGCCCAAACAACGCCAAAATCACAACTTGTCCGGTACCTAGTAACGGTGCTAACCAAGCACTACACAAGATGTATGCCCCACCGATCGCACCGCCACACCACAACCACCAATAACGTTTAGTCGCGATCACCGCCTCACGAATGGGGCTAAAACTAGTATGCGTGAAACAAAGCACCAAAAATAATAGAAGCGTGCCGATTGCAAACGAAATCGTCGCAGCTTGAATACTTGAGCCTAACTTCACCCCTAAATGGCCATTGATCGCTGTTTGTGAAGCCATCAGCATCCCTGCCGCCACGCCAAAAATTTGATAAACCAACTGATATTTCACATGCATTTTCGATAATGTTCGCTTCGTCAGCGGATCAGTGGGTCCGATCACGCCGATCGTGATCAACACACCGATCACTAAGATCACGACGCCGAGGCCTTTCAACCAAGTCATCCCTTGGGTTGGCGACCCAAATAACCCGAATTGATCGATCACCACGCCCATGATGATCTGGCCTAAAATCGGCAATACTGACGCTTGAATACTGCCCAAGGTGCTAAACAACACAATATTGCCAGTTAATCCGATCACACCAAAAACTCCACCAAGCCAGATCCACCAAGGTTGTGTCGTCACAAAACTGGCAGTTGGCAACATGGGTTGATGCAAAAATCGACCTAAAATGAACAAAAACAACAGCCCGATCATAAACGAAATGCCTGAAGCCAAATAAGGTGAGCCCACAAACTGACGCAATTTTGAATTGATCGCCGTTTGCGTCGCTAATCCCGCACCCATGATAATAGGCACCAACGCTAAAAATACCACGCTATCCCTCCAATATTTTGATTTTCACTTTTTGCAGTGCAAGCACTACGATACAGCCTATAGTGAACTAGAGGTCAAGCAAATTTTAAAAAAAATCCCGCTGATGATCAGCGAGATTTAAGCGCAACTCAATAGCGTTGACTGGGATCTGGATTGTTCCCTGAAAATAAGGTGATCTGCTGACCAATATATTGATGACTCTCAACGATATCGATCATCCCTTTGGCATAATCTGAATAACTGATGTAATCATTTTGACCATCACTGGGATCAGGGGTGGGGAAATATTCATCCCCAGTCACTTGATAGTGGCCCGTCGCCCGACCTTCAGGATCAAAATTATATGGCGGCGTCACATAAGTCCACATGACGCCTTGACTATCTTTGAGTTGTTGCCAGCCGATGCTATGCGCTAAACAGAGATCTTGCATATAGCGCGGGTAATATCGCTTATCTTCTTGGAGTTGATGGCGATGTTCAGGATCGGTATACAGCGTATTGGCGCCACCGACTTTCAAATAGCGCGTCTTGGTATCTTGCAATAACGCGATCACATGGGCCAACCCTAATGTATGCACAACTTGAGTTTGCGGCGACCAACCCCCGACGGCGTCGATCACTGCATCAAACCCTTTCACGTCGTCTTTGCTCAACGCTTGGATATCTTTGAGGATCAACTGATCCACCACAGGATGTTTGTGGCGACGAGGGGCGACGCCGACGACATCGTGTCCACGTCGCTTAGCTTCTCGATAAATCGCCCGCCCAGCGCGACCGAACACCCCAATGATCATAATTTTCATGCCATGACCTCCTCAGATCATAGCATAGTCCCTATAGTCGACTAGAGGTCAAGCGGCGAATCGTTGTGCAATTTGGCATAATCGTCAAAAGTGGCTTGTTTGATTTCTTTGGTATCGCCAACCAAATGGATCTGCTCTGTGCCAGCTTGCAACGCAGTTTGATAATACCATTGTTTAAAATGCAAATGCGCCATTGACGCGTTGAGACTATCAATGCGCGACTGCAGTTCATGTTCATGGGCATCTAAAAAATCAGCGCGAGCTTGCAGCGTTTGATCTCCTTGTAAGCGCCAGTTTTCAAACTGCGCACTATCTTTGATTGACACGCCAGCATCGCGTAAGTCTAAAATCATTTGCAAAGTCCGGATATCATCTTCAGTAAACACGCGCCTGCCACCAGCATCGCGTTTCAACAATGGCAACAAGCCTTCTGCATCATAATAACGAATCGCTTGAACTGTCAGGCCTAAGCGTTTGGCAACGTCGCCGATGCTGTATGTGATCGTATTATCCATGTGCGTCTCACCTTTCTTCAATGTGTGAATGAGAAAATTCGCCCACAATTGCTTTACCCGTTTAAATCAACGATATCGACGTCATTGCCATGTGCTTTAATGATCCGAATAAGGGCATCAGCACTCAACCATACTGTAGCCGTATTGTCGTTAGGATGGACCCCAATGACATTGCCTAAAAATTCGGTATCCAGATAGAAATGTACTTTGCAATCTGCATCATTCAAAAGTCCAAGTGGCGTCACAGATCCCGGGGTCAACCTCATGATCGTCAACAAATCATGCAGTGATGCAAACGAAAGTGGCCGCAATCCCTGTTGCTTGCGGAAGGCTTTGAGATCAACTCTTTTGTCACCTTTAACTGAAACCAGATAGTAATGCCGTTTTTTGTCATCTCGCAGAAAGAGATTTTTGGCATCCCATTCAGGATAAGCCAAGTTTACAGCACTTAACTCTCCCATATTAAAAACTGCTTTGTGCTCATTAACTTCAAATTCGACGCCATGAGCCTTTAGATATTGGTAGGTTGCTGCTTTATTCATGACGCCTCCGTTGAGATTTAGATCACTGGTATCCGAACGACAGAATTATAACTCATTAGTTTCGTTTATATCGAGAACCGCATCACTTATGATACGGGCTAGCGTATCATTCATCCCGGCGGTTTCCCACGCCCTTTTTAGCAAACCATCATACGCATGTCATGTTCCAACCACCCTGTCATGATACAATATTCAGGCAGAAAGTTGAAAAACGGTTGGTAAATCTGATCCAATGCGAGGTGGTGCTTATGCACAATGACCAAACTTTATGGAAAGGAGGCGCCTTTTAGTAACAATTGCAGATGCATTGACTCTCATGCTGATGTTTGGTGGATTCGTTCTGACACTCATCGGTTTGGTAGTCGTTATCATTCAAGCAATCGTTGGCAATCAAAAAGACCGTCAGTAAACTTCGTGGCTGAGGTTTAACGGTCTCATTTGCTATTAATTAATGCCAACCGTCTTTAACGGTCTGCTCGGACGCCATGTTGTCGCATGACGTCTTTTTCTATGGCTTCATTATATCATGCGTGTTCCGCAAAAGGAACGGTCAATGTCATGTCAGCACCAGAAGAAATCTCAACTTCTGCGTCTTTCACCGACATCTCTATTCAGTGACGATGAGAGTTCTCATCTGTTCAGGTGTTACTCATGTCCAACTCGGTGAACCATTATTTTGATACGGCAAAAGATACGGCGTATTGGCCGCCAGTTTTTCAAAATCACTTTTAGACAACTGTCGCCAATCGATGGTATCACGATGCGCAGCCAATTGCATCGGATCACTAAAGTGCTGTGCGTGCGCCAACAACCAATCGCCTAACTCAGGTACCACCAGCAAGGAGTAGATCAACAATCGATACGTATCCGTTCCGACATGAACACTGAGCAAGACTTGATAACGCGTATTCATCCGCATCGAACGCAGTAAAGCAACCGTCAAATGCGCCTCATTAGGATCGATTGCCGCCAGTTGTTGCCCTTGTTCATCCTTCAAGATCAATTGTTGACCGAACTCTGCCTCGCCAACTACAAACCGAGTTTGATCGATTTGTTTAAGCCACTGCTTTCCCCATTGCACAGCTTGAGGGTATTCACGACCATTAAGCTGCGCACGCACGTAAAATGGTCGCAAGGTGGCGACTGGTTTAATTGCTGTGATTGCTGGTGCGGCAAGCAACTCATCTGCGCTACCATCATTGAGTTGAGACGTCTTCAATAATTTACCAACATCCAAATGGAGTAGCCGGCACAACAACGCTAAATCATCAAGATCTGGTTGGCTTTTATCTAATTCCCACTTTGATATCGTCTGCCGCGTGACAAATAATTTATCTGCCAACTCTTGCTGCGTCCAATCCAATTTAATCCGTTGCGCCGCAAGCTTTTCACCGATCAACATTTCAATCACCTCCAAGCTCATTATGCCACGACAAGTTCCCGATAATATCGATTTCATGCCGCAATGTAGCGTTGCGCGGTATTTCCCGGGAACAATGGCGCATCTCGCACCCGTCCCGTGGTATCGATGTTTCTAGCACCACCGATTTTACGGTGGCACAGTTTTGACCCTTTTCAAATTATTTTGGCTCATCGGGCACCTCCTTGGAGAATATCCCGTTGAGCTTTTTTGCGACTTCAAAGTTACTGTTGGGGTAAAGATGACCGTAAGTGCCGAGCGTCGTTTCGATGTCCTCATGTCCCAGACGTTCTTTAATCTGGAGCGGGTTTTCACCGAGACTGATCAACAGCGACACATGCGAGTGGCGGAGGCCATGCACGGTAATCCGCTGAACTTTGGCGAGTGTACTGTACGCGTCCACAATATCCAAAAATTGCCCGTCAGAGCACGGAATCCCATCACGTGAGAATACCCACTCGGACGTCACCATCGCCGCTTGTGCGACCTGCCACGCATCTAAGCACGCAATGGTATCATCATCAAGCGCCACGGTACGGCGACTGGCGGCAGTCTTTGGCGCTGGAGTTTCAAACCAGTTGCGGTTGTGATAGTCCATGGTCTTATTGATGTTCACCGTCTTAGCTTCAAGATCAACGTCTGTCCACTTTAACGCCCGTGCTTCACCGCTACGCAAGCCAGACATGAACATGAACCACAACATCGTGTAATCAAAGCGGCCAGTGTACGTGTTGGTGTTCGTCTTGGCGAGTACCTTTTGGAAGTCGGCTTGCGTCCAGAAATTGATCTTCGCTTTCTTCTTTTTGATGAGGCCAACGACCCGTACTGGATTCTCGTTGATGATACCAAGCGCCTTAGCACGTTCAAGCACTTGGCCTAACATAATGTTGATGGTACGCGCATAGGATTGCTTACAGTCTTTGAGTACGCTGACTTGCCAATGTTGCACATCAATCGGCCGAATTTGGTCAATGATGATGTCGTTGAACCTAGTCAGATACTCACTGTTCATCAAGACTAGCCGCTGACGGTAGGTGCGTGGCTTTACTTGGGTTTTGTACCAAGGCTTGAACACGTCTTCCATAAAGTCGCCAAACTTAGTCTGCTTGATGTCCTCATCATCGGCGATCCCCGCCGCCAACATTGCAACTCTTGCTTTTTTCGCCTCCGTTTTCGTTTTGAAGCCGCTGGCACGTTTTTGAATTCGTTTGCCAGTTCGTTTGTCAGTTCCTAAGCTTACGCGGAAGCTAAAAGTGCCGTCCGCCTGTTTGGTAATATGGTCTTTCGTAGTCAAGATAGTTCCTCCTTAACTGCGGAAAGGCCACTTGGTGCACCCTCAAGTTGGCTTAGTTTCAAGCCTAATACTGCGTCTACTGCTTCCACTGGAACACGGTCTACGCCTTTCTTACCGTACCATCCAAGGCCACGTTTGAGCAACAACTCTTTTGCCATTTTGATGATACGGCTTGCTTGCGATTGACTGTACCCCAGCTTGATAAGGTCAGCTCTAGTCATCGTCAGGAAGACTGGCTGTGCTGGTACGTTAATATTCAATCAAATCACTTCCTAAAGTTTGGTGGGAGTGAGATAATCAAACCAGATAGAACCCATATTTTATCTGTGAAGGGTGACTACTTGCTTTGGTCGGCGTAGTCGCTCTTTTTTGATTTCTCACGTTGCTTTGAATCGGTCATAACACCGTTGCGTTGGTGCTGAAAATGGTGGATCACGTCCCAGTGGCGTTGCGTCAACTTACCACTGTCGATGATGGCTTTGAGTTCGTTTGTGTTATTGTACTGGTCAATCAACTGCAACATCTTGAGTGAGGGTGCGACTTGCTTTCTCAACCACCGCGTAATATGGTCATAGTTTAACGGTTCTGGATTAGTGGAAAGTCGCAGCTTATCCCGATTGTTACCGATGAACGCCGCCCAACGAGGATCTAACACCCACTCACTTCTGGGTTTATGACTTGGCGTCAAGAAACGCAGATACTGATTGATGATGCCGAACACGACTTGTTCGGGATCGCGCGTCGCCAATAGATGTTCAACCGCTGTGGCGGCACGTTCGCGGCGTAGCCGCACTTCAAAGCGAGTACGGATCGGTTGATCTTCAATGGCGATTTCTGGGTGTTTCTGATGTTGCTCAAATGCCTTGTCGTAGATACAGAAATTGACTTCGCTTTGTGGCGAACCAAGGTACAAGGTGCGCCCAGAGGCGTGCCACTGTTTGGTGCGGTTGTCCCTGAACCCGCGAAAGCGTGAGCTGAATTCATCATGGTCGCACTTCTCAATTAGTGTTGGCACATCTAGTAATCCGTTGCGGTCGTTGATGGCTAAATCAAGTCGGGTGAAGTGGCAATCCAGTTTGAGACAAGTTTCGAGAAAATCGTACCAAGTTCGATGTTGCGATTGCAGATACGATTCGACGTAGCGACAACCTTGACCTTTCAGCTCAATCATTGTGCCACTGTCGTCTTTCGGGTTGTAATCTTCGGCATCCACATCTTGGTAAGGTGATAACATCATCTTGATCTCACCGCATGTTAAGGTTGCTGAATAGCCGTAGTGAGCGCCGTCGTGGAGATTGAAATGGATCGGGCTGATTTGGAACAGTTCGTTAATCAACTCTTCGTAGTCGTGCGTCTTGAAGGTGACGCTGAGATAGTCGATACAGACGTCCAGATTATTCTGACCGGTCAACGCACGCAACGCCAACGTCAGGTCTAATCGGGCTTTATCGTTGAGCGGCTTCTTGCGACCCAGCAGTTGATTCAGGTGTGACCGGCTGTAATTAGCCATGTCTGCGAGCTGACCTTGAGTAATATTGTTATCGCGCATTTCGTCGTGTACTTGATCAAGCCAATCTTTGTTGGTCATGCCGCCAATTAAGTTTAAGTCTTTGAGCATGTTAGCTCCTTTCCAAGCGTCCTAACAGCAATTCGGCGTTTTACCTATACGGTAAGGCCGTGCCACAGGCGCTTTATGCCTACCGTCGGATTTCTTGTTACTTGTATTTGCCCCCCTATTAGATACTGGGGGCTGATGGCGGCCGGCTAACGCCGACCGCCGCCGCTCGTGCTAGCGGCTTTCGCGCTGCACGCCGCGCGCGGCGGCGAGGGTTCCTCCTTTCATCACTAATCGCATTGACGATCTATACGTTACCGCAATAATACCAAGGCTTTCAACGGATTTCCTTAGCCTTATTATAGCTATAAAACTTTCAAACATAGTTGCGTAGCTTGAAACAGATATTGTCGTTTGGTAATCTGGTGGTGAGGTGATCGACATGACAGAAGTACACTATTTTGGTCCAAATCTAAAACGGCTCCGACTTCAAAACAGATTATCACAAGCAGAACTTGGCGCCGCTTTAGATAATCCGGTTAACGGACAGGCCATTTCTAATTGGGAACGTGAGATCAATCATCCAACATATGAAAATCTAATTGGCATTGCTAAATTCTTCAACGTTATGCCGTCAGAACTTTTGAGAACAGAAAAAGAGGCAGCAGTTGGGGAAACTACGGCCGTTCTTGATCGAATTGATGAGTATATGCCAAAGGTTGCGGAGATTCGCAGAGTGATGCACATGATGGGTGACTTCTCACCACGACAATTAGACGGATTATCGGAACAGCTTGAACAAATCATGCAGTACTTTCTCCCATACACGCCGGTTGATGAAGATGGTGAACCTAGCACTGATCAAAATGGACGAAAGATAATATTGCAGTCGAGATACTCAAAAATACCTGTCAAAGAGATAAATATAATTTTTGACCAAATACAAGCAATAGAAAAATTCAACGGTAATCAATGAAAACGAGCCTAACCTGTAGCGACTGGCTGAGGGCTAGGATCGTTATGATAATACTGAATTCCAGGCTCACAAAAATTGAGTTACATTCAATTGAGACACGTTGCTAATAAAATTCCCGGGTTTAAAATCGAAGTGCAACACCTGATAAAGCAGACCAATTTGCACAAAAAGGTCATGAAGACCTATTCTTGTTAGCGTCCAAACCATACAAGAAAGCAGGAATCTTCATGACCCACTCTCAGAGTACCACCACTTGCTCTTATCACCAACTAACTTTCGATGAACGAGGCAAAATTGAAGTGATGTGCGCCCAGGGCAAAACCTTAAGTGTCATTGCCAGAGACCTGAACCGCAGTAAGAGCACGATTAGTCGTGAGTTACAACGAGGTGTCGTTGATCAGCTGGATTCACACCACCGAATCCATCCTGTGTATTTTGCAGATGCTGCTCAACGCAAGCACGAAGAGGCCAGAGTCAATAGTCATGCCAAGAGATTGCTAGAGCGGGGTGACTATTTCTTTAAGGAGCTGGTCGAAGCGTTAAAGCAGCGTCCGCGCATTCACAGCATTGATAGTTTTGTCCATGACTTTCAGATGCGCTTCCCACACCTGAAGTGTCCATCAACCCCAACGGTCTATCGGTACATTGACGCGGGTCTTCTCCCACTTACCAACTTAGACTTACCCGTCAAATTAAGGCGTCGCGTCAAACGACCAGGATTGCGCCACGCTCGAATGAATAAGCACAACTTCGGAGAGTCGATTGAGAATCGGCCAATGGCCGTTGCCGCCCGGCTAGGAGTCGGTCACTGGGAAGGTGATCTGGTCAAAGGAAAGCGAGTTGAAAGCGAACCAGCATTAATGACACTCACGGAGCGATACTCCCGAACCGAAATTATCGTCAAGCTGCCTGACTATCACGCGGAAACCTACCGTCGCGCCCTTCAAGCAACGATAGATGATTATGGTGCCAAGGAGTTCGACTCCATCACGTTTGACAATGGTTCAGAGTTCTCATCGTTAGCCAGCGTGACAGGAACGAAGATTTACTTTGCCCATCCGTACTCGCCTTGGGAGCGCGGATCAAATGAGAATGCCAATGGCCTTTTGCGAGAGTATTTCCCTAAAGGCAAGTCATTTAAGCACGTGACCTTGGAGGAAATTCAGGCGGTCCAGTAAGCGTTGAATCACCGCCCAAGACGTTCACTAGGCTGGCTACGACCATGTGATTACTATCCCAACATGGCATGACCTATACCGCTAACAAGAATCGGTTTAAAAGTGTTGCACTTGATTTGACAATTGAGGAAATTTATTCGTGCGGATAGTGGGTTATTTCTTTCAGCCGGGACTGTATATCGCGGTAATGGTCACCATTTTCTTCGACTCAATGTGGCTTGTCCACGGGCGACGGTTGAGGATGGCTTAAACCGGCTGGCGCAAAGCCTTGACCATTGGCGTACGCAAGGAGGAATGCAAGGATGATTGTGTATTTTTCGCGGCGGGGGCAGAATCTCTATCGTGGCCCGCAGCCGTACTTGAATGTTGGCAACACCGAGCTGATCGCAAAAGCAGTCGTCAATCGCTTCCCACAACCAGTTTTGGCTGAAATTGTGCCGGTGCACCCCTATCCGAACGATTACCAGGAAGCGCTAGCGGTGGCGAAGCAGGAGCTGGCGGACCGAACGTTGCCGGCAATCAAGCCGCTCACGGCTGATATCGCCGGTAGTCAGCACATCATCTTGGCTTTTCCTAAATGGTGGAATCACCTTCCACGGCCGGTGGTGACATTCATGAAACAATTCCAGTGGCAAAATAAGACGATTTACCCGGTATGTACCCATGAAGAGAATCGGTTCGGGGACATTCTGAATGAGTTGGCCGAGTTAGCACAAGGATCCACGATTGAACGCGGGTTGGCGATTCGCGGTGTGTGTGCCTCTGATGCTGATCGCGCCGTTGAAAATTGGCTGAATAATTATGATCAAGATGCCGCTGAGCAGCCTTTGGGAATGACTGCTTATTGGCAAACGCAACCAGGAAAGTGAGCATTAATATGACGATTTTTGATGAAACCTATTTATTAAATAATGGGGTCACAATGCCGAGGTTAGGTTTTGGGACCTGGTTTGTGAACAATCAAGATGCCGCTGAGGTCGTGCGCTCCTCAGTCAAAGTGGGCTATCGCTTGTTTGATACTGTCCAAGCGTATGGTAATGAAGCTGGTGTCGGCGAAGGTATTCGCACTTGTGGCGTCCCGCGCGAGGAACTATTTGTCACCAGCAAAATTTCCGCTGAAGCCAAAAGCTATGAAAGCGCCAAGCAGGCAATTGCGGATATTCTGAGTAAACCGGCTTAGATTACCTCGATTTAGTCATCATTCATGCCCCACAACCTTGGCGGCAATGGCGCAACAACAAGCACCGTTATTTTGAAGAAAATAAAGCGGTTTGGCGGGCGCTGGAAGAAGCTTATCAAGCTAGCCAACTGCGGGCAATCGGGGTGTCCAACTTCCTACAAGATGACCTAGAGAACATCCTCAGCGACTGCCAAGTCAAACCAATGGTCAACCAAGTGCTGTGCCATATCAGCAATACCCCCACAGGCTTTGATCGATTATTGTCAGCAACATGATATTTTTGTCGAAGCCTATGCACCAATCGCACATGGGAAAGTGCTTAAAAACCAGATCGTCGTTGACATGGCGACCGCCTATCACGTGACACCAGCCCAGCTATGTATCCGCAACGACTTGCATATCGGGACGATGCCGCTGCCTAAGACGGGGGACCCTGAGCACATGCAGGAAAACACCGCAGTCGATTTTGCCATTAGTGACGCAGACATGCAGACACTTAAACAGGTTGCGCCAATCAAGAACTACGGTATGATGCGCGTCATGCCTGTACTTCGCAATAAATGATTCTGATCGACAAGGCCATTTGACGTTGAGCTGATTTTCCAGTAATCTAGAAAACAACAATAATTTAATAGAACATTCGGTTGGCGTAAGCTCAAGGTTTTGCTCTTTCAGGGGTGTGGAAGGGCAATCTTGGCTTACGTTTTTTTGTTTGAGGAGGTTTTTATTTGGAATTTTTAGGCGTTCTTGTGCTTATTTTGATTACTACCAGCATCGTCGGGCATCTGGCCGCGCGAATTGGCGTTCCGGCAGTGATCGGTCAGCTCTTGGTGGGCATCGTGTTAGGACCGGCCATTTTGAACTGGGTGCAACCCAACGAGTTTATTCATATTTTCTCAGAAATTGGGGTCATTATCTTAATGTTCATTGCAGGGTTGGAAAGTGATTTGACCTTGCTTAAAAAGTACTTACGCCCAAGTGTCATCGTCGCAGTATTAGGTGTGTTAGTTCCGATGGCGTTGATCTATCCGGTGGGGCTGTGGTTTGGTTTGACCCAGTTTGAAAGTGTGTTCCTCAGCGTGATCTTTGCGGCGACGTCGGTTTCAATCTCGGTTGCGGTGATGAAGGAGCTGAACTTATTGGACAGCAAAAGTGGTGCCACAGTGCTTGGCGCTGCGGTAGTCGATGATGTCCTCGCTGTTGTCTTGCTGAGTATCATGGTGTCGGTGATGGGCACGGCAACAAGCACTGGGACGCAATTACCGCTGGTGGTGACTTTTATTGAACAGCTTATCTACTTTGTCGCGATTTATTTTGTGGTGCGGTTTATCGCGCCAATTATGGCCAAGCTGGGTACCAAACTATTGATTCCGGTGGGACCGACACTCATGGCGATGATTTTGTGCTTTGGGATGGCGTATATCGCCGATTTGATTGGTCTGAGTGCGGTCATTGGGGCGTTTTTCGCTGGGATTGCGATCGCCCAGACACATGTTGCCCGCGAAGTTGACCAGAGCATTGAGCCAATCGGCTATGCCATCTTTATCCCGGTGTTTTTCGTTTCGATTGGGCTCAATATGTCGTTGGCAGGCATTGAGCATGACTTGCTCTTGATTGTGGTGCTGACGGTCGTGGCAACGCTCACGAAATTGCTTGGTGCTGGTGGCGGGGCCAAATGGTCTGGTTTTTCGCTGGACGAATCCTACTTGGTGGGTGCCGGGATGGTTTCGCGCGGGGAAATGGCCCTAATTATTGCT
This sequence comes from Lacticaseibacillus porcinae, assembly GCF_003946305.1. GTDB lineage: Bacteria > Bacillota > Bacilli > Lactobacillales > Lactobacillaceae > Lacticaseibacillus > Lacticaseibacillus porcinae. The sequence continues at coordinate 54,501 of NZ_RHNS01000013.1, forward strand.
CAAATCGGCTATCAAGCCAAGTTAATCAGTGGAGATTACTACTCAGCAATCATCACGGCCATTATTTTGACTACACTATTGGCGCCGTTCCTGCTCAAACACGCCGCGCGGCGCGTCAATCATTAGACAAAGAACGCCCGCTGGCGACTAGAGAAATCGCTAGTGGGCATTTTCATTTGGAGCGGGCGTGAGTGATTCAGTTATGATTGTTGTGCTAGAACGCGATAGCACAGCCACAGAGTGTCCTCATCGAGACCGGTGGCAGCTTGCAACTTAAAGCCAATTGGCCGAGTGTGCTTGTCAAACTGGGAATTGAACAAGCGGGCGGTGTCCAGTCTGCCGTCAACGGCGGGGGCCACGACTAAGCTGAGGTTATCGAGATAGCCCTGCTCAAGGAAACTCCAGTTCAAAATCCCACCACCGCCGAGCATCAGGTGGTTTAAGCCAAACAATTGCTTCAACTTTGAAAGGGCGACGCCGATATCAATCTGGCTTTCACCACATAATAGTTAGGGAATGTTCAGCCGCCGCAGATAATCTTTATAGGCGTTGCTGGCTTGATCCGTTAGTAATTCAATGACACTAGCTTGATAGCCTTCATAAGCGGTGATGGGATCGGTCCACCCTAATAACGCCCCGCCGGACAAACGCAATGTAGTATTTATCTGCGCCTAAGCCGGTCACGAGGTCCCCCGCAGGCACCGGTGCAGCATCTGGATTCAGTGCTGGCTTGTGACCTTTAGTAAAGTAGCCTTCTGAAGTCACGCGGCCGTATAGCCAGCCATCAAAATGCCAACCTTGAGGATCATCATCGTTAAAGCCTAACCGTCGAAACGTCTCGCCAGCTTGTTTGGCCGCTGGCAACTGGCCGAAGTCACCGGTGATCCGGCTATCTAGTGAGGTCGAAATGTGTAGGGTAATTCTAGGTCTTGGCATTGAAGCTATATTGTAAGTTTGCAAGTGTGCCCATTAAAATGCCATAGATAAGGCCGCCACAAGTATTAGTCAGCCGCTGGCAAAGCGACTAAACTAAACAGCCACTACTTAGTGGCTGGTGAATAATTTGTCCAAGTTATCTGTAACAGTTCTTTAAACCGTTATCGTTGTATAATAGATGCACAGGTTTTCTGGCATATCCGTGATTTCCCGTGCAGTTATCACAACCCTATCGGAGGCATTATCCATGGTTTATCGTCAAACAGTCACGCAACTCTCAATTGAATCCTTTGGCACCGCTTTGAGCACACCACTTAGCGCAGACAATAAGTGGGTCCAACTGGCAGATCAAATTCCTTGGGAGAAGTTGAACGAAGCATACCAATTAGCCTTTCCGTCAAAACTTGGTCGCGCCGGTAAACCATTTCGACTGCTTTACGGCGCCGAACTGATTAAACAGCGGACTGGATTGTCAGATCGTGACGTGGTCGATGCGATTCGCGATACACCAGCTTTTCAGTACTTCATCGGTATTCCGCAGTATCAGCTCAAAGCACCATTCGATCACACGGCATTGGCATACTTTCGGCGGCGTATCGCGCCGATTTCGGAACTGATTCGCAATATCAATACTGATGCCGTTCGAGAACGACTTCAACGGCACTTGCCCACGAAGTCTGTAATGATCACGGATGCCACCTGCACACCAGTAAACATCAAGATCCCACAAGACACGCATTTGCTCAATCAGGCGAGAACCACGCTTGAAGACGATATTAAGGTCATGGCAAAACAGCTTCAAATTGCGCCTCCACGGACATACAAGCGCGAAGCCCATGCGAAGTGGACTGCGTTTTCTCGCAAACTACGGCGTTGGGGAAAGCTCACGCAAAAGCAGATCAAAGCGCAACTTCAATACATTCGGCGTGACTTGCGCTATGTCGATGAAATGATCGACCAAGGGGCAACCTTAACCACAGCGCGAGCTAAGCGGCTTGGTGTGATTCGGTTGGTATTCGACCAACAAGATTACATGCATCGCAACCACACGCATCGCGTTGAAAACCGGATTGTGAGTTTGAGCCAGCCGGAAATTCGTCCGATCATGCGGGGTAAGTCCAAGGCTCCTGTGGACTTTGGCCCGAAAATCGATGTGTCGATCATGGATGGTGTCATCGACATTGAACGGTTCTCATTCAATGCTTTCAACGAAAGCGGCGACCTTGCGGCGACGCTAGATCACTACTACGACGTTCACGGCGAATATCCAGATGAGGTGCTGTTGGACACGCTGTATCGCACGCGTGAAAACCTTGGCATGTGCGCGAATCTTGGCATCCGAGTCAGTGGACCTCGGCTTGGTCGCAAACCAAAACATGTCGATCCAGCGCAGCGCCGCCAGGATCAAGACGCAGAAAATCGTCGTGGCGAGATTGAACGTCGATTCTCGTTTGTGAAAGGCAATCTTGGGCTGGATCTGATCAAGGAGAAGACCGCAGAGACAATCGCGGTTGCCGTGGATACTGGTGTGGTCATGGCAAACTTAGAAAATCTTCTTGCCATCTTAGGTGGACCAATTTCGGTCACGGCTCAAAAGAATCAAACAGCGGTGAAGATTGACTATAAAGTTATCACTGATTCAGCTGAAATTGAGGGCTAATTTACCATGCACTAATTAGAATCGGATTTTGCTCGATCAAAAAAAATTGCTTAGAATTTAATCAAGGGTTTAAAATACTTTCTGTCTTGGAGCAAACAGAAATTGAGAATGGTATGAAAGAGGAGGCTGAAATTTTCCTACAAGCATGAGTATTTATGAACCGAATTTTCGTAAAAAAGCAGAACAGGATACACCGATTGCCGGTGAATCTTGTTCTGCTTTTTTATCTAGGGTGGCACACCTGTGGCACATTCCATCAGTAGATTATATGCTGTTGATACGGCAACACGGCACAATAAGTGTGTTATACCGCGATTCTGTGTTTTACTCGTTCGACTTATTTATTTCCTGGGAAATATCAGCTTAAAGTGTTATCAACAAGCTTGATTGATTGTCTTGGACGGAGACACCATTCGGAAGCCTGCTTTACGACAACAAGGAGCCATCAATGAACCATCCTAAGCCCGAAAAGTCCTCTCTTAACAACTGCCACGTTATGCTGTAATTTATATAAACTCTGCCCATTTGAAATGGCAGTTTGAATTGCGTGCAATTCCTCTTCAGCATCAGTGCGAGTTGCATACCAACCAAGACCGATTTCATCCGGTCCCAGAAAGCCATTATTATTCTTAGTCATTTCACCAATCAGCTGCGCTTTCGGTGAGTCTTGGCGCCAAGCTTCGAAAACAGACTCAATTTTAAACATATCAAACAAGGTCATACGACCATCAATCGCAGACTGAATGAGAATCGACCCGGTGATGGGCAATTCGGTCGTATTGACGTTAGCCTCACCTAATAGCGAGTCGTAAGAGACATCAAAATACTCCCGCAACTTCGCTAAGTGAGTCAAATCAGGTTCGGCAGTGCCGTTCTCGTATTTGGAGATAGACTGCCGTGATACACCTATTACATTTGCAAGTTCCTCCTGAGACGCCCCTGCACGTTTACGTAGAGAAATGAGATTATCTTTGAACACTTTGTTCACCTCACTGTATTGATAGTCCCATTATCTAATTAGGATTGAAACTCGTCTACCATCTATCTACGACAATCCCGCAACTGATGGTTGCATTTCGATTCTTCATGCAATTAACCGCATCACTTATGATACGGACTCCCAATATTGATCATAAACGCCCGATAAACTTGCTCGATCAACACCAAGCGCATTAATTGATGTGGCATGGTCAACTTACCAAACGACAAGGTGTTATCTGCTCGCTTCATCACCGCTTTGGACAACCCCAGCGACCCACCGATCACAAAGTCGATATCTGAATGACCGTATGTCGCCAATTGATCGATTTCTTTGGCGAAGTCCTCAGAAGAACGCTGCTTGCCTTCAATGGCCAAGGCGATCACCCAGTCGCGGTCTTTGATCTTACTTAACAAGCGTTCGCCTTCTGCGTCTTTGACTTGTTGCATCTCAGCTTCAGATAAAGATTCTGGGGCTTTTTCATCTGGGACCTCGATCAACTCGACTTTGGCGAATTTACTCATGCGTTTTTTATATTCGGCGATGCCATCTTTAAAATATTTCTCTTTGAGCTTACCCACTGCAAGAATTTTAATATTCAAAAAACCACGCTCCTATCGCTTTTAGTATACCAAAATTCCAATTGTAAACATGACAAGCAAGATGTTTACATGGATTTTACACAACGACTGTTGTCACCGTTCGGGTTTTAGCGCAAAATAGGAATGTTGAGTCATTTTTTGGAGAGGGTTAATTCATGACCGTAATTAAAAACATCGCCAAAGACCGGGTGTTACAAATCACCGCAGCCTTAGTGGTGCTCAGTCTGTTCTTCGCCAGGCCAAAGTTAGCGGATATCAACTTTTCCACGTTGTTTTCGATCCTCGGGATGATGACTGTCATCCAGATCTTCGAATATCTACATATCTTGGATTATTTCGCTTATCGTTTGACCGCTCGAGCGACCACCAACCGACAGCTGACCTGGCTGTTTGTCTTGTTGGCGTTAGTCGCCGGAATGTTTTTGACCAATGATGTCACGGTGTTGACGCTGGTACCACTGTATTTGCGGATCGCAAAAAAGTTTGAGCTACCTGAGATCTTACCGGTCACTTTGATCGGGATGGCAGCTAACTTCGGTTCTGCATTTACGCCTTTTGGGAACACTCATAACATCTTTTTGATGAATCACTACGGCATTCATGTCGGGCGATTCTTCACTTGGTCCATTCCATTGTTGATCGCAAGCATCTTGTTGATCACGTTGTTTACCTTGTTTATCAAGTCGACACCATTACCACAAGTGCCTGCTGAAGATATTCATGTGCAAACCCGCCCGACGATCATCACCGTGGTTGTCGCATTGATCATTTTCGGTGGCGTCTTAGAAATGATCCCTAGCTGGGTCGGCGCCGTTGCTGCGATCGCCTTAGCACTGGCCTTTAATCCAAAAATTATGGGCGATGTCGATTACGCTGTGGTATTGACCTTCGGCGGCTTCTTCGTGATTGTGTCTGTCTTGCGGCAACTGCCTTGGGTCGTCGCCTTGATCGGCGGCTTGATGGCCACTGAACATAGCGTGTTCTTAACGTCGATGTTCTCCAGTCAAATCATTTCCAACGTGCCATCGACAGTGTTGATCGCCAAATTCACCAACTTCCAAGAAGCCCTGTTCTTAGGCTCCAACATTGGGGGCTTAGGCACAGTGGTCGGCTCAATGTGTAACTTGCTGGTATTCAAGCAATACACCGAGTTCGGGAATAAAGATTCTGGGAAGTTCTTCATCGGCTTTTCCGCATTGAACTTCTTAGGCCTTGCGATCTTAGGCGTGATGGGTTGGATCATCTTAGATTTCGTCTATTAAAACTAAATATATAAACTGTGAGCAGTTAGCTAAGGCTAGCTGCTTTTTTATGTCGTCAAGCGAGCTCAACGAATCGCTGTCAATTGTTTGACGCGACGATGCTTTGAAATTGAGACGGAAGCTGGAGTCTCAATTTCAAAGCCCCCCGAGTCAAAAAAATCACCCGCCAACGGTGACAGGTGATCTTGCGTTCGCTACAAACCAATGCAGCAACCGTTAATACATGAGATGTTTCAAGGCGTTAGTCGGCACTTGGCTTCGGGGGACTTCATGCCAACGTAACACGGTTTGCCCTTTGGTGACGACGGCGAGATACGCATTGGCATCAAGCGGTCGATCAGAGGCATCAAGTTCTAATTTGCGAGGGATCCCTGAAGCGGTGTAACTTTGGACTTCATAACGATAATCCAAGCCACCATGATTATTCGCGTGCCATTGCACAGCAGAGTTTCTGGTGGAGACGTACACGGTTTCTTCTTGGACGACGGGATTGACCCTATCCAAGACTTGGGCAGCAGTAGTGGTTTGATTACGCGTCAACCATGGTGTCGCACACAACGCTAAGGCGATCACAACAACAATGGATAACACACGTTTTTGCCAAGTTTTCATCTGCCCACCCCCTATGGCTAATAGATTATCAAGATTTTTTTGCAAACGCATCCGTCGAAAGGCCGACTCTCACTCACCCTTTAGAGGCATATTATTAGACGCCGGCACGTCATCGCGGTATCATTGCAATGTAAGCGTTACGAAAAAGAAAATCAAAACATCCCTGTAGGAGGCAATTATGGCAGAATCATACATCCTCGCCATTGATGAAGGCACCACCAGCACTCGCGCATTGATCATTGACCACGACGGCAACAAGGTGGCAGATGCGCAACGTGAATTTCCTCAGTATTTTCCTCAACCTGGCTGGGTCGAACACAACGCCAATGAAATTTGGAATGCGGTGTTATCCACTATTGCCACCGCGTTCATCGATTCTAAAATTCAACCTAAGCAAATCAAAGGCGTCGGCATCACCAACCAACGTGAAACCACTGTGGTATGGGATAAGCAAACGGGGTTGCCGATTTACAATGCGATCGTTTGGCAATCGCGGCAAACTAACGACATCGCCAATCAATTGAAAAAAGATGGCTACGGCGACTTAATTCACTCTCACACCGGCTTGTTGATCGATGCTTATTTCTCCGCGACTAAAATTCGCTGGATCTTAGATCATGTGGAAGGCGCGCAAGAACGGGCTGAACACGGTGAATTACTATTTGGGACGATCGATACTTGGGTGTCTTGGAAACTGTCTGGTGGCGCTTTTCACGTGACCGACTACACCAACGCCAGCCGCACGATGTTATTCAACATTCACACCTTACAGTGGGATGACGAGATCTTAAAAATTTTGAACATCCCCAAAGCAATGTTGCCAGAAGTCCACAGCAACTCTGAAGTTTACGGTTTGACCGCTGATTATCACTTTTACGGCTCTGGCGTTCCAATTGCTGGGATGGCAGGTGATCAACAAGCTGCCTTATTCGGACAACTTGCTTTAGCGCCTGGCATGGTGAAAAACACTTACGGCACTGGCGCCTTCATCGTCATGAACACAGGCGTTGAGCCGATCATGTCAGCGAATAATTTGTTGACGACCATCGGTTACGGCATTAACGGCGAAGTGCACTACGCGCTGGAAGGGTCGATTTTCGTTGCAGGCAGTGCGATCCAGTGGTTGCGCGATGCAATGCAGTTAGTGGAATCAGCGCCACAATCAGAAGCGGCTGCGCGCGCGTCAAAATCTCAAGATGAAGTGTATGTAGTCCCAGCCTTCACCGGCCTTGGCGCACCTTATTGGGACGCTGACGCGCGCGGTGCCGTGTTTGGGATCACCCGCGGTACCACGCGTGAAGACTTCATCAAAGCGACGTTGCAAAGTCTCGCTTATCAAACGCGCGATGTCGTCGACACCATGGAAAAAGATACCGGCATTGCGATCCCTGCTTTACGCGTTGACGGTGGCGCTGCTAAAAATGACTACTTGATGCAATTTCAAGCAGATATTATCGATACACCGATCGAACGCGCCGCAAATCTTGAAACCACGGCAATGGGTGCCGCCTTTTTAGCTGGCCTTGCCGTTGGCTTTTGGAAAAACACTGACGAACTCAAAAAAATTGCCGCTGTCGGTAAACGATTTGAGCCGCAAATGCCTGAAGCACGCCGTGAGTATCTTTATGAAGGCTGGCAACAAGCCGTCAAAGCCACGATGGTATTCAAACACTAACACCCGTCTTTTTCTAGTCGTCACCCGCCTGTTGAAATGTTACCCCACGTCAACTACCTGGAGGCTATCATGACATTTTCGCTGCAGACTCGACGCAACACCATCACGCAACTCAAACGCACAGACCTAGACGTATTGATCATTGGCGGTGGCATCACTGGTGCTGGTGCCGCTTTACAAAGTATCGCTTCAGGGGCAAAAACTGGTTTGATCGACATGGGAGATTTTGGGAGTGGCACGTCGTCGCGTTCCACCAAACTCGTTCACGGCGGCATTCGCTATTTGAAAACTTTTGATGTGACCGTCGTCGCTGACACAGTTCAAGAACGCGCGCGCATCGCCAATGTCGCCCCGCATATTCCCCATCCAGCGCCAATGCTGATGCCGATTTATCAAGAACCTGGCGCAACGTTTGATCTTTTTGCTGCAGAACTCGCAATGGATCTTTACGATCGCCTCGCCAATATTCAACAAGGGCAATACGCGCATTACATGTTGGATCGCGAAGCAGTGCTGGCGCGCATTCCAAACCTTGCTGAACAACATTTAATCGGCGGCGGCGTATATTTAGATTACATCAACAACGATGCACGGTTAGTGATCGAAAACATCAAAGAAGCTGACGAACTCGGCGCCATGGTTGCCAGTCACTTAGAAGCGCTTGAGGTGATCCACGCTGACAACGGTAAAGCTATCGGGGTCAAAGTCCATGATCATTTATCTGGTGAAGTGTTTACCATTCACGCCAAAATATTACTCAACACCACCGGTCCTTGGGCCGACGATCTACGGCATTCAGAAGATCAACCACTGCTACGACCGACTAAAGGCGTGCACCTGGTCGTCGATGATTCAGTCTTGTTTGTGCCTCAACCGATTTATTTTGATTCGGGACTGCAAGATGGCCGGATGATCTTTGTGATCCCTCGCGCTGGCAAAACGTATTTTGGGACGACTGATACGGATTACCAAGGCGACTTGAAGCATCCTACTGTGGCGATTGACGATGTCGACTACTTGCTCAACGTGATCAATATACGTTTCCCAGAAGCGCAAGTGAGTCTTTCTAATATCGAAGCCAGCTGGGCTGGGCTAAGGCCGCTTCTGGCACCACCAACAAGCAATACGCATGTCGATTTACAACCGCTTGTCGATCTCATCCATCAATTTGAAGCAGGGGCGACGACGCAATCACAAGTCGAAGCCTTGATCGCTGACCTCGCCAAAAAACACGCAGCCCCTTCAACAGTATCGCGCGGTTATGAAGTTATCAGTGAACCTGACGGCATGCTCACGATCGCCGGCGGCAAGCTCACTGATTACCGTAAAATGGCAGAATCAGCGATCACCGTGATCCGCGAACGTTTGTTAACAGAACACGGCGTCCACACCAGTCAAATCGATTCGACCCATTTGCAAGTGTCTGGTGGCCATTTTGACCCAAGCACCGTCCTTGATTCCCTAGATTACTTCGCTCGCCTTGCAGAAGATGCCGGCATCCCTCGCACCCAAGCCCATCAACTCGCGCAACGCTTCGGCTCAAACATTGGTCGGGTGTTGCGTTACGCACAATCAGGTGCTGCGCCAGGCTTAAGCTTAGGCGAAACTGCTAGCTTACGTTACAGTGTCTTTGAAGAAATGGCGCTGACGCCAGTGGATTACATGTTGCGGCGGACGAACTTGATCCTCTTTCACGCCGACACTGCCGAAAACATCGCCGGTCCTGTGGTTGCGGAAATGGCACGCCTACTTGAATGGGATGATCTCGAAACTGAAGCACAACTGCAACGCTTATTGAATGTGATGTCTGAATCTGCCTTGACCACGTTAAAACGCGAACATCAATAAACGATTGAACCCTCGCCAAACACTTGGCGAGGGTTTAGTTGTTGGCGAGTTGCTATCGCGGCGGTGATTTGAAATGGAGACGGAAGCTGATCGCTGCGGCGTGGTGAGATTCTCGTTAGCGGTTTACCGCTTACGAGAAACCGCAGGGAAAGATCCAGTTGGATCAGGCGCTTGCGACTGATTCAACTTAGCTTTCCCGAGGACCCTCACCACGCCGTAGCGAATCAGCTGGAGTCTCCATTTCAAATGACTCAACCGTTGCCTAACAAAAAAACGACCTCCGCTAAGAGGTCGCCGTCATGATTATAAGTCTTCGCCGTTAGACGCAATGACTTGTTTGTACCAGTTAAAGGAATCTTTCTTGATGCGTTTGCCAGACCCTTTGCCTTCATCGTCTTGATCGACATAAATCAAGCCGTAACGTTTCTTCATTTCACCAGTGGAAGCAGAAATAATGTCAATGCCGCTCCAAGGGGTGTAGCCCCAAAGTTCGATGCCATCTTCAACCACGGCTTTTTCCATTTCTGCCACGTGGTCGCGCAAGTAGTCAATGCGGTAGTCATCGTGCACTTTACCGTCTTCAACTTTATCATAAGCGCCGTAACCATTTTCCACGATGAATAATGGTTTGTGCCAACGACTTGCCATCCAGTTCATGCCGTAACGCAAGCCGACTGGGTCGATTTGCCAACCCCAATCAGAACGTGGGACATATGGGTTTGGCACCACGGAAGTCGCTTCGTTGTAGTCGTACAACGGGTTGTCTTCTTTGTATTCAACAGTCAATGAGTTGTAATACGAGAAGCCGACATAATCGACGGCGCCAGCTTTTAAGGCAATGCGATCAGCGTCGGTGATGTCGACGTGATAGCCTTTGCGGGCCCAATATTTTTCGACCCATGCTGGGTATTCCCCTAACGCTTGGACGTCGCCGTAGTAATAGCGATAACGCATTGCGCGTTCTGCCATCATCACGTCTTTAGGTTTTGCAGACAATGGGTAAATCGGGGTCATCGCGATCATGGAACCGACTTTTAAGGTTGGGTCGATGATGTGGGCCAGTTGGACGGCTTTAGCAGAAGCGACAAATTCTAAGTGTGCCGCTTGGAACATGGTTTCTTCAGCGTTTTCGTCGTCTGTTAACAACAAACCAGAGTTTTGCAACATTGGGTGTGGATCAGACCACATTGCTTGGTTGTTGATTTCGTTGAAGGTCATCCAATACTTCACAACATCGTGATAGCGTTCAAAGCAAACTTGCGAGAACTTCACAAAAGCGTCAACGACTTTGCGACTGCGGAAGCCACCATATGCCTTCACCAAGTGCAATGGCAATTCAAAATGTGACAAGGTCACGATCGGTTCAATGCCATATTGTTTGCAAGTCGCAAATAAATCGTCGTAATACTTCAACCCTTCTTCGTTTGGTAAGGCTTCGTCACCATTAGGGAAGATCCGCGTCCAAGCGATACTGGTACGGAAACACTTAAAGCCCATTTCCGCAAACAACTTGATGTCGTCTTTATAAGTATGGTAGAAATCAATGCCCCAGTGGTTGGGATAGATCTTCCCATCGATCGGCGCATCATCAACAACACGGGCAACACCTTTAGCACCAGCGCGCATCACATCAGCGATGGACACGCCTTTGCCGCCAGCTTGCCACGCCCCTTCAACTTGATGCGCAGCGACCGCGCCGCCCCACAAGAAGTTTTCGGGCATAGAGAATCCTTTAGTCATACTGATCCACTCTCCTTATTTGATTGCATTAACGCGGCGTTCCCCCCAGGAAGCACGTTAATGGCAAAATGAGCCAAGACGGATCTTGGCTCGATTTGTTGGTACCTATTTAGTTTACTTTTCAGCTAATGCTTTGTACAGGTCAACGATTTCGCCAGCCAAGTCGCGGAAAGTGATGGCAGTCATCAAGTGATCTTGTGAGTGCACCATCAGCAACGTAACTTGTGCATGTTCGCCAGAAGCTTCGGCAGTCAACATCGCCGTTTGTGAGTTGTGGGCGTCAACTAAGAAACCATCCGCTTCTTTGAGCTTTGCAGCAGCAGTATCAAAGTCACCTTTTTTTGCTGCGGCGATTGCTTCAAATGCGGAGCTTTTAGCGTTACCACCGTTGATGATCAAGCCCATAACGGCTTGCATGTTTTCGTTGTTTTCTTCTTCTGCCATGATAAAAATTCCTCCTACGAGTTGGTTGTGATAGATGTTTGTAAATGATTGTTTAAGCCTATTGTTTGATTGCGCTTCGAGACGCTGGGATACCAGCCCAGGGAGTATGCGCGTCTCCGCTTTCACATCCGATCCAAGGAGACGTCCAGTCACTTTGTTGCCAAAGGTCCTCATGGGTGCTTCTGACACCCGATCGAATATGAAAGCGGAAACGTGCATTGCCTCTTCATTTTACAGCGGTTACAATAGTCTGTGAACAAAAAGTTTTTTAATTTAATGAATTACTGGGCATCGATGGCGCGAACGGCTTCTCTTAAGACTTTCTCACCATTCATCATGCCATAGTCTTGCATGTCGATGACTTCGACGGGAATGTTTGGGCATTTTTGTTGGAAGCCGGCCAACATGAAACGTACTTGTGGGCCGAGCATTAAAATGTCTGGGTGCTTTTCAGCTAACTTGTTGTCAGCGTCAGTGGAGGCGGTTGCAAAGATCTCCGCTTCAACACCGTCAGCTTCAGCAGCTTTTTGCATCTTGGACACCAACAAACTGGTTGACATCCCGGCGGAACATACTAACATGATCGTCTTCTTAGCCATAATATTTTTCCCCTTTGTTTGTAAAAAAGTTGCGCTAAAACCTTAAAGCGTTTTCAATACAATGCTATAATAATACATGGGTACAAATTAAACAAGTACCTAAGACTAAAATTTGTACGATTAGAAGGTGACCTGCATGTACCACGAAATTGCCGACCAACTCATTCAAGCGATCACGCTTGGTCAGTTCACCAGCAAACTCCCCACTGAAGCCAAGCTCATGGCGCGTTTTGGCGTATCACGAAATACCATCCGCCGCGCCATTGACGTGGTGTATCAACAAGGTTTGTTGCGCCGGGTTCAAGGCTCAGGCTATTATATCAACCATGTGCAGCTGAACTCTGAGCACGCTGTCAACTTATCAGTTGGCGCTGGTAAGCCTTTAATTAAAAATGCTCACCACCCGACTTCTGAAATCGTGACCTTCGACAAAGCCACTGCTGGCACGATCGCATTGGCCAAACAGTTCAATGTCGAACCTGACGCCGAAGTGTACCGCGTGATTCGTTTGCGGTATATGGATGGCGCTGTGTACGCTTTAGAAGAATCATATTACCTCACCAGCGTGGTGCCGTATTTGTCGACAGATAGCATCAACTCGTCAATTTTTGATTTCTTGGCGGAAACTTTCAACGTCACCGTGGTCGCTTCTGATGATTATATGTCGATGACCACGTTGGAATCTGATCAAGCGAATTTGATGGGGTTGGAGCCAGGCGACCAGCGCTTGACGTTAGCGCAAATGAACTACACGAAAAACAATACGCTGTTCAACTTCTCAAAGGCGATCTACGCTGATGCGAAAATGAGTTTCTATTTCCATTCTGCACACTTGTCGAGCAACTGATTGCGACCTGTCTCCTAATTCTGCTACCCAATTAAAGAATTAGATTTAGGCAGGTCTGTTTTCTATGTTAGAATGTATGCGTTCACAGGCTTGCCTCTGGCCCGAAAATCTGTGGGCTCCTAGGCTTTGGCGTCACTACGGTGAATTGGACAAGTTGCCAGTGCGGCCGGCTACAGAAATCGGCAAAGTGCGCCGATGTTCTTTCGCCTAGATTTAGAACCAAAGAAAACCACTTTGTTTCTAAATCTGCCGGTGAAATCTACACGTGCCGCCAAAAAAACGGCGTCTCGCTTGATTTCACTACCACAGGCAATTGTCCAATTCACCTCCGTTTTGCCCAAGCCTCTCCACCCACAGATTTTCTTCGTTGGTATCGCAAACCCATAAACAAAATACGTAAATGCTATGACGTTAATATCAGATTAAATATGATGTTGACGGCGGTCTCACGTGTTTCATATTGACCGGGTGACAGTAGTTTGCGGAGTGGAAGTGATTTGAAATTGGGACGGAAGCTGGCCGCCGCTACATCGTGAGATTTGCCTTAGCGATTTATCGCTTAGGCAAATCCGCAGGTGAAGATCCGACTGGTGGTGAGCGTAGCGAGACATCCAGGCTAGCTTCACCGAGGAACCTCACAATGTAACGGCGGCCAACTGGAGTCCCAATTTCAAATCACTGAAACGTTGCTAACCCATGTCGCTGTGAACTGTAATTTGAACCGGGGAAAATAATTTGTCAAAGGAGAATCATCCATGAGTCAACCATTACCAAAAGGCTTTTTATGGGGGAATTCAACCTCCAGCATGCAAACAGAAGGCGGCATCCATGAAGGTGGCAAAGGACAATCAGTTTACGATATCCGCCCTGCCACTGAGAATTCAATGGATTGGTCCGTCACCATCGACGAATACCATCGCTATGAAGAAGATTTCGATTTAATGCAACAAATGGGCATGAACGCCTATCGCTTCCAGATCTCATGGAGCCGCGTGGTCCCTGACGGCGACGGTGAATTCAACCAAGAAGGGATCGAATTTTACCGCAAACAGATCAAAGCGCTGATCGCTCGCGGGATCACTCCGATGATCTGCTTGTATCATTTTGATATGCCACTGGCTTTAGCCCAAAAGTATAACGGGTTTATGAGTCGGCATGTGGTCGATGCTTTCGTGCGCTACTCTGAACGGATGGTGGATGAATTCGCTGACTTGGTGCCTTATTGGATCACCTTCAACGAACAGAACTTATACTTTGGCTCTGGTGTCTTCCATATTGCCGGCTATGATCATGGTGAAAAAACGTTAAATGACATTTATACCATCAACCATCATGTGATGGTGGCACATGCCCGCGTGGCCAACTACATTCACGCCAACACTGAGGCGAAAATCGGTGGGATGTTGGCGTATGAAGAATGCTACCCAGCCACCAGCAATCCCCGCGACGTGCATTACGCCCGCCAAATCGATGAATTCTTGAACAACAACTTATTAGAGGTATTCATGCATGGTCACTACTCTCAAGAAGTGCTGACTTACGCGAAAAATCACGATTTGGACTTCGGCTTCACTGACGATGACCAAAAGATCTTCGATGAACTGAAATCTGATTTCTTCGCCTTTTCTTATTACCGCAGCCACTTGATCGACTCCTCTAAAGTGCCTTTGACCACCGCACCAAACTTGTATCTGGATTATGGCATGGTCCACAACCCTTACACCCAAGCCAACGAATGGGATTGGAATGTTGATCCCCTTGGCTTCCGCGATATTTTAGATAAAGTCTACAGCCGCTATCAAGTACCAATGTTCCCAATTGAAAATGGGATCGGCATTCGTGAAGTTTCTGACGGTAGCAAAATGATCCAAGACGATTATCGCATCGATTATCACCGCGTCCATATTCAAGCGATGAAAGACGCGATTTTTGAAGATGGCGTTGACGTCATTGGGTACTTAGGTTGGGGCTTGATCGATATTCCAAGTTCTAGCGGGAACATGGACAAACGCTATGGCATGGTTTACGTTAACCGCACGAACACCGAATTGCGCGACTTGAAGCGGACACCGAAGAAGTCATTTGGGTGGTTCAAGCAAGTGATCGCCTCTAATGGTGCGCAACTAGATTAATCATTTAATGAATCGTCACCATAGTCGGTGGCGATTTTTTGGTTTCAATGACAAAATTTTGGGGTGATGGCAATTGTTTCAAAACAGCCGTCATAAAAATTGGTCTACTTTGTGAAATTGAATGAAAACACAGTATTATCAATGACTGATTGTGATTTTAAAATATTTTCGACCAATTGGTTGCATTTATTTTAAAGTCATGATACCATCATGGTGAATTCCGCGAAGATCAAAGTAGTTGAGACTCGAGCTTGGCTTGCAGTCTTTGACCTTCATTGGTACGCTCGCCTTGGCTGTTGGCGACAGCAGTCAAAGTCCTACTACCCAGAGTGCGCATGACGAAACCGCGAATCGAGCTACGGTAACACAGGGTAAGTGAGCAACATGTGGGAGTCCGCCCACAGGCTTGGATAATATCTGGTAGTCATCCAAGTTCGCGCAGCTGGCGATTCTGCCTGTCTGATCCGGCGGGGAACGAAATCCTCGATATAATACCGCATTACCCTAAGGCGTGTTTGTTGCGCGCCAAAGGAACAAATGAGACAAGTAACCGACCACGGGCCAGTAGCGAAATTGCTGGGCCGTGGTTTTGGTGCAGTCAGGTGAAGTTCTGTCATGGTGCCTTCACAATCGGTTACATATTTTAGTGATTTTTTTATCGGTATGTAACATTCTCGTCATGTCCGGCGCGTATGCTTAGGCTATTACAAAGGAGGGGTCGGCATGCGTTTGAAGTTCATCGCACTCACATTAGGCATCGCCAGCGTGGCGGCGTTGATTTATGGCTATCATCAACGCGACGCCCAAGCTACTGCGGCGGTGCATTCGGCACAAGTTGCCGTGGACACGTTGTACCGTAATTCAGCACATACGATGCCAGCGACTGACCTCTCTGACAAGAAGATCGCTCAGGCCAAAGCCTTGATGCGCAAGACCCATCGGACACCGCTTTCCGACAGTCAAAAAGCCAAACTCAAAAAAGCAAACACTGAGCTTTCTGCCGCTGTGCAAATGTATTCAGTGACCCAAGCCACGCAAGCACCGATCGCGCCAACTACCAGCTACCAACAAACAGCAGAATCCGCGTTAAACGCTTATCAACACTTGCAAAGTGCTAAGCCTGTGTTTACCCAGATCTATCAACAACCGGTTTCGAACTTGGGACAAGCCGCCAAAGCAGTTGATGCGCTCAATCAATTGCAAAGCGCCACTCAAGTGTCCAAAGACGACATCAAATCCGCGCAAGCGCAAGTTGAACAAGTCACTGAAGGTCAAGATACTGCCTTTGCTGCAGAAGCGGCGCAAGTGGTATCAGATGCCGAACAAAAAATCGACGCATCCCCTTCAAACAATCCTGCCACACCTTATGACGAAACCACCAGCACCAGTGCCACAACCTCTAGCACCAGCAGTGAAGCCAGTGTGCCACAAGTCAGTGCCACCAGCGCTAGCACAAGTGGCACATCCACAGAATCTGCTCCCAGTCAAAAACCACCCGTTAAACGGGTGGCTTGCTCTGGGGCTATAAGCCCCCGTTACCGGCAGCGTCTCAAGGCGCT
>NZ_RHNS01000014.1 GCF_003946305.1 Lacticaseibacillus porcinae
TCATGTTTAATTCTTTTCAATTAAGAAAAGCCCTATCACATTTACGAAACTTTGTTCAGTTTTCAAAGGACTACCTTGTTGATAGTTGCAATCAACTTCATAAGTTTATCATAACCATCAGTTTGTTGTCAAGAAGAAGTTTTAAAAGTTTTTTTGGTTGATTGCTCATTCGCAATCGCGACAACTTTTATATCTTACCAGCTTTTTCAGAAAGTGTCAACAACTATTTTTGATGACCTTTTGGAAATGCCGGTGTTATCAAAAAGACAACTTTGATATCATACCAAGTAGAGATGCTTGCGTCAAGGACTTTTCACTAAAACTTTTTTAGGAGGTTGAACCTCAATGGATGAATCACAATGGGATGAATTTGCTGAAACCTACGCTGCGATCCAACGCGAATCGACATTGCCGATTGAACAAGATGTGATCAATGCATTAGCAAAACGTTATTCACTTGCTAATCTTACAGTGGCAGACGTCGCCGCAGGTTCTGGGCGCTATGCGCTACCTTTAAGCCAACATGGCGCTCAAGTGACCTTATACGATTGGTCAGCGGCAATGCTCATTCAAGCTCAGCAGTGGCTGCTAGAACACCACCAACAAGCGCATTACCAACAGGCAAATTGGAAGACGCTACAAGGACCACTTGCTGATGTCGTATTTGTCAGTCAATTGCCCACCCTCAAGCCCACACAACTGCTTCAATTAGAAGGTCTTGCTCGAAAAGCCGTGGTGATCAACACGCAAAGCCAACAAAGTGACAGTGTCCAACAACAACTCGCGGAACAATTGGATTGGCCGATCCCACCGGTTTATCAAGCTGACCCACGACACGCGAAAAGCTACTTCACCCAACTGGCACAACTTCATCGAAAGGTCTATCACCAAAGCTTCACGTATCAGCGACAAGTGACCACCACGATCAATGACGAACTTCAAAGCTTTGAACGGCCATTTTCGCTTAAACTAGCGACACAAATGGCGACGCAATTTCACGTCGCGCATCCCCAAGCACCACTCACCACCACGATCACTTATCAATTTGAATTGATCGATTGGCGCAAACCTTAATCACCAACAAAACCCACCAGCCGCAGCTGATGGGTTTTGTGTTAGTGATGACGTAAGTTTTCGATATTGATACGGGTATCCACCCATGAATCATCGTAAAAACCAGCTTCATGTGATACCAGCAATACAGCACCTGGGTAATTGATCAACGCGGTGCGCAACGCATTTTTAGTATCGTCATCTAAATGGTTGGTCGGTTCATCCATTACTAAGATATTGGTGTCTTGCAACATCAAATCGGCAATTTTCACTTTGCTTTGTTCCCCACCAGATAATAACTGCAGTGGTTTGTCCGCTTCTTCACGCGTTAACGCCGTCCGTGACAACACTTGTCGCAACGGCCGCTGCGACAACGCCGGGTATTCGCCTAACAGAAACTGCAAGGGGCTTTGCTTTGGGATCGCCCAACGCAATTCTTGTTCGAAGTAGCCAAACACGACGTTTTCAGCGATCGATACGGAACCGTCAAGAGCTGGGATCTGACCGAGGATCGTTTTCAACAAGGTCGATTTCCCGATCCCGTTGAACCCTTCTAAGGCGATCACTTCATTTTTCCCGACAGAAAAGTTGATCGGTGCTAGCAGCGGCTTTTCATACCCCACCACCAAGTTGTTCACATCCACTAAGATCTGACGTTGAACCGGCGTATATGGAAATTCAATATGTGCCTTAGCGCGGTTGCCAGGTGGCGTGAGGCGATCAATATGGGCGAGTTGCTTTTCACGGGAGCGCGCCATGGTCGATCGGGTGCCGGCTTTAAACTTGGCAATAAAGGCTTCAGACTTTTTGATTTGGGCTTGTTGTTTGTTATAAGCCTTCAAATAAGTCTCGTGGTCTTTTTCTTTTTGCTTCATCGCTTGGTTCAAAGAGCCAGTGTATTTGGTGATTTGGGCAAATTCAATGTCCAATACCGCATTGGTGACGTTTTGCAAAAAGTCGAAATCATGGGAAATGACGATAAAGGCGCCTTCGAAGTTTTGCAGCCACTCAGTCAACCATTCAATATGGCCAACGTCTAAGTAGTTGGTCGGTTCATCCAGCAACAACATGTCTGGCTTTTCTAATAGAAGCTTTGCTAAAATGATCTTTGACCGTTGGCCACCAGATAATGCATCAACTGGGTGATCAAAGCCAATGGCATCAAGGCCTAAGCCAGTGCCGACGGTTTCAATTTCGGTTTCTAGATCATAGAAGTTGCCAGCTTCTAAAGCTTGTTGCAATTCCCCAGCTTTAGCTAACAACTCGTCGTCTGGGTTTTCAGCATAATCGGCATAGATCTGGTTCATTTTCGCTTCTTTGGCATACAAGTCCGCAAAAGCGGTTTTTAAAAAGTCCATGATCGATTGGCCAGGCTGTAAGTTGGCATACTGATCCAAATAGCCGACGCGAACATGTTTTTGCCAAATAATCGTGCCTTCGTCTGGTTCCAAAGTCCCAGTCAGGATCTTAATGAGGGTCGATTTTCCGACCCCATTTTGACCCACGATGCCTAAGTGGTCTTCCTTATTGACTTGAAAGCTGGCATCTTGGTAGAGCTGCTTATCGATAAAACGTTGTGACAGATGCGTGACGGTCAAGACACTCATGGGTCGGATCCTCCTCTGATGGGTTTTCTGAAAATTCTTCTATAATAGGCTAGCACAACTTGAAAGCCGTGGCAAACACACCAGGCACTTATGAAACTAAAATTCTCCCATTGTCTCGGGACATTTCTTTGTATTGATGCTTGCCTGTGTTAAACTTAACGCAAATAATCCTTCGAGGTGGCTTCGTTGAAAAAACAAAAATCCAGTGCCTTCCGCTCGGCAGTCGAGTTGATCGTGTTGTTCCTGGTCGTGATCTTAGGCACACAGCTTTTGATGCATTACGTCTTAAGCAAAGATATCGTCCAAGGCACTTCGATGCAGCCGACTCTTGAAGATGGCGACCGCTTGTACAGCGTCCGCAACAAGGCGGTACGCCGCAACAATATCGTGGTGATCGACGCCCCTGACAAACCGGGGCAGCTATACATCAAGCGAGTCATCGGTATGCCAGGAGACACTGTCGCGGTGAAAAGCGGCACCCTTTACATCAATGGTAAAAAGCAAAACCAACCTTATCTCAAAACCAAGTTCATGCAATCCGAACTCAACGCTTACGCCGCCCAACAAGGCGTCGCAGTTGGCAGCTTACAATTCACCACTGATTTCAATATTGCCACGTTAGCGTCCACCCAATCCAAAACTGTGCCTAAAGGCGAGTACTTTGTGATGGGGGATAACCGCTTAGTTTCTCACGATGGCCGCGACTTCGGTTTCATCGCCAAAGATAAAATTCAATCTGTTGTGGTTTGGCGCTACTGGCCATTGAACAAAATGAAAATCTATTGATCTGGTTAGCCTCGGCCTCGTGCCGAGGCTTTTTTGATGCGTTGCCTCAGGCATGAAAAGTTGTGGGCTGCGACGATTTGGTTTTGCTACGGTGAATGGGACAAGTTGCCAGTGCGGCCGGTTTCAGAAATCGGCAAAATGCGCCGATGTTCTTGCACCTAGATTTTGAGCCAAAGAAAATCACTTTGTCTCAAAATCTGCCGGTGAAATCTGCGCGAACCGCCACAAACCGGCGTTTCACTTGATTTCACTCCCACAGGCAATTGTCCCATTCACCTCCGCTTCACCAAATCATCTCCGCCCACAGCTTTTCTTCATTGGTGTCATAAGATCACAAATCAAATACACGGCATTCATCAAACTAAATGCGGTAACGCAGTTCGTAGCCTTCAAGCGGCACTCTGCTTGAGCAACGGCAGTGATTTGAAATTGGGACGGAAGCTGGCCAGCTGGAGTCCCAATTTCAAATCACCGCCATTCAAAAAACAGGCAAGCCGTGTGGCCTTGCCTGTTTAAACGTTAATGTGGTGTGACTGACGCTAAATGATAACCTTCAGCGATATTGTCTTGGCCCAGAAATTCAACTTCAGTGCCTGCCACTAGTTTTTCATAACCATAGTGATCGATGGCTTGGGCGAGATCCATTTCAGTTTCGCCAGTGTCGATTGCCTTAAGCCCTAACACATCATGCACTGGTAGCTGTTGCGGCTGTTCGATCAGTTGCTTAGCGGCGCGTCCGCCTGACACCCGCACGTAAAAGTCGAAGTCGGCACCGACCAAATGCAAAAAGGTCAAATAAATCGGCGCGATTTGCATCAGGCTGTATTCATTGGCTTTGATCTCTGCAACGAACACATCCACTGTCGTCGGGGTCAACGTTAATTCGCGGTTGGCCCGCCCTTTCAACGTGATGTGATCGCCATCAACCGTCAACGTCACCCCAGTTGATACGGCTCCGATCACATGGGTGAAGCTACCACGCGATGGTAACTTCGACTTGCCATTGATCAATTGCACCACAAACAATGTCCGGTCATTCAACAACGCCAACCCATCTTCTGGAATCGCGCGGATTGCCGGCTTCTTCAGTGCCTCTAATACATTTTCCATCAACCCATCTCCTCCAAGAATGTTGATCGATAAAACATTCTTTGCCTTAAATATACCCCTCTTGAAATCGATTTCAAGGTTTTGATTGACAAATCGCCATCGACTGCCATTTAGGTAATAGGCCCAAACAAAAAGTCGAATCCTTTCAGGATTCGACTACATCGTTTATTGTAAATCAGCTAATTTTTGGGCGTATTGGGTTTGGACATTTTGATAAAAGCCGGCATCCACCAACTGCAAGTAAGGATCGATCATAAAGTCAAACAAATGCCAAGTGATTGCTTTAAGGATCGTCCAGCCTAACAAACTCAACTTCAACACGAAGTAATCAAGCTTGTTGCCACGCATCATTTGCCACGAGTGACCGACTGCTTGCATCGCACTGAAGCGACCATTTTCTGAGTGAGTCTTGCCATCGTAGTAAATGTAAAAGCTCATCGACGTTCCAAAAACGATCGGGATCGCCGGAATGATAAACGCCATCATCCCGATCAAATACAAGACGACGGTGAACACCCACACAAACAAGATCCCAAAGAAAAATTGGCCGTTGAACAACCGCATCACCGCATGACCTGGTCGCACGCGATCAGCGCCACGATAAACATCTAACGCCGTAAAGGCAACGCCTTGAGTGAACCACAACAACACCAGCGGCTTCAACAACGGCATAGAGGTGTCTGAATGTTGTTGGTAATAAGTGGCAAATTGTTCCGGCTGCACGGCCAGGCGCGCCACGCCAAATTTGGTCATCACTGCCACCATGCCGAGTACCGTCACCAACGTGAAAAATACAGTGATCAGCCAAGGCAACAGGTTCGCGATCATCATTTGCCCCCAAACACCGTGTTGTCGCAGTTGGGCTTTGGCGCGTTGTTTGATCTGTTGTCGCGTTAAGTTAGGTTGCATTAGTGGTTGGACTCCTCCTTAGGTAAGTTCGGTGCCGCAACACCAACGGCGCGTTTTTCATTCATGGCAATTTGGCTGATGCGCCACAATGCCCACAATTGTTGTGGGATCGCGCCGATCACCCCAAGCGATTGCGTCGCAGAATCTGAGCGCACCACATGGTGATAACCAGGGGTCCCATAATAATAAAAGCGACTCGTCGCCATGATATAAGCGGTGTTGAATAATTCATCTTCCATGATCGCAACGTTTTCGTCAAAGGTCAAATTCAACGCTTCGATCACTGAACGGCGGTAAAACTTGTTCCATAAATAACCGCGCACTTGCCCGACTGGTGCAAGCATCCCGCGCATCAACTGCGCTTTGGTCAACTCGCGATCACCGAGTAATTTCTCAGGTACCGGTTGCGGTTCAGGATTATCGGTATAAAAGGGACTGATGAGCAAATCGTAAGGCCCAGCTTCTAACGTCGACACAAAGTTCTGGATGTACGTTGGTGACACCCAGTCGTCACCATCCATAAACGCGATATATAACCCGCGCGCTTTGGCTAAGCCAGCATTGCGCGCCGCAGACACCCCGCGATTCTCCGCCAAATAAATTGGCTCGACGCGGCGGTCGAGTTTGGCCGCTTGGGCGATCACTGCAGCCGAATCATCAGTCGAGCAATCGTCGATCAAAATGATCTGCAAATTCAAATAAGTCTGCGCCATCAGACTTTGCACACTACGTTTGAGATACTGTTCCACGTTATAAACCGGAACGATCACCGACACTAACGGTTCTGCCACACACTCACCTACTTTTTAATATGCCTTTCAGTATAACCGTCAGGCAGGATTCAAACAAATTCTAACAACTTCTGGGTCGCAATAACATGAAAGCTGAGAAGCTTAAGCACAGATTAAGGAATCGCCACGATCAAATCAGTGTTTTCGTCAAACCAATTTTTTTGTTCGGGTAAAATCGCCGTATCTGAGATCAAGGTATCAATGGCATTGAGTTCAAAGCCGCGATAAGTGGCATCAGTCCCGAATTTCTGGGCTTCAGCGACAACCACCACTTTTTTGGCGGTTTTGGCGACAGTGCCTTTGATCTGCGCATCATTTTCATAAGCAAAGAACAACCCGTCAGCATTGACTGCAGTGGCACCAATAAACGCCGCGTCAAAATGGACCTGACTCAACGCTTGCAGTCCCGCCACTGAATAAAAGAACCGCGCATGATGGTTCAAGTTGCCACCAAGTAGCCGCAACGTCACCTCAGGCCGCACCGCCAAAGCGATCGCATTATCTAGCGAATGGGTGTAGATCGTCACTGGCACGGTGATACTTTGCGATAACTTCAACAAGGTCGTGGAGTCATCGATAAAATACACCCCACCTGGTTGGATCAACTTCAAAGCTTCTCGGGCCATGGCCGCTTTTTCCGCTGAGAACAGCTTTTGACGTTCGGAGTAACTCGGGATCGTGTGGCCAAAGGTCAAACTCACGATCCCACCGCGGGTGCGGCGCCCGGCACCCGCTGCATCTAAGGCCACAATGTCGCGGCGGGCAGTATCCCGCGATACCCCAACGGCTTGCATGATATCTTCGATGCTCAATTCTTGTTTTTCATCTAACAGTTTTTTGATTTGTTCAAACCGTTTTTCCCGATACATGGCCATAGCAAAACCTCCGCCGACATAATTACTTCTATTATAACCGAAACCCTAGACTTCTGCCTAACGGTTCAGTGGTGGTGATTTGAAATGGGGACTCCAGCTGGCTCTTCGGTGCATAGTGAGGGTCCTCGGCCGAGCTAGCCGAGCTGTGTCGCTGCGCTCCCCACTCGCCGGATCTCGACCTGCGGAACGGATTGAGCGAAATTACCGAACGTGGCAGAAATATTGGCTGAGACAGCGGGTTTTACTGGCTCAACCAATATTTCAGGTAAATTTGAATACAAGTGATCTTCTTGGCTTCAAATTTAGGCAAAAGAGCATTGGCCTGGGTTTTGGCCAATCTCTGACGCCGGCCGGCCACGAGAGGTAATTTCGCTCAAGCCGCGGAACCAGTCCTCTGGCGCCAGATGACGGCATCGAAGCGCAAAAAAATCACCAAGACGGTGAGGTCTTGGTGATTAAAAGCGTTTAGCCGACCACTTCAACAGTGGCATATAAAATACCGGCAGATGGAATTTGTGAACTTGGCATTGCCACGTCAAGTTGGTTAGGATTGCCCGCGGCAAAAGAGCCGGTATCATTGACAGTACGGTACCATACTGTGCCATCAGATAACGTGATCTTTAACTTAGTCCCACGTGGGAAGGTGGACAAGTTGGCAGCCACACCACTGTAGCCCATGTTAGAGCCCATGACAGCAGGATCATAGAAACTTAATTTGAAAGTTCCTTTGTTGGTCGTGGTGGTTGCAGCGGCTGTGCTTTGGCTAGCAGCCGCTTGTTGTTGGGCTGCGGCTTGTTGTTGCGCGGCAGCTTGCTGAGCAGCAGCTTCTTGGGCCGCTTTTTCTTGAGCAGCCTTTTGAGCAGCGGCTTCTTGGGCGGCTTTTAACGCAGCAGCCTTGGCTTCAGCAGCTTTTTGGGCCGCGATGCGTTCGTTTTCTTCGGCGATCAAGTTGCGGCCTGGTTTGATGACGATTTTTTTCACTGGGTGTAAGACGCGGTTGGTCTTCACCACAGTTTTAGCAGAATCTTCTGCTGTGGCTTGGTTATCGTTTGATTGTGCCTGATGTTGGGCACTCGTGTTGGTGTCGATCGCTTCGACCGACTTGGTGGCGGTATTGATGGCAAACATGCTACCTAAAACTGTAACGGCAGCTGCTGCCATAACGTGTAGTCGTTGACTTAAAATAAGCTTCACTCCTAATAATTTGTGTTCCGTTCCCCTTAACACCATGCAGTATAGGCAATGGGTATGTCACCTTAATACCAGAGAGATGTCAAATTCCATCAAAATCGTCATATTGTTACCTTCCTGTTACACAAGGAACCTGAAATATTTTTGTTACAAAATGACTTATCCGCTTACAAATTCCAACTAAGCCTGTTCTCATCGGATTCTGTGGGAAAAATGGCAAAAAGCCTTGACGGCCATGAGAATTTGCCGTAAGCTGACAATAATCAAAACACGTTGACGAGATAAGTAAAAGTTACAGTTTCCAAAGAGAGCCGGTGGTTGGTGTAAATCGGTGAAACCAGACTTCGAAAATGGTCTCTGAGTATTGTGGTCGTGAGCTCTTGCAAGCGACTACCGGGTACGCCCGTTATTGCGTTACCGTATCGCGCCTAGGCGCCGTACGCATAAGTGTTTATTGGTAACAATAAACAAAATTCGGGTGGTACCACGCAAACGCGTCCCGTGATCAAATTTGATCACGAGGCGCGTTTTTTTATTTCAAAAAGGAGGATCTGCATATGGCAACTGTTTCGATTTTAACCGGCTTAACCCAAAATACCATTGTTCCAAACGCTGATGCACTGCGTTTGTTGGTGTTGAACTTAATGCCGAACCGCGCGGTCACTGAACGCCAGCTCGCTGCAGTGTTTGCCCAAGGTCAACAAGACGTTGCGTTGACCTTTTGCTTGCCGAATACTCATCACATCAACAAACATGCCGCGCAGATCCGCCAAGCTTATGCGACATTTGATCAAGTTGAAGCCCAATACTTTGATGGGTTGATCATCACTGGGGCGCCGCTTGATCAACTCGAATTTTCGCAAATCGACTTTTGGCCAGAGTTTCGGCGGATCTTGACTTGGCGCAAAGCCCATACCAAAGGCGCGTTATTCATTTGCTGGGGCGCATATGCCGCTGGTGAACTCGATGGGGTGTTTCATGGGAAACAATTAAGCGAGAAGATCTCTGGGATTTACACCACTGATGGGTTGACGATGCCACATTCGCGTTACTTCACCATTCCGCTAGATGCTGTGTTACGCGGCAACGTCTTAGCTGGCTCGCAAGCGTTAGGCGCCACGTTGATCGAAGATGCGCGCAGCAACTCTTGGTATCTCGCGGGACATTTGGAATATCAAACTGGGACCTTACGCGCAGAATATTATCGCGATTTACACAAAGATCCCCAAACGCCGCTGCCAGCACATTATTTCGACCGCGACTTACAACCACAAAACACATGGCATGATCAAGCCACTCAAGTTTACACATCTTGGTTACACACATTAAATGCACGGAGGCAAGCACATGGTTAAACTCGCAACGCAATTAGTTCAAGGCACTAACGGCACAGATGATCAAAATACAGGCGCAGTAGTGCCGCCGTTATATTTATCGACTGCCTTTCGTCATCCCGGCCTCGGCCAATCAACTGGCTATGACTATTCGCGGTTGACCACGCCGACGCGAGCACTCCTTGAAAAGCAACTGGCTGCCATTGAACACGGGAGTCATGCATTTGCCGTCAGCTCTGGGATGGCCGCCATTGATTTAGTTTTCTCCACCTTCACCAAAACTGGTGATCACTTCATCGCTTCCGATGATTTATACGGCGGCAGTTTCCGCTACTTCGACGAACGCGCAGAACGCTATCAAATTCCATATGAAACTTGGGACGGTATTGATGTTGACGCGTTGTTGCTCGCCATCAAACCAAACACGCGGTTGATTTGGTTAGAAACGCCTTCTAATCCGACGATGAAAGTGATCGATATTGAAGCTGTCACAACCGCTGTGCATGCGGTGCGGCCAGATATTTTGATCGCAGTGGACAACACCTTCTTAACGCCAGTGTATCAACAACCGTTAACCCTAGGCGCAGACATTGTCGTTCACTCCGCCACCAAATACCTCGGCGGCCATAATGATATTTTAGCAGGCGCCGTGATCACCGCTGATGACGACTTAGGCGAACAGTTGAGTCAACAGCTCACCACCACCGGCCAAAACCTTGATCCTTTCGACGCTTGGTTGTTGATCCGCTCGCTGAAAACTTTAACCATTCGCATGCATGCCCACACCGACAACGCCCGCATTCTCGCCAAACACCTCGAAAGCTTGACCGGCGTGGATCGCGTCTTGTACGCTGGGGTCGGTGGGATGATCAGCTTCTATTTAAACGACCAATATTCTGTTGATCAATTCTTGCAAAACTTAAAAGTCGGCTCGTTTGCTGAAAGCCTTGGCTCAGTTGAAACTTTGATCACCATTCCTGCCATTCAAACTCACCATGATATGCCTCAAGCACAACGCGAAGCGCTTGGCATTTTCAACAATTTGATCCGCGTTTCCGTTGGCTTAGAAGACGCCCAAGACATTACCGACGACTTCGATCAAGCCATCGCCAACGCCAAAAAGGAGTAATTCACATGCATGACAACACTAAAATCATCAAAGCCACCACGGTTAAAGATCCCCTCAGCGGTGCCGTCAACACCCCCATCGCATTAAGCTCGACGTTTTATCAAAATGATTTCGATCACTTCGGGGAGTTCGACTACTCACGCTCTGGCAATCCCACCCGCAAAGCTGGCGAACAAGCTGTCGCTGCGCTTGAAGGCGGTCAATTCGGTTACTTATATAGTACTGGGATGGCGGCGATCTCCAGTGTGTTAAGCATTTTCTCTCAAGGCGACCACTTATTAGTCACGAAATTTGTTTACGGCGGAACTTTCCGAATCTTAGAAGAAGTGTTGTCACGCTTTGGCATCACCCACACTTTCGTCGATCCCACGAATTTAGCCGAAGTTGAAGCTGCGATCCAACCGAACACCAAAGCCATTTACATCGAATCGCCTTCAAATCCTGTGTTGAAAGTCACCGACATCCCCGCGATCGTTAAAGTCGCTAAAGCGCATGACCTCATCACCATCGCCGACAACACCTTCATGTCCCCAGTACTGCAAAAGCCATTAAGCTTAGGCGTCGACATCGTGGTGCATTCCGCAACGAAATTCTTATCTGGCCATTCTGATATTTTAGCTGGCGCTGCCGTTACCAACGATCCCGGTTTAGCCAGTCGCATTTACTTCATTCAAAATGCTTTCGGCGCGACACTCGGCGTCACTGATACTTTCTTGTTAGTTCGCGGGATCAAAACCTTAGGCGTGCGGATGGCCCAATCTAGCAAATCCGCGCAACAAATCGCGGAATGGTTGGACGCTCAACCACAAGTCACTCGTGTCTGTTACCCCGGTTTAAAATCTGACCCAGGCTACGCGATCCAACAAAAACAAGCTGTCAACGGCGGTGCCGTGTTGAGTTTTGATGTCGGTAGCGCTGAAAACGCAAAGATTTTAGCAGAAAGCTTAAGCATTCCAGAATTTTCCGTCAGCTTAGGTGGCGTGGAAACGATCCTTTCTTATCCACCAAAAATGAGTCACGCAGAAATGAGTCCAGAAGAACAATTAGCATGCGGCATCACGCCAGGCCTATTGCGCTTCTCTGTCGGCTTGGAAGATCCTGAAGATTTGATCGCGGACTTGCAACAAGGCTTAGCGAAGTGCAAGTAACTGCAGGTAGCTTGCTTCACTGCGAAGCATTGGACAAGTTATCGTGCGGCCGACTACAGAAATCGGCACAAACCGCCGATGTTCTTTCGTCTAAAAATCAAGCCAAGAAAACCACTTGTCTTGATTTTTGCCGGTGAAATCTGCACGAGCCACCAAAGTTCGGTGTCTCATTTGATTTCACTTTCACGATAATTGTCAAATACTTCTCCGTTTCGCTTCTTGGCCACCGGCGACACACAAGCCGTCACGCGACTTTGCATGAGAGATAAACAAACGTCATTTGAAACACGGCACACAGAAAGGAAGACTCAGATGAGCACACTGAACGTTGGGCTGTTAGGCCTAGGTACAGTCGGTCGTGGCGTCGCCAATATTATCGCGCGACAAACGCCGCAACTGGCGCCATTAAATCTTAAAATCACCCGCGCAGCAGTGCGCAATCTAACGCCTGAGCGCCAGGCAAGCTTCCCTGATATTGCTTTGACCACTGACGCCTTGAGCATCGTCAACGATCCTGACATTGACATCATCATCGAAGTCCTCGGCGGCATCGATTTGCCTTTTGCATTGCTACAACAAGCGTTGAAAAACGGCAAACAAGTGATCACTGCCAACAAAGACTTGATCGCAACTCATGGCGCTGAACTCACAGCCTTAGCGCAACAACATCATGTGGCGTTGAATTACGAAGCTGCCGTGATGGGCAGTATTCCGATCCTGCGGACACTGAACACGAACTTTGCTGGCGACGACATCACGGCGTTAGCAGGTATTGCCAATGGGACGTCGAATTTCATTTTGTCTGCGATGCAAGCAGGTTCTAGCTATACTGAAGCGTTGCAGCTTGCACAACAAAAAGGCTTTGCCGAAGCTGACCCCACCAATGACGTTGAAGGCTTAGACGCAAGTTACAAATTGTTGATTTTAAGTCGCTTGGCCTTCAATCTCGATCCCAAGCTTTCGAGCATTCATCGCTTAGGGATCACCACTTTGCGTCGCGCAGATTTTGCGGCAGCAGATTTCTTCGGCTACACCATTAAGCCTTTGGTCCAAGCCATTCGCCATAATGAACAATTACATTTATCAGTAGCGCCGACGTTAGTCCCAAAAAGTCACGCTTTAGCTGGTGTCGCCAATGAATTCAACGCCATTCAACTCGTCTCCAACAACACCAACTCCCTCACTTTATCAGGCCCTGGTGCTGGTTCATTGCCAACAGCCAACGCTGTGGTCGCAGATTTACAAGCCGTCGCACTGAACTTGCAAGCACATTTGACCCCAGTCAACGCAGCAACGCATTTGCAAGCGGCCACTGCCTTAGACCTCCCAACACAACAAGCCATCAGCTTAACCACCAATGGTGTCGTCACCGGCTTAGACGTGGCCACACAGCTCGGGATCCATGGCCAGATCTATGCGGCAGGTGATCAGTTGCACTTATTGACGCAAGCCGTCGATCGTCGCACGGTGGCACAATGGCAAGATGCCTTGAGTCATTTTGTCGGGATCCAATTGCACCATATTTTACCGGTGTACGACCCGTCAATTCGCGGTTCCGTCGAAAAATTTCAAAGTGATGAGAAAAAAATGAACATTACTGCTTGACTTTGGGAAAACTTTAATCTATTCTAGTCACAACATCAATTAAGAAGACGTTGAGTAGCGAAGTAAACTAGAGTCTTGCTTGTCAGTGAGCCGCGTAAAGTGCGAAGCGGCCTTGCATTTCTAGTTGAAAGTAGGCTACGAGTCGTGACTGCGACTGAAACACTCTGGAAGTGGTCACTGGGATTGCGCCCATTACAGCAATGACGTATCGTCGGTTTTCGGCCGTACGTTTGGAGGTTTAGTCGGTGACGGCTAAACGAAACAAGGTGGTAACGCGCATTGGCGCCCTTGACAAATTCAATATTTGTCAAGGGCGTTTTTGTTTGGGTTAGGCCGACTCAAACAAACCCCTTCTTAAGGACATACACTTTTGGAGGTCATCACAATGGAAA
This sequence comes from Lacticaseibacillus porcinae, assembly GCF_003946305.1. GTDB lineage: Bacteria > Bacillota > Bacilli > Lactobacillales > Lactobacillaceae > Lacticaseibacillus > Lacticaseibacillus porcinae. Next base: position 13,931 of record NZ_RHNS01000014.1, read on the forward strand.
TCAAATCAGATCACAAACTCACTAAGAAGCAGTACTTGATTTTAGGTTCAATGTTATTCGGGTTATTCTTCGGGGCTGGGAATTTAATTTTCCCGATTCACTTAGGGCAGATCTCTGGGGGCAACTGGTTACCTGCAACATTAGGCTTTTTACTTTCCGCCGTGTTATTGCCATTGATGGCGATCTTAGCCATTGCGATGACCGAATCTGACAGTATGTATCACTTGGCTCGTCCCGTCGGCCACGGCTTTGCCTTATTCTTTCTGATCTGCACCCACGCTAGTTTGGGGCTGTTGATCGCAACGCCACGTACCGCAACCGTTACTTTTGAAATGGCGATCCAACCGTTTATTTCTAAAGGCAACACCCAAATGGCTTTATTGATTTTCTCCGCCATTTACTTCTTGATCACTTACTTGCTTTCTCGTCACCCACAAAAAATCACCGATTATGTTGGGAAGTTGCTTAACCCAGCTTTACTGTTATTATTAGCCGCTGCTTTCTTCGCAGCTTTCTTGATCAAAGGTGATGGCAGCACCTTAATGGCCAGCACCCATGCCACTAAAGCCATTTCCAACTTATCCAACGGCTTCTTACAAGGTTACAACACCATGGATGCGTTAGCTGGCTTAGGCTTTGGGGTCACCATTGTTTCTGCGTTGAAGTTCTTCGGCGTTACTACCGCCAAACATCGTTCTCAAGACGTTGCCAAAGTTGGTGCGATGTCGATGGGGCTTGAAGCTTTCGTTTATATTTTCTTGATCGCATTAGGTGTTTTATCTTTACACTTCACTAAAACCACTGCAAACGGCGGCCCAGCTTTCAACGCCATCATGACGCACTACACTGGCATGATCGGGACATCATTGCTTGGGGCCATGACCTTCTTAGCTTGCTTAACCAGTTGTATCGGCTTAGTTTCTAGCTTATCTCAAGACCTCGGCACGCGTTTTCCAAAAATCGGCTTCGGGAAATTTTTGATCGCCACTTGCACAGGTAGTTTCTTAATTTCAAACTTCGGGTTAAACCAAATCATCGCTTTATCTAGCCCGATCCTGATGTTGCTTTACCCATTAGCCATCGCGTTAATCTTATTAGGTTTGTTGCACCCATTCATCGGCAAGCAACAAACGATTTATCGCACGACCATTATCTTAACCATGATCCCTGCGATCTTAGATGCGATCCACTCTTTGCCACCTTACTTGGCGAACAACGCCTTCATCCAAGCCATTGATAACTTCGGTATGAAGTACATCCCAATGTTCTCGATTTCCATGGACTTCTTACCATTCATGCTTGTTGGTTTGATCGGCGGGACCTTGTTGGCAAAAATCACCGGCCAATCTTTCAATACGGAAGCCACAGGTGAATTATCTGAAAACTGATCGTCACCCAAAAGCATGTGATCACAGTCAGTCACATGGACGATCTTTCCTCCTTTAAGTCATACAGCAAAAGCCTCACGCAAAATGCGTGGGGCTTTTGTGATGATTTAATCATTTACCTGCTTAACGTCACAACAGTTCAACTCACTGCACCGCTTTGACCCATTTGGCACACAGGCCAGGATTAGAAATATTATATTTGACGCAAAGTTTGCGCAATGAGGTCCCGCCAGTTTGATACTCAGCGACAACTTGAGCCTTCAATTCTGCAGGATAACGGCGATTGCGACGATAAGGCACCAAAGCTTGCTCACCGTCTTGTTTAAACGCCCGCACCCAACCGGCTAATAAATGATGGTCGATACCAGTGGCTTTCTCCACGGCGCGCGCGGTTTGACCGTTGATGATCGCCATCACGGCTGAACGCTTTTCTTCTATTGTATAGTGGGACCATTGACGCATGTTTATCACCTCATGATTAAGTGTCGCATCTGTAACGCGTTACAGGTCAAGAATAATTCGTCGACCCTTGAAACTTGACAAGCATAGCGGCAATTCGTTACGCTTAAAGTAATCAAAAAACATTCGGTTGGGCGCAAGCTTCAAGTTCGTTTTCCTGGGGAGGAAGACACTTGTTGCTTGCGCTTTTTGCCGTTGTTTAAAGGAGGCCCCACCATGAAAGACCCCTACTTACATCCCAAAGCTGATGTTCTCAGCACTTTGAAAACTGATCGCCAACATGGCTTGACGCAAGCTGAAGCTGATCAACGCCTGGTAGCAAACGGCTTGAATCAATTGGAAAAAGCCAAAACCATCCCTGCTTGGCAACAATTACTTCACAGCCTCAAAGAACCGCTGATGATCATTTTATTTATCGCCGTCGGTTTAGGTGCTTTGAGCGCGTGGTACGACTTTGCCGTCACCAAAGACCACGCCCATGCCATGGCGTCAGTGTATGAAGCCATCGCCATTTTATTGTTGATCATGGTCAATGCTGGGTTATCGTTTTGGCAAGCGCGCGCCGCGCAGAAATCAATGGCCGCACTGCAGTCGATGGCCGCCCACCACGCTTTAGTGTTGCGCGATGACGAGTGGCAAGAAATTCCTGCCAAAGATCTTGTCGCCGGTGATATTTTGAAAGTCCACACTGGCGACTTCATCGAGGCAGACGTGCGGTGGCTGCATGTCGCGGAACTCACCACCAACGAATCACATCTCACTGGCGAAAGTGAACCCGTGACGAAACAAACGCACTCTTTAATAGAAGAAACAGGACTCGGTGATCGCTCAAACATGGGGTATTCTGGTGCCACCGTCACCCATGGCAACGGCATCGGTGTGGTGGTGGCGACTGGTATGGATACCGAATTAGGGCAAATCGCGCAACTGCTTGCCGCCGAAAAGCCTGGTAAAACCCCACTTGCTAAAAGCGTTGAACGTTTATCCAAACGCCTCATGATCGTCGCGTTGTTTGTGGTGATCCTCACACTTGGGTTAGAGCTGGTCAAATCAGTCACCGCCACTGGCTGGTCGTTTGCTGCAATTGCCGAAGCACTATCGACAGCAATTGCTTTAGCCGTCGCCGCGATCCCTGACGCGATGCCGGCAGTGCTTGCGATCGTGTTGACGATCGGTGCCAATCAGCTCGCGCAACACCAAGGGTTGATCAAATCGTTGAATGCCGTGGAAACCTTGGGTGCCACCAGCTTTATCGCCAGTGATAAAACTGGGACCTTAACGCAAAATCAAATGACGGTCACCGACTTTTGGGTTGCTGGAAAATACTATCATGTTGAAGGTAGCGGCTTAGAAGCTAGCGGGGAAATTTTCCCTGAAGGTGATTACCACGACTTCATTCAAGCCGCAGTGTTGAACAACGAAGCAGAAGTCCGCGTCGACGCTGACAACGAGTTGCAAGCATACGGCAATCCCACTGATGTCGCCTTAGTGGTTCTCGGTCAAAAAGCCGGGATCTTGCGCGGTGATCAACCTGTCGACATTTTGCGGGTGTTACCTTTTGATTCCACTCGTAAAATGATGTCAGTGGTGATCAAAGCAAATGATCACTATTATGTGCTGACCAAAGGCGCCCCAGATGTGATCCAACAACACCTCGCGCAAGCTTCTGAAGACTTGCCTGACGTGGTGATACATTTTGCCACCCAAGCTTTGCGTACCATCGCCGTGACCAGCCGCTTAATCGATGAAAATCTAGCGCGCCATGGTAGTGTTGCAGAGCTTGAGCAACAACTCAAGTTACTCGGCATTGCTGGTATCATCGACCCACCGCGTCCAGAAGTGAAGAAATCGGTCGCCACTTTGCATCAAGCTGGCGTGGCAGTGGTGATGATCACTGGCGATCACGCCGCAACCGCCCGCGCGATCGCGTTAAAACTCGGCATTGTGTCGGATCCTGATGCTTCAGTGATCGAAGGGGCTGCGTTAGATAGCATGGATGATCAAGCATTGTTTGACTTAGTGCCAAGTATTCGCATTTACGCGCGGGTGACGCCTGCGCATAAACAACGCATCATCAAAGCCTTGCAACAACATGATCAAATCGTCGCCATGACTGGTGACGGCATCAATGATGCCCCAGCGTTGAAAGCCGCAGACATCGGCATCGCCATGGGTATCAACGGGACGGAAGTCACCAAAGATGCCGCAGACTTAATTTTGCTTGATGACCGCTTCACCACCATTGAACATTCTGTGGAAGCTGGGCGGACGATTTTTGCCAATATCAAAAATTTCATGCGCCATGAACTCACCACTAACGTTGCCGAAGTGTTAGCCCTACTGCTCGGTGTCGCTTTGATGACGCAGCCAGTCGGACACGTCCCTGCCACCACTCCAGTGTTATCCGCCTTGATGGTGTTGTGGGTGAACATGGTGTCTGACGCGCTACCGAGTTTTGCCTTAGGCTACGACGTCCCAGAAGCCGACTTAATGAAACAACCCCCGCGCAATGTGCATCAATCGATTTTGCACGGGATGCTCGGCCGCATCGCGTTGCGCGGTATCGTCATGGGCGGTGTCGTTTATCTGGCGTTCTTATGGGCAGCGCATGCTGGCATGCGCCCCGCTGAAGCGCAAACGGTTGCCTTTTTAACCTTAGTCTTCGGCCAGCTGTGGCATGTCTTTGATGCCCGTAGCACGCGCACCCTGTTTCACCGCAACCCTTTTGAAAATGGTAAGTTGTTGATCGCCGTCGCCTTTGCCGCCGTCGCGTCATTATTAGTGACGGTGATGCCATTTTTCAACCTGGTGATGGGCACGGCACCGTTATCCAATGGGCTGTACTTGGCCGTGGTAGTGTTGCCGGCGATTCCGACGCTTTTGATTTCTGGGATCAAGGCGTTGTGGCTGAAAGGCAAATAAATCAAAAGAACCTGATCGCGCAAACGCGATCAGGTTCTTTTTCAGTATGGCGTCACCTTAACGCGTCGGTACTTTAAACCGATTGGTATGATGGGTATGCAGATAATTCACTTTGGCTTCATAGTCGTTGACGAGTTTCTTGAGATTCTGTTGTCCACGCCAACCTGTATAACCGAATAAGAACATCCCTAAAGCACCGATCCCAAAGATCACGCCACCAATGATGGCAACAACTGGATGCGTACTGTGATATAGTGCGAGCAATACAATCCCCACACCACTTAAGACAACACATAATTGGAACCAGTACCCAAGATTCTTCATCATGTGTTTTTGATACGCAACTTCTTGTTCATAGCCTTTACGCATTTCTGTAATGGTCATGGCTTCGTACTGCTCCTTTCTGAGTTAGTAAGTCAAACCAGGGTTGAAGAAACCAAGCAATACCCCGACTAATGAAACGACAACTAAGATCAACATCGTCCAAATTGCAGAGACATGCTTTTTAGACATTAACCACCAGCAGAACAAGGTCACAGCAACCGTTAAGATACCAGGGAAGATGCTGTCGAGTTTGTCTTGCAAATTCAAGAAGACTTTGCCATTGCTACCAACTAATTTCAAGGAAGTGGTGACGTTGACCCAAGAAGCCAAAACCCCACCAACAACCATACTACCGATAACACCGATCGCGTGACGAATCGCAGCGCCTTGCTTCCCAACTAAGAAGCTGACCGCTTTATCACCGAATTGATAACCGCGGAAGTATAAGAACCGTTGACCAAAGTAAGCGATCAAAACCCAAGCAATAATGTAGAAGATCGCCCCAACTGGTGAGCCACCGGAAGACATCCCCAAAGAGATCCCTAACAGAATTGGAATTAAGGTCCCATCGATCAATGAATCCCCGATCCCAGCAATTGGGCCCATTAAGCCGGCACGCATATCGTTGATAGTTTCACCGTCGATATCTTGGCCGTTAGCACGGGCTTCTTCCATACTTGCTGTGACCCCAACAATCACCGTCCCAAGCATTGGGTTGGTGTTGAAGAACGCAGTGTAAGCTTTGATGGCTTTGACTTGGTCATCATGATCAGGATACAGTTTTTTGATGATCGGCAACATGGAAGCCATGTAACCGAAAGTCTGCATATGTTCCTGTGAAAAGCAGGTCAACGCGCCCCAAAACCACAGATGAAATGAATGACTCAGGGTTTTATGGTCAATTTTTTTAACTTCTTGTGCTTTTTGCATGATCAAATATCCTCCTCTTCATCATCGTCTGCTCCTGCACTCGCAGTTGCGGTTTGGGAACCATCAGATGGCCCATGAGTTGAGCCAATGGCCATTTCGATTTCGTAGAAAATCACAGCGAACAGCAAGGAAACAACTGTGACAGAAACCAAGTTCAAGTGCAGAGAAGCAGCCAACGTAAACCCAACGAAGAATGGCACGAAATCAATTGGCTTGGAAACGATTTGACGCAGTAAGATCGCGATCCCGACACATGGTAACATGCCACCAACCGTAAATAGGGTCTTCATGGCGATCCCGTCCATTGGCAAAGCATCACGCAAAGCAGTAACGGCAGTAGAACCGTAGTAAGTCAACAACATGGTTGGGATGAATGAGAATAATGCATGTGAGAGCCAAGGCCAGCCAAAGTTGACCCCGTATAAACGATCCAATTTACCTTGATGAACATCTTTCCAACCGAATGATTGCCAAACCAGGTTCAACGTTGCAACGGCATAGTATAAAACCGTCCCAACAGTCCCGACTAAAGTCCCAACAGATTTTGCTAAGTCAGCAGCAGATGTGCCTAATGGGTTCATCCCTTTAGAGGCAATAGCAACCATTGCCAGTGGGATCCCAATATAAGAAATGGCACGAACATCCGCTGAAACTGTACCGCCTGGCGTAACTAACGCGATGTAAACCAACTGCATCGCGACCCCACAGGCGATCCCGAGCTTTAAGTCACCTAAAACCAAACCACATACCAAACCACCAACTAATGGACGGCCGATCGTGTAATTACCCACGGCTTGACCAGCCATACACGAATTAGAGCACAAGCAGGCAAATAATCCTAAAATCGCAGCTTGTAGCCAACTGATTGTCATAGTATTACCTCCTATTGATTAATCCCTAGTAACCAAACTTGGACTTAAACTTATCCCAACTGCCGATACGTTGATCTGGAAGTAAGGCGAAGTCCACTTTGTAGCCTGCCTTTTGCAGTGCTTCAAACGCATCCCCTTCAGCTTGGGTGAAGGATTGGTTATCCCCGAGCTTCACAGTGTTTTCACGGTCATTACCCGGGCCGACATTTACCGTTTTAATGTCGCTTGGGACAAAGCCCCAATCCACTAAAATCGTCTTCATGTCTAATGGACTCTTGGTGATCAAGAAGTACTTGGTATCAGAGTTGATCACTTTATCTTTGACATCATTGAAATGTTTCATGGTCCAAACAAAGACCTTCTTATCCGGAACCGCGGCTTTATAAGCTTCTTTCAAAATGGGATTCGTTGCCGCTTTATCATTTACGGCAATAATGCCATCACAAGGTAATTCTTTACCCCAACGGGTAGTGATCAAGCCATGGATCATCCGATCATCGATCCGCACAAATGATACTGACATTGTCATTCACTCCTTTAAATTTCGTCATCATCGGCGTCATCAGTTGGTACTTTAAAAACTTTGACGGCATTGCTGGCTTCTGAAAGCACTTTGACTTCCAACTCTGAATTATCACTGCTATCCTTAGCCATCAACGCGGTCAAGGCCATCGGGAAATTCATCCCTCCAAAAATCAAGGTATCGGCGAGTTTGCCTCGCTCCCCTAAGATATTGCTGATCGTTGTCAGTGGACTGCCGCCAATAATGTCGGCTAACACCACAAACTGACTATCATTAGGCAATTGATCGAGGGTTTGTTCGAATCGCTTGCCTAAAGTGCCGGCCGCTTCCCCTGGTAATAAACCAACTGCGATCACACTATCCATATTATCTGCGGCAAACATCGACAACGATTGCTTTAATCCTTGGGAGAATTCCCCGTGACTCACAAGAATCAGATATTTCACTGCCAAGCCTCCTTTCATGATTTGATGTGCTACTAAGATGGTACTTTGACGGAAATACTCATCGCTTAGTAGCCTACACTTGGGTATAAGCAATTTGCATGCCAGTTTTTGTCGAAAAATAAAAAACGCTAGTGAGCCGCGTCACAATAGCGTTTTCTTGGTGTAGACCAATTCATTCACTTGTAGATTCAAGGGAACATGTTATCATTTAGTCGACGGAAATACGACAGTCCCATATTGTGTCGAAAGGATTCCTGAGATGAGAATAGAAGACGTCAAATCTGTGGTTCAAAGTGCCACTACCACTGCATCAACCTTACCTGATTTAAAAAACATCACCACCGAGGCGATTGCCTCAGCCTTAGAGTTAAGTCGCAACACGACCAGCCAATATCTCAACGAGCTATTGAAACAACACAGCGTCATTCAAGTGAAATCACGTCCCACTTATTTTGCCGATCGCGAAGCCTTTAGCAATCAGTTCTTCACGCCGCGATTAGATGTTTACGCCTCATTAGATGAATTAATGGCTGAGCAAGCCAGCAAAGATAATGTGTTTCGTTCCTTTATTGGTAGCGATCAAAGTATGAAAGAAGACATTGATCATATTAAAACTGCGCTTGCCTACCCACCAGCGGGTTTGCCGTTTATTTTATCTGGGAGCACCGGTGTTGGGAAAAGTTATTTAGCAGAATTATCCTACAAGTACTGTGTTCAATCTGGAATTTTAAAACCGAATGCACCGTTTTTGACATTGAATTGTGCCCAGTACTACCATAACCCAGAGCTGCTTTCGAGTAATTTGTTTGGCTATACCAAAGGGGCTTTTACTGGCGCAACCACTGATATGCCAGGGTTGCTGGAATCTGCAGATGGTGGGATCTTGTTTCTCGACGAATGTCATCGTCTCGACCCTGAAAGCCAAGAAAAGCTGTTTGCTTTCATGGATACCGGCACCTTCATGCGCATGGGCGATACCCAAAAACCGCGCAAAGCAACGGTACGCCTAGTCTTTGCCACCACTGAGAATCTGCAAGAAACTTTTTTGCAAACCTTCATGCGGCGGATCCCGATTGCGGTTAAAATTCCTGATTTAAACGATCGCTCAAAGATCGAATTGCGCTGCCATATTTATATGGCCTTTCTCAACGAAGCGCAGCGTTTGAATCGCACTTTATCAGTCAGCCCTTGGATCATCAATCGATTGTACAATCTGCGCTACAAAGCTAACATCGGGGAACTGCGTACCAGTGTCCGGATCATCTGCGCCCATGTTTTCAGTGAAGATCGCCAAGATCAAACATTGACGGTTTCGACAGAAAATATCGGCAATGGCTTATTGACTAATTTGCTCGCAGTCAACGAACAAGAAACCATCGTCCAAGAAGATGTCGTCTTTACGCCGACGAGTCAACTCAGCGATTATTTGCGGACTTGGCATGACGATAATTCGCAAATCAACACTTTGATCCAAAAGTTCATTCAGCTTGATCTCGACCTCGAACGCAATCGCCTCAGTGCCGATTTGGTCCAACAAAAATTAGCCCGCGAAACTGCTGCGTTGATGGATCAAATGGTACATCAAGACCAACGTTACGAAAACGAATCGCTGAAATATATGACCGCCGTGATTCAACGACTATTCGACTATCTGAACTCTAGCTTTTTTGTCAAAATCAAAGGCAACGCAGTGGTTGCCATCGCCAATTTCATGTATCGCAAACACGACTTTGACGTCACTTTGACCCCGGCTAACGAAGAAAAAATCAACCACTTATTGAAGTTCATGCAAGAACATGCCACGGTTGAAAACCAAGTTCTCAAAGCATTCTTAGACCTCGTTCGTACCAAGCTTGATTTTCGCTTAGATGCAATGAACCGCTTATTGCTGCTGGGCTATTTATTCAGTTTGCAATTAAACGCTGAAGAACTCGGCCAACACGCTTTGATCTTAGCCCATGGTTTTTCAACTGCAAGCTCCATTGCAGATGTTGCCAATCAATTGCTCAACCGGAAAATCTTTGATGCTTATGATATGCCGCTGACGGTATCTGTCGATCAAGTCAAAGAATTTTTGATTTCTTATGTCACCAAATATGATTGCAGCAAAGGGTTGGTCGTCTTGGTCGACATGGGTTCATTGATGATCTTGCCTGAAACATTAGGCGAATTACAAACTGGTCCTTTGTTGTTAATGAGTAATGTGTCCACACAAGAAGCGTTGTTTGTCGGCGATATGATTCAAAACGGCGCCAGCTTAGATGAAATTGGTCAACGGACGCAAAAGGAACTGTTGCCACAGTTTAAGTTGACTTATCCGGTGATCGAAAAGAAACCGATGATCATTACCACTTGTCATACTGGTGTGGGTTCAGCCCGTCAAATTCAAGCCTTCTTGGAACAAAGTATCCCTGAATCACTGGATTACAAAGTTGAATCTGTCGACTTCGCCTTTTTACGTGACCATGGTGAAGAAGCGCAAATGTTTAAGCAATATAACGTGATTGCTGTGGTTGGGACCAATGATCCGAAACTCAAGCATGTGCCTTATATTTCATTAGAGACTTTGGTTTCTTCAGAAGGTATGGATGTGCTTAACACGTTGTTCCCTGATGTCAAAGACCCAGATGTCTTATCCACCATCAATGACAAGCTGATTCAAAACTTATCATTGGAGCGCCTATTGTCTGCTGTCACGATTCTTGATGCCCATAAAGTGATCATCACCGTCGGCAAAATGATCGAAAATTTGGAAGATCGTGCGCAAATTCATCTTTCCAACAGCCAACGTTCAACACTTTATGTGCATATCTCTGCATTGATCGAGCGTTTGATCCGCAACGATGAACCTTTGATGTATGTGCCTGAAGATCTCAACTCGCGTTCACGCGGTTTGGCTCAAATCAAACGTTCACTCAGCGATATCGAACAAACTTACTCAGTCGTTGTCCCTGATGGCGAAATTAATTATCTGTATGATATCGTCTTTGGCGATGACTAATCGCTGAATCAACCAATCACCTCACTGGTGGTTGGCTTTTTTATTCGAGATCGGCATGACGTTCGAACATTTGCGCTGAGGTTTCGTTCATTTGTTTCATCAACATCAGCACCAACGCATCATAAGTCAAAAAACTCAGTTGCTCAAAAGAGCTCCCCATCGGCTGAATCGATGTCATGCGTTGGTTATCATGTTGGACTTTAGGCGAGTCGCCAGGTAACACCAAGGTGATATCTGCTAATTGTGCAATCGTTGACTCAGAATCAATGGTGATCAAACCAATTTGTACGGCACTACGTTTTGCTTTTTGGGCTAACGCGACCAAACTCGCAGTTTCACCGGACCCAGAACCGATGATCAACAAGTCGTTGGGATGGGTATGTGGCGTGGTGACATCGCCGATCACATAAACATGTTTACCAAGATGCATCAACCGACTGGCAAAGGCTCTGATTGCAACTCCAGATCGTCCGGCTCCTGCTAAGTAAACCGTCGGTGCGGTCACGATGGCATCAACTAATACTCCAGCATTTGCAACTTTAATCATAGGAATCGAAGCTTGAAGTTCACGTAAAATGGCCATGAGATTTTGTTGTAATTCATTCATCGCGATCCCCTCCGATCATGCCTCTTGATGAACTGCACGACCTAAAGCCAGTGCCGTTGCAACAGGGTCTGTTGCATGTAAAATACCACCGCCAACAATGATGACATCGGCATCAGCCTTTTGATAAGCAGTCACCGTATTCAACTTGATACCACCAGCAACGGAAATTACAGCAAGATCACTTGCTGCTTTTACTGTTTTTAACGCCGTGATCGGGGTTTGACCTAATGCTTGTTGATCGACGCCGACATGAACACTGATATGATCGACACCTAACGCTTCAAGTTGTGGGACTTGGTGCGTTAGATCTGGCATGCAGATGGTATCCACATACAATTTTTTGTGGTAGTCCTTTGCCGCACGCAGGCACTCTTTGATGGTTTGTTGATCAGTGATCCCACACACCGTACAGTCATCCGCCCCTGCCTCAAAGGCGATTTGCGCTTCATAATATCCAGCATCCATGATCTTGGTATCTGCTAATATTTCATGATTCGGAAATCGTTCTTTAAAAATCCGCACCACTTCCATCCCTGATCGTAGGATAAATGGCGTCCCGATTTCAAAAATATCGATCGCATCTTGAACTTGTTGTGCCAGTGTCAGTGCTTCTTGTAACGACAAATCATCCAAAGCTAACTGTAGTTTCATCAGCAACCTCCTGTGAAATTCGTTTCATCACGTTCAAATTAGCACACCATGTGTAATCCAGCAACAATAAATGTGTACACTTGCACATTTATTGAGTTTAATGGCACTTTCTGTTAGAGTCAAAATGATAGGAGTTGATCATGTTGAAAAAAAGTGCCGGAAGTACCCGTCAGCAACAGATCTTAGACTTATTGGCCCAGCAAGGCGCTGTCAAAACCAGCGTACTGGCCACACACTTCGGAGTTTCCCGTGAAACAATTCGGCGTGACTTGATTGATTTGAACGCCCAAGGTCGCATTAAAAAATCCTTCGGGACCATTTTACCGACTAATGATTTTGCAATTCCGCCTGTGGCTAATCGACTAAATGCGCATCAAGTGACCAAAAACGCAATTTGTTCAACTGCCTTCAACCAGTTCAAAGAGCGACGTGTCATCTATATCGATGCAGGCAGTACCGCTTTAACTTATGCCCGCCTTTATCGCACATTATCTGACTACACGATCATCACCAATTCCATTCCTGTGGTTCAAGAACTCGCTACTAGTCAAAATCGAATCATCAGTGTCGGTGGAGTGATCGACGGGATGACGCTAGCCACAACTGGCGATCAAGCAGAACACTTTCTTCAAAAAATTAAAGTCGATGTCGCCATTCTCGGTAGTTCAGGTTTTGCTGGACACGTCGGCCCAACCAGCAACAGTTTAGAAGACGAACAAATCAAAAAAACAGTGATTGCTAATGCTCAAGTCTCTGTTGTATTAGCTGACAGTAGCAAAGCCACCACTGCAGCGCTGATTGCATACACTAATTGGCAAGATATTGATTATCTGATTACCGATAATGGCATTGCGGATGCCGACTTAAATAAGTTGAGCCCCTTAACTGACGTGATTGCTGCGCCAACAAATTAATCTCAAAATCAAGCCAAGCAACCTCAACTTCAATGGGCGCTCGGCTTTTTCATTATCGTGTCTTGATATTCGACACATTTTGGCATCTTTCTTGCTTGTATCTAATTGAAGGAAGTTTTGGTTTAATCATTAAATGAAAGGATGAATGGCATGAGTGAATCTCAAGGTTTCCAACTGAATCAAGCACAAAGTCAAAGCTTAAGTCTTTCACAAGGCATGCGCCAATCAATCCTGATCCTTCAACTCGATGCGATCGATTTAACCACTTATCTTGAAGATATCAGTATGACCAACCCGTTGATCACGGTGCACACCACTTTGGATCGTCGATTGCCGGACAGTCAAGATGCCCAACTCGAATCAGAACATCAATCGCTATTTACTTACTTGTTAGAACAAGTGCAGTTGACGATGCGTGATACGCATTTACGCAAAATCGTGATTTATTTGATTCAACAACTCGATCCACGCGGCTACCTCAGCTTATCCAACGAGGACATTGCAACTGAATTGAATTTATCAACCACTGAAGCGCTTGATGCCATCACTTTGTTGCAACGCCTTGACCCACCTGGTGTGGGCGCCAGAGACCTACAAGAATGTCTTTATTTGCAAGCAGAACAAGATCCAGATCAAATTCCTGAAGGGATCTTAGCGCTACTACAAGATTGCTTTGAAGATCTCGTCAAACACCGCTGGCATGATATCGAAGTTAAGTTAAAGCTTTCACGCAAACAAATCGACGCTTGTGTGGCGTATATTCAAACCTTAACGGCTAATCCCGGTATCGCATACGGGCGACCACAAGTCGAATACATTGTTCCAGAATTAAAGTTATCTATGCAGAACAACGAGGCTTCTTTATCTTTGAATCGTCACAGTCAGCCTGAATTGATTTTTGCCCAAGCGACCTACGATCAGCTCAATGCCACTGATGATGCTGAGGTTCGCCGCTATCTCCGCGAGAAAAAAGATCAATATCAATCGCTTGAATATGCTATGCAACGCCGTCAAGAAACATTGGTCATGATCGGCCGCGAAATTATTCGTGCTCAATTCGATTATTTCAAAGATCCAAGTTTGCCTTTGGCCCCACTTTTATTGCGTGACATTGCCCAACGACTTCAGTTATCAGAATCCACGGTTTCACGTACTATCAACAACAAGTATCTGCAAACTGAATCTGGCGTCTACCCTTTGAAAATGTTCTTTTCTCGCTACAGTCCTGCCGCTGGCGGTGAATCACGTTCAACGGCACAACTTATCGCCACGCTTAAGCAAATCGTCGCAAAAGAAGATCCTACAAAACCTTTTAGTGATTCAGCATTGGCCAAGTTACTTTCTGATCAAGGCTTTGTAGTCGCACGGCGCACCGTTGCCAAGTATCGACAAGTTGCTGGGATCGCCTCTGCTAGAGATCGGAAAATCCGTTAATAGCTAGCCAAATAAAAATAACACACTGATCAGAACTCGTGATCAGTGTGTTATTTTTATTCATCGGCATGTTCTTGTTCAACGTTATTGAATTTGTTCTGAATACTGCGCCAGCACTTTCAGCGCCGCATTCTCCGGACTCGCTGGCCACATTTTCTCCGGTGCATCTGCGACTGCCACCCATTCAGCACTAGCTAATTCATCAGACAGCGTCAATTGCTCATCATTAACTGCTACGATGAACCCATGCATCATCATTTGGTGTTTGGGCAACCAATACGTTCCGGAATAGGCAATGCTTTCCCCCGAGAGTCCGAGTTCTTCTTTCACTTCACGCAAAGCTGCTGTTTCAGCATTTTCACCCGGTTTAATATATCCCGAGATCAACGATTCATATTGTGTCGACAAATACGGCATTTTTGCTAAAACCACTTGATGATCGGCATTCGCCACTAACACGATCACGCAGTCAGCAAACATCGGAAACCAAAATTTTTCACAATGCAGACAATAAGGCACGTCGCCGTCATCGCCTGCTGGTTTGAGTAAAAGCTTCGTCCCACAAGTCGGGCAATACTGAAACATCACGGCACTTCCTTTTTTTAAATAAAAAACTGCCTATCGCTAGGCAGTCAGTGATTTTACATGAAGACGTTCTTGTATAACGCGATGGCACAGATCCCGGCGAGGATCGGCGCAACCACTGGCACCCAAGCATAACCCCAATCGGAGCTACCTTTGTGCTTCAATGGCAACAATGCGTGCAAGATCCGAGGGCCTAAGTCACGCGCTGGGTTCAACGCAGGTCCTGTTGGGCCACCGAAAGATGCGACCAACGTCCCAACTAAGAAACCTAATGCCATGTGGGCAGTCCCTAAGTTATTCGCGAAGAACGGCGCTTTGGTGATCCCTAACGCCCCAAAGAATAAAATAAATGAACCGATGAATTCGTTGATAAACCCATTCAATTGACTCTTAGTGGCATTGATGGTGCTGAACGTCCCTAAGATATGTTGTGGGTTGGTAGTCAAATCGTAATGAGGTTCATAAGCGGCATAAACCATCAATTGACCAAACATTGCCCCAGCCATTTGCACCAGGATATAAGGTAAGACTTCTTTCCATGGGAACAACCCAGATACTGCTAAGCCGATCGTGAAGGCTGGGTTGATATGGTTACCAGAGATCCCCCCGATGATCATCGCAGGGATCATGACCCCTGCGCCATACCCGCAAGCGATCAACATCCAGTCAGAGCCGTTACCTTTAGTCCCTTTTAAGTCTACGTTGGCAACTGAGCCGTTACCAAGCGCAACCATAATTGCTGTGCCAATGAATTCAGCGGCCAGGCGCACGCCAAGATCATACGTCATTATTCTTTGTTTTCCTCCGGTTTAGTTTTCTGAAATAAGCATATGATGACATACTATCAATTTATGGAAGCATAGTAAATAACTTATGAACGGCTGGAAAAATTTTATTTGAAAATTTTCAAAAGGCACCGCTTACACCAACCCAAAATCCGAACATTACGGCTATACTGGAACTGGAGGTAGCCAAATGTTATCTGAAAAATCAAGACGTGCCTTTGTCGCAACGTTGTTGACAGGAACCTTTTCCATGTCGATTTCCCAATCAGCGTTAAGCACCGCATACCCTGCTTTCATGCAGGCGTTTCATTTAGGGGCTAGCACAGTCGCATGGTTGACCACTGGTTTCATGTTAGTGATGAGTTTGATGATCCCAGTATCCCCTTGGCTGTTGAACAATGTCGGTTTTAAACATTTGTTTCAAGCCGTGGTCGCCACCTTTGCGATCGGCACTGCTTTATGTATTTGGGCGCCGAGCTTTGCGGTGTTGATGATCGGCAGATTGTTAGAAGCTTTAGCCGTCGGGATCATTTTTCCCAGTTTTCAAACCGTCTTGTTAACGATCACCCCACCAGCTAAGCGCGGCGCGGTGATGGGGATCGCTGGCCTCGTCATGGGTTCAGCGTTAGCCGTTGGGCCGATCATCTCTGGGGTGTTATTGACTTGGTTTTCTTGGCGGGCATTATTTGGGTTATTTTTGATCGTCAGTTTATTGGTGTTACTTGCCTCAACGCGCACGATCCAAGATGTGATGCCCCAAAACTTCAGTCGCTTAGATTGGTTAAGCGTGGTGCTGGCGGCAAGCTTCCCAGCATTACTTTATGTGGTATCTCAAGCTAGCAACCAAGGCTTCAATGCCACGTTATTGATTATTTTGATCATTGCAGGACTTTCGGCAGTTTGGTTTGTCACGCGATTATGGCATCAACCCAAGCCTTTACTGCAATTGCGTGTGTTACAAACGCCGCAGTTTCGCTTGGCTTGTTTATTAACTGGGATCTCATATATTGCCTTGATCGTCACCACTGTGGTCATGCCGTTGTATTTTCAAACAGTCCTTAAAGTCACGCCTTTGATCTCTGGTTTGTCGTTAGTCCCTGCTGCAGTTTGCTTAGCGCTGCTCAATCCGCGGACTGGCCGCTTGCTTGATGCCGTGGGTCCTAAGCGCGTGGTGTTGATCGGCATGAGCTTGATCACTGGCGGCTTTCTTCTATTAACATTACTGGCAGGACATTTGCCATTGATCGTCGCGATTCTGCTCGCTTGTGTCACTGAATCTGGCAACGCGTTTGTGATGATGCCAGCAGTGACCACTGGTGCCAACGCCTTACCGAAAAAATGGCTCGCTGACGGCACCGCAGTCACTACCACTGCGCGGCAATTGCTCGGAGCTTTAGGTGTTGCGTTAGCGACTGCGATTTTAACGCAAGTCGGTGGGATCGCAGGATTTCGCGCAACGTTTCTCACTTTTGCGGTGATCGGTATCATCGGCTTGGGCCTGGGTTTACGGTTGCGACAGAACCAGTAAAATTTTACAACGCGATCAACGCATTGTGCTAAAATTGAGGCAACAAAACCACAAGGAGAATCGCTATGAATGTCTTCAACGCCTTGAAACTGATCCAATTCGACCACCAGCCGCTGAATCATCAACAAGTTGTGATCACCGATGCCAGCGGGAAGCCTGACGCCCAGTTGTCTGAATTGCTGGCGGATTGCCTCAGCAAAGTGGACATTTTCATCGATTTTAACACGACTAACTCAGTCGCTGACGTGATCGACGACTTACATTTATTGACGCCGCTGCCTTATGACGTCTTAGAAGAATATCAAAAAGTCCTTGAACAACGCATCGTCAGCGTCAACTTCGCGAGTCACAAAGAACTGGTTGAGTTAGTATACGAACCTCTCGTTTAAGCATTTGCAATCGACAGTCTTCAATTATGAAGCCTGTCGATTTTTTATATTCTGATTTATTTGTTTACAATTGCACATGCCCTTAACAGTTGGTACACTGAAAGCAAATTGGAGGGGTACAACATGCAAACACAACTTCCGGCTCAAATCAAAACCGTTTGGCGCCTGCGTGCTTTGATCGATGGGCTATTATGGGTGATTTTAGCTGTCGGATTCTTCGTCGCACACATACTGTGGTCTTGGCCTTGGTGGTTGATCGCCATTGCCTTAGGGCTTGGTGTCCTACACGTCGGCAGCCACTTGATTTTGATCCCTTATCGCTATGCCTTTTGGCGTTATCAAATTTCTTCAGACGATGTCGTCTTGCAAAGTGGCTTCATTTTCCGTAAAACTGAAGCCATCCCCATCGCTCGCATTCAAAATGTGACGCTAGAACAAGGCCCACTATTGCGCGGTCAACACCTCCAAAGCGTCAAAGTGCAAACGGCTGCCACGACCCATGAAATTGCCGGGGTCGAAGAAGCTGTCGCTGACGCTTTGCGGGAACAGATCATGCAACTGGCCAAGGAGGCACGCGATGACGCCTAAACGCCTGCCGTTGCTGGCGCTGCCGGTGATGATCGGCCAAGAATTTAAATCTTGGTGGTATTTGCTGATCGTCGCAGGCTCCAGCATTTTCAAACAAGGGTTTAATTGGTGGGCAGTGCTTGGGATCGCCGCCGCCTTGTTATTTATTATCGGGTTGGCTGCAGTGCGCTATTGGCGTTTTTCTTATTTAATCGACGATCAAGCAGTCACCATTAATTCCGGCTTATTCGTCAAAAAAGTGCGCCACATCCCTTATCCCAACATTCAAACCCTCAGCCATCAACAGTGGTTTTTCTTACAGCCATTCGGTTTGGAAACCTTAAATATTGAAACCTCGAGTAAAGACGGCAAAGAAGGCGCTGGGACGCTGTTTGCCGTATCCACTTCAGTCGGGCAAGAAATCGAAGCTCATCGCCATCATCAACCAGTGCTGACAACAGAAGCTTCAGAAACTGAGCCTCAAGAACCGACGACGCCGACTTTTGATGCGAAATATCAAATCTCTGCACGGGACCTTAATTTATACGCCGCGACAAGTATGGGATTTTTAGCGATTTTAGCGGCATTAGGGTGGTTGTGGAACAAGCTTGATGACGTGATCCCGAAGACTTGGCAAGAGAATGCCTTTGATCAACTCGCCCATCTCGCAGTGTTCGTTTTAGTTTTCTTCATCATTTTATTTTTAGCAGTTGCGGTGTTGATCTCTTATTTAAACTTGTTGCAACGCTACTATCACTTCACCTTGACCAAACAAGCCCATACGTTGACGGCGACTCGCGGCTTTTTCAAGCGATTGGAAGTGTCGGTGCGGATCAGTCGCATTCAAGCGGTGCGCATGCGGCAAAGCTTACTGCGGCATTGGCTGCACCTCACTACGATTCAAGCGTTGCTCGCCAGCAATGCCGCTGATGAAGAAAAAGATAACGACTTGGTGTTGTTGCCAGTGATCAAAGCAGACCTTGCGTTGTCGATGATGCACAATTTCATCGATTGGGTGCCAACGACAACGCCTGAATTCACCCCTGTTTCCAAAGCTAATCATTGGTACTTTGTGCGCAACTGGGCGTTATGGAATCTGGGACTGGTTGCGATCATTGCGTTAGTGGTCGGTCACTTTTGGCGACAATGGTTATTGTGGACGCTCATCGTCGGGGTATTATGGGTGTTGATCCAAAGTTTTCAAGGGTTATCTGCGGCAAGATTCACCGGGGTGGCGATCATCGACGCTCACACGTTATTGATCCGCAACGGTAGTCTGTGGCATCAAACGCAATATGTCGTTCGCCGCCAAAACATTCAAGCGATGTCTTTGAAGCAAAGTATTTGGATGACACGCAAACACGTCGCCCATCTCGTCTTAAGCATTCGCCGTGGTGATGGCAATGAACCGGTCGAAGCCCGCTATCTCGAAGCTGAATCCGTTGAAAAAATCATGACTTGGTATCGCCGACACTAATTTCTCAAATTTTCTGAAAATAATCCTTACGCGCCGTGAAAATTTCTGGTAACGTTAATTCTTGTTGTGGGTGACATTTTTGTCGCTTGGTTCCGTATAGGTGGTTCGCCACTGACTCTACCTCCCAAAATTCTATGCCCACTGATAAGGAGTTACACGTGCCTAAGAATTTTAAAGAAGAAATCTTTTTCAGCTTGATCATGGCTGGTTTAATGGTGTTTGTCATGGCAGGCTACAACGTTGCGATGGCTGATGGCTTTTCTAGTGGTTACATCTTAGAAGTCCTCAAAGGTTACCCATTAGCATTAATCGTCGCTTTGATCTTAGATCTCGGCGTCGTTGGCCCAACTGCCAAGAAGATCTTCTTCAATCATATTTTCAAACCTGAAATGGAAAAAAAGCCGATCATCATCGGCATCTCAATTTCGATTTTAATGGTTGCCGGGATGGTGACGTTGATGTCAGCCTTCGGGATGATCGTCACTCAAAACTTTGCTGGTAACATCGTCTTAACTTACTTGCACACTTGGATCTTCAACTTGTTTATGGCGCTGCCATTGCAATTGTTGATCGTCGGCCCGATTGCACGCAAAGCCTTAAGTGCTTTCCAAAATCGCGGTGCCGAAGCTGTCGAAGCTGAATAATCATGAAACGACCAAGGCTGAATTCAGTCTTGGTTTTTTTATCTAATTAATATCCGCATACTGCGTTCCGCAGGTGGAGATCCGGCGAGTGGGGAGCGTAGCGACACATCTCGACTAGCTCGGATTCGGACCCTCACTATGTCGCGGCGAGCCAGCTGGAGTCCCAATTTCAAATCACTTCCTCGTTGTCAGTCTGTTTTCTTGAAAATTTTCTGGAAAAGTCGCTTACGAAAAACGTTATTTTCTGCTAAGATGACCGACGTAATTAAAATCGATCGCAACGTTTGGCGACTATCCAAGCGCCGCAACACCTTTTAGCCGTTAACGGCTATTTTTTTGCACTGGTGCAGACGATCAAAGGAGTGAAAGTCATGGAATTATCTCAAGCAATGCCGAAAGCACGAGTTGAAATCGCGCATCCAGCATTGGCGATGGTCGGCTTAATGATCGGATCGTTCGTCGGTATGTTTTCAGAAACAGCGTTAAATATTGCGTTGCCTTCATTAATGACGGCGTTAAACGTCAGCCAAGGTACCATTCAATGGTTGGTCACCGGTTATATGTTAGTGATCGGGATCTGCATGCCATTATCCAGTTTATTAACGAAATGGTTCACCACCAAAAAAATCGTCTTATTTGCTTTAGGCGCCTTTATCGTCGGAGCCGTCATTTCAGCATTAGGCACCGCCTTTCCAGTGGTGTTATTAGGTCGAATGATTCAAGGCATCGGGACTGGCTTAGTGTTACCGTTGATGTTTAGTGTCGCGTTGCAGATCTTTCCACCGCATAAACTTGGTGCGGTGATGGGTATGGCAGCGTTAGTGATTATGTTTGCGCCTGCGATCGGTCCTACCATCACAGGCTTACTCCTCGCAAAATTCTCTTGGCACTTTATTTTCTGGTTATTTGTCCCATTTTTGGTGATCGCATTTACCTTTACCGCTGGTAATTTGGACAACGTTTATCAACAAACCCATACCCCAGTGGATTGGATCTCGATCCTTGAATCCACTGTCGGGTTCGCAGGGATCGTCATCGGCGCCACCTTTGCTTCTGACAAAGGTTGGTTATCGCTACCAGTGCTCGCCGCCTTGATCATCGGGGTCGTATCACTTTATTTATATGCCCATCGACAATTACACTTAGCCAAGCCAATGTTGAACCTCCATGTGTTCAACACCCGCCGCTTCACTGTTGGGACTTTACTGGTGATGCTCGACTTCGGGGTGATCTTAGCTTCTATGTACTTGTTGCCAATGTTTTTGCAACGGGTGATGCACTTACCGGTTGCGATGACTGGCATCGCGATGTTACCTGGTGGCATCGTCAATGCATTAGTCTCTGCTGCTGCAGGGCGTGCTTATGATAACCACGGCGCCAAGTGGTTATCGCGTAGCGGTTTTGTGATCGCGATCATCGGCGTTGCCATTTTGTTATCTGCGAACGCTCATTCCAGTTTAGCTTGGGTGATCTTCGGTCATGTGGTGTTAATGATCGGGGCGCCACTGGCAATGTCACCTGCTCAAACTTACGGGTTGAACAGCTTGTCTGGGGCGTTAAGTGCTGACGGCAGTGCGATTTTGAACACCTTACAACAAATCGTCGGCGCCGTTGCCACTGCGATCGCTACGAGTTTGATCGCCTTTGGGAGTAGTCAACAAGCCGGCGTCGGTGGCTTAACCGTTGGCACTCACGCAGGATTTATCTTTGTGTTGATCCTCGCGATCGTCGCTTTACTCGTGTCCACACAAGTTGAAAGTATTAATAAAAAATGAGAATTTGTTGACTTATTAATGATGTAACGCTAATATTGGGTAACAATATTAGACATCGTGAAGATGAGTAATGCGAGTCGGCGGTACAGAAAGACCTTGGTCGTTGAAAAAGGTCACGCCAAACGCATGAAGATGGTCTTCAATCGTCATTGTCGGTGAGGTTGCAAGCCGACAACGGGGACTTCCCGTTATCAAGGATAAGCAAATTTTTGCTTCATGAGGTCATTGATGTGAATCAATGATAAAACAAGGTGGTAACGCGAAGAAATCCGTCCTTGACCAATTCGTTTGGTCTCGGGCGGTTTTTTTTACTGTCTAAACAAGGTACAATTAAACAAAAGATAAGTGTTTTTAGGAGGAAGTCGACTATGTGGAAAATCATCACCGAAGCCTTACCACAGCTGATCGTCGCTGGATTGAAATACACCATCCCGATCGCGGTGATCTCGTTTATCATCGGCTTGGCGCTGGCGTTAGTGGTGGCATTGACGCGCATCAGCACTAAGCGCGGTGCGTTTAGCATTTTACGGTGGATCGCAGGCTTTTATGTGTGGCTGTTTCGTAGCACCCCACTGTTAGTGCAATTATTCATCGTCTACTTCGGCTTGCCTTACTTGATCATTCCAGGGCTAGCGCCGACAGGGATCAAACTCGATCCTTACACTGCTGGGATCATCACCTTCTCACTGAACACTGGTGCTTATTGCGCGGAAACTGTGCGCGCGGCGTTGTTATCAGTGCCTGAAGGCCAATGGGAAGCGGCTTATGCCATTGGGATGAACCGTTCGTTAGTGTTGCGGCGGATCATTATCCCCCAAGCGTTGCGGACGGCGTTGCCACCATTGTCTAACTCGTTTATCGGGTTGGTGAAAGATACCAGCTTGGCGGCATCAATCACGATCGTGGAAATGTTTGAAGTCAGTCAACAAATTGCCGCTGCCAACTACCAACCACTGTTGATGTATAGCCTGGTCGCTTTGATCTACGCAGTATTTTGTACCGTATTATCATGGCTGCAGAAATGGCTAGAAGCAAAATCGAGTGCATACCTACAAACCACGCAAGGAGGGGCAAATTCATGATCTCAGTTGACAATCTCACCAAAAGCTTCGGCAATAACGTCGTGTTAGATCATATCTCCACCGCCTTTCCTGCAGAAGAAACCACGGTGATCTTAGGGCCTTCAGGTTCTGGGAAATCGACGTTTTTGCGGAGTTTGAACTTATTGGAACGCCCTGAATCTGGGGTGTTGCATTTAGAAGATCTCACCATCGACTACGCGCAACCGATCACATCCAAAACCACGTTAGCCGCACGGCAAGTCACTGAAATGGTGTTTCAAAGCTTTAACTTGTTCCCACATTTGACGGTGTTGAAAAATATCATCGAAGGCCCGGTCCATGTGTTGAAAACGCCGAAAGCTGACGCCGAAAAAGAAGCCCGCGAGTTGTTGCAACAAGTCGGCCTCGCAGATAAAGCTGACAGTTATCCGGCGCAATTGTCTGGTGGACAAGCGCAACGGGTGGCGATCGCGCGAAGTTTGGCGATGCATCCACGGTACATTTTGCTGGATGAGCCGACCTCAGCTTTAGATCCAGAGCTGGAACTAGAAGTGTTGAAAGTCTTGCTCAAGATCCATGACGAGAACCAATCGATGATCATCGTCACCCACAATATGTCATTTGCCAAGCAAGTCGCCAATAAGATCTTGTTTTTGGAACATGGCAAAATGCGTTACGACGGGCCAACGGCAGGCTTTTTCAATTCAGACGACGAACGGATCCAATCATTTTTAGCTTCAATGACTTTTACGCTGTAGGAGGCGTTTTATGAAAAAACTTCAGGGATTACTTTTAGGGGCAGCAGTTTTACTCAGCACGGTAGCTTTGGCTGCTTGCGGCAGTAGCAAAACCACCACCAAATCAAACACTTATCAATCAGAATTGATCACCAAAAAGACGTTAACTGTCGGCACTGAAGGCGAATATAAACCTTACGCTTACCGTGACAACGGCAAAATGACTGGCTTTGAAGTGGAACTGGCCAAAGCCATCGGCAAAAAGCTTGATTTGAAAGTGAAGATCGTCCCAACCAAGTGGGATTCGTTGATCGCCGGCGTTGGCTCTAGCCGCTTTGATCTAGCCATGGATAACATCACCGCCACTGCGGCGCGCAAGAAGCAATATAACTTCTCCAGTACTTATGTGTACTCACCATACACTTTAGTGACCAAGGCCGGCTCTGATGTCACTGCCTCAAACCTCAAAGGCAAGACATTGGCAGAAGGCACCGGGACTGATAACGAAGCCGTGGCTAAGAAGCTCGGCGCCAAAACTGTACCGAACTCTAACTTCACTGCAGTGGTCGGGACAATTTTGAATGGTCGCGTTGATGGGTCGATCAACTCGGTATCGGCATGGACAGATTACAAGAAATCAAACTCGACGAAAGGTTTACAAGCTAAGCAGTTGGATTCCAGCATCGCTGCGCCTGCAGAATCTGCGGCTTTGTTAAGCAAGAAGTCTCCGAAACTCCAAAAAGCGGTAAACAAAGCCCTCGCCCAACTGCGCAAAGATGGGACCTTGAAGAAGCTTTCCGTGAAATATCTCGGTGCTGATGTGACTGAGAAACCATAATCGTTGAAACCGAGTTGCGGCATGCGGCTCGGTTTTTGCGTGTTACAATATAACCATACATTGTAAAGGAGTCTTCTCACATGCGCATTGAACCGATCCAAGCTAAATACATTGACGATAGTATTCAAGTGGTCAAACAAGCTTTTGCCACTGCGGAACACAGCGATGGTGATGAGTTTCAACTGATCTCACGGTTGCGTGATAGCGACGATTATCATTCAGAATACGACGCCATTGCGTTAAATGATGACGATCAAGTGATCGGCCATGCGATGTTGAGCCGTGCCTTTGTCGGTAAAACCCCGATTTTTGTGTTAGCCCCGTTAGCCGTGTTACCAAAATATCAAAAACAAGGCGTCGGCAGTGCCTTGATCACTTATTTAGAAGTCACGGCAGGCGAAGATATGCGACGCGCGATCAGTATTTTAGGTGATCCTGCTTATTACGGCCGCTTCGGCTACACACCTGCAAGTGACTACAACATCACCCCACCAGCTGGCATCCCCGCCGAATACTTCATGATCAAGCCGTTGTTTGATGGCGCCTTAAACAAGGTATCAGGCGAGTTAACATATGCGTCTGAATTTAATCTTTAACTCAAAAGGCATCCCCCATTTTTGGAGGATGCCTATTTTTATGGCGTCAACGTCTTTAACAAACTTGCCACTAATTCATCAGTTGCTTGATCGATGTCAAACGGATAAGTCTCGTCAGGCATCATCACTACTGGGAGGGCATAGCCTACCACTGCGCCAGCGATCGTCCGCAATAATCGCAGTGACGACCAATCGACCAGTTCATGCGTCGCTTGAAAATGTTGGATCGCGCCACCAAAGCCGACTGCAAATTGACCAACAATCGCCTTCACGCCTGCTTGCAATAAATCACTGCGAACAAAGGCTTCTTGGGCAAATACCCGGATCATGGCGCGATTGTTGATGGCAAAGGCTAGGCGGTCATGAATCATAAAGCGTAGCAAATCTTCCAAATGTTCAAAGCGTCCAGGATGCACTTCATGAACAAACTCAGAGGCTGCCAGGGGCACGACACTGTGACTTAAAGGTTCCAACAGCGCATCTAACAATTCAGTTTTTGATTTGAAATGCTTATAAACCGTGCCTTCTGACACGCCTGCGCGCTTAGCGATGGCTGCCGTGGAGGTGCGTTCAAAACCTAGTTCAGAAAACAAACTCAAACATGCGGATAACACCGCTTTTTGCTTCGTCGAGATATCGGCAGTTTCCAAGTATGTCGCAAATAAGGTTTCAACTTGATGCACTGCCATGGCTTAAACCTTGCGATAACGGCGCATGCCGCGGATATTCAAAGCCGTTAGCACTGCCAAGAATAACAGCAAAACGCCGATATCTAACCCTAAACTCGTCAACTTGGTCCCATACATAATGATCTGCGTCATCGCATTGCCAGCATATGTTAATGGCAAAATATAAGAAATGTCTTTGACCCAGCTAGCTAAAGAATCAAGTGGGACGATCCCTGAAAAGAACACTTGGGGAATGACGATGATCGGGATAAACTGCATCATTTGAAATTCTGATTGCGCCATCGTCGACATCAAGATCCCAAAGGCTAACGCCACTAACGCTAACAAGAAGTTGATCGTCATCACCGCGGCTAGCGTCCCAGTGATCTCAACGCCCATGAAGCCGACAGTACATAACACGATGATCACCGTTTGGATCAACGCTAAGATCCCGTAACTCATCATGTAACCTAAAACGATTTCGCCACGACGCACTGGTGTTGCCAACAAACGATCCAGGGTGCCAGTGGTGCGTTCTTTCAGTAAGGCCATGCCCGAAATCAAGAAGACAAAGAAGAACACGAAGAAGCCCATTAAGATTGGGACGATTTTATTGAAGAAGCCAGTATCTTTGTTGCCGTAGTTGTACTTATTGGTGATTTTAGTCGTCGCTTGCTGTTTAGCTTTTGGTAAAGTGAGATTGCCTGCGGCTTGTGGGGCGACTTTTTGAATCGTGGTGGCCATTTGAGTGACGGTTTGACTTAATTTCACCGTTGTTTGCTTCAGTTGCTTGACGCCGACTTGTGCCAGCGCCGCTTTAAACCCGGCTTTCACTAACGTCGTCTTGGTCGCATCAGTGTTGGCGTAAGTCACAGTGTAATGATCATCACTAGTTTGATGGACGATGGCGTCGACTTTTTGATCTTTCAGCGCCTTTTTAGCAGCCGCGTTCGTTGATTTCTTTTCAACTGACACATGCTTCACATCATTTAACGCCGTGCGAATGTTGCCATCGACACCGACTGTCGCCACCGTTACACTGGTGGTGGCACTTTGGGTGAAGATCAACTTCATTAAAAACATGATCAACACCGGTGCCACAAACATCATGGCTAACGTGCGTTTGTCGCGGATCAATTCACTGATGACCCGCCGTGCAATATAAATTGACCGCATATTAAGCCACCCCTTCCGCTTTCAAAAAGACTTGTTCAATGGTTTTGACGTTGTATTGCGCTTCGAGCATCCCTGGTGCGCCGTATGCCATCACTTGACCGCCTAACAACAACGCCACGTTATCAACGAGTTCCGCTTCGTCCATCACATGGGTGGTGATCAATACGCCACGGCCGGCATCGCGCAAACCGTGCAGCTCTTTCCAGATCTTCCGCCGCAATGCTGGGTCGATGCCAACAGTTGGTTCGTCTAAAATCAACAATTCAGGATCGCCGAGCAAAGCGATCGCCAGTGACAGCCGACGCTTCATCCCACCAGAATATCCGGAAACCGTCTTTTTCAAATCAGGCGTTAAATCGACAACTGCTGCCACATGGGCAATTTGTTCCGCTAATTGCGTTTTGTCGACCCCTTTCATGCGACCGAAGAAACGTAAATTCTCTTCAGCGCTTAATGCTTCATATAAGGCATCATCTTGCGCCATATAGCCGATGCGACCGAGTAATTGACGGTTCGGCATTTGGGTATCAAGCACTAACGCTTGGCCACCATCTGCAACTTCCATGCCTAACGCAGTTTTAATGACTGTCGATTTCCCGGCACCACTAGGCCCGATCAATCCTAAGATCTCGCCTTTTGCAACTTGTAAGGTCACGTCTTTTAACACGGTTTCTTTCCCGAATTTTTTCTGCAGATGATTTAAATCGATCAATAAGTCTGCCATTTTGATTGCCGCCTCTCTTAGTGAGTTATTACTCACTTGCAGAACTAAGTGTATGCTGTTTATGGGTGAGTGTCAACTCATTTTATTTTTTCGTCAAAAAAACTAGTTCACCACTTGGCGAACTAGTTTCTCGGTTCGATCACTTGAAATTGATGACGGAGGTAAAGGAGCAAGCCACCCAAAACGACGGCTAAGACTAACGGCCACACCCAATAGATTTGGGCCAACCATTGTGTTGCTTGGGCACTGCGATCAAATAGCGAGAGCCAAATAAAAACCACAACTAATCCCAGCCAAAACCACCAACGATTATCTTCGGAGACTTTCATTGCCGCGATCCGCGCAAGAATACCCACTAACGCCGCCACCATTAAACTCAACCCGACTAAAAACACGTTGGCGATCAATACTGCAAGACTCGCAGAGCCACGATAGCCCAAATCTTGGATAAATAAATGCGGCATCGGCGCGATGAACGACCACAATCCTAAAATCAAAGCAGTCAACAACGTACACCCTGACCAAATCACCATTAAGTCTAAGAATACATGTCGGCGGGATACGCCTGTTTGCATCGCTAAGTCAAAAGCCGATTCGGTATTGAAATAGGACAGACCAGCAAATACTGCCAACCATATTCCGATCGGCATCGACGCTAGACTGCCGTTGACACCTAGAAATTGAAACACCACGAGCCAGATCACGAACCACAAGATCAACGCGCCTGCCCAAAAATATCCTAGGGGCAAGCCGATGCCTTTTAATAAGCGGCGGAAGATCACTTGATTTTTCATCAGTACCTCCTAATTTGCTCTGGGGCATCGAGATATTGGTAAACCAAATAATCTGCCAGTGCCAGTATCGCGGTCAAAACTGTTAAACTCAGTAACCACACCCAAGTATGATCAAGCACCCCAGGCCACAATTGTTGGGCCCCGAACACCCCGATAAAACCGATCACCACAAGCATTGGCATGATCATGATGATCGCCACCAACGTGACCGGTATGATCACCTTAGTGGGCAAGTAGATGAAACTCGCCCCAGCTAAACTCCCGATGGCAACACACACTAAACTGACCAACGTTAAAAAGAAAAATGAACTGATCATCCCGCCAGCTTCCATGAAATGCGGGAAATTCGTCATTTGACTACTCAATTTCAAGGAGCTGCTAACTAATAGCCGTTGGACGATCAAGGCAAAGGCACTAAAGCCTAAGGCAATCAGCGTGCCATGGGTCCACTGGGTCAAAATCATGGTTTTGCGACTGGTCCCAGTGACAAAGCCGATACCTAATACTTGTTGGCACATCATAATGCCAGCGACCCACCCTAACAACATTGAAAGCATCACCCAACTGACCGTGATTTTTTCGGTGGGATCTTCCCATAGTGGCAAGGCAATTTCCACTAACATCAACGCAATGACTGCGGCACCGCAAGACAGCCAAGTTGACGGCGCGGTGACTTTTAATAGGCGGCTATATTTCATCATGGCCACCTGATTTTCTAGTGACTTCAATAAACAACCGTTGTAAGTTCATGCCGTCGAGGCTCACGCCTGCAGGTAGCGGCCGCTCCAATGGTGTTTGCAAACAATAAGCCGTCATCATCCCACCAAGGCGGGTGGTATGTAACACTGGGACACCTTGCAAATAATCTTGCACTAAAGCCGCTGGGCCGGAGATCTGGCGGCCGCGTTGTTGCAGGACTTCCACGTCTTCGTCCAACGACACTTTGCCATCAGCGATCACAAACACGTGATTCAACAAGCCTGATACTTCTTCGATCAAATGCGTCGCGATCACAAAGGTCCGCGGCTTTGACGAAAATGTCTCAGCTAATTCTTGATAAAACAGCTCACGGTGATTGGCATCGAGCCCTAACACTGGTTCATCAAGGAAAATAAAATCGCAAGGCACACACAACGCAATGATCAAATTCGCAATGGTTTGATACCCAGTCGACAACTTCCGCAATTTACGATGAGTATCCAACTCAAAAGCTTCCGCTAAGTGCTTTGCATACGCCTCATCAAAATCACCGTACATGGTTTTGATCAATTTAAACAGCTTGTAGACTTTTTCTTCTTGCGGCAACAATTTAGCGGTACTCATTAAGTAAATGCGATTTTGCGCCTGTTCATTTTCAAACACTGATTCCCCATCTAAAGTCACAGTGCCGACTTTGATGCGCGTGCGGTTGGCAATGATGCGCATCAAAGTGCTTTTCCCGACGCCGTTGCGGCCAAGCAACCCGTAGACTTGATTGGGTTCGATCGTCAAGTTCACAGTTTTTAATACTGGTTTTTGATGATACTTTTTCTGTACCCCAGAAATTGTGATCGTACTCATTGTTCCCACCCCTTATCGATTGCTGCAAGCAGCGCTTGTTTATCCATCCCCAACGCTTTAGCCGCTTGGATCACCGGTTTTAACGTGTCGCCGAAGTCAGCGATGGCGAGTTGCTGCAGTTTCGCCGTCGCCCCGTCACACACAAACATCCCGATCCCGCGCTTTTTTTCGATCAACCCCGCATCCACTAGGACATTCATCCCTTTCAAGACCGTGGCGGGGTTGAGTTGATATTGCCGCGCCATGGCAGTTGTTGACGGCACTTGTTCATTATCTTGGAATGCCCCGCTTAAAATGCCTGCTTGGAGTTGCTCGGCAACTTGTTGAAACAAGGGCACCACACTATCAGCATCAAAATGCATCGGTTCACCTCCACTGGTTAGTTGCTTGACTAACTAACCTCCGACTTCAAGATACCTTGTTGTAAAACAGTTGTCAATTCAAACTTGCATTATTTTTGAAACCGGTTTATATTTTAATATGTAATAACATATAGGAGGATTCGATATGACGGCTTATACTTTAGATGACTTGGCTAGATTTGTCGATCACACCAACTTACACGCTGATGCCAGCGACGCAGATATGATCAAATTATGTGATGAGGCCAAGGCTTATCACTTCAAAATGGTCGCGATCAATCAAGTACAATCCAAGCTTTGCGCGGCGCAACTCAAAGGCACAGATATCGACACCGGTGCGGCGATCGCCTTTCCTTTAGGTCAGACTTCAATTGCGGCGAAAGTTTTTGA
Source organism: Lacticaseibacillus porcinae (assembly GCF_003946305.1). Lineage (GTDB taxonomy): Bacteria > Bacillota > Bacilli > Lactobacillales > Lactobacillaceae > Lacticaseibacillus > Lacticaseibacillus porcinae. Next base: position 45,058 of record NZ_RHNS01000014.1, read on the forward strand.
AACCCAAGACGCGATCAAAAACGGCGCTAACGAAATCGATTATGTCTTAAACATCGGTCGCCTTAAAGCTGGAGATACCGCATATATCGAATCAGAAATGACGCAAATCGTCGCGGTATGTCATGAACACCACCTGCCATGCAAAGTGATTTTTGAAAACTGCTACTTAGATGACGCTGACATTGTGCGCGCGGCTACGATCGCCAAAAAAGTCCGTCCAGACTTTATTAAAACTGCGACTGGCTTTGGGACTGGTGGCGCAACTATTGAAGACGTACGGTTGATGAAGCAAACCGTTGGCGACACCGTCAAAGTTAAAGCTGCTGGTGGCATTCGCGATGCCGATACCTTTATCGCGATGATCCAAGCAGGCGCTGATCGCATCGGCACCAGCTCTGGGATCAAAATCATCAACGAATTGAAGACGCGGATGCAACAAGCTGGCACTGATCATATCGATATCGATCGCTAACGGAGGAAAAGTCATGACAAAACTAACCAAGCTCACCGATACCTACACTTTAAGCAATGGTGTGAAGATCCCGATCGTAGGCTTCGGCACTTGGCAAACCCCTGATGGTGACGTTGCTGAAGCTTCTGTCAAAGCAGCGCTTGATGCCGGATACCGCCATATCGATACTGCCACCGTGTATGGCAATGAAGTCGGCGTCGGCCTTGGCCTTAAAGCTTCTGGTGTGCCGCGCGAAGATATTTTTCTGACGACCAAGCTTTGGAATACTGATCGCGGGTATCACCAAACCCTAGCTGCAATGGATAAGAGCCTTTTAGCGTTAGGGGTGGATTACGTTGATTTATATTTGATCCACTGGCCAAACCCTGCAGCCCATCGTGACGACTGGCAAACCCTAAATGCTGACACTTGGCGCGCGATGGAAGCTATTTTGAAATCAGGAAAAGCACGCGCCATTGGGGTTTCTAACTTCCGTCAACATCACCTCGACGAATTATTCAAAACCGCTGACGTCAAACCAATGGTCAACCAGATCTTCTTGAACCCTTCTGATCGACAAGCCGAACTCACTGCTTATAACACGGCGCATGGCATGTTGAATGAAGGTTACTCACCACTGGGCACTGGGAAGATCTTCGGCGTCGAAGCCCTGCAACAACTTGCCGAGCGTTATCACAAATCCGTTGCGCAAGTCGTGTTGCGCTGGTCGCTACAACATGGCTTTGTGCCATTACCCAAATCTGTGCATTCTGACCGCATTCAACAAAACGCCGACTTATTTGATTTTGAATTAGATGATGACGCGATGGCCTTGATCGACGGGCTTCATGGCGTTGCTGGCTTGGCCAAAGATCCAGATACCCGCGAATTTTAACTGCCACATGCAAAAGGACCACGAGCAAAATCGTGGTCCTTTTGTGTGGCTATGTTATAATTATGTCATGACCTAATGGAGGCGCATCATGACAAAACCGAAGCATCAACAAATTCAAGCTGAATTACTCGCGCGCATTCAAAATGGCACTTACCCAGAAGGCAGCGTCATTCCTAAAGAACTCGACTTAGCAGACAGTTTTCAAGTCAGCCGCCCTACTGTGCGTCAAGCCATCGAAGCGTTGGTGAATGCCGGTTACTTGGAACGCAAACGTCGCGTGGGGACGCGGGTGCGACAAACTAAGCTCGCCCAAGAATTCACCCATGTGATCCGCAATTTCGATAGTGAAATGGCGCAAAACGGTGTCATCGCCAAAACTGCTGTGTTGTATTTTCATGAAGAAGCAGCCAATGAAGAAGTCCAACAAGCCCTAAAACTTGATGCTGACGCCAAAGTCTACAAACTCTTACGCTTACGTTTTGCCGATGATCAACCTGTGGTGTTGGTGACCACTTATTTAACGCGCGCAGGACTAGACGATTTTGATCAAATCGATTTCACCAAAGCCTCTTTATATGAAGAACTCGCCAAACGCGACTGCGCGATCACCCATGTTGAACGCAAACTTGAAGTGATGTCCGCAGACGAAACCACAGCAAGTTTGTTGAACGTCGACACTGGCGCACCAATTTTTTACTTTCACACTTATGGTCAAACCAAAGACCATCAGTCATTAGAGTATTCGATCGCGAAATATCGTGGCGACAACAACTACTTTACAATTTCACTTGATCGCTAGCGCCTTCGAGTTCAAGCAGCGCTTGCTTGCGCCATAGTCCGCCGGCATAACCAGTCATCGACCCATCGCTACCCACCACGCGATGACAAGGCACGATCACACTGAGGGGATTATGCCCCACCGCACCACCGATGGCGCGGGCTGCGGTTTTGTGACCGAGGAACTTTTCCAAACGGTCAGCGAGTTGTTGATAGGTCGCCACCTGTCCGCGAGGAATATCACACAAAGCCTGTTGGACCGCTTGACGATATGGTGTCCCGCTAAAATGTAGCGCTGGACGCTGGCCTTCATGCCCATTAAAATACGCTGTCATCCAAGCTGTTGCAGCTTGCAACACCGCATTGTCGCCACTTGCGATCGTCGTTAAATCAAACGTACCACCAAAGTATGCTTGGCCATCAAACCATACGCCGTAAAGCCCGGCATCATCGGCTAACAGCGTCATTTGGCCAAGTGGTGAGTCATAAGTTGTTTGTTTTAACATTTTGCCACCTCCAGATACTTTTATTATACCCAAACGTTTGTTCTAGTGAAAGGAAATTTCTCATGGACAAAAAATGGTTATCGAAATTACCGTTACCTGAGATCACTAATATCACCCCAATTGGTGGTGGTGACGTGAATGTCGCTTATCACGTCGAAACCGCAAAACAAGATTATTTCCTATTAGTGCAAGCCGATCAGCCGGCGAGCTTTTACGCTGGGGAAGTTGCTGGCTTGAAAGCTTTCCAACAAGCTGATATCACCGCACCACATGTGATCGCACATGGTCAAATTTATGGTGATGCGTATTTAGTTTTGGACTTTCTCCCCCAAGGCAGCGGCTCACAAGCTGACCTCGGCCATTTAGTCGCACAACTCCATCAAGTCCAAAGCCCCACCGAACGCTTCGGCTTCAGTCAACCTTACGCTGGCACTAGCGTCAGCTTTGCGAATGCTTGGAGTGATTCATGGACGCAAAGTTTCGTCAATCAACGCTTAGATGTGTTGGATGCGAGTTTATTGAAAAAACAGTTATGGGCAGAAGGACAACGCACGCAGTTCTTAACTGCCCGTGCCAACATCATTGAAACACTCGCCCACCACCACAGCCAACCAGTGTTATTGCACGGCGATCTGTGGTCAGGAAATTTCATATTCTTACAAGATGGCCGTCCAGCGTTGATCGATCCTGCTGCTTGGTATGGCGACCGGGAATTTGACGTCGGCATCACCACCGTATTTGGTGGGTTCACATCAGACTTTTACCGCGGGTATGTCAGTCAATTGCCGTTAGATGACGGCTTTGACCAACGCCAACACTTCTATCGGCTGTATTATTTGATGGTGCACCTCGATAAATTCGGCATCACTTATCAACGTGCCGTCCAAATTGAACTCAATGCGATCAACCAACAGTCTCAGTGATGAGGCTGTTTTTGTTTTATGAGAAACGGAAAAGAATAATTTCTGGAAAAATCCACGATTTGTGTTCCACTTGCATATAATAGCGAGAATAGCTGACACGTGGTTTCGGATTTTAGACGAATATGAATGATTTGTGACATTTTTGTGGGGAAAAATTTGATTTTGCCATTGACTTTCATACAATTTTAATCTAAATTAAGGGGCATAAACATTAGGGGGCACACTTTATGAAGATGAAGAAAGGCATGACGGCCGGCGCCGTATTACTGGCATCCGCCGCCTTACTCGCCGCTTGTGGGGGCAAATCCTCTTCTAGCAGCAAAGATACAAAGAGCGACACTTGGACACGCATGGTTGGGGATGTGATCTCCACCATGGATCCTTCCACCAACACTGATGTTATCGGTGGTCAACAATTAGTTGATACCATGGAAGGTTTGTACCGTTATAACGGCACCAAGCTGGAACCAGCTTTGGCTAAGTCTGTGGCTAAGCCTACCAACAATGGTAAAACATATACTTTCGACTTACGTAAGTCTACTTGGAGCAACGGCAAAGCAGTGACTGCCAAAGATTTCGTTTATGGCTGGCAACGCACTGTTGATCCAAAGACCAAGTCTCAATATGCTTACCTGTTCTCCGGGATCCAAAACGCTGACGCCATTATGGCCGGCAAGAAAGATGCGAAGACTTTAGGCGTTAAAGCCATTGGCGACTACAAGCTGCAAGTTACTTTGGAAAAGGCTTTGCCTTACTTCAACACGATGATGGTCAACCCGGTCTTCTTCCCACAATCTAAGACCATGGTCGACAAAGCTGGTAAGAAGTACGGGACGCAAGCTAAGTACATTTTGACTAACGGCCCTTACACGTTGAAGTCTTGGAACGGTACTGGTAACACTTGGACTGAAACTAAGAACCCGAAGTACTGGAACGCCAAGAACGTCAAGCTTAAGAACATCACGACGCAAGTGGTCAAGGATCCTTCCACTGCCAACAACTTGTACAAGTCTGGCAAGCTTGATGATGCTTCCTTGTCTGGTTCCTTAGCTGCCCAAGCGAAGTCCAACAAAGACTACAAAGGCTTGAAGGAATCCGCTACGTTCTATCTTGAATTCAACGAAAAGAAAGTGCCTGCCTTCAAGAACCAAAAGATCCGTCAAGCGCTTTCCATGGCGATCAACCGTAAAGGCTTCATCAAGTCTGTCATCAAAGACTCCTCGATCCCAGGCAAGACTGTAACGCCACAAGGTTTGTACACTGACCCATCTGATACTTCCGTTGACTTTGCTAAAGACGCCGCTAAAGGCGAAACCAGCACTTACACCGATTACAACTTGACCGAAGCCAAGAAGCTTTGGGAAGAAGGTAAGAAGGAAGCCGGGATTACTAGCCTTTCTGTATCGATGAACTGTGATGATACTGATGCTTCTAAGAACACTTCTGAATACCTGCAAAATGCTTTACAAAAACTCGATGGCTTGAAGGTCACGATCAACGCCTTACCATTCAAGACTCGTCTTGCGCGTTCTGCATCTAAGGACTTCGATATGGTTATCACTGGCTGGTCTGCTGACTTCCCAGATGCCATCTCCTTCCTTGACCTGTTCACTACCGGCGGTTCTTACAACGATGGTTCATGGTCTAACGCCGAATACGACAAGCTGATCGAAGCTTCTAAGACGACTGACGCTACTGATCCTGACAAGCGTTACGACGACTTGAAGCAAGCTGAACAAATCCTCATGAAGGACCAAGGGGTTTCACCTCTGTATCAACGTGTCTCCGCTCACCTTGTTAACCCTGCTTTGAAAGGCGCAACTTACAGCCCAGCCGGCATGTACAACTATGTTGGCGCAACTTTGAAGCGTTAATCTAATGTTTCTGCGATCCATCTCTTCAGAGGTGGATCGTTTTTTTGCACTAAATCGTCTTAGTGTCATCACAATTTCGCCACATTTCGCCGGTAGTATAAACAACATAGAAACGAGCTACCCCCTCATTTCTACCCCACTTTTTCATTTTCAAAGTTGAGCCGGTGCCCGCCGGTTCAACATCACTCCTCCAAAGTGATAGTATTAACCCCAACCTTTTTGCCGCCAAGCCCATGGCGGCTTTTTTGATTCCAGTGATGTTCAAAACGGTCTTAGTCGATCGGATAGCCTAGCGTGAGGAGTTGAATCGGGCTTTGATTCAGCTTCTCATGCGTAGCTAGACGCTCGACGTTGTTTTGAACATCACGACGTTGCCAGAGCTTTTTGAAGCGCACTTAGATGACCAGGTAGCCCGATTAAGTGCTTGAGCTTGGTTTTTAGGCTCGAGTGCTTAAGCGTAGCTAGCTGCGTCAGCGTTGTTTCGAAAACCACGACGTTTCCAGAGCTTTTTGAAATACGCTGATTTGAAAATCATTCAATCCCATGTTATCCTAAAAGTGCAAAAAGTTCGATACAATGACATCACCACAGCAACACAAAGGCCGACACCCCTGCATGGGAGCCGGCCTTTTTTCACCATTTTTCAGGCGTGTGGGCTAGTAGCAACCTGTTAATCCTTATCATTTCGACCATCTAGCCAATGTTCGACCACTTCTGTGAGCACCGCAACCACCAACGGCGCAACAATTAAGGCAAAAAGTTCATGCATGAACTACTCGGGAATGAATTCCCGAGTTTCCAAGAACTCTCTTGAAAACATCGTAAACTGCAAGTCACGAGAAGTACTCATGATCCCTACAAGGTCATTAGGGTGGCCCGAACTCTAACCACAACGACCGTGTTTTGCCACAAATGTTTCCATTTGAAGGTCAACGGTATACGCTCGTGATCAGGTCTTCGTTTACTTTACGACCAGCTGATCCCTAATTTCATTGCTGGTTGAAGGAAGTTGTTCTGTTCTCCCTAGCTTAATTCACTGACTATCGATTCTGGCTAAATGATTGAACTGACCATGGCAGCAGTGACTTTCGGAAATTGTTTGACTTTAATATGGTGACTGGGATGTAAACCCCAATCCAAGATGTTTTGCGATGAGTTATGATCTCGGTCGATGGTTTTGCCTGTGAGGGGGCTGACCCATTCACGTTGAGTTAAGGGATGCTTATCGACGAATTCAGTGCCATATTCAACTTGACTAGTTTTATACGCATCGACTTCAACGACAGTGACACCTCGCTTGAAGGCACGATTTTGAATCACTTGCTTAGCTTCGTATGGTTTTAACAAAGCTAACTTTCGGTTTTTAGCTTTACCGGTAGACTTGCGCATATCCTTAGAGCCGAGTTTCTCCATGATCAAAACTTTAACTGGATCGACGATTTCTATGGCAAGTTGACGATAAGCTTCCGTTAAGAGGTGTGCACGCTTGGCTGAGAGTTTCTGAATCTTTTTAGTGACTTTCTTGAGACTGCCATGCTTCAGACTTCGTTGGCGCTTAAATTTGTTGATTTGACGTTCATAAAAGTCAGCTTTGGCAATCACCTGTAGCGGTAACGGATATTGTTTGTTGTTGGAATCATGATAGGCAACATTATTAGTCATGTTCCAATCGATACCGATCGCAGGCTCTGCTTTAACGTTAGATCTGTCCTTTGGTTGAACACGCACGATTTGAAGCTGATAGGTGCTGTCACCTTTACGTTTGAGCTTGATGATTTTAACATCTGAAAAGTCATATTCACCTGCGCCCTTGTGTAAATGTAGAATACCAAAGTTAGGGACTTTGATCACACGCGCTGAAAGAACTTGAATCGGTGTGTTCGTTTGAATTTCGACCGCCCGCGTCCTAGATTTTAGATTGAAACGAAGGTGACCGCGTTTATACCAACTGTTATGATGAGGGTTCTTGTGTTTTCCGTGTTTGTCTTTGATGATGTTTTGCTTGTACTGAAACTTGATTCTATCCGACCACTTGAAGCCTGCGCGTAATACTTTCTGATACTCGGTGAAATTGATGATCAGAGTTTGAAGGAAGAGTTGGGCATTGTGAGAAGACAGGAACAAGATTTTGTGGCTCCAGCGATTAAGCTGATACTTCTCATCTAGAAACAGCTTGATGAGAAGATTGATGAGCTTGTGTCGATTGATGCCCGTCGGAATATTTCTGTCGATATGCTTGCGACCATAAGTCTTGTACATATAATTCAGCGAATAATTAAATAACTGATCTTGAACCGCTCGGGCGCGCTCGTGTTGGAGAATCTGCTCGCATGACAATGTGACTTTCAACTTTTCGGTGAACGCAAACGTCTTGGAACGGCTGCGTTTTTCCTGCACCCAGGACTCAGCCATAATGAAATCTCCTTGAATTTGATGATTTCATTATAGCAAACGAACGTTCGAATTTCAAATTTAAAAAAACAAAATTGGCCTATCTAAGCGCTAATTCTTCCCAGGAATAAATTCCTGGGTTTGCTTAGCTGACAGGCTAGATCAATGACATCACCTTCCTCACAAGCAGGCTGCCAATGTGATCATATTACGATATCAGTCGTGACACCTTATTTGTAATTTTTATAAATACAGTGGAATTTATTTAACTCATTTTTTCGTTAACTCAACAGCACCCTCCTATCACAAGCTTTGACATCATCGTGCTACAATTAGCGAGTAATCAGTAACCGCGCAGCATTCACAGTAGCTCTCAATTTCTTTGGAGGAACCTATGCTAGATTTTCAATTTGTTGGTGATCCACACAATGCCCAAGCCATGAGCGCCTATATGCGCGATCAATTCACGTTTGTGGGGTTGAAGTCTCCTGAACGTAAGCTTCAAGAAAAGCCTTTATTGCAACAAGCCAAAAACTGGGATCAAGGCCAACTCCTCGAGGCATTCGCTGACTTATACGCACGACCTGAGCGCGAATATCAATACGCGGCCTTAGACTTAGCTCGCAAATATGCAACGCGCTTTGATTTTGACGGTATTCAAACTCTCGCCGGCTATATCACAGTGAAGCCTTGGTGGGACACTGTTGATAACTTGCGGCCGATTTTTTGGCTTTACTTAAAGCATCACTACGAAGATATGCCAAAAATTTGGGCGTTGTTCTACGGACAAGATGATTTTTGGTTGCGACGGGTGGCAATCACCTTACAGTTGTCCGCAAAATCAGAAACTGATGTGCAATTGCTCACCCAAGTGATCGACTATGATTTACAAACTGACGAATTCTTTATCCAAAAAGCAATTGGCTGGGCGCTGAGGCAATATGCCAGGACTGATGCGCAATGGGTCAAAGCCTTTATTCACGCCCATCATGAACTTTCTAAACTCGCGGTGCGCGAAGCCACCAAACACCTTTGAAAAAATTGCCTTGTACCCAATGAAACCCGCCGTTTCGTCTAGGCTTGTGGTCGAAACTGCGCTACAATATATAGAAGAAAAGGGATTCGTTAGGGGAGTTCTCACGTGAAACGTTTCGTTGCTATCATCGCCAGCTTAGTGGCCATGTGCGGTTTTGCCGCTGCACTGGCTTTTTGTTATCCGCAAAGCACTGATCACGAACCAGTATTATCGAATGAATCAAAGCCGATTTTGTGGGTCACCAGCGATACCCACTTTATCGCGCCAAGTTTACATGACCAAAAACACGCTTGGCAAGTGATCAACGGCTCCGCTGCTGGCAAAGATCTCACCGATCAACCCGTCGCGATCCACGCGTTTGTTCAAGAAGCGTTGAAGCAAAAGCCCACTGCAGTGATCATTACTGGTGATGTCACCTTGAATGGGGAACTTGCCAGCGCCCAAAGCATCGCAAAGCGCCTGCGTCCCTTGCAAAACGCTGGGATCCATGTGTTGATCATCCCTGGCAACCATGACATTTATGATGGTTGGGCGCGCAAATTCAAAGGCAAAGAACAATACAAAACGACGCAGATATCCCCTGAAGCTTGGCGAAAGATCTTCAGCGACGGCTACCAACATGAAGCTTCTGAAGACGCCGATTCATTGAGTTATGCCGTGAACTTGAACCAAAACTATCAACTGTTGATGCTCGATGACAATATTTACACGGTCCAGCCTTCAAATATTCAACCGATGACTGGCGGTCGCCTGCGTTCAACGACTTTAAATTGGATTCGCCAACGTTTAGAAACAGCCAAAAAACAACACCGTCAAACCTTAGTCTTCATGCATCACAATTTGTATGATCACAATGCGCATTCCGTCGGCTGGACCTTAGATAATGCTGGTGCGTTGCGGAAGTTGTTGGCGGAATATAAAGTCCCCGTCGTTTTCTCAGGACACATTCACGCACAAGATATTTCTGCAGATCCCAGCAAAAAATATCCGACCAAAGAAATCGTCTCGGCTAGTTTCTCAGAAACCCCTGGGATCTATGGCGTCGTAAACTTGACCAAAGACAGTTTCTCTTATCACACGCAAAAACAAAACTTACTGCCTTATCTCACAGCCACGCAGCGCACTTACCCGCGGTTGTTGAGATACCAACATCACTTGGAAAAAGACTTCAAAGAAACGCAAGCCTTGCCGATTGTCTGGCAAGAAGCACGAGATGCGGGGTTGCGCGGGAATGATTTGAAGAATGCGACCACCTTTTTAGCAGAACTGAATTGGCGCTTTTTCTCAGGAACTGATTCAAGCGGGTTAGACACCTTAAAAGAAATGGCCGGCTACAAAGTGGTGATGGGCAACACCAAACTCCGCAAACGCGCCCAAGCGATGTTGATCGATCACAATTTACCTGATCACAAGTTGTATTTGAGATATTAAGGAATTTCAAAATTCACGAGTGAAACGTGATAAGAAAGCGGAAACATGTTATATTAACATCATCAAAGGCCACAAAGTGCCATTGATTTACGCCACCAAGCGCATGGTGGCGTCTTTTTGTGTCCCAGAGTTCTTCAAGGCGTACTTAGCACCAAGGGTAGCCTAGCGTGAGGCTTTAAGCATGGTTTTGGCTTAAAGCCTCATGCGTAGCTATCCGTAGGTGCGTTGCTTTGAATAACTCGAGGTTGTCCCAGCGTTTTGATGCGTGAAGGCTGCCGAGAGCTAGCAGTGCCGACGTTGTTTTGAACATCACGACGTGGCCAGAGCTTTTCGAAATGCACTTAGCTGACCAGATAGCCTAACTCAGTGAATTGAACCCGGGTTCGGTTCAGTTCACTGAGTTAGGCTATCTGTGTCGACGTTGTTTCAAAAAGCTCGACGTATCCCAGTGATGATCATTCTTCCCCAAACAAAAACGCCTCACTATTTTCAGTGAGACGCGTTACGATTATTCAAGTGCAGACAATGCTTTGGCCGGCACTTCTGATTTATCGATATTCTTCATGCCTTTGGTGACCCGCTTAGCAGAAACTTGCGCGGTAACGTAACTGCCTGCTTGCAAAGGTGTTGGATTCGTACTTTCGGCAGATTCCCAAGAAACAGACTTGGTTTTGCCGTCGGCGTTGGCCCACTTGAAGTCATACTTGTAGTAGTAAAATTGTTGACCATTTTGCTTGTAGTCTTTGCCTTTGTCGGTTTTAGACTTGTGCTTCACGGCAGTCGGCACAATGGCGTAGTTTGTGGTGCCGTTGTAAGTGGAATTCCAATAGCTATACACTTTGTAGCCACCTAATGCCACAATGACTAAAACGATGACGCCGATGATTGCTTTGCGCATAAGTATCGCTCCTTGTATTTCGCGGTAACCCGCCGCTTTTAATAAATTAATTATCGCATCTGTGAGCCGGTTTGCCTACGAACAGTTTTGTCACTTCACTAACCGAAACGTACGACCGTGAATATTCAAGCCATCACGACCACTGCGCTTCACCGCATACAAGAACTGATCCACGCGGTTATAAATATCAAGATAATGTTTGTCTTCAGGATCGGCATACTCAGCCCCAACTGACACCGTGATGTGAAAAGGGGTCCCGTCTTCACCATGAAAAATTAAGCTTGCCAGGCGATGTCGCAATTCTTCCCCGATCGCTTTAGCGGCTTGTTCATCATCATGCCCGTCGCGCAGCAATAAGCAAAACTCTTCGCCACCCATGCGATAAACCGCTGTGTTATAAGGAAGACTATGCGCGTAGTCTAACGTGACTTTGGCGACAGTTTCCAATACGGTGTTTCCGACTAAATGACCGTAAGTATCATTGATAGCCTTGAAATGATCCACATCTAATTCAAACAACCAAAAGCTTTGCCCTGTGGCTTGATGTTTTTGATACAGTTGTTGCAACTCGGTGTTAAACGTCCCGAAGTTTTTCAAGCCAGTCATGCGATCGCGCACTGCTTCTTCTTGATAGCGATTGTTGCGTCGTCGCAACTGCACCAACATCCGCGCATATTCATACGTCGCCACCGCTAAAATCACCCAAGCCACGACTTGCCGCGTCCAAAACCAACTATCTTTCGGTGCTGCACCGATCGCCATATCCACCAAAGCGATCCCGCCATAGGTGAATAATAATGGATAGATCACTGCTCGGCGATGCCAAACTTGAGTCCCTTTTATCGTCAAGAAGTACTGGATCGCCACAATGATCGTGGTCAACACCCATCGCATCGGATGAGCAGCGCCTGGCAAATAGATCATATAACCAAATGTTGCCAACGCGCCGCCAAGCCAGTGCACCCGCGACACCATCAAGAGATTAAACACGAAGCTGACAATGATCATTTCGTTGAAGAAGGTCCAATGCCCGCCCCAAAAAGTCCCGGAGCCGTTGCCGTTGACTGCTGACATTAAAAATAAATACAGTGTAAACACCCAACACAGCATGATTTGAATATGATCATGATGTTGGAATACCCAGCCAGACTTTTTCTCGCCGACATAATAAATCAACGCTAAAACGCCGCTGACTAAAATCATATTGGTCAAAATTGACGCGATGAATGACCAAATTATCCAATTCGTTATCATGCTGCTCCCCCAGTCTGATACAAAAAGTGTACCGCTCCCAAGACTGGCGTGCAATCCATTTCACAAGCTTCAAATTCGCTTTTTTGATGTGGTTGGGCGTATGCTTGATACAAGCAACATCCGGCAGCGTCAGTGTGAATTTTCTATTCAAACTAGCTATACCAACTTGCCTCCGGCACGAAAATCTGTGGACTCCGATCAAAAGCGTTCCGGCGGGCTAGTCATGGAACGCAATGACGCTCGTCGGAGCTAACTTTGCATTCGCTTTGCTCATAAACGCAAAGTGGATCTCCTTCTCGCTGGGCGCTAAGCGATAAATCGCTAAGCGCCCCACGGCTGATGACTAGCCCGCCTCCACGCTTTTGATCTCCGTCCACAGATTTTCTACATTGATATTTCTGGCTTAAAAATCAAATACGCTGATATACGACGTCATTCATCTGACTAAACGTGATATCCACATAGACGTAACGTGTTTGGTAGCCATCGGGTGACAGTGGGCTAGCGTAGTGGAGGAACTGAAATCATCGAACGTGGCAGAAATATTAGCTAAGACAGCGGGTTTCTGGCTTCGCTAATATTTCAGGTAAATTTCAAGACAAGCGATTTTCTTGGCTTGAAATTTAGGCGAAAGAGCATCGGCGCTTTTTGCCGATCTCTGTAGCCGGCCGGCCACGAGAGATGATTTCAGTTCCGCAACGGAGCTAGCCCACTGTCGCCTGATGGCGGCATGAAACCCTTACGATGCCAGACAGCGAAGGTATTAAAAAAGACAAGACCGAGTTGGGTCTTGCCTTTGGCTACATTTTTAGTATTCGCCTTTGATCACGAAGAAGCTGCCGCGAATGACCCCGGCAAGCTTGGATTTTTGATGGGCGAATTTGAATTTCCCGACGAGCTCTGCTGGCACGTCCATACCGTCTGATAATTTGATACCGACAGCACGCTTGCCGCCAACGGCTTCCGTATACAAGACGTTGATCCCTAGGCCATCTTCATAAAACACATGGGTCCACTTCACACCATCGACGATATTTTGACTGACTTCCAAAGGTTTAGCCGCAAAGTGTAAGTCACGTTCACTTAAAATCGCATTCACATAGGCGATGAGTTCCGGCTTCTCAGCTGCCGGCTCAGTGACAAAGTGAATTTTATATTTGTTCCAGAAATACCGCGCTTCGTTGGCGCGCAAACCTGCTAACGCTTCAGCATTAGGTGAAGATTCTAGCCCAATGGTGGAAACATTTTTAAAATCGACTTCGTAACTCATAAGACACCTCGCAAATTTTTCTTTCAGTATACCACTAGGAGGAGCTTACATGTCTGAAACTTACTTGATGCCATTAACTGTCCCACAACGGTTGCTGATTTTAGTGATGATGCGCATGGCGCGGAACGACAATGAAGATTTCTTAACCGAACAACTGTTACCGCGAAGCCGAAAAGACTTGCGACCGCGTGATTTTTCAATGTCTGCACGAAACATCATTGCGACAGATCAAGTCTTTTTTCAAACGGCGACAGACTTTCCAACTGTGGCGCCAATGGTGAAAAGTGCAGTCGACCGCGCCGTCGCTTATGGCAAGCGCCATCCTGAAATCGGTGATGTCATTGCCGATCAAGCGGCGCTACCTGACCCTACTCCTGACTTTGAAGTCGGTTTAGTGATGTCTTATCGGCAGCGCAAACGGTTAGCATTTTTTTGCTTTTATCATATTTTCCGTAGCTTGCAAGTTTTAGACCTTGCTGATTTAGGTCGCTTGGTGCCTGGCATTATCTTATTAGATAAGCTCATCCCTCAAAATCGACACTTCAAACGACAAACACTGTTGTTTGATGACATTGATTTAGCCACGTTGGCGCCGATCGTATTAGGCGTCAGCGAAAACTATTCCGGCTACACTGGCATATTGACTCAAATGCTTGATGGCGTCCAATCAAAAAACACTGAATTATGGGGCTTACTCAATGATTTGGTGAATTCGACCCATGGTGATTTAAATTAAAAAAATCCGATTCACCCTTCAGCGTTAAGGGTTGAACCGGATTTTGACTAGGCGAGTCTCGGCAGCTCTGGTCGATCATAGTAATAGCCTTGCAAATATTGCACATGCAATTTCTCGCGAACAAAGGCGGCGTCTTGTGAATTCTCGATGCCATTGATCACCACTTTTAAGTGATGTGGCCGCACAGTATCTTCCCAAGTCTGCACTTGCGGATCTGAAAGGCCTTCTGGATAACGATCACGGACACTGGCGCAAGAGAGCTTGATCATATTCACATAAGGTAAGCGAGCTTTCAGCGTGGCCAACGACTTGCGAGCGTCTAAGTTCACTAAGCCGACTTCAATACCAACTTGTTGATAACGGGCGGCATTTTCTGCTAACACTGCCACATCAATATTATGATCCACCTCCACCATCAGCTTCACATCCATTGGCTCCCCGGCGATAAATGCCGTCAACCGCGCAGGGGTTTCAACATGACTGAACTGCAACGTCGACAAATGCATCATCACGCGATGCGTGACCCCAGTGGCAAGTAATTCACGGATATAATTAAGCTGCACATCAATTGGAATCACAAAATCACTGGGAAAATTCCACCGATCATGATCATATTCATAGCGCGCGAGTAACACCTCTTGTGCTTGGATCGGTGTGCCATCAAGGGTGGCATCTAATACTGATTGACTGATCAAGGTACGCGTTGCCATCACATGATGTAACACCTTCGAATTCAAAGTCAGATCCCCGATGGTAATGGCGTTGCGGCCGTTGTGTTTACTTTGATAAAGTGAAGCATCGGCTCGCGCAAACACATCGTCAAAACTTTGATCTTCGGGATGCAGTTCCGCAACGCCGATCGAAAGGGTCGTTTTGATCGTGTACGCGCCTGCATCAAATTGTTGGTCTTGAACTGTTTGCCAAACGGCAGTCACAATTGCTTGCACCGCAGCTAGCGAGACATCGACAAACACAATATTAAATTCTTCCCCACCAGTTCGGTATAGCGAATGTTGGCCTTCATGCCGCGATAGTTCTGCATCGATACTGCGAGCGACGCCGATCAACACATCATCGCCGGCTAAATGGCCATAATGATCATTGATCTGTTTAAAATGATCGATATCGATCGCTGCAACGGTTAAGTAATGGCCGTCATCATGGGCTTCTTGAAAGAAATGTGTGACATCACGGCGATAAATCGAGGCACTTTTGGCATTGGTCAATGAATCATACTGGGCTAGTTGTGCATTGACGGCATTTTTAATATCGAGTTTGTGATCGCGACTTAACGTGATCGCCGTCACCACCACCATCACAAAATACATCGATAACCCTTGAATGATGATCGCCGGTGTCACCGTCAATCCTGCAGAGTGCGGTGGCAACAACGTCCAAAAGCAGATCCCTAAAAACATGTAGACGCCGATATGCCGCCAAACCCGAAAGCGGATCTGGTTGCGCCACAACCACAACACCGACAACCCGATCACCGCACCGACAGCTGAAAGCACAAATTCTGGGCGATCAAAATAATCCATATGATGCATCAACCACACATCAGCGACCCCTGCCACTCGCAGGCCATATTCCCACCATGTCACATGCTCATCAAGCAAAATAAAGGTCAGGACAAACAACCCCATATTATGAAACATTAAACCAGTGGCGTTGGTAAATACCAACCACCCGACCATATGTAAGCTAGTCCCAATACCGATCGCAACCAACGCGACGACCACGCGGATCAACCATTTATATACCGGCTTATCTTGAAACCAATTATTGGCAACTTGCCAGATCCGGCGGTAATAATTGATAAAGCCGGTGGCAAACATAAAGGTGATCAAAAGTTGCGCAAACCACAACGGCGCATCAAGCGGCGCTGTCCCCAAGGTCGCAACGTTGTCTCCCGGATCCATATTCACACGTAATCCTCCCAAAATAGAAGATCTCTATTGCACAATTATCGCTAAATTATACGCCTATATTTAGTAAAGATAAAGGCTATGCAATTAATGGACTAGCTTGACGTAAACGCTATTTCAACATCATCGAGCACTCACTAGTAATCCCTTTCTTCCCCATTAAAATCAACTTTTTTCGGAAAACATCCTCACAAAAAAAGTTGCGCCTCAGTCATTTGAGGCGCAATTTCATCGAAACGCATTTTAGTCAATGATTTTCATCACTATTTGGTAATGTCAGCACCGAAGTACTTCATCGATAACTGCTTCAAGGTGCCGTTTTGACGTAACACTTTCAAGGCTTTGTTGACGCGTTTTTGCAGCTTGGTCGATTTCTTGTTCAACAACCCAGAAACTTTAGCTGGTGGCACTTCAGAACTTGGTAATTCTGTCATCGTCAAGCCATCAGTCGCGTGATCCGCTTTATACGCATACCAAGATGGGGCGGCGTTGATGTTCGCGTCGATGCGGCCATCTTTGATCATTTGCAAGTCAGTGGTGAAGTTTTCGACTGGTACAACGGTAGCGCCATACTTCTTCGCCACGATCGCATTGTCAGAGCCGGTGGATTCCCCTAACTTCTTTCCTTTGATATCTGCGATTTTGGTGATCGGCTTGCTCGTTGGTGAGATCAACACGTAATGAGAATAGGTATAAACATCAGAGAACAAGTAGCTTTTGGCGCGTTCTGGGCTTTGGGTGATGTTGTTCAACACCAAATCAAACTTCCCAGCACCAAGACCGGCGATCAGTGAATCCCATTTCGTTGGCTTGAATTCTGCTTTGACGCCCATTTGCTTGGCGACGGCTTTGCCAAGATCAACTTCAAAGCCGACTAATTTGTTGTTTTGACGGTAAGAATAAGGTTTGTAAGTGCCTTCCAAACCGATGGTCAACGTATCTTTGGTAACCAAGTCGTCTTTAAAGGTACCAGTTGTTTTGTTGCTTGCGCTGTTGCCGCATGCTGCCAGTAACGCGATGCTTGCGGTTAATGCCGCACCTAGCAAGGCTTTGCGCATAGTTTGCCACTTCATGTGTAAAATCTCCTCCAATAATGCTCGAATACTTCCAGCCTAACCAAACAATCAAAGGCGGTCAAGCACTTTCTTTAAATAAGTTTTCAGCAAGAAAGTTCTCATTTTTAGTATGAAGGGCCAGTGATTTAAATCTGGGACTCCAGCTGGCCGCCGGTGCATATAGAGGGTCCTCGGCCGAACTAGCCGAGAGGTATCGCTACGCTCCCCACTCGCCAGATTTCGACCTGCGGAATACTGTAAGCGACAAGTCGCTAACAGTATTCTCAATATGCACCAGCGGCCAGCTTCCGTCCCAATTTCAAATCACTTCACAGATGTATCGATGTCTCTGGTCGAACAAATAATGAGGCACCCTTAATGCATTCGTACAAAAAGTAGATTAGTAGAAAAAAGGCTAGGACATCTTGACGTCCTAGCCTTTGAAGATCGTTATTAATGCGTCAAGGCACGTTTGACGCCACGTTGTTCGAAATCTTTTTGATAGTTGACTAAAGCCGTGTAGATCTTAGCGGCTTCTTCATCATTGCCGCGTAGTTCAAACAACCCGATCACTGGAGAATTGAACCGGCGCGCATAGTGCTTGGCCGTCAAACCGAACTGCGCGTTGAAGTTACGGTTACCAGAACCGACGATGCCAAGCAAATTCTCTGTGTTGCCAGCGTCGAGTTCATCGCGAAAATCTAGCGTCATCACTTCTTTGTAACCATTGTTGATGCCGTCTCCACCATCTAAATAAGTGGGCACCATGGCAAAAAATGGGTGATCCATGATGCTGACATCGACAGATTCAGAATATTCTACTGGATTAATTTGATAGGCGTCAGGGTTTTTAGCGTGTTGTTGATCGGCGTAGGCACACAACCGCTTGACAAACGCGCGAGTGTTACCGGAAATCGAAACATAAAATAAATTGATCATTTGTCATCCCCCGCAGTTGGATCAGAGATCACATCAATGTTGTAATCATCATCACTCATCGCTTCGACTTGGCCTAACAAGTAGCCGTTGCCGACTTGAGAGAAGAAGTCATGGTTAGACGTGGTGGTGTTGATCCCGTTCATGATGATCGGGTTAACGTCTGAAGCGGTGGTTGGGAACATGCTGTCTTTGCCGAGGTTCATCAATGCTTTGTTGGCATTATATTCGACAAAGGTCATCACCTCTTTGGTCCAGCCCACTTGGTCGTAGCAAAGCGCCGCATATTTTTCTTCGTTGGCGTAAAGCTTGTACAACAAGTCGTAAGCCCAGTCGTCTTGTTTTTGCTTTTCAGCGGCAGACAATTGGTTATATGCGATTTGATATTTGTAGCCGATGTAAGTGCCATGCACAGATTCATCACGCAAGATCAGCTTAATGATTTCTGCGACGTTGTTCAGCTTGTTGTTGCCTAAATAATACAGTGGGGTGTAGAAGCCGGAGTAGAACAAGCAAGTTTCCAAGAACACGTTGGCGACTTTTTTGTGCAATGGATCTGGGTCATTGCGATATAAGTCAACGATCCACTTCGCTTTGTTTTGTAAATATTCTTCAGAGTCAGACCATTGGAAAATTTCATCAATTTCAGGTTGGGTGTTTAACGTGGAGAAAATCGTCGAATACGACTTTGCATGGACAGATTCCATGAATTGGATGTTGTTGAGGACCGCTTTTTCATGTGGGGTGATGGCACCTGTCGTCAACGCGCGCATGCCGTCTTGGCTTTGCACCGTGTCGAGCAAAGTCAAGCCGCCAAAGACATGGCCGACCACCCATTGATGCGTTGAATCAAGTTCGCGCCAGTCGTCCATATCATTGGATACTGGTACGCGGGTATCCAACCAGAACTGCTCTGTTAATTTTTCCCAAGTTGCTTTATCGACAGCGTCAGAAACGCGGTCCCAGTTGATTGCCTGATAATTTTCCATAATTGATGTGCATCCTCTCTGAATTGACGTTAAAATGTCAGTTGCGCGTAAATTTTACCACAGCTACGCACAAGCCAAAAACCGCAAGATATTGTTTGCAGATTGACCGTAACCACAATATACAGTATCATAGCATTATTCTCAATGCTAAAAAACAAAGGAGCGTTCGCCATGGGCCTCAAAGCCATTGATCCAGAACAAGTGACGTATTTCAAACTCAATAATGAAATTAATATTCCGGTGAATGGGCAGATCCCGTTGGCCAAAGACAAGGAAGCCTTAGCTGCTTTCTTCAAGGAAAATGTCGATCCTAACACCTTAACTTTCGACAGCCTTAAAGATCGCCTCGATTATTTAGTCGATCACAACTACTATGAAGCGGAATTCTTAAGCAAGTATTCCCTTGAATTCATGGAACAACTTCGCGACTACTTGGCTGCACAAAACTTCCACTTCCAATCCTTTATGGCCGCCTACAAGTTCTACGCCCAATATGCGTTGAAAACTGATGACAACGACCACTACTTGGAATCATTTGAAGACCGCGTGTTTGCTAATGCCTTGTTCTTCGCTGACGGTGATGAACAACTCGCTCAAAGCCTTGCTGATGAAATGATCCACCAACGTTATCAACCAGCGACACCATCTTTCTTAAACGCTGGACGCGCTCGTCGTGGTGAATTGGTGTCTTGTTTCTTGCTGCAAGTCTCTGATGATATGAATTCAATCGGCCGGGCAGTCAACTCAGCGTTGGAACTCTCTCGTATCGGCGGTGGTGTCGGCATCACGCTGTCGAACTTACGTGAAGGCGGCGCCCCGATCAAAGGGATCCAAGGCGCCGCATCTGGCGTATTGCCAGTGATGAAGTTGTTGGAAGATTCTTTTTCTTATTCCAACCAACTCGGCCAACGCCAAGGCGCTGGCGTTGTGTATTTGAACGTATTCCATCCTGACATCATCGCCTTTTTAGGGGCGAAAAAAGAAAACGCCGATGAAAAATATCGCTTAAAGACCTTAAGCCTTGGGGTGATCGTGCCTGATAAGTTCTACGACTTAGTCAAAGCCGACGCTGACATGTACTTGTTCTCCCCATATTCGGTGGAACGCGAATACGGTCAACCATTTTCTTACATCGACATCACCAAAGAATACGACAATCTGGTCGCCAACCCGAACATCACCAAGAAAAAGATCCGCGCCCGTGATTTGGAAACTGAAATTTCTAAACTTCAACAAGAATCCGGCTATCCTTACATCATGAACGTGGACACTGCCAACAACGCTTCTCCGATCGCCGGGAAGATCATCATGTCGAACTTGTGCTCTGAGATCATGCAAGTGCAAACCCCAAGTGTGTTGAACAACCGCCAAGAATATGATGTGTTAGGGACTGATGTGTCTTGTAACTTAGGCTCCACCAACATCCCGAACTTGATGCAAAGCCCAGACTTTGGAAAGTCTGTTGACGCGATGGTGCGTGCTTTGACTTATGTCACTGACCACTCCGCTATCGACGTGGTGCCATCAGTGCAAAATGGTAACGACTTGGCTCACTCCATTGGCTTAGGGGCCATGGGGTTGCACACGTATTTTGCCAAACATCACATGCACTATGGTAGCCCTGAATCATTGGACTTCACGAACCAATACTTCTTGTTGCTCAACTACTACAGCTTGAAAGCTTCTAACCAAATCGCTCGCGAACGCGGTGTGGTGTTCCACAACTTTGAAGCGTCCAAATACGCTGACGGCAGCTACTTTGATAAGTATTTGGATCAAGACTGGTCGATCAAATTCGACACTGTCGCTGAACAATTCAAAAACATCCACATTCCCACCAAAGCAGATTGGGCAGATCTTAAAGCCGCAGTGATGAAAGATGGCCTCTACCATCAAAACCGCATGGCGGTGGCACCAAACGGTTCGATTTCTTACATCAATGATACTAGCTCCAGCTTGCATCCGATCGTCAACCGTATCGAAGATCGCCAAGAAAAAACCATCGGGACGATTTACTACCCTGCTTCTGGTTTGGCCAACGATACCTTGCCATATTATCAATCTGCTTATGATACCAACATGTGCAAAGTGGTCGACGTTTACGCCGCGGCCCAACAACATGTCGATCAAGGCATGTCGATGACCTTCTTCATGCGCTCCACCATCCCTGAAGGCACTTACCCTTGGAAAGATGGTCGCACCAACAAAATGACCACTCGTGACTTGAACATCCTCCGTAACTACGCACATGCGAAAGGGATCAAGTCGATTTACTACATCCGCACCTTCACTGATGATGATTCAGAGATCGGCGCGAACGCTTGTGAAAGCTGCAGTATTTAATGAAATGAAGCGGTTGAGACATCACGTCTCAACCGCTTTTTTGATGATGATGTCCGACAACGATAGTGTTTCACCAAACTATCCCAATATGCCTCCGGCACGAAAATCTGTGGGCTCCGACGATTTGGCGTCACTGCGGTGAATGGGACAAGTTGCCGGTGCGGCCGTCTGCAGAAATCGGCAAAGCCCGCCGATGTTCTTGCGACTAAAAATTGAACCAAAGAAGAACGCTTTGTTTCAATTTTTGCCGGTGAAATCCGCGCGAACCGCCAAAACCCGGCGTTTCACTTGATTTCACTGCCACAGGCAATTGTCCAATTCACCTCCGTTTTGCCAAATCATCTCCGCCCACAGATTTTCTTCGATAGTTTGCCAGTTTACAAATCAAATACGCTGATGTTACGACGCCATTCACATGACTTAACATGATATATCAACGTAGCCATCGGGTGACAGTGGGCTAGCGTAGTGGAGGAACTGAAATCATCGAACGTGGCAGAAATAATAGCTAAGACAGCGGGTTTCTGGCTTAGCTATTATTTCAGGCAAATTCAAAGACGCGGGTTTCGGCTTTGAATGCGACGTAAAAACGTAACATCGGCGTACTTTGCCGATTTCTGCAGTCGGCCGGCCACGAGAGATGATTTCAGTTCCGCAACGGAGCTAGTCCACTGTCGCCTGATGGCGGGATTTCATAACATTTTTATTAAGCTCGAAGCGATCACGTTAAGCTTGCTTAAGCTTTGAAACAACGCGCCAGCCATGACTTAAAATGGGTTTATTAATTCACTTGGAGGTAACCACATATGGTTATTACCACCTTATTCAGTCACGCAGCGCGCGAACAACGTAACGTTGAACGGCTGGTTTTACAAAAACTCGCTAAAAACGGTTATCCTGAAACAGCATTATTAATGGAAACTGGCTTACAAAAAGCTGACGCCGGCTATCGCTTAGATTTTGATACTTGGGAAACCAACGAACATTACGTCGCCTTTGCCACACGCGTTGACAAGCGCTGGCAGGTGTCCTTACAAATCGGCGATCAAAACCCACAACAACTCAACTGATCTACCAATATATGTTGTCGTTGCCGGTTGTCGATAATTAAAAACGAGGTTCAGACGACTCATGTCTGAACCTCGTTTCATTTAATGGACATCTGTATCGGTTTGTGCCAGTTGCGCCTGGCGACGGTAAGCACTTGGGGTGATGTCGAATTGTTTTTTGAAGGTGTGGTCGAAGTTTGCCGGGTTCTTATAACCTAAGCTAAAGCCGATTTCAGCGACAGATTGGGCCGTCATCGCCAACATTTTCTTGGCTTGGTTCATGCGGATAAAGCGCAATTCTGCGGAGAATGGCTTTTTGAATAAGTCGTGGCACAACCGCGAGAAATAGTTCGGTTCATAACCGAAATATTCCGCTGCCGACTTCAAGGTAACAGAATCGATATGCGCCATGATGTAATTGAGGATCAAGCCGACTTGATGCGCTTTATCAGCACCGCGCAAATTGTCTTCTGGGAAGTCGGATTCGATGATCATCATCGCATTCAAACGCGCGCGTGACAATTCTGTCAGCAACAAGTTGGCGACCATCGATGCTTCATAACGCAAGTAACCATCTTGCGGCTGCATCAACATCAAGCGGGCGAGTTGCTCGCAATAGCCGTTGGTGAGTTCATGGGCGATGCGGCGAAAGACGATGTGGGCGGTGTCAGTGCTTTGCAAAAAGCTAGTGATCATGGCGTTAGGCCCGATCCCCACGGTGTTAGCCACTGGCAAAATGAAAAAGCGCACTTGCAGTGGGCGGTTGGCACCGTATGCTTCAAGTTGTGCTGGCATCGGATTGTGGATCAACACCACATCACCAGTTTTTAAGGCCAGTGGACGACCTTTTAACCGTAATAAACAATCGCGACGACATTGAATGATCGCCAACTGCGTGCCGCCTGCTTCAGGATCAGGCGGGGCACTTAACGGACTGAGGTCCAATTCGACGGTAGTGGCACTCCAAATTGGCGTATACATGCAAAGCTCCTCCTCGAGATTGTGTCTATCTGACAATTTTAGCACAAAAATGGCGACATCGGGCAGGACATTTGCCGGCAAATGTCAGAATTACATAATAAAATAGACAATTTTGCATGTATCCGGTAACATTTAAATGACGTACAATTAAATAGTCAGATACCTAGGAGGGATGCTTATGGACGCAAAGTTTCTAGAAGTGTTGCAACACGAAGGCCCAGTGACCATCATCACCATCAACGCGAACCCAGCTCACGTGGTGAATACGTGGATGTCTTATATCACGCTTAAAAATCAGCAATTGTTGATCCCAGCAGCTGGTATGCACAGCATCGAAGCGGATTTCCCCACTGATAACCATGTGTTGTTGACCTTCGGCTCTAAAGATGTCGAGGGCACTGTAGGGCCAGGGGCTGGCTTTCACGTTGCTGGCCGCGGCCACTTTGTGGAATCAGGCGCTGACTTTGACGCCAAAAAGTCCCAATTTCCTTGGTTGACGCGGATGCTCGTCGTGGATATCGATGATGTCCAACAAAAGATCTGATCAATGTGCTACCATGTCACAGAACTGATCGGATAAATACCTTACACACAAACAAACAGTCTAACCTTAGTGGTGGATCATGATTCGACGGAATCGTGGTTCACCACTTTTGATTTCTCTGATAAAGT
>NZ_RHNS01000015.1 GCF_003946305.1 Lacticaseibacillus porcinae
ACTTTATCAGAGAAATCAAAAGTGGTGAACCACGATTCCGTCGAATCATGATCCACCACTAAGGTTAGACTGTTTGTGCGCAACAAAAAGATCCGCTCGCAAAGCCACGTAGGAATGGCTGAACGAACGGATCTTTTCGTTTTTACTAATCAGAAATTATTTACCAGGGACATAATCTTCGTCAATGACCAACACTGGCTTGATGGTTTTACCAGAGCGAGAATCGGCGTTAGCTTCGTTGATTTGATCAAACTTGTAGAACTTTTCGGTTTTATCAAAGTCGAATTGACCAGCTTGATAGAATTGGATCAAGCGAGGAACATCGATTTGGGGAATGGAGTCGCCCATGTTGACACCGACGATCTTCTTGTCATCGACACACAAGTCGTTCCAAGTGTCGACATCGATGTGGTTAGGGGTAACGGCGATGGTGGCAGTGGTGCCGCCTTGAGCTAAGACTTTGATGGAGTTTTCCATGACGGCAGTCACACCAGTGGTATCAACGGCCCAATCAACACCGTAGCCGCCAGTTAGATCTTTAACAGCTTTAACGACATCGACGTCTTTAGAGTTGATAGTGTCAGTGGCGCCGAGTTCTTTAGCTAAAGCCAAACGAGAGTCGACGATATCGATGCCGATGACTTTGACACAGCCAGAGATCTTGCCAGCCATCATCGCAGCTAAACCAACAGCGCCAGTGCCAAAGACGGCAATGGTGTCACCAGGCTTTGGTTGCAAAGTGTTCAACACCGTACCAGAGCCAGTGACATAGCCGCAACCCAGCGGGCCAAGCTTACGCAAGTCGAGTTCTTTAGGGACTTTAACGGCGTTACGTTCGCGGACAACTGTTGTGGAAGTGAAACTCGATTGATCAAACATATCCGCAACATGTTTGCCATCTTCAGTGAAGTGGCTGGAGCCATCAGGACGAATCCCGGACAAATTGTTGTGGGCGTAGTTTTCACATTGCGTTGGAATGCCTTTTAAACAAGACTTACATTGACCACAAGCATAAAATGACAATACCACATGGTCGCCTGGTTGAAATTGGGTGACTTCTGGACCAACTTTTTCAACGATACCTGAACCTTCATGGCCTAAAACAATCGGATAGTCGATCACGGCGTCGCCGATCCGCAAGGCTTCGTCTGAGTGGCAGATACCACTGGCGACCATATGGACTTGGATATCATCTGGGCCCATAGGTGCAAGTTCAATATCATCTTTGATCACAAATGGATCATTTTGCTTTTCAACAACCGCTGCTTTGATTTTCATTGGTGGATCCCTCCTGAATTGGTTTACAGCGTTCATTATTTCACAAAATCACATTAAATCAAGCGCTTACATTATTTATCACAACATATGTTCCGATACGATCGACGATATTGAAACAGTCATTACCTTGATGATGACGCGATTTACCGTCAGACGAAACAGTTTGCTGACAACTGTAATGGAACATATCTACAGTTGATCGATGAATGACGAATTAGCAGCGTTTTGGCGGTCAAACCGTGGCGCGTGGCCGTATTTTTCAGCGTATTTATGATAGAAAAAGCTTTTATTCCGGATGCCAACTGCCGTGCAGATCTCAGTGATCGGCGTTTGGGTGTTTTGAATCAAGTCGTGAGCGCGCAACAAGCGTTCTTCAGTTAACGCCACAGAGAATGGTTTGCCGACGACTTTGGTGAATAAGTTGCTGAGGTAGTTTTTGTTGTAGGCGAATTCGGCAGCCAAGTCATTAAGGGTCAGTTTTTGATAATGGCTGCGGATCTCGTCAAGCATTTGCATCGCGAGCAGTTCGCTTGGCGACAATTGTTGGGCAGTGGTCGGATAATGCCGCACTAATAACGCGATCAAAATCGTCAATTGCGCTTGAATGATGGTGTCGGCAAAGTCGCGTTGTTGATAATATTCACAAATCAACGCTTCAAGAATGGTTTGAATTTCCGGTTGCGCGGTTTGCTTGGCTTGAAATAATAAATGCCGCTGTTGGGTGGTGTCGGCGTGATTCAACAAGAAATCGTAGAACACACTTTTTTGTGCTTGCAGCTGCGTCAGCAAGTCCAGCGATAAATTGCGGTCGCGAAACAAAACGTTGATCATGAGATCATCAGCGCCTAATGCTTTGATCGCATGTTGACTGCCAATATCAAGTAACAACACATCACCTTGATCTAAGTGCAAGGGTTGGCCATCGACGACTTCAT
Source organism: Lacticaseibacillus porcinae (assembly GCF_003946305.1). Lineage (GTDB taxonomy): Bacteria > Bacillota > Bacilli > Lactobacillales > Lactobacillaceae > Lacticaseibacillus > Lacticaseibacillus porcinae. Next base: position 2,214 of record NZ_RHNS01000015.1, read on the forward strand.
CAGCACTGCCGCGCAACATATAGTTGATCTCAAAAAATTGATGAGTGTGTAGTGGATAGTCAGCAAAGCGGTTATGTTTGCGAATGCTGACGCTACTGTTATTGAAGAAATAGTCATTCAACACTGGCATTTGGGTTTGGGAAGTTGCTAGCGTATCGATGGCTGCTGGGGGAATGTCGTCGGCGACCATGTGGCTGTGTTGTTGTTGCCGTTCAACTGAGGTTAAGGCTTGCAGTGATTTTAAAACCGTGATATCCATGTGCCGCCTCCGACTTAGAATAGCTTTAATATAACATTGACCAGACATGTCGTGCGATCTTTTTCAAAAAGCACACATTTCATGGTATGCTTAAGGCAAATCAGCAAAAGGGAGCGATTACATGTTGAGCCTTGCCAAGTATATTGACCATACGTTATTAGCCCCAGATGCCACGCAAGCGCAAATTGATACCGTTATCTCACAAGCTAAAGAATATGGTTTTGCCAGTGTCTGCGTGAATCCTTATTGGGTGCCGCGCGCCCATGCGGCGTTGCGCGATTCTGATGTCAAAGTGTGTACGGTGATCGGCTTTCCGCTAGGGGCGAATACCACTTTTGTGAAAGTCGCTGAAGCCAATCACGCACTTGATGAAGGTGCCCAAGAAATCGACATGGTGTTGAATATCGGTGAATTGAAATTTGGTCATGACGATCACGTCAAAGCCGACATTCAAGCAGTTGCTAGTGCCACTCATGCCAAAGGTGGTTTGTTGAAGGTGATCATCGAAGCCGCATCGTTGACTGATCAACAGAAAGTCCGCGCTTGCGAACTCGCTGAACAAGCCGACGCTGATTTTGTCAAAACCTCTACCGGCTTTGCTAAAGGCGGCGCCACGGTGCATGATGTGGTGCTGATGAAACAGGCAGTCGGTACCCGTTTAGGGGTCAAAGCGGCTGGTGGTATTCACACATTAGCCCAAGCCAAGGCTTTGATCGAAGCTGGGGCCACTCGCATCGGCGCTAGTGCAGGCGTGGAAATCTTGAAGGAGGCTGAACATGAGCAAATTTAACCGGGTCATCGCGATCGTCACCGATTCTATCGGCATTGGGGAAGCCCCAGATGCCGCCAAATATCATGATCTCGGTGCGGATACCTTAGGGCATATCGGAGATCATTTTGATGGGGATCTCTGTTTGCCGAATTGGCAACATTTAGGCCTTGGGAATATTCAACGGCCGCGACCGATTTTAGGCGCCGGTCCAGTGCCTGATCCTAAGGGTTACTATGGCAAAATGTTTGAGATCTCTGCTGGCAAAGACTCGATGGATGGCCACTGGGAAATGATGGGGTTGCCAGTCACGCAACCATTAGGCTTTTTCCCAGCAGGTTTCCCAGATGCGTTGATTCAAAAAATCGAAGCTTTCTCAAAACGTAAAGTGATCGTCAATCTCCCATATTCTGGGACCGAAGTGATCAAAAAATATGGCGAGCAACAACTGCAAACTGGCGACTTGATCGTGTATACTTCCGGCGACTCAGTATTGCAAATCGCTGCTAACACTGCGGTTATTCCATTAGAAGAGTTGTATCGCATTTGTGAATATGCCCGCAGTATCACGATCGACGAGTATCACATCGGTCGGGTGATCGCGCGGCCATATGTTGGGGATGCGGCAGATAACTTTACCCGCACTTCTGATCGCCATGACTACACCCTGAAACCGACGGCGCCGACGGACTTAGATCGCTTGCAACAAGCAGGCGTCCCGACTTATGGAATCGGGAAGATCAACGATATCTTCTCTGGGATCGGCTTAGATGACGGCGTACACACCGTATCTAATGACGACGGCATGGTCAAAACCATTCAAGTGGCGCAGTCTGATCGCAAAGGGTTTATTTTCACGAACTTAGTCGACTTTGATGCGATGTATGGTCATCGTCGCAATGCCCAAGGAGACGGCGAAGCGTTGATGGCGTTTGATCAACGGTTAGGCGAATTGTTGCATGTGTTGAAACCAGATGATTTGTTGTTGATCACTTCCGATCATGGCAATGATCCTGCCTTTCGTGGCACTGACCATACTCGCGAATATGTACCGTTGATCGCTTATAGTCCAAGTTTACAGCAATCAGGTGATCTCGGGGTTCGCAGTCCATTTTCTGATTTTGGGGCCACGATCCTCGACAACTTCAATGTCCCTGCTGGTGAATTCGGACAATCATTCCTGTCGCAACTACAATAGGAGGTCAGGTCATGAGTACACATATTGATGCACCAAAGTCTGCGATCGCGCCGATTGTTTTACTGCCAGGCGATCCACTGCGAGCGAAGTATATTGCCGAAACCTATTTAACGGATGCCAAATGTTACAACACAGTCCGCAACGCTTTTGGTTATACCGGTTACTTTGAAGGTGTCCGCGTATCCGTGCAAGCGACTGGCATGGGGATCCCGTCAATGAGTATTTACGCCACCGAGTTGATGGTGGATTATGATGTGCAAGTGTTGATCCGTGTAGGCACTGCAGGCGGATTGAGTCCAGACGTGCATGTCCGCGATGTGGTGTTAGCCCAAGGGTCGACCACTGATTCATCGATCATTCTCAATACCTTTGGTGCGGGGATGTATTTTGCCCCGCTGGCTGACTTCAAATTACTGGATGCCGCATATCATCAAGCCCAAGCACAAGGCTTAGCGGTGCAAGTGGGCAATGTCCTTGGGGAAGATCGCTTCTATAATGATGAAATGGATCGCCACAAGCTGATCAAATATGGCGTGTTTGCCACTGAAATGGAAACGCCAGCGCTTTATCTGCTAGCGCGAAAGTATCAAAGGCAAGCGTTATCGATTTTAACAGTGTCCAATCATTTGGTGACTGGAGAAGAAACCACCGCCATCGAACGACAAACGAGTTTTGATGACATGATCGCGCTTGCATTTGCGATTGTAAAGGGATTGTAATATTACGCCGACAACCGTGGCCAGCCCCGACTTGTCGGCTTTTTGTATGCCCAGTGAAGCATTTGCGAACACGTATTCGGGTGTGCAAATCCCGTGATGGTGCTATTCTGAAACTATCTATTTAAGAAAATTTAAGCTATTAAAAGTGTCCTTAAGTTTTGATTGGAGGAATCTAGATGACAGAGTCAAAAAAGGCCTTTGCGATCGCTGCAGGTTTAGCTGGGGTTGCAGGTGCTGCCACATTAGTCGCTGCACCAAATACTGTTAGCGCATCGACTGGTACCGTCACCTATTCAGAAGGTGCGACCACAGTTTGGCAAACGCCAGCTTTCAACACTGTGCAACGTTACGTAGTCAAAGACCAGTCCATCGCTATTGTCGGCCAAAAAACCGTCAACGGTACTATTTGGTATCAAATCGGCACAAACGAGTGGATTCCTGAAATCTACCTCCATGTGGATGGCGCAACGCCACAAGCCACTAGCACAGCGAATGTGAAGACGGCTGCGACTACCACCGCGACTGGGACTTTCCAAGTTGAAGCCACTTATACTGAAGGCGCTGTAACTATTTGGAACAGCACCAACTATTCTGATGCTTCAGGCAAGTATTTAACCACTGATGCCACTGCAACGGCTGTATCCACAGTCCAAGCTAACGGTGAAACTTGGTACAAGTTGGCTAACGGCGGCTATGTGCCTGCACGTTTTGCTGCTAAAGCTGGTAGTGCCCAAGCAGTAGCTGCTACTCAACCAGCTGCCACTGCAACGCAAGCAGCAACAACGACAGCACCAGCTGCTGCGACGACTACGCCTGCAGCAGACACGACCAACACTACCACTGGCACGACAGCAGAAGATACGGCAAACACTGCCACGACTGCTGCTGCCGCAACATCCACGACTAGTGCAGCGCCTACCACTGCTGCGACGACCACTGCCACTGCTACCCAAGCACCAGCAGCAGCTCAAAGCACCGCAACGCCTGCCACTAGTGCCACGACTGCCACCGCAACGCAAACTTTGAAAGTGACTTACACAGACTCTGTTGTTACTGAATGGAAGTCTGCAAGCTACTCTCAAGCTGCTGGCAAGTATTTGGCACCAAACCAAACCGTTACTGCAGTTGGGACCACCACTGCAAATGGTGAAACTTGGTATCAATTAAGCGACGGCAACTTTGTTTCAGCTCGCTTCTTCGGCGCTCAAGGCACCGCTAACAGTAGCAAAGCCACGACCACTACACCTGCACCTCAAGCGACAGCGACGACTAGTACGCCAGCTGCAACGCCTGCAAAGACGACCACACCTGCTAAAGTGGCAACACCAGCAGCTACGACGCCAACGACTTCTGCAAGTGCAAATGGCACTCGTGCTGCTCGGATCGCAGCGGTGATCAACGTGGCCAAAGCGCAACTTGGTAAGCCATATGTTTGGGGCGGCAAAGGCCCTAACAGCTTTGATTGCTCTGGTTTAACGCACTACGCTTACTTAAACGGTGCAAACAAAGAAATCGGTGGTTACACCGGTGCCCAAGAATACTCTGGGACTGTGGTTTCCATTGCGAACTTACAAGTTGGGGACTTAGTGTTCTGGGGTACTCGTGGTGCCACTTATCACGTGGCGATTTACCTTGGCGGTGGCCAATACATCGCTGCCCCTCAACCAGGCGAAAACGTCAAAATTTCTTCGATTTCCAGTTACTTTGCACCATCCTTCGGGGTCCGCGTTTTGTAATTGCCAATCAAAAAGCGTCGAACATTGTGTTCGGCGCTTTTTTTTGTGCCCAGTGGTTTTTGAGGCGAACTTAGGTGACTGAGTAGCCTCAAGCGTAGCTAGTCGTGTTACCGTTGCCTCAAAAACCACGCGGTTAAGCTAAATACCGCCCCATGATCGTCAACCAATGGCTCAACTCCAATTTTCTCACTGTCCCTAAACCAGGGAAATGATCTAATGACAACATGGTCTCTAAAGCGTCAGTGCGTGCATCAGGATGCATCGCAAGCCACGGCGCAAGCGTCGCTCGGGCTTCAAAGAATTTGGTGCCAGGATCTTGATAATCGTCATTATTGACCGATACAAAATGCCGCACCCACAGCTGGCCATGTTCGCAATATAGCCAATGCATCGCGATCGCGCGTTGTGGATACCCATGTTCATCAAAATGATGTGTACTCAAAGGATAATCAGCAAAGCCGACGCCAGGCAGTTGACTGCGAGAATATTGATAGAACTCCCGTTGCACTTGATAATAATCTTCTGTTCGTCCGCGGGTGGGATAATGGTCTTCTAAATAAATCGCTTGGGGTAGGTGCATCGCACGCACGCGAGCGGTATTAGGCACCATGGCCAATTGCTCAGGTGGTAGCAGTTGCACTTGACCAAAAGTTTGGGCGATCACGAGATCTGCAGGCAACACGTCAAAATATCGCGCTGTCGCTATTGGCTTTGGTAAAGGCTCAGGTAATACGTGTTTGGGGTGTGATAATAACCCGTATTGGCCAACTTGCGGATTTTTAACGACGAATAATGGCTGGTCGGCTTTTTCAAACGCTTTGACGACGCCGACTAACGCAGGAATATCTTTGACCGGTTCGATCACCGGAATAATATTCGGGCTCAAAGTTTTGGCCATGGTTTTAAGGGCGAGCAAGTCATATTGCCGCCCGCGGATCAAGGGGTAATATTTCATTGATCTGCCGCCATTTTCAATTCAGCTAATTCTGCTGTCAAGGCATCAACTTCTGCTTGCAAGGCGTCGATGGTGTCACTGTGCAATTTGTCGACAAATTGATCATACAAGTTTGCGTCAGGGTCATAAACTTGATAATCTGCCGAGCGTTTACGTAATTCCCGCAACAGTTGCTCATTTGAAAAGGCCCCAAGTCCACGCTTAACGCGCTTGGCTTTGTTGACTTCCCGATCCAAACTGGCAATAAAACGCTCGGTTAACGCCGCCTCATCAACTTGCAACGCTTGATGGCGCGCAGGCTTGGCAATGGTCAATGCACCAGGCGCTAGCGGCGGTTGTGAACTTTCAGCGATGGCTTCTGGATCAAAGGCCCGATAAGTCATCACTCCGATGTGTTCAGGGATCTCCGCTTTGAGTTTGGGATACAAAGTCGCGGGGAAAACAAAATAATTGTAATTCCCGATAAACGACAGTTTCGCATTGGAGTGAAAGTCCGCTTTCGTCACTTTCAGTTCAAAACACCGCCAAATGCCGTCGTTTTGACGCACTAAAGTGTCCACGATCCCAGCGTTGTCAGGCATGGTAACTTCTTCAACGGCAGTGGCGCCTTGTTCTTCCCAATAAGCATATAACGTTTTTTCCAAATCAAGGGTCAAATCAGTTTTCATGAGTCTTCCTTTGTCGTTGCCCAAAATTCTGTCAGCTGTCCTGCCAGTTGTTCCAACCCGTAACTCACTGTGGCATGGGCCCAGTGGGGTGGAAATAACTGCGCATAATCCGGTCGACAAAATCTCGCATCCAGCAATAAAATCACGCCGCGGTCATGCGTCCCACGGATCACCCGGCCACCTGCTTGCAACACATTGTTGAAGCCTGGCAGTTGATAAGCATAAGCAAAGCCGTTGCCATTGACGCGATCAAAATAAGCTTTCAAACGGTCGGTTTCAGAATTTAACCCTGGTAAGCCGACAGACACGATCGCCACGCCGATCAATTGGGCGCCTTTTAAGTCGATGCCTTCACTAAAGATCCCGCCAAGGACGGCAAATCCGATCAACGGTTCTGGATCTTCGCGAAAATGATCTAAAAACTGCGCCCGTGCTTCTGCATCCATGGTCCCAACTTGTTTGACCACTTTCATGTCAGGATTCGCTGCTTCAAAAGCTTCTGCGACTTGCGTTAAATAAGCATATGACGGCAAAAACACCAAATAATGGCCTGGTTGGGCGCCACACATCACCGTTAAGCTGGCGATCACTTCAGGCAAACTTTGCTGGCGCTGCTTATAGGTGGTTTGAATGTTGCCGGTAACGATCACGGCTTGATGTTTCGGGTCAAATGGTGAAGGCAGGCGGTAAGCCAGTGAATTCTCTGAACCACCGAGGACATCTTGATAATAAGGCAAAGGGGATAGCGTTGCGGAAAATAACACAGCACCGCGACCTTTATCAAGGCTGGCACTGATAAATTCTGAAGGATCCAAACACATTTCTTTAATGGTGAGTTTTTGACCATCATCAGTGAGTTTGGTTTCAAAACAATCATTATAAAAGTCGTAGATCCGCAAAAATCCTAAACACACAAAGTATACTGGCAACAACAAGTCGACGACGGCTTGTTGATCGGTCCGCAACTCACCAGATAACCATTCGTGAATACTTTGACTTAAACGATCGAGCGCTTCAACGAAAGCTTCGACTGGATCTGCGCGAAAGACTTCGCGTTGGCCGTCCATACTCAACCGCACCACATCAAATGCGGTGATCAATTTGGTGATATTGCCTTTAATGGCAGGTAAACCTGCCCCTTTGAATGGGGCTAAAGCGACTTTCAATTGCGTAAACGCCGCATCATCGATTTCTGCAGAATACATATCGCGAGCGCGCGACACCAAGTTATGGGCTTCATCGATCAAAAAGAAGTTCGCGTCGTCGGGTTCAGCAAAAAAGCGTTGTAAGAACACTGCTGGATCAAATAAATAGTTATAATCGCAAATGATCACATCACAAAATAAACTGGCATCCAAGGAGAATTCGAAAGGATCCAAGCTGTGTTTGCGGGCGTAAAGTTCGATCGTTTTTTTGGTGATCGCATTTTCATTGGCCAACATATCTTTTAATGCAGGCTTCAGGCGATCGTAATAACCCAGCATATAAGGGTTTTTCGTCGGGTCGTCTGGTTCATCGTCAAAGGTGATGGTGTCTTTGGCGGTCAAGGTGATGCTTTTGGCTACTAAGCCGTGAGTCTCTAGTAATGCCATCGCTGATTCGGCGACATGGCGAGTGGATTGCTTGGCCGTTAAATAAAAACACCGCTGGATCAACCCGGCGCCCATGGCTTTGATCGTTGGGAAAATGGTGGAAATCGTCTTCCCAGTACCAGTGGGCGCTTCGACAAATAAACGTGTGGATGCTGCGATAGTTTTATATGCGGCAGCGGCGAGTTCACGTTGGCCTTGACGATAAGCTGGGAAAGGAAATTCGAGGTCTTCAATGCTTGCGTCACGGGTTTTGATAATGTCGCTACGTAACTTCAACCAATCGCCAAACTCGGCAAGCAAGTCATCGAATTCATCGCTCAAGGCTTCAGCAGTTTGCACTTGAGAAAATCGCGTCACCGCATCATTAGACGTTTGATAATACACGAGATCTAAGGTGATGTGGTCGAGCTCGCGTTCTTGACATAAAAAGTGTCCGTAAACACGTGCTTGTGCCCAATAGCGATCTTTGGTGTTTTGTGGGAGTTGATCCCATGAACGCGCAGACGTTTTGATTTCTTCGACGACGACGCCTTTAGCAGTGGTTTGCACGCCGTCAGCGCGACCATCGATCACATACACTTGATCGTTGACAGTGACAGCGTGTTTCATATAAACTTCTTTTTCATAGGTATCGTCATACGCTGATTGCAGGCGGCGGTGGATCTTGGCCCCGATCAACGCGGTGTTATTTGAATTGGTCGTGACAGGATTGAGATCCCCAGTGCGAACGGTGAATTCCACGAATTCCCGCACCCCGATACGATTGGTGGCCAAGTGCTCACCTCCTTGGTGATGTCGACGGCAGTTTAATCCCTACTAGTATAGAGGAGTTTGGAAAAAAGTTGAACCTTGTCAGAAAAATCGCTATAGTGGGCCTTGTCATGAATTTCTGAAAAAAGGGGATCCCGAAAATGGAAATCAACACCAAAGCCTTCCAAGATGCCATCATGGACGGCAACTACACCACCTTCAATCAAGATGTCACCCCAGAAACTGCAGCCAAAGGCCTAGATGCTGCCTTAGCCCCAGTGTTTGCTGCGGTGGATGATGCGATTGCCGCAGGAAAGCTGATCCAAGCGCAATTGACCATCACTAGCGCCGAACCCACGATCATTCGCTTGGAAACTGGGATCGTGAATTTACCTTTTGCCGATGCCAAAAAAATTATTAATTTCTTAGAACCTGAAGAACAAGTCCCATTGAAACTGTATCTGATCGTGATCGCCGACCATGTCAATGCATCTGGGTTACGCATTGATGAAGTCGCGACTTTAGATCAATACACCGCAAACCCTGCGGCACAACAAGCTGCCATTGTCGCTGCTGGGATGCAAAAGCTCGACGAAATTGCTGAAAATCAATTGCGGCCAGCCCCAGCACCAGTGGAAAAGAAACCTGCTGCTCGCAAAACCACGACGAAGAAAACGACGACTAAACGTAAAACCACGACTCGCAAAACGACTGCTAAGAAAACCACCACTCGCAAGCGCAAGCCAGCAGTGAAAAAGGAGGCTAACGCATGATCACCCAAGCCTTAATTTTTATCGGCGTGGGCCTTGCGGCAGGGATTTTAGGGGCATTATTAGGCCTCGGCGGTGGCATCATCGTCACGCCTGTGATCACCTTGATCCTCGGTTTGCCGATCCAATATGCGATCGCCGCGTCGATCATTGCCGTCATTGCCACAAGTTCAGGGGCGACGATCGCCTATCTTAAAGATGAAATGCTAAACTTGCGAGTGGCGATGTTTTTGGAAATTGCCACGACGGTTGGGGCGGTGCTAGGGGCAGTGGTCACTGGGTTAGTGTCGAGCAAAGTGTTGTATGTCTTGTTTGGCGCGCTGTTGATTTTCTCGACGTATAATATGATCCGTAAAATGATCGGAAAAAAAGACGCCCAACGCGACCCGGTACCGGATCCTGCAGCTGAGAAGTTGCGGTTAAACGGTGCTTACTACGATAAAGCTAGCGACAAAGAAGTCGAATATAAAGTCACCAATGTCCCAGGCGGCTTTGCGATGATGTTTGGTGCCGGGCTTGCGTCAGGACTGCTTGGTATCGGCTCTGGGGCATTTAAAGTCCTTGCCATGGATACGATCATGCAAATGCCTTTGAAGCCTTCTACGGCGACGTCAAACCTGATGATGGGGGTCACTGCCGCAGCTAGTGCCACAGTGTACTTCTTTAACGGTGCTTTGCAACCACAAATTGCCGCGCCTTTAGCCATCGGTATTTTAGTGGGGGCGACCATCGGGACACGGATCATGCAAGTCTTACCAACCAAAGTGTTGCGGCTGATCTTTATTCCAGTGATCGGCTACATGGGCTTGCAAATGCTTTTGAAAGGATTTGGGGTGACCATCTGATGACGCCAGAAATGAAAAAAGAAATCGACGACATCGAAAAAATCATCGGCAAGATCATGCAGATCGGCGTATTGATCGCGGCTGCAGTGATCATTGTCGGGATCTTAGATTTGTTGATCACCGGCTCGACAGGCTATCCAACTGGGGTGCATCCACATGCCCCTGGGACGATCTTGCAAGGGGTCGTGCAATTCAAGTCTTATGCCATCATGATGTTGGGGATCTTTTTATTGATCTTGACGCCAGTGTTGCGAGTGGTGGTATCCATCTATGCATTTATCAAAGAAAAAGATCATCTCTACACTTGGATCACCACGATCGTTTTGATCATTTTAGTGATCGCCATGGTGATCGGCTACTTAGGTTAAAATGAACGCTTCGTGCTTACTGACGGTAGGTGCGAGGCGCTTTTTTGTTTTTTAATGCTGTGACGCTTGTTCATTATAGATGCACACTTTGTTATTAAATTAATGGGATGTATTCCAACTGTTCCTGTTTAGTAACGTTCACGTAAAACTCGCCTGCTAGACTCTAGTTATCAAATGTTGAAGCTTTTGTGATTTTATTAAATCAAAAGCGAACTTTTTTCGAGTATTACGCCAGGAGGAATATCGTGAAAATCAGTAAATTAACCGCATCTTTATTAACCAGTACCGCCGTCTTCGCCGGGGTCCTTGTTGCCCAACAAGGCCAATCGCACACGGTGTCTGCCGACAGCAAATTACGCGTCGACTACTCATCGAACTTGCGTCAACAAGCAGGCACTGACGCCAACATCATCGGTGGCTTAAAAGTCGGCGAAACTTACAGCTATGATAAAACTGCCAATGCCAATGGTTACACTTGGTATGAAATTGGGGCAAACAAGTGGGTCGCTTCTGCCGGCACTAAAGTTACCGGTGGCCAAGTTGTCGTCACTGACGCCTCAAACAAACGCGTTGGCCCATCAACTAGCACCAAGATCGCTGGCGGCTACTACCCAGGTCAAAAGTTGACCTTTACTGAAACCACGCAAGCTGGTGGTTACACTTGGTATAAAGTCGGTAAAAATGCTTGGGTCGCAAGTGCCGGCGTCACTGAAGTTGGCGTAACACGGGTCGCAACAGCATCCGCTACTACGACTGCTGCGCAACCAGCAACCGCGACTACTGCAACTAACGCCCAAACCACTGCCCCTGCAGCAACTGCCACGACACCAGCTGCAAGCACAACCACCACTGCAACACCTGCAACGACGACCACTGCTTCGGCAACACCAACGGTTACTGCTGCTACTGGTAAAGTGCAAACGGCTGTGGCTTCTAACTTACGTAGCAGCGCCAACACTGCTGCAACGATCACTGGGAGCTTGCCAGCAGGCACGATCCGCAACTACACTGCCACCACTGTCGCTGATGGCTACACTTGGTATCAAGTGGGCACTAACCAATGGGTCGCAGGCGCAACGCCATATTACGGGACTGCTAGTGCCACCACTAGCGCACAAAGCACCGCAACCACTGCATCAACTACCACAACGCAAAGCACCGCAGCATCAAGCACGACGACACAATCAAGTGCTACTACCGGTTCCACTTACACTAGCGCCGGCACGCAAACTGCAAAGAACGCTGCAGGTAACACCTATGCTTGGGGCCAATGCACTTGGTATGTGAAGTCTGTTGCACCATGGGCTGGCAACTACTGGGGCAATGGTGGCCAATGGGGCGCTAGTGCTGCCGCTGAAGGCTTCACAGTCAACCACACCCCAAGTGTTGGGTCGATCGTCGTAGTTGCCGGTGGTCAAAACTTCGGTGGCTGGACTGCCGCTGCTGGTTATGGTCACGTTGCTTATGTTGTTGCCGTCAACGGTGACAGTATCACTGTGCAACAAGGCGGCATGGGCTTTACAAACCCTGCAGGTCCTAACACCCAAGTGGTATCAGGCGCAAGCAACTTCACTTACATTCATCGTTAATCACGCCAAAGCGAGTCGTCAACGACTCGCTTTTTGTGTGGTGTTATTTTGACGGCGATCGCATTGTAATATTTGTTATCTTTTAAAACTAAAAAAATACCAAAAATGCTTAAGGATGTTTTAGGATTGTTTGATTTTAGTCATCTTAATGTAACACGACAAGCGTAAACTCAAAAGTGTCAAAAAGTTGATTTTTTGATGTTGAATTTATAAATGAATGTTATTAAAAATGAAATTATTTCGGGGGATCCTATGAAATCAAGCAAGCTTGCCTCATCGTTATTAGCTAGTACTGCAGTATTTGCCGGCGTTTTACTCGCCTCTGGCCACAGCAACAAAGTTTCCGCTGCCAGCTACGTGAAGATCAACTATTCTTCAAATGTGCGTCAAACCCCAACCACTGCCGCTAAAATCGTTGGTGGCTTAAACGTTGGGTCAGTGTTGTCTTACACGAACACTGCCACTGCTAACGGGTACACTTGGTATCAAATCGGGACGAATCGTTGGGTCGCTTCCGCTGGTGCGTCAACGACGAACGCAACGACTAGTACCACTGGCACTGCTGCTAGCGGTAAAGTGCAGATTAAATATGCGTCTAACCAACGCTCAGGTGCCGGAACTGGCTACAGCGTCAACGGCAGTTTACAAGTCGGCGCTGTTTATACTTATACTGCCACAGCTTCTGCGAATGGCTACACTTGGTATAAGATCGGTGATAACCGCTGGGTCGCTTCTGCCGGTGCTGCGGTTTATACCGGTAATGCGTCAACAACGACAAACACGAGCACCTCAACAGGTACCGCAGCGAGTGGCAAAGTTCAAATCAAATACGCCTCTAACCAACGCTCAGGTGCCGGGACTGGTTATGCCGTTAATGGCAGCTTAAAAGTCGGTGCGGTTTATAGCTATACTGCCACAGCTTCTGCCAACGGTTACACCTGGTACAAGATCGGCACCAACGCTTGGGTCGCCAGTGCCGGCGCTTCGGTATATACCGGCAGTGCCTCGACTTCAACGAGCACGTCAACGAGTACGTCCACTTCAACTAACAGTTCTGCTTCTGCAAAAATTGCTGCAGTGATCGCATTAGCGAAAACTGAAATCGGGAAGCCTTACGTATGGGGTGGTAAAGGCCCGAACAGCTTTGATTGCTCAGGGTTGATGTATTACGTCTTCTTACATGCAGCAGGGATCAACATCGGCGGCTACACCGGCGCGCAACAAAATGCCGGCACCCGCGTCAGCTTGTCAGCTTTACAACCAGGGGACATTTTGTTCTGGAGTGCCAATGGCAGCACTTATCATGACGCCTTGTATATCGGGAACAACCAATACATCGCGGCACCTGAACCAGGCGAAACTGTTAAGATCGCCACGATCTCCAGTTACTTCTACCCAAGCTTTGCAGTGCGGGTCTTAAAATAAACCATTGAAAAAACCTTCACGAATTTTTTCGTGAAGGTTTTTTTAGCGGCGTAAACGTTGCGGTTGTGTCAATGCTTGAGCCAATGCATCACATAAAGCAATCGCACCAGTGTTGATTTGAGCAAGGGTCGGACCGGTGAAGTTCAACCGCGCGCCATTGGTCATGCCAGCACCTGGTACCATCACACTAGCTGGGACAAATGAGACATTGGCTTGTGGCATCAAGGTATCATTCATGAAGACTTCAGCGTCAAAGCCAACAGGCAACTGCAACCACAAGAAGAAGCCGCCATCGGGATCATTGACTGTGCAGCCTGCTGGTAAATGTTGCCGCAAAGTGTTGACCATCAAGTTTTTCTTTTCTAAATAGCAAGCGCGGATCTCTTGAATATGAGCGTTCAAGTCGTTGTGTTCAAGATAAGCGTTGATCCCATGCATCATTAAGTTGCTGGATTCAACATCGACGCCACCTTTTAAAGCGGTTAAGTGATGTAATAACTCAGGTTGAGCGACGAGCCAACCGAGGCGTAAACTTGGGGCTAAGATCTTGGAAAAGCTCCCTAAGAAAATCACCCGCCCTTGGGTGTCTAAACTTTGCAACGTTGGTAAGTTGGTGCCGGTGTAGCGTAAATCACGATAAGGGCCATCTTCTAAGATCATCACATCATATTGATTCGCTAAAGCGATCAATGCTTGGCGTTTAGCTAATGACATCACCGTGCCTGTCGGATTTTGAAAATCAGGAATGGTGTAGATCAATTTCACAGATTGCGTCATGAGTACTTTTTGCAACGCTTGTAAGTCCATACCGTCTGCTTCCACTGGCACGGTGTAATAGGTGGGCTGATAGGCATCAAAAGCAGCTAAGGCGCCGACATAAGTAGGACCTTCCACCACCAAGCCGTCGCCGACATTGAGCAGCAACCGCGCGGTGAGATCGATGCCTTGTTGGGCGCCTTGGGTCAATAACACATCGTCATCGGTGACTGCCATACCGTCTTGTTGCATGCGCGTGGCAAGCTTTTGACGTAATGGTTGATAACCAGTTGCTGATGCATATTGCAATAATTCTGGATCTTCGCCAGAGAAGCTGTGAGCGAAGGCTGAGTTGAGTTGTTTGGTGGGGAAAAGTTTGCGATCTGGGTAGCCGCCAGCAAAAGAGATCACCTTGGGGTTGGACGCGGCGAATAACGCCTCTAATCCGGCACTGGCAGTTTGATAATTGCGTTGAGCTAATTCCATGATGATCTTCCTTTCTGTTTGGCTTAACTTGACTTAAGCTTACGTTGTCTTTATGATGAAGTAAAATTCAACTTGTTCAAAGCTACATGAGATTTTCTCATCTATTAGAACAAATAGCGTAACCGCGGGATCTGGAGGCAATTGATGAGTAATTTTAGTTACGAAGTTTTTAGTGCAGTGGTGGAAAAAGGGACCTTTATGCAAGCTGCTCAAGCCTTAAATGTTACCCCAAGTGCGGTATCTCATAGTGTGTCGCAACTGGAAAGTGACCTCGGCTTTCCATTATTCATTCGCAATCGCACTGGGGTGGAATTAACCCCTGATGGGACGGCGATTTTGCCGACGATCCAATCGATTTTGAATTTGGAAGATCAACTGGTGCAAATCGCCGATAACATTAACGGCATCAACACTGGTCGCATTCGCATCGGGGCCTTTTCGTCAGTGTCCAACAACTGGTTACCCGAAATTATTTTGCGGTTTAAGAAACAATATCCTAAAATTGCGGTGTCATTGGTGCAAGCTAGCTTCAATGAAATCGCTGAACAAGTGCGCGTCGGGACCATTGATATCGGGTTTTCATTAATGCCAGTGGCCAAGCAATTGATCGCCATTCCATTGTTGAAAGACCCGATATACTGCATCACCCCGCTGGCTTATACGCCTGCTAACGGGACCTTCATGACGGATCGCGACATGGCGCATCAGAATTTCATTTTGCAACAAGCTGACTATGACCGCGATACGAAAAAGGCCCTTGATCGCTACAATGTGTCAACGAACTCTTTGCATTACTCTTTAGATGACCAATCGATCCTGTCGATGGTAGAAGCAGGACTTGGTCTTGGGGTGTTACCAAAACTGGCGTTAAAGAAGTTAGTTGGGGATGTAAACACCTATTCATTTTCTGAACCTTTTGAACGGACTTTATGTTTGGTGATGAACCCCACCACCCAAAAGTCGCCTTCAGTCGCGCGGATGCAAACCGTGATCGAAGCTTATTTGAAAGAGCATTATCCTGAAGACTGCTTGTTGTAGCCGCCAGTTGCGTTAAAATAATCCTATGAATTAGACGTGAGGAAACCATATATGAATCAAAAACTGATCGCCTTAGATCTAGACGGTACCACCTTAAATCAAGCGGGAACATTGAGCCCGCAAACCATTGCCACGTTACAAGCTGCGCAAACTGCCGGCCATTTAGTGGTGATCGCCACTGGACGGCCTGATTCGATTTCAGAGCATTTCTATGATGAACTCGGCTTAACCGCGCCGATGATCAACTTTAACGGCGCGTTGATCCATAAACCCCATCAACATTGGGGTGGTGAACGACAAGTGGCGTTGACGACGCAAACGGCATTAGCGTTGAAATCATTGAAAACCCAATTTGACATCGAATTGATGGTTGCAGAAGGCAAACAACTGTTACTTGCAGATCACGGATACGTGAATATGCCATTTTTACCAGATCTGCCAGATCCTCAGTCGTTATTTGATGCTGATGGGTTAACGCAAGCCCCGATTTCAGTGACGATGTTTATTCGCGAACACACTTTGACCGCTTTGCAACAAGCGGTCGCCCAACACTTCCCAAGCCTCACCCCAAAAACTTGGGGCGCATGGAGTGGTGAACACACTGCACTTGAAGTGACAGAAGGCAACACCAGCAAATCTCAAGCAGTGGCTTATGTTGCCGGCTTATATGGCATCGATCAAGCAGATGTCATCGCGTTTGGCGATGATTTGAATGATTTGGATTTGATCGATTACGCTGGGGTAGGCGTCGCAATGAAAAATGCGCGACCAGAGATCTTGCAAGCGGCTAATGCAGTGACGGCTTTTGATAATGAAAATTCAGGCATGGCGGATTATTTAGCCGATTACTTAGCCTTGTAAGAAGATGAGTGGATGCAACATACAGTAGAAAATCAAACTTCAGCGCAGTTAGTGGGGATGTTTTGTTGTTCATTGCTGCTCAATGGCTTTGGTAATGGACTGACAGTGGCGATGAACCTCGGCAGTGCGTTGTGGACGACTAGTGCTGTGAATATGAGTCACGCGTTTGGCGTGAGTTTGCTGTTGATCTTGTTGTTAGAAGGGGTGGCTGTGGTGTTGTTTAACGCCGCAGTGCTTGGACATTTGGATTGGCGGCGGATCGCAGGGAACTTTATATTTATGATCCCATTTTCATTTTTGGTATCAGCGTTTGCTGATGTGATCAAAATGACCCCTTTAGTGACGATGCCGTTGGTTATCCGGGTGGGGTTAGATTTAATCGGGATCATTTGCATTGGCTGTGCGATTTCGATTTATCAACGCATTAACGTGGTGATTCATCCCAATGATGACCTGATGCAGATCATTCGCTTTAAATTCTTCCATGGCAATGCTGCAATCGCCCAAGTGGTATCGTTTCTGCCTCCGATCATCATCGATATCTTGTGCGTGTCGTTTACACGGCAGATTTATGCCATTAACATCGGAACCTTGTTTTCCTTGGTGGCGCAAGGTGCAGTGATCGGCTTTGCAGATATGCATGTCTTCCCGAAATTGAAACATCGCCATTTGCAGGTGTAAGATGCTATCGGCGAAGTGTCGGTTATGATGATTGCAAGTAGGCGACAGTGGTCGGGCATTGCGGAGGTGAATTGAACCATTGCCAGTGAAAGTGAAATCAAGAAAGACGCTGGGTTTGCGGCTTGCGCAGATTTCACCGGCAGAATTTGAAACAAAGTGCTTTTCTTTGGTTCAAATTCTAGGTGGAAGAACATCGGCGCACTTTGCCGATTTCTGGAGCCGGCCGCACTGGCAATGGTTCAATTCACCGGAGTGATGCCTGACCTTGCCACCACCACGTTTCTCATAAATTGTTCACGCCCTTGTCAGATTCGATTGCTACACTATTTGCAACAAGCGAAAAGAGGGATTCACATGACGTCGCGCAAACTTACGCAACGCGAATTACTATTTATTGGCACCATGTTGTTCGGCTTATTCTTTGGTGCAGGCAACTTAATTTTTCCAGTATTTGTCGGCCAACAAGCTGGGGATCACTTATGGCCAGCGGTGATCGGCTTTTTAATTTCTGGCGTCGGCTTACCGTTGCTTGGTGTCGCTGCTATTGGGATCACCAAAGTCGATGGGGTGTTTGGCCTTGCTGAAAAAGCAAATCGTCCATTTGCCTATCTATTTACGATTTTGTTGTATCTGTGTATTGGCCCGTTGTTTGCACTGCCGCGATTGGCGTCGATTTCTTATGAGATCGGGTTGACGCGCTTTGTCAGCAATGCGCACCAAACGCCGGCGCTTGCGGTTTATTCAGTGCTGTTCTTTGCAGTGGCGTGGTGGTTTGCGCGCAAACCCAGCAAGATCATGGTGTATGTGGGCAAAGTGCTGACGCCAGTGTTTTTAGTGGTACTGGCGGTGTTATTGATCGCAGTGGTGGTGTCGCCTTTAGGGCATGGCCAATCAGCAGTGGGCACTTATCAAACCGCCGCGTTATCGACGGGCTTTACCGCTGGGTATTCCACCATGGATGCCCTTGCCGCGTTAGCTTTTGGGATCATTGTTGTCAATGCGATCAAACAACTTGGCATTACCCAACCGACTGCGATTGCTAAGCACACGGTGTTAGCGGGGACGCTAGCGGCAGCTTTGATGGGCGTGATCTATGCACTACTGGCATTGCTCGGACGCAATGCCTTAGGGGTATTTTCCCGCGCAGATAACGGTGGGGTGATCCTAAGTAATGTCGCGCATCAATATTTTGGGACCTTTGGTAACGTGTTATTAGCTGTGATCGTCGTGATCGCCTGTTTGAAAACCGCGATCGGCTTGATCACTGCTTTTGGGGATACCGCCAAAGAAATGTTTCCTCGCATCCCTTATCAAGCGGTGATCGCAGTGGCAACGCTGGTGCCGATGTTTTTTGCCAATGTTGGCCTTGATCGCTTGTTAAAGGTGTCGACGCCGGTGTTAATGGCGCTATATCCTTTTGCCATTGTGTTGATCTTAGTGGGGTTGTTGTCAGTGCTGTTTCAACAACATCGCTGGTTGTTCAACTTATCGCTGTTGTTTACCGCGATCTCAGCCTTGCTTGATGGGTTAAATGCCACTGGGTTGCAAGCTAGCTGGTGTACCAGTTTGTTGAAAATCGGGAAATTTTTGCCTGGATTTGCTTCAGGATTAGGCTGGACGATCCCTGCGTTAGTGGGTGCGGTGCTTGGCATCGTTGTCGATCGCGTCACGTTAGCGAAAAAAAATTCTCTTAAAAAATTTTAATTGGCCCACAATTTGTTGAATATAAAGCAATTATGCCTTTGAAAAGGCCGGTATGACGCAACTTTCAGCACAATATGTGGGATCTGATCAAAATCAGGTGATTTTAATTCAGATTTGCCAATACGATGAAATTTAGCTATCGTATAAGAGTGAGTAATTTGAAAGGATGGCGTAAAGCTATGACTAAGTCGATCACTGATCTGACGTCTGATGCGCAAATTAAAGCCCTCAGCGACTTTATTGATTTTTATTTGGATAAATTCCGTAATGAAGGTTTGGACCTGATCGCCCAAGCTGATACCACTGGCCACATCGCCGATATTAATGCTTGGTTGATGGCTAACCAATCCTTTAACAAAGAAGAATTGAAGTCCGGGCTGTTGTCTGAACGTGGGGAAAACTTGATCGCCTTGTTAAAGACGATCAACGCCCCATTTAACGACAATGGGTTGCCTGTAACGCCTTGGAATGAATGGTTCAAAGCGGACCTCGACACGATTCCACAAGGACGTTAAACGGTACTGACGGCTGCAGTTTAGCCGTCTTTTTTTTCAGGAGGGAACCCATGGACAAGTATCTGATCATTTCAGACATCGACGGCACTTTGGCATATGACCATCAACATGTCAGCGCCAAAACCATTGCCGTATTACAACAATTATTAGATGCCGGCCATGAATTCTACGCTGCGACTGGCCGCATGTATAACTTAGCAAAAGTCATCGCCGATCAAGTTGATGACCGCGCCGAGATCATCGCCTCAAACGGTGCCGTGTATGACTTTAACGGCGAACGTGTCCATCATTTAATGGGGGAGCATGCGTTGAGGTTGACGGAACAAGCCGCCGCCATGCAAAATCTTCCGGCAGTGTACTTCACTGATGACACCGTTTATTACACCAAAACGCCAAGTCAATCGGTGATCGATACCATGATGAGCTTTGCTAGCACTGCCGCCAATATTGCCGTTAAGCAAGTGCACACCATTGAAAATTTGCTTGGCCATGTCAACGAGATCACCAATGGGATCATCTTTAGCCCTCATGATCCAGAATCATTGGCACGCACAATGATGACGTTAGCTGCAAGTAACGCGATGCATTTATCTGCTAGTGACGCCACCAATATTGAATTGATCCCCAAACATGTCGACAAGTCGACTGCGATCGCCGAACTCCAAGCCAAAACTGGGATTCCAGCCAGTCGTACGATTGTCTTTGGCGATGGGTTAAATGATTTGGGGATGCTTAAAGCTGCTGGGATCTCAGTGGCGATGGGCAATGCGGTACCAGATGTTGCCAAAGCTGCGCGTTTTCAAACGCAAAGCAACACAGAAGACGGCATCGCGCATTTCTTAGAAAACTATTTCGCATAGTTAAAAGAGGCCTTGTGCCTCTTTTTTTGTGCAGCTGCGAGTAGCGTGCATTTTTTAGTGAAATGATTTGGAAGTTATGAGCTAGTATTGGAAACGGTAACATGCGACAATAAGGCCATCGAGAAAGGATGATAGGGATGTATGAAGCAAAAGCAACGCGGTATGATCACCTAGCAGTACGATCGGTCGGCAATTCTGGTTTGCGATTGCCAGCGGTGTCGTTAGGGTTGTGGCAGCGATTTGACGCGCAGGCACCGTTTGACGAACGGCAAGCCTTGTTGTTGCATGCGTTTGATGCAGGCGTATTTCATTTTGATGTGGCTGATCACTACGGCATTCCTTATGGCTCTAGCGAAGCGTTACTTGGCAAAGTCCTTGCCAAAGAGCTGAAAGGGTACCGCGATGAGTTGGTGATCGCCACCAAAGTCGGTTTTACCATTGGTGCCGGACCTTATGGCGACGGGTTATCGCGCAAGGCGATCATGCAACATATCGATGGGTCACTGCAACGGTTGCAAACTGATTATGTCGATGTTTACTACGCCCATCGCTTTGATGAAACAGTGCCGCTTGAAGAAACGGCATCGGCCTTAGATACCGTCGTTAAAAGTGGTAAAGCGCGCTATATTGGCATTTCCAATTACAATGTCGAACAAACCCAAGCGGTATTGGCGTTGTTTGAAACTTACCATACGCCGGTGGTGGTGTCGCAAATGAGCTACAACATGTTCAATCGCTCAGTGGAAACTAGCGGTTTGTTAGACGTGTTGCAGAAACATCATCAAGGGTTAGTGGCATATGGGCCGCTATCAGAAGGCTTGTTGTCTGATCGTTATTTGAACGGATTGCCGCCAGACTTCAAGATCCACCACACCAATCAAGCGACCTTAAGTGTTGGCGCTGACGCTTTAGTTGAAAAACTAAACGCCTTAAATGCCATTGCCCAAAATCGCGGACAAAGTTTGAGTCAATTGGCATTAGCATGGTTAT
The DNA here is from genome assembly GCF_003946305.1 of Lacticaseibacillus porcinae. Taxonomy (GTDB): domain Bacteria; phylum Bacillota; class Bacilli; order Lactobacillales; family Lactobacillaceae; genus Lacticaseibacillus; species Lacticaseibacillus porcinae. The sequence continues at coordinate 23,748 of NZ_RHNS01000015.1, forward strand.
TGCGCGATCCAGTAGTCGCCAGTGTGATCATTGGGACCACTAGCGCCGCCCATTTAGATGATAATTTACAAGCCGCCCAAAATACGACGTTTACTGCCGATGAATTAGCTGCCATTGATCAAATCGTCACATTGTAGTTGAACAACAAGGAAAGATAAATGCCAACAAGAATGGGGAACCGCACCAAACACAAACGCATATGGGTCGTCATCGGGATCTTATTACCGATCATTTTAGTGATCGGAGGCTTAGTTTATGCGTATAGCGGGACTGACGATGCTGGCGACCACCAACAAACAAGCGCAAGTCAGGTATCAAGTAAGACTAGCAGTAAAAAAACTCGCTCAACGTCTACATCTAGCAGTGCGACCAGCTCATCCAGCAGTTCAACGCAACCAGATCTCACTGGCTTAGGGTTTCAAATCATGCCTGTCTTGTTCAATGGTGAAGGCGTCGATCAAGCGATGGCGGAGAACAAGGCGCCACAAAATACTGTGCATGATGGGGTGATGTTGGGGTATTTCATCAATCAAACGCAAGCACGGGTCAGTGGTTTAGCGCGCTATATGTACGCTCACACGATCGGCTACAGTGTTAATGGTCAGGTGCTGGCGATGAATGGTTGGCAGATCCCGTTAACTGTAACTGACGGACAACTCCAAACCGTGCAGTGGCAGGCACAAGATTCACAAGGCAATACCTTGACTTGGAAACTCGATGCCCTAGATGATGCCCAAACTGAAGTCGACGGCCACGCCAACCCAGATGAAGTCGCCAGTTCAGTCGATGTTCACAACCTCACCACTGCGCAAATGGAACATTGGGTCAGAACTTACCTTCAGTCTACAGTATCGACTTATAACGCCAGTGATTACACCTTTACGCAAAAGTTTGTCGATGGCTATGCAGAAGTTTATCAATATACCGATCAACAGTTAACGCGAGTCTTTCGCGTTGACGCCCAAGGTAATTTACAAGTGAGAAACCCTGCCGACAGTCACTGGCAAATGGCGTCAGACACTTATCAATAACGCAAAAGGGAGGCCACCGTGGCCTCCCTTTTCAGGTTATGATTCAAAATGGTTTAAATGTTCCTTTAAAAACTTCGCAGTGTGGCCACTGCCTGCAGCGACTTGTTCAGGGGTGCCACTAGCAACAAGCTTACCGCCAAATTCACCGCCTTCAGGACCCATATCAAATAAATAATCAGCATTGGCGATCATATCGAGGTCATGTTCGATCGCAAGTACTGTCGCCCCTTGATCGATCAACCGTTGAAAGACTTGGAGCAATACTTGTACATCTAGCGGATGCAACCCAACGCTAGGTTCATCAAACACAAACAAAGTCCCACGTTGCGTTCGCCCAAGATGACTGGTCAACCGCAAACGTTGCGCTTCACCACCAGATAACGCAGGGGTGCTTTCGCCAAGTTGTAAATACCCTAAGCCCATATCATGCAAGGTTTGTAAGGTCGCCGCAATGGCAGGTTGTGTTGCAAAGAATACTTGCGCATCATCAACTGATTGGGCGAGGCATTCAGCAATGTTTTTCCCGTGCCATTGGATCTTTAATAATTCTGGATTGTAGCGTTGGCCGTGGCAAGTCGGACAAGTTTCTTGCATGTCTGGTAAGTATTGAATATCTAAATTGATCTGTCCGGTCCCACCACATGTCGGACAAGCCCCGAGTTTGACGTTATAAGAGAAGTTACTGGCGGTATAGCCTGCAGCCTGGCTTTCAGGTAAACTGGCAAACAATGTTCGTAAATGATCGAGAATATCGGTGTAAGTCGCAACTGTTGAGCGCACATTTTTCCCGACTGGGGTCGCGTCGATGGCAACGACACGTTTGATACCGCCAGTTTGAATGTTTGACACAAAACTTGGTGCCGGTTGTTTCTTAGTCGCTGTTAATGCCGGCACCAACGCATCAAGGACTAAGGTTGATTTGCCAGCACCAGAGAAGCCGGATACCACAGAGAATTGATTGATCGGAAAGTTTGCGGTCAAATGGTGCAAGTTAAAACGATCAGATACTGTCACCCCGAAATGCTTTTTTGCAGGTTGTGGTTGCGGTCGTACCCGCAACGTCGCAGACCCATTGAGAAATGGTGCGATCAATGAATTCGACGCTTTGGACACTTCAGCAGGCGTCCCGAGATTCAACAACTTCCCACCGGCGTTACCAGCTTCTGGTCCGATTTCTAATACTGTGTCTGCGGCTTCAATAATCGCGGTGTCATGATCGACCACTACTACAGAGTTGCCTTGCGCGACCAGTGCCCGCATCACTTCGATCAACCCTTCAACATTGGCGGCGTGCAACCCAATACTTGGTTCATCTAACACGTATAATACACCGGTGGTTTGTGTGCGTAAGGTGCGGGCGAGTTGAATCCGTTGCAATTCACCTGTTGATAACGTGTTGCCAGCACGACTTAACGCGAGGTAACTTAAGCCGAGATCAAGCAAAGGTTTTAGAATTTGGTCGAGCTCGCGTAAAATGTCATCAGCAAGCGCGTGCATGTTCTTTGGCAACCACGCTTTGATCTGTGGCAAAAAGTCATGGAGTTCACTTAGCGTCAGATCTGAAACTTCAGCAATGTTTTTGCCGTCGATGGTTTGGGTGAGGAGCTTTTGATCAAAACGTGAGCCGTGGCACACTGGGCAAACCCCGAATTCGTAGAAACGGTTCAACCGTTGGATGGCGCGTTCATTGGTCGTGGTCGCCATGGAGTCGAGCACTGCGTTATAGGCATTTTCATAAACGGCGTTGTCCATATGGAAGATCTTGCCGGTTTTAGACGGAATGTTGATCGCGTAAGTGCGCTTGGGACCATGCCACACCATGTCTTGTTGATCTTTAGGCAGTTCATTGAAAGGCGTGTCGATATCGATACCTGCGTATTGCGCGACGATTTGCATGAAGTTGCGCCCAGGCAAACGCCATGATGCTACCGCACCTTCACGAATGGTTTTGGTCGGGTCTGGGATCAATCGCGATACGGCTAAAGTTTTGGCAACGCCGGTGCCGTTGCATTCAGTACAAGCGCCAACCGAATTAAACGCAAAACTTTCGGCACCAAACAATCGCACAGGCGCCCCGCACTCGGGACACTTCAACGTTGCTTTTTCCCCTTGGGTGTCCATTAAATGCGCAATGTCGATGGTTGGTGGGATTTGGTGACCATTGGGGCATTGCGGTGACCCTAATCGCGAAAACATCAGCCGCACCACATTCAACGCTTCCGTTGTGGTGCCGACTGTACTGCGGACGCCAGGGACGACAGGACGCTGACGCAAGGCAATGGCACTGGGGATGTGTTCGACTTTATCGACTTGGGCATGACCGACTTGGCCTAAACGCCGGCGCGTGTAAGTCGAAAGCGCTGAGACATATCGCCGCATGCCTTCTGCATATAACACCCCCATCGCTAAACTTGATTTGCCAGAGCCAGAGCGGCCAGTGATGGCAACGAGTTGATGTAAAGGAATGTCGACATTGAGATTTTTTAAGTTATTCACATGGGCGCCACGCACCACAATGTGAGTGGGAATCGTGTTATCATGAACCATATTGAAAACCTTCTTTGAAATGGAGTGACTGTTTTGGATCAAAATGCGTTAGCGCATCGCAGTATTCGTCAATTTAAAGCCCAGCCGATCGACTGGCAAAGCTTAGTGGCCGCAGCGCAAGCCACCAGCTCTAGTGAATTTTTACAATCATTTTCACTGATCCGCGTCACTGATCCAACGCTACGGCAAGCGATTCAGGCTATTTCCACCAGCCCTTGCATCACTGGCAACGGCGAATTATTTATTTTTGTGGTAGACACCGCCCGCGACATTGCGCAAACGCCACAAGCTGCTGACTTAGCTCATTTCACCAACTGGAATGCCTTTTTAGCCGGGTGCTTTGATGCGACACTGGCGGCACAAAACATGCTGAGCACCGCTGAACATAGCGGCTTAGGTGGCGTGATGCTGGGGAGCATCTTGAATGATCCGGCCCAAATGATCAACTTGTTGCATTTGCCGAAGTACACCTTCCCATTGTTAGGGTTGATGATCGGGGTGCCTGATCAAACCACAGAGTTGAAACCGCGCCTGCCGCAAGCAGCGGTACTTGGTGAGAATACCTATCCCAAGCGTGTTGATTTATCCGCGTATGATGCGCAAGTTAGCGACTATTATACCCATCGTTCTAGTGGCGCGCGGGTTGAATCTTTCACCAGCTTGATTGCAAAGCATTTACACGCTGATCAACATCACCGTGATGAAATCGGTGCGATTTTAAAGTCGCAAGGGTTCAACTTACCCCAATAGTGTAACGAATTGGAAGGCAAAATGAAAATTTCAAGTTTACAAACTTATGCTGAAACGGTGGCGCAACATGATGCTAGCGGCCATGCTGCCGACCACATCAAACGCGTTGTGGCGACGGTGAAACAATTATTAAAGCAAACGCCTAAAGCTGATGTCGACATCACCATTGCCGCAGCCACCCTTCATGATACTTACGACGATAAATTAGTGGCTGATGTCGCCGCTGCTAAAGCACAAACCGCCACACAATTGACGCTTGCAGGTGCCACCGACGATCAGCAACACGCCATCTTTGAGATCATCGACCATATGAGCTACAAAGCAAACTTAGCGCATCACTTTCAGTTAAGTCTTGAAGGCCAATTGGTGCAAGACGCAGATCGCTTAGATGCCATCGGCGCCATCGGCATTGCGCGCACGTTTATGTACGGCGGCGCTCACGGCAGTATGATGTATGACCCAGCGATCCCACCGCGCACTGAACTCACGGCTAAAGCTTATCGCCAAACGCAAAGTCCCGTGTTGAATCATTTTGAAGAAAAGCTATTCAAGCTTGAGGCGCAAATGAATACCCCAGCGGCCAAGCGCGTTGCTAAAGCGCGGACGCAGGTAATGCATGATTTTGTTGATGAATTCTTAGCCGAGTATGACGGTCGTCGATGATTTTCCCGCCAAAAGGTTGCAAGGCGTTGGTGGGTTACGGTATATTGAATGAGCAGTTGTTTAACGCAACTGGTCATGCCGTCTTAGCTCAGGAGGTAGAGCGCAGCCATGGTAAGGCTGAGGTCGCTGGTTCAAATCCAGTAGACGGCAGCGCTAAGCCTTCATCATGAAGGCTTTTTTGTTATTTAACCTAGGAGGCAAGCCTGTGGATATTTGGAAAATCATTCGGCGTTGTGCTGGCGTCGTCGCGCTGTTTGCGTTGTACATGATCGCTGAAATGATCGTGATGATCCCAACCGTTGCGACTAATGGCAAAGCCAGCAGCGTGTTAGTCGCCTTGGTGTTTGCCATTGTTTTTGGGAGTTTGATCTATTTGCTGGCGACCACTTACCGCTATTATTTAAGACCAGATCCTGAAGGCTTCGAACCGCATGCCCCAATGCGTGAAACTTGGGTGTTCATGGGAAAAATGGTGCTGGCCTTGGTGGTGGTACAAGTCCTCAGCGGCATTGCCATCAGTTTGCATTGGACCGCAGAATCACAAAATCAAGATGCCTTAATGCAAGTGTTGCAACAAGCACCGCTGACCATGGTGTTGATCGCGGTGGTCGGCGCACCACCAATCGAAGAACTATTGTTTCGGGGGTTGTTGATGCACAGCTTTGGTTCACTGAAAGATAAACGGCGCTTATGGGCGGCGTCGATCATTTCTAGTGTGGTATTTGGTTTAATGCATGCAGGCCCTAGTGAGCCGCTGAATATGATTTCCTATATTGCCATGGGGGCGATTTTTACTGCCACTTATGTTAAAACCAAAGACATTCGCTACAGCATCGCCTTACATTTCTTAAATAATTTCGTCGCCTTAATGCTATAAAAAGGCTGCGACAAAAAGCGGTTTTAGCCCAAAATATAAGTGCCCCTGTGCCACGGTTTGGTTTTAAACCGCGGTGCAGGGGCATTTATATTGCTGGGCGTTGCTTTTTGGAACGCGACTATCAACATATTTGAAATGTTGCGCGACTTTTGCGTTTAAACAGGTAATTCCAGCGGTTGGTACAAGTCCTGTGGCAATGCGGTGATCAAAGGACTGGGTTCATTGATCCCGATCAAGATCAAGTGATGCAAGGCGCGGGTACTTAACGTATATAAAATATCGCGCATCGCTTCGCCGTGGTAGGTGCTTGCTGAAACATCCCAACCGATCACCGCATCAAATTCTAACCCTTTGGCCAAATACACAGGCATGATCAAACAGCCGTTGTGTAAATGGTGATCTTGTGGCGTCAATAAATGCGTCGGGGTGTCGATTTTAAGGGTGGTGTAAAGTTGTTCGGCGGCAGCACGATTTTTGGTGAGGATCGCAACAGTGTGATTGCTGCGCAACAAGGTGTTGGCGAGTTTGGTGACGCCAGCCATCGCTTGATTTTGCGGCAGGCACAAAACTTTGGGCTTTTCACCATCGCGATTGAAGGCGAGGATATGGTCGCTTTCTGGTAGTAAGGCTTTGCCGAAGTTGGTGATCGGCTGCGTTGAGCGATAAGATTTATTTAACGCAATTTGATCGATGCGCATGCCTTTGAACACTAGCTTCAGACTGTCAAAGTAAGGACTAGCTTGATAGTTGCTGGTGAACACATCTTGTTTGGCGTCGCCAAGTAAGGTGAGCTTGGCTTTAGGAAAGGCGTGGTGCAAGTATTTCAATTGCGCCATGGTGTAATCTTGCATTTCATCGACGAACACATATTGGATCTGATGATTTTGACCAGTGCCTGAAATCGCATCGCGCAAATATAAAATCGGCGCGGCATCTTCTAACCGTAAATGATGGGACTCAAGGTCGTCTGCGACAGCTTGACTCATCGTTGCCCAAACGTTTGAGGCAACGTCTGGAACTTGCACCGTCGCCAAAAAGTGTTGATATTCTTGATACTCATCTAAGAAGTAGTCATTATAAATGGCGTCATATACTGGTGCGAAAGCTTTTCTCACCACGGCTTCCGCTAAGAATTGCGCTTCGTCGTCACCAGATTCAAATTCATGGCCGGCTAACAGTTGACGACTGACTTCATCTGACATGAGTTCCAGTTGGGTTTGCACCCAATCGTCATAAACCGCGAGTTTGATGCGGGTGTGGAGGCGTTTGATCAACGCATTTTTGGTGTCGAGGAATTTGTTTGCGGCAGTCGCGCGAGCGGGTTGGGCGGCGTAAATTTTTTGAATGGTGCTAGCTTTGAAGAACACTTCACCATTCAACATGATATCGATGAATGCTGGGACATGACCAGGGGCGTCAACAAAGTGCTGAATCTCATCTAAATAATTGGCGGCTTCTTTATAGCGGCGGATCTTTTTAGTGGTTTCTGGTAAGTTGAGTTGATCTTGTTCGAAGCGTTCAAATAATGTTTGGACATGTAAGCCAGCAAAACGTTTGGCGAAGAATTCATACATGGTGGCTTGGCGCATGTTTTTTTCACCAAGCGATGGCAACACTTCAGAAATATAGTTCGCAAACAATTGGTTAGGAGAGAACAATACCATTTGATCGGCGTCTAGTGTGGTGCGAGCGTGATATAACAAATAGGCCACGCGTTGCAACACCGCAGAAGTTTTCCCAGATCCCGCGACGCCTTGGACAACTAAGACGTCAGCTTTGGTGTTTCGGATAATGTCGTTTTGTTCTTGTTGAATGGTGGCGACGATGTTTTGCATGTAATCATCAGATTGCGCGCCAAGCACTGCTTGCAGGACTTCATCGCCGACAGTTTCTGAGGTGTCAAACATGTTGGTGATCTCGCCATGTTGGATCATGAACTGACGTTTTTTGGTGAGATCGACTTGGCGCTTGCCAACCGGTGTTTCATAAGTCACCGGACCTAATGTGCCGTTGTAATATACGGAAGAAATCGGTGCGCGCCAATCATACACGAGAAACTGGTTATCGTCATCTTGGAAGGTGCCAGTGCCAATATATAACGTTTCTGCGCCATCGACGTCATTGATATCGATGCGACCAAAATATGGATTTGACGCCAAGCGGGTGAGGCGCGTTTGTTCATGTTCTAAAATGGTTTCATTTTCAACTGCGCGGGCGACCATCATTTTCTGCTGTTGGACCGCGGCGTTAGTTTCCATTCGGTCATCGATTTCAGTGATGTTGACTTTGGTGGCATCACCATAGCTTTGTTCGATGCGTTTGGTATCTTCATGGGCTTCTTTTAATTGCCGCGCGATGACGTCTAGGCGCTGGTGGAGTTTGGCTAGGACTTGCGTGACGCGATGTTGTTCTTGAGTTTGGGATGACGACATGCACAAAAGCCTCCTTAGTGATTTGCAATGAGAACGTGCGTTTGCTACACTGTGGGCAACAAATTGGTCTATCTAGTTTATTGCATGTCGCGGCTTTGTGCAAGTGATATGCTGTGAATTAGTAAGCAACACGCGACAAAGTATGGTAAACTGAGAAATATTCAAAGTCGGAAATAATGGGTGTATGGAGGGCTTATGAGCAATTTATGGCAGACCTTTATAGAACGCCGCGGGGACTTATTGGTGGCGTTAGGTCAACATATTCAAATTTCGTTAGTGGCACTGGTGATCGCGGTGGTGATCGCGTTGCCGCTGGCGGTATTTTCCCTTGGCCATAAGCGCTTAGCCAATGTGTTGTTGCAACTCACCGGTATCTTGCAAACCATTCCTTCACTGGCATTGTTAGGGTTGTTGATCCCATTTGTCGGTATCGGCACAACCCCTGCGATCATTGCGTTGGTGGTGTACGCGCTGCTCCCGATTTTTCAAAACACTTATGTCGGCTTATCAGAAATCGATCCTGCTTTTGAAGAAGCAGCGGAAGCTTTTGGGATGACGCGGTTTCAAAAATTACGAAAAGTCGAACTCCCATTAGCATTACCAGTGATCATGGGTGGGATTCGCACGGCGACGGTGTTGATCATTGGGACAGCGACGCTTGCCGCGTTGATCGGCGGCGGTGGCCTAGGGACCTTCATTATGTCTGGGATCAATCGCAATGATACGACCTTGACCTTACTTGGGGCATTAGCCTCGGCTGCCTTAGCGTTAGTGTTTTCTGCAGGACTGGCGTTGATTCAAAAAGTTCGCTTTCGTTGGGTGGTGACTGGATTAGTGACTTTAGGCGTCATCGGCGGTGGTGTTTGGAGCTACCAAGCGTTGCGGCCACAACCAGAAACCATCACCATTGCCGGGAAGCTCGGCAGTGAGCCAGAAGTGTTGATCAACATGTACAAATTGTTGATCGAAGATGGTTCAGACAATGTCGATGTGGTGTTGAAACCAAACTTTGGCCAAACCAGCTTTTTATTTGATGCCTTGAAGTCTGGAAAAATCGATTTATATCCTGAATTCACTGGGACGGTGGTTACTAGCTTAGTAAAACCTAGTGCTAAGCAAACCGCTGCCATCAACCACGGCGCGGATTCTTATCCGATCGCCAATTCATTATTGAAGCAACAAGGTTTAACGTTGTTGAAGCCGATGAAATACAACAACACTTATGCCTTGGTGGTGCGGCAAAGCACTGCCAAGCAATATGGATTGAAAACCATCAGCGATTTGAACAAACTGCCTAACGGTACCGCTGGTTTTGACCTTGAATTCTCTGGTCGCGCCGATGGTTATGCAGGGATCAAACAACAATATGGTTTAAATCTAAAGGTCAATTCACTAGATGCGTCGCTACGTTATCAAGCCTTGTCGCAAAACCATGTGGAGGTGACTGACGGGTATTCCACAGATTCACAAATCGCACAATACAAGCTGCTTGCTTTACAAGATCCGAAACATGTTTTTGCCACTTACCGCGGAGCGCCGATGATGAAAGCAAGCTGGGCGAAGCAACATCCTGCGATCATCAAGCGGTTGAACCGCTTAGCCGGTAAAATTTCAGAAACTGATATGCAACAGATGAATTATGATGTGAATGTGAAGAAGCAATCTGCCGCAAGTGTTGCCAAACATTATTTGACGACTCATCATTTATTGGAGGCGCAAAAATGAGTGAACTCATCGCATTTGATCACGTCACCAAAACTTATGCCTCAGGCGACGCGGTGCAAGATCTCAACCTTAAGATCCACACTGGCGAATTATTTGTGTTAGTTGGCGAATCTGGCAGTGGCAAAACCACCACCTTAAAAATGATCAACCGCTTGATCGCGCCAACTAGCGGTACGATTCAATTCAAAGGCCAAGACATCACTTCATATCCCATTCGTGAATTGCGTTGGCAAATTGGCTACGTCTTGCAGCAAATCGCCTTATTCCCGAATATGACCGTGGGGCAAAACATTGCCTTGATCCCAGAGCTTCGCCATATGCCAAAAGCTGAAGTTACCAATCGCGTTGATGAATTACTTGATTCAGTGGGCTTACCCCCGGAACAATATCGCAATCGCTTCCCTAAAGCCTTATCTGGCGGTGAACAACAACGGGTCGGCATTTTGCGCGCCTTTGCCAACAAGCCGCCAGTGGTGTTGATGGATGAACCGTTCTCAGCCCTTGATCCATTGTCCCGCAATCAATTGCAAGAATTAGTGTTGGACTTGCATCAACGGTTGAACATGACCATTGTCTTTGTCACCCATGATATGAACGAAGCGATGCGGTTAGGTGATCGCATTGCGGTGATGCGCGACGGGCAGTTGGTCCAATGCGACACTCCACAAGCCATTGCCAAAAGCCCGGCAACCGATTGGGTCGCTGAATTTTTTGCAGGGACTAAAGCACGGTTAATGGAAGCCCCACTGCGGAAGCTGACAGCCTTTGCGACACCAGACACCGCGCCAAACCGCCCGTTGACGTCACCAGACGCGTTGTTGAAAAGCATTTTACCAGTGATCGCACAAGGCGAAAAAGTGACAATTCAAACGGATTCGGGTAAGTTTAAGATAGACGCGCAAGCAGTGTTGAATTTTTTAGCTGCCAACGCCTAGTTTTGAGCAAATAGTCGCCGATTGATAACGAAAGGTGAGGATGTGGCATGAATCATTATGATGTGATCATTATTGGGGCAGGACCTGCTGGGGTCGCTGCTGCAAGTGCACTAGCCGACCATAAGCGGGTGATGATTTTTGAACGCGATCTTTGGGGTGGCACTTGTCCAAACCGCGGTTGTGATCCAAAGAAAATGTTGTATCGCGCCGCCGAATTGAAAACAGCGACTCGCGACATGCAACCAGCTGGGGTACGCGGTGAACTGACGATCAACTGGCCAGAACTCATGGCGCACAAGCGCAGTTACACCAACACAGTACCAGGTGGGACACTCACTGGCTTACATGCTTCAGGGGTCAACACCCGCCATGGGGAACTTGAATTTATCAATCGCTACACTGTGTCATTAGGTGGTGATTTATTTGATGCTGATGACATCATCATCGCGACTGGTCGCAAACCATCAATACCTGATATTCCAGGTGCTGATTTATTGAAAACTTCTAATGAATTCCTTGATTTGGATCAACTGCCGCAGCGGATTGCGTTTATCGGTGCCGGCTATGTGTCAGTTGAACTGGCGAATATCGCTGCGGCGGCAGGCGCTGAAGTGCACATCATCAACCGCTCAGAAACGATTTTACGGGGGTGGGATCAACGGGCGACGGCGACATTGAAACAAGCCATGACCAGTGCCCATATTCACTGGCATGATAATATTCACCTCACTAGCGTTGGCAAATCTGACCTTGGTGTGTGGCTTCATGGCGACGACAATTTCAGTTTAAATGTGAATGCGGCATTTGCTGCGACTGGTCGCTCTGCAGATCTGGGGATCGATTTATCGCCGATCGGCTTAACCATGACGCCAAAAGGGTTGCCTGTTGATCAATTCATGCAAACTAAGATCCCTCACATTTATGCGATCGGGGATGCTGTTGATAAAACGCAACCGAAGCTTACGCCAGTGGCTAGTTTTGAAGGCCGCTATATCGCCAAGCATTTGTTAGGGATGAGCGAACCGATCCAATACCCAGTGATCCCAGAAATCGTGTTTGGTACCACTGAAATTGCGCGCGTCGGCATGGATGTCGCCGTTGCTAAAGCAGATCCTGAACGTTATCAAGTGTTCGATCAACCAGTGTCGACGTGGTACACTTATCATCGACAACTCGATGATACCGCGCGCGTGGTCACCATCACCGATCAACACACCGGCTTATTAGTCGGCGCGTTAGTGGTGGGGTTACATGCAGAAGAATTGATCAATCAATTCACTTTGATCATTCAACAACACCAAGCCTTTGATCCGCAAAGCATGTTGTTTGCTTATCCCAGCGCTTCTAGTGATTTACAATATCTGCTTTAAAGGAGCTTTTTATGTCTGCCTATACTTCAATTCTTGTGATCTCAGCGGTGATCCTAGCGATTATTTTCGGTTTTATTTTTGCGATCGGCCGCAAATTCAAATCAGAAAATCCCGGCTTCGGCAAAGCGATGATGATCGTCGGCGTCGTTGGTGCAGTGGTTTGCGTGATCGCTGGGATCGTTGCGGCGATGTTGTAGTCACATTGACATCGCTTTAATCATCTACTATCATGAAGATTAACGTCAAAGCTTGCGATGGTAGTGTCAATTTGCTGGTGTGCAGAGAACTCTTGTGACTGAAAAAAGAGTCACCAGCTGACATGATTTGGCTCGCAAGGGACAATCGGTGTACGCGCCTTAAGCGATTTGAGAGGTCTCAAAACTGATTTTTGAGGCAAGTTAGGTGGTACCGCGCTCAGCCGTCCTATGTTTAACGACATTTGGACGGCTTTTTTATCTATTCAGGAGGAAAACAACATGGCAAAACATACCTTTTTAACTGGGGATCGCCCCACTGGCCGCTTACACATTGGCCATTACATCGGCAGTTTACAAAACCGCGTTGCTTTGCAAAACTCAGGCGACTACAACAACTTTGTGATGATTGCCGACACGCAAGCGTTAACTGACAATGCCAACAACCCAGAAAAAATCCGCAACTCCTTGATGGAAGTGGCTTTGGACTATTTAGCAGTCGGCATCGACCCGAAGAAAACGACGATTTTAGTGCAATCTGCGATCCCGGCATTGTCTGAATTGACGATGTATTACTTGGATTTGGTCACTGTCGCGCGGCTAAACCGCAACCCAACGGTGAAAACTGAAATTAAACAAAAAGCTTTCGGTGAATCAGTGCCTGCCGGCTTCTTTGTTTACCCAGTGTCTCAAGCCGCTGACATCACCGCGTTTAAAGCAGACACAGTGCCAGTGGGTGATGATCAAGAACCGATGTTGGAACAAACTCGCGAAATCGTCCGCACCTTCAACCGCACTTATAACGCTGACGTGTTAGTGGAACCAGAAGGCTACTTCCCACCTAAGGGGTCTGGTCGTTTGCCTGGTATCGATGGCAACGCCAAAATGTCGAAGTCATTAGGCAACGGCATTTACTTAGCTGATGACGCCGACACAGTCCAAAAGAAGATCATGTCCATGTACACCGATCCTAACCACATTCATGTATCCGACCCAGGTCAAGTGGAAGGCAACGTCGTCTTCACTTATCTCGATATCTTCGATCCTGACAAACAACATGTCGCTGATTTAAAAGCTGAATATCAACATGGTGGCTTAGGCGATGTGAAGATCAAACGTTACTTAAACGATGTGATGGATGCCGTGCTTTCACCGATCCGCAACCGTCGTTTGGAATACGCTAAAGACATGGCTTCTGTGCAACAGATTTTGATCGATGGCACAGCCCATGCCAATGAAGTCGCCAACCAAACCTTACAAGAAGTTCGCGATGCCATCGGCTTCAACTACTTCAAATAATCAATCAAAATAGGATCGCAAAGCTGAATTGGCTTTGCGATCCTATTTTTGTGGGGCCGTGATTTGAAGACTTGATCTCTGAACGAAGAAAAGTTGTGGGCGAAGATGATTGGGCAAAACGAAGGTGAACTGGACCATTGCCTGTGGCAGTAAAATCAAGTGAAACGCCGCTTTGTGGCGGTTCGCGCAGATTTTACCGGCAGAATTTGAAACAAAGCGATGTTCTTTGGTTCAAATTCTAGACGAAAGAACATCGGCGGGCTTTGCCGATTTCTGCAGTCGGCCGCACTGGCAACTGGTCCAGTTCACCGTAGTGACGCCAAATCGTCGGCGTCCACAGCTTTTCGCACTGTGACGGTTAGTTGATGAACTTGAATTTGCTCCAAGGCTTGATGAAATCGAGCAACATCAATTCTTCTGGGGCAATGCTGCCGATTTTGTTTTTCCGTGGTTCTTGGTGTGGCTTCAAAATGATTTGCAGTTCATTTTTGTAAATGCCGAAGTTGTCATTGCCGACCACCACGTCACCAGGTTGGAAGGTGATGTCGTTGTCATGTGGGGCATTCGGCACCGCTTTGTAAGTCACCCGAGAAATTGTGGAGCGGATCGCGTTAGGGTTGATGTCGCCGCGGCGGAAGTGTTGTGGGGTCAAAGCGATCGTTTTTTCAATGTCATTGACCTGGTCGACAAAGTCAATGTGAAATTGTACTTGATAGCGGTCCATGTCAGCTAAAGCTTTGAGTTCTGCTTCGCTGGCATAGGCATTGCCAATGATCACATCATCGATCAAATTCGAGGCAAATAAGTGCTTGGCTTGCACTTCGATCGGCAAATAGCGATCAGCTTCAAGCGTTGGCAAGCCGTCGTTGACATTCCATGGCCCCATGTTGCCGACTTGGCTGGCGACAAAGGCCGCTGAGTGAATGTTGAACTTCCGGAAACGTTCAGAGCAAACTTTGAAGAAGTCATAAGGCAAGGCAGTACCGACTTGCGGATAGAAGTTGTGACACCCATATAAAAAGGCAGTGTTAGCTTGATAGCTAATAATGTTGTTTAAGTAATCCACATTGTTGGACATGTTCAACTCAATGATCAAGCCATAAGGATTATAAGACAGCATCGCTTCAGTGGCGCCGTCAAAGCCTTGATCTAAGCGAATGCCAGCCACATGGAGATCGGCAAAGAATTTCAAATCGGAATATGAAATGCCAAGTTGATCAAAAATGCGTGGCGACACGTCTAAAATGGTTTGATAACCGAGGTCGTTGCCGACATCGATAATTTTTTGATATTTGGCTTGCGTGGCGGCTTTTGATTCACCAGCTTCCAACATGCTCATAAAGATGCGAGTGAAGCCGTATTTGTGGCCCAGTTCCAAGTATGCTTTGTTTGCTTCAAAATCACTGTGATCAGGATAAATGGAAAGTCCTAATTGTCTCATTGTCATGGTGAAATGACCTCCGTATTAGATTTATTTTAACCACCGCTGCCAAAAAATCACGCCGCGGCTATTGTTGGTGGTGACCACCACCGGTTGAATTTGTGGGTATTGGGCTTGCACTGTCGCAATCAACGCTTCACGAAACATCGCGTTATGCGTCAACACCGATCCAGATAATGCCAGTTGCATCGGTGCCGGTTGTTGATAGCGGGCCAACAAACCTAAACATTCGCCGCCTAGTGCTTCAGCCGCATGAGTGATGATCGCCGTTGCCGCTGAATCGCCACTGTCAGCTGATTCAGCGATTTTAGCCGCAAAAGCGGCAATGGTTTCGCGAGAAAGTTGATAATACTGACGGACTGCCGCTTTCATGTCGTCTGCATGTAGCAATTCACACATCAGCGTTTGTAAGGCACTATCGCGTTTGCGATCATAATCGTCTAGCGCCTGTTTCATCGCGGCTTCGCTGATCTTATACGCACTGCCAGTGTCGCCGAGCAACTGCCCCCAGCCGCCGAAGCGTGTGATTTGGCCTTGTTGGCGACCGTAGACGATCGAGCCAGTCCCGGCGATGATCAAAGTGCCATCTGCGCCTTCCAAACCGTTGAGCAAAGCCAGTTGAGCATCGGAAATGACTGCAGTGGGCAGATGGAACGTCGCTTCTAATTCTTGGGCGACATCTGCGGCGTTATTGGTGGTTTCCACACCGGCGATACCAATGAGCACTTGGCTACAAGGCTGATCGGCTAATTGTGTGGTCAACGCTTGGATCACTTGCTTGAGGTTGATCAACGTTTGCGTATCATTTAAAAAAATATTTCCTGGTCCAGCAGTGGTTTGGGCTAATAGTTTCCCGTCAGCTTGCCAAGCACTCCCCACAATATGGGTGCCGCCGCTATCGATCCCGATTAAATAAGTCATGTGCTTTCCTCACTTTAATAACTGATGATCCGCCTTTGTTTACCCTTACATTTTAACGAATGGAAATCTTTTTTCAAGCTTTTGTTGAATTTTATGTTTTTTTGTTTTATAAATAGCATGAAACGGATTTTCTTTTATTTGACATGAATATGAGAAAGGAAGGGACAAATTGGCTCATTTGACCTTAACTCGCGCGTCAACCATTTTAGCCAATCAAATGACCATTCACGTGGTCATGCCAGACACCTTACCGGATCAGCCATTACGTACATTATGGCTGTTTCATGGGTTAGGGGATGATGGTTCCGGTTGGTTGCGCAAAACGATGATCGAACCTTTAGCGATCAAAGCTGGCATCGCGGTGGTGATGCCAGCAATGGCTCGCAGTTTTTATCGCAACAGTCCCGGCGCCTTATATGGCGATTATTTGGAACAAGAAGTTTTTGCTGGCATGCGGCAATTGTTGCCGTTGAGTCGCCGCTCGGAAGATAATTTTATTGCCGGCAACTCAATGGGCGGCTTTGGTGCGATGCAATATGCTTGTGCACATCCTGAACAATTCAGTGCAGTGGCGGCGTTATCGCCAGTGTGTGATCTATCAGTGGTGCCGACGATCATGCCAGATTATCAACATGTTTTTGAAGCGCCGATTCAAGACGACCTGCTTGAACAAACCTTCCGCCACAGCGATTTGCTCGCATTGAAGCAGTTGCGGTGGTATCACGGCGAGGGGCTTGATGATTTCATGAAAGCCGATAACGATCGCTTCAATATTTTTTTAACGCAAACATTAGGTCTCAATGTCACTTACCGCACGACCCCAGGAAGCCATGATTGGTTTTACTGGGCCCAAGCGATCACCGATGTGTTTGCTTGGTTATTTGATTAAGGAGTTAATACCCATGGAAAAACCAACAGAAGCCCGAAATCCCGCTACTAGCCATATCGATACCATGAGCACCCAAGCAATCTTGCAAGTGATCAACCAACAAGATCAGCAAGTGCCCAAAGTGATCGCCGCACCCAAAGTGATGACGCCACTGACCACAATCACTGATCAAGTGGTCGAATCTTTGCGCAACGGTGGGCGTTTATTTTATATCGGCGCTGGTACCAGTGGTCGCCTCGGCGTATTAGATGCTGCCGAATGTGTTCCAACTTATGGGACCTCCCCAGAACTGGTGCAAGGATTGATCGCAGGCGGTCAAAAAGCCATGACGGAAGCTGTCGAAGGGGCTGAAGATAGTGCCGTTGGCGGTGCCGATGACCTCAAAGCCCATCAGCTGTCAGCAAAAGATTTTGTCTTAGGATTAGCCGCGTCTGGTCGTACGCCTTATGTCATCGGCGGGTTAGATTATGCGCGTTCGATCGGGGCAAAAACTGGGGCGTTAGCTTGCAATCCTGATGCTGAAATCTCCAAACACGCAGACACCGCGATCGAAGCGGTGGTCGGCCCTGAAGTGGTGACTGGCTCCACGCGAATGAAAGCCGGCACCGTTGAGAAATTGTTGTTAAATATGCTGTCAACGACAGTGATGATCAAGCTAGGGAAAGTCTATGGGAACTTGATGGTTGATGTGAAAGCCACCAACTTGAAGCTGATCGATCGGGCTAAGCGGATCATCGCTGATGCCACAGGGGCGGATTTTGACACTGCCGCGGATTATTATGAACGCGCTCATCATGAACCAAAAATTGCGATCGTAATGTTAGAAGGTCACGTGGATTACGCCCAAGCGACTGCTGCATTAAAGGCAGCTGATGGGTTTATTGCCCGTGCGCTACACGCATTGAATTAAAAGGAGAAGTGATCACATGTCTGTGAATGGTCGCATTTTAAATGCTCGCGGTGATTTGTCTAAAGCGGAGATCAAAATTGCTGATTACATTTTGGCGCACCCGCGAGACGTCATTAACATGACCGCTTCAGAACTGGCAAAAGAAGCAGGGTCTAGTCCGGCAACGGTGATCCGGTTGACCAAAAGCCTCGATATCGAAGGTTTCACTACCTTGAAGATCTTGTTGACGGCAGACATCACCAAGAATCAATCAGTCCCGCAAGATTATGCTGATATCACCCCTAACGAAGACTTAGATTCGATCAAAGACAAATTGCTCGCCAGTGCCTTGCAATCGATCCGTGAAACCACTGATCAAGTCAACGCCCAAGAAGTGTCGGAATTGATCAAAGCCGTGGCTTCCGCTAAGCAATTATTTGTCTTTGGGATCGGCGCTTCTGGCTTAGCCGCGCAAAACATTTGTCAAAAATGGAACCGCATCGGCTATCCCACTGTCGCAGATGACGATTTAAATAACTTATTACCCAAAATGGTCAATGCTCAACCAGGGGATGTGTTATGGGTGATCTCAAATTCAGGGGAATCACCGGAAGCATTAGTTGCCGCCAAATTTGCCCGAGAAATCGGCATTAAGTTGGTGTCTTTGACGCGCTTTGGGAACAACTCTTTAGCCAAAGCCTCAGATATTGCGGTGCATACCTCTCAACCAAAAGAAACGCCAAATCGGATTGCCGCAACCAACTCACTGTTAGCCCAATTTATGATCATCGATATTATTTTCTATGACTTTGTCAGCAACAATTTTGAAGCCAGTTCTGTGGCGTTAGAGAATTCCCATAAAATCGTTCGCGATTATAAACGCCAATTAGGCTAATATTGTAAACGAATAAAATAATAATTCCTTGTTTAAACTTTTTTGAATTAATTCTTGAAATTTAATTTTAACCTGCTACAATTCAAAATGAAGACGATTACATGTCTTCAAGTCGAACTTATTCATACTCACATTACAAGGAGTGATTACTTTGGACAAAACAATGAAATGGGTCGAAAAGCGACTTGTTCCACCAATGGCGAAGATCGGGACCCAACGTCATCTGCTTGCCATCCGTAACGGGGTTGTTTCGTCACTGTCCTTGATTTTGATCGGGACGTTCTTCATGGTGTTTATCAACTTGCCAATTGCCGCATGGGCCAAGTTTTTAGCACCATACTCTGCAACTATCGTTTTGCCATACCGCATGACCATGGGCTTGATGGCCATTTACGCCACCTTCGTCATGGGGCAAGACCTCGCCAAGTCATACAAGCTTGATGGGGTCACCGGTGGGATCTTGTCACTGGGTGCTTTCTTCATGTTACAAATGCCAGTTAACGTGCTGACCCCAAAGTCTGCACCACTTGGCTTTGTCATCCCAATGAGCTCATTAGGGGCTTCTGGGATGTTTGCTGGGATCTTGGCGATGATTTTTGCGGTTGAAACTTATCGCTTCTTCAAGACTCACAACATCACCATCAAAATGCCTGAACAAGTGCCACCAGCGGTATCACGTTCTTTTGAAGCCTTGATCCCTGGGGCTGTGATCATCACTTTTGTTTGGTTGATCCGCGACGTTGCCGGCTTTGACGTCAACGCGGCATTATTATCTTTGTTCCAACCTTTGACCAACATTTTAGGCAATAACTTGTTAGGTGCCTTACTCCCAATGTTCTTGATCCACTTGCTGTGGAGCTTCGGGATCCACGGGATGTCCATCGTCGGTTCTGTGGTTCGCCCAATGTGGTTGATCATGTTGAATGCCAACGGCGATGCTTTAGCTAAAGGCACTGCTGCGACGAAGTTACCTTACATCGCGCCAGAACAATTCTATCAATGGACAGTTACCATTGGTGGTGCTGGGGCAACGCTTGTGGTTGCGATTTTGTTCTTGACCATTTGCAAGTCCAAGTTCTTAAAAGAAGTCGGTCGCTTCTCCATTATTCCTGGGATCTTCAACATTAACGAACCAATGATTTTCGGGGCACCAATGATGTTGAACCCATACATGTTCATTCCATTTAACTTAGTGCCACTGATCTTGACGACAATTTCATACTTCGCCGTTAAGTTCGGGTTAGTCAACGGCTTCACCACGATCCCTGCATGGACGCTGCCAGCACCAATTGGTGGGTTCTTATCTGCTGGGAACGACTGGCGGATGATCGTCTTGATCTTGTTCAACATGTTTGTGGCCTTCATCATCTA
Organism: Lacticaseibacillus porcinae; assembly: GCF_003946305.1. Classification (GTDB taxonomy): domain Bacteria; phylum Bacillota; class Bacilli; order Lactobacillales; family Lactobacillaceae; genus Lacticaseibacillus; species Lacticaseibacillus porcinae. Next base: position 43,977 of record NZ_RHNS01000015.1, read on the forward strand.
CCTGCCATTTGTTAAAGCATATGACAACAAGATGTACCTTGATGAACAAAGTGGTCATGGTAAACTGGATGAAGATACTACCGAAGCTGCTAACTAGAATTTGAATTGAGGGATGCCTGATGTTATATTGGTTGATCATTTTCGTCGGATTTTTATTACTCTTTGCGCTTGCGCAATGGCTGATCGCGGTATTAAAGCGGAAGAATATTAAAATCAATCGTTGGGTTTGGGCCTGGGCTGCATTTTTGGTCATGATCATTCCTTATGCGATTTGGCCACATTTGAATAACATTGTCAGTGCTATTCTATACGGGCTGTGTGCGATTTGTGCGATCACCTTTATGATCGAGGAGCACAGTTACTTCTTAGTCAAAGGGCATATGTAAACTCAACGGAAGTGTCGTCTGCGGACGGCACTTTTTTCGATCATTGCTGGACCGCCATCAGGCGGCTGCGCGCTAGCTCCGATACAGTGAGTTGAAATTTGGACTCCAGCTGGCTCGCCGCTACATAGTGAGGGTCCTCGGGAAAGCTAGCCGAGCGCTTCGCTACGCTCACCTCTCGCCGGATCTTTCCCTGCGGCTTTCCGTAAGCGACAAGTCGCTAACGGAAATCTCACCATGTAGCGGCGGCCAGCTTCCGTCCCAATTTCAAATCACTTCCACTCCGCGATCCCGCTGTTACCTGATGGCGATGAAACGTGTGAGGCTGGATGTCATTTAGTTTAGCCACTTTTTCAAATATGTAGGAGGTTTGAAATGTTAGCAGTCGGTTTAATGTCGGGGACGTCGCTAGATGGCGTCGATGCGGCATTAGTGGAAATTAACGGCGTTTCAGAATCAACGCAAGTCAAACTGCGCGCCTTTGAAACGTTGCCATTTGCTCCAGGCTTTAAAGCGTTGATCGCCAAATCATTGAACAATGACACCGCCACGCTAGAAGAGATCTGTAGTTTAGATTTTGCGTTAGGGCAAAAATTTGCTGAAGCAGTGCGACATTTGTGCACCAAAGCCGGCGTTGATTTAGAAGCTTTAGATTTTGTGGCCAGCCATGGGCAAACTATTTATCACTTGCCCAAGCCGCCTGTCGGTGAAGTGGCGTCGACGATGCAAATTGGTAATGCGGCGGTGCTTTGCGAACTCACTCACACCACAGTGGTCAGTGACTTTCGCTCGCGAGATATGGCCGTTGGCGGCTTAGGCGCGCCGATCGTGCCATATTCTGAATATGTGTTGTATCGCAGTGACACCAAGACGCGACTACTCCAAAATATCGGCGGCATCGCCAATGTCACCGTGATCCCGCAACATGCGGGGATGTTTGATCTGTTAGCCTTTGATACCGGGCCAGGGAATATGGTGATCGATGAATTGTGTCGGCGCTATTTCAACGAAGAATATGACGCTAATGGTCAACATGCCGCAGCAGGGCACGTCGATCAAACGGTGTTAAAGGCGTTGCTTGCAGATGATTACTTTAAGCAGACGCCTCCTAAAACCACCGGACGCGAACGTTTCGGGAAACAATATGTCGATCAACTGCTGGCAAACAGTCACCTTGCGCCTGACGATTGGATCGCGACAGCGACTGAGCTAACAGCACAAACCATTGCTGATGCACTACGGCCGTTTTGCCATGAAGAAACGGAATTGATCGTTGGTGGCGGCGGGAGTTATAATCCGACGTTAATGCGTCGAATTCAAATGTTGTTACCAGTGGCCACGGTGTTGCGTCAAGAAGACTTAGGGCTGCGCTCTGATGCCAAAGAAGCCGTCGCCATGGTCGTGTTAGGCAATCAAACCTTGCATCATGAGCCTAGCAATGTGCCAAGCGCCACAGGTGCTAGGCGGCCGGTGATCTTAGGTAGTGTCACGTATTATGATTGATTTCAAAAAGGCGGCGTGATGCCGTCTTTTTGAATACGTGCAGATATCCGCCTTAAGGCTGACGCGACGGGCGTGCGACATGGTACACTTAACTTATTATGAGAGGGGTTATTACCATGCAAAGCAAACGATTAAGTCCTGTGGCCATCACCGGCTTGATCATCGCAGCCGTTGCGGTGATCTTCGGGATCTACGGGGTCAGCACCTACAACAGCTTAGCCAAGCAAAATCAGGAAGTCACAGCGCAATGGAGTCAAGTGGAAAACGTCATGCAACGGCGTGCCGATTTGATCCCAAACTTAGTCAGCGCCGTCAAAGGCTCGATGAATCACGAAACTGAGATTTTTGACAATATCGCCAAGGCTCGCAGCAACTACAACAACGCGACAACAACTAAAGCAAAAGCAACAGCTGACAGTCAATTACAAGCCCAAACGGCAAACTTGATCTCAGTGATCAAAGAATCTTATCCACAGTTGTCATCTCAAGCAAATGTTCAAACCTTGATGACACAACTGGAAGGTAGCGAAAACCGCATCAGCACCGAACGTCAACGCTATATCGAAGACGTGAAGGCCTACAACCAAAGTGTTGTGACCTTCCCGAAGAACATTTTTGCGAATATGATGGGCCTCGGCCAAAAGGCGACTTTCAAAGCAGATCCATCAGCTAGCGAAGTGCCAAAGGTCGACTTGAATAACTGAAAGATGTGATGAGATGAAAAAGCATCGCTGGTGGCTTTTATTATTACCAGTTTTCATGTGGTTGTTTGCCGCCCAGCCGGTGCAAGCTGCCGCCGTACCAGCTAAACCTGCTGGCGTGAATTATTATGATGGGTTGAATTTGTTAGATGATCAAAGTAAATCGTTGATCAATTCAACCAACAAAGCCTGGAGCAACACCACCCAGCAGCCGCAAATCGGGGTTGCTGTGGTGAAATCCAGTGGTGGCGACATTGCCAGTTACGCCGCAGACATTTTGCACAATTGGGGCGTTGGCAATGCTAAGCGCAACAACGGCGTCGTGATCGTGTTTGCCAAAAACAACGGCAACAACAATATGTTCATTTCCACCGGCTATGGCATGGAGTCAGACCTCACTGACGCGCAAGCTGAACAGATCTTACAAGCGCACAAAGCAGACATCAAGTCGAAGTCTGATGCGCAGGTGAACACTGCGATTCGCGGAGTGTTCAAAGATGTTGCCAAAGTCATCGACCAAAAGTACAAATTCAAATCGTCAACGACTGATGCGAATAGTGAATCGCAACAACAAACGGAATCTCGCAGTAACAGTTTGTTTAGCGGCATCATGAAAGTGGCCTTTGGCGTGGTGATCGCGATCATTATCTTGCTGTCTATTGGTGGCGGTGGTGGTAATGGTGGCGGCGGTCGCCGACGTCGCGGCAACAACGACTGGATCTTGTGGGGCCTGCTCGGGAGTTTGCTTGGCAGTGGTCGTCGTGGCCCACGCGGACCGTTTGATGGCGGTTCTGGCGGTGGTTTCGGCGGCGGCGGAGGATTTGGCGGCGGCTCTGGTTGGGGCGGCGGCGATGGTGGCGGCGGTGGCGCTGGCATTTAATCGACGTACGCAACTTCACAAATCGTGAAACACTCAGACTTTTTGGTCTGGGTGTTTTTACATATCATCTTTTATGAAAATACAATAATCTTTATTTACATCGCCTGAACCTAATGACTTTTGGTGCAAACTGGCATAAGATACTCGGAGTTGAAGAAATCGGTTACGCAAAGGAGGGGTAGTGTGCGCACGTTAACAAAAGGCAATCCGTTGAAATTGGTGATTTTATTTACCATTCCACTTTTGATCGGGAATGTCTTTCAACAGTTATATAGTTTCATGGATGCGTTGATTGTTGGCCGAACGATCGGCAAAGATGCGTTAGCTGCCGTTGGGGCGACTGGGAGTATCAACTTTTTGATCATCGGTTTTGCCCAAGGTACCACCGCAGGACTTTCGGTGTTGACCGCTCAAGCTTTTGGGGCGCGCGATGAACAAGGCGTGCGTAAAAGCTTTGGGTCAAGCATTTGGATCAGCGTGGCGTTGACGGCGATATTGACCGTCGTTTCCGTATCAATGACGCGGCCATTGCTGGAATTAATGCAAACGCCACCTGAGATCATCGATCAATCTGTCGCCTTTGTGCGCGTGATCTTCATCGGGGTATTTGCGTCGATGGCGTTTAACTTGTTAAGCAACATGATGCGAGCACTTGGGGATTCGCGGACGCCGTTGATTTTCTTGATCATCGCCACTGTCGTGAACATTTGCCTGGAATTGCTGTTTATTCTCGGATTTCACTGGGGTGTTGCTGGTGCCGGCTGGGCAACGGTGATCGCGCAGACTTTCTCCGCGATCCTGTGTTGGTTGTTCATTAAAAAACATATCCCACTGTTGGTGATTCGCAAACAAGATCTCACGTTTGATTGGCCAAGTATTGTCAAACACTTGAAAGTTGGCTTGCCAATGGGCTTTAGCATGTCGATCATCGCCATCGGATCAGTGATCTTGCAAGTGATGCTCAACACCTTAGGGACTGATGCAGTTGCCGCATATACCGCAGCTGGGCGCATCGATCAACTGGCAACGTTGCCGGCGTCATCGTTTGGATTGGCGATGGCGACCTTTGCTGCCCAAAACTTAGGTGCGCGTGAATATGGTCGCATTCGCCGCGGTGTCCATCAAACCTTAGCGTTGAATGTTGGGGTTTCTGCCGTACTCGGTGCGCTGATCATTTTGTTTGGTAAGCCGTTGGTTAACTTATTCTTAGGTCCCAATCAACCGGCAGTCACAGCGCTGGCCCAAACTTATTTCCACTACAACGCCAGCATGTACTGGTTGCTTGCGATTTTGTTCACCATGCGGAATTTGCTGCAAGGGTTAGGCAAAACGATGGTGCCAACAGTCGCTGGGTTGTTTGAATTAATGATGCGGGCGTTTGCGGGGATCGTGTTAGTGACGCACTTAGGCTTTGCCGGGGCCTCAATGGCGAATCCGCTGGCATGGCTAGGCTCAGTCTTCGTGTTAGTCAACGTCTACTTCAGAACGATGAAGAAGATCCGTCAAAAAGAAGATCGTCAAGCTGCTCAAAAAGCAGCAGAAGCATCAGGCGAGTCGATTTAAAAATTGATAGGATTCGTTGATTCAATGACGAAAGCAAATACGGACAACTGGTTGTGATGACCGGTTGTCCGTGTTTTTATGCGATTTGATACGATTATCTTATTGATAATGATTGATAAAATAACATGCAATAGCCGGCGTCATGTCAGCCATGGGATAATGGAAGTGCGCTGAGTTGATTGCGCGGTGGTCTCACAATCGAAGGGAGTGGTGCAAATGGGTTACCCAGGCACTGGAACTGATCCTAGAGAAAGGAGTCCTAGCTTGTTAACTGTGATAGTCGTCATCGTGGCGATCATCACGTTGCGTAAAAGCTCATGACAGCGATCGATCGAATTTTTTCCAAGTTCGTGAACATCGAAGAGACAGTGCTTAGACATCGTCGCGTCAAACGGGAGCTGATCGCGACTAAAGGTCCAACAAGACCGAAAAAATGCAAGCGAAAAGCCGTACAGAGACTTTGGCGAGTTGGCGTACGGCTTTCTAGTTGGCACTATTAAGATTTAATCACTCGACCACCGCCATAAGACGGTCGCGCGGCCCATATCACATTTGTGGTATGGGTTTTTCAATATCCAAATCATAACATGGGTGTCTAGTCGGGTGCAGGGAACAAAATTCTCGTCGCGATGAGTCGTGAAAGGCTGATGGCACACCAAATCCACGAAACAGTTGCCTATTTCGTGGACCTGTGGCTTTAATGCCGATTCAATTACGTTTTAGCGTGATAACAATACATGTGCGTATCTGCGTCGCCGAAACTTATTAGGCGTCGACCACTTTAGGGACTATTCAGCAATGCATTAGCCTTTCGTCCACAGGCGCACAAGCTTCCTATGTCGCCATAGGGAACTCGACCCGGTGTCACTGGTTTGAACCCCACAGGGGCCCTTCAGTACCGGCACTCTGATACGAGAGATCCAGCGTTGCACAACAACCAAACGTGAGTCGCTGCGGCGCTGCGGGTCTGTCTCATTCGGTTTAACGAAGCTCTTCCGCTTCGCCATGAAGTGGTACAGGCGACTTGGCCTAAGCCGTCTACTCCTCCTGACGATGATGATAACGCGTCCGGCTACCCGTGACAAGACCAAACCCTATGAATGTTTTTTATAAATAAGCTGAAATCATGCGTTTAAGCTTGATGTATCAGACTTTTCGCGCTAAAAAATTGTTTTGGTTGGTGCAATTTTTTCGCAAAAAGTGTGAATTCCAACCAAGGCATTGCAATTGCGGTATAATCGATGCACCAAATCTTGGAGGTCATGCGATGCCCACTGCACAAGAAATTTTTGACGCGATCAAACAAGATCCAGCCAACGCTGAATTCACTAAAGCTGGGATCGAGCCGCTGTATCACGTTGAACCTGAAGCGACGATTTTGATCGTCAGCCAAGCACCGAGCCGCTCGGCACAACTGGCGAAAACTTATTGGCGTGATGCGTCAGGGGATCGTTTGCGAGAGTGGATGGGTGTCACTGCTGAAGAATTCTATGATTCTGGTAAAATCGGCGTGGTGCCGCTAGATTTCTATTATCCTGGCCGCGGGAAAAGTGGTGACTTGCCACCGCGCAAAGGTTTCGCCGAAAAGTGGCATCAACCAATCTTGCAATTGATGCCTCATGTGAAGTTGACGCTGTTGATCGGAATGTATGCCGTGAAATATTATTTGCCCAAACGCGAGCACACGTTGACGGAAACGGTCCGCAATTTTGAAGCCTACCAACCGTATTTTCCCTTGGTCCACCCTTCACCGTTAAACTATGGTTGGTTGCACAAAAATCCGTGGTTTCAACAAAGCGTGTTGCCTGAGTTACAACGCCAAGTGCGTGCAAATTTCTGATAACGATAACAGGTCGCAAATGCTTGCGCTTACATTGTCTCAACTTGTATCCTATAGCTAGGAGAAAGGCGGTGGGCGTATGGCACATTGGTATGATCAAGCAATCATTTATCAGATCTATCCCAAGTCATTTCAAGATTCAAATGGTGATGGCATCGGGGATCTTAATGGGATCAAACAGCGGATCCCATATTTAAAAGCATTGGGGATCAACACTGTGTGGTTGAATCCCGTGTTTGCCTCGCCTCAAGTTGATAACGGCTATGATGTCGCCAATTATTATACGATCGATCAAAGCCTCGGGACGATGGCGGACATGGAAGCGTTGATTCAGGCGTTGCACGACGCTGATATGCATTTGTTGTTGGATATCGCGTTGAATCACACGTCAGATCAACACCCTTGGTTTCAAGATGCGACGAGCTCAGTGAACTCAATTTATCGCGATTATTATATTTTCGCTGGTCACGATGGCAAAAAGCCGAATAACTGGGGAAGCTTTTTTGGTGGGTCGGTGTGGAGCCCAGACCCTACAGGGAGTGGTGCGTCATACTTCCACTTGTTTGATACGCATATGCCAGATCTCAACTGGGCGAATCCAGAACTCCGTCACGCGATGGAAGATGTGTGTGATTTCTGGTTAGCTAAAGGGATCGATGGCTTGCGTGCTGATGCCTTTATTCATATTGCCAAAGCTCCGCTAAATCAAAATTATCCCACTGCCACTGGCGACGATGAAGCAGTGGTGGCAGAAAGCTTTTTTGCTAATCTGCCGCAAGTAAAAACTTGGCTGCAGCCGTTTGTCACCCATTTGAAAACTGACTATCCAAATATGTTCTTATTGGGGGAAGCGGCCAGTGCCAGTGTTGAACTTGGCACGCGTTACACCGATCATTTAATGGATGCGGTGATCACCTTTCGGTATTTCACTGCTGACGCCACCCAGACGGATCCAGCGTTGCCACAAGCCTATCAGCCGTTGCCAATGGATTGGTTAGCCTTCAAGCAACAACAAGTGATTTGGCAGCAGACTTTGCCAAGTGCACCGATTTTATATTGGGGCAATCATGATATGGCGCGGGTGTACGGGCGCGTGGCGCATAGCGAACTTGCAGCTAAAAGTTTAGCGTTGTTGATGTATTTGCAACGAGGCTTGCCGATCATTTATTACGGTGAAGAACTCGGCATGCAGAATTTAACGTTTGAAACGGCTACGGACTTTGACGATCAAACTGTCGATACTTTTATGCAAGCGGCGCACAAACAAGGCCTCACAGCCGATGAAGCACTCGCGATGGTCAATGCGACCCATAAGCTACCTGCCCGAGGCCCAATGCTTTGGGATACGTCTGCTCATGCCGGTTTTTCAACGCAGACACCTTGGCTTGAAGGCCACAGTCACGCGACGGATACTGTGAGTGTTCAGCGCCAAGCACCTGATAGCATGTTGCACTTTTATCAACAAGTGCTGGCGTTGAAGCAGTTGCCGTTGTTTCAACAAGGGGATTATTTGCAACTGACCACTGATGATCAAAGTTATGTGTATCAACGTCAACTTGATGCGCAAACTGCAATCGTCGCGGTTGCGATCGGCACCCAAAAAACCACGTTAACCCTACCTGCAAGTGATTTTGAAGTGGCGCTAGCTTGTGGCGACTATCAACTCGATGGTGACCGCTTGACGTTAATGCCTGAAGCAGGAGTGGTATTGCGCAAAGGAGGAATTCATGAAACTTGAGGCCATCAGTCATCGTCCGCAGTCAGAAGACTGTTTTATGATTACTGCCAACACTGTCCGTCTGCGAGTCCATGCGGCAATCGATGACTTGCAACAGGTCACGGTGTTTTATGGTGATCCTTATGCAACGCAACCAGAATCTGCGCAGTGGCAAAGTTTCTCTAAGTCAATGACGAAAGTGGCCAAAGGTGAAGTCCATGACTATTGGCAAGCGGATGTAACAGTCCCTAATGCGCGTCTGCAGTATTGGTTTATTGTCTCAGATCATGCTGGTGGTCGTATGTTACTTGGCGATCGCGGCTTTCGCGCTGACACGCAAGCGATGCGTCAAGATCCAAATAATGCCTTTCATCTCCCGTATTTACATCCAGAAGGCCAAGTTGATGTGCCGCAATGGGTGACGCAAACGGTGTGGTATCAAATTTTCCCTGATCGTTTTGCCAATGGCGATGTGCAATTAGATCCGCCTTCAGTGCGGCCTTGGGATCCACAAGCTCATCCCAATCGCGAAGATTTCTTTGGTGGCGATTTGCAAGGGGTGATCGATCATTTAGATGATTTAGCAGCGCTTGGGATCAACGGCTTATATTTTTGCCCAGTGTTTAAAGCCAAGTCCAATCACAAATATGATACTTGCGATTATTTCCAAATCGATCCCGGCTTTGGGGATCTGGACTTATTTAAGCGGTTGGTCGCCGACGCGCATGCCCGCGGAATGCATGTGATGCTTGATGCGGTATTCAATCATATCGGGTATTTCTCACCGCAATGGCAAGATGTTTTAGAAAAAGGGCAACAGTCGCCATATGTTGATTGGTTTCACATTCACGAGTGGCCCCTGATCCCCTATCGCGATCCAAACCAAGGCGCTGGCCAACCGCAATATGAAACTTTTGCTTATGAATCGCAAATGCCGAAGCTCAACACAGAAAACCTTGAGGTGCAAGCATTTTTATTAAAAATCGCGACTTATTGGATCCAAGTCGCAGATATTGATGCTTGGCGGTTGGATGTGGCCAATGAAGTTGATCATCACTTTTGGCGAATGTTACGGCAAGCCGTGACAGCATTGAAGCCTGATGTTTATTTGGTGGGTGAAGTGTGGCACAATGCGCAACCTTGGTTGAATGGCGACGAATTTACTGGAGTGATGAATTATCCTTTCACCCAACAAATCGCCGATCACTTTTTAACTGGGGCAAGCACGGCAGCGCAAATGATCGCGCGGTTGTCCGATCAATTGATGCATTATCGCACAGCCACTAACACTGCGATGTTGAATCAACTGGATTCCCATGATACCCCACGCTTATTGACGCAAGCAGGCGGTGATATCAGCAAAATGTTGCAAGCCTTAGCCTTTATGTTCATTCAACCAGGGGCGCCATGTTTGTATTACGGCACGGAAATGGGGATGTTTGGCGATGACGATCCTGACGATCGCAAAGCAATGGACTGGGCACAACTTGGTGAATCCACGTGGCAAAAGGTCCATACCCTGGTCCAAATGCGTCGGCAATATTCTGAATTGTTAAGTCAAGGCATCCTGCAATATCACCTCACCGATCATGGGTTGATCAAAGTGACTCGCCAAACTTCGACCCAACAACTCACGGCATGGTTTAACACCACCAGCGCTTCTGTCGCGTTTAAACCCACAGGCCAGTGGCAACAAGGGGCGGCATTTGGTGAATTATCACCACATGGTTTTGTGATCACTGTTGAATAAGTTACGAACAGGCAAGTGCAAGCTTGCCTTTTTGTATGGGTTAAATTTCTGATAACGGTAACAGCCGCTCACCACTTGTAAAAGCGCTTTCCAGGCTGGTACGCTGGAGTAGTGAAAAGTGAAACGGAGTGAGTATAAATGAGTGTAAAACGATTATTTGATATCGATGCTTGGCTGGTGCCCACTCACCAGTTAGATCGAGAAAATAAACGCCTGCAAGAATCTTTGACGGCGATTGGGAATGGCTACATGGGCATGCGTGGGAACTTTGAAGAAGGCTATTCTGGCGACACCTTGTTAGGGACCTACTTAGCAGGGGTGTGGTTCCCAGATAAAACCCGCGTCGGCTGGTGGAAAAACGGCTATCCAGAATATTTTGGCAAAGCGATCAACGCCCCGAGTTTTATTAACTTAGGGATCACCATCAATGGTGAAAAACTCGACTTGGCTAAAAACGATTTCCGCGACTTCAACTTACAATTGGACTTGCATCAAGGACTGTTGACTCGCAGTTTCGTTTATGTTGGCGCGGATGTTGAAGTCGCCTTCAAATTTGAACGGTTCGTCTCAAACGCTATGCAACAAGCTGGCTTGATCAAGGTCGATGCCAAGGTGTTGAAAGGTAGCGCCCAGTTGACTTTTGACGCAGCGATCGATGGCAATGTCACCAACGAAGATGCCAATTTCGACGAACATTTCTGGATCCCGCAACATGAAGACGCAGATCTCGGATCGATCCAATTGGAAACTAAAGCCAATCCTTTCGGTGTGCCGCAGTTTACGGTATTGCTTAAACAAGCGCTGAAAGTTAATGGTGATGCGATCACTGGGTTGCGGGCAACGAGTGCTGGCCGTTTAGATGAAACCTTGAACTATGATTTAGCGCAAGGTGATACCCTCACCGTTGAAAAGCGCGTGATCGTCTTAACCAGCCGCGATGTTGAACCAGCCCAACAACCAGACCTTGCCGAAAAGCTGATGGCAGAACTATTGCCACAAAGCTTTGACGACGCCTTAGCTGCACACACTGCAGTTTGGACCAAGCGCTGGGCCCAATCAGATGTGGTGATCGACGGCGACGCTGCGGCGCAACAAGGCATTCGTTTCAGCATTGCGCAACTGTTTATGACCTATTACGGCGAAGACACGCGCTTAAACATTGGTCCTAAAGGCTTCACCGGTGAAAAATATGGTGGTGCCACTTATTGGGACACTGAAGCTTACGTGGTGCCAATGTATTTAGCCGTGACGCCACCGCATGTTACTCGGGCTTTGTTGCAATATCGGCATGATCAATTGCCAGGTGCTTATCACAACGCCCAACAACAAGGATTAGCCGGGGCGTTGTTCCCAATGGTGACCTTCAACGGCATTGAATGCCACAACGAATGGGAGATCACGTTTGAAGAACTCCACCGTAACTCTGATATTGCTTTTGCCATTAAGCAATACACCGACTACACCGGCGATGAATCATATGTTAACGGCGATGGCATCGACGTGTTAGTTGGCGTTGCCCGCTTTTGGGCAGATCGGGTCCATTTTTCCAAACGTCATGGGCAATATATGATCCATGGTGTCACTGGCCCTAACGAATATGAAAACAACGTCAACAACAACTGGTTTACCAACACCATGGCAGCTTGGGAGTTGCAATACACCCTTGAACGCCTACCAAAAGCTGATGTTGATAAAGTGAGTGCGCTGGCTGTTACTGACGACGAAAAGGCCCATTGGCAAGATATTGTTGATCGGATGTATTATCCAGAAGATAAAGATTTAGGGATCTTTGTGCAACACGATACGTTCTTGGATAAAGACTTGCGGCCAGCTAGTTCGATCCCAGCAGATCAACGCCCACTGAATCAACACTGGTCATGGGATAAGATCTTGCGGTCACCATTCATCAAACAAGCTGACGTGTTGCAAGGCATTTACTTCTTGAATGATCGCTTCACCCGCGAGCAAAAAGAAGCGAACTTTGACTTCTATGAACCGATGACAGTGCATGAATCGTCACTGTCTGCTTCAATTCACGCGATTTTAGCTGCAGAATTGGGCAAAGAAGAAAAAGCGGTCGAACTTTACGCACGGACTGCACGTCTAGACCTTGATGATTACAACAACGACACTGAAGATGGGCTCCACATCACGTCGATGTCTGGTGGTTGGTTAGCGATCGTCCAAGGCTTTGCCGGGATGCGTTACACCAATGGTCAACTAAGCTTTAAGCCGTTCGTACCAAAAGGTTGGACCCATTATAGCTTCACCTTGAATTATCGCGGCCGGTTGATCGCCGTTGATGTTGCAGATGACACCACGTTGAAGCTGGTGTCAGGTGATCCGATCGATGTCTTAGTCAACAACGAAACTGTCCATTTAAGTTAGGAGAGGTTGCATGCTCAAAGGATTGATTTTTGATTTAGATGGCGTGATCGCAGATACGGCACGCTTTCATTTACAAGCGTGGAACCAATTGGCCAAACGCCTTGATATCGTGTTGCCACCAGAGGCCAACGACGCGCTACGTGGGCGTTCACGGCTGGACTCACTGAATTTGATCTTAAGCTATGGCAACAAAGTCGATGCCTATTCAGACGACGAAAAAGCCGCTTTTGCCAAAAGCAAAAACGACTTATACCTCGAATTGATTCAAACGCTGACGCCTGAAGATATTTTACCAGGCATTGCGCAATTGTTACGGGATGCCAAAGCCCAAGGGTTGCATATGAGTATCGCGTCAGCGTCAAAAAACGCCCCGACGATCTTGCAACATTTGCAACTAAGCGACGCTTTTGATGCGATCGTGGATCCCGCAAAACTTCATCGCGGCAAGCCAGATCCAGAAATTTTTGAACTGGCCCAACAAGCGTTGCACCTTAACGCCGATGAAGTGATCAGCTTTGAAGACGCGTCAGCTGGGGTGCAAGCGATTAAAGCAGCGAACCAATTTGCTGTCGGGATCGGGGATGCCAAAGTGTTGCATCAAGCTGATTACATTGTGCCAAGTACAGCAGACTTATCACTTGATGCAATTCGCCAAGCATTTGACGCTTAATGTCAAAACCTTTAAGGAGGTGGGGTCTATGGCTTAATAAAGTTTGCCTTGACCCAGGCCAACAGCGGTTGGTCTAATGCCACCATCGGCACGAACAAGCAAGTGCTTAATACGATCAAAAGCAATGGGCTAAACCAAGCACCGATCGCAAAGCCGATGAAGACAAGTAATAAATTAGCGAACAGCGTTAATTTGTTCGCCGCAAACCCACCGATGGCCAAACGCCAGTAATCACGGTATTGGAAGGTGAAATTGGCATTGATCATCCACACGGCAGTTTGCAATAGCAATAATACCAAGGCGATGACAAATAACAGCGGGATCAACACGTATAACCAAGGCGCCCGTTCGTCTAAGACCCCTTGGCTATAGGCCCACAGTGGCAAACAAAAGAGCCATGTTGGCAACCACAAACGCAAGGCTTCACTACCGTTTTGGCGTAAGAAGCGCCAAGCATCAACGTACAAACCGGGTGTTTGCGTGTGAAGAAAGTGTCCAGCAACTGCGATCACTGCCGTAGCCACTGGTCCAACTGGCAACAAAAACAACCAAACCAAGATAACTTTCAACCAACTGATCTTCAAAAAAAGCAACGCTGCCAACAACGGCGCTTCGATCGTGATGGTGAATAAACCTAAAATCGTGATCGGGTAAAGCCAATTGACAATGTTTTGTGCCAGTGGGGTTTTGGATTGATGTTTGGACATAGGGACCTCCGAGAGTTTGTTAGTTTTATTTTAGCATAGACGATTTGTGAAAAGGCGCCAGAAACGTATTACGTCACGCTTTGTTGTCGCATTATAGATTAATAATATTCTGTTGGGTTAATATTTTGTAGGATCAAATTTCTGATAGCGGTAACAGCCGATTTTTAGGCGTTTAGCACTTGTGTGTTACCCGTCGGCCGGATATGATAATAAATGTAAGCGCTTCGTAAGAGAGGATGAGAAAGATGTTAGGGACAAAGCATAAGTTAGTGAAAAGCGTTGTTGTCGGGGCTGCACTGCTTGGTGGTGCAATGACAATGACCGCCTGCTCCAGCAGTTCTAGTAGCTCAAGTAAAACGACTACGGTTGATTTCTACAACATGAAGGTTGAATTTAAAGATCAACTCAATGCCGCAGCTGCCACTTATAACAAGACGCACAAAGGTGTTAAGGTCAAGGTCACTTCCGTTGGTGGTGGGACTGATTACCAAACCGCTTTGAAAGCTAAGATGCAATCTGGTAAGACACCAGATATCTTCGCTTTGGAAGGCCCACAACAACTGCAGACTTACAAGAAGTATCTGTCTGATGTTTCTTCCGGCAAAGCCATCAAGAAAGCTTTGCCTGGCACCTTAAACACCGTGAAGTCTGGCAGCCAAGTCTTAGGCTATCCAGTGTTACAAGAAGCCATCGGGATCGTTTATAACAAGACCATTTTCCAAAAGGCTGGTATCGATGCTTCTAAGATCACCACGATGGCTGCTTATGAAAATGCCTTGCAGACCTTAAACGACAAGAAGTCTGAATTAGGTATTGAAGCTGCCACTGCCTTTCCAATGAAGGAATGGTGGGTCATTGGCCAACATGCCGTTGATCCATTCTTATCTCAAGAATTCAATGGTTCTGTGACTAAGGCTTACAACGCTAAGACCATTTCTTGGAAGAACTCTGATTACTTCAAGCAATATATCGATGCGACAACCAAGTACTCTGCACAACCCGTTCAATCCATGGATTACTCCACGCAAATTGAAAAGTTGTTCTCCACTGGCAAAGTGGCGATGGCAGAACAAGGGACTTGGGTATACCCAACCATCGAATCTGTTGACAAGAACCTCGCCAAAAACATTGGCATTATCCCAATTCCTGTTAACAACGAATCTGCTGGCAAATTGCCAGTTGGTGTGACCCAATGGTGGGCTGTTAACAAACAAGCTGACACTAAGACTCAAAAGGCTTCTCGTGACTTCTTGGATTGGTTGTTCACTTCTAAAGAAGGTAAGAACATTGTCTTGACGAAACTCAAAGTCGTGCCTGCATATTCTGGCTTTGACTCTTCCAAGATCTCTGATCCTTTAGGTAAAGATGCCTACTCTTATATCAGCGACAAGAAGACCCAAGGCTTAGTCTTCGGTGGGTTTGCCACTGACTGGGCTCAAAACGGCATGGCACCAGAATTACAAAAGTATGTGGCTGGCAAAGAAAGCTGGAACACTGCGATCAAGAATTCTGAAGCTGCCTGGAAGACAGCACGTGCTGGTCAGTAAGCTTTGATGATGGAGGGAGAGGAGACATTCTCTCCTTCTTGTTTTTCCAAATTTGATTTAGGTGCGGGATGCCGCATCTCGCCATTATTTGTTCCATCAGTCCCATGTGCGCATCGACGTGCACAAGGCAGCCAATTGGCAGATGCACGTAGATGTTAGACGATATTTTCAAGGGGGTTACGTGATGTCCAAGAAAAAAACCTGGTTTTACCTATTTTCGGCACCAGTTTTGATCGCATTGTTCTTAGTGGTACTGTTGCCATTCTTTTATGGGATCTTTTATTCCTTCACCAACTGGGATGGGGTTTCTCAAAGTGCCTTTGTCGGGATCTCAAACTACATTAACGCGTTAAAAGACCCGACGTACTTGGCATCACTGTGGTTCACCATTAAATTCTCAGTGATCGCCATTGTGTTGATCAATGTGATCGGCTTAGGCCTGGCGGTGTTAGTCACCAACAAGTTTAAAGGTGCCAACATTTTGCGGACGATCTTCTTTATGCCGAACTTGATCGGTGGGTTGATCTTAGGGTTCATTTGGCAATTTATCTTTGTTGAAGCCTTCTCCGCATTCGGGAAATTAACCGGTATCCCAGGCCTTGGCAGCTGGCTTGCCACCACTAACACCGGCTTTTGGGCTTTGGTGATCGTGATGGTTTGGCAATATTCCGGCTACATCATGGTGATCTACATCTCTTATTTACAAGGGATCGATCAATCATTGCTGGAAGCTGCTGACTTGGACGGTGCCACCGCGATGCAAAAGTTCTGGCAGATCAAGTTCCCATTGATTATGCCAGGGTTTACGGTTTCCTTGTTTATGACCTTGTCCAACTGCTTCAAGTTGTACGATCAAAACTTGTCATTAACGGCAGGTGGCCCTTACAACTCGACGCAAATGGTCGCGATGAACATTTACAACACCGCGTTTTCCATGAATAAAATGGGGTTTGCCCAAGCTAAGGCTGTGATCTTCTTCGTCTTCGTGGCGATCATTTCCTTGACGCAAGTTTACCTCACGTCTAGAAAGGAGATCGAAGCCTAATGCATGCAGAAAAAAATACCAAAAAAATTTGGATGATCATTGTCGGCTGTATTTTAGGCTTGATCTGGATCTCCCCGTTTTATCTGATGTTGACCAACTCCTTTAAAACGAAAAAGGAATTGTTCAGTGACACCTTAGGGTTGCCGACGCATTTAAACTTCGCCAACTATGTCAATTCTGCTAAAGACTTGAACATTGTCTCCACGTTTATGAACTCGTTGGTGATCACCGTCGTATCTGTAGCGATCATTATCTTCTTTTCCGCGTTGGCTGCTTATGCGATCCAACGGACGAAAAGCAAGTGGAGCGGCTTCTTCTACATGTTGTTCGTTGCCGCAATGTTAGTCCCATTCCAATCCGTTATGATCCCTTTGGTTTCCGTGTTCGGGCGCGTCAACATGTTGAATCGTCCAGGGTTGGTGTTCATGTACTTGGGCTTTGGTGCCAGCATGTCAGTGTTCTTATATAACGGCGCGATGAAAGGGATCCCGCAAGCCCTTGATGAAGCGGCAATCATTGATGGTGCGAGTCGCTGGCAGATCTTCTCCAAAGTGATCTTCCCAATGTTGCAACCAACCACTGTGACAGTGGCGTTGCTGAATGTGATGTGGATCTGGAACGATTACCTGCTGCCAAGTTTGGTCATCAACCAACCAGGTTCACAAACCATTCCACTGACGATGTTTGATTTCTTTGGGCAATTCACCAAGCAGTGGCACTTAGCCATGGCTGGGTTGACCATTGCGATCATTCCAGTGATCATTTTCTACTTCGTGATGCAAAAGCAGATCATTGCTGGGGTTTCCGAAGGTGCGGTCAAGTAATATCCCAATGGGTCAAGGCTATGAAGGCCTTGGCCTATTTTGTTAGGAGGATAATATGTCACAATGGACTGTTGAAACAAGCGATGCGACGAAGGTCGTGCAAAACGGGAATACCTTTTTGATCGCGAACGGTTATCTAGGGTATCGCGGCACGTTAGAGGAAATGTCTGCTAAAGATTTCGTCGCGGTGAATTTGTTAGGCGTCTATGACAAACACGGGGATGCATGGCGTGAACCGGTGAATGCGCCAGATCCGCTTCATTTGACGTTATCAGTGAATGGTGAGCAGTTGACCGATGAAACGCCGAAGCTCGCACACCGTCAATGGTTGGATCTCAAAGCCGCGGTGCATCATCGCCAAACCACTTTTGAACTTGGTGGGGTGCAAGTCACGTTAACGACAGAACGCTTTGCTAGTGCCGCAGATGAACATTTACTTGCTGGAAAAGTTTCTGTGCAAGTTGATCGACCAGCAGAAGTCGTGATCGATCATGCCATTGATCCAAAAGTGTGGGATCTCAACGGCCCGCACTTCGTAGACGAGAAGCCGATCACTGATGGGATCTTGTTGACGACTGGTGAAGGAGATCTTGTCGCGGTCACCCAACGTGTTGACGCGCTGCAGTGGCGATCTTCAGGAACGCGACTAAGCACTGAAGCAAAGCCAGGCGTGACTTACACTTATACGGTTCAAGCCTTGGTGTACACCAGCTTAGATGTCCCAGCTGAACGCTTAGTCTCAACGATCACGCAAGGTCTTCACGAAACCGACTACCAAGACCAACTCGCTGAACACAAAGCGACTTGGGCAAAGCGCTGGGATCGCAGTAATGTGCAGATCACAGGGGATAATGACGCTGACTTAGCATTACGCTATAGCTTGTATCAACTTCAAAGCATTGCACCGCATCACTTGGATCTGTCGATCCCAGCCCGCGGGTTGTCGGGACAAACTTATAAAGGGGCCTTTTTCTGGGATACGGAAATGTTTATGTTGCCGTTTTTCTTAAGAACCGATCCTGAAGTTGCACGGCGATTGTTGAATTATCGCATCAACACGTTGCCTCAAGCATTGAAAAAAGCCCAGCACTATGGCTATCAAGGCGCCTTTTATGCGTGGGAAAGCCAAGCAGATGGTCGCGATGCCACCAGCGATTACAATGTCACTGATGTGTTCACTGGGCGGCCGATGCGGACCTATTTTAAAGATAAGCAGATCCATATTTCTGCAGCAGTGGCCATGGCGCTGTGGTCGAGTTATCAACTCACTGGCGATGTGAGGTTGCTGACGGATGGTGGGTTGCAAGTCTTGATCGAATGTGCGAAATTCTATTATTCGAGAAGCTATTGGTCCCCGTTGAAACACCGCTTTGAATTGTTAGATGTCCTCGGCCCAGATGAATATCACGAACGTGTCAACAACAATGCCTACACCAATCGCGCGGCGTTAGCGACAGTGCAAGCGGCCCTTGAAGGCGTTGTTGTGGTGGCAAAAGCTGATCCTGAACGCCTTAAAGAAATTCAACAACAAGTTGATTGGGGGACTTGGCAAGCGCGGCTCAGCGATTATGTGGTTGATTTATACATTCCTGAACCTGATGCAGATGGCGTGATCCCGCAATTTGATGGCTATCGCGATTTGGAAAATGTTTTCGTGCCGGCAGTGCGCGACCGCTTGTTAAAGCCCAACGAATATTGGGGCGGGGCGTATGGCGTTGCCAGCGATACCCAAGTGATCAAACAAGCAGATGTGGTGTTGTTACTGAAGCAATTCCAGAACGATTACACCACGGAACAGAAATTGTTGAATTGGCAATATTATGAACCGCGCACCGAACACGGTTCCACGCTTTCGGCATCGACTTATGCGTTAGTAGCTTGTGAAATCGGTAAAGCAGACTGGGCTTATCCCTTCTTTATGCAATCAGCGACAGTTGATTTAACGGGAAAATCCAAACAATTTGCCGGTGGTGTGTATATCGGTGGCACCCATCCCGCAGCTAACGGCGGGGCTTGGATGGATGTGGTGCAAGGCTTTTGCGGGTTGCAAGAAGTTGATGGGCGCCCGACTGTTGCGAGTCACTTGCCAAGTCACTGGCAATCGGTCAGCTTTAAAGTGTGTGTCCGCGGGCGGTGGTATCAAGCACAAGTCACGCAAGATACCGCGACGATTCAGCCGATGTAAAAAAGATGCTGTTTGCAATGAGTGCATGATGTGAACCCATTAGGTTGGACAATTAAATAACTTGGTTATGCAGCCTCTTGAAGGGCAAGTTGTCGATATGCAATCGGTGACTT
>NZ_RHNS01000016.1 GCF_003946305.1 Lacticaseibacillus porcinae
ACGAAGATCTAAATCAAACTTGACCATAAGAAAACCCCCAGATTTGGATTGTTGTCCAAACCTGGGGGTTCACATCAAAGCCGCCGTCGTGTTGCGAGTTTTTTTCTTCTCTCAATATGTGTTCTTCCTGTGCCTTTCATGTAACTATATAGCAACACAAAGGACGCATAACACGACACCTGGCGAGATATTACTAAGTACATGCGCGGTTTTAGACGTGTGACTGTTGACGATTTTCGACAGGGGACGAATTTTGGAGTTTTGGATAATGGGCATAAGGGAAAACTGAACCCAAATATGGGTTACACCGCAGTGCGGTGGGTTTTCTAAAGGGGCCACATTCGTGGCCCTGGCTACCCCAAAGTGGGGTTTTGGCTACCTGATAAAAAACACGCTGGCTAGCCGCCACAGTCGTTTGGCTACCCCATTTTTCAATTTGGCTACCCCTACAGCATATTTTGGCTACCCCCGACAAAATCGTACCTAATCCAACTTTTCAGCATAATTTGTTTGAGCATGGCGAGCACTAGTGATTGCTTTGCGAATCTGTGTCACCGTAGTTTGATGTTGCTTGATTGAAGATTTCGTTTGGGCAATTTTACTCTTGGTATCAGATTTTTGAGACCCAGTTTGAAGATCCAACGACTGATTTTGCTTCGATAAAATCTTCTTGAGCTTGGCAATGTTGGACTTATTCTTGGCCGTCCAAAAAATTTTGAGACAGTGGCTAACTTGATTCTAAAATGCGCGTATAATAACCATATCGAAAGGAGATCAATCTAATGAAATATACGAAAACCAAAGCAGTATTAAATCAACTCGTTGCCGATTTGAGCCAGATGTCAATGATTATCCATCAGACGCATTGGTACATGCGTGGACCCAACTTTTTGAAGTTGCACCCCTTGATGGATGAGTTCATGGAAGAAATTGACAGCCAACTCGATGTCATTTCTGAACGGCTGATTGCGCTTGATGGCAGTCCTTACTCGACCTTAAAAGAAATGGCCGAAAACACTAAGATTCAAGACTGGCCTGGTGAATGGGACAAAACAACCCCAGAACGCCTCGCACACTTAGTTGATGGATATCGTTACTTGGAAAACCTTTACCAACACGGCATTGAAGTATCCGATGTTGAAAAAGACTTCAGTACCCAAGATATTTTCATTGGTCTCAAAACCGCAATTGAGAAGAAAATCTGGATGATTCAGGCAGAGCTTGGGTCGGCGCCGGAAATTGATGAATAAAATAATATTAAAAAATCGGTAGGCTTATGGTAGATTGTAAAATTAATCCGAACGCCCATTTGAATATTGGACAGCCCTAGTTCACAAAAGGTTTCGATTTTAATTCGTTCGGAATAGGTTATACTAGACAAAAGATCAGCTCCTAAAAGATGGGTTTGTGGTAAACACCATTTTAAAGGAAGCTGATCTTTTTTGTCCGAGCACAGAACGATAAAAAAATTTGGCTTAAAACAGTGGGATCTGCAACACTTTTTAAGTATGGCAGATTGTAAAATTTAAGTTGAACATTTAAGTGGACAGAAAAACCCATCAAGGTCTTTAATGGTGTTACTGAAGATTGGAACGGGTAACCCAACAGCGATTGGCGGCGTCATACCAAGGATAATCAACAATGCCAGTAAGGTGGCTCAATTGTTTAGCATTCATCATAAAACTCCTTAAAAAGGTTTGACATTCAAACTAAATGTGATTATATTAAGGTCATTCGATAAATTGGTTTGATGTTCAAACTAAATTACCACGTCGAATACTTAAAAACAAGTACTCAAGCAAAAGGGAGGTTAAAACAATTGGCAATCTTATCTGCCCAAGAAATTATGGAATTGATTCCTAACCGGTACCCAATCTTATTCATGGATTATGTGGATGAATTGGAACCTGGCGAATCAATTGTGGCAACCAAAAACGTCACCATCAACGAAGAATTCTTCCAGGGCCATTTTCCGGGCAATCCGGTGATGCCAGGGGTGCTCATTATTGAGTCACTGGCACAAGCCGCTTCAATTTTAATTTTAAAGTCCCCTGAATTTGCTGGCAATACAGCTTACCTGGGCGCTATTAAAGACGCCCGCTTCCATCAAATCGTTCGTCCTGGCGATGTTTTAAAGTTACACGTGGCCTTTACAAAACGACGTAGTAATATGGGAGTGGTGCATACAGAAGCAACCGTTGGCGACAACGTTGCAGCTAAGGCAGACTTGACCTTTATTGTGGCACCAAATACGGCGTCAAATTAAGGAAAATGAACAATGGCTGAAGAAAAAAACAATATTAGTAAAGCGGATTTTCGATTTATGAACGATGCATTGGTGGATGTTTACGACCATATTATGCGAATCGAGGAAGAAACGTTGCGGAAAAGTACCTTTCGGGATATTTCGGTGAAAGAAATTCACCTGATTCATGCGATTACGCTGCATGATCACAAAACGAGTACCGAGGTTGCAAATGAATTACGGCTAACTAAGGGGACGTTGACAACGAACGTCAAAACCTTGGAGCGTAAAGGGTACGTCAAACGAATCAACGACGAACAAGATCATCGGGTGACCCGACTGACACTAACCAACAAAGGCAAGCTGTTATACCGGGCCCATGACGCCTTTCATCGCCAAATCGTTAAGAGCTTTATTAAGGGAATGGACGGCAATGAAGTAAAGGTCATCAAGCGTGCCTTGATTAACCTGGAAGACTTTTTGAGCGACATCACCCAGTAAGGACAGCAAAATGACATTTAACTTAATAACAACGGCTCGTGCAGTACCGGATCAAATCATCACGAACTCTGATCTAGCCAAAATAATGCCGACCAGTGACGAGTGGATCAAACAGCGAACGGGGATTGAACGTCGCCACCTCGCCTCAACTGAAACAACGGAGAGCTTATGCATCGACGTTGCCCAGCAGTTGGTGCAGGCCAATAGTATAGGGCCCAAACAAATTGATCTCATTGTGGTTGCCACCATGTCACCAACCTACAGCATGCCCAGTGTGGCCGCAACGGTTCAAGGCGCGATTGGTGCTGAAAACGCGGCGACGCTTGACGTCAATGCAGCGTGCACCGGGTTTGTCTACGCCATGGCTGTTGCTCATGATATGGCAGTCGCAAAGGGCTATCAAAACGTCATCGTCATTGGCGGTGAGGTGATGAGTAAGTACGTTAACTGGCAGGATCGCAGTACGGCAGTGTTGTTCGGCGATGGCGCCGCAGGGGTGTTATTAGCGCTGAACGAGGATGGCCAAGACCATTACTTGGGTGACGCGTTTAAAACCTTTGGCGAAAAAGGGCGCAGTCTCATGGCTGATTTTCGGCCGAACAATAGCCCCTTCGCTAAACCGGTAGAAGCCGACTCATACTTGACGATGGACGGTCATCAAATCTACAACTTTGTGATTAAGAAGGCCCCGGTTGTCATTGAAGAGGTCCTTCAAAAGACCGGCCTGACGTTACCCGATATTGATTGGGTGGTTTTCCACCAAGCGAATGCCAGAATCATTCAACAACTCAGCAAAAAATTAGGGTTAACAGCCCAACAGTGCCCCATCAACATTGACGAATACGGAAATGTTGCAGCGGCGAGCGAACCATTGGTCTTAAACGACTTAGTGGCAAGCGATCAACTAAAACCCGGCGACAAGGTGCTACTGTGTGGCTTTGGTGGCGGGTTGACAATTGGCGCTTCAATATTCGACTACTACAACTAAAACCATTTTGGAGGAATCAATTATTATGTCAAAAGAAGAAATCATCGCAAAAATCATGAACGTATTACAACAAGACGACAGCATGGAAGGTAAAGACATCACGCCTGATATGTCATTCAAGCAAGAAATGAACTTAGACAGTCTTGACATTTTTGAACTCGTTAACGAAATCGAAGATGAATTTGAAATCGAAATTGACACGGATGAAAGCTTAGACACAGTTAACCAAGTGGCAGACTACGTCCAAAAGCAATTAGCAGCTAAGGAATAATCAATGGCAAAAACGGCTTATTTATTTGCGGGTCAGGGTGCCCAAACACTTGGAATGGGTCAAGACCTATACCGTGAAGAGCCCAGCTATCGCCAAACGGTCACGCAGGCTTCTGACATTCTTGGCATTAACCTCGCTGATCCGGAGGTTGCGGCTGCACCAGAAAACACGCAGGTTGCAATTTTGACGATGAGCTATGGCATCTGGCGGTTGATTGCGCCAACAGCGGCAACGCCTGTTGGACTGGTGGGATTAAGTCTAGGTGAGTATAGTGCGCTGGTTGCTGCTGGCAGTTTGTCATTTGAAGACGGCTTACGGCTCGTGGCAGACCGGTCTCGCTATATGGCGGCGGCTGGTCATGAAACACCGGGGAAAATGGCCGCGGTGTTAACGGACCAGCAAACCATTGTCCAAGAACTGTGCGATAAGATCGATGGGGTCTACATTGCCAACTACAATACGCTTAATCAGCTTGTGGTCGGTGGTACCCCTGAGGCGGTGAAACAGCTCAAACAGGCCTTGAAGGATCATAAAATTCGAGTGGTGCCGCTCAAGGTTGCTGTTAGTTCTCACACGCCATTAATGGCAAGTGCCTCAGAAAAATTGGGCCAACGATTGGAAACGGTGGCGTTTACCGCCCCTAAGTGGCCGGTTTGGAGTAATACAACTGGTCAGCCATTTGCTGTTGAACATTTAGCGGCGACCTTGGTTGACCAGCTAGTTGCGCCCACGCATTTTTATGATGATTTTCGAGGCCTGACGGCGGCAGGTGCGGACCAGTTTGTTGAAATTGGCCCCGGTCACGTTTTAAGTGGCTTTGCTAAGCAGATTGCACCAGCTGCCAAACGGTACCAAATTAATGATATGACAACGTTAAACGCAGTGAGAAGCGAATTAGGATGGTGAGTAAAAATGGCAGATGGAGTTGTGCTGATCACCGGCGGTAATCGCGGAATTGGTCTAGCAATAGCAGAACGGCTAGCGGGTGATGGCGAGAATGTTGTCATCACAACCCGTCACGAGTTACCAGAATCGCAGTTGGCTGCCCTTGATGCGTTGGGCATCCACACGGTTGTGGGAGATGTGACGGATGAAGCTGAGGCCCAGCGGATGGTTAATGACGCAGTGAAACACGGCGAATGGTTAAGTGGGTTAATTAATAATGCCGGGATTAACCGGGATAAGTTAATGACTCGGATGAGCACTGAGGACTTTAATGCGGTACTCCAAACGAACCTAGTCGGTGCTTTTAACATGTCAAAACCGGCGTTGAAGCTGATGCAAAAGCAACGCCAGGGTAGCATTATTCACATGGCCAGTGTGGTGGGATTGACTGGAAACGTCGGTCAAGCCAACTATGCGGCCAGCAAAGCCGGGTTGATTGGGCTAATGAAAACCATTGCCAAAGAAGGCGGCCTTCGTCAGGTTCGCAGCAATGCGATTGCTCCTGGGATGGTCGAGACCGACATGACGGATGCACTCAGCGATAAGACGAAAGAAGCCATTCTGGCTGAAATTCCGGCTAAACGATTCGCGAAACCAGCCGAAATTGCCGATGTTTGTGCCTTTTTATTAAACAACGAATACGTCACTGGCCAGGTCATTACAATCGATGGTGGCTTGACCCTTTAGGAGGTCTATATGGAACGAGTAGTTGTAACGGGAATGGGTGCAGTGACACCTCTAGGAAACGATGCCAAAACCTTTTTGAACGGTGTGGCAGATAGTCGGGTTGGCATTGCGCCAATCACCAAGTTCACTGCGGATACTGGCATTACCGTCGCTGGTGAAGTGAAGGATTTTGAGGCGACTAAGCGCTTGTCAGCCAAGACGGCGAAACGGATGGACCTGTTTTCTCAGTATGCTTTATACAGTGCGATTGAAGCGATGGAAAACGCGGGGCTAGAACCCGATAACGTTGTCTCAGAGGACTTTGGTGTCATCTACGGTTCAGGAATTGGTGGCTTGACCACCATTCAAGAACAAGTCATCAAAATGCATGATAAGGGCCCAAAGCGGGTTTCACCGCTTTTTGTCTCCAATTCAATCATTAATATGGCTGCCGGTAATCTGTCGATTTATTTTAAGGCGGAAAACATTAGTGAAGCCGTTGTCACGGCTTGTGCCTCTGCAACGAACGCCATTGGCGACGCCTTTGAACAAATTAAATTGGGCCGTGCTCAGGTCATGATGACCGGGGGCTCAGAAGCGTCTGTCAACGAAATTGGGATTGCCGGCTTTGCTGCCTTGACCGCGTTATCTAAGTCGACAGATCCATTAAAGGCCTCAATGCCGTTTGATGTGAACCGCAACGGTTTCGTCATGGGTGAAGGCGGCGCCACACTGATTCTTGAAAGTTTGACCCATGCCCGAGCTAGAAACGCGCCCATCCTAGCCGAGATTGTCGGTTACGGGCGAACCTCAGACGCCTATCACGTCACTGCCCCTGATCCTTCCGGCAAGGGTGCAAAACGCGCGATGAGTCAGGCGATTTCAGAAGCCGGTATCAAACCAAAAGACGTCGGGTACATCAACGCGCATGGTACGGCCACCAAGGCGAACGATGCGGGTGAAGCGCGCGCTATCGCGGACTTGTTTGGTCAAGATGTCTTGGTCAGCAGCACCAAGGGAATGACCGGCCACTTATTAGGTGCGGCTGGCGCAATTGAAGCCGTTGCCACAATTGGCGCTTTAAATGGTCAGTTACCACAAAACGTGGGGGTCTACGATCAAGATCCAGAAACCCCCGTCACATTGGTGAATGCGGACAATGCGCACCAACAAGTGAATTATGCGTTAAGTAACTCGTTTGGATTCGGCGGCCACAACGCCGTGATTGCCTTTAAACGCTGGGAGGGATAAGCGTGAACGAGCAAGAAATTGAACGTCTCGTTGATAAGTTCGAGCGGTCCTCATTAAACGAAATGCAAATTAGTGACAACAATTTCAAGTTGTTGTTAACCAAGCCTCATCACTCAAATGCAGCTAATTCGGCTGCACCAGTGGCAACTTCGGCACCCGTCCAAACTGCTGAAGCACCCACTGAGGATGATGCCGTTGTGCCGGCGCCGCTGGTTGGCCTTGTTTACTTAGCGGCTCAACCGGGCAAGCCCGTGTTTAAAAGCGTGGGAGATCAGGTTAAAGCCGGCGATGGTGTCTGCTTGATTGAGGCCATGAAAGTCGTGAACGAAGTGAAGAGCCCGTATGATGGCATTTTGCGTGAGGTTTTAGTTGAGGACGGCAGCCTCGTTGAATACGATCAACCGCTCTTTAGAATCGAGAAGAATTGATATGGATATTAAAGACGTGATTCCGCAGCGCCCACCCTTTTTATTTATTGACGAGATTAAAGCCGTCGAACCAGGAGTGGGAGCAGATACAACGAAACTGGTCACCATTAACGAGTGGTATTTTCGGGGGCAACCCAACGACAAGGTCGCACCCATGTTTATGCTACTAGAAATGATGGCTCAAACCGGCGCACTGGCAATTTTGAGCGACCAAGCCGCTGGCAAAAACGTCTTGTTTGGTGGGGTCAAAGCCGCCGAATACACTGTGGCGGTCCACCCTGGCGACCAGCTAGATTGCCATGTGGCCCTATTAAAACAACGCCACGGCATTGGAATCGGTAGTGGCGAAATTAAGGTCGATGGTCAAGTGGTGTTTTCTGCCACGCTAATTTTTGCCATTGTTGAAACAGAGGAGTGAAACCCATGTTTAAAAAAGTCCTGGTTGCTAACCGTGGTGAAATTGCCGTTCAGGTGATCCGTAACTTACACGAGATGGCGATTGAAGCCGTGGCTGTGTATTCGACCGCTGACCGGGATGCCTACTTCGTAGAACTTGCAGATGAGGCCGTTTGTATCGGGGCGCCTTTGCCGGAACAATCATACCTAGATATGAAAAGCATCGTGACCGTTGCGTGTCTGCTCGGCTGTGATGCTGTCCATCCCGGGTATGGTTTTTTGTCCGAAAATGCTGAATTTGTAGCGTTGTGCCAAGAAGTGGGGCTAACCTTTATTGGTCCTCAATCGGAAACTGTCGCCCTAATGGGTGATAAGGCTAGCGCCCGTGAAGTCATGCAAGCTGCGGGGGTTCCGGTTATTCCTGGCAGCGATGGGACAATTTCAGATCTGAACGCGGCCTTAACCCTTGCCGAAAAAATTGGGTATCCAGTGATGCTGAAATCCGCTGCTGGCGGTGGCGGCAAAGGTATGCGACGCGTCGACGACAAAGCTGCATTAACTGTCGCTTTTGAAGACGTTAAACGTGAATCTCAGCTATCGTTTGGTGAAACTGGCATCTATTTGGAAAAGGTCATCGAACATGCAAAGCACATTGAGATGCAAGTGATTGCCGATGACTTTGGTCACGTGGTGTACTTTCCGGAACGGGACTGTTCACCGCAACGCCACCACCAAAAGTTAGTCGAAGAAAGTCCTAGTTCCTTGATTTCGGCCGAGCGTCGTGCTGAGTTAGGCGCCATTGTGGTAAAGGCCTGCCAAAGCGTGAACTACCGGAATACAGGTACTTTTGAGTTCTTAATGGATCCTGATCAACGGTTTTATTTCATGGAAATGAACACCCGGTTGCAAGTTGAACACACTGTGTCTGAGGAAGTGACTGGCGTTGAGATGATTAAAGCCCAGGTTCTGGTAGCAGCTCACCAACCGCTACCGTTTGACCAAGCAGATGTTCAGGTGACCCAGTTTGCAGTTGAATGCCGGATTAATGCTGAAAACCCAGCGGCCCAGTTCATGCCAGCTGCTGGGGACGTCACTGGCCTGTTCCTACCGGTTGGGACCCACGGCGTTAGAATTGACACTGGCCTGCGTGAAGTGGACACCATTTCACCCTACTATGACTCGATGATTGCTAAGTTGGTCACCAGCGGGTCAAATCGGGCGGCGGCGTTGAAGAAGATGCAACGGTTGCTGACGGAGCTCAAAGTCACCGGATTGACAACTAATCAGGCATTTCTAGTGGATTTGGTTGCCAGTCCTGAATTTGTCGCGGACGAAGTGACCATTGAGTCCGTTGAACAGACGATATTACCGAGGTGGTTAGATGATGCCAGCAAAGTTTAATGGGTTAGATAAATCGACTCTGGCAAAACGGATGGATAAGATTCCGTCAGATTTATACGTGACGTGTCCGTACTGTAAGCAAAGTGTCTACCACCAGAAGTTGGGCCCCTTTCAAGAGTGCCCCCATTGTGGGTATGGCTTTCGGCTGGGAGCGGCCGCACGCTTAAAAATAGTCACTGACAAATTTGAAGCATTCGATGCGGAGCTAGCGGTTGACCCAGCTCTTGTTGATGATCAATACGCTGAAAAATTAACGAAAGCTAAGCAGCATTCTGGCCTGCCAGAAAGCGTTGTAACGGGGATGGCGACCATCGACAGTTTGCAGGTGGCGATTGGCGTGATGGATTCCAACTTCATGATGGGTTCGTTGGGATCGGCGACGGGTGAGAAGTTGACCCGGCTGTTCGAAGAAGCTACAAGGCGACGTTTACCAGTTGTGCTGTATACCGCATCTGGCGGTGCTCGGATGCAAGAGGGCCTGCATTCTTTGATGCAAATGGCCAAAGTCACTCAAGCAGTCACGGCCCATGGTGAAGCAGGGCTGTGTTACTTGGTGGTGTTAACTGATCCCACAACGGGCGGCGTGACCGCCAGTTTTGCGATGGAAGCTGACATTACGCTGGCTGAACCCCATGCGCTCATTGGGTTTACGGGGCGCCGGGTGATTGAATCAACCTTGCATATTAAGCCACCGGCTGATTTTCAACGAGCTGAAACGTTACTGGCTAATGGTTTTGTGGACGATATCGTGGCTCGGTCGGCACAAAAGGCCACCATTGTGTCGTTACTAAAACTGTCCCAAGGAGGCGCCTAGATGAGTGAAAATGCAGCATACGATATCGTTCAGGCGGCACGGAGTCAGTCAAAAATTGATAGTTACACGTTGATTAATGGGGTATTTAGTGATTTTCATGAGTTGCACGGGGATCGGTTACACGGCGATGATTCGGCCTTGATTGGTGGTGTCGGCCGCTTAAACGGTCGGCCAGTGACCATTTTGGCGACTAATAAGGGCCGTGACATGGCGGAAGGTCAGGCGACTCACTTTGGCGGTGTTAGTCCAGATGGCTACCGTAAGGCGATTCGATTAATGAAACAGTCGACTAAGTTTAACCGCCCCATCGTTGCGTTAATTAACACACCAGGCGCATATCCTGGCGTGGAAGCCGAGTACGGCGGGCAGGGGGAAGCAATTGCTCGAAGCATTCAAACCGGCCTTGGCCAACCAGTACCATATCTGAGCCTCATTTTTGGTGAAGCGGGTAGTGGCGGCGCCTTGGCACTTGCAACGGGTGATGAAGTTTGGATGCTTGAAAAAAGTACTTACTCGGTGGTGTCCCCGGAAGGGTACGCGTCGATTTTATGGCGGGATGGGAAACTGGCCGACCAAGCTGCGGCGAAGATGAAGCTCACGCCTAGCGAGCTACTAGCCGCTGGGTTTGTTGACCGGGTCTTGCCCGAGGTGACGACACCCGAGACGTTATCCGCCTTAACGACTCAATTAGATCTTAAAATCACGGCGCTGGCAAAACTGCCTGTCGCCGAGCTGATGGCAGCAAGGCGTCAGCGTTATCGTCAATTTTAACCACTATTAGGAAGGGATGAAGAAATGGACGTTGTGACGGGAAAAACCATCGTCATTATGGGAGTTGCGAATAAGAGGAGTATTGCATGGGGGTGCGCGCAGGCCATCCAGGAAAATGGCGGTCAAGTTATTTTGACCTATCAAAATGAGCGAATTAAGCGCATTCTTGAACGGTTTGTACCGGAAGAGATGCCAATGATTCAGTGTGATGTGTCTGACGAGGAAACGGTGGTTCAAGCCTTTACAACGATTAAGGACCAATACGGCCACGTCGATGGTTTAATTCACGCGATTGCATATGCCGATAAGGAGAGTTTGGAGAACCCAGTTCTTCAGATTTCTAAAGAAGGGTATAACCTGGCCCAAGACGTCAGCGCATACTCGTTTATTTTAGTATCACGGTTGGCAACCGAAATTTTCCCTGATTTAACAAGCCTTGTCACGTTGACTTACTTTGGCTCAACGCACGTGATTCCCAACTATAACATTATGGGGGTCGCTAAGGCGGCGCTTGAAGCCAACGTCCGTTATCTCGCCAAAGAACTTGGTGATCGTCACGTTCGCGTAAATGCTATCTCGGCTGGGGCCGTGAAAACATTAGCTGTGACAGGGGTTAAAAACTCCAGCACCCTGCTGAAAATGTCGCAGGAACGAACGGTTGATGGGGTGTCCGTGACCAAGTCAGAAATCGGCAACGTGGCCACGTTCTTGTTGAGCGATTTATCAACGGCCATTACCGGCGACGTCATTTATGCGGATAAAGGGGTTCACCTCATTTAGGAGGCGTTAATGCGCGATGATTTAAAAGCAACGGTGATTCGAGAAAACCTGCCATCCCAATGGCTGGTTGATCCTCGGGTGACGGTGTTGCCAAGCGTTGATTCCACCAATACTTATGCTAAGCAACGGCTCAATCACCGACCTGAAATCGTAGTGGCAGAGCGTCAAACGGCGGGAAAGGGCCGGTTTCATCACCGGTTCGTGTCCCCCGCTCAGTCTGGCATTTATCTCACGATTGTTTGGCCCCTCAACGACCAAGCAGACGGGGGACTTGAGGCCGCGCGAGCAGCGGTGGCGGTTGTCCAGGCGGTAGCGGCGGTCACGGGTCTTGAGCTCGCTATAAAATGGCCGAATGACTTGGTGTTTCGGCATCAAAAACGCGGTGGTCTCTTAATTGAACAAGTTCAAACCTCAGCTGGTTGGCAGTTGTTAATTGGGATTGGGTTAAATCTTGCAGCGACTGATGTTCCAGCATTACCGGTCAGCTTAACGCTGGCTGATACCCCCAATCAACAATGGACGCGAAACCAGGTGATTGCGGCCATCTACGGTCAGTTGACGGCGTTGTTCCAACAACCGGCCGCGACGTGGTTGGCGGTTTACCGGCAATCTGTCTTATGGGTTGGCGAACGCGTTCAATTTAATGTTAGTGGGCAAGCGATGATCGGAATATTACAGGGTTTTGATCCCCATAACCGGCTCCAAGTTCAACCCCAAACGGGTCCGCTGTTAGTGCTTGAGGCTGAACGAGTGAGTGAATTGATGCCTCTCGACCAGGATTATCAAAAGCCAAATGAACCTAGTAACGACTTCACTTGAGTTAGAGTGAAGTCGTTTTTGTGTTTGATAAGGATTAATTAAAGTCGGACACTTATGGGACACCGTCGCCAACCCGATCAAATCAGAATAAATACTTTCATCATATTCTAATTTGATGTAAAGTAATTCTAATCAAAACCACATGAGGAGGGATTGGGATGTTTGATGAAATTGGTCAGATTATTTTTAATCATGAAATTGTTGCCAACGCGAGTGATTTCAACATGGGGATTGAAGTTGAAACGATTCGGGTTGATGCCGCATCGAAGCTAACAACTGAGCCATATCCCAAACTTTTGGGAGATCAACGGCAAAACCACTTTATTAAGACTGATGGTAGATTGTAAAATTAATCCGAACGCTGTTCGGACAAAAAAGATCAGCTTCCTTTAAAATGGTGTTTACCACAAACCCATCTTTTAGGAGCTGATCTTTTGTCTAGTATAACCTATTCCGAACGAATTAAAATCGAAACCTTTTGTGAACTAGGGCTGTCCAATATCCAAATGGGCGTTCGGCTGAACCGATCACCGTCAACAATTTCTTATGAATTATCTCGATGTCAACCTTATCAGGCTGAATTAGCACAAACAGATGCCGAATACAAGCGATCACGATGTGGTCGGAAAACTAAGCTGAGCGATGAGTTAAAGCAAAAAATTCTCAACCATTTACGTCTAAGCTGGTCACCAGGAATGATTGCTCACGAATTTAAACTAGCTAGTGGCCTAGTTGAACAGCCACTAGCTACCTTCTTACTGTTAATATTGATAGCAATCTTGTGGAATTGCTTGTGCTATAAGTGTTAGGCGATGATTTGAAAGTGATGATTACTTGCTATCAATAGTGTTATTACTATTGATAGTTTTGGTTGATTTGAATGGCGTAGTACGGTGTTGACCTAAAATCCGAATTGATCTTGGCTTATCCTGAGGATGACACGTTCGTCTGACCGCGAAGGCGAATATTTGTATGAGAAAGGTTTGCAGAAATAAAAGTAAGCTGAAGTAGCCTTGCGGGTGCTTGGGCTAAGATGAGTGAAATCTGGTTGAGGAAGTGTAAAGCTGTGACTTGCTTAGTACGGATGATTGCTGCGACGAGAGTAGTCCTATAGGCAACTGAGATGCCGCCATTGCGGCCGCGACGTGTATGCAAAATAATCTCGCCAGCGGCGTGCATTGTTTTTAGGAGTTTTGCTAGTGAACGAAGTGGAATGCCGATCGCTTGAGAAATTCGTGATTGGGTGGTGTCGAGAAAGGGTGAATCAGTGGAAGTCTTGCGTGTTAAGTAGTGGATAAGGTCTGTCTTCCACTCTTTGAGAAAACTATTCTTTCGGGCGGTGCGAGGTTGCTTAAACTTGACCCACTTCGATCGGGAAAATAAATCGTTACTCGTAAGGCTTTCTGAAACCCATTCTTGGACTAGAGGCACAATAAAGGAACGGCTTGCGGCTGTGTAGGTGCCGGAGTATGCACTACGGATGGTTTTCTTTAACTCATTGTTTGAAACTGGGGCATCTAGTCGTTCGTTAAACTGACGCAACATTTTGCTACATTCATGTTTGTTGAGATCAGAGGAGTAGCATGCAAGTGCTAGTGTGAAGATTGCATTGTTGCGCCCATATAACCCTTTTGTACCGCGGATTTTTGACTGATTTAGGAGTAATGAGAACCACGGCTCGTCGATTTGACGATGGTTGAGCTGGTTAGAAGCTTTGATGTGTTTGGTTTCTATCGAGGTGTCTTCCTGCTTGAGCGACCATGATAGCCACTTACTGAATGGATATTGATAGTTTGTTTTGAAGAACTCAACGTTATCAGTACGTGGGATGCGTGTGATACCAAAGTGATTGCAGGTCATATCCACAGGAAAATTCTTGGCGAAGTATTGGCGAAGCGATTGTGAGATCTTCTTTGCAACGGCAACAACCCGAAAGTTAGAGTGAGAAGTGACATATGCGGGTTCACTAAGGATGAAGAACATCTGGTATCCGCGTTTAGTTTTCAAGATCATGGTGGGCATTAACCCCAAACTTAGAGATTCTAGCAGGAGATCATTGGAGCTAAAAAGCTCCGAATCTGGCGTAACGTCGATGTCCACGGTGAAAGCATTGATTTGTTTGAGGTTTGATTCTGTATGGCCTTGGGTAATGTGATGGATTTTGTCCGTGTAAGTGCCATAGCAATAGACGTTTGGTGTCCAATGGGTATATTCATCTGGCGACTGTGCAAGTGCTTCGAGTGATGTGATTACGACTCCTTGACCAAGTGTCATTTTTGGTTTGCTACGCCATGCGAAGACCGCACCTTTATTTGCTTTAATAGCTGGCTGCGGATGAGTACGGCTATTTTTGAATTTATATTTGCGTAGGCCATCGTGCAGTATGGTGGCCTCGATTGTTTCTAGTGTTGGCTTCATGAGATGACCTCCTCCAGAGTTGATAGCCGACAATTCATCGTGGAGGTGGCCTTTCCCATGCGAGAACTTGTATTTGACTTACCGAGGCGTGCGCAAATATCATCAGTGCTATATTGTAAAAATCTGATATTAATATTGCTATCAATTTCAAAACATTCCCTTCCTATTAATAGTGCGTTGTTTGAGGAGAATGTTATTTGAACCAATCTCTGAATTGGGCGGCATCATTCAAAAGACGTGAGTTTCTTCGTTGTAGTTTTCTTACGTTCTCTGAAATTGGCCCGATTTTGGGCCGATGATGTGTAATTCATTGATATTGATTCAAACTCATTGAAATTCGCTTGGGAGTTAACGTTGAGAGGACAATACTTTGAGGCTGATTGAGACCCATTGATGTTATAGAATTCAAAGCCAGGTCTGAAGAAAGCCCGTAAGGCTAGCCAATTCTCCAAGCGTTAATCTTTGGATTTTCGTTTTACGAGATTTGGAAAACGTCTCGCAGATATTCTGCGAGGCGTTTTTTGTGCGTTGAACATAAAAAATCCTGCTATCGATTTGAGCTAGCAGGACGATTCAAAAGGTTATAACGTTAATGGTGCCATCCGACCGTAAAAGCCCACGCTGGCGAGATGCTCTAAATTATCGGTCACATAGCGTTCATCGGAGCCATAATAGCGATCAAGAGTGCCTTGAAAGTGTTGTTTTTGATAATCGAAGCTGATGGTGACGATGGCGTGCTTTAATGTGACGGCAAAGTGCATGATTTCCGCTGCCGGAATCGATAAGGGATCGATGCTACCGGCAGTGACCTGGCGATTGCTTGTTGGTAAGGTTGCGATGATAATTTGCATTGGGGTAAAAATGAATAATCGCGGATGCTCTGTACCTAAGCTCAGCAGTGGGTAGCCTACAAGTAAGACGTCAACCGCAATGGCCATGTGTTTGGTATCGGCGTCTGAACTTTGCATCACTGGCAGATAATTTGCTGCAGATCTGACACCAAGGTGTTGCACGGCAAGCGCTAATACCGCTTGTTTAGGAATATTCATCTGGCCCTCGCTTTCGCATACGTTCAACTGATTGAATTATAAGCGGTTACAATTAGACTGTCAAAAGTCAATTTTTGAATGAGTCGATTTGGTTATTCTTCAGAACCAAGGGTTTCACAGTTAGACCAATTAGATATGGACTGGCGACTTTCACACCTCGACTCACACGAATTGTGTGCCATCTGATTGCGACGTGGTGCGATTTTTGTGTTATTCTAAAGGGAAAAGCACACAATCAATCGTTTGGGGAAACGTTATGAATTTTACTGAAGTGTTTGCATCGTTTGTTTTATCGTTGCTGACCAACTTTATTGTAATGGTCGGTGCGACATCGTTTTTCTATTGGGTCAATTCTAGTACGGCGACGCCATTTGTGGTGGCGCATCGCGAGCCGTTAGCCTTGATCACAGGCTTTGGGTTCATGGCGTATTTGTTTGCGCAGATGCAAGCTGATGCCTATTATGATCACTTGCAAGCAGGCTTTCATTGGACCTACTTGAACATGATGATCTTAACGATGTACATTTTGAACTTGCAGTTACATTTGCGATGGCAGGCACTAGTGGATATCGGGTTGATCGCGATTTATTTCTTTGGTTTCGGGTCGCAGGTTTCGCCTTTAGGGATTGTTGCATTGATCATCGCGGCACTGACGCTTTATGCCACGCAAGCTTTCGCCAAGCGCTTAGTGAAAAATCGCCTGTGGAAGTACGGCGTGTTTGCGGTGTTTGCCGCTTCGGTATTGCTTATGCAAAGCCAAATGTCGGCGCAACATACCGATGCTTGGTTTTGGATGCGGCAGTTGTTAGCCTTGGCGATCATGAGTGTCTTATGCCTAGAGTTTGAGCAGATCATGCGCATGACGCAGCACCGCACGAATCACATGGCCACTTTGACGACCATTGATGAATTGACTGGTGTCCGGAATTTCGGGACCTTCAACAAAGAACTTGACGAACGCTTTGCCGAATATAAAAAAACTGGTACCCCTTATTCAGTATTTGAAGGGGACTTGGATCACTTCAAACATATCAATGATACATACGGACATCCAAGTGGCAACATCGTGTTGCAACGTTTGGCGTTAGAGCTCGAGGAATTCGCCAAAGACTTACCGTTTGAAGCGTCTGCTTATCGTCTTGGTGGGGAAGAATTCGCCATTATCGCGCAAGCAGATCTGACCTATGAGCAAGCGATGGCGATCGGTGAACGATTCCAAACGTTGTTAAACTTGGTCCGTTTCCCTGAAGTGGATCCGCAGTTGATTATTACCTGCTCGATCGGTCAAGCCCGCGTCGAATCCGGGCATTACAGTGCCAACGACGTGTATAAGCATGCTGACCGCAATTTATATGATGCTAAACAAGCTGGGCGCAATCGTGTCAAAGCCCAAGCAGATGACTGATGTTAAGCAACCCGATCACATTTTGTGAGCGGGTTGCTTTTGTTTTCGACATCAAAAAAACGCCACTAAATAGCGGCGTACAAGATTGCAAATAAAACTTAGGAGCAGGCCGGTACCATCCATGGCCTGAGTTACGATCGTAGGCGATAAGTAACTGTCATTATTCTAGCGTAAATGGATCGATGATTTACGTCAATATTCGTAAATATCGATTCGCTTGCCCATATGGCACAAATGGCGATCAATTGCAAAATGACGAGCTGAACGGCTAAACCATTGGCACATCATCTAAGTCGATCGGGACGTCATGTTGGACATCGAGTTTGTTGAATAGGCGATACAATGCCCCATAAAGGTTGGCATCGTTGTGGTAGCGGCTACTCATGATTTCAGGACGTGCGATCGTGGTGGCGACCCAAGGCCGTTGCTGAAGAATGTGATCATATTGGGTATTGATCTCGTCGATCAGTGAAGCTTGAAAGGATACCCCGCCGCCAATGACATAGCGATCGAGATCAAGGACAGTTTGGACATTTAATATCAATGACGCCACTTGACGCGCGTAGGCTTTAAAAATTGTTTGGGCAACAGGAACATTCGCATTGATTGCTTCAAAAGCTTTTTCGCCATTATTTAAATCAGAATTGCCGACTGCGGCGTTGACAGCTGCCACCATTCGCACAGCAGAAGCGGTATGGCCGAATAATCCGTCGTCAGATAAGTTATTAGGGGTTGCTGGCATTAAGCTAACTTCACCAGCTAACCGTCGAGATCCTGCCCACAAGTGACCATTTAAAACGATCCCACCCCCCACACAGGTGCCTAATACCATTGCCATGCCATTGTTGATGCCTTGGAGATTACCTAACCAAGATTCTGCCAGCACCGCCGCTTTGCCATCATTTTCAACGCTGATGGGGATGCCAAAGCGTCGCAGTTGACGAGGCAAGCAAACCTCATCAAGGTAAGGCAGGGAGTTGTTGCGGCAGTAGATCGTGTCGGTGGTGATATCGACGCGACCTGGTGTGGAAAAAGCGATACCGTTTAATTGGCAATGCAAACCTTCTGCAATTGCAACCACAGTGCTGAGAAAACTATCTAAACAATCTTGTGGGGTTTCGACGCGACTTTTTTGAATCATGGTGCCACTGCGATCCATCAAGGCATATTTTAAGTTGGTGCCGCCGACATCGACGACTAAATAACGCGCATCATCTGACATATTGTGTGACCTACTTTCTAAACGAACTTTCAATGATCAGCTTAGCAGGTGTGTGCTGGCTCGTAATCGCTTTCGCGCAACGAAAATAGATTCGCCAAATTAAATAACGCAAGTCGTATTGAAAACCCTAACAGCTCGCATAAACATAACAATCGACGTGGCTCCGGACGAAACGATTTGAACGATTTGCACCGACTTTCTCAAACTAGATTCGATGCACAACCGTGTGAGGTACGCCTCAAAAGCTGAAAGTGTGCACAAAAAACCGCCTGACCTCAGCCAGACGGTATGTTGAGAAACGGTGAAACGTTATTTGAAACTGGAGATCGTGGTGCCTTTGCCATAAATGCTTTCCCAATCGTTGGTGAAACCATCAACAGCGGCTTCAATGGCAGGGTTGCCTAATGCAGCAGCGAGAATGTCAGCGCCCATGGTGCAAGCAGCTGCGCCAACTTCAAAAGCATCGTTGACTTGGCCAACAGTGTGGAAAGAAGCGGCCAAGATCTTGCTGGAGCTACCTTGACGATCGATCGTAGCTTGAATGTTGGCTAAGATCTGCTTGGCATCCAACCCCATGTTCACCATCCGGTTGAAGTAAGGGGCTAAGTAATCAGCGCCAACTTCAATGGCTAAACGCGCTTGCATTTCTGAATAAATAGCAGTGGCAGTGATGTTGAAACCTTCAGCTTTGAGGATCTTCATCGCAGCTAAGCCTTGAGCATTGGTTGGAACTTTGACATAGACTTGATTATCGATATTGTCGCGAATCGTGTGCGCATCTTCAACAATGGCTTCAGTGGTGCGGCCGACTGCTTGGACATGCAACGTTTTGTCTTTGCCGATAATGTTGCGGATCTCGTTCATGTGTTTGAAGAAGTCGACTTTACCTTCTTTTTTGACGATCGTTGGGTTAGAAGTGACCCCAGCCAAAGCGATAATGTCGTTATATTTTTTAATGTCTTCAATGTGGATCGTATCAAGTAAAAATTCCATTTTTCTCACCTCATGTAGTTGATGGTTCTAGTGTAGCTTGGTTTGCACATTTGTAGCAGTAAATTGACAGGCCGAAATGTTGAAATCGCGTCGTACCAAGCTTTATCACAATTAATTGGTCTAGACATGCACATTTGTGCGATTAAGTTAAAATACGTTTGGCGCATTCACTGTCTGTGATCAAGGTGTTAAGCACGCCCATGGTCAAAAATGTTTTGATCGCTGGCGCTTTGGTCACCGAGCGCACCACGCCGACAGTGTTAGGCGTATGTTTAAGTTGATCGAGGTCAATGGCGATGGTTCGGTCATGCAAATTTCCTTTAAGGACTTTGCCGTTGCGATCAAAAAATGTGCAACAACAATCGCCGATCACTTCTCGATCTTGTAGTAAGGCGACATCATCATCAGATAACAGATCTCGCCACCGACTGGCACCGCGATTCAAAGCCCCGCCAATGC
This sequence comes from Lacticaseibacillus porcinae, assembly GCF_003946305.1. Taxonomy (GTDB): domain Bacteria; phylum Bacillota; class Bacilli; order Lactobacillales; family Lactobacillaceae; genus Lacticaseibacillus; species Lacticaseibacillus porcinae. The sequence goes on from NZ_RHNS01000016.1 coordinate 19,823, forward strand.
CGACAAAGGCGATATCCAAATGATTCCAGATCTGTCGCACCGTTTGAAAATACTGTGATTGCCAGATCCCGTCGCGAATCGCTTTGGTTTCTTGAACCGCCGCGGCATCGACGAATAAACTGTCACCGCCGAATTGTCTGGCAGCATCATAAACGATGCCGTTGACATGATATTTCGCATTTGCGGGACTGGGACCGCCGACCAATGGGACAAACGTGGCGTTGGTTTTGATCGGGTGATCGAGTTGACCGACCATTCCAGAAAGGGTGGTGCCCCAAGCAAAGCCGATGTTTTGGCGAGGGCGAATGATCCGTTTTAAATATTGTGCTGCCGCTTTGGCCAGTTGTTGATTTTTTGTGGCACTATCGGCATTTGCATCAGTTTCAATGACGATCGCTTGGGTTAAGCCAAAGCGCTGCTGAAGCTGTTGTTCTAGCTGATAGGTTTCCACATCAAAGTGATTGACTTGAATGGTGACGATGCCAGTATCGCGCGCTTTTTTCAGCAGGCGGCTGACTGTTGAACGGTCAACTTGTAATTGCTTGGCCACTTGCGATTGCGTTTGATCATCGACGTAATACAAGTAAGCGGCTTTGGCCATTAAGTTGATTTTTTCAGGATCATCCATGGCTACCACCCATTGACCGTGGCGCGAATACCAGCAGCTTGCAAAATGCTTTGGAAGCTTTGTAAGTCATCGGCGGTTAACTGCTTGACGTCTTTTAACGCGTATTCACGATGCAAATCTTGATATTTCTTCAATCCGAATTGATGAAACGGCAACAATTCAACGGAAGGCACGTGAATGCGATTGAATAATTCCCCAAAATGCTTCGCATCGTCGTCAGAATAGTTGAACCCTGGAATCACAGGGATGCGGACTTGCACTTGCAAATTAGGCATTTGCATAGCGGCTTGTAAGTTCTTAAGGATCAGCTCATTACGCGCAGCAGTGCCTGCCTGATGTTTCTTTGAATCCCATTGTTTGCAGTCGTAATACATTAAGTCGATATATTGCGCCAGGTCGGCGAAAACATGAGGATTGGCGTAACCAGTAGTTTCACAAGCGACATGAATCCCTGCTTCATGGCAAGCTTTCGCTAATGCGGTGACAAAGGTCGGTTGAAACAAGATCTCACCACCAGATAAAGTGACGCCGCCGCCAGATTCTTCATAGAAGTCGCGATCTTGTTCGATGATCTTCATCACCGCGTCAACGGTGTACCATTTGCCGACGGTGACATTTTTTTGTTTGGCTTCGTCATACATTTCTTCTTGGAAACCAGATTGTGATTCTGGATTGGAACACCACTTACACCGCAATGGACAACCTTTGAAAAAAACTACGGTGCGGATCCCAGGGCCGTCGTTGAGACTGAATTTTTGAATATTGAAGATCAAGCCGAGTTTGTCTTGCTCTGCCATGACGCTCACCTTCCTTTACGGATAATGTAGCACGTTTAGTTTCAAACGTAAATGATTAATTTGCGTTTGAATGCAAATTAAGGTCGTATTTGTGCAGAACACGTGCTAAACTATTGATATCGGAGGTGTTCGCCATGGTCGCAAAACGAATCGATCGCATTTTACAGCGGGTGACAGAAGCGGGACAAGTGGAAGTGAATCAACTGGCCAAAGAATTATCAGTGTCGCAAGTCACCATCCGCAAAGACTTGACTACATTAGAAGAAAAAGGCCTACTTCAGCGCCAACACGGCGTCGCCATTATTAACGATCCGACAGATCTACGGGCTCGCTTGGCGCAAAATTACGAAACCAAACGTCAAATTGCCTTGTTAGCAGCAGAATCGGTGAAGAATCAAAGTACCATTATGATCGAGTCTGGTTCGACTTGCGCGTTGCTTGCTGAAGTCCTAGGGCAACAAGGCAAGCGCGTGACAATCATCACGATTTCCAGCTTCATCGCCGATTACGTGAGCGACTATCCTAATATTGATGTGATCTTATTAGGTGGCAATTATCAAGCCGCCGCGCAAGTGGTGGTAGGGCCGCTGACCAAAGCGATGCTTTCACAGTTTCAAGTGACGCAATGCTTTGTGGGCACTGATGGGTATTCACCAAAGGCCGGCTTTTTCGGCAATGATTTAATGCGCAGCGAAATTGTCCAAACCATGGCCCAACACGCCGATCACGTCACGATTTTAACGGATTCACAGAAGTTCAAGCGCACCAGCTTGGTCCATCAGTTGAGTGTTGATGAAGTAGACGCGGTGGTCACTGATGATGGGATCACACCGGAAGTGAAACAACAATTAGCAGATCAACACGTTACCGTTGAAATTGCGAAAGCAAAATGAAAGTGATTTAAGGCTGACCTTAGGATCGGCCTTTTTCTTTGGGCAATCAGTCGATCACTGAATACGATCAAACCAATCTGCTCGACGCGATGAGATAATTTGCGTGATTACTGTTGAGTAAGCGAATCCAACGGGACGCATACCAATAAATGATCCGGGGAGCGACAGTGCACAATTGTGGCAATTTATCCGATTTTTTGGTTTTTAATTGATTTTCGTTTGAAACGATGATACATTATGAACGTAAACATGAACCTGATTTCAAGGAGGAAATATCAATGGATGCCATGAAAACTCAAACCACAATTGCAAAAAGCGCCGTTGCCAAAGGCGAATTCGGAAAGCTGACCAAGCGTATGAACGCTTTGCGTGATACCATCATCGACGCGAAGCCTTACGTTGACCCAGAGCGTGCGGTGTTGGCGACAGAAGCCTACAAGGCTCATCAAGATGAACAACTCGATGTGTTGCGTGCCAAGATGTTGGCCCATATCCTTGATAAAATGACCATTTTCATCGAACCACAAACTTTGATCGCTGGTAACCAAGCCCAACAAAATCGCTGGGCGCCAGTATTTCCAGAATATTCTATGAACTGGGTGATCGACGAACTCGATACCTTTGAAAAGCGGCCAGGGGATGTCTTCTATATTACTGAAGACACGAAAGACAAACTCCGCGAAATTGCACCATTTTGGCAACACAACACCTTGGAAGATCGTGGATTAGCTGCTTTTCCACCAAAGAGCCGGGTCTTTTATGATTTAGGGATCATTGGCGCTGACGGGAATATCACTAGTGGCGATGGTCATATCGCCGTTGACTACACCGCGTTGATCAACAAAGGTCTCAAATGGTATGAAGATCGCGTTCAAAAAGCAATGGATGCGTTGGATCTCACTGACTACGAAAGTCAAAAGAAGTTGTACTTCTATCAAGCTAGCTTGATCACCATCAATGCCGTCAAGCACTTTGCCAAGCGTTATGTTGACAAAGCCAAGCAGTTAGCTGATGCCACTGATGACGCTGACTTACGCGACAACTATTTGCAAATTGCCGACATTTTATCGCGGGTCCCTTACGAACCAGCCAAGACTTTACGTGAAGCGATTCAATCGGTTTGGTTAGTCCATTTGATTTTGCAAATTGAATCCAATGGTCACTCAGTTTCCTACGGCCGGGTCGATCAATACTTGGATCCTTTCTATGAAGCAGATCTCAAAGCTGGTCGCACGACGCCTGAACAGGCGGTTGAATTGATCACCAATTTAGCGTTGAAGACCTTGACCATCAATAAAGTGCGTTCTTGGCAGCATACGGAATTTTCCGCTGGCTCACCACTTTATCAAAACATCACCATCGGCGGCCAAACCCCGGATGGTAAAGATGCGGTCAACCCGATGTCTTATTTGATTTTGCAAGCCATCGCTCAAGCCCACTTACCACAACCAAACTTGACGGTTCGCTACCACCATGGCTTATCCAACGACTTTATGCTGGCGTGCGTGCAAGTCATCAAGCAAGGCCTCGGGATGCCAGCGTTTAACAATGATGAGATCATCATTCCATCGTTTATCAAGCGCGGCGTTAAAAAAGAAGATGCCTATAACTATTCTTCCATCGGCTGTGTGGAAACGGCGGTTCCTGGCAAATGGGGTTATCGTTGTACTGGGATGAGTTTCATCAACTTCCCACGGACATTATTGATCGTGATGAATGGCGGGGTCGACCCAGAATCTGGCAAGCAATTGTTACCAAATTATGGGCGTTTCCCAGAAATGACCAGCTATCAACAATTGCTTGATGCTTGGGACAAGTCGTTGCGTGAAATTACCCGTCAATCCGTGATCATCGAAAACACCTGCGATATGGTTTTGGAACAAGGTTATCCGGATATTTTATGCTCGACATTGACAGATGATTGCATCGGCCGTGGTAAAACCATCAAAGAAGGCGGCGCAGTTTACGACTTCATCTCAGGGTTGCAAGTCGGCATCGCCAACTTAGCAGACTCTTTGGCCGCCGTGAAGAAATTGATCTTTGACGAACACAAGTTGACCCCTGAACAATTATGGGATGCGTTGCAATCTGATTTTGCCGGTGCTGAAGGCGAACGGATCCGTCAAATGTTGCTCAATGATGCACCAAAATATGGCAACGATGATGAATATGTTGATTCGTTGATCACTGAAGCTTATGCCCCGTACATCGATGAAATCGCCAAGTACAAAAACACCCGCTATGGTCGCGGCCCAATCGGTGGGTTACGTTATGCCGGCACCAGCTCGATTTCTGCAAACGTCGGCCAAGGCCACTCCACGTTAGCCACTCCTGATGGCCGTCATGCGCGGACACCACTTGCTGAAGGGTGTTCACCAGAACACGCAATGGATACCAATGGCCCAACCGCAGTCTTCAAGAGTGTGTCTAAACTTGATACTGGTGCGATCACCGGTGGGGTATTGCTCAACCAAAAGATGTCACCACAGATCTTACGCTCAGAAGAATCTTGCATGAAGTTAGTCGCCTTGCTGCGGGCTTTCTTCAACCGTCTGCATGGGTATCATGTGCAATATAACATTGTCGATCGTGCCACTTTGATCGATGCGCAAAAACACCCTGAACAACATCGTGATTTGATCGTGCGGGTCGCTGGATACTCCGCCTTCTTCGTCGGGTTATCCAAAGAAACGCAAGATGACATTATCGAACGCACGGAACAAACCATGTAATTCAAAAATCGATCGCTCACTTGAAGATGTGAGCGGTCGATTTTTTGTGTTATTTGTTGTTGCGGGCCTGGGCTAACACATCGAGCACCGCCGCACTGTGTTCAAAGGCTTGATCGCAAGCATTGGTATCATGTTCGGCAATCATTTGGGCAAAGCGCGTGAATTCTGCCACCATGCGATGTGTGTGGTGATTGGCATTTAAAGTTTTACCGTGAATCGTCACGCTAGGCAAGGTGTTTGGTGCACCGTTGAGCGTTAATGTTGCTTGTTCGCCTTCGATGACGCCGATGGAAGGCCCATCAGCGTCTTTGGCAGCAATACAAACAACTTGCATGTTGGGATATTGCAAACTCAAAATTCCTGATGTATCCACACCCCGCTGAATATTTGGCGCGTAGCTGACGCTGGCGGGTTCCCCAAACAAGCCCACTGCCAAATGAATGTTGTAAATATTGAGATCCATCAACGCACCACCGCCTTTTTGCGGATCAAACGCTGGCAAAATCGTGCCTTGCTTAAACGCGTCATAACGTGAGGAGTATTGCGAGTAGTTGAAATATGCGATCCGTACTGGGCCAAGAGTAGGCAAGGCCTGTTGAATTGCGGTGAAGTTCTCCAAATATTGGTTGGTGATCGCTTCTAGCAACAAGACGCCTTTTGCATCTGCAATTTGTTTCAAGGCTTCGGCTTCTTGACGCGTGTTGACGAAAGGTTTTTCGCAAATCACGTTTTTACCAGCGGTTAAAGCGGCTTGAGCGATGGTGAAGTGTAAGCTGTTCGGCACAGCAACGTAAATGGTATCAACATCAGGATCTTGCATCGCGAGTTGCGCATCGAGATAAGTTTTTTGAATGCCATACTTGCCTTGCAAGTCTTTTAATGTGGATTCATCGTTTGGTGTCCCGGCAATTGCTACCACTTGTAAATCTGGAATTTGATCGGCAATGGTTAAAAAATCATGGACGATTTTTCCGGCACCAATGATCGCTAATTTCATTTTAATGACCTCCTTGTCTTTGACACGCCTATCATAGCAAGGCGACTATTGATTGTGGTGAATGTGAGGCAAGTGGTTTAAAATGTTCAAGAAAATGTTTAATAATCGTGATAGACTTAAACAAAATGTTCAAGGAGGCACGTGATGCTGATTGCTGAACAGCTTCAAGCCCAAGTGCACTTTACGCCGACTGATGCGGCCCTGGCGCAAGTTATTTTACATGATCCGCATGCCATCGTCGGCCAATCGATGCAAACGATAGCACAAACTGCCCATTGCTCGCATTCGGCAGTGATTCGCTTGTGTCAAAAGCTAGGGTTTAAAGGATATCGCGATTTTTCGTTAGCGTTGACACAAGAGCTTAGTGTGCAAAAAGTCGCGCCTGATGATGTGAATTTTCCGTTTGCAGCGAATGATACCTTGCGCAATGCCACAGAAAAATTAACCACTTTGAGTTTAGATGCGATCACGGCGACGAAAGCTCGTTTGGATTTTCCGAAAGTGGTGCAAGCGGTACAAATTTTGGTACATGCCAAACGCATTTTCTTATATGGTCGTGGAGACTCAAGTTTATTGGTCCAAGGATTTGCCAATAAATTGAATAAAATCGATCGCTATCCGATTTTTGCAGATCAATTCGGCGAAACCAGCTGGAATTCAACCAATATCACCTCAAGTGACTGTGCTTTGTTTGTCAGCTATCGCGGTCAAAATCAAAGTTATCAGCAGGTGATGCGCTACCTTAAAGCCCATCAAGTGCCGACGATTTTGATCACTGGCCGCCCACGATCGCCGCTTGCACAAGGTACCGATGTTTGTTTAGAAGTGCTCGGGGATGAATTCGACTTCATGAAAATCGGCACGATTGCCTCACAAGTGGCTAGCGAATACTTACTGACGATTTTATTTGCTGGCATTTACGCGCAACATTACCAAGAGAATCTTGCCAACTTGCAAGCCAAACAAACTATTTTAACGACGGGACCGTTAGCAGAAAGTGGTCAATAAGCAAACGAAAGGATAACCTGATGGATTACGGAAAATTAGTCAAACTCGCCAGTAATCAAATGAGCAAAAGCATGGATGCCCACGCCAAAAAATACGGTCTGACTGGTACTCAAATGTCGATCATCGACTTTATCGGCGATCAACATGCCTGCTTGCAGCGCGATATTGAACAAGAATTCAACATTCAACGTTCAACTGCCACCGTCGCTTTGCAACGGATGGAAAAAGCCGGGTTGGTCAAGCGGGTGATTTCTTCAAAAGATGCTCGCCAAAAAGAAGTCATGTTAACCCCTAAAGCAGAAAGCCTACATGCCATGGTGAGTGGCTATATTGCCAAGCAACAAGCTGCGATGAATCAAGCCTTTACACCTGCAGAGTGTGAAGTGTTCACTCGAATGCTAGAATATTTTATTGAATTGAATCGTTAAGTAAAATCGTCGCATTAACGGCGATTTTTTGTTTGCACATTGGCAAATTTGCGGTAAACTGGTTATCGTTAGCTTGCTAACGAAATTTAGGAGGGTTTTATGAACGAAAAAATTTCACCAAAAGTAATTGGCGCGATCATCGCCACAGGCTTAATGTCGTTTTGTGGCGTGATTGTTGAAACTGCCATGAATATCACTTTTCCAACCTTAATGAAGGAATTTGGTGTGGCGACGAATACCGTGCAATGGATGACGACGTTGTACTTGCTGGTGGTCGCGTCGATGGTGCCGTTGTCAGCGACATTGAAACGCCGCTTCAAAACCAAAAGTTTGTTCCTTGTTGCCATCAGCTTCTTCATCATTGGGGTGGCGTTAGATGGCATTGCACCAGCATTTTGGGTGTTACTCCTTGGGCGGGCCGTGCAAGGTTTAGGCACAGGGATCGCCTTGCCATTGATGTTCAATATTATCTTAGAACAAGTCCCAACCAGTAAAATTGGCATGATGATGGGGGTCGGTACCATGATCACCGGCGTGGCTCCTGCCATTGGGCCGACATTTGGTGGGATCGTCGTTTCATTGATGTCTTGGCGCTATATTTTTGTCTTCTTATTACCGGTGTTGATCATTGCGTTAATTCTAGGGCTGGTTTGCATCGAACAAAAGTCACCGACGACTGCTGCCAAAATCGATCAACTCAGTGTTTGTTTGATCGTGTTGACGTTTTGCGGGTTGATTTTTGGAATCTCCAACTGGGGATCGCAACCTTTCATCAGCTGGTCAGTTGCTGGTGCGTTAGTCGTCGGGCTCTTAGCGTTGATCGGCTTTAGTGTGCGTTCGTTGCATGTCGATATGCCGATCATCAATATTCGCTTGTTTACGAATTCTGCATTTGTCCAAGTTGTCATTGCGTTTGCTTGTATCCAGATCAGTGCCTTGGCGATGAGTTTCTTGTTGCCAAATTATATTCAATTGGTCAATCACAGCACTGCATTGATTGCAGGATTATTGGTGTTGCCAGGTGCGGCATTAGGTGCAATCGCCGGTCCTTTGAGTGGTCGCTGGCTCGATCACGCCGGTGCGAAGTTACCGTTGCGGACGAGTACCATACTGATCGTTATTGGTACGATCGGGATGTGGTTGCAAGGACATCAATTGTCTAATATTGCGATTTTAGGTTGGTATATTTTAATTATGCTTGGGATGGGGACCGGTTATGGGAACTTAATGACTTTTGGCCTCAATCAACTCAGTGACCAAATGCATAGTGATGGGAATGCAATTTTTAATACCTTACAGCAATTTGGTGCCGCCCTTGGCACCAGTATGGCTGCAGCGATTGTCGCTGCTGGTCAAAAAGCCGCGACGACTCAAGCGGCTGGGACCGTGACTGGCAGTGTCAACAGCTTCGCGGTTGTTGCCGGCTTGCTCGTGATTGAATTCGTGCTGGTATGGTGGTTCACTCGCCGAGCGCCGCAAGAAAATTAGCAACTGTATTACAGATTTATATATGTGAACACACAAGGTGACCTTAATGTTAATGGGGTCGCCTTTTATTTATGGTTGTGAAGAATATAACAGCAAGTCATTTCTGCACTAGTTTTTAGACACACACAAACATGGTGAATCGCTTACATTGGCGTTAGACTTATTCTTGTAAAAGCGCTTACGCATAAATATTTTGGAGGTCTATTATGACAAATACAATCAGCGGCTCCGATGCAGTCTTAAAAGTCATTGAATCATGGGGCGTCGACCATATTTATGGTTATCCTGGTGGGAGCTTTGATTCCACGATGAACGCCTTGCATAACCAACAAGATCAAATCAAATTTATTCAAGTGCGTCATGAAGAAGCAGGGGCTTTAGCAGCTGCAGCCGACGCGAAACTTTCTGGTCAAATCGGCGTCTGCTTTGGTTCTGCTGGCCCTGGTGCCGTGCATTTGCTCAACGGCTTGTACGATGCCAAAATCGACCGCGTGCCAGTCCTTGCGATCGTTGCGCAAGTACCAAGCAAGAACATGAACATCGACTTCTTCCAAGCGATGAATGAAGAACCGATTTTCAACGATGTGGCGGTGTTCAACCGCACGGTAATGACTGCTCGCTCCTTACCAAAAGTGATCGATGAAGCGATTCAAGAAGCTTACGAGAAAAAAGGCGTTGCTGTCGTTACGATTCCTAAGGACTTCGGCTGGGCGCAGATCCCTGACACTTATGTTTCCAATGCCAACACGCAAATCAAGCCTTATGCGATCACCCCAGATCCAGAAAAGATCCAAGAAGCCGTGAAGTTGATCCAACAAGCCAAAGGTCCGCTGATTTACTTCGGCCTCGGTGCAAAACATGCCCGCAAACAATTGTTAGCGGTTTCTGAAACATTCAAAATGCCAATGATCTCCAGTGTCTTGGCCAAAGGCATTTTAGATGAAGACGAACCTGCCTATTTAGGTTCAACTGGACGTGTGGCACCAAAGCCTGGTGTTGAAGCCGCGATGGCAACGGACTTGATCTTGTGGGTCGGCAACGATGTGCCATTTGCCAGCATGTTGTTCAATCCCAAAGCCAAAGTCATTCAAATTGATATTGAATCAACCAAACTTGGCAAGCGTCGTCACAACGATGTCGCTATTTTAGCTGATGCCAAAGCCGCTTTGAAGGCAATAGCCAAGGCTGGCAAGCCACGCAAAGCAACCCCATTCTACACGGCTTGCATCGAAAACAAGAAGAACTGGGTGGCTTGGCAAGATAGCTTTAAAGATTCCACTGAATCACCTGTCCGTCCAGAACCAATTTTTGATGTATTAAACAAAGAAGCTTCCAAGAAAGCCGTCTTTGCTGTTGATGTCGGCAACGTGAACATCAACTTCGAACGGTTACTCGATATCAAACACACGCAAAAGTGGACGACTTCTGGGAAGTACGCAACGATGGGTTATGGCTTGCCAGCCGCTATTTCTGCTAAGACCTTGTATCCAGACCGCGATGTTTACAGCTTATCTGGTGATGGTGCCTTTGCGATGTTAGTCGAAGAAATCTTGACCCAAGTGAAGTACGGTTTGCATGTGGTCAACGTGGTGTTCTCCAACGCGACTTTAGGATTCATTGAAGCTGAACAACGCGATGATTCCCATCAACCATTGTCAGGAGTCGATATTCCTGATACCGATTGGGCAACCATTGCCACAGGAATGGGTGCCAAAGCATACACCGCGCATAACAAAGCCGAATTCCAAGCAGCCATTGATGATGCTAAGAACACTACTTTGCCAGTGGTGATCGACGTGAAGTTAACCCATAAGATGCCATTCACCACCCAACACATGTTCTTGGATCCTGCTTATCAAAAGCAATCTGACATTGACGAATTTGTGGCGAAATATGACGCTCAAGCTTTGAAGCCATTGCGGGCATTTTTGGCAGATGCTAAGGCCGCAAAGCCTGAAAAAACAGGCAAGAAAAATAAGTAAGAGGTGAGCACATGGTAACCGTCATGATCGATTTAAACAATATTCACCAGATCACGACGCAACCATGTGTCTTAGCCCTCGGCTTCTTCGATGGGGTGCATCGCGGTCACCAGCATGTGATCAAAACCGCTAAACGCATCGCACAACAGCGTGGGTTGCCGTTAGCGGTGATGACCTTTGACCGACATGCCAGCACTTTATTTTCGGATCAACCGTTTGATTATCTCACTACCCTTGATCAAAAGGCGGCTTTAATGGCTGACTTAGGGGTTCAAACCTTATATGTGGCGCGGTTTACTCGTGAGTTCGCAGCGCTGACGCCACAAGCGTTTGTGAGTCAATTCTTAGTCACCTTGCAAGCACAGGTCGTGGTGTGTGGATTTGATTATACCTTTGGTCAGTTCGGTGCCGCTGGCGTTGAAAGTTTAGAAACACTAGGTCAAGGCCACTTTGAAACTCGTGTCGTCGCCGCCTTACAAGCTGATCGTGAGAAAATCTCATCGACTAGGATTCGCCAGTTACGGCAAGCCGGCCGCATTGAAGAAGCGGAACGCTTATTAGGGCATCCGTTAAATTTTCACCAACAAATCGTCGCAGGATAAGAATCGAGGAATTTATCATGGCAAAACCAGAATATGATGGCGCATATATCACTTTTCCCACTGGTCGGTTGACGCTGACTGAAGTGCAACAAATTTTTTCAACTATTCCTTTTGAAATTGATTTGATCGATCACACGGATCACTTCACTTGGTATTCCAATAAACCTAATCGCGAACATGTCCGTACCGTTGATCAATTGAATGAAACCGTCGCAGAATGCCACCCAGCCCGGGTATTACCTGTTGTGATGGGGATCATTAACAGTTTTAAAGATGGCAGTCGCGATTTCGTGGCACGGCCATTGATGATGCACGGCCACCGCGTATTCATTCAATATTACGCTTTGCGAGATGTCGATGGGGAGTACTTGGGCACCATCGAATTCACCGGCTCAGCAGAACCAATTTTAACCGCTTATGAAAATGGTGGTTGGTCTGATGCTTCCAGTGGTGCATCTAAAGCTGATGGCAAGACTGGTCAACCAGAACCAGACGCTGACACCGGCGCCTCTGAAGAAGAAGCAGCCCCAGTTGCACAACCAGATGCTGACACTGGTGCCTCTGAAGAAGAACCGGCGCCTGCTGCCAAGCCAGATGCTGACACTGGCGCTTCTGAAGAAGAACCGGCACCTGCTGCCAAGCCAGATGCCACTAGTGGTGCTTCTGAATCCGGTGCAGGCGATGCCAACAAGCCTGGTCCTTTCACTTACGACCTATGATCACGCCGCAATCGCTAACCTTGCATGCGTTAGGCACTCACATCAAGTTGACCGTTTTTGGTGAGTTAGACACCGTAGCGCTAACTGCTGCTGAAAACTTGATCAATCAAGAAGAAGATCGCCTGACGGTCAATCGCACAGTTTCAGAAGTGATGGCCGTTAATGCTGCGGCTGGTGTTGCCGCAGTGGCTGTATCAAGTGGGACGTTTCGCTTGATCCGCCGAGCCATTGCCGCTAGTCGTGAAGGCTTTGGCTTCAATGCCTTGATCGGCCCGTTGGTGAAACTGTGGAAAATTGGTTTTGATGGTGCCAATGTACCGGGTGCTGACGAGGTGCAACGGCGCCTGCGATTATGTGATCCTGAAATGGTGAGCCTTGATGCGCAAACGCATCAAGTGCAACTGTTAGCCAAAGGCATGGAACTTGATCTCGGTGGGATCGCAAAAGGCGATATTGCCGATCAGATCCGCAGCCTTTGGCAGGCGTATCACGTGCAGGCAGGCATCATCGATCTTGGTGGCAACTTGTTATTTGTTGGCGATTCTCCAAGAAGAGCCGACGGGCAATGGGTGATCGGGGTTCAAGATCCCGCGAAAAAACGTCATGAAGATCTCGGGGTGACGATTTTGCCAGCGTGCTCAGCCGTGACTAGCGGCATCTACGAACGGTTTCTGATCAAGGATGGCAAGCAATATCACCACCTACTTGACCCACGCACTGGTTATCCCTTACAAACCAAACTCGCCGGCGTCACAGTGTTTACCCGCGACTCAATTCAAGGTGAATTAGAAGCTAAACGCTTGTTTTTTGCCGGCGCGGCGCCAGTTGATTGGCTAGACGATCCGCAACATTTAGGCGCAGTCTTTGCCTTTCAAGATGGTCACCATGAAACCATCGGCGCCACCTTACGTCATTGAAAACACCTCCTAGTCTTACGACTGGGAGGTGTTTTTTGTTGAAAGCGGCGTCAATCGGCGGTAGGCTTACTATTGACGGAGGTGAATTCATGACTAAAACCATTTATTTAATGCGCCACGGTGAAACCTTGTTTAATCAAGAACAACGAATTCAAGGGTGGTGTGATTCACCGTTGACTGCTACTGGTCGTGCGCAAGCGCAAGCCGCAGGTGCCTGGTTACGCTATCATCAGGTGGTCATTGAATCCGCTTATTGTTCAACGCAGGAGCGGGCGAGTGATACTGTGAGTTTGGTGTGTCCAACCCTTTCCTACACGCGGTTAAAAGGTCTTAAAGAATGCAATTTCGGCCGCTTTGAAGGGCAGCCTGAGTATTTGAATCCGCCGCAGCCTTATGGTGACTATTTTGTCGCTTATGGTGGCGAAGCTGAAGCAGAGGTGCAACAGCGGATGGTCGCGACATTGACCGCCATTGCGGAAAATGATCCTGCTCAAGTCTTGTTGGTCGTTTCTCACGCTGGCGCTTGTTATAATTTTTTGCAGCGGTTTGGTTGGGCGACTTTTAACGCGGGAAACGAGCGTTTAAGCAACTGTACGATGTTGAAATATCAGTATGAAAATGGGGAGTTTGCATTGCAAGCAGTGATCCATCCGGAGGACTCAGATGGATTTATTAGTCACGATTGATGCCAATTACTTACAACCACTAACGGTGATGCTAACCTCTTTACATTTAGCGGCACCTGAAGACCATTGGCATGTGTGGTTGCTTCACCGCAGTTTAAGTGAAGCGCAAGTGGCTGATTTAATTTCACGTACCGATGACTGGGGGTGGCAGTTGTCAGCAATTCAAGTGGCGGCAGAACATTTTGAAGAACCTAAAACCACGAAACGGTATCCGCAAGAAATGTACTATCGCTTATTATGCGGGGAGCTGTTACCAGAATCGGTCAAAAAAGTGATCTATTTGGATCCTGATATTTTGGTACTCCACTCGTTAAAGCCGTTATGGCGTAAGCGTTTGGCAGGGCATTTATTTGCAGCAGCGACGCATTCAGGGTTTACTGATATGATCAATGATCTCAACCGGGTCCGCTTGAATCAAGACCACGGCTATTATAATTCTGGGGTATTGGTGATCAACGTTGCCAAAGCGCGCCGTCAAATCAAACTTGATGATATTAATCAAGCACTTCGTCAATATGAACGACAGCTGGTTTTACCCGATCAAGATTTATTGAATCTATTATACGGTGATTGGGTGTTGCCATTAGATGAACAGCGGTATAACTATGACGCTCGTAAGTTTTTAGGGTATTATACCCGCAGCCACGGCAAACATGATATGCCTTGGGTGATGGCGCACACCGCGATTTTGCATTTTTGTGGCAGTGCCAAGCCTTGGCAACCTGGGCATGATACGCGGTTTACTGCGCTGTATTTGAATTATTTGAATCGATTATAAAAAGCTTGCCAGGTGCTTGGCAAGCTTTTTACGTGTGGATTTAGCTGAGACCTTTGGCGATTTGATCGAGATTCCATTGCATCATCTTATAGTAGGTATCGCCATTTGAACCTTTTTGGCCAAGCGAGTCGGTGTAAAGCTTCGAATAAATCGTGAGTCCAGTTTCAGAAGCGAGTTTGTTCATCGATTTTGGTGAGACTGAGGTTTCGACGAATAAATGTTTCACCTTAGTTTGGTTGATTTTTTGGATCACCGCTTGCATTTGAGCAGGAGTTCCTTGTGATTCGGTGTTGATCTCCCAAATATAAGTCGGTGTCACATGATAAGCTGCGGCAAAATATTTGAACGCTCCTTCAGATGTGACTAGGACCCGTTGATTCTCTGGAATGCTAGTGAATTTGCTTTGAGCTTGTTGATGTAAGCTGCGCAACTTTTCAGTATAGGCTTCGGCGTTTTGCTGATACGCATTGGCGTGATCTGGATCTTTTTGACTCAGGATTTTGGTAATGGTTTTCACATATTGGATCCCATTAGAAAGGTCTAACCAAGCGTGCGGATCCACTTCGTTAACGTTGGTGGTGAGGTGTTTGGCTTTAACCCCATCACTGGCCGCAAATACGTCTTCGTCGAACTGCTTATTGGCATTGGCGACAAGTTTTTTGAACCAGCCGTTACCGCCAGTTTCCAAATTTAAGCCGTTATGAAACAAGACGTCAGCCTGGTGAGTGGCGGTGATGTCAGCAGGTTGTGGTTCGTATTCGTGAGGATCGACGCCGCGAGAGACGATGCTGTACACGTCAACGTGTTTGCCACCGACTTGTTGGACCATATCTTCTAAAATCGAGTTGGTGGTGACCACGCGTAATTTTCCAGTTTGAGTCGTTGTTGTGGGGGATGTGCGGTGATCTAAAAAGTAAAATAATCCGGCAACGCTTGCGGCTAATACTAAAAATGTGGCGAGGAGTTTTTTCATCGGGCGAGAGCTCCTTTTAATAATCCGTTTTTCGGCGAGAAGATGAATGAAATGGCGAATAGTCCAGCGGCAACGATGACGATCGCCGGACCTGAAGCCAAGTTATAGGTGAAACTCAGCCATAATCCAGCAATGGCGGATAACACGCCGACCACACTGGATAGTCCTAACATGACATGCAGCTTGTCAGTCCATAAGAAGGCCGTCGCTGCTGGGGTGATCAACATGGCGACAACGAGGATGATGCCGACGGTTTGCAACGCAGATACGGTAACCAAAGTCAGCACCAACATCAAGGCATAGTGCAACGCTTGGACCTTAAAGCCGTAAGTTCGGGCAAAAGTTGGATCAAAGCTGGTGAGTTTGAGTTCTTTATAAAAAGCGACGATAAACAAAATCACTAAGGCACCGACAACGGCAGTCGTTTTCAAATCACTGTCTGATACCGCCAAGATATTACCGAATAAAATATGGTGTAAGTTGGTGGCGGAGCTTGCCAGTGAAATCAAGATAAACCCACCGGCGTAAAAGGCGGAAAATACCACCCCAATCGCCGTATCGATTTTAACTTTGGAATGGGCAGCGACATAACCGATCAACAAGGCGGCCAGAATGCCGAAAATAGAAGCGCCGAGCAACAAGTTGATGCCGAGCATATAGGCGACGGCGACACCTGGTAGCACCGCGTGAGAAATCGCGTCACCCATCAGCGACATGCCGCGCAAGATGATAAAACAACCCACTAGTCCAGACATGATCCCCACTAAAATTGCGCAAATCAAAGCGCTTTGTAAGAAGCCATATTGGCTCAAGGCGTGAATAAAGTTCATTGGGCTTCCTCCGTAAATAATACTTGGGACAAGTCGCTAGAAAAGGCTTGGCTGATGTTGGCTTGCGTGTAAACTTCTGCCGTCGGCCCAGCGGCAACGATACCGTGATTCAAAATCACCAAATCGTCGAAATATTGACTGACTTTGTTTAAGTCGTGATGGATCACGATGATGGTTTTACCGGCTTGACGCCATTGTTGCAAAATTGCCATGATTGCAGCTTCTGAGTGCATATCAATGCCGACAAACGGTTCGTCTAAAATGATCACGTCAGCATTTTGGACGATGGCGCGAGCCACAAAGACGCGTTGCAATTGGCCACCGGATAAATTACCGATTTGGCGTTGGGCAAACTCGGCTAAGTTGACTTGTTGTAAAGCGGCATGTGCTTGTTGGCGTTGTAATTTGCCAGGGGATTGAAGCACGCGTAAATGCGGATAAGTGCCTGTAAGCACCACATCAAAAACTGAAATAGGAAAGGTCAAGTCGAGGTCTTTGCGTTGTTCGACATAAGCGATTTGTTTACGATGGGTTAACAGCGGCTGCTTGTTATAATTGACTGTTCCGGAACTTTTAATTAAGCCTAACATTGCTTTGATCAACGTCGACTTGCCAGCACCGTTTGGCCCGATAATCCCAGTGATCTTACCTGGGGCAAAGGCTACTGACAAATCTTTAAAGACGGGGGTGGCCTCATATGCCACCGTTAACTGGTGTACGTTTAACATGGTTGCCTCCGTAAAGTTTAGGGATAACTAACTATCTGAATCCAGTATACCTGAGAGGATAGTTTTGCACAAGTCGTTTTCTATCTACGCACAAAAATACGAGCTGATCGGACTTGATCAGCTCGTCATTACACGAAAATTAACCGCACCAAGCGGTAATTTCCCTTATGTACCTGGGCGTGCTAGCGGGTGACCGCCTACCCAGGCGAAAGTTCAGGTATTCATTTCATTGGTTAATTGATCGTGTGCCTAAACGCGGTGTGCGTTTACGGTCTGCACCAGTGCATAGGTGGCACAACGCCTGGTAGGTCGACCGACGCCGCCAAACGTGGAATCCTCACATCGAGTTACGTTTAGTGCGGCCGCACCCCAAAGTCTCCGTGATTCATCTTGGCTACAGCTTATCAGAATGAGAAAACGAATTCAATAACAAAATTGGTGCAATTATGAGCAGGCTGACGAACCCTTAATCGCAGTTAAAGTCAGCAGAAAAATAAAATTTAATTTATCGCCAAATAACAAAAATACCAACATAATCACTGAAAAAAGGCTGATCAACGTCATGGTTGACCAGCCTTTACATTAATTTGCTAACGATAAGCCGAAGCAATCTGCGACCTGTTGCAACTTCGCCATGATCTGCTGGTGTTGGCCTGCAGAAATTGCGGCCCAATAATCTAAGGTGACACGCATTTGTTTTCCCTGTATTTTGAAGTGCCAAGTCCCAACGACCGTACCTTGTAAAATCACGATCGGATTCAAAATACCATTGACCGTCCATAATTGCCGTTCATGATCAGGATCGACAAGCCACCGCTTATCAACGTATCCGGTTAAAGCGGCATCAAATCCTGACGTTAAGATCACTTCTGGTAACTTTATCGGCGTTGGTGGCGTCAGTAGGAACTGATCAGCGCCACAAGCGATCCAATTCCGCGAAGCCCTTTCCCATAATGGCCGGACACGACTGATGGTTAAGCCCGCCCATTTACAAAAATCTGCTAGGCTGGCAGGACCAAATCCAGCTAAATAGCGTGTCATCAACTGCTGAATCGCCTCAGTACTTGAAAGCAACGTAGGATGTTGGGCGTACAATTCATATTGATTGCCGGATTTAGGGATGAAAGTGAACGCACCAGTATGTGCTGCCAGTTGAAAAATGGTGTAGCGCTCTTGGCTTAACAACGCGTGTCCAGCTAATTCATCGAGTTGGGCATCGATTTCAGTTTTGGTCAAATGATCAACGGTTGCCAAGCGTTGCGTTAAATTAATTGCCAAGTGCTCAAATAAATCGCGCTGGCCTTGAAAATATTGCGTCGGCAGCTGCTCGTCAAACCGTGCTGCGATCACCAACGCCCAATCCGTTAAGGTGAATAGCTGATAGGTCCAGCGCTGTCCCCAAGTGCGGACAATATCACCACTGGTATAAGCGGCCAACAAGTCAGCGCGTGTCAAGTTAGGAACTTGCAAGGCAAGACCGACTTCTGCTTGCCGTAATTGTTGAGCTTGAATGCCGACTGTTCGGGTCAAAGCTTGCGTCAGTGTTGTGTGAGGTTGGGCCTTACCTAACGCCGCGAAGCGTTGTGCACGTAAATCAGTCATGGTCGGCCTCAGGGTCTAAGAAACCATATTCTAATACGCGCATATATTTCATGACTTGTGCCATCACCGGATCAAAGTCATCGATTTGAATATTCGGATTGTCTCGGATCATGACTTTGGCCTGTTCGCCGATCAAATTCGTCATCATGGCAGTCATTTTGACTACTGTATCGATGTCCACCCCTTTACGCATCGGGGAGCGCTTGAGGATCGGGGTGATCATATCGGGAATTTGAGAATCAGTCAAAGTCGTCCAAATTGCGTCTACTTTTGTCCGCAGGCCTGCAGGCAAGTTGCCGACTTCAGCATATGCCTGCATCGTCAAGGCGAATTCATCAGGATAATCGATTTGCATTTGAATCTTGTAGCGCAAGGCCCGCTTGACCATTTCTTCGAGATCGGGAGAATCTTGCCAAACTGACATATCAGCAACCGCCATGATTTTGGCATAGGTAGTGCGCACGGTTTCTAAATATAGATTAGCTTTGGAACCAAAATAATTGAAGATCAACCCTTTGGAAACATCAGCTTCTTGGGCAATGGCATCGGTTTTCGTGTCACGAAAGCCATGATGGGCGAATTGATGCATCGCAGCATCAAGGATTCGACTTTGTTTTTCAGGATCGATCGTTGGACGGGATTTTACCATGATAACTCCATTTCTTTGGATACGGACACCAATAGCGTAGCAGGAATTTCCCAACTACGCTACGATAAATCAATTTTCTAATAAATCACGCCGTTGGTAAGCAATGTATCCGACGACGACTAAAATTAATCCTAGTGCAGTCATCCAACCGGCAGTTCCCCAATTGACGGCTTTGACTGGTACAGTGTTTACCCAACCAAAAGGCGTTAACTGCGTACTCCACTTCGGAAAGTTCATCAATGCGCCTAAATATAAGGAGAAAAAGCCGTACGCAGGTAGGATCCATGCCAGCGTTTGTAGCTTTGGAAGCAATCCTGAAAGTAAGGCGCCAAAGCCAAAAGTGACGATTAAAGCTGGTGCAAAGCCCCAGAAACCGCGCATAAAGTGAGCGAAACTTGGCATATTGTCACCCATTGAAGCAGCCCCAGCGACATACATCCCACAAACCGCTAAGAAGAAGGTTGCCAGGCTAACGACTAAGCCAAAGCCTGCAATGGCAAAAAACAAATGAGCACGAGAGACGCTGCGAGCATGTAGCTGTTCGAAGTAGCCTTTGCGTTCATCACCGTTTAATCGAAACATCGTGATCAACCCAGGGATGATTGCTAACACTGCAAAGATGATGGTCAACTTGTTGGCAAACGATAAGACGATGGCGCGGTTAGCGGCATCAGTAGCAGCCGTGCCAATCAGCTTGGACATCATCGGATTGGATTTCAATAAATCACCGGCAGTCCCAAAGATGGAACCGTAAGTGGCACCTAAGAAGAATAAACCCACTAACCAAATGATGGTGCTGGTACGTTCGAGGCGTGCGATCAACGACAATGGACCGGCTAAAAATAATGAAGCGCGTTTGCGTCCCGCGCGATCAGGTAATAAGCCGGCGCCAACATCGCGAGTCGCCCCAACCATAATCGTCAACGCACCGATGATTACCGTCATCAGCAACATCAAGCCGACAGGTCCCCAGTTGTTTTTTCCGTAAATATCGAGTTTTTCGATCCAACCGTAAATGGTCCACCAAGTGTAGTCAGGATTTTTAACGTCGGTACCCATGCGGATCACATATAAAATGCCTAACCAACTGTAACTTAAAATTGTGGCGCCACGGCTAGAATCAGCAATTTGTGCAAAAAGTAAACTAAAGGCGCCAAACATCAAACCAAACATCGCGAGGCCTAAGCCAAACAGCCAGTTCCCACCAGCGTTCATCCCAGTCATACCGCTAGCTTGCAGACCAAGGGCTTCTAAGACGCCGGCGATGACGTTAATGATCACCAATTCTAAAATTGCGGCAGTTAAAGCACTGGAGCGGCCAACGCTGTGGGCGCGGATCAATTCTAACACCCCAGAGTCTTCATCACCGCGAGTGGTATGCACCGCAAAATAAATATTCATCATGGCGACGAACAAGCCCATGAAAGTCATCATTTCTGCAGCATATACGATCGCAACGGTATAAGGTGGCTTTGCAGTAAAGGGACCCATCAACGACACCATCGCAGGGGTTTTTAAGGTGGTGATGATCGTGGCCATTGCTTTTTTAGTGCCATAAAGACCGTCAAACTTTGCGGCAGCACCTGCCATTAATCCGACTAAGCCAATCAACCAAAAAACGATCTTCAACCAATCGCGGCGCAGATTCAAGCGCAACAATTGACCGGTTTTTGCATAATGTGTTGAAAACATATCACGCCTCCTGATTGTAGTAGCGCAAGAATAAATCTTCCAAAGTTGGTGGTGTGCTTTGCAACTGCTTGATTTCAAGTGGTGCCAAAGCCGTCATCACACTGGCGAGATTTTCAGAGTCAACTGCAAATGTCGCTTTGTTACCAGTTTGGTTAAATGAGTGAACGGCAGGTAATTGTTGAATCGTGCTGAGATCTTTGACTGTGGTAACGGTGACTTGGGTGCGTGACAGTTGCCGCATATCATCTAATGTCCCAGTTTCAATGATCGTCCCTTGACGAATGATCCCAATGCGATCACACATGCGTTCCACTTCGCTGAGAATGTGGCTGGACAACAAAACGGATTTACCAGCAGCCTTTAAAGCTAAAACATGTTTTTGGAAGACTTCTTCCATCAACGGGTCCAGCCCAGACGTCGGTTCATCGAAAATATACAGATCTGCATCTGTTGAAAAAGCGGCGATCAAGGCCACTTTTTGGCGGTTACCTTTGGAGTAGGTGCGATTTTTCTTGGAGACATCTAAGTCAAAGTCTTTGATCAACGCATCAGTTTTAGCGGAGTGCTTTTGACCATTGAGCTTTAAAAATAAATCGATCGCTTCGCCGCCAGATAAATTAGGCCACAAATACACGTCGCCAGGTACATAAGCTAAGCGTTTGTGAATGGCAACGGCTTGAGACCAAACGTCTTGACCAAAAATCGTCGCTTGGCCGCTAGATTTCTTGAGGATCCCCAGCAAGGTGCGGATCGTTGTTGATTTACCGGCACCGTTAGGCCCGATGAAGCCGAAAACTTCACCTGGATATACGTCAAAGGTGATGTCTTTGAGGGCTTGAAACTTTCCGAAGTGTTTTTGTAAATGTTGAATCTGAACCACTGGCTGTGCCATGATGTGGCCTCCTTATGAAAAATAATCGCGTGACATTTCATTGCGACTGTAGTGTATCACCGAGTGACTGGTCGGTCAATGACTTATGAGTCAATTTAATTGCAAAAGTTTTGGAGGCCGTAGAAACGCTGATATTAAACGGATTGCAAACGTAATCCTGAGGTTATCCATTTCAGTTTTTGAGCAACCGTTGTGATGTCGTTGAAGCGCTGGATTCGTGCGACAAAAAATCGACAAACAATTTGCGAACAAACGTTCTTGAAAAATAAGAACGTTTGTTCGTATAATAGACCCATAAGGAAGGTGATCCAAATGGCATATGTGGTACCACGAGAATTATGGTTATACGATGATCGCGGCATGATGAATTGGATGGGGTGGTTGTTGTCTGATCACAGCGCCTTTATGGAACAAGCGGCCCACAATAATCAGCCACAAACGGAGCTTTCAGCGATGACTGATGCAGCCATCGACGGAACCTTGCAACAAGCATTTGAACAACGTCAAGTCGTTGCCATTCAACTTAATGCGTTGTGGGATGCAGCTTATTTACCAGAAATCGTCGGATTAGTTATCGGTTGTGATGATGGACGAGTATTTTTGCAAGCGCAAGATGGTGGGATGCAAGCCTTATCGGTTAGCGACATTCATCATGTCCGCGTGACTGAAACTAAACATTGGTGGGCGGCATGAGCACGCCGCTTGATGACCCGAAACGTTTGCCAGTGCGCGATATTATGTGTATCGATTGCAAATCATTTTATGCCAGTGTCGAAGCGATTCGTCGCGCTGAATATCCATTAGCGGCGAAAAATGCAGTGTTATCGCGACCAGAATCTTCAGGAGGATTGATTTTAGCAGCGTCACCAGATACGAAATCTGATTATGGCGTGAAATTAGGGACCCGCCAGTTTGAATTGCGACCAGATATGGATATTCAAGTGGTCGATCCGCACATGAGCGACTATATCAAGATCAATTATCGTATCAATGAAATTTACCGCAAGTTCACGGATGATGCGCACTGGTATGTTTATTCGATCGATGAGTCGTTTATCGATGTGTCGGCGTCGCATCAGTTATTTGGCGATAATTGGGCGATCGCCCGAGAGATTCGCAGGCAAGTGGAAGAAACGACTGGAATTTTCACAACCGTTGGCATCGGTCCGAATCCATTAATGGCTAAACTCGCTTTAGACAATGAAGCCAAGAAGAAGGACCCTTGGATCGCGGAGTGGGGGTATGACGATGTGACAACGAAATTATGGCAAATCGATCCGCTGACAGACTTTTGGTCGATCGGCAGTAAAACCGCGGCTAAGCTTGAAGCGATGGAAATTTATTCGCTCAAAGACCTAGCCCTCAGTGATCGAAAATTGATTCATGATCGCTTTGGCATTTTAGGAGATGCATTGTACTTTCATGCTTGGGGGATCGATTACTCAGATCTTGCTCGGCGCTATTTGCCGCGTAGTGAAAATAAAGGGTATGGCAATTCGCAAGTGTTGATGCGCGATTACACTACGATGGCAGATCTGGAAACTGTGTTGTCTGAAATTGCTGATCAAGTGGCCACGCGGTTGCGCAAACACGGGGTGGTTGGTGAAGTCGTGGGCATCTCAGTCGGATTTGCAGAACCTGATGCCCAAGGTAAAACGCATTGGGGTGCCCAAACGCAAGTCGATCCAACGAATCGCACCGATGATTTGATCCGCGCGGTACGTTATTTGCTCCATAAGAAGTGGCAAGGTAATGCGATCCGCAATGTCGGCGTGCGGGTCAATCGCATCAGCAAACCGGCAACCATTCAAACTGACTTATTTGAAAATGTTGAACAACTCGAGGCGGAACAACGCTTGGCCGCCAGCATTGATAAAATTCGCGATCGTTTTGGTTATAAAGCCATTGTCCGCGGGTATTCCAAGACGAAAGGTGGGACTGCGATCGATCGTTCAGGGTTAGTTGGCGGCCATGCAGGCTAGAAAGGAGTCACGATGTTATTAGAATCAAGGCAATTGATCGCTAATTTTGATAAGTATTTTTTGCGTAAGTATAAATGGCGTTATGTGTTGATGGTGGTGAATAATCACTATTTTGATCGGTATTCGTTTTTCTTGCAGGCTTGGCGTTTTGGCGATGCGCTGCATTATAGTTATGACTTGATGGAAATGCCGCGCGATGAGGCGAAGTATCAACAGGTGATGCAAGATTTGCGGGCCCACACCAAAATGCGCATTGAGTTTCGCGATACGCATCAGCTCGCGCATCCAGGCCGTGATATCGTCAATGACAATGTGCATGGACATGGCACTAGCACCCGTTACCATGAGCAACATCCCAAATAAGCGCAAATAAAAATCAGGCACGAGGCCTGATTTTTATTTTGAAACTATTTGGTTGACTTGCGGCTGGTGATGTCAAAGCCTAAGCGAATCGTCTTGGCGTCGATTTCTTCTTTGTTCATCATCTTGGTCAACAAACGCATGGCAACGGCACCGATATCATACAAAGGTTGGTCGATGGAAGTCATTTGTGGACGAGCCATTTCAGTTAACTTGGTGTTGTTAGAGGTGATCAATTCAAAGTCATCAGGAACTGAAACCCCAGCATCAATGGCGCCGTCTAAGACCCCAAAGGCCAATTCGTCGTCACCAACCAAAGCAGCGGTTGCGCCGGCTTTTTGTAATTGCTTGAAGACAGCCAAACCAGCATGATAAGAAGCTTCAGATTCAAAGACTAACGATTCGTCATAAGCCAAACCAGCTTTAGCTAAGGCGTTCTTGTAACCTTGCAAACGATATTCACCGTTGATCGGTTGACTTAAAGGACCAGTGACCAAAGCGACTGCTTTGTTACCGGACTTGATCAATTGCGTGGTGGCAGCTTCAACAGCAGCGACGTAATCGATGTTAACAGAGCCAACTTGTTCGTCAGGATCAACAGAACCAGCTAAAACGATCGGGGTTTTAGAACGAGAGAATTCTTGGCGAATATTGTCAGAAATGTCGTGACCCATGTAGATCAAGCCATCAACTTGCTTGGCCAACAAGGTGTTCAGCACTTGAACTTCTTTTTGAGAGTTTTCATCAGAGTTGGCTAAAATGATGTTGTACTTGTACATTGTCGCCACGTCGTCGATCCCACGTGCCAGGCTAGAGAAGAACATGTTGGTGACATCAGGAATGATCACACCGACAGTGGTAGTTTTCTTAGAAGCCAAACCACGGGCAACCGCGTTTGGACGGTAATCGAGTTTATCGATCACTTCCAAGACTTTCTTGCGAGTTGCTGGCTTAACGTTCGGGTTCCCGTTGACAACACGAGAAACCGTGGCCATGGAAACGTTGGCTTCACGGGCAACGTCATAAATCGTAATCGTTTGTTTTTCCATTATTTGTGTAGCTCCTTATTTCACAGTAGCGATAAATACTTGCTTAATTTACAATCCACTCTAGCAAACTACCGCAAGGAATGCAAGCGTTTTACTGAATTTTTCAGAGAAAGTTTCATGAGCATTTTTCAGAAAGCCGGTTTAACGGCTTTCATGGTATACTAGAAACGTCAACAATTGTGAAAAAAGGAAGCGAGACTAGATGAATCAACAACTGCAAAACTTGCAACAATGGGTCCAAGACCAAGGCCTTGACGTCGCTTACATCTCAAATTTCACCAATATCAACTATTTCACGAACTTCTTTCAAGATCCCGAAGAACGTGTGACCGGCTTGTTCGTGTTTCCCGATCATGAACCGTTTTTATTCACCCCAGCATTATCGATTCAGGCAGTGAAAAAAGCTGGTTGGGATTATCCAGTTTACGGTTATCTCGATCATGAAGATCCTTTTGCATTGATTGCCGATCATATTCGCGCTGTCAATCCTAACCCGTTAAAGTGGGGGATCGAAAAACTCGATTTAGCGGTACAAAAATTTGAAGCCATCACCCGGCAATTTCCACAAGCTAGCTTTCCTGCAGATGCCAGCATGAAGATCCAGGAACTGCAACTGATCAAAACTGATGCAGAACTGGAAATCATGAAAGTCGCAGGCCAACAAGCAGATGCTGCCTTTGCAGCGGGCTTTGCAGCCTTACAAGCAGGACGTTCCGAACAAGCGGTGGTTGCTGAAATCGAATATGCGATGATGAAACAAGGCGTCATGCATATGTCGTTTGACACCATTGTGCAAGCAGGCGTGGATGCAGCAGATCCTCACGGTGGCCCTGAAGCCACAAAAGTGCAACCAGGCGAGTTGGTATTGTTTGATCTTGGGACCAACAATCATGGTTACATGTCAGATGCCACGCGGACGGTAGCTTTTGGTGGCGATGTCTCACCGAAAGCCCGGGAGATCTTTGATGTGTGCTTAGAAGCGCAACTCACTGCTCAAGCTGCAGTCCGTCCTGGCCTGCGTGCTAGCGATTTAGATAAAATCGCGCGTGATGTGATCGAAAAAGCAGGTTATGGCGAATACTTTAACCATCGCTTAGGTCACGGCATCGGCATGTCCACACATGAATTCCCATCGATCATGGCAGGCAATGATATGGAATTAGTTGAAGGTATGTGCTTCTCCATTGAACCTGGGATCTATATTCCAGGCGTCGCTGGGGTGCGGATCGAAGACTGTGTGCATGTCACAGCCACTGGTTGTGAACCATTTACCCATACGCCAAAAGATTTTCAAATCATTCAATAAACTTGGTACGGCTGCAAATCTTGCAGCCGTATTTTTATTGCGCCATCAGGCGACAGTGGGCTAGCTCCGTTGCGGAACTGAAATCATCGAACGTGGCCGGCCGACTTCTGCAGACGGCCGCACGGCAACTTGTCCAATT
Source organism: Lacticaseibacillus porcinae (assembly GCF_003946305.1). GTDB lineage: Bacteria > Bacillota > Bacilli > Lactobacillales > Lactobacillaceae > Lacticaseibacillus > Lacticaseibacillus porcinae. The sequence continues at coordinate 46,680 of NZ_RHNS01000016.1, forward strand.
CACCGCAGTGTCGCCGAATCGTCGGAGCCCACAGATTTTCGTGCCGGAGGCATATTGGTATAGTATGCTGAAACACTTACACTGCCAGACGTCGAGAGTATTAAAAAGCCAAGACGAAATTTTTCGTCTTGGCTTTTTGACTATTGATTGGTACTGGAAGTGTTAGAAGTAGTGACTTTGCCATAACCGTTCGACTTTTTACCACTAGCGTATTCCCAGAATTGTTTGTAATTATCGGTGGTGCCGCCGATCGCAAAGTTACTGGTGGTGACGCCTGGCAAGTAGTCATTGTAAAGACTAGTGACGGTGCCGCCGCTTTCAGCGACGTCATATGACTTCCCATCATAAGTGACTTTACCGGTTTTTTCGCCGGTGAGCTTGGATACTGTCGCTGATTTAACTGTACTTGGTTCAGTACTGGTTTGATCGGCTTTGAACTGATCAGGGATCACGCGATAAGCCGCGTTAGCCAGCTCTGCCCAATAAGCTAAGTTGGTGTTTGAAGCGGAACTCGACAAGTTGTAACTGGTGCCGTTTGCGTTGTCGTAGCCGATCCAAGAGGCTAAGGTCATCCCAGGTGTTGAGCCAACAAACCAAATATCTTTATAGTCGTTTGATGTCCCAGTTTTACCGATCAAGTTCGTCGTATTGAAGTTCAATTGGTAATTTAAGCTGGCGGCAGTCCCTTTGGCGACGACTTGATGCATCATTTGTTGCATGATGTAAGTTGTTGCTGGGGAGAAGACGCGGGTATTGTTCGTTTGATGTTGATAGATCACATTGCCGCCTGGATCGACGATTTTATCGATGACAAACGCATCGGTGTGATTCCCGCCATTTTCAAAAGTCGTATAGGCACTGGCTTGATCTTCAACCGAAACCCCGTAGTCAGTCCCACCAAGGGCTAATCCAAGTTGCGAGTAGTCGTTGGCAGTCAATGAGTTGATCCCAGCTTTGGTGAGGTAATCTTTGACGTTAGTTTTTTGACGGACTTCATTGTACAAGTTAACGGCAGGAATGTTGTAAGATTCTGCTAACGCATCAGTCGCCGAGATAAACTTGTTTTGGATCTGGCCACCATAGTCGGTAACTGAGTAATTCGTGAAGTTGGTTTTAAAGTCAGCCAACATCGTTTGTGAGCCGATCAATTGATTTTCGATTGCAGGACCGTAAACCGCTAATGGCTTGATCGAAGAACCTGGGCTACGGGTGGTGTAGATGTGGTTGAGTTCCCCACTGACGCCACCAACGAATCCGACCACTGCACCAGTGGTGTTGTCCAATAAAACCGAGCCGTTTTGAACAGGTTCAGAATCGGTGACATATTCACCGGTTTCTGGATCGATTTCACTGGAGGAATAAGTGTAGCCGAGGTCAGCGTTTTTGACGACAGATTGCATGGCATCATAAACTTGCTTGTTGATCGTGGAGTGGATCTGATAGCCTTTGGTGGTTAACAAATTTTGCGCTGAAGTGAGATATTGGTTATCTAAGGCGGTATCTTTGTCCAAGTCTGCTTGGGTGTGGCCGTCTTGTTTGGCCAACTGCAACGCTAAAATGGATTTAGCTTCAGAAGTGACCATGTTGTAAACATAAGCATACTTCGTGGTCGCATCGTCGTTGCTGGTGTCGTGGCCTTTGAAATCAGCTTTTAAATCAAACTTTTTGGCGTCGTCATATTCTTTTTTGGTGATTTCGCCATCACGATACATCCGAAATAACACCGTGTGTTGGCGGTTGATCCCTGCAGATAAGTCTGATTTTAAGTCGCCATTAGCATTATAAGGCGTGTAAACCGAAGGACTTTGCGGCAACCCAGCGATAAAGGCAGATTCCGGCAGGTTCAAGTCTTTGGCATTTTTACCGAACAAGCCTTGCGCCGCGGTTTGAACGCCGGCGATGTTTTGACCTTTGTTGTTGCGGCCTAAGGTCACGATGTTCAAATACGATTGTAAAATGTTCTTCTTAGAAAAGAAGTGGTTGACGCGCAAGGCGTACATGATTTCAGTGACCTTGCGTTTAAACGTGGTTTCAGAGCTTAAGAATTGCAATTTGACCACTTGCTGTGTCAAGGTCGACCCACCAGTTTGGCTACCGACGCCAGAAAATTCTGAAAATACTGCCCGGATCACCGATTTTGGCGATACCCCTGAGTTGGTATAAAAATCTGAATCTTCTGTGGCAATGATCGCTTTTTGGACCCAAGGAGAGATATCAGACAAATTGACCGTATCGCGGATCAAATCTGACTTCACATGGGTGAGTTCGACGTTATTGGCAAAATATAAATTCGTTGATTGATCAACGTTACTTAACGTGCGGGCCATCGCCGTTTTTGAAGGGACATCTGTGTTTGAAACGATGGCCGCAAAATAACCTGCCAGCAAACCGACCCCAAACACCCCACCGATCGCGATCACGGCAACGGCGTAATAAACGATGGTTTTCAATGCTTGTAACATGATGTCCACGTACATGGGCAAAGTTTTCATCGATAACGCCGGAAGGGCTTGTTCAGTTTTATTGAGCCGAGCACGGGTGTTGAGCCGAGTGATCAGCGCATGCCACCAGTTTTTTGGCGTCTTCACATTTTTCCCACCTTTTAAAAATTGTGCAATATGGCTCATTTTATCATTAGATTGTTGTAAACACCATTAAAGGTGAAACACCGTCGAGTTACAGTATTTTTACAGCTAGACGAAAGCCTGGCCTCGTGGTAGCGTTAAAGCAAAGCTCTGGTGAGGAGGTCAGCAACTCATGTACCGCAATTTATTTTTCGATGTCGACGATACGCTATTGGATTTTGAAGCTGGAGAGCTTAAAAGCCTGCAAGCCACTTTCGAAAAACATCACATTGATTACACCCAGAAATTAGAAACCACCTATTTAGGCATCAACGCCGAACTTTGGCGCCAATATGAAAAAGGCACGATCACTCGCGAGCAGATCTTTTATAAGCGGATGCGCCAGTTGTTCAAACAGTTGAATTTGGCAGGCGACCCTGAAGCGGTGGAAAAAGACTATTTCACCATGGTCAATCGCCAAGCGGTGTTGATTCCTCGTGTGGAAGCGACCCTTGAGGCGTTGAAAGATTATCATTTGTATATTGTGTCCAACGGCTTTGAGTCAGCACAACGTTATCGATTGACGAAAAGTCATTTGATCGATTACTTCGATGATATTTTCGTGTCCGATACTATCGGCGCCCCGAAGCCGACGAAAGCCTTCTTTGATTATGTGGCCAAGCGCACGCCGCATTTCAATCCACAAACGAGTTTGATCATTGGGGATTCTTTGACCTCAGATATTCAAGGTGGGCGTAATGCGCATATGGATACCGCGTGGTTTAATCCCCATTTTAACGCGAATCATGGCCCGATTTATTCGACTTATAATTTCAACGATTTCAGTGATTTATTAAAAATCGTCAAAGCCTAAATGAAAAAGCTGCCGCGAAATTTCGCGACAGCTTTTTTAAATTAACGCAGGCGAATCGAGCCGCTGTTGAGAGACTCGATACCGTGATCTGTTGCTAACAGTAATGCACCATCATCAGCAAAGCCTTGAACTACCCCCACTAAAGGATGGCTTAAGCCTTGAACGATCACGCTTCGGCCAAGCCATGCCGCATGTTTCCGAAATTGCGGCATGATCGACTCAGGTACGTGGAGAAGTTGATCGAAGTGTTGCAACCATGACGCCACTAGTGCTGGTCGCATGTCAGTGGTTGGAACGTGGTCAAGTAAAGTGCCGACTGGCAAGTCAATCGGGACATCAGGGGCATCACGAGCTGGGGCGATGTTGACGCCAACGCCGACTAAGACGCTGCCATTTTCCAAACGATTCGCTAAAATACCAGCGATTTTTTGATCACCGATCAAGACATCATTCACCCACTTGATTTGGGTGGTGACGCCAAACAACTCAAACGCCGCAAGTTGTAAAGCGACCCCGGCAGCTGGTGTGATCAAGCTGAGCTGTACCGGATCTAATTGAAAGCCGCCGTATGTGAAGTAGATCCCAGTATGTGCTGGTGAGAAAAAGGCTTTGCCGCGGCGGCCAACGCCTTGGGTTTGTTCGCCGGCGACTAATAATTGAGGATGCGGCGCATGTAAAAGTTGCTGGGCCATCACTTGATTGGTTGACGTGGTTTGCTGAACGCAAGTCACATCAACGGCTTGTAGCGATTGTGGTAAGGCTTGTTGCAAGGTTTCAGTGGTGAACATTACAAGGCCTCGGTTTGAGTCAAACGGTAAATCGCATCGGCATATATGGCGACAGCATTCATGATGTCTTCGATCGGCATATATTCGTTAGCTTGATGCATCACATTTTCGCGTCCTGGCATCATCGCCCCAAAGGCAACACCGCGGTTTAAGATGCGACCATAAGTGCCGCCACCAATAGATTGTTCGCGACCGTCGTGGCCAGTGTGATCTTGATAGACTTGCAATAAGGTTTTAACGAAAGGATCATCACCTGACACATAATGTGGGGTGTGGCCAGCTTCAGTGACGCTGACGGTCACGTCTGCGCCGAGTGCTTGTTGCATGTTGGCTTGAATCGTGGCCAAATCAATGCCTTGCGGGTAACGAACGTTGATGGCGATGGTTTGTTCACCATTTGGTCGGAAGGTGAATAGGTCAGCGCTGGCAGTGAGATCCCCCATGATTGCATCGCTGAAGGCCAAGTTTAAGTGGTGACCGCGAGAATCGTTGTGCAAATGATCAGCAGTCGTTTGCAAATACAAGTGACTTGCTGGATCATCGACCCAAGGGGCTAACAATGTCGCCAAATGCGTCGCGGCGTTGATCCCAGCTTTAGGTTCTAAGGCATGTGCCCCAAAGCCAGTCACTGTAAATTGCACGCCATCTGCAGTGTCGTCGTAGCTGATCGTGACGTCATTAACTTTGGCGTATGCGTCAGCTTGAGCTTGCCAGTCGTCAGGTAAATTGCCGATCAACGTTGCAGTGGCGGATTGTGGCACCATGTTCACGCGCAGTCCAGCATCAAAAGCTGTCATGCTGGTGTGGCCGCTAGTTGGTTGCGCGGCAAAGGTGAGGGTCAAGGTGCTGATGCCTTTTTCCCCGTTGATGATCGGAAATTCTGCATCTGGTGAAAAACCGTAATCTGGCATGGTTTGGGTGGCTTCATAGCGATCCATGCCGTACCAGTTGGATTCTTCATCAGTCCCGATGATAAAATGGATCGTTTGTTTTGGGGTGATGCCTTGGTCTTTGAGCAAGCGCAATGCGTAATAAGCTGCTAATGTTGGGCCTTTGTCATCGGCGCTACCGCGACCATAAATGCGGCCGTCTTGAATCTTGGCGACAAAAGGATCACTGTCCCAACCAGCACCTGCAGGCACCACGTCCACATGGCCGAGGATGCCTAAAGTGGTGACGCCTTCACCGAAGCTGATGCGGCCAGCCACATTTTCAACATTTAAAGTGTCAAAGCCGTCGCGTTCGGCCAAGCCAAGCATTGCCTTTAAAGCATCAGCTGGGGCAGGGCCTAAGGGAGCGTCTGCAGTTTTATGTTCAACGTCGCGCACAGAAGGGATCGCGATCAATGCTTTAAGGTCTGTCAACAAGTCGCGTTCATAGCTTGCGGCAACTTTTTGCCAATCGATTGTCATGTGTTTTCCCGCCTTTTGATTTGATACCTTCACGATAACAGATTTTTCAAGCGCTGGCTATTTTTAAGGTGCCAATAAAAAAGCGTTTCCTCAAAGTGGGGAAACGCAACGGGTCAAAGGCTCAACCCTAAAGCATTGAAGTTTAAACTGTCGATCGCGGTTTGGCCGAGACTCAACGTTGGGCGATCGACAGTGGTGACGGCGTTAAATTGGGTCAACCACACTTGAGCTTGATTTAAATGCAACTGCAGTTGTAAGTGCTTGGCTTGCACCCAACCGGCTTTGGTTTGACACCACACTTGATCACCATGCAACTTCACTGCGGAGATCAATACGTGAGCGCCCGCCTGCAAGCTGCCGACTTGGGCACTGGTGGCACGTGAGGTGATCCGCGTCGGCAAGGTTTTGAGAAATTGGGTATGGACCGTTGCGTGTTGGTTGACTAGCAGCTGCGCCCAGCCAGCCATTGGGGCCAAATTCAAAGTGTCAGCAGGTACAAAGGCGTTGGTGTCGATTTGATCATAAGTGACGCCTTGAGATTTGATCGATTTCATCACCGTGAAAGTTTGACCTGGGGCAATGGTTTGTTTGCGTAGGTTAGGCATGTAAGGATTTTCGTAAACCGGTAACGTTTGCGTTGAGTTGTTGCTTGCTAAGGCATCGACTGGATGGCTTTGGGCATCTTGGGTCAACAATTGATATTGATGGGCAAACCCAGGGTAGTTGGTGACGACCCCATCAATGGGAATGTTAGATAACCACCGCCACTTCGCACGATTTTCATTCATTTCATCCCAAACATAAACTTGTTGGCCGATGTGGTGGAGATCAGAAACCAATTTTTCTGTGACTAATGTGGAGGAAATGTTGATACCAGTGACATAAGGGAATACCGCAAAAGTGATCCGCTTCAGCGAGCCGACAATGAAGATCCGTGGGACAGTTGGTAATAGGACTTGCAGACGTTTCAGCGACTTTAATGAAAAGGAGTGGAACATCACCCGATTTTCCATGTGGTATTGTTTGACTAACGCGGCAATTTTTTGTTCCATTTGGGGATGTGGGACCCCTTTTTCAATTTTGGTTTCGATCAAGAATTTGGCGTTGGTTTGTTGATAATGTGTAAAAAGGGCTTGAAGACTGTGAATCGGTTCGCCATTTTTGGTATGATATTGCTGGATTTGGGAATAATCAGAACTGGCGATCGTGACATCAGCGCCAGTGGTTCGCAACAACGTTGGATCATGTTGGATCACCAACGTCCCATCTTTTGATTCTTGGACGTCGAGTTCGACATAATCGGCGCCAGCCGCAAAAGCCGCAGAATCAGATTGAAACGTTTGTTCCGGATAAACTAAAGGATCACCGCGATGGCCGACGACAACAAAGGCTGATAAACACGCCCAAAGTGCCAGCCACCCAGTGATCAGTAACGTTTTTGACATCGTAAACTCCTTTACGGATCACACAGAAAGTACGAGGGATCATATGGCTGAAGACAATCAAGTGTTTGATTTGATTCAAGAAATTACCTTAAATGATGGCACCCGCTATTATGAATTAGGGAACATCTTAATGAACGGACGCGCAGAAAAAGCAGCGATGAAACATTTGATCAAATATGTTCGCATCATGCAACTTAATATTCCTCATTCTACCGCAGTGCGCAAGTATGAAAGTTACATCAACGACCATTATACTATGCCACCGTTTGATTTGGACCATTGGGAACAATGGGAGAAGCCAGAAGGTCCGATCAAAGCCGCTTATGACGAGATCTTACGGCAAAATCACATTGGTTAAGGGATTATTAAAATGGATGTGGCCACTACTTGCATTTGTGTTGGTATTTGTCGGCGTGCAATTTGACGCTGGTTTGTATTCAAAGCCGATCGCACGCGTGACTAGCGCCAAAATCGTTAAAACTGTCGCCCAAACCGACAATTTTGAAAACCAAGACCATGTTTATACCCAAGCGTTAACGGCAAAGCTTTTGAATACCAAACATCGCGGGCGGGTTTTGCATTTGCACAATACCTATTCTGGTAGTGGTGCTGAAGATGCCAAACTTGGCGTTGGCTCACAAGTGTTTTTATCTGAGAATGCGGCAGGCCACTTCACCATTTCTGGGATCAAACGCGATGCGATTTTGCTTGGATTAGTGGCAGCAACGGTGGTGCTACTTGGGATCATCATGAAAAAGCATTTGTGGTTGACGTTGGCGTCTTTGGCAGCCAACGCAGTGGTGTTTGTGTTGGCTTTGCATGTGGAAATTGCCAGTCATCAAGTTCTGGCGTTTTTCCTGTTTAGTTTAGTTGCCATCGCCTTTGCAGTGATCACGACGCTATTTGTAGTTGGCTTTAAACCACTGGCCGCAGTGGTGAGTGCCGCGACGATTTTGGCAACTGGCTTAGGGGTGGCGTTAGGTTATGCGATTTTTAATGCGACGAATTATCACGGGTTACATTTAGAAACCGTCAATTACGTGACACAAGCGCCCCAATTGTTGTTTTTTGTTCAGATCATCATTGGGTCACTTGGTGCAGTGCTTGATGAAAGCTCAGATATTGCTGTGGCGATTTTTCAACTACAAGATGGGGCCCGCGCTCGCTTTCAAGCTGGGATGGCGATCGGTCGCAATGTGATGGGACCGTTGATCGCGGTATTGTTTATGATTTTTATTGCAGGGACGTTCAACGAAGCCGTGTTGTGGTTGCGCAATGACAATGCCATTGCCACTACGGTCAGCTGGGTGATGGGTTTAGGCTTTGCCCAGTCGTTGATCTCAGCGTTTGGGATCGTGTTGGCGATTCCGTTGACCAGTGGTTTAGCGGCACTAGCAGCCGGTTTTGAAAGTAGGCGAGCAGCATGAATGCAATGGTCGGCTTAGTGATCGCGTTGTTGATCTTAATGTTGTTGGTCGGCGGTCGACAAGGCTTGAGTAATTTCTTGGCGCTTGCGATCAATACTTTTTTGATGATTTTGGCGGTGGTGTTGATGGCCGGTGGCTTTTCGCCGGTAGCAGTGGCCTTTGTGATCGGATTGTTGGTGCTAGCGACGACGATTTTTATGAGTACCAGTCACTTAGAGGTTGCCGGTCCTGCTTTTGTGGCGTCGTTGATGGTGATGGCTGGCGTTTTGCTGGTGGTGTTCTTGGGCGTTTGGTTATCGCAAACGTCAGGCTTTGGACAAGAAGATTCAGAAGAGCTTGAAGGCTTTTCGGTGTATATCGGCGTCAGCTTTCAACAGTTGATGATCGCCACAGGGTTGTTAGGCACCCTTGGGGCGATCGCAGAAGCCGCTTGTGCGGTTGCCGCTGGGGTGATCGAGCTTGGGGATGCGGCGACAGTGTCAGGGTTGCGCGAAATTGAAACCACGATCATCGGCACGGCAATGAACACCTTGTTTTTTGGGTTTTTCGGCGGCTTTTCGGCATTGTTCATTTGGTTTGCGCAATTGAAATATCCTTTGTGGCAGATCTTAAATAATCAGATTTTTGTTGGGGAGTTGTTGCAAGTGCTGTTTTCAGTGATCGCTGTGATTTTAACGGTGCCGATGACGATTTGGATCGTGCGCCGGCGGCAAACAGGAAGGAGGTCGTAAGATGAACTTTTTTATTGCAGATACTCATTTTTTTCATCGCGACTTGCTGGGTCAAAATGATTTTGCGCCACGGTTGTTTGATTCAGTTGCGACGATGAATGCCGCGATGATCAATGCGTGGAATGCCCGTGTTGATGATAACGATGTGGTGTATCACTTAGGCGATATTGCCATGAATCCTGAAAACGTGCCTAGTGATCAAGCAGTGCTTGAGATCTTGTTGCAACTCAACGGCCGCATTGCGTTTATCAAAGGCAATCACGATTACCAAAGCTTGTTTAAGTTCTTGCACAAAAACGATCCTGGATGGCACAGCCAAGCCAAATTCACCTTTCATCCAGTCGGCACCATTATTAAAGATGACCACACCCAATTCATCATGACTCATTACCCGATGTTGCTTGGGATCACCAAGCAAACGTTGAATCTTCATGGTCACATTCACCACAATATGGTACCGATCGCCGAAGACATCAATGTTGGGGTCGATGCTCCAGAACGCGATTGGTTGAACATTCCTTGGGGGAGTCCGTTATCGGCCCAAGAGATCCATGAATTGTTTGCGATCAAACAAAAAATGTTGAAAAAAGCTTGATTTCACATTGATTTTTAATGCAATTCTCGATAAACTGTCATTATACAACTGGGAGGTGGGATAATGGCAGCTGATGTTCAAGCGTTGCAAGCGTTGCGTCGCGATGTGTTAGCAAGCACCCCAGCACCAAATTTGGGGCAAGTGAATGGGTTGATCACCTTGGGGTTTCGAAAACTGGCAGGAAACGGGTTTTCTGCGGCATATTTTCATTTCAGTTTTTGGCCGCAATTGCGGCCACTGCTACAACCTGCCGCCCAATCCACGTTAGCCACACGTTTTGAAGCGTTGGTTCAAGCGTAAAGGTAAAAGTCGCTACGGCGGCTTTTTTTAGTGGCCTGAAGGGTGGTTTCGTTGGTAGGCGTTGAAGTGTTATACTTAATCATTATGAAAGGAGGTTGTCAAATGCCTAAAAAAACACCTGATGAGCAAACCCCGCCGCGTGTGGAACTGCCATTAGTGGCAGTGGCGCAAGTTGCGGATGATATGATCACCATCGATCAACGCCGCTATCAAATTGCGTTGTTGCACAAACAGCCTTTTGATGTGTCGGCTTTTGCTGTGCGGTACACCGATGTGTTAGATAAATATGATTTTGTGGTTGGCGATTGGGGTTATGACCAATTGCGCTTAAAAGGGTTTTATGCCAATGACAGCCGCCATGCCACCAAAGGTCAAACCATCGCAACTTTGATGGATTACATTAACGAATATTGCAATTTCGGCTGTGCATACTTTGTGTTGCAACGTTTAGATGCGCCAGCACCAAAGCCTAAACACAAAGGCCGTAATGAACGTGGGCGTTCGCGTCGACGCAACAACAACAAGAAACCGTATCAAGAACGGCGCCAGCCAGTGGCAGATCCTGCCAAAAAGCAGCATCATGCAGAAACTGTGGCACCCAATCAACCACGCAAGCGGCATTTTACCATCCGCCAACGCGAATCCAATGAGAAGTAGGAGCACAATTTTTTGAAATATTCTGGTTACATGATCGATTTAGATGGGACAGTTTATCGTGGGCGTGAACGTATTCCTGAAGCCAAAGACTTTGTGGAACGCCTACAAAAAGCTGAGATCCCTTTTTTATTTTTAACCAATAACACCACCAAGTCGCCTGCCGCAGTTTGCAAGAACTTAGCGGAAAACCATGACATTCATGCAACGCCTGAGCAAGTGTACACACCAGCGTTGGCGACTGCCGCTTGGATCCAACAAGATTGCGGTGGGGATGCGCATGGCCACTCGGTTTATGTGATCGGGGAAATCGGGTTGAAACAAGCGATGCTTGATGTCGGGTTGACCTTCAATGAATTTGATCCTGAATATGTAGTGGTCGGCCTTGATTACGACGTGACCTATCACAAGTTTGAATTAGCAACGCTGGCGATCCAACGCGGCGGGAAGTTTATCGGGACTAATGCTGACACCAACTTACCAAATGAACGCGGCCATGTGCCAGGGGCTGGTTCGGTGATCGCCTTAGTGGAACGTAGCACCCAACAAAAAGCCTTTTACATCGGCAAACCAGAAAAAATCATTATGGAACAAGGGTTGAAACGCATGGGCTTAGCCCGCGATGAAGTGGTGATGGTCGGGGATAACTACAAAACCGACATTCAAGCTGGGATCAATGCCAACATCGATCAATTGTTGGTTTACACCGGTATTTCAACCCATGAATTCGTCGCCCAACAAAAGATCCAACCGACACATCAAGTGGAAAGCTTAGCAGACTGGGAGGTATAGCCATGCGTTGGTGGCAAAAAGTCGCCTTATGGTTATTGATTATTTCAGGCGTTGTCTGGGGCACGGTGTTGTTGACTTACGTGCTGTTTCCGATTTTTGTGGTGAAAGATGGCTTGACGCGCGTCAGCGGCTTGTCGTTTGGCCGGCTGTATCACAACTACTTGCAGTTGATGGCGTATCTGCAATTGCCTTGGATCCCGAAGTTACATATGCTTGATTTCACCGATTCTGTCAGTGGGGCGACGCATTTTGCTGATGTGCGGAAATTGTTTATCTTCGACATCGTCGTGTTTTTGCTGACGGTGGTGCCAGGCGTGCGCGCTTGGCGACAGTTGGCAAAACGCCGCGAACGTTGGCAAATGGTGCGCAGCTTTCAAATCGGTGCAGTGGTGCCATTGGTATTAGGTGCTTTGATGGCGGTCAACTTCAATGCGGTGTTCATCAAATTCCATGAAGTCTTGTTTCGCAATGATGATTGGTTGTTTGATCCAGCAGTGGATCCGATCATTAATGTGTTGCCAGAAGATTTCTTCTCAGCATGTTTTGCGATTGCTTTGATCGGCTTTGAGGCTGTGATGATCTATGGCATTTGGCGCGGACGCCGAGATGCTCGGAGATAATATGAAAGCCTGACTGGCAAGTTCTCGATTGAGAATTTGCTAGTCGGGCTATTTTTGAGCGTGCGCACACCAAATCCACGAAACAGAATTCTGCTTCGTGGATCCGCGGCTTCTAGCCGATTCAATTACGTGTCTGCGGTATCACACAATTTCAAGGACGTTGCTGCGGGCCTTGGCTTATTAGACCTCAACCACGTTCGTTGCTAATCGGCTTTGCACTGCCTTTCGCAAACAGACGTCGCCTTGCGTCTCACGTCACCGTGAGGGCACTACTCCCGGCTGTAACTGGTTTGAGTCCACGACTGGGACCCTTCAGTACCGGCACTTTGGAACTGGAGATCTAGCAGCGCTCGACAGTTAAGCCCAGATGCTACGGGATGGTCTCCGAGAGTTTAGCGGGCACTTCCACCCGTCGCGAAGTGGTACGGGTGACCTGCGCTCAGCCACCCACTCCTCATAGGATCCAGCATTATCTTAACACTATGGGTCACCCGTGGCAAGACACAATAGTTATCAACATTTTTCCGAAAAAAATCCTCTTCAGTCAAATCGACCAAAGAGGATTTTTACTGTTATTCAGCAGCCGGTTTCTTGCGACTGCGCAAGGCAGTCACGATCACTGGAATTAAGGAAATAAAGATGATCCCGAGTACCACCACAGAGAAGTGAGCTTTGACAAATGGCACATTGCCAAAGAAGAAGCCTAAGGCGCAACACATCGTGACCCACAAGAACCCACCTAAGAAGTTATAGTGGATAAACTTGCCATAGTGCATGTTAGAGCCGCCAGCGACGAATGGTGCAAAGGTGCGGATCAGCGGCATAAAGCGGGCGATGGCAATGGTTTTACCCCCATGCTTATTGAAGAAATGCTCTGCTGATGCCAGTTTTTCGCGATTGATCAAGCGTCCGAAGAAGCTAGAATTTGATGCAGCTAAACCGACATGTTTGCCGATTTCATAGTTGACGGTATCGCCAACTACTGCAGCGACTAAGAACAAGCCGAAGAACAGCCACACGTTTAAATGATAAGCTGAGTTTGCAGCCAGCGCACATGCGGCAAACAGTAGCGAATCGCCTGGTAAGAAGGGGAAGATCACGACCCCAGTTTCAATGAAAACCATCGCGAATAAAATTAAATAGGTCCAGTTGCCAAAATCATTCACAATGTAAACCAAGTGTTCATCAATGTGTAAGATAAAATCGATCAGTTGCATGCCCGACTCCTTTTTTGTAGTTTCTTCATTATAGGCGATTTTCTGCAAGGTGGGGCAAGTTTTGATGAAACTTTAGTAATTGTCATCTTCTAGTTCTGGGTGGGCGTGCGCTAAGCGACTAGCAGCTGCTGCGGCGATGGCGCCGACTAAGTCATCTAAAAAGGTGTGAATGATCCCAGGTTCATGGGCATTGAGCTTGGCTAAGATCCCAGGCTTCACCCGATCAATGTAGCCGTAGTTGGTAAAGCCGATGGAGCCATAAACGTTGACAATGGAAAAAGCTAAGATCTCATCAACGCCGTATAAGCCTTCATCTTCGGCGATGATATTTTCCAGTGGTTCATCCAGTTGACCAGCTTCTGCCAGTTTATCGAGTTGAATGCCAGTCATCACCGCATTTTGAACTTCGCGTTTGCGCAAGACGATATTGACGTTTTCGCAAGCTTGTTCAAGCGTCAAGTTAGGGATAAATTTTTCTTGGAGGAACATGACCAATTCGCCGATTGCTTCTATAGAAACGCCACGTTCGGTTAAGAGGTCATGGGTATGTTGTTCTAAGCGTTCTTCATTCGTCATGTTGTCACTCCTTAATGGAAAAGCTGGGTACTGTGTGTTGGTTGCCGGCGATCAGGATACAAAGCTTGCAAGTCAACGTTTACTGCAATTGGCGCTTCACCAAAGCCTGAAGCAATCAACTTCAACTTACCAGGATAAGTCACCGCATCGCCGATGGCATAAATTCCTTCAATATTAGTGCGCATTTGGGAGTCGACTTTGATTTGGTTGTGTTCCAGATCCAACCCCCAAGTCCGCAATTGTTTGTTTTCGCTCATAAAGCCGTAGTTGACCAGCAATTTGTCGACATTCAGGACTTCAGTGTTGTCGCCGCGGACTTCTTTTAAGTGGATATTGCCGCGATCGCCATCAGCTTCGACTTGGTCGATCAAGTAAGGGGTGTGTAACACCACAGAACTTGCTTTGAGCTGTTCGACGCTTGATTCCAACCCTCGGAATTGATTGCGGCGGTGGATCAAGTGAACGCTTTTGGCAATTGGCGCGATCGCTAATGCCCAGTCGATGGCAGAGTCACCACCGCCAGCAATGGCCACATCGAGATCTTTAAAGGTATTTAAGTCGCGAACAAAATAATTTACCAACTGGTCATCGAGAACTGGATCGTAGTCGACTGCCAATTTGCGCGGGGTAAAGGCGCCGCCACCAGTGGCAATGATCACAGATTTGCTTTGGTAGGTGCCGTTGGTGGTTGCCAAGGTGAAGCCTGTGTCTGTTTTAGTAATGGTTTGCACGTTAGTTGCCGTTTGAATCGTTGGGTTAAAATGTGCGACTTGCGTTTCAAGTTGTTCGACCAGCTTTTGTCCGGAAATATGCGGGTAGCCGCCGATATCATAAAGAATTTTGGCGGGATACAAATTGCCAGGTTGGCCGCCAAGTTCTGCTAAACTTTCCAATAATAAAACCTTTGCGCTGTGTAACCCAGCGTAAAAAGCTGCAAACATCCCAACTGGGCCGCCGCCGATCACGGTGATATCATAAATAGGTGTCGTCAAAATGGATCCTCCAAACGGATTAATTAATAGCTTTACACTAACATATTTCACGCTTGGCGACTATCACCCGT
Organism: Lacticaseibacillus porcinae; assembly: GCF_003946305.1. Classification (GTDB taxonomy): domain Bacteria; phylum Bacillota; class Bacilli; order Lactobacillales; family Lactobacillaceae; genus Lacticaseibacillus; species Lacticaseibacillus porcinae. The sequence goes on from NZ_RHNS01000016.1 coordinate 61,738, forward strand.
CGCAATTGCGTCAGCCATCGGTTACAATAGGTAAGATTAATCTTTTAGGAGGCAATTATGTACCCACAATTAGACTTAGCCAACTTTGCAGGGCCTAAAGCGACTTTGCATACGACTCAAGGCGATGTGACCTTTGCATTATTCAAAGATCAAGCGCCTAAAACCGTTGAGAACTTCTTAGGCCTCGCCAAGAAAGGCTACTACGATGGCGTCTCATTCCATCGAGTGATTTCAGACTTCATGATCCAAGGCGGCGACCCAACAGGCACTGGTGCTGGTGGTGAAAGTATTTGGGGCCACCCATTTGAAGACGAATTCTCCAATGTGTTGTTCAACCTCAAAGGCGCGTTGTCAATGGCCAATGCTGGTCCTAACACCAACGGCTCCCAATTTTTCATCGTGTCCAATGAACACCTCAACCCGCAAATGGCTGCCCAAATGCCACAAGCAGGGTATCCAGAACCAATTATTGAAGCGTACAAAAATGGCGGCACGCCGTGGTTAGATCATCGCCACACTGTGTTTGGTCAAGTGTTAGCCGGCGAAGACGTGGTAGATGCCATCAGCAAGTGCAAAACCTTGCCAGGTGACAAGCCAGCTGAAGACATTTTGATCAATTCCGTCACCATCAGCGAATAAATGAACTATCGCATCGGCGATATCATTGCAGGCAAGGTGACTGGGATCCAACCTTATGGGGTGTTTGTACTATTAGATGACCACACTCAAGGGCTCGTGCATATTTCAGAATGCCAACATGGGTTTGTGAAGTCGTTGAATAGCCATTTTCATATCGGCCAAACTTTATCCGTGGTGATCTTAGATATTGACGAGTTTTCTGGGAAGATCTCATTGTCGCTGCGTGCGTTGATGCCAGCACCGGAAATGACCACTTTCCGACGTCGCAAACATTATTGGACCACTCGCAAAGTGCATACTGGTTTTACACCGATCGCCAATCATTTACAAGATTGGGTCGATGAATATCTTGAACGTTTAAATAAGTAGACCTGCTGAAAGTAGCGGTCTACTTTTTATTAACATTCGAAACGGTTTTTAAGTTTTCGTTCGGGAAAACCGTGGTTGAATATTCATTCTCTAGGCATTTGTTTCGGAGTTATTCGGAGACGGTTATTCTGTCAAAAAAAGTCGAGAAAAATGTTGACGGACCCTAGCCAAAGCTGGTAAGATACTTGTTGTTGTCACGAGGAGCGATTGCTTCTCCACATCAAGTCAAAGCTCAGCAGCATGAATAATTATTCATCACTGAAAATTACTTGTTGACAATCACTTGCCTGCGAGATATACTGATTAAGTTGTCTTATGGCAAAGGTAGTCCTTTGAAAACTGAACAAAGTTTCGTAAATGTGATAGGGCTTTTCTTAATTGAAAAGAATTAAACATGA
>NZ_RHNS01000017.1 GCF_003946305.1 Lacticaseibacillus porcinae
ACGAAGATCTAAATCAAACTTGACCATAAGAAAACCCCCAGATTTGGATTGTTGTCCAAACCTGGGGGTTCACATCAGATATTACCATGAAGAAGTTCACTCTTGTTTCCTTAGTTGCCGCTGCTGCTTTCGCTACTACCGCTGCTTTCTCCGCAAGCAATGTATTTGCTGATGATACTACTCCTGCCGCTACTAAGACAGCTCAGACTAAGGGTACTATCAACTTAACTGCAAACGATGGTACTGATGCTAACGATCCATACAAGGACATCACTTTAGTTTCTGCGTCTGATATTAGTTTTGGTAAACAGCATATCTCGACCGCAAAAGCAACTTATAATGCTGATACTGCCACTGGTGTTAATGTAGTTAACCCAGGTGTTGCCTCAGGCTGGACTGTTTCTGCTAAGGCATCTGATTTCACTGGTACGACTGGCGCTACTTTGAAAGGTGCCGTACTTACGTTAGCACTGGACAATGGTGTTGCAGCTGACACAACTAACGAAAGTACTGCTCCATTTGGTACGGCAGATCAAAACACTAAGGAAAATAAGGGTGTTGCAATCACCAATGCCGCTGCACCTGTTTTAACTGCTGCTGATTCTACTCAGGGTGTTGGTAACTGGACTGCCGCTATTAACAAAGGTGCAACTACTTTAGCTGTTCCTGCTGGTAATGTTGCCGACGAATACACAGCAACAATCGACTGGACCTTGGAAAACACTCCTGCTTAATAATATATCTATTGCGAAGCACGCATACTCCTTATAGTAATTACCATCTAACGCTGGTAAACTGTAGATGAATCGTGCATGAGAGCGTCAGCTGTCAGCAATTCTGGACTCGCAAGACTTCAGAGGCGCGAGTTGACGCTTTTTTAATGCAAATCATGTTGAATATCTGGGGGAACAACTTCTTGAAGAAGAAATTTTTACTACCATTATTTGCACTGTTAGCAGCTTTGTTCATGGTGCCTGGTCACACGACTCATGCTGAGAACTTACATTACTCAGTATCGGCGCAATTGCCTAGCAACCAGATCGACTCTGGTGTGAGTTATTTTGCCTTGAAGGTCACACCTGGTCAAAAGCAGAATCTCGGCGTTTCAATCGTGAACTCTGATTCTAAAGCCCACAATTACCGCGTGTCAGTCAATCGTGCCGTCACCAACACGAACGGTGTGATCGACTACGCCAAGCGTGGCGTGAAAAAGGCCCCAAGCCTGCAAGCTAACATTGAAGACATGACGCCTAAAGCGTTCACTGTCAACGTGCCAGCTAACACGACCAAAACTGCAACAATCGCATTGACTGTGCCGCAACAACCTTTTACTGGGGTTGCTTTAGGTGGTGTGCGCGTCGCAGAACTTGACTCAAGCACCAGCAAAAAGTCCAGTAAAGGCTTGTCGTTGACCAACAAGTTTGCTTACGTGATCGGCTTAGCGTTGCAAGAAGACGCAGATTATTCCAAGATCAAGCCGAATATGGCAATGCACTCAGTTAACGCCAAGCAAATGAACTACCGCAACTACATCACTGCCAACGTTGAAAACACTGTGCCTAACTTGATGCGTAAGCTCAAGATCACAGCCAAAGTTTCCAAACGCGGCTCGAGTGATACGCTGTTGACGACCACTAAGTCTGCGATGGCAATGGCACCAAACTCGATGTTGGCCTTCCCAGTCTCCACCAACAACAATCCGTTACAAGCTGGCAAGTACACCATGGATCTCGAAGCTTGGGCCAAAGATGATAATGGCAACTACCACTGGCACTTCAAGAAGAACTTCACCATCACGGCAGCTAAAGCCAACAAGCTTAACAAGACTGCGGTTGAATTGAAGAAGACCAAGCCTAACTACTTGCTGTGGATCTTGATCGGTATCGGCATCTTGATCTTGTTGATCCTGTTGTTGATCTTGTTCTTATTGTTCAAGCGTCGTAAGAAAGATGACGACGAAGACGAAACGAAGTAATCGATATTGTTGCCTAGGCACTTGGGAGGCGTCACACATGAAAACAATGCGGCCAATCAAAAAAATAATACTTGCGCTAGGCGCACTGGCACTGGCCGTCGGCGGTGGAATGGTTGCGCAATCGAAACAGTCAGTATCGGCAGCGACATTCGCTGATTCTAATGCAGCAATTCTTGCTGCGCCTTGGGGCCTAAGTAATAATATGGCCACGGGTGTCTTTTCAGGTACTGGCTCTGGGAATACCTCAGGTACTGGTTACTCACCAATTATCTATGAAATGCCGAATCAGAATGGTAAGTCTATTGCTACATACATGCAATCTAATAAAGCTAGTTTTGATTTAAACAAAGATCAGAACCTTTCATTTTGGATTTACATGCCACTGTCAAGCACCTCGACACTTAATGATGGGATGGCATTCTTCCTGACTCCTGATGCAAATGCGACCAATACAGGTTCAAAGGGCGGCATGCAGTTAGGCGTCTGGGGTGACCCAACAGTCGATAATGCACAACCGTGGAATACAGCGATGCCAAATAGCTATGCCATTGAGTTTGATACCTATCAAAATCACGATTGGCTTGATAAGGGTGTCGGAGGGAACTATAACAATATTACCGATACGATTGGTGGTGCATATACGTCACAATACACCAGTTATGCCTATAAAGCCGTACAAGTTGGTGGAGTCCCAATTCTCGGATGGGGTTCAACGACTGAGTACTATTACGACACTTCTAAGACCAATGGCATGAACATGGATGGCGGTTATATTCAGAGTAATCTGGGAAACTCTGGTAAGATTGGTGGTGGTTGGCGCCATGTAACCCTCAAGTATAATGCAAGTGATCCAAATAGCGAGTACTATCATAAACTGACAATTTGGTATAATGATCGTGATTTAAGTAATTTTCGTGATGTAACGGATGATACCAACTACATTAATGACAGTTTAACCAAGTCATTCAAACTCGATTCATCTAAATTCATAGATAAGTCTGGCAAGAGTGTTACCAAGCTTTACTATGGGTTCGCTTCTGCGACTAAGACTGATCAGAACCTCGTCATTGTCGATACTGACAGTAACCTTTTGAGCGCTAACGCATCTGCAACAATTACTGATGATTCGAACGGTACTGAAATCAAAAACAGTAGTTATGTTATTCGTGGTGGCGAGCCATTAACTTACCAATATAAAGTCAATTACCAAACTAGCTCGAACCCAGATGGATTGCGGAATGCTCGGATTCATACTGTTTTGCCAAAATATTTTGTCCCGGAAACGGATACGATTAAATTAAATACTGCCGGTAAGGAATCTAATGTCAGTTCTGACGACATCAAGCCAAATGGTGATGGGACGTATACGTTAGATACTGCGGTCGGCGATTTATTGAGTGATAATACTACCGCAACCGTAACAATCAAAGGTAAGGCAAAAGAGATTAAAACTTCTGATTTGCCTGCCGGAAAAGATCATATTGATGTACCATCCGCTCAGGCACTTGCGTATAACGGTGGGATTGATCAAAAGGTGACAGACACTGGTTTTGAATTAAAACCAGGCGTAAAGACTACCACTACCGCCACAATTCGTGACTTTACTGAAGTTGGATCTCCTGAACTTGGCTCTGCGCACGTCTTTGCAGGTGATAAATTAGGATATACCTTTGATGTTCAGTTGGATGCAGATAGCCCAATTGACTGGGCCAACACAATCACAGCAAAAGTTGATATGCCAGAAAATAATCTGTTTTCAGATTTAGATCTCAATAGCGATGAAAAGCTATTTCATGTGACGGCTGTGTATGGTTCCAATAACGTAAAAAGTGGCGATTACACTTACAGCCAACTTAAAGCAGGGGTACCAGTAACTGAAAGTACTGGCTTAGTGCGAAATCCGATCACCAACCATATTACTGTGACTGTTACCTTGAACTTAACTGGGAAGACAATCCTGAATGCGACGACAGCAACCAAAGTGCCCGCTGCTACAGTAACGTTTGAGTCCTCATTACACACAGCCACAGCCGCTACGCAAGAATTTACGGCACATACGCCATTAGCCAATCAAGCAGGCGCGCCATCAATTCTTTCAGACACGGATCAAACGCCGGATGATTCAACCGCTCATGTCGATTATGTCAATATCGATCAGGTGGGAGATGTTGCTGAAGGTTCAGACTATATCAACTTATCTGGTTATTATGATAGTTCGAGTGTCACGAATGACAACCAAATCACGATGTATGCTGAAACGGGTCAAATGCAAGGCGAAAAATGGGTTGGACATGTGGTTCATATTCAACTTCCGGCTCGTGCTACCACAAACAATAAAATTAATGGCCACACAGGACGTTACAATATAAGTATTCCAAAGCCGGATCTTAGCGGCCTTCAATCATTCAATTCTAGCAATGCCCCTACCACGAAAGGCCAAGCACTGGGCACAGCGTCTGATCAGTGGTTGGGGTATGGAATGAGTGACATAAGTACTGGGAAGAACGTGGTGCAAATCTACGCAGTCGACAACCAAGGGCGGGCCTCAACACCTAAACGCATTGCATTTAATGTTGGCCTCTTAAAGTTCACGAAAGCCACTGATGCCACCTTCCCACAGACCACGTTGACTGGTTCACAACAAATTGTTGGTGCCAGTGAGGTCCCAAATGTAACTTTGAACAACACATTGGGCAGTCAGTGGCGTGTGACAGCATCGGCAACGGCATTTACGACGGCAGACAACACGAAACTCAAGGGTAGCTTATATTATGTGAATGCATCTGGTGCCAATGCTGAATTGGGTAGCGAACAAGTTGCGATTGCTGACAGTAAGCAATTGCCAACGACGAGCAAAGACAATTATGATGTTAATTTAACTGATGGTTGGAATAAAACACAGCCGAGCGGTGATTCAATCGATGACGTTAAATCGCAAGGGTTATATGTCAAACTTAATGCTGGGGCCACTGCAAAAGATACTGTAGAGGCTGAAAAGTATCAAAGTGCCATCACCTGGACGTTAACTGACGGCCCACAGTAATTTAAATAGGTTACATGCTCACTCGCGTTGAACTTGCGAGACGACCCGTGCACAGAAGCTAAGCTTGCTGTGTGGCGGGTCGTTTTGCTTTTAAAGGGGAATACGAGAATGTGGAAACAAGGATTGATCATGGGGTTGGCAATAGCTGGTGGATTGTTAATAACGACTCAACCAGTGCATGCAGCAACTACCACAACAACGAGTACAATTAGTTTTACAACTGGCGGAGAGCTGACGTTGGATGCGGCCCCAGATTTTGCTTTTGGTAAAAACATCCTCGCAGCCGAAGGGGCAACCATTGAAGCAAATGGCTCCGTGCCAGTGCAAGTCAGCAACCCTGGTTTTGCAGAAAACTGGCAAGTGGCCATGAAGCTCAGTAACTTCTCTAACGGCCAACAAAAGCTCAAAGGAACGACATTGACCTTAAGTCAAGGCGATATCACCAGCTGGCGAGGAAATACTAGTATGGCGCCTACTGGAGTCACTGGTGAGAAGTTTGTGCCTGGTGGTGCCGCACAAACGGTGTTAAACGCTGATTGGTCGAAACTGTCGACTGATGCGAACCGATATGATAATCAATGGATCCATAACACGATCGGTGTCGGCTGGTGGAACAGTAATTTGCAGGCTGTTTTAGATGTGCCTGGCGGCAATGCCCCAGGGGTCTATTCAGCGACAATGACTTGGTCGCTAGTCGCTTCAGCGCAATGACCGCAAGCTTTTACACGTATTGCATGACATCAAATATTTGATCAGAATATCTTGCATCATGAGTGAATAATCGGTATACTACAAAGAGTAGGAATAAATCGAATAAAATTTGCTCACTCACATTGTCTAGGCACAGGCCCAACTTGTGAGACGACCCGTCAACAGGGGAACACCACCCGCTGTTCGGCGGGCCTTTTTTTATTCTCAAGAAAGGAGGTCAGACCCATGTTTAAACAAATCATTACTGCAGCACTTGCTATTGTCACCACTGCGGTTGTCGGCGGACAAGCCGTTCATGCAGACGTCACTAGCGATACTGCTGCGACGACCAAAGGCAGCATCACTTTAACTACAGGCGGTGCGATCACGTTGAATCAGGCGCCTGACCTCGATTTCGGACAAAAGCCTATCAGCACCACTGCGACAACGTATACGACTAAAGGTTCAGCTCCGATTCAGGTCACCAACCCTGGTTTTACTTCTGGCTGGAGTGTCTCCGTTGCTGCAAGCAAGTTTACAACTGGCAAGTATGACCTTAAAGGTGCAGAATTAACGGTCAACGTCAAAAATATCGCCGCAGCAGATGGCTCGAACACCAGCGCTTCTCCCGATGCTCCCCATAATGCCATTGAGCCAGGTGGTAGCGCAGTGAATGTCTTCAGTGCTGCGACTGATGCAGGTGTTGGCGTTTGGAACAACAGCTGGGATACAGTTATTTTAGCCGTACCTGCTGGTAACGTTGCAGGCGATTACAAGTCTGAATTAACTTGGACGTTGAGCGATGCCCCGCAATAAAACTTTTTACAAAAAATATCACGAAATATTTGTAAAAGGCTTGCATTCGGATCAAGACCGCGCTATCATATGTCTTGTAGTTAAGAACAATTGAATTTAAATGCTCACCTAAATAATTTTTTAGGACGACCCGTACGCAGAAGCTTCGAGCTTGCTGTGACGGGTCGTTTTGTTCTTAAACAGGTTTTCGATGATCTTCCCCCAAACCATCATCGATGACAAACAAATCGTGTGTGCAATACGGACCGTTAAATCGGTAAATTTAATACTTAAACAGATTAGCCATCAGCCGATGGCTTTTTTGCGTTGGCCTGATGAAAACAGGGGCCAAAAAAATATTTTTTACCAACTTTGAAGGGGTTAAAAACAACAGCGAAAACATGGTGAATCCTGCTGTTAAAGCAATGTTAGCGAGAATCAATCACAGTAAGCGCTTACAGAAAACGCCTCGATTTTCAAGTTTTGAAAATTATTTTCTAAAAAAGTTATAGTATTATGCGGATTATCGTGTTATAACTATATTTGTAATTTAAATGCATATCACACTTGTCATTAAATGGTTTGGGGGAATCATCATGATCAAGTCTCTTTCTTTTACGCGCCTTGTTGCGCTTTCCACTAGTATTATCGCTGCCGGCCTTTTAGCCTTAGCCACACCACACACGGTTCACGCCGATACCACGACGCAAGCCACAGTTGAATTTTCCATGCCTGAGAATGCGGCAGTTTCGATTAAAGCAATGCCTAACTTAGACTTTGGGACTAAGCAGATCACCACTTCTGGTGCTGACTACACCGCAGATTCTGTTAGTGCACCAGTTGAAGTGACTAACCCAGGTTTTCAAGAAGGCTGGACGTTAAACGTTGAAGCATCTAACTTTGCCACTGCTGACCAATCACGTAGCATCAAAGGCGCAGAATTGACCTTTGCTCATACTGATGTGAACCCAACTGATGACACCAACATTTCTGCTAAGCCAACCACTGAACAAGCCGGCACCACGATTCAAGCTGGCGCTGCTGGTGCCACGTTGATCTCTGCTGACAAAGGTGCTGGGATCGGGACTTACCAAGCCAACTACACCCCAAGCTCTGTTTCACTGCATGTGCCTGCTGGTAACGTTGCCGCTGACTATTCCGCGAACTTGAACTGGACCATGACCAACTCTTTGGCCTAGTTTCTTCTATATAAAAGATCACCGATCATGATCTCCCAAATTAAATTTAAAAATCACTTGACGAAAGCATTGGCCGCATGGTACGATGCTTTTTGTGTTAATTCACTCTGCCTAAGACTCAGGTGGCGCAAGCCTTAATATCCTGCCGAGGTGGTATCGAGAACTTTTAGATACCTCTATGTCTTGGTGGACATGGAGTTTTTTTATTGCAAAAACTTCAACCAAACTACAGGAGGTGAATCAAATGAGTGAAGCAATTCTCGCACAAAAAGCCGCAGCTGTTGACAAGATCGTCAAGCAGTTTGAGGCCGCTACTAGCGCAGTTGTTGTGAACTACCGTGGTTTAACTGTTGATGAGGTGACCGAACTTCGTAAGGAGTTACGCGATTCCGGTGTCAAGATGGAAGTTCTCAAGAACACTTACTTGCGTCGTGCTGCTGATATTTCCGGCTATGAAGGCTTGGATGATATCTTCAAAGGCCCTACTGCCATTGCATTTTCTAACGAAGATGCCGTAGCACCTGCCCGCATCATGTCCAAGTACGCTGATAAATTCGACGCTCTTGAAATTAAGGGTGGCTTCATCGAAGGTAAAGTCGCAACTCTGGACCAAATCTTGGAACTTGCCAAGTTACCAGACCGCGATGGTATGCTTTCAATGTTGCTTTCCGTATTGCAAGCGCCTGTCCGCAACGTCGCATACGCCATCAAGGCCGTTGCCGAAAGCAAGGACGAAGAACCAGCCGCTTAATACTCGCAGCCTAGCTGCATAAAACCCAATAAATTGGAGGAAACAATCATGGCTTTAGATACTCAAGCAATCATCGACCAGATCAAAGAAGCTTCCATCTTGGAACTCAACGATCTCGTTAAAGCAATCGAAGAAGAATTTGGTGTTACCGCTGCTGCCCCTGTTGCAGCTGCTGGTGCTGCCGGCGCCGGTGCCGAAGCAGCCAAGGACTCCTTCACTGTTGAATTAACTGAAGCTGGCCAAGCTAAAGTTAAGGTTATCAAAGAAGTTCGTGCCATCACTGGCTTGGGCTTGAAGGACGCTAAGGGTCTTGTTGATAACGCTCCTTCCGCTGTTAAGGAAGACGTTACTGAAGACGAAGCTAACAAGATCAAGGAACAACTTGAAGCTGTTGGCGCCGTTATCACTTTGAAGTAATTTTTACTTTAAAGCGTTCGAAAAAGCCGTCGGGTGATTCTCGCAAGAGAGTCGCGCGACGGCTTTTTTGTTGGGTGGCTACGACTTCGCACTTCTATTTTCCGGTAGAGTAAGGTACGCTAGAGCCAGACAACAACAATAGGAGATCGACATGAATCAATATTTTACCAATGATCCAGACCTGGCCCATGACGAACACAGCTTTGACTTCACGCTGGCAGGACATGAGTTGCACTTCACTTCTGATAACGGGGTATTCTCAAAACACACCGTTGACTACGGTAGCCGCGCTTTGATCGCTGTGGTCGCACAGACGCAACCACAAGGCCGCTTGCTTGACGTTGGCTGCGGGTGGGGACCAATTGGCTTAAGCCTCGCCAAAGCCCAACCAGCCCTTGATGTGGTGATGTCAGACGTCAATGAACGGGCAATGGGCTTAGCTAAGCGCAACGCAGACGCCAATGGGATTCAAAATGTCCAGATCATCGAAAGCTCCGTGTACGATCAAATCGACGGGACCTTTGATACAATTGTGACGAATCCACCGATCCGTGCTGGGAAGGCGACAGTTTCTGCGATTTTAGCTGGGGCTTTTGATCATTTAAATCAAGGCGGCTCACTGTACGCTGTTTTGCAAAAGAAGCAAGGTGCACCTTCTGCCAAGAAATTAATGGCAGAAACTTTTGGCAATGCCCAAATTGTGAAAAAAGATAAAGGCTATTATATTTTGCAAGCGACCAAAGCCTAAACAAATCCCCGCCACTCTTTGTCGAGTTGCGGGGATTTTAAATGAACGGTAAGTTTTTTGGTCGCAGCCTTTACGCCCCTTGTACCAGCAAGTAACATAACACCAAGTCGTCCATTCGCCGCAGCGAAAAGCCGGTAGTTTGTTGGAACTTGTCTAAGCGATACTGTAAGGTGTTGCGGTGGATGTACAACGCTTTGGCCGTGGCAGTGAGGTTGCCTAAATTTTCATATAAACTGACGATCACAGGGCGCATTTCGGCGTCGTCGGCGATCATGTCGCGCAAGTTTCCTAATAACGGTGAATCGCGGCGCGCAGTGCGGGTGTAATACGCGAGTGCCGAGTTGGCTAAGCAAGCACAGCGATCATCTGAATCGGCAGCTAACCGTTGTTCTTCGGCAAAAATCGCCGGCAACGACGCATTCACCGTCCAGAATTGCCCGAGATACCCACGAGTTTGGGTATCAAAGTCAGGATCCAAGGTATCTAAAATCGATAATAATCCACCTTCATCTAATGGCGTTGCACTGTGGGGTTCGACGACGACGGCATGCGTCGGCGTCAACCAAAAGCCGGTGACATCACTGGCGAATAAACTTAACAGTGCATCAAGCCATAATGCAGGTTGCGCCGGCGGTTGTTGGGTATTGAATTGCACCAAGCGCACGACGCCATTAGTCGGGATCGACCCGGAGCCCACCAGAAATTGTGCCCAAGGGTTGCGACTAGCAGGCTGTGGGGCGAGGGTTTTCAGTAGTGCTAATTCTCGCGGACTTAAATCCCCAGCCACTGCTAGCGGCATTCCGTCGACGATCAACTCAAAGGCGTCGGCGGGAAACGGTGGGGTGTGATACACTGTAAAATATTGTTCAAGTACTGATTGTAGTGAGGCCATAAACTTGCTCCTTGTGAATCGCTTACAATCATCTTAACACGTTTTGACTATCGATGCGGGGAGGACCACATGACAGATTACATGCAAGAGGCGTTACTAGAAGCCCATGATGCGATGACCATCGGTGAAGTCCCGATCGGTGCCGTCATCGTTCACGATGGCAAAATCATCGGTCGCGGCCATAATTTACGGGAACACAGCCAAGATAGCACGTTGCATGCGGAGATCCTTGCGATTCAAGAAGCGTGCATGACCCTTGGTTCTTGGCGGTTAGAAGATTGCGACTTGTACGTGACTTTAGAGCCTTGTCCGATGTGTGCCGGGGCGATGATCAACAGTCGCATTCGAACTTGTTATTACGGCGCCAAAGATCCGAAAGCTGGCGTCGCTGGATCATTAGGAAATTTGCTTGAAGATACCCGCTTCAATCATCAAGTGAAGGTCGTGTCAGGCATTGACGAAGACCAAGCGGCGCAATTATTGAAAACTTTTTTCCAAGCGATCCGCAAAAAACGCAAAGCCGCTAAGCTTGCCAAGAAGCAACAACAAGGTTAACAAGTCTTGGCCATCACCACAGTGGTCACTGGCACACCGTCTGCCAGGCGCTCATTGACTAGTCGGCCTTCTTCGTGCATCCCGATACGCGCTAACACCTTGCCAGAGGCCGGATTACGTGAATCAAAACGGCCTTCGACGCGCAGTAACTTTAACGTGTCGAAGCAAAAATCCATCAATGCTTGCGCAGCTTCAGTGGCATAACCCTGATGCCAGAAGCGTTTATCTAGGAAATATCCGATTTCCGCAGCAGTTTCCGTCCAGTGCAAGTCCATCGCCCCGATCGCTTCACCATTTAAATCGATAGTGAATTTCCCTAATGGTTCCCCGATCCAATAAGTCGCCAAGCCAACAAGTACGGCGTCAAGATCAGCATAGCGAATCGTGAAACGATTATTTTCGACGTCACTGCCGACGCGCAAAAACATGTCAGCGTCGCGTAATGCAACCGGGCGTAAACTTAACCGTGCAGTCCTCAATGTTTGGTGTTGTAAAAGCATCGTTTCGATCGACAAAATCGGTGGCCTTCTTTCTGAGTTGTTGTTAGTATGACTCCTCACAATAGGCTGGTCAAATCTTCAAGGATGCGGTATAATATTTCTTGCCGAAAGGCCTTGAGGCAATGGCAGCTTTTCGAATCGTGTCAGGTCCGGAAGGAAGCAGCACTAAGGATCGTTAACCATGTGCCTTAAGTTTTTAAGCCTATTAACAAGGTCACCTTACCAGGTGGCCTTTTTCATTTTCAATGGTAGAATTAACTCAGAAAGGATGGTTGCCAGTGAGCTATCAAGCATTGTACCGGGTATGGCGCCCGCAGACCTTTAGCGATGTGATCGGCCAAAATGCCGTGACCCAAACGCTGAAAAACGCGTTGATCACCCAACAAACCAGCCACGCCTACTTATTTTGTGGGCCGCGTGGTACCGGGAAAACTTCTGTCGCTAAAATTTTAGCCAAAGCGCTGAATTGTTTGCATTTGCAAGATGGCGAACCTGACAACACTTGTGAGATCTGCCAAGCGATCACCAACGGTTCCATGACTGACGTGATCGAAATCGATGCCGCTTCTAACAACGGTGTTGACGAGATCCGCGATATTCGCGATAAAGCCAAGTATGCGCCGACCATGGCCCGCGTCAAAGTTTATATCATCGACGAAGTGCATATGTTATCGACTGGGGCGTTCAACGCCTTGTTGAAAACCTTGGAAGAACCGCCGGCCCATGTGGTGTTTATCTTGGCCACCACCGAACCGCAAAAGATCCCTGCAACCATCATTTCTCGGACGCAACGATTTGACTTTCGCCGGATCACCACTGAAGACATTGTGGGACGCTTGGAAACGGTACTTAACGACAAGCAGATCACTTATGATGATCATGCTTTAGCGGTGATCGCGCGGGCGGCAGAAGGTGGGATGCGCGATGCGTTGTCGATCCTTGATCAAGTCTTATCTTTTGGACAAAATCACGTCACTGTGGAAAATGCCTTAGATGTGACTGGCGGTGTGGCCACTGCTCAACTCGGCGAGTATTTACAAGCCGTGCATGATCGAGATGTCGCCAAAGCCTTGACGACAGTAGAAAGTTTGTTAGCTGCAGGTAAAGATGCTGGCCGGTTGATCGAAGATCTGATTTCATATCTCCGTGACTTAATGGTGTATCAACAAGCGCCGACCTTGCTTGCAGATACCGAAACTGAATTGATCGACTCGCATTTTAAACCGTTGAGTCAAGCCTTTGACGCTGATCGACTGGCGCACATGATCGCAGTGTTGAATGAAACCTCAGGACAGCTGCGGTTGACCAATCATCCGACGATTTATTTGGAAGTGGCGACGGTGCGTTTAGCTGAAGGAACACCTGCGGCGGCAGCGCCACAAGCACAACCAGCAGCACCGACGGCAGAAGTTGAAGCGTTGCAACAACAGATCCAACAACTGCAACAAACAGTATCGACATTGCAACAAACTGACGTTGCCGCAAAACCGGTTGCCAAGCCGGTTAAACGGCATCAATCTGGCGGCTATAAACCTAATATCGCAAAAATTTATCCGATTTTAGGCAAGGCGACGCGCAAAGACCTCGAAGCTTTAAAAGATGTGTGGCCAGATCTGTTGAACATGTTGTCGATTTCTAAGCGGGCGATGATGAAGATCTCAGAGCCTGTGGCCGCAAGTCCAGAAGGTGTGATCGTCAGCTTCGACTATGACATTTTAGTGGAGCGGGCAGAACAAGACGAAGCGCTGATGGCAGAGCTTAAAGACGGATTGCAACGCTTGACCCAAAAGCAATATGACATCGTGTTAGTGCAATCTGCCGCATGGCCGAACTTGCGGAAAGAATATTTACAAACTAACGGCGCGCCGACTAAAGCAAAACAGCCGGCGAAACCTACGACTCCGCCAGTCGTAAAAACCATCACTGATATGTTCGGTGATGAAAACAATATTACAATTACAGACGATTAATAGGAGGATTTTTAATATGATGCGTGGTGGCATGGGCAATATGCAAGGTATGATGAAGCAGATGCAAAAGATGCAAAAGCAAATGATGGCGGATCAAGAAGCGCTGAACCAAAGCGAATTCTCCGCAACTTCTGCTTCTGACATGGTGACCGTGACTTTCTCTGGTGACAAGAAGCTCAAAGATATTCAAATCAAACCAGAAGCCATCGATCCAGACGATCCAGACATGTTGCAAGATCTGATCATTGAAGCCGTTAATTCCGCAATGGCTGACATCGATAAAGAAACGCAAGCCAAAATGGGTAAATATTCTCGCGGCTTAGGCATGTAGTGAGGTAACTATGCAATATCCGGCACCTATTGAAAAACTGATCGATAGTTACATGAAACTGCCAGGTATTGGGAGCAAAACTGCGACCCGCTTAGCGTTTTACACCATCGATATGGCCAGGTCAGACGTCAAAGCTTTCGCTGACAGTTTGATCGACGCCTCAACCAAATTACATTACTGCACGATTTGCGGCAATATCACCGAACAAGACCCTTGTGAGATCTGCAGCGACCCGACGCGCGATCAAAAATCGATCCTCGTGGTCGAACAACCAAAAGATGTGATGTCCTTTGATCGCACCAATGAATATCATGGCCTTTACCATGTGCTTCACGGTGTCCTTAGTCCCATCGAAGGTCGCGGACCAGAAGACTTGAACATCGAGTCATTGATCAAGCGCCTGCAAAATAATACTGCGGTGCAAGAAGTGATTGTTGCCACTAACGCAACGCCAGAAGGTGAAGCGACGGCCCAATACCTCGCGCGGTTGATCAAGCCTGCGCAGATCAAAGTCACGCGCCTCGCTCATGGTTTGGCAGTGGGTTCAGACATTGAATACGCAGACGAAATGACGCTGTTAAAAGCCGTTGAAGGACGTACTGAGATCTAAGGGGCTACGAGGGTCTGGTATCACTCCGGTGAAAGCGACAAGTTATCGTGCGGCCGGCTGCAGAAATCGGCACAAACCGCCGATGTTCTTCCGCCTAAAAAATGAACCAAAGAAAATCACTTTGTTTCATTTTTTGCCGGTGAAATCTGCGTGAGCCGCCACAGACCGGCGTCTCACTTGATTTCACTGTCACGATAATTGTCGCTTTCACCTCCGCGATACCAGCCCCTCTCCGTACCCAGATTTTCTGCGTCGGTCGAGACTATGAGTCATTTTGTTTCTCAAATGAGATATCAACTCGCTACCATTTCGTCGTCGTTACGGCATGTGCTAGCCTAGTGGAAAGATTTTGCAGTTTGGACGGAGGCTGGCCGTCTAGGCATAGTGAGATTTGCGTTAGCGATTTATCGCTTACGCAAAGCCGCAGGGAAAGATCCGGCGAGTGGGGAGCGTAGCGACACACCTCGGCTAGCTTTCCCGAGGACCCTCACTATGCCTAGACGAGCCAGCCGGAGTCCAAACTGCAAGATCTTGTAACGGCGCTAGCCGGTAGCATCATAAAGTAAGCTTTGGAGGATAACGATGTTTTTCAAAAAGAAACCACAGTTGAAAACTGAAGCTGATCGGGAATTAATGACGACAGTTTATCGCGTGCGGGATCAAATGACGCATGAACGGAAATTGTTGGCGACCTTTCGGGAAGTCGATGCCGTATCCAAATCGCAATACAACTTACAAGCCGGGTTATTCGACTTTTTGTATCGCGAAGCGCGGGTGCGGCAAGTGTCCGGCGAATTAGTGTCGGAAATGGCTGCCGAACAATTACATCAAGCGAACTTGTAAAAGGCGTACGGGCGACCGGGCGCTTTTTGCGGTTTTCACCACATTCCATTAAACTAAAGGTATCAGACAGGAGCGATTTGTTGTGGCAGGGAGATTCATCACTTTCGAAGGACCAGATGGCGCTGGGAAAACCAGTGTCTTACAAGCGGTGTTACCGCAATTAGAACAAGCGTTGAACCGCTCAGTGGTGTTGACCCGAGAACCTGGTGGCGCTAAAATTTCTGAAAAGATCCGCGACTTGATCTTAGACCCAGAAAACACGGAAATGGATGCGCGCACTGAAGCATTGTTGTACGCTGCTAGCCGCCGGCAACATTTGGTGGAGAAGATCTTACCGGCGTTAGCGGAAGATCAAGTGGTGGTGTGCGATCGCTTCGTCGATTCGTCTGTTGCCTATCAAGGCGCCGGTCGCGGTATCGGTGAATCAGCGGTGTTGGCAATGAATCAATTTGCCACTGCAGGCTTGGAGCCAAGTTTGACGATTTACTTAGATGTGCCTTCTGATATCGGCTTAGCGCGGATCAAAGCCCATCGCAAAACCACCCAATATGATCGCCTCGATCAAGAAAAGCTCGATTTTCACCAACGGGTGCGGGCGGCATACTTACGTTTAGCTGACGCCAATCCACAACGTTTTGTCACCATCGACGCCACTCAAGATTTTGAAACCGTGGTGTCGCAAAGTTTAGCGCAGTTGCTCAAGCATTTACAATAAGGGGGACTCATCATGAAAATGATCATGGCCATCGTGCAAGACAAAGACGCCAATTTGTTAAGTAGTGAATTCATCGACAACAACGTTCGGGCGACGAAATTGTCGACCACTGGCGGCTTCTTGAAATCTGGGAACACCACTTTTTTGATCGGGATCGACGATGATCGCGTGGATGAAGTGTTGCAGATCATCAAAGACACCTCGCAAACCCGTGAACAATTCATGACCCCACCGGTAAACCTTGATGCCACTAGCGATTCGGCGATGGCTTATCCGATCGAAGTGCAAGTCGGCGGCGCGACTGTCTTTGTCTTGCCTGTCGAAAGCTTCCACCGCTTCTGATGCAAATCGCAGAGTTACAGCCCAGCTTGGTCAAACAATTTGCCGCGATCATCGACCGCAATCAACTGGGACAAGCATACGTCTTCAGCGGCGTGGCCGGCTCTGGCAAAGCACAGCTGGCAGAGTGGATCGCACTGCGCTTATTTTGTCAAAATGTCCAAAATGGTCAACCTTGTGGTCAATGTCCTGAATGCCAGCGGATCTTAAGTCACAACCATCCAGATGTGGTGGTGCTCGCCACTGAAGCGCGGAGCTTGAAAGTCGATGATGTCCGCGGCCTCAAAGCTGAGCTGACGAAATCAGGGGTTGAAGGCCAACAACGTGTCTTCGTGATCCAGCAAGCAGAGAAAATGACCCCAGGGGCTGCCAACAGCTTGTTGAAATTCTACGAAGAACCAGTGGCAGGGGCGACGATCATTTTAACAACGACAGCGAAGAATCAATTGTTGCCGACGATTTTGTCGCGAGCGCAGATCATTAACTTCCCAGAACCGCCAGTGGCGTCGATTCAATCACAACTTGAAGCTGCAGGGGTCGATAAGAAGTCGGCAGCGCTGGCCGTGAAGCTCACTGCAGATGTTGCGCAGGCTCAAGCTTTAGTCGCGGATTCTGAGTTTCAAAGTCGCGTCCAAGCAGTGTTGAATCTCGCCGCGCAACTGGCTAATCGCGATGCGTCGGCGTTTGTGTCGGTGCAATCAAGCTTGTTGCCCACTGCCAAAGCTTTGCCGGAACAAAATCAAGTGTTAGCCTTGCTCGCGTTAGTTTATGAAGATGCGCTGAATCATCATTTTGAAGTTGAGAGTCAATCGACATTTGTCGGTGAAGCTGTGGTCAAGCAACTTGCCGGGTTATCCAGCAAAGTGTTGACCAAAAGCTTGCAAGCGATCCTCGCTGCACAAGTGCGGCTACGACAAAACGTGACGTTTCAATCTGCCACTGAAGCGTTGATCTTACAACTGTTAGCAGCTGAGTCTTAGGACTTGGCTGCTTTTTTATGTTACACTCAAAATGGTAGATACGTTGCAATATGCATGCTATATGTTGACAACTGCATTTCATCTGCTAGAATTCAAACTATAAACTCAAAGGGGGCGTTTAGATGTCTTCGACGAAATCAACACCAAAATCTGAAGTGCGTGTCACAGTTCAAACCCGTATCGATAAAGAAACTAAGGATGCGGCGATGACGGCTTTTAAGGCGATGGGGATGGATATGAGTACGGGAATCAGTATTTATCTCAGTCAAGTTGCCCATGATCAACGGTTACCGTTTACACCAAGTGCCGCAGATCCATTAGATGCAACCTTAGCTGATGCCCTTGCCGACGTTAAGGCAGGTCGCGTTGAGCACGCTGATGATTTTGCCGCGTACAAAGCAGCGATGGATAAGCTATGAGAGCAGTCGAATTTACCCACACGTACAAAAAACAGTACAAGCGATTAAAACGTGCCGGATGGAATATGGATCTGCTTGATCATTCAGTTGAAGTCTTGCTGACGGAAGACGTTGCAGAGCTTGAACGTCTATGGGATCATCAGTTGACTGGGAAAAAGAAAGCCTTTCGTGAGATTCATGTAGGTCAGCGAGCCAGCGACTGGGTGATCGAATATGAAATCACAGAAGCTGGAACCGTGGTGTTACTGTTGCAGACAGGATCGCATAACAAGGTCTTAGGATTGTGAATCTTGAAGATGAGTCATGATATGCTGAATTTATCTGCGACACGCTTTCAACGAAGCCACGATGAAATGATGTCGTCTTCCGTCCTAAAATTCACAATAACGATGCCCACCGACAATTTTAGTCGATGGGCATCGTATTTTATTGCTAACAATCTTGATAAGGATGTTTTGTTGAATCAAAGGTGCGCTGAAACATCTAGTGATTCGACTGAAGTCGTTCACGTTGTAATGCGGACGTGTGGTTAGCCAAGGCCTGTTCGTATGCTATACTGGAACTATCATATTCACACAAGAAGGGGAGCACATGGAGAAAAAAGATCTCTATGACGGATTCGTCGAGCTAGAACAACAAACGCAAGCGATGTTAAGTAAACTCGCAGGCTTGAAGCAAAATATGGCGCAATTAGTCGAAAAAAACGCCGAACTAGAAATTGAAAACCGGCATTTGCGTGAGCATTTACAAGAATTGCAAACCAGTGCCGATCACAAATCTACCGGTGCTGTTGAGCTGTCCAAATCAAAGCTCAACTTAGAGAACCTTTATGAAGAAGGCTTTCATGTGTGCCCATACTACTATGGCCAACGCCGCATCGATAATGAACCTTGCGCGTTTTGTGTCGACATTATTTACGGGGAGCGCTAATGCAAAATCAACACAGTTTTGACCAACATGATAGCGGCACGCTTTTTTTGGTGCCGACGCCGATCGGCAATTTAGATGATATGACGGTGCGCGCAGTCAAAACGTTGCAAACCGTTGATTTGATCGCCGCAGAAGATACCCGCAACACCCAAAAGCTGTTGAATCACTTCGACATCGACACTAAGCAGATCTCATTTCACGAACACAATACCCAACAGCGGATTCCTGAATTGATCGCGAAGCTTCAATCAGGATTATCGATTGCCCAAGTCTCTGATGCGGGGATGCCGTCAATTTCAGATCCTGGTAAAGAACTCGTCGCCGCAGCCATTGAAGCGAACTTACCAGTAGTGCCACTGCCTGGGGCTAATGCGGCAACCACAGCCTTGATCGCTAGCGGGTTAGCGCCACAACCATTTATGTTTTACGGCTTCTTACCACGTAAGGCTTCTGTGCAAAAGGCTGAACTCACCAAACTCGCCAAACAAGAACAAACGGTGATTTTCTATGAATCCCCTTATCGCGTGGCGAAGACCTTAACTGCGATCCAGGCGATTTTTGGTGATCGCCAAGCGGTGCTTGCTCGCGAGTTGACGAAGCTTCATGAAGAATTTATTCGTGGCAGTTTGTCTGAGTTGATCGACTGGGCCATTGAATCTGCCCGTGGGGAATTTGTGATCATGGTGCAAGGCGCAACGCCTCAAGAGCCGGTCGTATCAGACGTGCCATTAGTTGAACAAGTCCAAGCATTGATCGACGGCGGCGACAAACCGAATGCTGCGATCAAAGCAGTCGCCAAGACTAACGGCTTGAACCGGCAACAAGTTTACAACGCTTATCACGGATTGGAGGACGCTGAATGAAGTACACCGAACCTTACACGATCCCATTTTTCATGGCGACGCAAAAAGGGACTGCCAGCTTAGCGACGTTAGTCAATGCGATGTTGATGGGGTCTGAACATCAACTCGACCAAGTCGGTGCCGGGATGACGCAAGTATTGTCGCGCGGGATCGGTTGGGTGATCACCCAATATGAACTCGACGTTAAACGGATGCCTAAAGTCGAAGTGCCGGTGATTTTAGGGACAGAAGCCACCAGCTACAATAAGTTGATGTGCTACCGCGATTACTGGTTAGAAACTCCTGATGGCGAGCACTTAGCAACGATGCGCGGTGCTTGGGTGATGATGGACTTAAACGCTCGTAAAGTGGTGCCAGTGGTCAAAGACTTAGTTGAAAAAGTCGGTGCCCCATACTCGACGCATGTTGAACGTTTCAAGCGTCTCACCAAAATTGATCGCGTCGATCGCACGCGGGAGTATCCCGTGCGGTATTTTGATATCGATCCTAATGGTCATGTGAACAATGTGCATTATTTTGAATGGATGGAAGACTCCCTTGGTGCCGACTTCTTGTCAACGCATGAACTTGCCAGCATGAAAATTAAATATGCCAAAGAGTTGCCAGTTGATGCGACGCCAAGTGCCCAAGTGCAAATCGAAGGCCTCAACACCTATCATCAAGTCGTGACTGACGGCGTGATTAACGCTGAAGCAGAAATGACGTGGCGCAAGCGATGAGTTGGATCTTCGTGGTGCTGTTTGCCGCAGTGCTTGCCAGTTTGGTGCAAGGGGTCACCGGGTTTGGTTCTGGGATCATGTTGATGATCTTCTTGCCGACGCTTTTGCCGATCGGGCAAAGCGCTGGGGTCTCAACGCTAACGATGTTGATCGCCGAAGTGGTGTTGGTGTGGCGCTATCGTCATGCGTTGCAATGGCGGCGGCTACCGATCCCGTTTCTCGTGTATGCGAGTGTGGCGACGTGGTCGGTGCATCTGGGACAGATCTTGCCGACCCATTTTCTCAAAGGATTGCTTGGGTGTTTGTTGATCGTGTTATGTTTGTATTTCACCTTCAACCGTGCCGCTGGAAATAAACGGATTCCGTTGTTGGTGAGCGTTGGGTTTATGATCATCTCAGGGTTTTTCAACGGGTTGTTTGGCATCGGCGGACCGCTGATGGCGCTGTACTTCTTAACGCTAGCCAAATCTAAAGAAGAATATCTTGTTAGCATTCAAACCTTTTTCTTGATCGATACTTTTTACGTCACCACTGTGCGCTTTGCCAACCATGTGTTGAGCTTTGCAGACATGAAATATGTTGTAGTGGGGATGATCGGTGCGGTGATCGGGACGATCATTGCCAATCGCATCGTCGATCACTTGAATGTCGCGATGATCACGCGAATCGTTTACGGATTTATCGGCGTCGCTGGGGTATATTATTTGAGTACTGCGATATTCACCGGTGCATAACTTTTAAGCTGAGAACTTGTCCACAGGGGATAAGTTCCCAGCTTTTTGTGACAATAAACGCGGAGGTGCGTGATGAAAAAATGGGTCAAAGCTTTAGGTATCGGGGTCGGTGGCGTGGTGCTAGTCGCAGGCGGGTACGTGGGCTATTTGTTTGCGAGTTATCACCGCGAGGCCGACGACTTGCCGCTAAAAGTTGCGCATGCCCGACAAGCTAAGTTGTCCACTGATCGCGAGTATACTGCGATGTCTTACAACATCGGGTATGGCAGTTATCCCCAAAGTTACAGCTTTTTTATGGACGGGGGTAAGTATTCGCGCGCGTATAGTCCCCAAGCTGTGGATAAAAGTTTAGCTGGGGTGGTGAAAACCACTCATTTGGTGGCGCCAGACATTGCGTTTTATCAAGAAGTCGATGTCGATGGTGACCGCTCGCAACATGTCAATGAAGTGACGAAGCTGGCGGCAGGAATGCCTGCGTATTCCAGGGTGTTTGCGCAAAACTACGATTCAGCGTACTTGTTTTATCCATTTAACCAACCGATCGGCGCTGCGAAGTCTGGGTTAGTGACCTTGGCGAAGGCGCCGATCACTAGTGCCCGGCGGTATTCGTTGCCTGTGGATACTGATTATAATAAGTTGATGGATCTCGATCGCGCCTTTTCCATGAGTCGCGTGGCAGTCGCTAATGGCAAGTCGTTAGTGTTGGTGAACATTCACTTATCAGCATTCACACCAAATCATGCGGTGCAAGAAGCACAATTTGCCAAATTGTTCAAAGCCATTGCCAAAAGTTATGCCCAAGGCGATTATGTGATCGTCGGCGGGGATTATAATCACCGCGTTATCCCCAATGCACCTAAAGTTTTCCACACTAGTGCAAAACCGCAGACTTGGACGCATCCTTTTCCAGTGGATCAGTTGCCAGCAGGGTTTACACAACCAACGACAGGACTTGCGGCAGCGGCAATTCCATCAGCACGCGGCTTAGACAAACCTTGGGATCCGGCAAAAAGCTTTAAAACTTTGATCGACGGGTTCATCGTCTCACCGAATGTTCAGGTTCATCAGGTACAAGTGGTGGATACTGATTTTAAGTATTCCGACCACAATCCGGTCAAAATGACTTTCAGCTTAAACTAAAAAATAGTCGTCGCAAATTTGCGGCGGCTATTTCAATGTTAAGGTGAATTGTGCAAGCGGACTTTGGGCAAAATCTTCGGGAGTCTTCACGGTTTTTCCGAAATTATCGATCAACCCGTGAAACTCTTGGGCGTCGATCAAGTCCCAACCGTCAACTTCGTGAGTGTGAACTTTGAGTTTGGCATACGTTTGAAAGTCTTGTCCTAACCAACTGAATAAGCGGCGACAGTAATTGTCAGCGATAAAGGTCGGTTGATCAAACACATATAACCGCATCGCGTCGGCGGTTTCTTCACCTATGCCAGGAAGGGCGAGGAGTTGTTGTCGCAAACGCTGAGGGTCAGTGGCGGCGACGGCGTCTAAATCAAAGTTTGCATGTGCCAACCAACTGAATAACCCATTGATCGTGCGACTTTTATTGCGGTAGAAACCGCTGGGACGGATCAAAGTTTGTAAGGCATCGATCGAAAGGTCGGCGATGGCTTGTGGGTCAAAGTTTGTGGCGTGGCGTAAGTTATCCAGCGATTTATCCACATTTTGCCAGTTGGTGTTTTGAACTAAGATGGCACCGACGAGAATTTCAAATTTTGAATCTGCCGGCCACCAGCCACTGGGACCGAGTAAATCGACTAATTCATGATATAAGCCGTTTAAATCAAGAGATCGCGTTGTCGACATACTTCGCGAGCTCCTTTCCAGTTTTGCCAGCAGAAACGCCGACGATCAATTTGATCCGGGCTTTTTGACCGTTGAGGCCTTGGCAGAAGGTGACGCCCATTTTTGCAAGTTGCGCACCGCCACCTTGATAATCATAGAAGCCTTCAGCGACCCCGTTGAAACACCGCGACACTAACACCACAGGAATGTTGCGATCTAACAGGCGTTGCAACCCTGGTAGCGTTTCTGGCGGTAAGTTCCCAGCACCAAGCGCTTCGATCACGAGGCCTTTGGTGTCGTCGGGCAGTGCATCAAATAACGTGCTGTCCATGCCGGCATAAGCTTTCAATAAGAACACTGGGGCTTGGAGTTCATCGATCGGCAAAGCCACTTGATTGATCAACTCTTGGAAAAAGCGCACGCCAGCTTTGGTGACTAAACCGATCGGCCCAAAGGTTGGGGTGCGGAACGTCGCAACATTGGTGGTGTGCGTTTTGGTGACGAAGCGTGCAGTGTGAATTTCATCATTCATCACCACTAAGCAGCCTTTGTTGCGGGCAGCAGGGGTGGCGGCAGTGCGGATCGCAGACACATAGTTGTAGCTGCCATCAGCGCCGACTTCATTGCTCGAGCGCATTGCACCGGTGACGACGACTGGGATCGTGGCATCAAGCGTCAAGTCTAAGAAATAGGCGGTTTCTTCTAAGGTATCGGTACCATGGGTCACCACGATGCCGTCGATGCCATTAGCTTCTGCTTGGCGGATCCGTTTAGACAATTCAAGCATTCGTTGCGGCGTCATGTGTGGGGATGGCAAGTTGAAGAAATCTTCAGAGGTGACTTCAATGTCTTGGCCGACTAAATCTTGTAGTCCTAACAAAGGATTTTCAGCGTTAGGCGAAACGTCGCCATTTTCATCTTGGCTCATTGCGATGGTGCCACCAGTATGCAAGGCTAAAATATGGGTCATACGATCCCTTCTTTCAAAAAATAAGTGTATCAGAATTTGCGGTATAAAAAAACACTTCGCAGCTGGAAGTGTTATTTAAGGGAAGCTTTCGCAAGCGAAAGCGGTATTGCGGTTTGGTTACTAATGGCTACTATACGCCGCGATAGTTAAATTCAATGTTGCTGGCAGTAGCAAAGTTAAAATAATTTCGTGTGAGAGATTTAACGTGGCTCTCATAAAATGTGATTTTATTTAAATTTTAACGGAATAAATCATCGTGCGATATTTTAAATATAAACATTTCCGAACGTATTAAAAATATTTATCCCACTTTTTGCCAAGAATGTCGGATAACTTTGCTATTGTATTTTAAAACGTACGGGTTATGATGGATAGCGTACTACAAAAATCTAAGGAGTAGAACTTGTTGCGTTAAGTGCTAGTGGAACGGAATGTGAACACTAGACGAAAGCAATTGCTGCGGTAACAAGTTCGCATTCGCCAAATACGTTGATGTCAGGGGTGCGCGCCTCCTGTGTCAATTGCGGCGTCTCCACCAAAGGGGATAGTCTGTTATGCAATTATCATTTAGAACGCCTAAGCTCACCACCAAAACCTGGGTCAGCTTAGCAATGTTTATGGCCATGGATCTGGTGTTACGCCGCTTTAGTTTCGGAACTAGTTTTGTCAAACTTGGCCCTGCCTTTATTGCCACGATCATCATGGCTTACTACCTGGGACCATGGATCGCAGCTGTCGGTGCGGCATTATGTGATCAAATCAACGTGTTGATCTTTTCACCAGGGGTCAATTTCTTAGGCTTTACGCTTACCGCGATCACTGCGGCGATCATTTACGGGTTGTTTTTCTACCAAAAGCCAGTGCGGTTGTGGCGTGTGGCCTTGGCAGTGTTAGCCGTGACCTTGTTATGCAATGTGTTGATGAACACCTTGTGGCTGCAAATGATGGGGACTCCTTGGCAAGGGATCATCGTCGTGCGGTTGATCAAAGACGCGATCGTTTACCCGATTCAAGTGGCTGTGTCTTACGCCGTGCTTAAAGGCGTCTCGCGTGTGAAACCAACGTTATAAAGTTTCTGAAAGTCGTCGACAGACGGCTTTTTTTGTTATACGTGGTTTACAATTGGGACTCCAGCTGGTTGGCGCGACGTGGAGAGGGTCCTCAGGGAAGCTAGTCTGGATGTCTCGCTACGCTCGTCACCAGCCGGATCTTCCCTTGCGGAATCCTATAAGCGACAAGTCGCTAACAGGATTCTCACCACGTCGCACCAACCAGCTTCCGTCTCAATTGCAAATCACTAAGTCATCGGTACCTGAGAACAACGAAATAAGGCGTTCTGGCCGCTAGCCGCAGCGGCAGCTGATCTCGTTCACCGTCGTGATGCCTAATGCTGGAGATCACAGATTTTCCCATTCCGCGCAAGTTTGCTGAAAAATGTTATAATAGCACAATAAAATCACTCGGAGGCAGACATGTATTTATTAGCTCTTGATACGTCCAATCAAACCATGAGCGTCGCGGTAATGCACGACCAAACGCTTTTAGCCGAAACGACGATCAATCACAAAAAAACGCACAGCGAACAACTGCTGCCAACGATTCAAAACTTACTGAAACAATCCGACTTGACTGTCGATCAAATTGACCGCATTATCGTTGCCGAGGGTCCAGGTTCTTATACTGGTATCCGCATCGCCGTTACTACTGGTAAGACGTTGGCGTATACGCTAAACAAAGAACTCGTCGGGGTGTCTAGCTTAGCGGCATTGGCAGCTGGGGTCACCGACACTGAAGCGTTGATCGTGCCATTGATGGATGCCCGCCGTCAAAATGTATTCGCCGGTGTGTATCAATGGGTGAACGGTGAATTGATCAATGTCGTGGAAGATTCGCATTTGCCGCTGACGCAATTACTTGAAGAAGTTCGCGTGTTGCGCCAACCAGCCGTGTTTGTCGGTGCAGACGTTGAGAAATTTGCTGAAGAGATCCGCGCAACGCTAGGCGCTAAAGCAAATCTTGCCGATCCTTTGCGCGCCTATCCTCGGGCGAGTCGCATCGCCTTGCTGGGGATGCACGCCAAGCCGGTGTCTGTATTTGATTTTGTCCCAACGTATTTGCGCGTCACCGAAGCCGAACGTAACTGGTTAAAGACCCATTCAGATGAAGGACATGAGCCTTATGTTGAGAAAGTTTAAAGACTGGTTTGAAAACAATCCCCCAGAGAGCTTGGCGTTTACTGAAGAAAAAGCGCTGATCCACAACCGCGAGTTCACATTGCGGCGGATGACTAACAGTGACATCGATGCGGCGTTGGCAATCGAACGGGCCGTATACAATGATACGCCTTGGGATCGGGTGGCCTTTTTATCAGAGTTACACAAGCGGCAACACAGTTTGTATTTGGTGTTGGCGTTGCCGAATGATGGTATTGTTGTCGCGTTTGTCGGATGCACCTTTGCCAAAAACGAAGCCCATGTCACCAATATTGCGGTGGACCCGAATTTGCAACATCAAGGGTTGGGACGTTATTTAATGTTGTGGATGATCGCCAAAGCTAGAGATTTTGGCAGTGATCAACTGACCCTTGAAGTCCGCACCGACAATGCCATCGCCCAAGCGTTATATCACGAGTTAGGATTTCACGATGGCCGCATTAAAAAAGGGTATTATGTCGCCCATCATGAAGACGCCATGGATATGTGGCGGCAGTTGAATGAGGAATAAGGAGAACATCTTGAGTCAACCGGAATTGATTTTAGCCTTTGAAAGTAGTTGCGATGAAACAAGTGTCGCTGTCATTAAAAATGGCGACACGATTTTAAGCAACATCATTGCCACCCAAATCAACTCGCATAAGCGCTTTGGTGGCGTGGTACCAGAAGTGGCCAGTCGCCATCACGTTGAGCAAATTACTGAAGTGATCGACTTGGCGATGAAAGAAGCAAAAGTCACTTATGAAGACCTTGATGCCGTGGCAGTGACTTACGGTCCAGGGTTGATCGGATCGTTATTGATCGGTGTCACTGCCGCTAAAACGGTGGCTTTTGCGCATAACTTACCATTGCTCCCGATCAATCACATCGCCGGCCATATTTATGCAGCGCAATTGGTGAAGCCACTAGTTTATCCTTTGTTAGCGTTAGTGGTTTCCGGTGGGCATACCGAATTAGTGTACATGCAATCCGCCGGAGACTTTAAGATCATCGGCGATACCCGCGATGACGCTGCTGGTGAAGCTTATGATAAAATTGGCCGCGTCTTAGGCATCAACTATCCTGCCGGCAAAGAAGTTGATCGCTTAGCACATTTAGGTCAAGATACCTTCAACTTCCCACGAGCCATGGATGATTCTGAAGATCTCGACTTCAGTTTCTCTGGGTTAAAGTCCGCGTTCATCAACACGGTGCACCATGCGGATCAAATTCATGAAACCTTGAGCCGCGAAGACTTAGCGACGAGTTTTCAAGCGGCAGTGGTTGATGTGTTGACTCATAAAACCTTGCGTGCTTTGCATGATCATCCCGTTTCACAACTTGTCGTTGCTGGCGGTGTTGCCGCTAACCTTGGGTTGAAAGAACGGTTGACCAAAGAACTCGCCAACACCGATATCGACTTGATCGTCCCGCCACTGCGTTTATGTGGGGATAATGCCGCAATGATCGGCGCTGCGGCGCATGTGGCTTTAGCGAAGAAACAATTCGGCAGCCTTGATCTCAGTGCCGATCCTGGATTAGACTTTGACCACGCTTAAGGAGCTTTCATGATTCAAGCGATTGCCACTGATCTCGATAGTACCTTCATGCATCACGGCATGACGATTGCCGCGTTAAATACGAAAATGGTTCGCGCTGCGGTTAACGCCGGGATCCATTTTGTCGTGGCGTCTGGCCGGCAAGCCCCAGCGATCGGTCAAGTGATGACGAAAGTCGGAGTGACTGGTGCTAAAGTTTGTTTAAATGGTGCTTATGTCGAAGATGAGCGTGGTCAAACGTTGGTTGCCAGTGCGATTGCTCATGACCGCATCACCCAGCTATTCCAACTTGCTGTTGCCGGCCACACCAATTTGATGTTATACCGCAAAAAAGGCGTGTTTCGCTATGATGTGACCAACAATTTGATGTGGCATGCCGCATTTTTGATGCATGGCAAAGGGTATAACCATTTATTTAAGACGTCAGCGCGGATGTTGAAGTTGTTAGCCACCGACGAGGTGTACAAAGTCGGCTTCAATCATCCTGATCATGCGGTATTGGTGAAGATCCATGACCAATTGGTGCATGAACCGGTATCGATGGTGTGGGCGTCAGCGAATTTCTTAGAGATCACCAACCTTGGCGTGAACAAATTATCCGGTTTAAAGGCTTTAGCGGCGACTTGGCACACCGATGTTCAAGATTTCGTTGCCTTTGGTGATTATGAAAATGACCTTGCGATGATTGAAGGGGTCGGTTACGGTGTCGCCATGAGCAATGCGATCCCTGAAGTGAAACAAGTTGCCAATACGGTGGTGGATAATCACGATCATGCAGGGGTTGGGAGAATGTTACAGGCGTTGCTGGCAAATTAATTTTTGTTATTTAATTGCATCATACGAGTTATTGAAGGCGCTCGGTTACCTCATAGGTAGACGGCGCTTTTTTGTTGGCAAAGCGTGATGAATAAATTAAATAATCGTGTTGTTTTGATGAACTTTTTTTAATTTAGGGGTTGACGAATTGGCTTGTGCGACGCATAATCAAAAACAATTAATATATGCAAACGACAAGATGAGTAAGTCAGGCGCGGTTTAAAGAGAGTCGCTGGGTGGTGTAAAGCGATAACGGCAAGGGATTGAAGATGGTCTTGAAAATCGTTTAGGCGTCGAGCGTAAGTGAGGCGACTACGGGTACTCCCGATATCGAGTTAAGGTATGCACTGACTCAGTAAGTTCCGAATCCCTGACGAATTGTTGTACCCGAAGCGCGCAAATTCGTGAGGAATTTGCGAATAAAGGTGGTACCGCGGAAAAACACTTTCGCCCTTTGATCAATGATCAAAGAGCGGAAGTGTTTTTTTGTTCTTTAAAGGAGTTACCTATGACTGAAAAATCTAAACGTTATGACTTGTTGGTCCAACAAGCACAAAGCTTATTAGCGGGTGAATTCGACCTTGTTGCGAATATGGCAAATCTTGTTTCGTTAGTCTTTCACGAATTGCCAGACCTGAATGGGACCACGTATTATCGCTTCGTTGATGGCGAGTTGATCCTTGGGCCTTTCCAAGGTAAGCCTGCTTGTATGCATATTCCAGTAGGTCGCGGGGTGTGTGGCACTGTCGCGGCGACCCAAAAACCAGAAGTTGTGCCAGATGTTGATCAATTCGTCGGCCACATCGCTTGTGACAGTGCTTCCCGCTCAGAAGTCGTGGTCCCAGTGTTTCGCCACGGAAGCTTCTGGGGCGTGTTAGATCTCGATAGTCCCAAGTTGGATACATTTGATGATGTCGATGCCAAATATCTCAGCGAAATTGCTGAAATCATTTTTCCAGAAAATCAAAAGGAGTCTTAATTATGGCAAAAGTTGAAAGTTTCACCTTAGATCATACGAAAGTCAAAGCCCCATATGTCCGCTTGATCACTGAAGAACACGGCCAAATTGGCGATTTGATCTCAAATTACGATTTACGTCTGGTACAACCAAACGTTAATGCGATCCCAACTGCCGGGTTACACACCATCGAACATTTACTTGCTGGGTTGTTGCGTGATCGCTTGACTGGGGTGATCGATTGTTCCCCATTCGGTTGTCGTACCGGTTTTCATTTGATCACTTGGGGGCAACACAGCACCACAGAAGTCGCGACTGCATTGAAAGCGGCTTTGCAAGATATTGCTGACAAAATCACTTGGGACGATGTCCAAGGCACTGACATTTATTCTTGTGGCAATTACCGCGACCATTCCTTATTTTCCGCCAAAGAATGGGCCAAGAAAATTCTAGCAGAAGGCATTAGCGACGATCCGTTCGTTCGCCACGAAATTTAATTTGGAGGAAAACAACATGACTCAAAACTTAGCAATTGTCACTGGTGCCGGACAAGGCATCGGCGAAGGGATCGCCCGTCGCTTAGCTAAAGATGGCTTTGCCATTGCTTTAGCAGATATTAACGCCGAAACCGTGGATGCGGTCACTGCAGATTTAGCAGCGCAAGGATATCCTGTGAAGGCTTATCACTTAGATGTCGCTGATCGCGATGCTGTGTTTGCATTAGTTGATCAAGCAGTTGAAGATTTTGGTGATTTAGCTGTGTTTATCAACAATGCCGGTGAAGCCTTCATTGATAAATTTGTTGATTCTGATCCAAAGCTAGTTGAACATTTGATCTCAGTCAATTTGCTGGGGACTTATTGGGGCATTCAAGCTGCTGCGACGCGCTTTTTAGCGCAAGGTCATGGTGGTCGGATCGTCAATGCCGCTTCACTGGCTGGGGTTGAAGCTTCAGCTTTGCAAAGTGCTTATTCTGCTTCTAAATTTGGGATCCGAGGCTTAACGCAATCGGCGGCTAAAGAATTAGCGAAAGATCAAATCACCGTCAATGCATATAACCCAGGTATCGTGCGCACCCCATTGCGCGATGGCATCGACAAGAAAACCGCTGCGATCAAAGGGTTAACGGTGCCGCAACAACAAGCCAACTGCTTGACGGAAATTGGTTTAGGTCGTGAAGGCACCCCTGAAGATGTTGCCAACTTAGTGTCATTTTTAGTGGGACCTGATGGCGGCTACACCACTGGTCAATCGATTCAAGTCGATGGTGGGATGCACTACTTATAAATTGAAGGAGGCAAAGAACAATGGAATTTCACCCAGCAACTCGTATCGCTTCAGTCCCGAAAAACTTCTTTGCCAAACTCGACCAAGTGGTGGCGAGTCTCCCAGATCATGCAAACGTCATCGACTTAACTAAAGGTAATCCTGATTTACGCACCCCAAAAGCAATCGTTAACGCGTTAAATCAGGCCAGCACTGAATTTGAAAATGGTCGCTACACTGATGTCGCTGGCAAAGCAAGCTTACGCCAAGCCATCGCTGCATATTATCAACGACTATACGGGGTGGCGGTTGATCCTGACACGCAGATCTTAGCAACGAATGGGTCATGCATTAGTTTATCGGCATTGCCGCAAGTCTTTTTAAATCCTGGGGAGTATGTGATCACCACAGATCCTTGTTATCCCGAATATTATGCAACAGTCGCGCAAGCTGGCGGAAAGTTATATCAGTTGCCGATCAATGAAGGCAATCACTTTCTGCCAGACCTTGATTCAGTGCCAGCTGACGTGTTGGCAAAAGCGCGGATCTTGTTATTGAACTATCCGAATAATCCCACTGGTGCAACGGCGACAACGGCATTTTTCCAACAAGCGATCACCTTTGGTCGTCAACATCAAATACTGGTGGTTAACGACTTTGCCTATGCGGCGATCGGTTTTGATGAAGCGCCGATCAGTTTACTTGCGCAACCAGGCGCATTAGATGTGGCCATTGAGTTGAACACCTTGTCCAAAACTTACAACATGGCGGGCTGGCGCGTGGGCTACACCTTAGGTAATGCCAGTGCGATGGCGGCGTTAAAAGCTTACCATGAGCACACGTACAGTACGATTTATGGGGCCGTGCAAGATGCCGCGATCGTCGGTTTAAATGGGGATCAATCATCAGTTGCGGAAATTCGTGACACTTATCAAAAGCGTCGCGATGCGGTATGTGCAGGCCTTGATGAAATCGGTTGGCAATATGTCTTACCACAAGGCGCCTTTTATGTCTGGATCAAAGCACCCAATGGTTTAAGTGGTGAAGCCTTTACGCAATTGTTGCTGAAACAAGCACAAGTGGTGGTGGCGCCTGGCATTGGCTTTGGCGCTGAAGGTCAAAACTATGTGCGGATCAGTTTAACGCAACCGCTAGCCGTGTTAAAAACCGTATTGCAACGGTTTCGTCAAGTTTAGGAGGGCGAATATGGGCACTATTATTCAATTTAATCATGTGAACAAACAATTCACCCGCGCCGATCATCAGCAACTGACGGTGTTAAAAGACGTCGATCTGGCCATCGAAGCCGGCAGCATCTTCGGGATCATCGGCTATTCCGGTGCAGGGAAGTCGACGTTGATCCGCTTGATCAACGGCATTGAAACCCCGACCAGCGGAGAAGTCTTAGTTAAAGGCGTGGCAGTTGGTAGTCTAGATCATCAGAAACTCCGTGACCTGCGCCGCAAAATCGGGATGATTTTTCAACAATTCAATTTAATGCCGTCACGTACTGTTTTTGAAAATGTCGCCTTGCCGATCCGCTTCTCCGGATTAGATCAAGCGACGATCCGCACCAAAGTCACGCATTTACTTGAGTTAGTTGGTTTACCAGATAAAGCAGATGTGTATCCGGCAACGTTATCTGGTGGTCAAAAGCAGCGGGTGGCGATCGCTCGCGCGTTAGTGTCAGATCCAGAAGTGTTGTTATGTGATGAAGCGACCAGTGCACTGGATCCGCAAACCACTGCTGATATTTTACAGTTGATCCGCCAGCTCAACGCGGAACTTGGCATCACAGTGGTGGTTGTGACGCATGAAATGCAAGTGATCGAAGACTTGTGCCAAGGCGTGGCCGTGCTTGATCAAGGTCAAATCGTTGAATCCGGGAATGTGTACAACTTATTCTCTGATCCTCAACAGCCATTGACCAAAAAGTTCATTGCCACCACCTCTAAATTAGATCTGCCGCAAGAAGTCGTGGATTCGGACTTGTTGACGCTTAGCGGACACCAGCAATTGATCAAGATCACTTACGTCAACAGTACCGCCATTGAACCACTGATCTCTTATATTTCGCGGCAATTTCAAGTGAATGCCAATATCATCGTCGGTGATATCAAGATCTTGCAGCAAAAACCTTTAGGCGGGTTAGTCATTATTTTAGATGGCGACCAGCAAGCGGTTGATCAAAGTTTAGCGTATCTTAAAGCACAAAAAATTCGTTTGGAGGTGTTGAAGCATGCTTGAACAATTCTTTCCTAATGTTGTGGCGTCCAGCGATGCATTCGGCACTGCCATTATTCAAACCCTAGAGATGTTGGTGATTACTGGCATCGTCAGCTTTGTGATCAGCTTGGCCATCGGCGTGTTATTAGTCGTGACACAGCGTGGTGGCATCGCTGAAAATGTGGTGGTTTGGCAATTATTTGATAAATTGATCAATTTCTTTCGGTCGATCCCGTTTATTATTTTGATCGCGGCGTTGATTCCGTTGACGCGGATCATTGCAGGGACGGCAATCGGGGTCAAAGGGACGATTTTCCCATTGATCGTCGGGATCACCCCATTTTTCTCGCGGCAAATCGAATCGGCGTTAAATGAATTAGATCCCGGTTTAGTGGAATCAGGTCAAGTGATGGGCTTGTCGGTATGGCAAATTATTCACGCCGTATATTTGAAAGAAAGTATCGCAAGCATTACCCGAGTGACCACCATCACCTTAATTTCATTAGTCGGCTTGACGGCGATCGTTGGTGTCGTTGGCGGCGGGGGTATCGGGGATTTTGCGATTCAATATGGCTATCAACAAAATCAACAAGATGCGACCATTGCTTGTGTCCTTGTCCTATTGGTGATCGTGTCCATCATGCAGATTATTGGGACTTTGATCAGCAAACAAACTCAACATTAAATCAGGAGTGAAAAATATGAAGAAAAAATTTTGGGCCGGCTTGTTATCAGGCTTGGCATTACTGGCATTAGCAGTGGGGTTATCTGGTTGTGGATCAAAAAGTACTGCCACAGCGGATAAAGTAGTGAAAGTCGGCGTCATTGGCACCACCGATGATAAGATCTGGAAGCAAGTCCAAACTAACTTGAAAGGCGACCACATTAAAATCAAGTTGGTGCGCTTTACTGATGGGATCTTAGCCAATGAATCCATGAACAACAAAGAACTTGACTTAGTTGCTTTTCAAAATAATGCCTTTTTGAATCAAGAAGAAAAAGAAAAAGGCTACAAGTTCTCGGTACTTGCTAACACTTATTTGACCCCGATGAACATTTTCTCAAGCAAATTAAAGTCGATCAAAGACTTGAAGTCAGGTGACAAAGTATCGATTCCAAACAACGTGACCAATGCTGGTCGTGCTTTAAAGGTCTTAGAACAAGCCGGTTTGATCAAAATCGATCCTAAAGCAGGCTTTGCGCCAGCTATCAAAGACATCACTCAAAACAAGTTGAAGTTACAAATCGTTCAACAAGACCCAGCCAAGATCATGAACTTATTGCCTGACGTTGCTGCTGGGATCACCAACTCAAACTTCGTCAAAGCCGCCGGTAAAGATCCAGTCAAAGATGCAATTTACACTGCTGATTACAGTTTCTCAAATCCTGACAACAAACCATGGATCAACGTGATCGCTTCGCGGACTGCAGACAAGAATTCAGCAACGCTGAAAAAGGTGATCAAAGCTTATCAAACGAAATCCGTTGTGAAAGTCTACAACACCGACTTCAAGAATATGTAT
This sequence comes from Lacticaseibacillus porcinae, assembly GCF_003946305.1. Classification (GTDB taxonomy): domain Bacteria; phylum Bacillota; class Bacilli; order Lactobacillales; family Lactobacillaceae; genus Lacticaseibacillus; species Lacticaseibacillus porcinae. The sequence goes on from NZ_RHNS01000017.1 coordinate 34,326, forward strand.
GTTGCCGCCTTTAAGCCAAAGAATTAGGGGATGAGTCACATGATGTCACAACCAGGACCTCAACGCTATATTGCTGCGCCTGGGGCATATCAAGAATTACCTGAATTTTTGCATAGTTTAAAGGTCAAACGCGTCTTATTTTTGCATGGGACTCGTTCACTGAAGGCGGCAAAACCTTATTTACCAGATTTGACAGCAGAATTTGAAGTGACTGATGTGCTGTTTGGTGGTGAGTGTAGCTACGTTGAAATCGATCGGATCAAAGCCATCGCCGAGCAACATCATGTCGATGCGGTGATCGCCTTAGGTGGCGGCAAAGTGTTGGACACCGCCAAAAGTGTGGCCACTGGGACACCACTATACACGGTGTTTATCCCAACGCTTGCCAGCAATTGTGCCCCTTGGTCAGCTTTGAGTGTGCATTATCATGAAGATGGGTCGCATGACGACTTTAAAGTGTACAATGAAACGGCCAATTTGTTGTTGTTTGAGCCGCAAGTGATCTTGCATTCACCGATCGACTACTTTATCGCTGGGATCGCCGACACCTTGGCCAAGTATTATGAATCGGAATTGATTTTTGACCAATTGCAACCAGAGGATTACACCGTGGCCTTGACCTTATCGCAACAATCGGCAAAGCTATGTCGGCAGATCTTGTTAGATTCAGCGATTCAAGCGGTCAAGGATATGCAAGCCGGTCAGTTGACACATACTTGGCAAACCGTTGCTGAAACCGTGATCGTCACGGCTGGGACTGTCGGTGGTTGGGGGGATGAATACGCCAGAGCCACAGGCGCACATTCCATTCATGATGCCTTGTGCGAATTTCCTGAAACCGTGAAATTATTGCATGGACACAAAGTCGGATATGGGATCTTGGTGCAATTAGCTTTGGAGCATCACGAAACTGAAATCATCAAATTGCTCCCATTTTATCGGACGCTAGGCGTGCCAACAAACTTTGAAACTCTGGGGTTAGGGGCTGTCGACCAACGCGTTGACCAACTGGCTGAATATGCTGCAGATCCTAGTACCACAATGCATTTGATCCCAGTTGATACCAGTGCAGCGGCTGTCGCCCAAGCGATTCGTCGAGTTGAAGTGATCACCCGTCAACATTAAAGAAGCAAAACGAGCCACCTTTCAATCACATCGATTGAAAGGTGGCTCGTTTGTTGCGAAATTTATTCGAATTCTTCTAGTTGTAGCGACGCTTGTTCCCAAGCGTCTTCTGCAGCACTGGCTTTTTCATTCAGTGCGTCGAGTTGGGTTTGGAGCTCTTGCATTTTGACATAGTCGCTGAGGACTTCAGGCGCCGTCATTTGCTCTTGTAAGTCAGAGACTTGTTGATCCAGGCTTTCCATTTCGGCTTCAAGCTTTGCGACTTCGCGTTCGAGTTTGCGTTGGGCGCGTTGTTGATCTTTAGATTGTTGATAGTTTTTGGCGGCAGTTGGCGCTGCGGCAACTTCTGGTTCTGCGGCAGCGGCAACTTCTGCTTGTTCAGCTTGCTTTTCCAGCAATTTCTCTTGGTAGTAATCCCAGTTCCCTAAGAACATGGTGCCGCCTTCAGGTTCGATTTCAACAATGCTGGTGGCCAGTTCATTAATGAAGTAACGGTCATGTGACACGAACAACACGGTGCCTTCAAAGTCTGCCAGTGCAGATTCCAACACTTCTTTGGAATTGATGTCCAAGTGGTTAGTCGGTTCGTCTAACACTAAGAAGTTGTCATGTTTCAATGAGAGCTTCGTCAATTCCAAACGGGCTTTTTGACCGCCTGAAAGATCAGCGACAGTTTTGGTGATGTCATCAGCGTCAAACAAGAAGGCGGCTAATGCAGAGCGTACTGCTTGTTCTGGCATCGTCGGGTGATCATCCCAGATTTCATCAAGCACCGATTTGTTCCAATGCAATTGATGTTGGTCCTGATCGTAGTACCCCGTGGTGACGTTGGTGCCGAATTGTGCTTGTCCTTTCAAAAAAGGAATTTGTCCGAGGACTGATTTCAATAATGTCGATTTTCCGACGCCGTTTTGTCCGATAATGGCAATGCGATCGCCTTTATTCACTTGGAAGTTGATCGGGCCGGCCATTGGTTGATCAGCTTCGTAGCCAACAGTGGCATCTTGTACTTTTAACACTTCATTGCCGCTAGTCGTTTCTGGGGTAAAGCGGAAGTGCACGGTTTTCTCGCGGCCTTGAGGCTTGGCGAGGACATCCATTTTCTCCAGTTGTTTGCGACGGGCTTGGGCTTGTTTCGTCGACGAGGCACGGACAATGTTTTTGTCGACGAAATCTTGCAACTTGTGAATTTCTTCTTGTTGTTTTTCGTAAGCTTTCCAAGCTAAAGCTAAGTTGTCGGCTTTTTGCTTGAGGTAGCCAGAGTAGTTGGTTTTGTAGTGAATCGACTTAGAAGGGGTCAGTTCGTAAAGTTCAGTGACCACATGATCTAAGAAGTATTGGTCATGGCTGACGGTGAGAATCGCGCCAGGGTATGTTTTCAAGTAACCTTCTAACCACGTCAAGGTGTCGATGTCCAAATGGTTCGTCGGTTCATCTAAAATGATCAAGTCGTGATGTTCCAGCAATAACTTTGCTAAAGCTAAGCGAGAGCGTTCGCCACCAGATAAATTACCGATCGGCTTGTCATAAGTGGTGTCGTCAAATTGAAAACCATGTAAGACTGAGCGGATCTCCGCTTGATAGCCATAACCGTTTTGGGCTTGGAAGTCATGTTGGATCTGATCATATTGCTTCATGACTTGATCGTATTGGTCTTGGTTTTCTGCAAGCTTAGGATCGGCGATTTGCGCTTCTAAGTCGTGCATTCGTTTTTCCATGGCGATCAGCGGTTCGAAGATCGTTAGCATTTCCGCAAAAATGGTGCGGTTGGAATCAAGACCTGAGTCTTGGGCCAAATAACCGATGGAAACATTTTTGCTGGTGGTCACTTGACCATAGTCTGGTGGGTTGATCCCAGCAAGGATCTCAAGCAAAGTGGTTTTGCCGATACCGTTAGGGCCGACTAAGCCGACGCGAGAGCCGGTTTGCACTTCGAGGTTGATCCCAGTAAACAAGTCGTTACCGTCAAAGGTCCGCCCGACTTGTTGGGCCTGCATAATAATCACAGTGATGTCATCCTTTTCTTCAATGTTCTTGGTAACAATATAACACATTCATAGATACTGTTTTATTGATGGTTGTGAATTTTTTTGCGCAAAGCAGCTGATTTGCTTGCGTTAGCTGCGCAAAGCGGTTACTATCGAATGGAAAGCATGAACGCTGATTCACAAAAGCTTCGCGCAATGCTGAACAAATTGTAGGAGGTACAGCACCCAATGGCAGAAACGATCATTCCAAAAGCGACCGCAAAGCGTCTACCCTTATATTACCGGTATTTGACGTTTTTAGCGAATTCAGGTACCACCAAAGTCAGCTCGACAGAGTTATCAGAGGCGGTTAAAGTCGATAGCGCCACGATCCGTCGTGACTTTTCATATTTTGGCGCATTAGGGAAACGAGGCTATGGTTATGACGTTCAGTCATTGATCACCTTCTTCAAAAAGATCTTGAATCAAGATCGCCTGACTAACGTCGCCTTAGTGGGGGTCGGGAATCTCGGCCATGCGTTACTGAACTACAACTTCCGCCAAGCCAACAATATTCGCATTTCTGCTGGCTTTGACGTCAACCCAGACATTGCTGGCACCATTCAAAGTAGTGTCCCGATTTATCCGATGACCGAGTTGGTCAAGCAACTCAAAGAACAACAAATCGAAATCGTGATTTTAACGGTACCGACTGATGCGGCGCAAGCCATCACCGATGAACTGGTGAAAGCTGGGATCAAAGGGATCATGAACTTCACGCCACTGCGGATCTCAGTTCCAAATTACGTCCGTGTCCAAAATGTTGATCTTGCCACCGAATTGCAAACCTTGATCTACTTCTTGGAACATTACGGGCCAACGTTGCAAGAAACAGACGAACAATAAAACCATTAGCCAGTCGTTGACCTCAATTTTGAGGCGCAGCGACTGGCTTTTTTTGATTCCAGAGCCATCCGAGGCGCGTTGCTTCAACAAACGCGACGATGAAATCACTTATTGGTGTAAGAATGAGCAAACAAAATAGGCTAATTGTGCAGAATTTTCGGCCTATTCGACAAGATGGTTGGCGATCACTCGTTTTGTGCAATCGATTTTGATCGGTGAAATTCAGTAGTACAGAAAACGCGATGTTGTATTAAATGATATCGCTTTTAGCGTTGTTTCGTCTGATATCGATGACTTGAGACGATACATCAGTGACGGTAATTCACAAACAAATAGGGCGCAGCGCGTTGGCGCTGGGCCCTATTTGTCGCTTACAGATCTGGATTGTAAATCGTGTAAGTTTGATCGACATTGGTGTTCCAAGAGAAGCCGCTGTTGGCGGCATTTTCTTTGACGTTTTCGTTGTTGATGGTTTCAGACTTCAACCCAAGCGCCGCGCGTAATTCGTCAGAGACTTTTTGCATTTCATCAGTGGAAGGCACTTGATAATCTAAGTAGCTGCCGTACAAGCTGGAATAAACGCTAGCGGCTTGCCCTTGCAAGGTGCCGGTGGTGACGGTTTTGGCGGCGGAGCGATAATTCATGAAAATACTTTGCATGTCGTCAAAGGTCAAGTTGGTTTGAATATTGGAAGAAACGGTGTTGAGCAATTTGGTGAAGTTGGTCAAACTGCTGAAGGATACCGCTTTTTTCAAAATCGCTTTGATCACTTGTTGTTGACGTTGCTGGCGACCGTAATCGCCTTGAGGATCTTCATGGCGCATCCGCGCATAAGCTAATGCATATTTACCAGAGAGATGCATTTTGCCTTTGGTGAATTGGAAGTTCCCAGAATATGCGTCTTTAAAGGAGAAAGGCACATTGACATCGATACCGCCGACAGCATCGACGACTTTCTCCAAAGCGCCCATGTTCACGGTCAAGTAGTACTTGATCGGGACATTCACTAACTTGGATACGGTGTTGATCGCCATGTCTGAGCCGCCGACGTTATAAGCGGCGTTGATTTTTTGCATGTTGAACGATTTGGTGCCGATCAACTGGGCGACGGTGTCCCGTGGGATCGACACCATTTTAGTGGTGTGTTTCTTCGGATTGACCACGGCAATGATCATGGTATCGGAGTTACCTTTATAAGTCCGCCCGAAAGCCCCAGTGTCCACCCCGAGCAACAAAGCGGCAAAAGGTTTCTTATTGGCAATGTCGGTGGCGACTTTTTGAGTTTTTAAGCCGGAATAAGTACTGTCGATGGCATATTTGGCTTGGCTGTACAATCTCAGGCCATAAGCACCTGCTGAGAAAATTGCGACGGCTAACACCAGCCATAGCCACTTGAGCCAAGGCTTTTTTGAATGAGGTTGTTGCCGGCGAGAACTACGCGTTTGCATGGTCGCCCTCCTTTATATTATCCCTAGTGTACCGCGGGTAGGGGCCTCATTGAAAGTCACAACCATTTTTTTAAGAAAATCGAAAATTAGCACTCTCGAAGGAAGATTGCTACAAAACACTTGCATTCTAACTTAAAACTAGTTATAGTAGCAGTTGTGGTTAGCACTTAGGAATGTAGAGTGCTAAATAAATAAAAAAACAAATGTTTATGGAGGGATTGCCTTGTTAAAGCCATTAGGAGATCGCGTCATCGTTCAAGTTGTTGAAGAAGAAGAACAGACTGTTGGTGGGATCGTGTTAGCCAACAACGCGAAAGAAAAGCCTCAATCCGGTAAAGTCGTAGCTGTCGGTGCAGGCGAACGCACACCAGAAGGTAAAGTGTTAGCCCCTAGCGTCAAAGTCGGCGATGTCGTGGTTTATGACAAGTATGCAGGTTCTGAAGTGAAGAACAACGGTGAAAAGTATTTGGTCTTGCACGAAAAAGACTTGATGGCCATCGTTGACTAAAACTTTTTGAAAAAAAATTTATGAGGTGAAAAATACACATGGCAAAAGAAATTAAGTTCTCTGAAGACGCTCGTCGTTCGATGCTTGCCGGTGTCGACAAGCTGGCTGACACAGTTAAAACCACCCTTGGTCCTAAAGGCCGCAACGTGGTGTTGGAAAAGTCTTACGGTGCTCCTGAAATCACCAACGATGGTGTGACTATCGCCAAAGGCATCGAACTTGAAGATCACTACGAAAACATGGGTGCCAAGTTAGTTGCTGAAGTCGCAACCAAGACTAACGATATTGCTGGTGATGGTACTACCACTGCCACGGTTTTAGCCCAAGCTATTATCCGCGAAGGCATGAAGAACGTCACTGCCGGCGCTAACCCTGTTGGCATCCGTCGTGGGATCGAATTGGCCACTGACGCTGCGGTTGATCAATTACACAAGATCTCCCACACTGTTTCTGGTAAAAAGGAAATCGCCCAAGTTGCTTCTGTTTCCAGTGCTTCCACTGAAGTTGGTGAATTGATCGCCGACGCCATGGAAAAAGTTGGTAACGACGGTGTCATCACCATTGAAGAATCTAAAGGGATCAAGACGGAATCTGATGTGGTCAAAGGGATGCAATTTGATCGCGGCTACTTGTCTCAATACATGGTCACTGATAACGACAAGATGGAAGCCGATCTCGACAACCCATACATCTTGATCACTGACAAGAAGATCTCCAACATTCAAGACGTTTTGCCATTGTTACAAGAAATCGTCCAACAAGGTAAGGCTTTGTTGATCATTGCTGATGATGTTGATGGCGAAGCTCTCCCAACCTTGGTCTTAAACAAGATCCGTGGGACGTTCAATGTCGTTGCTGTTAAGGCCCCAGGCTTTGGCGATCGTCGTAAGGAACAACTCCAAGATATCGCTACTTTGACTGGTGGTACGGTGATCACTTCCGACCTTGGCTTAGATCTTAAAGACACCAAGTTGGAACAATTAGGGACTGCCAACAAGGTTACCATCACCAAGGACAAGACCACGATCGTTGAAGGCGCCGGCGACAAGGCTGCCATCGACGAACGTGTTGCAATCATCCGCAAGCAAATTGCTGAAACCACATCTGACTTTGACCGTGAAAAGTTGCAAGAACGTTTGGCTAAGTTAGCCGGCGGTGTTGCGGTCATCAAAGTCGGCGCTGCCACTGAAACGGAACTTAAAGAACGCAAGTACCGCATTGAAGATGCGTTGAATGCCACTCGCGCTGCCGTTGAAGAAGGTTATGTTGCTGGTGGTGGTGTTGCCTTAGTTGACACCATCGATGCCGTTGCTGCTTTGAAAGAAGAAGGCGACGTTCAAACTGGGATCAACATCGTGCTGCGTGCTTTGGAAGAACCTGTTCGCCAAATCGCTGTTAACGCTGGTTTGGAAGGCTCCGTCATTGTTGATCGGATGAAGAAAGAAGACGTTGGCTTTGGTTACAACGCTGCCACTGATAAGTGGGAAGATATGGCTGAAGCTGGGATCATCGACCCAACTAAGGTAACCCGTTCTGCTTTGCAAAACGCTGCTTCCGTTGCGGCTTTGATGTTGACCACTGAAGCAGTCGTTGCTGACAAGCCTGATGAAAACGCACCTGCTGCACCTGCTAACCCAGCTGCAGGCATGGGCGGTATGATGTAATCTAGCTGATCATATGATCAGATAAAAAATGATCCGGTATCATCTGCAAGTTGCAGGTGATCCCGGATTTTTTGTGTTGAAAATAAGGTGTTATTTTCAATGCAGTAGTTCATATCCGATTTCACGAGAAAATGTATTTATTTATATTTAGCGACAGTGGGAAAGCAATGTGGCAGCAAGATCAACGCTAACCATCTGAATAGCTACGAAGACAACACAAAATCCACGAAACTAGGGCTAATTTCGTGGATTTCAATATCCGATTACGTTCATATCGCTATTAAGTATCAGGTGGGTGTCTGCGTAGCCTTGGCTTATTGTACCTTAGCCGCTTTGATCGCTAATAAGCTCTGCATTGCCGTTTACTTACAGGCTTCACCTGCTTCTCATGTCGCCATGAGGCAGTACTTCCGCGTATACCTGGTTTGCGTCCACCAAACGAGACACTTCAGTACCGGCACTCTGGTATCAGAGAGCCAGCCATTAGAGTCACCTCACCTGACTGCGGATCGCTCTTCCTCGGTTTGCGAGGCACTTCCCCTCGTTGCGAAGTAATACTGACGACGTAGCCTTAGCCGCCCCTTCCTCCTCGATACCGCTTACAAGATAACACCATAAAAAATTAAAGTCCAGCATTTTATTGTAAAGGTTTTGTATCGTGACACTAACTATTCTTTATAAATAAAGTGTAATTATAGCAACTGACGTTATATTGGTATATGTGTTTCTAAGATTTGAAACTTTTATTTTCCAGGTGAAAACTTGACACCCCGATTTGCGACAGTCACGGTAGTTAAAAGTCGTTTTGTTTGCGCTGACAAGGGCGTAGGGTGTATATTGACGGCATACCAACGAATTGTTGGATGGGGGGAAGACGCGATGTTCAAACACCAAAAACCAGATATTCAAGTGCTTGCAGCCTTAACTGCTGCGGTATCAGTGACCAAGGCTTGGCCGCAAGTTCAAGCATTGTTGGTCAGTTTTACCAAAGAGTATCAACAAGGCAAAGTATCACCCATTGGCATCGGCGTTTTTTCTCGGCGGATCTCGCATGTGATCTATACCCGCGACTACAACGTGCCGACTGAGTTATTGACGTTATTGTCGTTGCTCAACCAATCCCAAAGCTCTGCAGATCCCAGTTGGTCGTAGGGTTGTGCTACAATTAATTTAAAGGAGTGATTCGATGAAACTGATTGAAAATCCCATTCGCTTGAATGCGAGTTTGCATAAAATGTTGCCATACACCATGCGCTACTTATTCGGTCAACACAACGGCACGGTTAAAACGTTCCGGTTGTACACTTTAGGTTCAGTCCATGTGCATTACGTAGAAGGCTTCAGTAAAACTGATGTGATCTTGACGCAAGAAACTCGCCAGATCAAACAAGCTGAAATTGATTTTATCGTCGACAAGTTGTTTACCCCTGAACAAAAGGCGCAACTAAAAATCGACGATGAAGCCAAAGCCACAGTTGAAGCCAGCGCGAAGCGGAAATTACCATTCAAAGACATCGTGATCATTGAATTGGCGAACGCGTAACCGCAAAATAATCCCGTCGAACCAACCTTGTTGGGGAGCAGGATTTTTTTGCGCAGTGCAACGGAGCAGGATTTTTTTGCGCACGCAGGCGGGCATTTGAAATTGGGACTCCAGCTGGCCGGCGCGACGTGGAGAGGGTCCAAGGGATTGTCTAGCCGAGGTGTGTCGCTTCGCTCCCCACTCGCCGGATCTTTCCCTGCGGAATATCATAAGCGATAAATCGCTAACGATATTCTCACCACGTCGCACTGGCCAGCTTCCGCCCAATTTCAAATGACGTTGGCGACGGACTGAATCAGCGACCGCAACGCCTTGTTCATCTGTATTGCGACGATATGGCGATTTTCTGAAATTTCACAGGGATCACCGCGAATTATTCAGTGAATTATCATTTTAGCGATATCATGCGTCAGGATTTTAGATTGCGCACAAAGTCTTTGTAGCTTTTCAGAAACTGGTGCGCTAGAATAGCTTCTGTTTGATTTTTTGAAAATGGAGAAACGACATGCCTCATTTAAAACGCTTCTTAGTGGGGAAACCCCTTAAGTCTAACGAAGAAGGTGGCCAAAAGCTTGGGAAGTTCAAAGCTTTGGCCATGCTTTCTAGCGACGCTTTGTCTTCTGTGGCGTACGGGACTGAACAAATTGTTTTGGTCTTGACCACGTTATCAGCAGCGGCGATTTGGTATTCCTTGCCGATCGCAGCTTTTGTGCTGATTTTACTGTTGGCGTTGACGTTATCTTATCGCCAGATCATTCACGCCTACCCATCAGGTGGTGGCGCTTATGTGGTCGCTTCTGAAAACCTCGGCCAAAATGCTGGCTTAGCTGCCGGTGGGTCGCTGTTGATCGACTACATGTTGACCGTGGCGGTTTCCACTTCTGCTGGGGCTGAAGCCATCACCTCTGCGATCCCGGCATTATACGGGCATCAAGTGGCCATTTCCATCGTGATCATCGTCGTGTTAGCGTTGATGAATTTGCGAGGGATGAGTGAATCCGCCAACTTCTTAATGATCCCAGTTTACTTGTTCGTGGTGTCGATCACCGCGATGATCGTGTGGGGCTTTTATCAGATCCTCACCGGTCAGATCCCATTTCATGCGACGCAAGTAGTCGGCGGGGTGGTACCTGGCATTTCTGCAGCGTTGATCTTCCGCGCGTTTTCGAGTGGGTCCAGTTCGTTAACTGGGGTCGAAGCGATTTCTAACGCGGTCCCATTTTTCAAAAAGCCTCGTGAACACAACGCGGCTTCCACGTTAGCCATCATGGCGGCAATTTTAGGCTTCTTCTTTGCTGGCATTACTTTCTTAAACTACTGGTACGGCATTGTGCCGGTTGCCAAAGTCACGGTATTATCCCAAGTCGCTGCCAAAACTTTTGGTAACGGCGGCATCATGTATTATGTGATCCAGTTTGCCACGGCGTTGATCTTAGCCGTTGCCGCTAACACTGGGTTCTCCGCTTTCCCAGTTTTGGCTTATAACTTAGCCAAAGATAAATATTTGCCCCATATGTATATGGACCGCGGCGATCGTTTAGGCTATTCCAACGGGATCTTGACCTTAGCGATCGGCTCAGGTTTATTGATCACTTTGTTCCAAGGCTCAACGGAACGTTTGATCCCGTTGTATGCCGTTGGGGTGTTCATTCCATTTACTTTGTCGCAATCTGGGATGATCCGTCACTGGTGGAAGCGTCATACCACTGAAAAAGGCTGGATCGGGAAATCGATCGCCAACTTCTCTGGCGCGTTGATCTCATTTGCGATCTTAGTGATCTTGTTTGTTTACCGGTTGCCTGACATTTGGCCATTTTTCATTATCATGCCATTGTTGATCGTGGTGTTCTGGAAAATTCACACCCATTATCAAATGGTCGCGGCGCAATTGCGGTTGCCAGAAGAAATTGCCAAACATGAATATTCTGGTTCCACAGTGATCGTGTTAGTCGGCAACGTGACGCGGGTGACGCGCGGGGCCTTGAACTACGCGCAAACCATCGGTGATTATGTGATCGCGATGCATGTGTCCATGGATGAAAATCCCAACAAGGAACACGAAACGCAAGACGAATTCAAACGCGACTTCCCAGATGTCCGCTTCGTCGATGTGCATTCTTCATATCGCTCGATCACAGGACCAACGATCCGTTTTGTCGACATCATCGCCAAAAATGCCGCCAAACGTAACTTCACTACCACGGTATTGATCCCACAATTTGTGCCAAAGAAACCTTGGCAAAACATTTTGCATAACCAAACCAACGTGCGCTTACGCACCGCGTTTGCTTCTCGCGAAAATGTCATCATTGCCACTTACAGTTACCATTTGAAACGCTGATTCACCACGCGCCTGTCGAGATTTTTCGGCAGGCGTTTTTGATCTTCCGGCTAGTGACAACAACTTACCTCCGGCACGAAAATCTGTGGGCTCCGACAAAAATCCTTCCGGCGGGATAGATATGGCGACCGTAGTAGAGCAATGACGCTCGTCGAAGCTAACTCGCAAAGAGGCCCACGGCTGATGCTATCCCGCCTCCAGACTTTTTATCTCCGTTCACAGATTTTCTTCGTTGATGTTCCTAGCTTAAGATACAGACGCAGAGATTGCGACGTCATTCATCAGTCGAGATATTACATCGTTCTCTGGAATCACGTGTTTCGTAGCAATCAGGTGACAGTGGGCTAGCGCAGTGAAGGTCGTTTGAAGAAGTGGTCGGAAGGCGTCCGTTACTGCATAGTGAGATTTCCGTTAGCGACTTGTCGCTTACGGAAAGCCGCAGGGGAAGATCCGGCTGGTGGCGAGCGCAGCGAGACATCCAGACTAGCTTCCCCGAGGGCCCTCATTATGCAGTAACGAGACGACTGGAGACCACTGCTTCAAACGACCGCAACGGAGCTAGCCCACTGTCGCCTGATGGCGGCAGGAAACATGTCATGCCCAACTTCAGGAGGTCATGCGCAAGGTTTGGTTTAATGCTACAATAGATGCAGATATTTTAAGGATGGGTGAAAGCATGCCACGCAAGACGCAAACGACACCAATGATGCAACAATACCAGGCCATCAAGGATCAATACCCTGATGCCTTTTTGTTCTACCGCGTTGGGGATTTTTTTGAATTATATAACGACGACGCGATCAAAGGCGCTCGCATCCTTGAGTTGAAATTGACCTATCGCAGCAAAAACACTGACCATGCGATCCCGATGTGTGGGGTGCCGCATCACGCGGTGCAAGCGCCGATCGAAACCTTAGTCGACCAAGGCTACAAAGTCGCGTTGTGCGAACAAGTCGAAGATCCGCGCAAAGCAGTCGGCATGGTCAAACGCGAAGTCACGCAATTGATCACGCCTGGGACCATTTTAGATGTGAAGCCAGGCCGGGCAACGGAAAACAACTACTTGTCAGCCGTGCTGCCAACTGGCAACGACTATGGTTTTGCCTACACTGATTTGTCGACTGGTGAATTGAAAGTCTCGCGTTTGCGCAACAAATTCGCCGTTCAAAATGAACTCGCCGCTTTAAACACCAAAGAAATCGTGGTGCCAACAGATTTAAACGATGCCGATGCCCAGTGGCTAGGCCAAGACCGGTTATTATCACCGCAACAAGTGACCACTCCAAGTGCTGAAGCGAGCTATGTCAGCCAAGACCTAGAAGACGCCCACGAAGTGCAAGTGGTGGTGATGTTGATGCAATATTTGCTCACCACCCAAAAACGCAGCCTCGCCCATATTCAAAAAGCGGTAGCTTATCAGCCTTCTCAATATCTCGATATGGATATGGATGCTCGCGTCAACTTAGACATTTTGAAAAACTCCCGCACAGGCCGCAAAGCCGATACGTTGTTAGCGGTAGTTGATCAAACCAAAACCGCAATGGGTGGACGTTTGTTGAAGCAATGGTTAGACCGGCCATTACTTGATCTCAAAGCGATCAATGCGCGCCAAGACCAAGTCCAAGATTTACTCGATCACTATTTTGAACGCAGTGAACTCCAACAAAGCTTGACGCAAGTGTATGACTTGGAACGTTTAGCTGGCCGGGTGGCTTATGGCAATGTTAACGGCCGCGACTTGATTCAATTGCAAACGTCATTAGATCAGATCCCTAGCATTCAAGCCATTCTTGATCAATTGGATGATGGCGCGTTTGCGGATATGCGCAAACAACTCGACCCTGTCAGCGATGTGGCTGACTTGATTCGCCGTTCCATTGATCCTGATCCTAAATTGTCGATCACTGATGGTGGCGTCATTTTAGCCGGGTACAACCAACAACTTGACGACTATCGCGATACCAACCTTAACGGGAAGAAGTGGATGGCTGAACTGGAAGCTCGCGAACGTGAACTCACTGGCATTCGCACGCTGAAAGTCAACAACACTAGCGCTGCCGGGTGGTTCATCTCCGTTCCTAATGGCAGTTTAGACAAAGTGCCAGAAGCGCGCTACGAGCGGAAAATGACGTTGACCAACGCTGAGCGCTTCACCACGCCAGAACTCAAAGAAAAAGCGGCGTTGATGTTAACGGCCCAAGAATCTGCGGCAGGTTTGGAATATGACTTATTCCAAGAAATTCGCGAACAAGTTAAAGCGCAAATCGCCCGGTTGCAGAAACTCGCTGGATTGATCGCAAGCTTAGATGTGTTGCAAGGCTTTGCGACAGTATCTGAAAACAATCACTATGTCCGCCCGCAAATGTCTTCAAAAGGCCATGATGTTGCCGTTCACGGCGGTCGTCATCCGGTGGTGGAACAAGTGTTAGGCACTCAACAATACATTCCCAATGACGTGATCATGGATCATGATACGGATATGTTGTTGATCACTGGGCCAAACATGTCAGGGAAGTCGACTTATATGCGTCAATTCGCGTTGATCGTGATCATGGCGCAAGCAGGGTGCTTTGTCCCAGCAGATAGTGCCGAACTCCCAGTGTTTGATCAGATCTTCACTCGCATTGGCGCGGCGGACAACTTAGCACAAGGCCAATCGACGTTCATGGTGGAAATGATGGAAGCCGACGCTGCTTTACAACATGCCACTGCGAGTTCGTTGATTTTATTTGATGAAATCGGTCGCGGTACCGCGACTTATGACGGCATGGCATTAGCGCAAGCGATCATTGAATATTTGCATGATCATGTCCATGCTAAGACCTTGTTTTCCACCCACTACCATGAACTGACCAGCTTATCGGATAGCTTAGACAAACTGGAAAACGTCCATGTCGGCGCTGTTGAAGACAAAGGTACCTTAGTGTTTTTACACAAAATGTTGCCAGGCCCTGCAGATAAATCTTACGGGATCCATGTTGCCAAACTTGCCGGGTTGCCTGATAGCTTGTTGAAGCGAGCGGATACCATTTTACAAACGCTGGAAGCAGGAGGGGCCAAACCGACTGCTTCAGTACAACCAGAACCGGAAGCGCAAGTCGCAGAACCTGAGGCACAGTTAAGTTTGTTTGAACCAGAGCCGGTCCACCAAGGCCCATCCCGCGTTGAAAAGAAGTTGCGGGACTTTGATTTAATGACCGCCACGCCAATGGATGCGATGAACTTGTTGTATGACTTACAAAAGCAATTAAAGAAGAAGTGAGCTTATGCCAAAAATCCATCAACTTTCTCCGACGTTAAGCAATCAAATTGCAGCAGGGGAAGTCATCGAACGACCTGCCAGTGTCGTCAAAGAACTGGTGGAAAATAGTATTGATGCCAAATCTTCGCAAATCGACATCAACTTAAAAGACGCTGGCATCACCATGATCCAAGTGCTCGATAACGGCATGGGGATCGATGAAGAAGATGTGCCCACGGCGTTTTTGCCGCATGCCACCAGCAAGATCCTCACGGTGAAGGATTTATTTAATGTGCATTCGCTAGGGTTTCGTGGTGAAGCCTTAGCGTCGATCGCTGCAGTTGCTGATGTCACGTTAGAAACGGCGACAGCATCAGGTCTTGGCACCATCGCCCATATTGTCGGCGGGAAAATGGAAAACATTGAAAAAGCGGGCAGTCGCAAAGGCACCCAGATCACGGTGCGCGATTTATTTTTCAATACGCCAGCGCGGTTGAAGTATGTGAAATCGCAAGCCACTGAACTTGGGAAAATCGTCGATATCGTCAACCGTTTAGCCTTAGCCCATCCAGAAATTGCCTTTAGTTTGCGCCATCAAGATAAAATGGTGTTAAAAACTGCCGGTCACGGCGACTTGCAACAAACCCTTGCTGGTATTTACGGTGTGGCCACCGCCAAAGGAATGTTGAGCTTTGAAGGCGAAGATGATGACTTCAAGATCTCAGGCTACTTCTCTTTGCCAGATACCACCCGCGCTTCTCGCAATTATTTGAGTTTAATGATCAACGGTCGCTACATCAAAAACTATCAACTGACCAAAGCCATTATCGCAGGCTATGGCAGTAAGTTGATGGTGGGGCGCTACCCGATCGCAGTGGTGAATATTGAAATGGCGCCGTTGCTTGTTGATGTCAATGTCCATCCGACCAAACAAGAAGTGCGGTTGAGCAAAGAAGATCAATTAGCGCGCTTATTGACGCAAACCATTAAGGCTCGCCTCAGCTCAGAAAATCTGATCCCAGAAGCGTTGCATAATTTACGGCAACGTCCGGCGGTGAATATGGAACAATTGACGCAAACCCTCAATGATGTGCAACGTCAGTTTGACGTGCCGACGCCGCAGCCGAGTCCACAGGTGAGTGCTTCGGCAGTTCAACCGACGCCGCAACCGGTGCGTTCAACCTCAACGCCGCAACCGCAAGCAACTGAAGCTGTGCCAGCTTTTGGGAAATCAATGGCGGATCTTGATGGGACTCCGATTTTTAAAGATCGCACGCGTTTAGCCCAGTGGGACGAAAAATATGCCCATGACGAGGCTACCGCTGACGCAGAACCTGATTTATCGCGGCCTGAGCCGACGAAACGTTTCCCTGATCTGCGTTACTTAGCGCAAGTCCATGGCACTTATTTATTAGCGGAAGATCCTGATGGGTTGTATTTATTGGATCAACACGCGGCCCAAGAGCGGGTGAATTACGAATACTACCGCCAAAAAATCGGTGAGGTGGCCACTGACTTGCAACGTTTGCTGGTGCCGATCGTTTTAGATTATCCGGCGAGCGATGCGATCGCGATTAAAGCAGCCCATGAAACCCTTGAAAGTCTCGGGTTGTATTTAGAAGACTTCGGTCAAAACACGTTTATTGTTCGCCAACACCCAACGTGGTTTAAAGCGGGTCAAGAAGAAGATACCATTCGCGAAATGGTGGATTGGGTGTTAAAAGATGGTCATTTAACAGTAGCGGCTTTCCGTGAGAAAACCGCGATCATGATGAGTTGTAAACGTGCCATCAAAGCCAATCACCATCTCGACGGGCAACAAGCGCAAGCGTTGTTGGTGAAGCTTGCCCAATGTGAAAATCCCTTTAATTGCCCACATGGTCGGCCAGTGTTGGTCCATTTTTCCAATACTGATTTGGAGAAAATGTTCAAACGGATTCAAGATTCCCACACCACGGAGGATTTCTAATGTTGATCTTAGCCAGTCAATCGCCACGTCGGGTGGAATTGTTGCAGCGCATTACCAAAGACTTTGAAGTGGAACCTGCGCAAATTGATGAACGCGCGCTACCAATGTCTGCGCCTGCGACTTATGTGCAAACCTTAGCCCAAGCCAAAGGTCGCGCAGTATCGGCGTTACATCCTGATGCCACCGTGATCGCCGCAGACACCATGGTGGCGTATGGCGACGACTTGCTCGGCAAGCCCGCAGATGAAGCCGCAGCATTTGCGATGTTGCGCGAGTTATCAGGACAAGTCCATCACGTCCACACTGGGGTGTTCGTCCGCAAAGCTGATGGCGCTGAAAAGTTGCAAGTGGTGACTACAGCCGTAGAATTCTGGCCGCTGACAGATCAGGAGATCCGCAACTACTTGGCTTGCGGAGAATATCGCGATAAAGCTGGGGCCTATGGCATTCAAGGCCAAGGAGCACTGCTTGTCAAAGGCATTGTCGGTGATTACTACAATGTGATGGGGTTGCCGATCAGCACCTTAGCCCGTATGTTGTAATTCCAGAGTAACGCCAAGCGCACTTAGCCATCCGAGTAGCCTAGAGCAGGTCTTTGCGTTGCTTGGTAAAGCGCGACGTCATCAAAAAACGGACATCCAAGAAGATGTCCGTTTTCTGCGTTAAAACAGTTGGGTCAACCAATGCGCGCCAGTGACTAACGCCCAAGAATATGCGGCAATGGTGATCGGTTTGCCTAAGATAATGATCCAGAAGAACTTTTTAAACGACATATGCGTCATCCCAGCCATTAAACACAAGACATCATCTGGTGCGACTGGGGCGACGATCGCAATGGCAAAGAACCAATCGAATTTATTTTGATTTTTGGTGTAACGTTGGTATTTATCAAACACCGATTCACTGACGACATAATGAATGAAATTGACGCCGTAATGTCGCGCCAACCAAAAGTTAATGATCGACCCGATACAAATGCCGATGTAGTTGTAAGCAAATCCTGCCCATGGGCCAAACAACAAGACCCCAGCGGCGGTGGAGATCCCACCAGGAATAATGGGGATGACCACTTGAATGATTTGAATGGCGATAAACACCAAGGGACCCACGATGCCGACTCCACTTAAAAAGCCTTGCATGCTGTTGAGATCGTGAAAGACGCCTAAGTGATACCAATACGCACACAACCCGATACTGACGGCTAACATGGCAACCGTGCCGAGATTGATCAATTTTCGTGAAGTCGTTGTTTGCACCCAAATTCACCCTTTCAAATCAACGCCTGCGACTCATTAAGTTTAGTTTAGCAAGCTCATGAAAGTTTGAAATGCGGCGCAAGTCTGATTTGTTGGGTAGGCTTTGGAATTATGGTAGAATAAACCGAACACATGTACTCATGAAAGGAATCCCATGTACGAATTTATGCAAGGGCGCATCGCCGCCGTGACGCCTAGTTTTATCGTGATCAATGTCAATGGCATCGGCTATCGCCTGTTAGTGGCCAATCCCTATCAATTTGAAGAAGGTCAAGAGGTGACGGTTTACGTGCAGTTGATCATTCGCGACAATGATCAAAGCATGTATGGCTTTGCTGACGCCAATGAAAAACAAACCTTCAATCAATTGCTCAGCGTGACTGGCATCGGTCCAAAGTCCGCGTTAGCGATCCTTGCCAATGCGTCGACTGAAGGCTTAGCGAATGCGATCGCGCAAGATGACGTGCGCTTTTTGACGAAATTCCCAGGCATCGGCAAAAAAACCGCCCAACAAATTATTTTGGATCTCAAAGGCAAAATCGATGCCCCAGGGCCGCTGTTGCAAGAATTATTGCCGCAACAACCAGACAATGCCCAATTAGCAGATGCCTTAGCCGCTTTGGTCGCCTTGGGTTATCCGCAAAAAGCAGTCGATAAACTTGCCGGTCAATTAGAAAATTCTAGTGCAAAAACCACTGACGCATACATGCGCTTAGGGTTATCATTATTAAGTCAATAAAAGGAGGGGTCATATGGCAGACGAGCGCATCGTCGATCAACATGGACAACCGCAAGAAGATCCGATCGAACGTTCTTTGCGGCCGCAGTTGCTCGCTGATTATATCGGGCAAACGGCAGTTAAACATCAATTATCCGTTTATATCCAAGCCGCCAAAAAACGCGAAGAAGCCTTAGATCATGTGTTGTTGTATGGCCCACCTGGTTTAGGGAAAACAACCTTAGCGTTAGTGATCGCCAATGAACTCGGCGTCCACATTCGCAGCACTTCAGGGCCGGCGATCGAAAAGCCAGGCGACTTGGTGGCGTTACTCAACGAATTACAAGCTGGTGATGTTTTATTTATTGATGAAATTCATCGTTTGCCTAAAATTGTTGAAGAAATGCTGTACTCTGCAATGGAAGACTTCTATATTGATATTGTTGTGGGTCAAGGGCCCACTGCTCATCCAGTCCACTTCCCATTGCCACCATTCACCTTAGTCGGCGCCACCACGCGAGCAGGGATGTTGTCTGCGCCTTTGCGTGATCGCTTTGGGATCACCGCGCATATGGCGTATTACACCCCTGAAGAACTCACGCAAATCGTTCAGCGCACTGCCGGCATTTTCAATATGACCCTACCATTGGCATCAGCGCAAGCATTGGCATTGCGGTCACGTGGCACGCCGCGGATCGCCAATCGCTTGCTCAAGCGGATCCGCGATTTCGCTGATGTTGCAGAAGCCGACACTGTCACCGTTGAACTGGTCGATCATGCCCTTGATCAATTGCAAGTCGACGAACGCGGCTTAGATCAAATCGATCGCAAAATGCTCATGATGATGATCCGCGACTATGATGGTGGACCGGTGGGGTTGGCGACGATCGCTGCCAACATTGGTGAAGAAACTGCCACCATTGAAGAAATGTACGAACCGTATTTGCTACAAATCGGCTTTTTAAAACGCACGCCGCGCGGACGCATGGTGACGCCTGCAGGTTTTGCCCATTTGGATATGCCGTATTTGACGAAAAAATAAAGTTTCTCAGGAGGAACAACTGTGTTAACAACCGAAGATTTTGACTATGATCTGCCTCATGAATTAATCGCCCAAACCCCATTAAAAGAACGCGATGCCAGCCGTATGTTGGTGTTAAATGCGGAAACTGGCGCCACTGAAGATCGTCATTTCTATGACATCCTCGACTACATCGAACCAGGTGACGCGATCGTGATGAACGATACCCGCGTGATGCCTGCCCGTTTATATGGCGTCAAGCCTGATACTGGCGCGCACATGGAAGTGTTGTTGTTGCACAACACTGAAGGCGATAAGTGGGAAACCTTGATGAAGCCTGCTCGCAAAGCCCCTGTTGGCACCGAAATCGAATTTGGTGACGGCTTGCTCAAAGCGACAGTCATGGAAGAACTTGAACATGGCGGCCGGATCATCGAATTTCATTACGATGGCATTTTCATGGAGATCTTAGACAAACTTGGTGAAACGCCACTGCCGCCTTACATCAAAGAAAAGCTTGACGATCCTGAAATGTATCAAACGGTTTACGCCAAAGAAGTCGGTTCTGCCGCTGCGCCAACTGCTGGGTTGCACTGGACTGAAGAATTGCTGCAAAAGGCGCAAGACAAAGGTGCCAAGCTCGTTTACTTAACGTTGCATGTTGGCCTCGGGACTTTCCGTCCAGTTTCCGTTTCCAACATCGAAGATCACAAAATGCACAGTGAATTCTACCGTTTCTCCCAAGAAGCTGCCGATACCTTAAATGAAGTGCGCAAAAACGGTGGTAAGATCATTGCCACTGGGACGACTTCTATTCGGACCCTTGAAACCATCGGCACCAAGTTTGATGGTGAAATCAAACCTTCAAGTGGCTGGACTGATATTTTCATCAAGCCAGGCTATCAATGGCGCGTGGTTGATGCTTTCATCACCAACTTCCACTTACCAAAGTCCACGTTGGTCATGTTAGTTGCATCGTTCACCGGTCGCGAGAACATTCTCAACGCCTATGCTCATGCGGTTCAAGAACGTTATCGCTTCTTTAGCTTCGGCGATGCGATGTATATTCACAAGTAATTTTGTGCAAAAGGCCGATCTCGGCCTTTTGTTGTCTTCCCATGTTCGTGGTAAGATGGATTGACGCCACGCCGTCATCAATTCTATTCAGCAATACCCCAAGCGATTGTGAGTCGTTTTCACTCCTAAAACCGCTTTGAGGTAAAAAACGTGGCAGTGATTTGAAATTGGGACGGAAGCTGGCCGTCGCTGCATAGTGAGATTTGCCTTAGCGGTTTACCGCTTAGGCAAAGCCGCAGGAAAAGATCCACTTGAAACGGAGCAGAGCGACGGATCAAGTTAGCTTTTCCGAGGACCCTCACTATGCAGCGGCGAGCCAGCTGGAGTCCCAATTTCAAATCACCAGAACAACCGTATTTCGCAATGTCGCTCATTAAATCAACGGAGGCTTTATGGAACCTGCAGTAACGTATCATCTCAAACACGTCGACAAGCATACTGGCGCGCGCTTAGGCGAATTAGTCACGCCGCATGGGACGTTCCCAACGCCAATGTTTATGCCTGTGGGCACCTTGGCATCAGTGAAAACCATGGCCCCTGAAGAACTTGATGCGATGGGTGCCGGGGTGATTTTGGCAAACACTTATCACTTGTGGTTGCGCCCTGGCGAAGACATTGTCGAACAAGCCGGTGGGCTACACAAATTTATGAACTGGGACAAAGGGATCTTAACCGATTCTGGTGGTTTCCAAGTGTTCTCCTTAGCAGAACTGCGCGATATTCAAGAAGAAGGGGTCCATTTCAAGAACCATTTAGACGGTTCTAAAATGTTCTTATCCCCAGAAAAAGCGATCGCCATTGAAAATGCCCTTGGCCCTGACATCATGATGAGTTTTGATGAATGTCCACCATTTTTTGAAAGCTATGATTATGTCGCCAAATCGGTTGCGCGCACCAGTCGTTGGGCAGAACGCGGGTTAAAAGCGCATAAAAATCCTGATTGGCAAGCGTTATTTGGCATTGTTCAAGGCGCCGGCTTTAAAGATTTGCGGCAACAATCTGCTCGCGATTTGGTCAGCTTAGACTTCCCAGGCTATTCCATCGGTGGGTTATCAGTCGGCGAATCCAAAGAAGAAATGAATCATGTCTTAGAATTCACCACGCCGCTGTTACCAGAACACAAACCCCGTTACTTGATGGGGGTCGGCTCGCCTGATGCTTTGATCGATGGGGCAATGCGCGGGATCGATATGTTTGATTGCGTCTTGCCAACGCGGATCGCTCGCAATGGCACAACGATGACGTCAAATGGTCGGGTCGTCATTAAAAATGCGAAATACGCCCGCGACTTCACACCGCTGGATCCTAATTGTGATTGCTACACCTGCCGCAACTACACCCGCGCCTATATTCGTCATTTGATCCATACTGACGAAGCGTTTGGGATTCGGTTGACCAGTTATCACAATTTATATTTCTTGTTACACTTGATGCAACAAGTGCGTGAAGCCATCGCCAATGACCAATTGTTAGACTTCCGCGAAGCCTTTTTCGAACAATATGGCTACAACAAGCCGAATGCGAAGTCTTTCTAGTCCTAAAGTCGCATTGGCAAGACAAGTGAAAATCTGTTACAGTATGGAATGAATAAAAATTAAACGAGGTGCCCACATTGAGTAGTAGCTATTCCATGATCATTTTAGTGGTCGTTATGTTTGCCTTCATGTACTTTGGCATGATGCGTCCCCAAAAGAAACAACAACAAAAACGTCAAGAAATGTTAAACGCCATGAAAAAAGGCGACAAGGTTGTCACTATCGGTGGTTTGCATGGTGTGATCGATAGCATCGACACTGCCAACGGTACGGTTGACTTGGACTTAGACGGCATTTTCTTAACCTTCAACTTAAGTGCCATTCGCACTGTCGCAGAACCAGCTGCGCCTGCTGCTGCACCAAAAGCTGAAGAAGAAAAAACTGAAGACGACAAGCCATACTCCGAACCATCTTCTGATGATTCAGACGACGACAACAAAGAAGCCTAATCGACGTTTTCTCAAATCGCACTGCCCATTTTGATGGGTGGTGCGATTTTTTTATTGTGCAGGCTTTAGCCTGGTACGCGCGGAAAACGCGCGTGCCTCAAAACCACCCGCTGTGCGGGTGGAGTCAAATA
>NZ_RHNS01000018.1 GCF_003946305.1 Lacticaseibacillus porcinae
CCTGTTGATCACTTGATGGGTGCGCCATTATTAGCTGATTACTTCTTGCGTAACCACTACAACGGCGAAGACACTGTTGTCGTATCACCTGACCATGGTGGTGTGACTCGTGCCCGCAAGCTCGCTGAATTCTTGAAGGCGCCGATCGCCATCATCGACAAGCGTCGCCCTCGTCCAAACGTGGCTGAAGTCATGAACATCGTCGGTAAAGTTGAAGGCAAGCGTTGCATCATCATCGATGATATGATCGATACTGCCGGCACCATTACTTTAGCTGCTGCCGCTTTGAAGAATGCAGGTGCCACTGAAGTCTTAGTTGCCGCAACCCACGCCATCTTCTCCGGCCCAGCCGTTGAACGTTTGGAAAACTCTGTGATCGAACAAGTTGTCGTCACTGACTCCATTCAATTAGCCGAAGACAAGAAGCTTTCCAAGCTGGTCACTGTTTCCGTCGGCCCACTTATCGGCCGTGCCATCACCCGCATCCAAGAAAACAAGCCAGTTTACCCATTATTTGAAAACCGGTTTAAAAAATAGAGAGGATGTCGAAAAAAATGAAAATAAAAGAACAAATTAAGCAGTTGGTTCCTGCATCCTTGCTCCATCATGTGCAGATGTTTAAAGCATCCCAAAAGTTTGATCGTGCAAGCAAGATAGATAAGGATCGATATCTAAAAAATGCAGCCGTAATATTTCCTGAGGACGACGAAGAAACAATTAAGGCGGCGCTGCTTTTTCATACGCATGCCATTGAGAAAGGATTAAGTCATCCCAATTTCCGTC
The DNA here is from genome assembly GCF_003946305.1 of Lacticaseibacillus porcinae. Taxonomy (GTDB): domain Bacteria; phylum Bacillota; class Bacilli; order Lactobacillales; family Lactobacillaceae; genus Lacticaseibacillus; species Lacticaseibacillus porcinae. The sequence goes on from NZ_RHNS01000018.1 coordinate 784, forward strand.
CAAATTTTGGACATACGGCACTCGCAAGCCTTGCAAGTTTGTCTTCAAAATATGTTGCTTCAGGATATTCGGTTGATGCTTTTGAATTTCAAAATTATTTATCAGTTTTGAAAGCATATAAGGAACGGCATGAACATTTGAATATTTCAACTCCATATTTTGACAAGCTTTTTCGACATGTGGGTTATCGGAATGCTACTGATATGGCAGGAGTTTCAACTATTTCTCGTGATTCTAGTGAATGTAGAAAGATAAATTATCTCGATCTTATGCAATGCAGGCACAGTGTCCGAGAGTACTCTGATGAAAAGGTTTTAAAATCACAGATTGAGAGTGCAGCATCCTGTCTACCGCTGACTCCGTCTGTTTGCAATCGCCAACCCTGGAAAGTAACAACAATGATGGATTCAGAGAAAATAAGTACCATACTGAAATTGCAGGGAGGGTTTAAAGGTTATAATTTGCCACCCGCATTGAGTATTATATCCACATCTGATGCTTCCTTCAGGGGAATTGATGAGAGAAATGAACCATACGTAGAGGGGGGCTTAGTATTAATGTCATACTTACTTGGCCTAACTGCTGAGAACTTAGCAAGCTGCACGTTGAACATGATGTTAGATCAGGAGCGGATGAACGAAATCCGAAAGGTTTACCAATTACCGGAAAGTGAAACGATGATTGCCTTAGTAGCAATCGGCCATTTTAAAGAATCCTATTATATTGCAAAGTCGAAGCGCCGGGATCCAGCTGACGTATGCAATTTCTTAGAATAGTAAATCGGAAATATTATGAAAAAATATAAAAAGTTACTAGGAAATTCCGTAATATTTGCAATCGGAAATCTTGGAAGTAAGTTTATTTCGTTCTTATTATTACCTCTTTACACATATACAATGTCAACTTCTTCGTTTGGGACAGCTGACTTGGTTCAAACAACTATTAGTTTAGCGCTACCGATAATTTCCCTCAATGTATTTGATGGTGTACTTCGCTTCGCAATGGATAAAGATGAATCGAAATCCGAGGTGTTTACGACTGGCCTGCAATTAACACTTGTAGGTTCCGCTGTTACATTAATTGCAGGCGTGATAGTTCAATTTGTCTGGAACTCGCTAGGATTAATATTTTCTTTGATTTTGATTGCTCAAGCAATACAGTCTCTCTTTTCACAGTATATCAAAGCTATCGGTGAGGTCAGATTATTTGCAATCAATGGCATCTTTCTAACGTTTTGTACGGCCATCTTTGATATTTTATTCTTAGTTGTGTTTCATCAAGGACTTTCGGGATATTTAATTGCGTTATTATTTGCTAATATTTTGTCAGATATATTTCTTTGGCATTTAGCAAATCTCAGGAAAGCTTCGAATATTCGCTTGCATTCTACTACAATGCTGAAACGTCTCATCGCGTATTCAACACCTTTAATTCCCAACTCAATAGCCTGGTGGACGACGAGTGCAATTAGCCGATACTTTATCCTTGCCTTCATTGGAACTGCAGGCAACGGTTTGTTCGCCGTTGCAAATCGAATACCTTCGCTTTTGAATGTTGTAAATACAGTTTTCTTTCAATCATGGCAATTGTCTGCAATCGAAGAATTTGAATCTAAAGACAGTGCCGATTTTTATGCAACAGTGTTCCGCTACTACAGTCAGATAATGTTTTTTGGAACGGCTTGTATTCTTTTTATACTTAAACCGTTGATGACAATCATTGTGAACCATAATTATTTTTCGGCGTGGAAATATATTCCCATCCTACTGATCTCCGTAGTCTTTTCTAGCTTTTCCAGTTTTTTTGGTCAGTTTTATATAGCTGCCAGGCGAACGGGTGGAGTGCTCATTACTACAATATTTGGAGCTCTAATCAATATCGCTCTAAATATTATTCTTGTTCCAAGTTTCGGACTTATGGGCGCGGCAATTAGCTCGGCGGTTAGTTATCTAGTTTTATGGATTATTCGAGTATATGATACTAGGAAAATTCTAAAAATACGCTTGCAATCTAGCGAGATGCTTGCAAATCTGATAGTCATATCCATACAGATTACCGGTCTGTTGATTCAGCATGGAAATGGTCTCTCGTTGATTGTTGGAGCAGCCTTGATGATATCTATTTTGATAAATGCACAATCAGTTATTAAGCTCTATCAGCAACGTCGTACTTAGGTTGAAAGGGAATCAATCATATGTTTAAAATTGAAGTACTTACGTTCACAAATGCGGATAATTATGGTGCTGTGTTGCAAAACATGGGCTTGATCCAGACACTGAAACAAATTCCAGACGTTGAAGTGGAGACGCTGGACTATCATACACAGAACATTGAGAGCCCATACCTATTTCATCCATTCCAAGTGGGAACTAAAAATCCTATAAAGTTTAGTATACGCGTAGCAAAGAATTTCATCTTTGCTCGTAGATTTCGTTCGCGCTCTGAGTCATTTAAAGCTTTTCGTACAGAAAAATTGCAATTAAGCGTGCCATATACAGATTCTAAGTTGAAAAAAGTTCCACCACGCGCTGACCTATTTGTGGTTGGAAGTGATCAAGTGTGGAATTCAGCAATCGTAGGGCACAATTCACAACGAATCTACTCGTTAGGATTTGTAACTAACGCAAAAAAGATTTCGTATGCAGCAAGCTCAGGTGATAGTCGATTTATTTCGCAAGAAACAATCAACGAACTAAGAAAATATGATTTTGTTTCAGTTCGCGAACGAGAGCTTGAACATTATTTAGAACAGAATAATGTAGAAAATATTCGTCGAGATGTGGATCCGGTATTCTTGGTTGATGAGCAAGAATGGAGAAAATTTTCTGACGTTCAAGTAAATATTCCTAATCATTATATATTTGTTTATTCAGTTGGGCCCATGATGAAGAAGATTGCTTCAATAGCTGATGAATTGTCTTTAAGAACCGGCTTTCCAATTATTTATGTAGATTTTCATGAAAAACATCGGGCCCGAGCATTCAATCGCTTCGGTGCATCGCCAGCAGAATTTGTGAATTATATTAGAAATGCAGATTATGTGTTAGCTTCATCTTTTCATGCTGTTGCGTTTTCTGTTATTTTCAGAAAAAAATTTCTTGCAATTCCTCACGTGACTACGGGCGCTCGAATTATTGACATACTAGAAAGTTTGAATCTCAGCAGTCGAATTTACTCTGGAAAAATTGAGCAAATCTTTGAGCCCTTACCAAAACAACTCGATCAAATTCGTAAAGAGTACACCGTTAGATCAAAATCAGCACTAGAATGCTATATTCGCACACTTATAAACGGTAACCCCAAATAGGCTTCATTTGTTCTTTTGAGTAGCTTATTTGGGTTCAACCGAAGATTATTGCGCTAGAACTTACTATTGTGAGTCGCTTGCTGTCGCTCAGTCTTTTTAATTGGAGAGCATTATGAAAATATTAGTCGTTGGATCCGGTTTATTTGGTGCAGTTAGTGCACGTGAACTTGCTTTGAGTGGACATGAAATCAAGGTTATCGATAAGCGTGACCACGTTTCGGGAAATATCTACACGAAACAGGTTGAAGGAATTCAGGTTCACCAATACGGTGCCCACATCTTCCATACCGTTAACAAACGCGTCTGGGATTATGTCCAACAGTTTGCTGAATTTAATCGCTATACTAACGAAGTCGTTGCGAACTATAAGGGTGAGCTTTACAACTTACCGTTCAATATGAATACCTTTAACAAGATGTGGGGTGTGATTACTCCTGACGAAGCTCAGGCTAAAATTTAAGAACAACGCGCTGTTCTTAAAGGTAAGAAGCCTGAAAATCTCGAAGAACAGGCCATTTCTCTAATTGGTACGGATATCTACAATAAATTGGTCAAAGATTATACTGCTAAACAATGGGGACGTGATCCCAAGGAATTGCCTGCATTCATCATTCGTCGGCTTCCAGTTCGGCTTACCTTTGATAACAATTACTTCAACGATCCATACCAAGGCATCCCGATTGGCGGGTACACTCAAATTGTTGAGAAGATGCTGGATCAACCAAATATTTCCGTCCAGTTAAACACAGACTTCTTCGACAACCGCGAAAAGTATCTTCAAGATTACGATAGGGTGATTTTCACGGGCATGATTGACCAATTCTTTGACTACAAGTTCGGCGAACTTGAATACCGTTCGCTTCGTTTTGAAACCGAAATACTGGACAAGGATAACTATCAAGGTAATGCCGTAATCAATTACACGGATGCTGATACCAAATTCACTCGTATTATCGAGCACAAGTTCTTTGAATTTGGTGCGGGTAACAAAGGAAAGACTGTTATCACTCATGAATATCCACAAGACTGGTCCCGTGGAGTAGAGCCTTATTATCCAGTGAATAACCAAGAAAACGACCACTTGTTTAAGAAGTATCGTGAATATGCTAATGCAGAATTTCCAAATGTTGCATTCGGCGGTCGCTTGGGCATGTATCGTTACTACAATATGGATCAAGTTATTGCTGCAGCTCTGCAGTTCGTTGAAACCAATAATATGTTCAAGCAGTGATAAGTTGAGCGGGGAATGCCACTCAGCTTTTTGAAAAAGGAAGAATGTGTAATACATTTTGCGTTGTTTACGTCATATTATGTCCACCCGTTACGTATAATTGTTGCTGAGAGATGGTTTTGACGATTCAATGTTGCATAAAGGCAAAGAAAACGTATTCATTTATTAATAACCTGAACTTCATTGCAACATACTTAAGAATAGCTTAAACTGTATAAGTAACGATTATTGTGGGGGAACAATATTTGGAGAGCATACATACACATAGAGCACGCGCTCGGTCGGCGAACCTGCCCGTCGGCTATCTGATGATTAAGCGTGCCTTCGATTTCGTAATGGCGGCGGCAGGATTGATTGTTTTAGCAATTCCTTTTCTGATCATTGGTTTGATCATCAAATTCGATGATCCAGCTGGTGGAGTTTTTTATTCACAGACACGCGTCGGGCTTAACGGTAAGACGTTTCGGATGTGGAAGTTTCGTTCAATGGTTGCCAACGCTGACAAGATGGTCGATAAGTTAGCGGCACAGAACGAAATTACTGGCGCAATGTTTAAGATCAAAGATGATCCACGCATCACTAAGATCGGTAGTTTCATTCGCAAGTATTCCATCGATGAATTACCACAACTCTATAATGTATTGCGCGGGGATATGTCGATGGTAGGTCCGCGTCCACCGTTGCCACGAGAGGTTGCTGAATACACCGCGTATGATAAGCAACGCCTTACGGTAACACCTGGTGCGACTGGCTTATGGCAAGTTAGTGGTCGTTCTGATGTGAGCTTTGACGATATGGTCCAACTTGATATCAAGTACATCAACGAAGCTTCCGTCAAGACTGATCTGATGATCATCGTGAAGACCTTTGGGGTAATGATCAAGCCGAATGGCGCTTATTGATCACAATGCATCTGAGCAGCACCACATTTTCAGCGTATTTGTACGAATTGCTATCTTTTATGAGAAAATTTTGGTAAAATCTTAATATATTATAGCCTCGCTGACACGGGGGGATTGGGGAACTACATATGGCAGATCAACAACATCATTCAAATCCAAAGAAACCACAACATACGACCCGTAACTGGATCATCGGCATTATCGTTGTGTTGATCGTCGCTTTGGGCGGCTACGGTTATCACTTATACGCGTCCGCACATGACACTGTCAACAAGACGCAAGCACCACTCAAGACTAAGAAGAACAAGGCCGCAACCAAGAAGGCTGATAAAGCCACAAAGTTTGCTAAGCCGATCAGCTTGTTGGTCATGAACTCCGGTACCAAGGATCTTTCCGCCTCTGATATCCACACCGATACCATGATGGTCATGACCTTGAACCCAGAAATGAAGAAGACCACATTGACCACGGTGCCTTACAACACCATGGCAGAATTAGTTGGTTCCTCCGACAAGACGGTTGCTCCTATCAACACTGCCTACACTAAAGGCGGCGCTGACATGTCCGTTTCCTCAGTATCCAGCCTGATCAACGCACCGATCGACTACTACGCTTTAGTTAACGTTAATGGTTTGACGAAGTTAGTTGATACTTTCGGCGGCGTTGACATCACGCCAACTGAAACTTTCTCTCGTGATGGTCACGACTTCAAAGCTGGCGAAAAGATGCACATGGACAGCAAGACAGTTCTCTCATACGCTCGTAAGGACAGCATCACTTCCGCAGCTGACTTGAACACCACTGAACACCAAGATCGTCAACAACAAGTTATCATGGCGATCTTCAAAGAGGCAGCTTCCTTCAAGTCCTTGACTAACTTCAAAGAATTGATGAAGTCCGTTCAAGACAACATGCGTACCAACATGTCCTTCGACCAAATGGTTACTGTCTTCTCCAAGTACCGTGGTGCTATGGATACCCTCAAGAAAGATACCCTTGCCGGTACTCAAACCAAGGTTGGCGACACCACTTACACCGTTGACACAACCGACGAATTACAACGTGTCTCCGATTCCGTTCGTACCAGCCTCGGCTTGAACAAGAAGACCCTCAAGAACGAAGAAACCAAGTTGAACAAAGCCAACAAAGACTTCAACTTCGGTACTGACAACGCCACTGGCTACAAGATCTCCGTTAACTAGTTAGTAGGTATTGCGAAGCGCCTCGATCGTAATGATCGAGGCGCTTCTTTTGGGTCTTCAGGAAAGGGGACGCAAGTTCCTTAGCTACAGCGGACTCAACCGAACGCATGAAGATAAATCAATCTCGAATAGTGCCGTGTTTTTCATAAGTACGCGCAACTAGTATCATATTCGGTACCTGGTGGAAACTTCGTAGGGTAGAAGGTAGTAGTATCCATTTAGCTACCATCTCTGCCCATCATCCATACGAAAGCGACAATCTTGAATGAGTTCTGGATTGTTACATTTTTTGGGTGCAAGTTCCGTACGCATCTATCGAACGTATGAGCGTAAATGAACGAAGCGATGGTATACTTATCTACAGGGCTAGGAAAAACATGAATAGCCATTTTGTTGAGTTCATCAACTTCGATTGTCTGAGTTGTAAGAAAATCTGGGGGGTTACAGGCTTGGTACAAAAGAAATATTTTGACGGTGTTACCTATCGGTCACTTGGACCGTCAACTCTAACTGAAGATGCAGAAATGGAGCACTTGAAGCCGTATTGCGATAATCTGAGGGCCGCATTAGCGGATTCGACAGTATCAAACATTGCTGTATTTGGTAAATTTGGTGCCGGGAAGACGACTGTGATCAACAGTTTTTTACACAAAGAGAAGAACAACCCCGAAATCCGGCCTTTGTCGCTTTCATTGGCAACATTCACTCGCGAAGCGGATGAAAGAAATACCGAGGACAAGGATCAACCTCGAGAAGGTGAATGGATTGCGATCGAACGTAATCTTGTACAGCAGATGCTGTATGGGCCTAGCAACAAAGATTTGCCTCACTCTAAATTTAAGAAGATTGAATCAGAGAATAAAACAGATCACTGGGAAATTTTTAGTCTTCTCTCCGGATTTTTCTTGAGTGCATTTGCCTTGATGGATCCGTGGCACATAGTGAGTTTGATTCCGAGTACAAATTGGCTAATCACGTTTAAGCTCCTCATGACCTCCGTGTTTATACTTACTGCGGCGATTTTACTTAACTCTTTAATTACACATTATCCCCGTTGGTTTGGGTCTGCAAAATTGGGCTTTGGTCAATCTGAGTTATCTATCAACGATAAGCAGTCTGCATTTAATGAGTACTTGGATGAAATTATATATTTCTTTTCTCAGAAGAAGTACAACTTGGTTATTTTAGAAGATATCGATCGGTTTAATAACATAAATATCTTTGAGCATCTCCGCGAATTGAATCAGATTTTAAATAAAAATGAGGTGCTGAGGAAAGCTTATGATGTCCAGGGACAGCAACCGGCAATCAAGTTTCTTTATGCCGTCAAAGAAGATTTATTTGATAATATGAAACTGAAAACAGCATCTGAGGGTGACGCTACAAAGGAAAGAAGAGCCACAGAACATGAAATTGCAGAAGCAACAACAAAGTTCTTTGATTGGACGATGACAGTTCTACCAAAGGTTTCTGCTGGCAATTCAGCTGACTTCTTGATGGAAATGTTCGAAAATCCAACAGATGAATTTCGAGATTATTTGCGTACAGTTTCGATATATTTTAGTGACATTCGAGTTCTAGAAAATACGCTTAATGACTTTAAGCTTCATTCCGAACTTCAAGAAGGTTCTAACTTAGACGGAATTAAGATGTTTACGGTATTACTGTTTAAGAATGGATTTCCAAGACAGTATCAACGATTTGTCAGACAAGAAGGTTCTCTGAGTCAGTTACTACGGACTAGGCATTTTGCGACGCTGGCAATACATCAACAACAGAACAAACTTGAACACCTAAAAGCTGAGCGGCATAAACTTGTCACTTTTACACAGGATCAAGTTATAAACAAATATAAGGCAATGTTGATGGATTTGGATGCCAACGGCGAAACGAAGATGGTCAGCGCAGATGGTAAAGTGGAAATCAACCCCATCAAGCATATGACTATCGAACAACTTGCCGCATTTTACAATCATGTCACCAAGCAGAACACCAAAGTTAGCGTGACTACTCCGGTTCCCGGACAATACTATAATCATACTTCTGAATTTCTCGGCAACAAATTAGTAATTGAGAACAGAGATTTTAGTTCTTCCAAGTATTTTCTCGATGTGAATAAGAATGATGCCGTGGTTGAACTTGATCAGCAGATTGATCAGATTAATAATCAAATCAAGAAGATTTCTGCTCTTTCATTAACCGAACTTGTTTCGCAGAATCTTGTAAGTCTTTCTGATTCACTAGTTGATTTAGGTGATGCACGTGAATTTGTTAGTTATTCAGTTGTAAACGGCTACATGGATGAAAATGTTGATGATTACCTGTCGTATTTCAGTGGTACCAGAATTTCAAAACATGATCGCCAATTGATCAGGAAGTTACGTGCTGGCGAATCACTTTCGTTTATGGAACAAATCGATAACGCTGGAGATTTTTCTGGTGATTTAGTTCAAGGCGACCTTAATAAACCGTCAGTTCAGTTAGGCGAAATAATTACTTATGTTATTCCGCAACTGAAGATTGTTGCTGGCAATACAAAATTGATGAAGGCATATGACGCTGCGCTAAGTGGACTATCAACAGAAGACTCGAAGATATTTTCAGAGCGGCTTGATTGGCTGTTGGATAAAATTGATCCCGCATATTACGTCACTCTCTTTACCGAGTTGTCAGTTAAATTAAAGAATGATTGGTCAAAATACAAGGGTGATAAAATCTCGGTATTTGCAAAATTACTAATCGAGGGCCTGCGCTTGAATCTCCTCGATGACAGTATCTCCACTATGTTATCGTTGAATAATTTCATCAATGAAAACAATTGGCAACTGACAAGCAACTTCGTCCACGCACACCAAGATCGTGCTAACAAGATTGTAAGCAATAAGCAGACGATGTTAAATAAGCTTGATGCAACTTCTCAGGCAGATCTGTCTTTGATTGAATATTTGATTAAGCACCAGGCGCTGACTTGTAACGCTGAGACCATTCCAGTTGTTTTTGAAGCTATCGAAAGTGGCAGTGCTGCGAAGTACTCCTACCAAGCGTTGCAGAACAGTGAGAACGATACGGTCCTTTCGTGGGTTAAACAATGGTTCGTTCAATTTATAAATGCAGAACTTGACTTGGGTTATATTCAAAATGAGACCTCTCCTTCAATTGGAAGTATGCTAACGACTGCAAACATTTCGAATGAATTGGTCACCAAGGTACTCAAGCAATATCCGAAAGATGATCTTGAATTGTCGGATATCCAACTATCCGACACAGCTACTGAACATGAAACATTCGTTGTTTCTCACATCATTGACTCCGGTCATGTAGCAATAACTTGGTCGAATGTACGTTGGCTAATGCAATTTGATTCTAGCGAGTGGCGGCAAAAATTAATTCAATTGTTTATCAAAACCTCGAATCATCTAGCTTTATTAGCAGATTCTCAGGATAAAGTTGATTCTGGAGCATTAAGAAAATTAGTAGATAGCACTCAGATCCAATTGAATGGTGACAATCAATCTGTTCTTAAGTTGGCTAATAACTACGAAGGTTTCAATCAACCGGACAATGTACTTGTCTTCTTCATTGAACAGGATCTTGTAACGCTTAGCCAAAAACTGATTGAACGAGTGGCATCACAATCTGAGCTGCTAGAATTGACGAAGCATTTTATTGGTGGAGCTCAAGAACGATGGGATGAAACGCGATCAAACCTATTGAAGAAACTTGACTCCGCCAGTTTACTTGCCATCGCAAATGGCGAGGTTTCTGATGAAACATCTCTGATAAAATTTGCCATTGATTCGCTAGTAAAGAATGAAATCGAAACAAAGACATTCAGTGATCATCAACGTAATGTTTTATTAGAGTCAATTCTGACGTTCAGCGGATATCCGGAGCCTGAACAAAAGCAAATCTTTGTGAACATCATTGAAAGCTTTCTATCAGCTGATTATCAACTTCAAGTGCTTAATCGTTTGATTGTGAATGAACGTCTAGATGTTGAATTAATTAAAGCTGTGCTCCCATCCGTTAAAGATTCAGAACTTGCTAGGATTTCAAAGACTAGCAAGGGGCTCACAATCCATCTAGAAAACACTGACTCCAGAATGATTTTTGCGCAGTTGCTGGAACAGAGGGCTCTGATTGCAAAGGTACGGACATTGAAGTCAAATGAGATTTCCATTCGAATTTGATTTTCTTACTGAGGCAATATTTTATTGTTTTTCTCAAACCTTTTAGATCCTAATTAAAAAAATGGCCAGTGCATAAAGCGAGAGTGTTGAACGTATGAGTACAATATGTAGGACGTTTTTGAAATATTAGTTCTACATTTTATGCTGACATTGACTGTTGGTACCATCAAAGGATAATGAGTGGATCAAGACTGGGAATTTTCGTGATTTCCGTGTCTTGGTCCATTTTTATTAGGAACTTATTTTAACTCATGTTGTGTTGACACCACGGGTGTAATGACTGATAATCAAATTCTGACGATTTTAAGAAATCGAACGAGTTAAGGAGGCGACGCTGCATGGTGGGGGTAATTTTCATCGAAAGTTGTCATTTGAGAAGGCTGAAACTTTTGCATCCGCTGAAGCATTAGTAAGTGCAGGTTCAGAACATGCCGTTAATAAGCATAAGAGTCAACAAATAAATCATCCAATTACGCAAGCTGGTGCGTTTGAATACATCTGTGATTCGATGCGTTACTGTGTATCGAGTGTCGATTTACGCTTGATAGCAAGAGAATGATGACGGTGAAGGATTTGTTGACCTTTCATTCTGATCGCGGAGTCGACATCTATCGTTTCTACGTTACAGGCCTTCGCGCAGTGCGTGAACTTTTCGGGAAGTCACGTTACCAAGTCGCAGAAGAACTTGACGTGACGGAAGAGGAAGTCCGACAACTTGAAAATGGAACGATGTCACCAGATATTAAGTTCTTGCATCAGATCAGTACAAGCTTCATGATGACCCCACGATTCCTGTTCGCGTCGTTACCAGTGGAGACAGTCGTCGAAGAATCAAAAATCTCATGTCATGAATGCGCTCAAAGTCATTGCAGTTCAGTTTGCTTGGAAGCTCGCTACCTGGACTTTGCAGATGGCTTGATAACTTATTTGAGCGATTCGTGACGAAGCCCGAGACGACGTTTGCGCAACTTCAACACGATTGCTTATTGATGCAAATTAAACCGTTAGATGAAGAACAAATGGAACGAGTCGCAGGCTACGTGCAGCAACGAAACAATCTTCTACACAATCGTAACTTCATGACCACACTTGAGTTGGCAGGCATCTATATCACGGAAAAATCGTTAGGCGCTGACGTTGATGCGTACTCAACGCAAACCACTGATGGTCGGCCATGGATCGTGATGAGTACGGAATAGAAGTCGGTAGTGCGGCACAACTTTGATTTGGCGCATGAGTTGGGGCACTTAGTCTTACACACGCAAGTTGACTTTGAAGCGTTAAGTGCGCCTGATTACAAAATGATCGAGAAACAGGCCCATCAATTTGCCTCAGCATTCTTATTGCCTGAACGAGAATTTCGTGATGATTATGCACTTATCCGTCGACACTCAAATCCAGATAGTTATGTGGCTTTGAAGCAAAAATATCAAGTCTCTATTGTCGCCATGGCGATGCGTGCGTATGCGCTTGGCTTGATGTCCTATCAAGAATATCGCTATTTCTTTGGTCGTTTGAATAAGCTAGGCTACAAAAATCAAGAACCGCTTGACGATGAGTTAGTGCCAGTACGGCCTGGTCGCATCAGATCTTTGATCAAGCTCTTATTTGATCATCACGTGTTGACAGTCGATGATTTAACGCAGCGATTAAATATCTTGCCAGCGTTTGTGGTGAAGTTGTTTGCTTTGGATGAGGATTTCTTTGAACCGTATATGAATACAAAACTTGTCTTCTATCACGCAGATAATGTGATTCCGTTGCATCCGAAATCTTGAATCGTTCTATGTAAGCCTGCCGCCACGCGGTAGGCTTTTTGTCACTTCGCCGACTTCATCTTTTCTTCCCACAACCTCCATTTCGCCTCAAGTGACGCACCGTCTAGCCGGATCACTTGCAGCGGACCATCATCGGCTTCTGCGTCGTCCAGTGTATCGCGCATCTCCACATCTTCAGCTTGCGTGAACCACAACACATGCGGCGCCGAACCGCCTAAGTTGTAGCGCGCCACCAGTAGGAGATGCAGTGTGTGTTGTAACTTATCAAGCGCTGGCGTTTTGCCGGTGGTCGCGCCGTAAACCAAGGTTTTGATTTGTTCGTAGAAGTCTTTGACCGTTATGGTTTCGTTTAACACTTGCGATAACATGGCATTGATCCGCGCCGCATTTTCCCCGAGCTTGTTGCGTTTGAGCCATTGTGCCAGTGCCGTTTTCAAGCGAGTGTTCGCATTTTTAACTTGGATCTGGAGCTGGGCTTGCGCTTCAGGCGGCAAGGCTTGGCGCACTTCCACGGGACCAGAAATGGTGACGCGGGTGCCTAGTTCTAGCGGCAAGTAGAAAATTTCGCTGAAGGCGATCATCGCCACGTCGGGATTGGGTTCTGGCGCTTGGTCCCAGTCGATGTCTTCTGCGTCGATGTGGATCTTCATCACTCGCACCACGGCGGACTTGCTGCCGCGCAAGGTGGTGATGGTGTCAGTGCCTATGATTGGACCATTGATTTCTCCTTGCATATCCTCACTCCTTTAAATGATAGGCGTCGAGTTGTTGCGGGTCCCAAATCGGTTGATCGCGCGCATGTTGCGTCGCCAGCCACTCTGGTTGGTAGAAGGGAATGCCGTCGCGTTTGAATTGCGCCTTTTGCTGGTTGACGCGGGTGAACATCACAGACAATAAGTCGCCAGTTTTGCGTAGGTCTGCGTCAACTTTTTCGGTGTTGAACAACAAGTCGCGGTCGTCGCTATAATTGTAGTGTTCGACGTTTTGGATATTGATGAGCAAAATGGCAACTGGCAACCGTGCGTTAAGGGCTTTGACATAGCGATCATGAATCTCTCGCGCGTATTGAACGCGTTTGTGCAGACGAACTTGCTGGCGGGCGCTGCCTTGATCAAAGCGGCTAATGAATGCTTGCAGCACGTCATCATAAGTCATTTTGTGATTGCTGAAGGCGTTTAGGAGTTGTTCTAATTGACGCACTTGTTGCGGCCAGTCTGCACGTTGCGGGTGGTCGCGAGTCTTGAGCCACCGTCGAAATGAGTTGATCTCTTCGCCGATGAATCGTTGAAGCAAACGTTCGGCAGCGAGGTGATCTTCAGGGGTGTTGATCAAGTTGGCCGACATGATGTGACCTTTGAAACTGACAGGTTTGGCATAACCTAAGCTGCCAGAATGCTTCGTGAAGGCCGGACCATACTCGGCAAAAATCAATCCTGGTGGCCACCCAAGTTGTTCATGGTGGCCGGCGCGAGCAAAGCGATTAGCACCGGCAAATATCGCATCCATCGTAAAAAAATGGCCATCAAGCGTCAAGAAGGTCAACCGCGCAGTGCCTGCAGTGACGGCACGGATCTGAAATTTTCGACTGCTGTGAGTTAACATAGTGTCACCTCCTGACTTAATTGTGGTGGCATTTCCTCAAATTGACAAATTTCAAGCATGAAACACCCTTCAAAATCGTCGTTGCTGTTCAAAATTAAAAGCGTCAAAAATACACAAAAAGTACTCGTCAAAAATACTTGACATCCCGAAATGAAGGCGTTATCATATTTGCGAATTCTATGAGGAGTGGGTGGCTGAGCGCAGGTCACTCGTACGACTTCGCGACGGGTGGAAGTGCCCGCTAAACTTTCGGAGACTATCCCGTAGCATCTGGGCTTAACTGTCGAGCGCTGCTAGATCTCCAGTTTCAACGTGCCGGCAAAGCAGGGTCTCCCTATGGTGGACTCAAATCAGTTACAGCCGGGAGTAATGTCCTCACGGTGACGTGGGAAGCAAGGCGACGTCTGTTTGCGAAAGGCAGTGCAAAGCCGATTAGCGACTAACGTGGTTGAGGCCTAAGAAGCCAAGGCCCGCAGCAACGTCCTTGGTATTGTTTTGAACCGCAAACACGTAATTGAATCGTTATTGAAGCCGCAGATCCACGAAATAGAATACTGTTTCGTGGATTTGGTGTGCCCAGAGGTGATTCGCCTAGGTGAATCACTTTTTTGTCGTCTTTTGAAACCGGTTGCCAAAAATCTAGCCTTTTACAAATAATTGGCTAACACTTTGGTTTACAATAACCGAACGTTCGTGTAAACTGATAATATATTTAATAAATAGTGAAAACGAGTTTTTCTCGCTTGGGAGCGCACTATGACGTTTAGTATGACGCAGTCAGGGCAATATTTGATTCACACCGTGTTGGCGACTTTCTTTGCGGTGGGGTATATGTTCTTCTTTCATCGGCTGCACGCGCAAATGGTCGCGCGCGGTGGGTTTTGGTTGCACTTGCGCATCAATGCGTTAAGCGTGGTGGTGGGACTGGGCATCCACTATCTTGCCAGCATGTATATGTTGAGCCAGACGAGTTAGTTTTATCACAACGTCGCCTTATTTGTGTTGTTGACGCCATTTTTCTTTGATGGCTTCTCAAAGTGGGAGTCAGGCTTTCAATTGGCGTGTTTGGCATTAATGTGGGGCGGACATCATGCTGGCGCTTTGACTACACCGACTGTGTTATTGGCGGCAGCAGTGACGTTGATCATTTTGATCGGCGTGTGCGCCTATCCCAAAAAAATGTTGGCAAATCTTGGTATGGGGGAAGTGTTCTCGATCATCTTGGCAGCGGCGTTTTGGTTCACGATCCCGACGCGTGCGTCCATGTTGACGGTGATGGCCCAAGACCGCTTGTGGGCCACGGTGATGTATGCGGCAATGGCGGCGGTGACGTTAGGGTCATGGTCGCGCGTTTTGCGTGATGACGCTGAACATGCCGAACTTGATCGCATCGCCAATTACAATGGTAAATTGTCGTCTGATGCGGCGCTTCATCAACAAGCCCAAGTCGCTGATTTATTTGCAGCGGCGCAATCGCAACATTCACAATTGACGTTGGCGAGTTTAGATCTGGATCATTTTAAACAAATCAATGCGCGCTATGGCCACTTAGCCGGCAACGCAGTGTTGTTGGCGGTGTCAGATACGATTCAAGCGGCGTTGAAACAAGCGGCAGTCAACGCGCTGACTTTCCGGACCAATGGCGAAGAGTTGAACATTGTCTTTCCAGACGCCGATGTCCATGCGGCGACTGGGGCATTGCGACATGTCGCCCAGGCAGTGCGGACGCATGAATATGTTTATAACCATCGCGCGATGAATGTCACCATGTCCATTGGGGTCACGGCGATGCGATCAACCGATCACACCATCGATGATGTCTATCGTCGCGCCGATGATGCGGTGTATAAATCAAAGCGCAACGGCCGGGACTTGATCACCATCGATTCAGAAGTGATCACCCCGGTGGTGGCGATGCCAAAAGATTATTCCCAATATCGCTACTTTGCCCAAGGGGTCTATTCGCTTGCCGGCGATCATACACGAGTGTTGCATGAGCTGTTGTTGCGGCGTTTTGACACGGGACTTGGTCGCTATGTGTTGCCAGATGAATTTGAATTGCCGCCGGTGGAAATCGCACGATTGTTGCGGCAAGCGATGGCGCAAACTGATTTTCACCGCTTCAATGTGAATTTGACTGCGGCACAGTTCAAAGATGAAGAAATGGCAGCAGCTCTTGGTGCCATCGCGGAAGCCCCTGACGGCCCAGTGGAGTTGAATGTGGAAGTCACTGATGTGGTGTCAGCGCCATTGATGCGGCATATTTCGGCGTTATATCGCGATCGCGGGATCAAAATTTATCTCGATGATGTCGGGTCAGACAACTCTTATGAGCTGGTGCGTACGCGCTTGGCATATGTCGATGGCGTGAAGTTTGCGATCCAAAACTTGCGGCGCAACAATGACGACGGGGAGTTGCTTGAACGCATCAGCTTTTGGCGGCAAGTCGCAGCAGACAATCATTTGCAATTTGTTTTGGAAGGCGTGGAAACTGAGGCTGATGTGGCCATGGCCCAAGAATTTGGGGTGCGGTTTGTCCAAGGGTATTACTTTGGGAAACCAGAGCCGTTGTCGCGGAATGCGCAAGGGGCTGAAAGTTAACGAAGACGGCTGAGAGATCAGGCGTCTTTTTTGCGGTGGCGTCAAAAATGCCCGGCGACCGTTATCGGTTGTCGGGCATTTGCGTCAGCTTTGTTGTTCGCGGTACTTCGCCATTTTCTCATGGAAGGTTTTTTCCGTCATGCCATACGCGGTGTAGGTGATGGCATTCGCGCCTGCGTGGATCGTGTCTAAGATCTGTTCGTCAGTTTTCCCGCCGGAAGCAATGATCGGGAAGTTCGGGTGAGTGTCGTTGAGTTGTTCCCGTGCCCAAGCGACAAGTTTGGCGGTGTCGCGGCCGCCAGCGATGTTCAACGCGTTGACGCCGGCGTCGATGTAAGCTTCTAAGTCCGTCGTTTCATTCACCACCGTGTAAAAAATCGGAATATCCACCATCCGCCGCACAGAATGCAAAGTTTCTAAACTGGTCGGCGCATTCAACACCACGGCAGATCCGCCGTTTTCTTCAGCGAACCGTGCGACAGTCGCCGCGCGTAAGCCTTTGGTCAAGCCGCCGCCGACACCTGCTAAAATCGGGACATTGGCGACTTTGCTGATGGCATCGAGGATGCGGGTGCTGGGCGTCCAAGGATACACTGCTAGGATCGCATCGGCATCGCAGTTGGCGATCACCGCAACGTCAGTGGAATAGACAATGGTTTTGATCCGCTTGCCAAATAGCCGGATGCCGCTAGCTTTGCGAATGACGTCAGGGGATTCAACAATGTTGGACCGCAGCGCTGACGTCAAGTTGGGAATTACTGGTTTATCTGTCATTTCTGGTACCTCCAAAGGAAACTACCTTGACGATACCACGACAATTAAAATTGTGAAAGCGTTTTGTTTAAGCAATTAATTGTACCCTTGTGATAAAATAATTTTGTTTATATCACGAAGGAGACCGCATGTCACAAGACCCAGAATATGATCGCATGTTAGCGGGGCCAATTATATATCACCGAAAAAATTAACGCCGATCACCGCGAGTGGCCAGGGAAATTATTAGTCCAGCAAATCAATGCGCTGCATGCAGATCAGTTGTCTGAGATCACGCGACTGGAAGCCCAAATTTTTGGGGCAAGGGATGTGTATGTGCAACCACCGTTTCAAGTGGATTACGGCACCCACATCAAAGTCGGGCGCAACTTCTATTGTAATGTTGACGCCGTGTTCCTCGACACCAACTGGATCACCATTGGTAACAATGTCAAAATCGGTCCTCGGGTAAACTTGTTGACGGCAGGTCATCCTATCGATGCGGCAGTGCGGGTGTCGATGTTAGAATTTGCGCGACCGATAGTGATCGGTGACAACACTTGGCTCGGCGGCAACGTCACGGTGTTACCTGGGGTGACGATCGGGTCGAACACGGTGGTCGGCGCCGGGTCTGTGGTGACTCATGACTTACCAGACAACGTCGTCGCTGTTGGCAATCCTGCCAGAGTGTTGCGGGTGATTTCTGAAGCTGACCGGCGGTTGTGGACGGAACAAGCAGACGCATACAAAAAGGAGCGTTCAGGCGATGAACCGGAAATTTAAAATTGGGCTGTTTTGGTTATTGATGATCGGCGCCGTCGCTGGTGCGGCTTATGGCTACCACGAAACATACGGGGTGAAAGATACTGCCAGCAAACAGTTGACGCCAGTGATAATTGGTTACCAAAAAGCCGATCCTGTCGATATCTCTCGGCAACATGGCGTTTTGGCCAAAACCTTGAAAAAAGCCGGCTATAAAGTGACCTTCAAAGAATTTCAAAGCGGCGCCGCATTGAATACCGCGTTGAATGCAGGCAACATCGATTACGCCCGCGCCGGGGATGTGCCGCCAGTTGCCGCGCAAGCTAACGGCATGGACTTCGTGTATGTGGCAGCTGGTGCAGATAAAGTTCATGGCTCGGGCATCGAAGTGAAAAAGTCTGGGTCGATCAACAGTTTGGCAGATTTGAAAGGCAAACGCATCGCCTACACCAAAGGCACCAGCTCTCAGTACATGGTGTTAATGGCGTTGCAAAAAGCAGGTTTGTCGACTAAAGACGTGACGCTGGTGGACATGGACCAAAACGCCGCGGCAGTGGCCTTTGCTAAAGGCACCATCGATGCTTGGGCAACTTGGGATCCGTATTCTGCCACTGCAGAAGTCACCGGCGGCGCAAAGTTGCTAGTCGATGACACCGGACTGGCGAAAAATCGCGACTACTTGTTAAGCACCCGCAAGTTTGCGACGAAACACAAAGCGTTGTCGAAGACGTTGACCAAAGCCTTGTCTACGGATATGGATTGGGCGAACACCCATCAAGCAGCCTTGTCGAAAATGTTGGTGACGACGTTAAAGCTTAAAGCCTCAGTCGTCAACAAAATGCTCGACCGCCGCAGCTTTTCCATGGGTGCGGTGACGTCCGCCAACGTCAAAGAACAACAAGCCATCGCCGATGAGTTTTATTCCCAGAAGCTGGTGACGAAACACGTGAATATTTCCGATTATGTGATCGACTAATCAACAGTAAAAGTGAAACAATATTTTGGAGGAATCAACTTTGAAAGTGAAAAAAGCTACCTCTGCATTGCTAAGTTTGCTCAGCTTGAGCGTCATCTTCCTATTAATTGGCTGTACCTCAATTCAGAAACAAACCGACACTGATTCTTCAAGTTCGACGTCGACATCGTCAACCAAAAAAAGTTCGACGAAGCAAACCTCATCGAAAAAAATTTCACCAAAGCAGCAACTGTCAAAACAACTATCTGAAAAGTATACTTTTGCGTATCAGTTTCATACAGTCTACGACGATGACTTCACTTTCAAAGATGCAGTGATGTTGATCAATCCAGAGACACATCAGTTGGGGCTGCTCTTTAA
Organism: Lacticaseibacillus porcinae; assembly: GCF_003946305.1. Classification (GTDB taxonomy): domain Bacteria; phylum Bacillota; class Bacilli; order Lactobacillales; family Lactobacillaceae; genus Lacticaseibacillus; species Lacticaseibacillus porcinae. Next base: position 20,448 of record NZ_RHNS01000018.1, read on the forward strand.
AGCAAAACATCAACTTATCGAAACCAATTATCAAATTAACCAGACACCAACTGATACGCCAGAGCATGATTGGAATCAATTTACCTACAACGGGCTGTTATTCGATTGGAAGAATCAATTTGACGATGATGACAACTCTATTTTTATTGCTCGTGATGCTAATTCCTCAAGTGACTTCGAAACCGCCCGGAAAACTGATATCCAATCTGCAGTTGATTACATTTACTCAGACTAAGACCACTTGAGCATTCAAAGTTCACGCTGCACAGCATTCAGCATACGCAAAAAGGCTCAGCTCTCCAATTCGAGAACTGAGCCTTTCGCCTATCTAATCAAAGAAATGATGCAAGTAATGTGCCACGCCGTCATGGTGAATATCAGTGGTGAAGTGGTGCACCGCCGCTTTGACGCGTTCGTTGGCATTGCCCATTGCCACGCCGTAATGCACCGTCGTCAACATTTGCAAGTCGTTGTCGCCGTCGCCAAAGGCCATGGTGTGCGTCATGGGGATGCCGAGTTTTTCACAAACATGTTTGATCGCCCAAGCTTTGTTGATGCCTTTGGCGGTGATTTCAATATTATCAAAACCGCTGGACGACACATCGATGTCAGCAAGCTTTGCCATTTCCGCTTTGGCTTGCAGGCGGCGTGGTTCGTCAGCAGAAATACTGATGCCGTTAGTGATCTCAGGGGCTAGCGCAACGAGTTCTTCTACCGAATGGACCCGGCGATTTTTGCTTGGGTCTTCGCCGGCGATGCGGTTTTTGGCGTCACGAGAAATCGGTTCACTGGCTTGATCGAGGAAAATCACCGATTCTTTGGTGAAAAAATGGGTCCGGATCTCGTATTTCATTGCGATGTCGTAGATCCCACGCAACGCAGCCGAGGTCAAATGAATGTTGTCGACTTGTTGATCAACTGCGGTGACAGAACCATTCGAGCAGATCACATTGAGGTTGGGGCCGATGCGGTCGGCCATCACCCGTGCTGAAAACAACGGGCGACCAGAAGCAATGAAAAATAAATTCCCAGCTTTGCGGAATTTGGCGATCGCGTCAACAGTGGCTTGAGTCGGAATTTGGGAGTGATCGACTAAAGTGCCGTCGATGTCCATAAAAATAGCATAAGGCGTCATGAGGGTCTTCTTTCTAAACGTGAATACCTTTAGTGTAAACGCAATCATCGCCTTAGACAAGTGTCCAAATTACTCAAATTTTGGATTTTTGAAACCATTTTTTTGAACATATGTTATGCTGGAGGTGAATTTGCGAAAGGAGGGGTGCTGATGGTCGCTTGGGGATTGCGAATCACCACATTTTTGACTAATTTGTTGGTGTTAGTCGGCTTTGCGATTTTATATGAATGGCTGATGCAAGTGAAATTGCAATCCAAACAACATCGGCGCTTCCGCCAAGCCTATTTGGTGACGATGACCATCGCCTTTTTGCTGCTGTTTCACTTCGCGTCGATTTTTGCGATGGCAGCCGCCCATAATGCCATCGGCGTCGGCTGGACTTATTTGAATTTCCAAATCGCCACAGTGATGTATGCGTTGTTGACGGATAAACATCGCTCAGTACTGTTCAGTATGGCCGCCGTTTTGTTGGTATGGTATTGGTGGTTGCCGCACACGGCGCAGTGGCCTTGGTATTACGCGGTGACGTTAGTGCTGATGTATCTGGCGCAACGCTTTGCCACGCCAATCGGTCGGCTTAAAAGGCGCTACTTACCGTTTTCGTTAGTGTTTGCGGCACCTTTTATCATCATGAATTACGTGTCGTTGCGCGGCATCGATGTGGGTTGGGTGTGGGAGATCGCCTCGTGCTTAGTGATCGATTGGCTGCTGTGGCAAGTTCACTATGGCATTAAACGCACCCGGGCGAAAACGAAATTACTTCAAGCTGAAGCCCATATCGATGAATTGACCCAACTCAACAACTTCCGGGTGTTCAACGAAGACTTGTTGACGACTTATCATCAAAGCCAACTCAGCGGCAAACCGTTTGCCTTGTTCACTTTTGATATCGATCACTTCAAGTCGATCAATGACCGCTATGGCCATTTAATGGGCAACCAAGTCCTAGAAGCCGTCGCCACTCGCATGGAAGTGGTCGCCAATCACTTGCCATTTAAACATGCGCGTTGTTATCGCACTGGCGGGGAAGAATTCACCATGATCATTCCTGAAGTGGTCCCGAGTTTCAGCTTGGCGCAAACCATCGCTTGGCGCATCCATGATGAACTTGGGGACTTGCAGTTCACCTCAGATGCGGGGCAACAATTTCAAATCAGCGTCAGTTTAGGCGAAGACCGCTCCCATTCAGATGATCAGAATTATTTGGATGTTTACAACCGTGCCGATCAATATTTATACAATTCCAAACGCGCTGGCCGCAATACCATCACGATCAACGGTCAAACCATGCCGCAACGGTGACTACTATGAGTAGTCGCCGTTTTTTTCTGAGAGGGGTATAATAGGTTTCATGAGATTTTAAAAAATGGGAGGATTCCTAATGGCAAAACTAGTTCACTTATACGAAACATTCCAACCTTCGCATTACAATGTTTATTTAGACATCAACCGTGCCGCTAAAACCATTAACGGCCACACTGAGATCACTGGCCACGCTGCGGCCCAACGCATCGCCATTCACCAGAAATTCTTAGACATTGAAGCCGTTGAAGCTGATGGCAAAGCTGTAGGGTTCACCGTTGACGATGACGCCGAATGCATCCACATCGACTTGCCACAAGCAGGTGATACCACGCTTGCGATCACCTATGCCGCAAAGCTCACAGACACGATGATGGGGATCTATCCTTCCTATTACAATGTTGACGGCGTCCGCAAAGAATTGATCGGCACCCAGTTTGAAACCACCGCGGCTCGCCAAGCGTTCCCTTCGATCGACGAACCAGAAGCCAAAGCCACTTTTGATGTGGCGGTGAAGTTCGACGAACAACCAGGCGAAACCATCATTGCCAACATGCCAGAAGTCAAAGTCGAAAACGGCGTGCATTATTTTGACACCACGGTGAAAATGTCCACCTATTTAGTCGCCTTTGCCTTTGGTGACATGCAAAAGAAGCTCACCCACACCAAGTCTGGCGTTGAGATCGGTGTTTTTGCCACCAAAGCCCATGCCGCTAACGAATTGGATTTTGCCTTGGACATTGCCAAGCGCAGTATCGAATTTTATGAAGACTTTTATCAAACCCCATATCCGCTCCCACATTCTTATCAATTGGCGTTGCCAGACTTCTCCGCTGGCGCCATGGAAAACTGGGGCTTGGTGACGTATCGTGAAGCTTATTTGACCGTTGACCCAGCCAACACTTCTTTGGAAATGAAGCAACGGGTTGCCACTGTCGTTGCGCATGAACTCGCCCATCAATGGTTCGGCGATTTGGTGACAATGAAGTGGTGGGATGATCTGTGGTTAAACGAATCATTTGCCAACATGATGGAATATGTGGCGGTTGACGCTCTTGAGCCAGATTGGCACATTTGGGAAGTCTTCCAAACTGACGAAGCCACTGCCGCCTTGCAACGCGATGCCACTGACGGCGTGCAATCTGTTCACGTTGACGTCAACGACCCAGCTGAGATCATCAGCTTGTTTGACGGTGCGATCGTTTACGCCAAAGGCTCTCGGATGTTAGTCATGGTGCGCGCCTTGATTGGCGACGACGCCTTACGTAAAGGCTTGAAAGCATACTTTGCCGCGCATCAATATGGCAATGCCACTGGCGCTGACTTATGGGCCGCGTTAGGGGAAGCTTCTGGCATCGATGTCGGTGCGGTGATGAATGGTTGGCTGCAACAACCAGGCTATCCTGTGGTTGACGCCTCAGTCGTTGACGGTCACTTGCAACTCAAGCAACAACAATTCTTCATCGGTGAAAATACCCCTCAAGGCCGCGAATGGCAAATTCCATTGAAAGCAAACTTTGATGCCCCTAAGTTAATGACCACCACGACCTTAGATCTTGGGGATTACGCTGCCTTACGCGCCAAAGCTGGGCATGCCTTGCGGTTGAACGACGGCAACGAATCGCATTTTATCGTGAAATATGATAACACCTTGATGGCGGACTTGCTCAAAGACGTCGCAAGCCTTGATCCGATCACTCAAATGCAAACCTTGCAAGACTTACGTTTGTTATCAGAAGGGCAACAATTGACCTATGCTGCTGTCGTGCCATTGCTCAAACAATTTGCCAACAGCCGCTCAAACCTGGTCAACATGGCGCTTTACAGCTTGGCTGGCAACTTAAAGAAGTTCACCACGCCAGATTCTGATTCAGAAAAAGCGTTGCAAACCTTGTATGGTCAATTGTCTGCAGCTAACTTGTCGGCGTTAGGTTGGCTGCCTCGCGACACTGACTCTAACGACGACACGTTAGCTCGTCCATATGTATTGAGTGCGGCATTGTACAGTCAAGATCCTAAGGCCCAACTGGCTGCGCATGAACAATATGAAGCCCATGTTGGTGACTTGATCAACTTACCTGCTGATGTTCGAGTGTTCATTTTAAGTAATGAAATGCAAAACTTCGGGACTGCTACAGTCTTTAACCAATTGCTCAACGACTATCGCACCACTGCTGATGCCTCATATCGCCGCGACTTAGCCCAAGCGTTGACCAAGACGAAGGATGCTGGGCAAATTACGACGATCGTTAAAGCCTTCCAAGATGCTGATACGGTTAAGCCGCAAGACTTGCGCGCTTGGTTTGCAGGCGTCTTAGCCAATCCTGCCGGTCAACAAGCAGCTTGGGATTGGTTCCGCAACAGCTGGGACTGGTTGAATGACACAGTTGGTGGTGATATGGAATTCCCAACTTACATCACCGTGATCTCGCGGGTCTTCCACACCCAAGCGCGGTTAGATGAATTCACTGAATTCTTTGCTCCGAAACGCGCCGACGCCAGCTTAACCCGTGAAATCGACATGGATACTTCAGTGATTGCTGGTCGCGTCGCGTTGATCAACGCTGAAGCTGACAGCGTCAATGCGGCAGTGGCTGAAGCCATTAAATAATTGATGAGACAAGTCGTCTGGTGACGGCTTGTTTTTTTGTGCTGTGTTTCTGTTGTGGGACTGTCGAGTTGGCTGGTGACGATTGTAAAATGTGGTGACGCATGCGATACTAATTAAAAATAAGGAGGCACGCAGATGAAAATTACCTTAACTGATGCATTCGTGCAATTGATCCAAGATAAAGGGTTAGCCGACAAAGATTTGATTTTGATCGCCGATGATGGTGGTGGCAAATATTCGCTGCAAGGTGGCGCTTGTACCATCGGGTCGAAATTCACCTTGATCGAAGTCGACCGACCTGATGCCGATTACCCTGTGGCGTTAGAAAATGCGGCTGGTTTGAAGTTGTGGAGTTCTGATTACGACTTGTTGTTCTTAGAAGATGGCTTGCAATTAGACTTTGTCGACCATCTGATCCGCTTAAAAGACAATGCCCATCGCTTCGATGACGGTTTGCGGATTGCCAATGGCTCAGAGGTATTGGCAGCCTTTCATCAAGGGTTGACGGTGGCGGGCGTTAGCTGCTAAATATCTTGATCAAAACGAATAGCGATATTCGTTTTTTTGTTTGGGCGGGGGATGGGGAGCCAACGCTCGCAAGTCTGTTGTTTCGGCGTATAATGACCTTAATCTAAGAAAGTTGGTCCTGTTCATGCAAATTTTAAATCCTGACGAGTCGGTTACCCAAGGCCCAGATCGCATGTTATCCCAGCGACATTTAAGTATTGTCCGCTTGGTGATCCCTAAAGGCACAGAAATTAAACGCCATCGCTCACTCATGACCGTCACTGTCGTCGCCATTAAAGGCAAGATCACCTTCCACACTGATGACGAGGAAACCACGTTGGTCCCAGGTCAAGCCATTGTCATGAAACCCGCAGAATTTCATTGGCTAGAAGCCCCAGATGAAGATGGGGAAGTGATGGTGGTGCATGGGGTGCTTGCGCAATAGGTACTGTTTTTAATGGCGAAAAAAACTTGCGCCAAACGCTTGACATTTGTGATAGCGCTTGCTAAAATGTCGATGCCATGTTAAGGGTACGGCTTCAAGACATGGTATGGGTCAACCTGGCAAAGTTTCAGACTCATGGTTTCAAAGTGACGTGTGGCGGCTGGAACGCACGCACTGCTCCCCGCGGGCTAGTCTATCGGTATGCCAAAGTTCTGCCGATCAATTTTCTATTGCGGCCAAAGTGAGTCACCGCTGACTCGATCAATTGAAACAATTTCGTTGTGTTGCTCCCCAAATGGATGGTCTTCAACTTTGCAAAGCTCTGTTGGCCTCAGGTTGTGGATGTGCGCTTCGACGTTCGTTTGATCGATCAGATCATGTGCAACGCGGATCCAAAGTGCTACCATTACCCACAGTGAACTTGGTGCTGTGGCGCAGCCCCCGAAGTGCCCGTGGTGACGTTAGTTTTACCCTAGTTTTTTGGGACTAGGCCTTACTTAATGATGACCTTTCACGCCTATCGATGAATCGGTAGGCGTTTTTTAATCTCCCCGACACACAAAAACGCCTCAGAATGCGGATTCTGAGGCGTGTATCGATTTATTTAGGCGCGAGCCGCTTTGATTTCTTCAAAGCGTTCAGGGGAGAGCTTACCCAGTTCGACCAACTTGGATTCGATGGCATCAAGCACCGCATTGCGATCGGCTTTGTCGTTGACGAAATCTAAGTCGTCGCGGTTGATGGTCATCATCGTTGAGCGGGTGTAGCCTTTGGACCAGTCGCGGTAAGCGTGGTTAACGCGGTGGTAGTAGTCGACAAGTTCTGGTTTTTGGCGAATGTCTTCCATTTCACGACCGCGAGATTGGATCTCGTCGATTTCGTGTTCTGGGTCGATTTTTAAGTAAACCGCTAAATCTGGCAAACCGTTGAATGGTGAGCCATTGACGTTGGCTTGCATTTCTTGAGACAAGGTGACGTAAACATTGTAGTCAATGTCATCGATTTCGCCGTTGTCGTGAAGTTGCTTAGCCATGACAAAGTCAGATTCCAAACTCGAATCCATCACAGCGTTGTCTTGAACGAGGGCTTTTTTGAGTTGTTGGTAACGGAACGTCAAAAAGGCGATTTGCAAAATCGTGGCAGTGGTTTTACGACTGTCTGCGCCAGCTGCGTAGAATTTGTTGAGCATGTTGGCGATCATCCCGTTGCCTTCGACGTCTTCATAATAAGCAGGCGCTTGCAGGTCTTTGGACAAGATACGAGTCAGCGAGGTTTTACCAGCGCCGATGGAGCCGAGAATATAAATCATGGATTATACTTCTTTCATCTGTTTGTCTTTTTACAACACAAAAGACGAGCAAAGCTGCTCGCCAAATGTGACGCCAATTTTATATGGTACTATCTTAGCGGATTTCCTTCAACCCTAACTTGCGGCGGCCGGTGTTAAACCAAGGGCTGACCGTGAAGGCTAAAATGTCGTTGATGACATAAATGGAGGAGTTGATCGCCATGGCCAACGATGCATCGCCTTGGGCAAAGGTGATGGCCCATAAAACCAATTGCGCGATCCCAGAGAATAACCACCAGAAGTATTGGTTGTTGTAACGCAAGAAGCACACGATCCCACCAGTTAAGGAAATCGCAAACGCCATCCCATCAAAAATTGGGCGAGGGTCGTTGGTGAACTTGCCGATGAGTACGGCAGATACCGCCCAAACGACTAAGGTGAAGGCAATGGAGATGACCCATTGTTTAGCCGCAAAGCGCTTGAGGTTGTTGGCGGTGTCGTCGTTCCAAGTGCGCACAGAAATTAACACTGGCAGATCCAAAGTGATGACATAGGCAATTTGTTCGAAAATGGATAAGTAGTTCTTAGCCGTAAAGCCCACAAAAATAAAGCAAGCAGCAGAGATCAAGCCTAACCAGCCGTTAACGGCTTTGGTGGCGTTGATCGCTAAGACACATAATACCCCGATCATCGTCCCAAAGAAGGTGATCACAGCCACAGGCGTGATCGGCGCGTTGACTAAGGTCATCAATTGCGCGCCTAAAGCGAAGTAGAACAAGTAATAATTTTGTTGTGGCCAGCCTTTTAATTGGTTGAAAAGCCATGTGAAGTAGTTTTGTGAATCGTTCATCAATGTTGCCCCCTAAATGATAATTGCAAAAACCATTATGCCACAAAATCTTGTAGATGTTAGTCTTGCATCCACAATATTTTGGTGGTATGGATTCGGGGTTGCACAATTAATTAGATAGATGCAAACGATTTACAGAAAAAATAGCAGGTACCTTGGCAAGTGACCTACTATATTTGAGGTTTTAAGCTTTCACGACTGGGATCTGGACGGTAAACATGGCGTCACTTAAAGTTTCCAAGTTGTAGTTACCAGCTGGTCGATACCCAGCAGCGGCAATTTTCCCATAACTTTGGCCGATGAATTGATCTAACGCCAAGCGATTCGCGCGAGTCATTTCAAACGTCGCGTAATCACCTGCTGGTAAGGTGTAAGTAGCATGATCATCGCCAGTTTCCACAAAATAGTGTTGTTGGCCGTCGACGTTGGCATTGATGGCATGATAAGTGAATTCAGCGTTGCGGGCAGCCACGAGTTTGGCCTTGGATAAGGTAGCAAGCGCTTCTGGAAGTGGTAAGCCGACTAAATTGTCGGTGACGGCGAGGGTGACAGTACCAAAATGTTGAATTTGCATGAATTGTTGCCTCCATTTAGATGATATAGCGAGTATACTGATGAAAAGGTGACAACTAGCTGTCATCATTCCAAAAGAAAGTCGAAAAAATATGCAAACTTATCGCCTGATCACCATCGTCATGATGTTACTGGCGCAAGATACCATTTCCGCGCAAACTTTTGCGGAATTATTTCATGTCACCAAACGCACAATCATGCGGGACATGGATCATTTATCCAGTGCCCATATTCCAGTCGTCGCCACCCGTGGCGTCAACGGCGGCTTTCGCTTGCTGGATACATACAAATTCGATAAACGGTTGTTAACGGTTGAAGACTTGCAAAATATTCTCACTGCGGTGCAAGGCCTGGATGCGCTGTTGGTGGATCCTGATGTCGCCGCAACGTTGACTAAAGTCTCTGGTTTATTGCCTAGCGATCAAACTGGGAGTTTGGCCATCGACTTCAATGGCGCCAAGAACTTAGCCCAAGTGGTGCAAACCTTGCAACAAGCGATCCGTGATCATCACCTGGTGGCCTTTGGATATTACGACAGAAACGGTGTCGCCACTAGTCGCTTAGTGGAGCCTTATCAATTGCTGTGGCGTAACACCAGTTGGTATTTGGTGGGGTACGCCACTGAACGACAAGCTTATCGCACCTTTCGCTTGTCGCGGATGACGACGCTTAAACCAGAAGCGAGCTTCACGCCGCGGACTAATGTGCCACTTGGTTGGCAAGGCGGTGGCGGCAACGGCGAGCGGGTAGCGGTTCACGTTACTGGGTTACAAGCATGCCGCAGTTTTGTGGTCGAACATTTTGGCCAACAAGTGATCACAGCCAATCGCGAGGCAGACTTTGATGCCGTGTTGCCAGTTGGTGACAACGCAGATACTTATCGTTTTTTAGCCCAATGTGGCATTAACTTGAAAGTAATCGGGCCAACATCTTTTCGCGAAGGCTACCGTGATTATCTCAAACAAATGTGGGCCCAACAGGATTGACAAAAGAGGTACCTAGCCATAATATTGAGATGTACTTAGCAACACTAAGGAGCAGGAAATGGAAGGCTTAACTGAATTATTAAAAGGCGCTTTAGAAGGCATCGTGTTACAACACATTGCCCAAGGCGAAACTTATGGCTATGAGATCACGAAATATTTGCAAGATCTCGGATTAGAAGACATTGTTGAAGGCACTGTGTACACCGTGTTGTTGCGACTGGAGAAACAAGGGTTGCTTGATGTTGAGCGGCGCAAGTCCAATCTTGGCCCGCAGCGAAAGTTCTACACGTTGAATGCGGCAGGGGAAGATTATTTGACGAACTTTTGGGCGAAGTGGGATTTTCTCTCTGGGAAAATGACCCAATTGAGGAAGGCTTAACATGGTAAGTTTTTGGAATACGATCACTGGCAATGATATGTCAGCAGATCTTAAAGCCTACACCAAACGCGTTGACCAGCTGCCTGCAGGCTACTCTGAAGCTTGGGGGCAAATGTTAACGGCGCTAATGAGTGGCATGAATGTGTCTGCCAGCTTTACCGGCCGCGATTTAATGCCAGTGTTTGCTGGCATCGTCGATTATTTAGAAGAAGCGGCTGGTGACGGGTTGTCGATTGAAGCAGCCCTAGGGACTGATCCGGTCAGCTTTGCCACGCAATCGGCACAAGCCAACGGGATTCCATTGTTGTTAGAGAAAATGGGCGCCCAGCTCAATGCCCGCGTCCATCAAAAACTTGGGAGGTAAGCCATGAGTGTGATTTCCGATAAAAAAGCCTGGTTAGCCTTTCGCCAACAAGTTAAAGCCTTGCCCAAAGATTATGTGATCGTTTTTGACGCGATTCAAAACTATGCGTTCAAAGTGGCACCATATGTCCCACATGATACTGATGCCGTGTTGGATCAATTGTTGGAATTGTTTCAAACTAGTGCCGCAGATGGCCAAGATGTCCTCGCAGTGTGCGGGGATGACATCGGCAAATTTGCCAATGACATGATCTTAAATGCACGAAACTAAAGCAATCACCTCGGCTTATTGTCGGGGTATTTTTTCGGTCTCAAGTCCGAATTGAAAATCCATCGCTTAGCGCAAGACCTCACAAGCAATCCACGGTATGCTGAATACATCAATTGCTTGGAGGCAAAGAATAATGAAGAAGCTTTTAATTGGTTTGGCCACAGTAGCGGTACTGGTGGTTGCAGGATTGTTTGGCGCAAAAGTCGCCACCGCGAATAGTAGCAGCCAAGTCGCAGCAGTGGTGGATTCCCTCAATCCGCTAGTTCAAGAAAAAACAATTTACGTCAAAACCACCAAACCAGATTCTCAAGATAGTTACGGCACCCCAGTTTACAAACAAACTGCCGTTGACGCTGAAGGTCACACGCGACCGATCGAATTTACTGGGATGAAGCAGTTCAAACTTGATCATTACTTAGCCCTGAAAGCCAAAGGGGCTTATGTGACCGGCTATCATGAAGTGCAAGCCAATGACATCAGTCAAGCGGCTTTGTTGAAACTCAAATAATCGTTAAACGTCGGTGAGTGATCACTGGCGTTTTTTAGTGCGTCGTCGATAAAACTTAGTTTACCCCATTTACAAATTTGTCAAAAATCGGTATTATCAGGAAAAATGCAATCAGGAGGCTCTCCATGACAGAAAAAATCGCCGTTTTAGTCGACTCTGGCTGTGATGTCCCACAAACTGTGATCGCAAGCCATTCAAATCTTGCTGTCGTCGCGTTAAACGTCAGACAAAATGGGGTGGATTATTTAGATGGCGTCGACCTCACGCCAGATGAATTTTACGCGCATTTAACGCCTGACAACTTACCGCAAACTGCCAGTCCATCTCCGGCAGTAGTCGCGGCGCACTTACAAGATCTATTCGCCGCAGGTTACACTAAAATATTAGCTTTGGCGATTTCTGGCAGTTTGTCTGCGACTTATCAAGGCATGCGGTTGGCGGCACAAGAATTTAAAGCTGGTGACGTGATGGTGTTAGACACCAAAAGTGCTGGCATCGGCAGTGGGTTGTTGGTGACTTATGCGTCGAATTTGATCACTGCCGGTCGTGAATTTCCTGATGTGATCGGGTCCGTTCAACACGCGATTCAACATTCTGGTGTGTGGCTGTATATTCCCAGTCTCACTTATTTACAAGCAGGCGGCCGCATCGGCAAAGTGGCTGGGACCTTAGGCAGTGTCTTGAACATCAAGCCGCTGTTATCTGTTGACGATAACGGTGAGATCATTGCCGTTGCCAAAGTCCGCTCAGAGAAAAAAGCCGTCCAAAAGCTCATCGATATCGCTTTAGCGACTGCTGGCCCGCAGGCGACGATCGCCGTGGCGCATGGTGCAAACTTTGAGTTATTGCATGCCGTCACCGCCCAAATTGAAGCCACTGGTCGCCGCGTTGAATTTACTGGTTCGGTGTCTCCAGCCATTGGCGTGCACACTGGACCTGGATTGATCGGCATCGCCGTGCAGAATCCTTAGTGCTACAATGTGAAGAGACTATCATAGGAAGTGCTATTGAATGATTCAATTTCGCCAAGCCCAAAGAGACGACCTCGATGCCATTATGGTGATCGAACACGCCGGCTTCACCCTTGATGAGGCGGCCACGCAAGAAGCGATGCAAGCACGGATCGCAAATTATCCGGATACGTTTATCGTTGCTGTCGAAGCCGGGCAGTTGCTTGGCTACATTGTCGGTCCTGCGATCGATCAGCGTTATTTAGCTGATGACTTGTTTGTTGACGCACGACCCAATGCCGCTGACGCTAACTTTCAATCGGTGCTCAGCTTAGCCGTTGCGCCTGTTGCCCAACATCGCGGCTTAGGGTCACAGTTGTTGACCCAACTGCGATCAGTGGCCACTAATCAACGTCGCCAAGCCATCACGTTGACTTGTTTGAAGCGATTGGTACCATTTTACGAAGCCAACGGTTATGTGAATGAAGGGGTTTCTGAGTCCAGTCATGCTGGTGAAGTGTGGTATAACTTGGTGTTGTCGCTATAATTGAAAATGCCGCCATTCCTGAATCAAGGATGGCGGCATTTGCGTTATCGCAGTTGGAAATCGCTGTTGAAAAATTGTGGATAAGCTAAGTAGCCAGCGATCACGCTGCCTAAGCTGGTGGCCCCAAGTAACATGAACGTCACCATAATTTGATACATGATTGCTTTAGTAGGATCGACCCCGGCGAAGATCAACCCACTCATCATCCCAGGCAAGCTGACCAAGCCCACTGTTTTGGCCGAGTCGATGGTCGGCGCCATCCCAGTGCGAATCGCCGAGCGCACAATGGTGATGGCGGCTTGTTTTTGATCAGCGCCTAAAGCTAAACGTTCAAGGATCGCTTGGCGCTGGTCGTGAAAGCCGGCGTTAAGTTGCCGATAACACAAACCGATGGCCACCATGACGTTGCTGGCGATCATCCCAGTGATCGGCACCACTTGACTGGGAATAAAGGCGATGGCATGGGCGATCAACAAAAAGCCTAGCGTGAGCAACGTCGCTGTGGTGATCGCAATCAACGAAATGACGCCTGCGTGGGGGATGCCGTTAGCGCGTCCTCGCGCGTTGACGGCAGCGTTGCCGATAATAATGGCCACCATCAACGCCGTTAACCACAAACGGTCGACGCGAATAATGTAAGTTAAAACGTAACCGACGACGGTGAGTTGAATGACGGCGCGGACAACCCCGATCACTAAGTCACGTTGTAACCCAATTTTTTCTTTGAAGTTGATGGCCAAGGCAATCATCACCAACACCACAGCTAGGGTTAAGGCAGTTGGGGAGACAATTAAGTTATTTTGCATTTGCAGTTTCCTCCAAGCGACCAGCGACCAGCCGCAATAAAGTTGAGGCTTGGGCGACTTCAGTTTCATCGTGGGTGACGGCAATCACCGTGATGCCTTGATGGTGATGACTTTCGATCAATTGGTGAACGATTGCTTTGGTGTCAGGGTCAAGGCCAGTGGTGACTTCATCAAGCAACAAAACTTGCGGTGGGAACAATAAGTTGCGGATCAACGCGACACGTTGTTTTTCCCCACCACTTAAGCTGGTGATCTTGGCATCGAGCATGGTTTCAGGTAAATCAACACTTTGCAATGCGGTGATCGCTTGCGCCGAGTCAAAATCAATTTTGCGAATGTCAAAAGGAAATGCCAAGTTATCACGGACTGTATCACCAAACAAACTTGGCTGTTGAAAACAATAAGATACCAGTTTGCGATAGTCGGTTTTTAAGTAGTCGGCTTGCGGTTTGCCGTTGAAAGCGATGGTGCCACTGGTCGGCGTCATCAACGTCGCCAGCACTCGCAACAGTGTGCTTTTCCCAGAGCCTGAAGGACCGGTGAGGGTGAGGTAGGCGCCAGTTGGGACCGTTAAGTTGATGTCTTGCAATAAAGGTTTATCGTCGATGGTGAGGTTGATCTGATTTAATTCAAAGATGTTTGTCATAAGCATCTACCTTTCGATTTGACAGGTCAAAAATCTGGTTTTAAGCTGAAGAAGAAATTGTTTTGACGCAGGAGGCGCACATGTTCAATTATCAACTCAGCGATGGTCATTCAGTCCCAGCATTAGGCTTTGGGACTTACAAACTCAATGGGATCCAAGGCGTTCGCGCCATCCAAAGCGCCATTGATGCTGGGTATCGTTTGATCGACACCGCTTATAATTATGAAAACGAAGGCGTCGTCGGTGAAGCCATTCGCCGAGCTTCGGTGACGCGCGACGACTTAACCGTGGTGTCCAAGTTGCCAGGGCGTTATTACCACTATCAAGATGCGATCGACCATTTGCAAGAAAGTTTATTTCGCAGTGGCTTAGACCACTTTGATCTTTATTTGCTCCACTGGCCAAATCCCATGCGCGATGAATATGTGGAAGCGTGGCAAGCTTTGATCGCGGCACAGAAATTTGGTTTGGTTCAAAGTATCGGGGTGTGCAACTTTTTGCCGGAACATCTCGATCGCCTTTACCGCGAAACTGGCGTGATGCCGGTGCTCAATCAAATCGAGTTGCATCCTTACTTCAATCAAGCGACTCAACGCGTCGCCGACGCCAAACGCCATGTGTTAACTGCAGCTTGGAGTCCTTTAGGTCGCGCCAATGCCGTGTTGCAAGAGCCGAGTTTGCAAGCCATCGCCCAACACCATGGCAAATCAGTCAGTCAAGTGATCTTACGGTGGGACTTACAACTTGGGGTGATGACGATCCCGAAGTCTGCCCACCTCAGTCGCCAACGTGAAAACCTCGATGTCTTCGACTTTGAGTTAAGTGATGCGGAAATGGCGACGATCGCCACGCTGACCAAACCTGACGGCCGCAACAAAGGCCAAGACCCAGCCACCTGGGAAGAACTCTAAGTCCTTTAAGCATAACACCGCTTACATGATTTGGCACGTTTGCCGTTGCCTTTTAAAAATCGCGCTACCTTTCAGCTGAAGGTGGCGCGATTTTGCGATTAATTGTCAAATTGTGCATTATACAGTTTCGCATAAAAGCCATTTTTCGCTAATAATTCTTGATGCGTCCCGCGTTCCACGACGCGACCTTGATCGATCACTAAAATCAAATCTGCTGCTTGAATCGTCGACAACCGATGCGCAATCACAAAGCTGGTTTTCCCTTGCATCAACTTGCTCATGGCGACATGGATCAACGCTTCAGTGTTGGAGTCGATGGCAGCTGTTGCTTCATCTAACACTAAAATCGGCGCTTGGGTGACGAAGGCGCGTGCAATGCTTAACAATTGACGCTGGCCGATCGATAAAGCACTGGCATTTTCTGATAACATCGTGTCGTACCCATCAGGCAGTTGGGTGATGAAGGTGTGGGCATTGGCTGCAATCGCGGCTTGTTCGACTTCGACATCAGGCGCATCTGGCCGCCCTAAGCGAATATTCTCGCGAATCGATAAGCTAAACAAGTAAGACTCTTGTTGCACCACGGTGATCAAATGCCGCAAGTTGGCGCGTTTAATGGTGGTGACGTCGCGATCATCAAGTAAGACGCGTCCTTGTGCCAAGGGATACAAGTTGGTTAATAAATTCATGATGGTCGTTTTCCCGGCACCAGTTGGGCCAACAAGGGCGACCACTGCACCAGGCGTTGCTTGCAAGTCGATATCATGCAAGATCATTCGTGTATCTTCATAAGCAAAGCTGACGTGATCAAACGCCACAGCGCCTTCAGTATGCGTGACTGCCACCGCATCTGGTAAATCAACTTCCCGCGGCGCATCGATCAATTCAAACACCCGCTGCGCAGATACCAACGATAGCTGTAAGGTGTTGATCAGATCCAATAAGTTATTGATCGGTCCTGTAAAATTCCGTAAATAAATCAAAAAGGTGAAAATCACCCCGACTGTGATACTCCCAACATGGCCAAGGATCGACGCCGCACCAACCGCAGTGATCAACACATAAGCGACATTATTGGTCATGTTGTTGAATGGTCCGATGATACTTGACAGTGCCTGAGCAATAAAGGCGGCATGGGTGTACTGGCGGTTGGTGACGTCAAAATTTTGTTGGGTCGCGTCTAAGTGATTGAACAGTTGCACCACTTGTTTGCCAGACACCGATTCTTCAATTTGGGTATTGAGGCTCCCTAAGGCAGTTTGTTGGGTCATAAACGCACGTTGGGTGAGGCGAGCGACGCCGCGAGAGAATAAATAAGTCGCGACAGTCGCTAACAACGTGATAGCAAACAGCACTGGTGACAACCAAATCATTGCGGCGCCCATGCCAATGATCGAAATGATCCCAGTGAACAGTTGCACGAACGTTTGCATCAAAGCACTGTTGATATTGTCGACATCATTGGTCAACCGACTCATCACATCGCCGTTGTCATGGGTGTCAAAATAGCGCATCGGCTGATGCTGCAAGTTTTCAAACACATCTTGGCGAATGGTGGCGCTAGTGTTTTGGGCGACAGTGATCATTAAGCTATTTTGAAAATACACGGCGACGCTGGCAATTACATACACGCCTGCCATGATCGCGCACACCAGCAACAATGTTTGCAATTGGTGATGGGTGATGTAGCGGTCGATGACGATCCCGTTAATGCGAGTGCCGACGATGGTGACTGCAGTGGTGATCAAGGTGAGGAAAAAGACGATCACTAAATTTTTTCGACTAGCTGCTAAGTATTGCCATAATCGTTTAACAGTAGTTTGCCAATCGCCGACTGCGACTTTTTCTCGGTGGATGTTGCGACGCGGTCTATTCATTTGCATGGCGGCCACCTCCTAGTTGGGTATCGACTAATTGCCGATAAAATGGTGACGTTTGGTAAACAGTATCCGAATCGCCTCGGGCGGTGATTTTCCCTGCTTCTAAAACAATGATCTCATCACAATCGATGACATTGGTCACCCGCTGGGAAATGATCACAGTGGTTTGATGTTGTCGGGCCTGGGCTAATCGTGCTTTGATCTGGGCGTTGGTGTTTTGATCCACGGCACTGGTGGCGTCGTCTAACACCACAATGTCAGGATCATTGGTGAACGCCCGCGCTAAGTTCAACCGTTGACGTTGGCCGCCGGAGAAATTCTTCCCGCGCTGTTCCACAGGCGCCTCGAATTGTTGCGGCAAGGGGTCGATGAATTCAGTGGCAGCCGCCATTTCTGCAGCTGTTTGTAATGCTTGAGGGGATGCGGCGCCCCCAAAGCTCAAGTTTGAAGCAATGGTGCCAGCAAATAAAATCGCATCTTGAAGTGCCACTTTCACCTTGTCATGGACCGCTTCAAGCGGTAACTGTTGAATATCAACACCGCCGATGCGAATCGTGCCATCGTAATCATCAAAACTGCGGGTCAGCAAGTTGATCAACGTTGTTTTCCCAGCCCCAGTTGGCCCGACGATCCCTAAACTGTGGCCATCAGCAACGGTGAATGAAACGTCATTTAAAATTGGGGTGCTTTGATCAAAGCCGAAAGTCACATGATCAAATTGAATCTCGCTAGCTTTAGGGCGAAGCGCTGTAGCCATGGCGTCGCTCGGTTTTTCATCAAGGACTGCTTGCACGCGAGCGGCACTGGTGATCGCTCGGGAGAAAGCGGTGATGATGTTGGCAGTTTGAATCATTGCTGTGGTGATTTGGATCATGTAATTGACAAAAGCGATGATCTGCCCATCAGAAATCGACCCATGGATCGCCAAGCTCCCGCCATAGCTCAACGCGATCACCACCCCGAGGTTTAACAGTAATTGAATCACTGGGGCTAAAGTGACTGTCGCCATCGCGGCCTGGACGCTAGTAGTTTGCAAGTTAAGATTGGCTTGTTTAAATAGTGCGAATTGATGATCTTCCAATACATAGGACTTAATGGTTTTGGCGCCTTGCAAGTTTTCCCGCATTCCGCGGTTGACGCGATCAACGGCTGCTTGCATGTTGGTGTACAACGGCAGCGAACGCCGCATCACGATCAATATAAAAATCACCAAGATCGGCATGATCACAAATAAAATCGGGGCGAGGTTGGGGCAGACGATCGTCGACATCACGATCCCACCAAGCAGTAGCATCGGGGCCCGGACCATGCCGCGTGTCACCATCATCACCAAATTTTGCATTTGGGTGACGTCATTGGTGATGCGGGTGATCAATGTTGCTGGCTTCAACCCAGCAGCATCCCGCGTTGATAAGGCGATTTGCAACATTTCTGAACGCAGTGATTCACCCATTTTCAATGACGCATAACTGCCTAACGTGCCACAAGTGGCGCCGCATGCTAACCCCAGTATGGCAAACATCAACATCAGCAACGCGTGATGTAAGACATATTGCCCGTCGCCGTGCGCCAAGCCAATATCAATGATCTGTGACATTAACGTTGGCTGTTGCAAGTCACAGCTCACTTCGCCGAGCATGATCAGTGGTGCGAGGAAAAAGGCCCACCGTGCGCGTCCATGCGTATGGTGCATGATGATAGCAAACATGATTTCAACTCCATTCCATAAAAAAAACGTTACTGATCCCTTGGCCTAGTAAGGACTAAGGATCCGTAACGCATTTGATAGGGTTATGGTAGAACAAAATTTTAGGGTTGGCAAGTTTGAAGCATGATTTTAACCTGTTGGTGTCCCTGCGGTTCTCAGCGGGTGTAAAAACTTGCCGCAAAATCATGCAAAGGGGTGCTGAGTGGCGCAAATTTCACTGCTTCTTTAAATGGCACTTGCAACATTGCGTCATCAGCACCAGTTGCCAGCTTCACCGCCCAAGTGGGATCGTATAACAATTGTTGACCGACAGCGACGAGTTCAGCATTTTCCAATACAGCGGTGACATCTGCGCGCGTCCGCACACCACCAACGCCGATCAATGGTAATTTACCAGCTAATTGGTTATGCGCATAAGCCAACATTGATTGCTGATTGTGTTGTTCATCGCGTGAAACGCGCGAGTAATCCTTCAGCGAGAGATGAACATAATCGAGATCAGTGACTTTGAGTTGGTCTAACAACCATAAGGTGTCATCAAACCGGATCCCAGGCGTTTCAAATTCTTCAGGGGATACCCGATAACCGACGAGAAACGGCCGCTTGGCATATTGTTTCACCGCAGCAAACACACTTTGAAGCACCTCGTCGACGAAGCGGTAACGCTTTTCTCTGGTGCCACCATATTCGTCAGTGCGACGATTGGAATGCGGGGAGAAGAATTGTTGGAGCAAATAAGTATTGGCGCCATGCAGTTCGACGCCATCAAAACCCGCTTCAATCGCGCGACGAGTTGCTTGACCAAAAGCTTGCACCGTTTCATGGATTTCGGCGATGGTCATCGCCCGCGGCACTTCAGCGTCTGGTCGCAACGCTGCCACCGCACTGGCAGACACTGGCTGAACACCTCCAAGCGTTGCTTCATGCGTCATCCGCCCAGCATGAAATATTTGGACAATGGCTTTGGCCCCTTGCGCCTGGATCGCACTCGCTAAGGCATGTAGCTGCGGCAACATGTCGTCTGAGGCGATGGATAATTCACCAGGCCAGCCTTTGCCTAAAGCTTGGACATTCGCAGCCCCGGTGATCACAGCACCTAAGCCTTTGGCGCGATCGACATAATATTGAATTTCGTCGCGGGTGACGGTGCCATTATAAAAACTTTGTTGGGTGGTCATCGGCGACATGATCAAACGATTGGCGATGGTGATACCTGATTTAAAGGTCAATGGTGTATCATAGTGGCTCATGCTTGCGCCTCTTGCAGCAGATCCGCTGCTTTTTGACCAACGCCACGGGCAGATTGCGGATTTTGACCGGTGATCAAGCGACCATCCACGACCACATGTTCAGTGAAAGGATCAGCTTTAGAATAATCGGCGCCAGCCGCTTTTAGGGCATCTTCAGCTAAAAATGGTACCATTTCGGTGAGTTGGTTAATGTTTTCTTCTTCATTGGTGAAGCCAGTGAGTTTTTTACCATTAATAAAGTCACCCATCCCCAGTAATCCGACGACCCCATGACATACGGCAGAGACGATGCCACCTTGGGCGTAGATCTGATTGGCAATGTCGGCGAGCGCGTGATTTTCTGGGAAGTCCCACATCACCCCGTGTCCTCCAGCAAAATAAATTAAATCATAAAGCGTCGGGTCGACTTGGATCGGAGACAACGAATGCGCAAGATATTTTTGGCGATAACTCAAGTCACCGTAATAGGTCCAATTCAAATCATCCATTTGCGTTAATGATGCCGGATCTAAAGGCACATAGCCACCTTCTGGAGACACGTAGTCGACGGCAATGCCATTTTGACTCATCACATCATGAAAATGAGTCGCTTCAGAAAACCACACGCCAGTCGCACGGTTCGTCCCGTCAAAGCGGGCATGGTTGGTCACCACGATCAAAGCTTTTGTCATCAAAGTCACTCCTTATCAATTGTAAGTTACTTTCAGTATACGAGTTCGACAGGGGATGTCAACGCAAGGGGGATTCTAAATCTGAGTTGTCATATGCTTATTTGGAATCATATCAATAGCTTATTGGTGAAAGTATTACTTGATTGGTTCAGGTCAATTAATGATTCTTTACCCTCTTGTGCGAATATATTAAGGTTGATATTTCCGCCAGAAATCGCTTGCAAAATGATTTTTGGCATGGTATCTTAACACTGGATTCCACGAAATCGCTGGTGCCGTGACTGCAGAGCGGCTGCTTTCCTTTGACTTCGCTGGGACGCTCACTGAAGTTGGTGGTGACACTGACTTCAGACCTAATACCCAGAGTGCAGCACAGAGAAGTCGCGGTGGGTCTGCGACAAACCAGGGTAAAGAGCAAACTCGTCGGACAATCCAACCGATGCCTAAGCGTTTGGGACAACGTGCAGGCGTGTCAAACCAATGACCTTGGCGGAAGGCAACTTCCGTGATTTCACTAACCGCATATGGTGATCACAAGACTGGAGGACACTAGTCTGGATCAAAGGTTGAACGAATCGAGCAAGGCCACGGACCAGTGAATCAAATGCTGGCCCGTGGTTTTCGTGCGTTCAAACAACACAAAACGCGCGCTGTGACTTCAAAATCCAAACTCACAACGCGCGTTTCTACTATATTAATATCAATTACAGCAAGTGGATGTCATGGGCATCGCATTCATCGATCATTTCCTGTGGCCAAACACTAGCTTGCACTTCGCCGACATGGGCTTTGCCAAGCAGCAACATGCATAAACGTGATTGACCGATCCCGCCACCGATGGAGTACGGAAGTTCTTGGTGCATGATCTTTTGGTGGAAAGGTAAGGAAAGGCGATCTTCGGCGCCAGCAATCTTCAATTGCTTAGCCATGGCGTCTTCGTCAACTCGGATCCCCATGGAGGAGACTTCCAACTTGCAATCAAGTGGTTCATACCAGAAGACGATATCGCCGTTTAATGACCAATCATCATAGTCAGGGGCGCGGCCGTCATGACGTTTGCCAGATTTCAACGCACCACCGATTTGCATGATGAAGACGCAACCGAGTTCCTTAGCGATTTTATCTTCGCGAGCCATCGGGTCAAGGTCTGGCCAGCGATCTTCTAATTCTTGAGTCGTGACAAAATGAATTTCGTCTGGTAAATGGTGCACCGCTTCTGGGTACTTATACCAAACTTCATGTTCCATATGCTTGATCACTTTGAAAATCTGACGGACCGTTGCTTTCAACGTTTCAACGGTGCGTTGGTCTTTGGTGATCACTTTTTCCCAGTCCCATTGATCGACATAAATGGAGTGGAAGTTGTCGAGGTCTTCATCTTTGCGAATGGCGTTCATGTTAGTGTACAAGCCTTCGCCTGGTTGGAAGCCAAATTCACCTAAGGCGTTGCGCTTCCACTTAGCCAGTGAATGCACGATTTCCATTTGATGGCCTGGCATATCTTTCATCGTGAAAGATACTGGGCTTTCAGTGCCGTTTAAGTTATCGTTCAAGCCGGTCGCTTTGTCGACCATCATTGGGGCAGACACCCGAGATAAGTTCAATTGTTTCCCGAATTCATCTTGGAAGGTTTCGCGAATGTAGCGAATCGCTTCTTGGGTCTTACGAGGTGACAACTTTGGATCATAACCAGTTGGTGTTAATAAATGCATGAACAAAACTCCCTTGATTTATTTAAGGCAAAATAAAAAAGTCTTTTGCCCCAGCTATCAAGGGACGAAAGACTTCATTTCGCGGTACCACCCAAGTTGTCCGGCATACCCCGGACCACCTCATTAGCGCACGATTTCATGCGCCATCGGATGATAACGTCCCGATCAGACGACCACGCCTACTTTGCGAAGCATTTGGGGTGGCAACTATGAGAGTGTTATTCAAACGATTGGTGTCATCTCGGATTCTCACTAGCTCCGAGTCACTGTGCGGCCTGATCGTCTTACTTGTCTCTCGTCAGTTTTTCGCTTTGTTTTAATGTTGCCTATCATAGCCGGTATTTGACTTTTGCGCAAGTCTTTTTCAAAAAATATTTTCCCGCGTCCAAATCGCTTCAGTAAAATGGCCTTGTGGTGTTTGGACGCGCTGACGTTGCTGACTGTCCACAAACCCAACGCTGGCATACAGTTGCTGAGCTGGGAGGTTATTGACCAGCACCCCTAAATATTGCTGGGGGAAGTGGTCGATCAAATGTAAACCTGCATGTAATAATTGGGTGCCGATCCCGCGATGTTGAAAATTCGGCAACACATAAAGTGAGTAAAGTTCCCCAAAAGTGGCAAAATGCTCATCGCGAGCAGGGCCTGCGGTGACGATCCCAATAATTTGTGCATTTGACCATGCCAAAATCGTGTGTTGCCAGCGTTTTTGTGGTTGCCAAGTGGCCGGGGTCAATTGTTGGAGGAAAGATTGAGGCAGCAGTTCGCGATAGGCGACTTGCCAAGTGTTGAAATAAAGTTGCGCGACTGCATCCCAATTTTCTGTTGCAGTGGCTGGTTTAATCGTTATCATGACTTCAGTTTACCATCATTTGACGGGTAGGAGGGTGACTTTGATGCGGCGCTTTTTTGCGCCTTTGCGATGCCACTCAAAGTTAACAGGTTCTGGGATCTCTGCTGTATTTTCCACATGCGTTCCAGCACATGCTTCTTCGTCAAAACCAGCAATTTGAACCAGCCGCACCGTCGAAACTGTTACTGGAATCAACGATACTAACGTGCGCACATGCTCAGACTCGTCATCAAGCGCTGAACGTTGTACTAGCCGCGCAGACACTGGTGCTTGCGCTTGAATTGCACGGTGAACTGCACTTGCCAATTGTGCTTCGGTAAATGCCTCGGCTTGTTCGCCAGTGTCAAACTGCAATTCGATCCGTGCGTGATCAGCTTCGATTTGGTTGCTTGAAACCCTGGCGCCGGCATTTGACGCAATTGCCGCGATTAAATGTAAAAGGGTGTGATAGCGAGAGTTTTGTTCGCGCTGACGGGCATCAATATGTTGAATGATGGGGATATCTGCGTCGATGATCGCATGGTCTAACTCGTATGTGTTGTCAGCGGTGATCGCTAAAATCTCAAACCGCTGTTTTCCTTGCGTCAACCATGCAAAGTCTTGCGGTTGACCACCACCGCCAGGGTAGATGATGGTATCTGCGAATTGTACTTTGTCGCCTTCAAGGCTCACCACATCAGCTTGAAATTCTGTTTGTTTGGGATCAGTTAAATATTGCATGGTGCTACCTCCATAAATCAATGGCTGAGAAAACTAACAATAAGGCGACAAAGCTGTTCACCACGCGAAAGTGTTTTTGATAAAAGGCATTGATCAATTGCCCACCGCCGGTCCACAAAAAGGTCCCGAGGCTGCCGACGATCACCATCAAGGCCCAGCGAGCAGGAATCGTTGAAAGGATACCTGGCAAACTGAATGCACCTAAGCCAGTGATGAAATATAAATACACTTTGATATTGGTCAGCTGCAACAACAACCCGGTGGTGAATGCACCACTTTCAGCAGTTGCATGGTCCGGTCGACTGACTGCCACATGGTAAGCAAGATACAACAAGTAGGCAGAGCCGATGACTTTCATTGCGCCAATAAACGTTGGTGTGTGTTGGAGCCAATCAGCAAAAAGTCCCGCCACAATGCCAATGGCACCCATGCCGACTGCCATCCCGAGATTTAATTGCCATGATTTGGCAAAGCCACGCGTTTGACCAGATACCATCGCCATGATGGTATTAGGTCCTGGGGTAATGGACATGATCACGATAAAACTAATAAATGCAAGCACAGGCAAGCTCCTTTTTAATTGCAAATGCAATGAGTTAATAAAATCGAGTGTACAAGCAAGTAATTGCAAATGCAATGATTTTTTTGTAAACTTATTGCAGGAGGTGGCTTATGTTAGACATTATTCGCGATATCGGCGCCATCACTCGAACGATCCAGATCCGTAGCAATGCTGAATTTCGCCCGCTTGAACTGGATAACAATCGCTTTATTTATTTGATCCGGGTGTGTGAACAACCAGGAATGTTTTTGGGTGCGCTTGCTGATTCCATGCAAATCGATCGCACCACAGCGTTTCGCACGGTGAAAAAACTCGTGGCTGACGGGTGGTTGCGTTTGGAAGCCGATCCAGCAGACAAACGCCTACGTTGTGTATTTCCAACTGAGCGGGCCTTAACCCTTTATCCGCGACTACACGCCTTTGAACAAGCACAATCTGATCATTTGTTGGCGCAGTTAAGTGACTCTGAGCTCAAACGGTTGCGTGCTTTAATGGGCAAGCTGCAAGCATAAGAAAAAGCCTTCAGTTGAAGGCTTTTACGCAAACCATTTGTGCATCCGCCCAGCGAAGCGTTTGATCCATAAAAATTGTTGACGTGTTCGATGGATGCGGGCGTAGCGCTTCGGATGTTTGAGATAAAATTGTTGATGGTAGTTTTCTGCCGGCCAAAATTGAGTCGCAAGACGTATTTCAGTCACGATCGGTTCATGATACAACCGACTGTCGCGCAACGCTTGTTTAGAAGCCTGTGCGATTTTCATTTGTTCTGGAGAGTTGGTGAAGATGATCGGTCGATAAGCCGGTCCGCGGTCATTGATTTGACCTAAAGCATCAGTGGGGTCGCTGAGTTGCCAATACAAATCAAGTAATTGCGTGTAGCTGATCACGTCAGGGTCATAGACCACTTGCACGGCTTCAACATAACCAGTGTCTGTCCCATGGACTTGCGCGTAGGTGGGATGTGGTTGCGTCCCGCCGATATACCCAGATTCAACGGAAATGATCCCAGGGAGCGTTTCAAAAGGTTGCACCAAACACCAAAAACAACCGCCAGCAAAAATTGCATTAGGATAACGCGTTAACGCCTCATCGTGTTTGGCAAAGTTAAAGTAAGAGACAGGAAGATGGCGCAACGTCGCGTAAAAATCGGCAACGTCTGGCGTCAAGTTTTCTCGGCTAGCCAAGGGACGTAGCCCGGCTTCAAGCGTTGACCATGCATGTCGGTCATCTGCTTCTGCTTGGTGCTTTGCCGTTTGTAACAATTGACGTTCAAAGTCAGTCGTCGCTGGATTTAATAACAGTTGATACACCTGATCAAGTGGGGACATGGTGGCCTCCTTTTTAAACTAAAGCGTTTACAATCTAATTGTAATCGATTAAGTTGACAGATGCAACTGGACAGGCAGTCGGCAAACTTGTAAACTAAAACATACGTTCGTATTTTTGGAGGATCGTATGGTCGCACTTAATTTTGAAACGCTACATGCTCAAAATCCTAAATTAACTCACAACTTGTTTACTGCAGGCACTGCACCACATACCACCAAGTTAAAAGCCCGCCGCGATACTTGGATCCAACGTGGCAACGCGGTGCTTGAATTAGCAAAGTTCTGGTACGGCGCGGAAGTTCGTCAAACATTGTGGCAAGCCTTGCGTCCACGGGTTGTCGATTCACGCTTAGCCGCTAAAAAAGACGATTGGTTAGCGCAAGTGGTGGGGATGTGTGATGAATTTGAAGTCAGCGCCGACTTTGCCGAAGGGTTTCAACAACAATGGCCGACGCAAGCAGGTGAATTGACTGATGCCCAACGGCAAATTGCGTTGCAACATGGGTGGCCAAAGAAAGTTGCAGTATGGGTGTTTGATGGCCAAGTCAAACCTCATGCTGCGTTTGATTTGCTACAAGCGCGCGGGTTTCAGCAAAATTTAACAACAATCAGTGAGGCGTTAGGGTTACAAACTGAAGATGAAGGCACGATCTTACGCGCCTTAATGCTTTGTGTGTCACCATTTGTCCCTACGCCTACACCGCTACGTCAATCAGTGGTAGCGCAGGTTCCTCAAGTTAAAAAACCAGTGGCTGAATCTTCATCGACACCAAAAAATCCGCAAACACCGACGTTGCCGCCAGTGTTTATCAAGCAAGTGTTAACGGACCTGCACCAGGTTCAACAACATGGTGGCACGAAGCAAATGATCCTGCCATTGGCGCTAAATCTTGCGTCATTAGTCAATCGGTTGCGGCAAGTTGATCGTTTGCAAGCTGTGGAATTGATTGCGACAACTGTTACCAGCGGCGGCTTGCATGAATTAGCACCGCTGTTAGATCAAGCGTTGCTGATTGATCAAGCGCAGGTGACCATTTTAACGCAAAGTAAGCCGATGAATGCTGCCACGCAAGCAGATCTCAATGAATTATCGCTTGCTGGGGCGCAGCTGTTGACGCCTAAACGTCGCAGCTTAGGAGCAAATGTGATCAAATTGGTGTTTGATCAAGTGACGGTGATGATCATGGGGTCTAGCGATATTACCGCTAGCGATTATCACACCAGTTTACAATTAGACAGTTTGTGGCTCACCAAAGGAGACTTATTAGCAAATTGGTGGGGCGATTTGTGGCCTCATGTCACGCCGTTCATTCCTAAGGTGACCACTGTGACCACCAGAAAAGCAATTTTATCCCGACCAGTCGATGCTTTAGCGAATTTTAAAGCGACCATTGCCCAACTCAAAGATCGCGATACCCATGCGCGAATGACGGCTTGGCTAGCTTATCAACCAAAGCCGCCAGTGGCGATGACTTTAGATGGTCAAGCGTATTTTGCTTTAAGTTTTCCGCAATATGATGTCGTCGTGGTGGATACTTTGGTGCCTAACAATGCGTTGTTTTTCCAAGGGCATGGGCAACTTTCAGTGATTGCCCAAGCGCAAAGTAAACAAGCATTGATCAAACTTGGGGCAAAGCGTGCTTATCACACTGAAGTCCCAATCGGCGTTCGGGTCAGACGGATCTTGCAATCAGGTCAACCGAAATAAAACAATCGCGCAATTGACAAGGTTCACCGTCAATTGCGCGATTTTTAGTTAGATGAATGGCATGATCACTAATACCACGATCATGATCCCTAAGATGACCGCCGAAACGATCGGTGTGAAAAATATGCTGATCAATAATAATAATCCGAAAGCGACCATGACATAGCCGTAACGCCGTAACACTTTTTTAGCATCAGGACGGTTAGCCATGTGGCGCATCGACCATTTGTAGCCGTTATATTCTGCAGGCACCGTCGGCAAGTAGTTTCCCATTGCGATCATGATCGCTGCGACTAATACCACAGCAATGCGGCGAATATCGACATTGTGGCCGAGGTTGATTTGAATGGTCATCAGGTAAGCGACGATGGTGATCACTGGCATGATCCAAATCACCATCCGTTCAAAACGTGGGGCAGTGGTTTTTTTACGTGGGACTAAAATCACGACAGCTTGAAAAATCGCCATCAATACTGGGAGGCCGAAGACCATGAAGGCTTTAGGCATGGTGCCATTGACTTGATTGTTGATCCCCCAGTGGGTCGCCATCGTCTGCGGCAAGCGAGAATACATCGCAAGGCCATAAAGGATCGGCGCCAAAATGATCGGTAAGGTCAACGCTAAGCTAGTTTTTGTTTTCATGAGAATCGCCTCCTAATTGGTAGATCCAAGTCAATAATTCTTCAAATACTGACGCATTTAAAGAATAAATGACAAAGTTTTTGTCTTTGGTTTGGCTGATCAAACCCGCTTCACGCAATAATTTCAAATGATAAGATACGGTAGCTGGCGTCAAGTCGAATTGTTCGGAAATCGCGCCTGCTGTCATGTCTTGTTGACGCAAACATTCTAGAATTGCACGGCGGATAGGGTCAGAAATAGCTTTGAGCGTTTGATTCAGTGCCATGATGCGCCTCCTATTTAGATGTCTCTTTAAATAGATCATAACATCTATTTAGACAAAAGTCTAATTAGCGTCAAAATCACGGCACCATAAATTCTTGAATGACAACCGCGTGAAAGGCTTGTGACGGTAAGATTAAAAAACTTTGGCTCTCCTAAAAAATTGCTTGTATTCACAAGCGTTGAAAGTTATTATATTCTTTGGAAATTGAACGGGCGCTCGACCAAGCGCCTACGCGGAAACCAACAGGTCACCGAATTTCTAACTCAATAGAAAAGAGGTTCATTCTATGAACAAGCATGTCGATGTCGAACGCATTAAAGCTGAAGATGCGATGGCGGATAAGTCATTAGACGAAATCAATGGCTCCGTCGAGGTCCCGAAGAATGCGGGCTTTTTCAAAACCTTAATGGCGTATACAGGACCTGGGATCCTGATCGCTGTGGGGTATATGGATCCAGGTAACTGGATCACCTCAATTGCTGGGGGCGCGCAGTACAAGTACCGGTTACTGGCTGTCGTCTTACTTTCAAGTTTAATTGCGATGCTCTTGCAAGCAATGGCGGCTAAATTAGGGATCGTCACTGGTAAAGATTTAGCCCAGCTCACGCGAGAACATACCAATAAGTTCTGGGGGATCGTATTATGGGTCGTCGCTGAACTTGCCATTATGGCCACTGATATCGCAGAAATTATCGGTTCTGCCATTGCGTTACAGCTCTTATTTAAGATCCCACTTGTCATTGGGATCGTGATCACTGCTTTAGATGTGTTGCTGTTACTGTTATTGATGCGTTTAGGCTTCCGGAAGATCGAAGCAGTCGTGGCCACGTTAGTCGTTGTCATTTTAATGGTGTTTGCTTATGAAGTGTTCTTAGCAAAGCCAAGCATCACTGGTATTTTAAATGGTTATGTCCCAACGAAAGCCATTTTACAAAACCGCGGGATGTTGTATCTGACCTTAGGGATCGTTGGGGCGACGGTCATGCCGCATGATCTGTACTTAGGCAGTTCGATTTCACAAACCCGTAAAGTTGATCGCAGCGATCGCAAAGAACTGGCACAAGCTGTCCGCTTCTCCACGATCGATTCCAACATTCAATTGTTCATGGCCTTCATCGTCAACTCCTTACTGTTGATCTTAGGGGCAGCGTTGTTCTATGGCACCCATTCTAGCCTTGGCCGTTTTGGTGAATTGTTCAATGCGTTGCAAGATTCTTCGATCGTCGGGGCCATCGCCAGTCCAATGTTATCAATGCTTTTCGCAGTTGCATTGCTGGCATCTGGGCAGTCGTCAACCATCACTGGGACGCTTTCTGGTCAGATCATCATGGAAGGCTTTGTCCGTTTAAAGGTGCCGCTGTGGGTTCAACGGGTGGTCACGCGTGGCTTATCCGTGACGCCAGTGTTGATTTTCGCCTTCATTTATCATGGTAATGAAGCTAAAATCGAAGGCCTGCTGACTTTCTCACAAGTGTTCTTAAGTGTCGCTTTACCATTTGCAGTGATCCCGCTGGTACTTTTCACCTCCAACAAGAAATTGATGGGTGAATTTGCCAATCGCACTTGGATCAAGGTGTGTGCTTGGACGGCGACGATCGTGTTGATCGCGTTAAACGTGTACTTGATTTTACAAACTATCGGCATTATGTAATCACATGAAAAGGCGCAGAAGCGTCTTTTTTTGTTGTGCCTCGAAATCGTTTAGGGCCTAAAACTTGACACTGTAACGATACCCGTATACAATCACCTTAAATCGTTCACAGGAGGGTATCATGACAAAAATGAAAATTGGGGTCGCAATTAGCCTACTAGCCGCAGGGGTGTTGGCGATCAGTGGGTGTTCAAGTACTAGTGCCGCCAAGAAAACGGCGACCAAGCCAGTAACGATTACATACTGGCACCGCATGACCGGCAGTTGGAATACCGCTCAACAAAAAATGATCAAAGATTTCAATGCCTCACAATCAAAATATAAAGTGGTGGCCCAATCAATGGGAAGTTACGACGCACTTCAACAAAAGATAATGGCTGCGGCCAAGTCCAAGACGTTGCCGACAATGGCGCAAGCACCAAATACCAATATCGGTGATTACGCCAAAACCGGGTTGATCCAACCATTTGCGTTATCGCAAAAGACCTTGGCAAAAGTTTATCCGAGTTTCTTAGCTGGTGGACAATATCAAGATAAGCAATACGGCGTGCCTTACTCAGTGTCCACTCAGGTGATGTTTGTCAACACTGATCTGGTCAAACAATATCATTTGACGATCCCGAAGACTTGGGATGAGGTTGAGCAAATGGGTCCAACGTTGGCGAAGTCAGGGGTCGCGACGATCGCTTTAGATGCTTCTTATGATGTGGCGCTTGAATCTATGGCGCATGAAGCTGGCAGTCCATTGATCACAGCCACGCGCAAAGCCAACCTCGACAGCGCCAAGACTTTAGCTCAAGTGGATCGGTTGTTATCGTTGCGAAAAGCGGGAATTTTGTCCACGGCAGGTAGCGATGGCTACTTCTCCACCGCTTTCTTCAATAAGAAGGCGGTATTTGGGATCGCCAGTTCTGCCTCGATCCCAGTTATCCAACAACAAGCTCCGAAATCTTTACATTGGACCACAACGCAGATCCCAAGTGTCAACGGTTCGCATCAAGGGGTGTTAAACGGCAACTACAATGTGGTGTTCAAGTCTGCTTCTAAAGCTCAATTGGCAGGGGCGGCAGCCTTCCAGAAATTCTTGTTACAACCCAAGCAAGCAGCATATTGGGCTGAAAAGTCCGGTTATGTTCCAGTGACCCCTGCAGCAGTTCAAAGCAGCGACTACCAGAACTTCTTGGCAGACAACGCCGGCTTTAAGGCTGCGGTGAAAGCCAGCGATGATAGCTTTGCATCTACGGTGTTTGCTGGGTATGGTGATTATCGCAACGCGTTGCTTGATACTGTTGACGCAACGTTAACGAAAAACACTGACGGCGAAACCGCTTTTAAAGCTTTGCAATCAAAAACAGAAAATATTTTATCTGATAATTAATTAAAAAGTACAACAAAATAAGCCGTGCAGTTAGATACTGTACGGCTTGTTTGTATGCAATTTAGTCGAATCATCGTCGTATATTTGTTCACATGAGGGACCAATTAGACGATTCAAACCCACTAAACACAAGCTTTTCCCTTGTTAGAAAATTTTCAACAAAAAATTTGTTCCCACAATTGACAGGCTTATTAATAAATGATTTAATGTAGGCGTAAGTTAATGTATAGACATTTTTAATTGAATAATTTGTTTGTTTCGTCGATGACGTGATCTTGGGAGATCTGTCACTGCTTGGGGGTTTGAAAATGAGACAACATATGACTGACGAGAAAGTCCACTACAAGTTATATAAAGATGGAAAGAATTGGGTCCCAGCAAGTATGGCAACTGGCATTGCCATTCCAGTCGCGCTGTTTTCTGCGGCCTTTTTGAGTCCAAATCAAGGGGTGCAAGCGACTAGTGATGACAAAGGATACAGTTATCCGGAAGTTGCTGTGGAAGCAAATTGGGCACCTGATGTTGCAAAAATCTTACCAGATGCCTTTAAAGATGGCGAGTTATACGATGCCACAGTAAATGGCCACAGTTCTGTTACGGTCAATGGTGACCAAATGAAGATCATTGAAGCGGCAGGGATGAAACTGACTTTAAAAGACGATCGCTGGGAACTAGCCCCTGCGTCAGATCGCAATAAAGTTGATTTCAATACCGTGTTGCAAGGTATCGGTTTCCCCACTGCAGCCATTGCGGCAGTTAATGGCGGTGCAACCGATGGTCAAGATATTCAAACCATTATCAGTTTTGTTCAAAGTCATGGGATCCAAACCATGAATGGTGGCGTCACCTCATCTACTAACGGCGGGGTGCAAAATACCTTGTTGTCTGGAAGCGGCCTTGATATGGGCGGTAGTCGCAATGTCAGCGCGACTACCAAGCCGATCGGGAGTACCAAGTACAGTTCAATTGTCAGTGGTCCTTTGAATAAATTAGGTCCTGATAACGGTTCACCGGCTGGGAATACCTTGATTGCCGACGGTGGGACTCTTCAAGGCACAACCAGTTTACCTAATTCATTAGTGGATGTTTGCAACCGCTTTGATTTTACTGATGGCTCTTTTGCTCAAGCAATGGGGTCACTGCGCAATGCCGTAGAAAAGATCAACAGTTATTTGACGACAGTTTCGTCACCAGATTCCGTGCAAGTAAAAGATCAGTATGACCAAGGCTTAGGGCATTTTGATTTTTCAAAAGCGACGCAAGACAGTAACGGCGATTACATTTTTGTATTAAATTCAGATGCATTTACCCCTGCTGGCATGTTGCGAGTCGATTTTAGTCATCAAGAAGCCTATAAAGGCGGCAACGTGATTCTATTGGTCACCGGGACCTCAAGCTTGAACTTTAGTGGTCAAGCTGACACCTTCTCCACCAACAGTTCTTTCATCAAAAATGGTCATTTATTCGTTGCCATTCCCAATGGCAACGAAATTAACTTTGGAAACTCTGGTACTGACAAAACCAATGAAGTTAATTTGCTGGCACCAACTTCAACGATCAACTCTGAAGAAGTCGGCGCTAATGGCTTGGTCGGTGTCATCAATGGGAAAGCCAATCCTTCGTCGCCCATTGATGGTGGTGGGAATGGTTATGTCAATCCCGGTGACGGCACAGATACACTGACGCCAACTGATGACCACACACAAACGCCGCCTGCAGGTGACCCTAAACAAACGACTCCGCCTACTGATACGAATACGACGCCAGAGGGTGGCGGTAATACAACCACGCCTGAGACGTCAAAATCCAAAACCATTACCGTCAATCAGAAAATTACCACATCAGTATCCAATTCTGGGAAAATCAAACCAAGCGATATTCCAGTAGGCGACCTCCCAACTAATACCCAAACCAAATCAACAAGTTTTACCGCGACCGTTAAAGACGATGGCACTGTTTCGTATACCAACGCAGACGGTAGTATTCCTGAAGATGCGCTTTTTGACGATGTGCCTGTTGACACAACTACAAAAATCGGCGACACCACCTATACTGTCCAAGTGACTGGTACGCTGACTGACAACTCTGGCCTTGAGGAAGATACGTTAGATGCTAAAGCGGTCACTGATCAAATCGGACAAGCCACTGATGGCACCACGCTGAACTGGAACATTGCGGTGGTTTACTTCCCATCCAGTACCAGCAAGTCTGGTACTTTGACCGTTACCGATCACGTTGACTATCAATTTGATCTTGATGATGACGATAGTGATGAAAAGCTGTTGCCAGACGACTTTGATCGCACTGCAACGCTAACGTATACGCAAAAGACTGATTCGCAAGGCAATAAATCCTACAGTGACTGGGCTGTTACATCTGGGCTCAAGCTTTTTGAGGTGCCAATTCTTAAAGGGTATCAAGTTGAACTCGAAGACGGTGCAACAAATAATGCACCATTAACTGATGCTGCTTTATTAAACATGGTTGAAAATGCACCAGATCCTCTTGCGATGACTGATACTTACACCGACATTGTCTACACGCCAATTCCACAAATTGATCAAAATAAACCTGATAATCATAAACAAGACGATGGTCCGCGAGTGAAGACCCAAGTACCAACGGACAAAACGCCATTTACGACTGGCGAAAATTTGCAAAAGCAATCTGACTTGCATCAGTTAGATGATGGTGTGCAAGTAAAGACCCAGGTGCCAACAGGCAACACGCCGCATACGTATGGCGATAATTTGCATAAACTTGATACGGGTGTGCAAGTGAAGACGCAGGTACCTACAGACAAAACGCCATTTACGACTGGTGAAAACTTGCAAAAGCAATCTGACTTGCATCAGTTAGATGATGGTGTGCAAGTAAAGACCCAGGTGCCAACAGGCAACACGCCGCATACGTATGGCGATAATTTGCATAAACTTGATACGGGTGTGCAAGTGAAGACGCAGGTACCAACAGACAACACGCCATTTACGACTGGTGAAAACTTGCAAAAGCAATCTGACTTGCATCAGTTAGATGATGGTGTGCAAGTAAAGACCCAGGTGCCAACAGGCAACACGCCGCATACGTATGGCGATAATTTGCATAAACTTGATAC
>NZ_RHNS01000019.1 GCF_003946305.1 Lacticaseibacillus porcinae
ACGCCATTTACGACTGGTGAAAACTTGCAAAAGCAATCTGACTTGCATCAGTTAGATGATGGTGTGCAAGTAAAGACGAAAGTGCCGACAGAGAATACACCACATACGTTTGATAATAGTTTGTACAATACAGACGGCGGTGTCCATGTTTACCAGAAGTCTCAAGTGCCAGAGTATTCCCCAAGTTTGACTCCTCATGATCAAACAACGACTACTCCAAGTGGCAACGCTGGTACACCATCAACAACTACCCCAGGTGGTGACGACGGTACACCAACGACGACTACTCCAGGTGGTAACGATGGTACACCAACGACGACTACTCCAGGTGGTAACGATGGCACACCGACAACGACTACTCCAGGTGCCGGCGATGGCACACCGACAACGACTACTCCAGGTGGTAACGATGGCACGCCAACAACAATTACCCCAGGTGGTAACGACGGCACACCAACAACAATTACCCCAGGTGGTAACGACGGCACACCAACAACTACCCCAGGTGGCGACGATGGCACACCAACACCGAATACTGATACAACCAACACGACGACAGTATCGCAAACACCAATCACAACCGGGACGCCGACGAGTACCACGGCAACCACGCCAACTCGTACCGGCAATGGCTTAACTGGTCAAACGCCAACGACGGATACGACCACCGTTAACAGTGACGGCACCACGCGCCGGACGTTGAGTTATGTCGATGCGACTAAAGCACCAACAAAAGCAGCACCTGCCGTGAGTGACAACGCACAATCATTTAACGCCTCAAAGCCACATACGATTCCAGATCAAACAGCGATCATCGCAGATCAAACCAATGCACCATCACCAGATGATCCAGCGGAATCGGCTCCAGTGGTAGCGAATGTTATTGATGAAAATGCCATTTTAACTCACGGGAACATTTTCACTGCTGGTGGGGCTCCTGGAATGGCAGATTACACCTTCTTCTCACAGCCAGTGATGGACACCGCCACTAACTCAGTTGATCACTATGAGTTGTTGCTGCGGGTTTGGGATTCTAAGCAAGGCGGCTGGCACTTGCCAGCATCCTTCTCCATCCCAGCCTCCATGGAAGCACATTTGATGGCACGGGCCGTCGCGCAACTTGATGTCAAAGACATTTCCATTAACTTAACGGATACGCAGTTCGAAGATCCTGACACCCAAAAGGCGATCACAGATCTGGCACAATCTGACGCGGTGGATAACTTGACCATTGAATTGGCGACGATTCCAGATAACGACCAACTGGAAGCCAACGCCAAAGTCTTCCAAAAAGCAGGCATCGCCGTCACCTTGGATAACTTAGGGAGCCACACCGATGGCACCCAGTTAGCGAAGGCTGCGGATCACGTTGACACGTTGAAAGTTTCTTTGCGCGGCATGCGTCGCGATGGCAACACCTTGACGCAAATGCACAATCAATTAGTTGCCTGGCAACAAGCAGCAAACACGCACCACGACAGCGTTGAAGTTGAAGGTGTTGAATCTGCAGCAGAACTTGCGATGACTCAAGACTTGGGCATCACGGCAGTGCAAGGCTACTACTTCAGTCGTCCGGCAATGCCTGGTACGCGTGCCGACTTAATGTAATTGAATCTTGATAAGAATGAAACTACTTGTAGTTTCATTTTTATTGTGCAGGCTTTAGCCTGGTACGCGCGGAAAACGCGCGTGCCTCAAAACCACCCGCTGTGCGGGTGGAGTCAAATA
>NZ_RHNS01000002.1 GCF_003946305.1 Lacticaseibacillus porcinae
AGCGCCTTGAGACGCTGCCGGTAACGGGGGCTTATAGCCCCAGAGCAAGCCACCCGTTTAACGGGTGGTTTTTGACTTGGAGGCAACGGGATGGCAAATATTCATGATATTGCAAGGTTGAGTGGCTTTTCAGTCGCGACGGTTTCGCGGGTGATCAATGGGCGGCCGTATGTTTCTGATGACGCGAAAGCTGCGGTGATGAAAGTGGTGCGGCAATTGGATTACGTCCCGAATGCCATGGCCCGTGATCTTTCAGCAGGCCATACCATGACCATCGGCGTGGTGACGCCGATGCGCGATCATCCTTATTTCACGAGCTTGACGAACAGTATCACTCGAGCGGCGTTTGCCCGTGGGTACCGGGTGATGTTGTTACCTTCGCAATATGATCAAGCCATTGAAGCTGACTATTTGGAACAACTGCGGATGAAGGCTTATGATGCGTTGATTTTTACCTCCCATGCCTTGCCTTTAGCGGAGATCTTGCCTTATACCCAAGCCGGTGTGGTGGTGGTGTGTCATGATCCAGGGTCGGTATCGATCAATGCTGCCTTTACGGATCGTGGCGAAACTTATGTGGAAGGCTGTCAGTGGCTTAAAGACCATGGTGCCCAAAAAATCGGGATGTTTCTGCCGCGTACCGCAAAACGTTCCGCCACTAGCCAAGCGATGCTCAAAGCCTATCAACAAGTCTTTGGCCATCCGCTCCCAGCAAAACGCCAAGTGCTTGATGTGATGAACAATGCTGATGGCTATCAAGCGGCACAAAAACTGGTTGCACAGCAAGTCGATGCCATTTTCTCAAATGGGGATGATATTGCGGCAGGCGCAGTCCAATATTATCGTGAACATCACTTAACCGTGCCGTTAATCGTCGGTCAAGAAAATCAATTATCCAGTCAACTGCTCGACATTCCGACAATCGATCATCATTTTCGGGTGGTGGGAGAGTTGGCACTGCGGTTAGCAGTAGGCGAGTTATCTGGGCAACATCAAGTGGCGTCGACGTTCATTTCCCGCGGTTAAACATGGTATACTAAAAAGAAAACCTAAGATCAGGAGAAACAACCACTATGCAATCATGGTTATTCCGCTTCCTCAAAGGCATTTTCATTGGGTCAGGCTTTATTTTACCTGGCGTTTCAGGCGGTGCATTAGCGGCGGTATTTGGATTATACACGCGGATGATCGCCTTTTTAGCCCATCCTTTCAAACAATTTAAAACAGATGTGAAATTCTTTTTACCAGTCGGCTTTGGTGCGATCGCCGGCGTTTTTGCCTTATCGTTTGTGGTCGCCTTTGTGCTTGGCGCCTATGAAACGCCGATATTATGGCTGTTTGTCGGTTGTATCGTCGGCACTGCTAAGCCATTGTGGCAACAAGCTGGGCTGTCTGGCCGCACGAAAAAGCATGTGTTCGTGATGGCCGTTGTGGCGCTGATCGCTTTATTTTTACTGCAACAAGGCGCACAACATTTTTCTGGCAGTGTCCCCCAAAACTTTGGGACTTGGATGATCGCTGGGGCGTTGATCGCCCTTGGGGTCTTGGTGCCAGGGTTAAGTCCGTCTAATTTCTTAGTATATCTCGGATTGTATACCCCGATGGCAGTGGGGATCCGCGAAGTGGACTTTGGGGTGATGATCCCAGTGGCCATCGGCGGGTTGTTGTGTTTGGCCAGCTTAGCGAAAGTGATCAATTGGGCATTTGCGAAGTGGTATGCGATGTTGTTTCACATCATTTTAGGGGTGGTGATCGCAAGTACCGTGATGATCGCACCGCTAACTGCGACTTATTCCCTGAGTTTGGTGATATGGTCAGTGGTCGGGATGGCGTTTGGCATTTGGTTAGGGGCATGGATGAGCAACTTAGAAGCTAAACATGTCCCTGTCTAATTTGTTTGACTGCAGCTAAGAAGGCGTTTAGTTCGCTGAGATCAACTGATCCGCTGGTGGCCACGCGAAAACTTGGGCACTGGGTGATGCCAGGCGCAATTTCAAAACCGCGCAGCCGTAATGCTTGGGCAAAATCATCAAAGTCAAAATGGGTGTTGGGATAAGCAAATGCCGTCATCAACGGTGATTGCCAAAATGGTGGACATAACGGTTCAAAGCCAAGCGTTGTCATGCCGCTAGCGAGTGTGTGTTGCAGTTGGCGAAAATGCTGATAGCGTTTGATCACGCCGCCATGAGCTTGGAGCGTGGCAATGGCACAGTCGGCGGCAATCACACTTTGGGTCGGCGCACCATGTCGCCAAGCACCACCAGACAATTCCATAAATGCCAGTTGCGCAAACAAATCAAGGCTCACACTGTGACTTTGATCAGCAGTTTGGGCAATTTTTTGACGGCGAGCGATCACCGCACCAAAACCTGGGACACTATGTAAGGCATGATGAAATACCGTAATCAAATAATCGATCCCTAAGGTGTCACAATCGATCGGGATGCCACCGAATGTTGCCCGAGCATCTAAAATTGTCGTGATGCCAGCAAGATGCAGGTCCGTCATCAATGGCGCCAAAGGATGTAAGACGCCGACTGTGGCATCTTGATGACTCATGATAAAATGGGTGATCGTTGGTGTTTGTTTGATGTGTTGGCGGATCATTTTTTGATCGATTGCTTGTGATTGTGGCGTGACCACCACGTCATGTGGAATGTTCAAGGTCTCTAATAATTCAACAATTTTCGTGTCTGATCGACCACTCACAGCAATTAAGACCCGTGCATGTTGGTTGGGGATCACAGTTTGCAAGGTGGCTTCAAGGATCATGGCGTCATCACCTGGCAACAACACGCAAGCAAACTCATGAGGGTCCACATCAGCAATTTGGAGTAAGCCTTGGATCAAGTGGGTACTGATGGCGCGAAAAGCGCTACTATTCGGGTTAAGGTCGGTTTGCATGGCCATTTTCACCCCTGGTGTGGTATTACTGATCTCTGGGGACAGAAATAATAAATCATTCATCTGCGTACCTCTAATGGTTTCAGTTGTTGGATCAATTGCTGTAAAGTCTGTGCATTGTCGAGCGTATTTTCGACGCCAAGTTGCGTAAAACGGGTGCGAATGCGACGGATCCAGTGTTTTTGATCAGTGACAGTTAAATTTTTCCAAGCGACTGTTGAAAGGCCGATCATTCGACTACCAACCACCATCCCAACGGTATTGAGACGGGCCATGGTTGCAGCTTGTAGCCAGTCAGCCGCGTCAAATACCCCGAGCACTTGTGTGTCATCTGCCACATGCAGTTGCGATAATGCGTGTTTCAAAGCTTCTGGTGCGGACGCCTCAGCCACGTTAACTGGTGGCATCAGGTGATAGATGGCCAAGGCATTCACTAGGTCTGCTAACACCAGTGAAGACTCTTGCGTAACAGTCGCAAAGGGTATGTGGTTTAACTTGAGAAATTGAAGTAACGATAACACGCCAGGGTTGAACGTGGTGATGGTTTTAGCATAATGGGGCCAATACCTCGCAAGTTGCGCAGGATTTTCACCTGCGGCTTGATACCAGGCTTGACGGCCACGGCCACCGTAATCACTTAAGGTCCCACTCCAATTTAAAATCACGGCTTTGATCATGGCACACCTCTTTAATTGAGATGGGTCAAGCATAAAACTTGAATGTAAAAAAAAGCCCTGCCGAATGTATCGATTCGGTAGGGCTTTGGTGTATGAGTGTAAATATTATTTGTAATGCCTCATAATAAAACGAGATCGATGGTTGGTCGATCTCGCCGCATGAGATGACGAATTCACAATGTGGTTGATGAATACCACTGGTTAAGCTTACCATGAATTGGCAATGTTGCAGATAATTTTCAGAAAATTGTTCACACTGTAATGAAAAATCTAGCCTTTTGTCGCGAGCACCATATGGTTGTTCACAAAGGCATTGAGCCCGAGCTTGTACAATTCACGGCCATAACCTGAATGCTTGACGCCACCAAATGGCAATTCAGGCGCAGTGATCCAAGCGCGGTTGATCGTGGTCATACCGGCTTCGATTTGTTCAGCAACGGCTTTAGCATGTTCTGGGTCGCTTGAAAATACTGCGGACCCTAAACCAAAACTGGAGTCATTGGCCAAGGCGAGGGCTTCATCGTCGTTTTCAACGCGATAAATCGCCGCAACAGGTCCAAACATTTCTTGATCATAAGCTGGATTGTCTTTGGTGATGTCCGTTAAAATCGTCGCAGGAACGAATTGTCCGGGTTCATCAACTGGTGTATCACCGATGATGCGTTTAGCCCCAGCTTTAATGGCCGCATCAATTTGCGCAACCAGTTTCGTTTTGGCACTGGCAGAAGATAATGGTGCCAAGGTGGTGTCAGGTGACATCGGATCGCCTGGGCGCATTTTCGCAAATTCAGCTTTCATGTAAGCCACGAATTCATCGTAATGCTTAGCAGTGACAATGAAACGCTTGGAGGCAGAGCAAACTTGACCGGCGTTAAACAGCCGTGCTTGTGGGGCGATGGCTTTGACTTGATCCATATCCGCATCATCTAAAATCAAAAAGGCATCATTGCCACCAAGTTCCATGGTGGATTGCTTCAATGCGGCACCGGCTTCTTGGGCGACGGCGGCACCTCCGCGTTCAGAACCTGTTAACGCCACGCCGGCGACTCGGGGATCAGCAATGGCTTGGCCGACTTGTTGGTAATTAATAAATAAATTAGTCAACGCACCTGCAGGCGCTCCGGCTTTGATCACCAAATCAGCAAAGGCTTGCGCACAAGCTGGGGTGCTGGAGGCGTGTTTCAAGATCATGGGGTTGCCGACGACATAGTTTGGCGCAAATACCCGCATGATTTGATAATATGGGAAGTTCCATGGTTCGACCATCACCAACACACCCATGGCTTGCTTGACATAATAAGCATCCCCTAATGCAGTTGGCAAGGCAGTCGGTTTCAAAAATTCAGCACCATGTTGCGCATAATATTCGGCAATATCGGCACATAAGTCGACTTCAGCTTCAGCTTCAGGTAAAAGCTTCCCCATTTCAGTGGTGATGATCGTGGCCAGATCGCGTTTTTGTTGACGTAGCAGTTGCGCTAATTGGTGCAATACTGGTTGACGGCTGGCCGGATCTTGATCGCGCCAAGTGTGATAAAGGGTATCACCAGTTTGCAACGCTGCTTCTAGTTCAGCGTCTGTGGCATTGGGAAAAGTATGAACAAGTTCATTGGTATAAGGGTTGATTGTTTGATAAGCCATTTTTGGTGGTCCTCCTTGTTGTTTGCGATTACAAAACCATTATAGCGCACAAATTGACAAAATAAACGGACACTTTACTTAAAATGCCGTAAATTGACTGAATCGACGTCTCGTTTTACTTCTGAAGATGGGTGGCGTACATTAAAGTAAATGGTATTTGGAGGTGGCGTTTTGCAGATCAAATCAATTTCACTTCACCCAAAACATGCGCCAGTGGCTACTTTGACAGCTTATTTACCCGATCTAGTGGTCGCAAAACCCCGCCAAGCCGTGATCATTTGTCCAGGTGGCGGATATGCGATGGTGTCACCGCGAGAAGGTGAACCAGTTGCGTTGACCTTTGTTGCTCAAGGCATGGCGGCGTTTGTGCTCGACTATGCCGTCGCGCCAATCCGATATCCTGCAGCGTTGCGGCAATTAGCGGAAGCCATGACGATCGTGCGCGCGCATGCCGGCGCCTGGCAATTAACAGAAATTTTTGTTGCCGGCTTTTCAGCAGGGGGACATCTAGCTGCATCATTAGGCACTCAGTATCAACAACCAGTGCTTGAAGACTATGATCCTGTCGTGATCCGGCCAGATGGCATGATGTTAGCTTATCCGGTGATCACCAGTGGCAAGTTTGCCCATCGAGAATCATTCACGAATTTGTTAGGTGATCAAGATTCACAGTCGCAAAGTTTGGAATCGTTAGTGACGACGCAAACACCACCGACTTTTATTTGGACCACTGCGGATGATCAAACGGTGCCAGCAATGAATAGTTTGTTGTTTGTCGAAGCTTTGCAACAAGCAGGCGTTGAGGTTGAATTTCATTTGTTTCCTCATGGCCGTCATGGCATGAGTCTCGGCACAGCTTGGGTCAACGCCGATGATGGCGTGGCGCATGCGACGAGTTGGCCGCAGTTATTTTTGGACTGGCTTTCAGTCACTTTTGGATAACAAAAGACCTTGATGATCGTTGGGTGATCATCAAGGCCTTTTTAAATGGCAATGAGCGATATGAGGTTTGGTTAAAGTTCAACAATGTAAACTTAGGAATTAGTGTTCAAAAACGGTCGTTTAGTGCCAGAATTTTTCTGCTAAAGCGCGGCCTTGATCGATTTTAGCCCATTGTTGCGCAGCAGTTAATTCGTTGCCGCCGTCACAAGAAGCAAAGCCGCATTGATGGGACAAGTATAAGTGGTCTTTTGGCAAGATCTCAGCGGCTTGATTGAGTAGTCGCAAGGCGCGGGCTTCGTCGTCGAGGGCTGCAGTTTTAGAACTCAGCAACCCTAAGACCACTTCGACTTCAGGGCGGGCTTTCAACGCGTTGAGTGCAGCGAGGTCACCGGCGCGTTCATCGTCCCATTCCAAGAAGAAACGATCGTAATGTTGATCGCCTAAGAATTTCGTGGCAATTGCTTCATAAGAGCCACCAGCCGCATGGCGAGAAGCATAGTTGCCGCGGCAGTTGTGCGTCCAGACTTTTAACCCGAGGCTGTGACCATAATCACATACCGCATTATTAATGGCGACGAATTCATCCGCTAAGGCTTCAATGCCGTCGTTGCCATTGGCGAAGAAACTAGACTCGTTGTCTTCGGCGAATAATTCCCATAAGCAATCATCAAATTGGACAATTTCACCACCAGCAGCTTTGTAATCATCTAAAAACTCTTTGTACGCTTGAATCAAGCCTGCTTTTAACGCCTCAGTCGTTGGATACACTTGACCTTCGCCGTATAAATGATCGAAAAATGACAATTCAGTGTACGCATGAGCGGCGCCCCAAACGGTTGTTTTAACTTTGGCATCACCAGCTAGGGCTTTAAGTTGTTTGAAAATGTCGATGAAGTGATGATTTTTCCCAGACAACGGGGAAGTGATCTCAATGCCGATGTCTTTGCGCGTTTCAAAGTCGCCGCCGTCATGATCCTCAAAGCGATAACCATGAGCTGCGATGGTGCGTTTGATGCCTTGAAAGCCCCATAAGAAATCTAGATGCCACATGGATTTGGAATATTCACCATCAGTGATCACATCGACGCCGTGCGCTTTTTCTTCCGCGACGACTTGCTTGATAGCGCGGGTTTCTTCAGCTTGATACCCGTCAAAGTCAGTATAGAAAGGATATTGAATGTCGTCGCGATGTTCGATTTGATCTTTGTAAGCAAGCAGTGATGCTGGTCGTAACAAAGAGCCGACGATTTGAAAACGAGATTGGGTCATGTGGATGTCCTCCGAATGAATTAATTGATGAATTCATCATAACCACTTCATTGAAAAATAGATAATACTTGATTCTTTAATGATATAATAGGCAATAACTATAACGGAGGCATGGCCAATGCGGATTCAACAATTACAATATTTAGAAGCGATCGCCGAAACTGGCTCGATCAACGAAGCAGCCAAGCGGTTATTTATTTCACAACCATCTTTGTCACAAGCAATGAAGGAACTGGAAAAAGAATATCACTTACAATTATTTTATCGCTCCAAAGCTGGGATCACCTTGACTGATGGCGGCCGCGAGTTTCTCAACTATGGGCGCGGGGTACTTGATCAAGTGAATTTATTAGATGAACATTTCCGCCAAGATACGGTCCGCAAGCAACAATTCTCAGTATCGGCGCAACATTATGCCTTTGTGGTGAACGCGTTTGTGGCGTTGGTCAAAGAAATTGGCGGCTCAGAATATAATTTCACTTTGCGGGAGACCCAAACGCAAGGGGTACTCGATGACATTCAAACCAATAAAAGTGAACTTGGCGTCACCTATCTAAACGGGTTCAATCAAACTGTGATGACGCGATTGATCGCGGAAAAAGATCTGACCTTCACACCATTGTTTGTCGCCCAGCCGCATGTGTTTGTCGGCCGTGACAATCCGTTAACAGCGAAATCACATTTGTCGCTGGCAGATTTGGAAGATTATCCTTACTTATCTTATGAGCAAGGGGATACGAATTCCTTTTATTTTGCCGAAGAAATTCAAAGCACGTTGCCGCATGCCAAACATGTGCAAGTATCAGATCGGGCGACGATTTTTAACTTAATGGTCGGGCTTGATGGGTACACGATTTCCAGTGGAATCATTTCCAGTGATTTAAACGATGAAAAAATTGTTGCCATCCCGTTAGATGTCGATGATCCGATCACTTTAGGTTTTTTGCGGCATAAAAAAATCGAACTGAGTCCCACAGCGACGCGGTATTTGGAATTATTAAAAGAGCATATTCGCCATTATGGGTTTGATGTGGCTGATTAACTGGCAGTTCACATTTTCTTCTGAAAAATGGTTGGCGGTTAAATGCTGACAACACCTGGCTCGTCAATTCGATC
The DNA here is from genome assembly GCF_003946305.1 of Lacticaseibacillus porcinae. GTDB lineage: Bacteria > Bacillota > Bacilli > Lactobacillales > Lactobacillaceae > Lacticaseibacillus > Lacticaseibacillus porcinae. The sequence continues at coordinate 8,550 of NZ_RHNS01000002.1, forward strand.
GGTCACTTAGGCAGCGGCGATCAAAGCTGCACCATCGCTGTGTTGACTGACGACAATGCCAGTTTGAAGTCAGGTGAAACCCTCGTCGAAAAACTCGCCAAAGCCACAGGTGTTGCGTTGCAACTGACCCAATAAAAAACATCCTCTTTGCAGATCAGCAAGGAGGATGTTTGCGTTAAGCGTTCATTTTCTTTTGGACCCATTGACTCAACCAAGTCAACGCGGTGATGATGATCAAGTAGATCAACGCCACCATCGTCCAGATCTTAAAGCCTTCCATGTTGCGAGCGATGATGATCTTCCCAGTTTGAGTGAGTTCGAGCAATCCGATCACACTTAAAATTGAGGTGTCTTTTAAAGTGATGATGAACTGGTTGATGAAACTTGGGACCATGATCTTAATGCCTTGCGGTAAGATCACGCGGCGCATCGCTTTGGTCCAAGGCATCCCTAGGCTGCGTGCGGCTTCCATTTGACCTGGCGCCACGGCATTGATGCCACCGCGAACAAACGCTGCGGTATACGCGCCTTCGTTTAAACTTAAGGTGATGATCCCAGCGACAAATGCCGGGATCTTGGTGCCAGTTAAACTCGGCACGCCGGTGTAAACAAATAACGCGAGCACCAGCAGCGGCAAGCCGCGGAAAACATAAATGAAGGTCGTGGCGACGCCTTGAGCGAAGTGATCAGGCATTACCCCAAGCAACCCGATCAACACCCCTAACACCGTGGCGCAAATAATACCAACTAAGGTCAACAGTAACGTTTCACCTAAGCCATTCATTAAGGTGGACCAGTTTTCTTTCAACAACCCAAAGAAGCTGCGATCAGATTCTTGGGTTTTGGCATTTTTCTTTTTCTGCGAAGCGACGGTGCCGTTGCCTAAATATTTGGCGACGATTTTATCGTATTCGCCAGATTGTTTGACTTTGGTGATCCCGGCGTTGAGCTTGTCGATCAAATGATCTGAGCGGCCTTTGTTAACGGCGATGCCATAATATTTGACAGTTGCTGGTTTGGCGACGATATGGAGTTGAATGCCGGTGGCGATGGCATATTGCAACACGGGTTGATCATCGAAGCAGGCCACAGAGTTGCCGGTCACCACATCTTGATACATGTTGTTGGAATCATCGAAAGTGACGGTGGTGAAGCCATATTTTGCCTTAATGGAATTGGCGTAATCTGCGGCGGCAGTCCCAGTTTTAATGGCGACGCGTTTGCCGCGCAAATCTTTTAATGATTTGATGTCGGAACCTTTTTTCACTGCGGCGACAGGACCGGTAGGATAATAAGGCTTGGACATGTCAAATTTTGCCGAGCGTTCTGGGGTGATGGTCATCCCAGCGATCACGCCATCGATTTGTTTGGCTTCCAAGGCTTGAACTGCGGCATTGAACCCGACTGCTTTGACGGTGACTTTGAAGTGTTCGGCTTTGGCAATGGCGTGGATCAAGTCAATGTCGATGCCGACATATTTGTTTTGCTTATTGGCAAATTCAAAAGGCGCATAAGTGTCGTCAGTATAGAAGGTATAGGACTTTTCAGCAGCGTGGGTCGGTTGTGGGGCAAACCAAGCGCAAGCCATGAAAAAGGCGATAATTGCGGTGATGAAAGCAGATTTTTTCATAAGGGACTCCATTTCCTGAAAACACAATAGTTATAGAATAGTGAAAGTGGTCTAGCTTGTAAAGCGTTGGTGTGAGGTTTTTGGACACGTCCATTTATATTGAAGAAAAGTTGAAAAAAATGTCGTTTTTACCTCGGTTTCGCGGTATATTAAAAGGGTGTGAAAATTAACGACAAAGGTTGAGCTAGATGGCAATTGTTATCAACGAAGCATTTTGGATGTTCTTTTTTATGATCGGTTTTGTCGGTAGCGTCGACATTATTGCCACTCTTGGCCCAGAAGCGATTCAGCGGATATTCAAACAAGAGGTGTCTGCAGCGACGCTATTAGCCGCATACTTGTGGTTGGTGTTAGCGTTGGTTGCAGTTTTGCGGCATTTTGATACCACCAGCGCGATCACGGCGTCGGTTTTACGCAATGGGGCATTGATCTATGTCGCCACCCGCATTAAAAATCCCAAGATCCATGTGTTGATGTTGGTGGGCGTGTACTTGTGTTACTACCCATGGTGGGGGTTCAACGTGGTCGACATGATCGGCTTGGCTGTGGTGTTTAGTGGCTTAGAATTGATCAATGTGTACCAACAATGGGTCACCGCTAAGCATTGGCGGTATTTTCTGTTTACTGGCTTAATGTCTGTCGCTTTGTGGTGGGTGACTCAAATCGTCCATCATTATCCGACTTGGCAAGCAGTCGATGTCGGGATCGTCTTCATTTTATTGCTGGGGTTGGCAGATTTATATGATCGCTTGTTGCGCTACCGCCGCAAACAAACCAAAAAACTCACTTATGGCAACAATCACGATGAGTTGACTGGCGTGCGGAGCTTATCACTGTTTCGCAAAGATTATGGTTGGTTTCAAAGCAAACTCGCTGAATCTGACGGCGACAACTTGCATTTGGTGATGATGGATATCGACCACTTCAAAGCCATCAATGACACTTATGGTCATTTGATTGGGGATGAAGCGCTGATCAATTTCGCCCGGGATGTGGAAAGTTATTTTATCCCGATGGAATATTACGCCGCAGTGTATCGCACTGGTGGTGAAGAGTTCAGTGTGTTGATCTATGGCCTAAGCGATGATCAAGCGCGTCAGGCAATCGATGATTATTTTGAACGGTTGAAGCACCTAGTGGTATTGCGAGAGAATCCGCAACTGCGGCTGACGATTTCTGCTGGGATCTCATCGATCAAAGATGCCCAAGTGGTGTTAAAAGACTTTATCGAAAAAACTGACATCAACTTGTATGCTGCCAAACATAGTGGTCGCAATCAAGTGGTGCAAACCAGAACCGCTTCGTAAAATGCTGAATCAGTGGGTGATGCCACTGATTCAGCGTTTTTTATATCCAGGTTTCGGTTCAGTAGTCACAGCAGCAGTTCTTGGTTTTTGACCAGTGAAAATTGCAGGAGATGGTATAATGAATTCACGCCAGTGCGAGTTTCTGGTGGCAAACGCCTTGTAAAGGAATGATCATGATCGATACGCAAATGCTTCAATTAATGCAACCAGACCTTAACGGTATCAGTACCCACCAAGTTAAAACGGTTTTAGATTTGATGGATGCTGGTAATACGGTGCCTTTCATTGCGCGGTACCGCAAAGAAATGACCGGCAGTTTGGATGAAGTGCAAATTCAAGCGATTGAAACGAGTTTTAAACGGGTGACCGCCTTGCAAGAACGCAAACTTGCAGTGATCAAAGCCATTGATGAGCTGCATCAACTGACCCCGAAATTAAAAGCAGAGATCCAAGCGGCGACGAAACTTCCTGAAGTGGAAGACTTGTATTTACCTTACAAACAAAAACGTCAAACCAAAGCCACTCTCGCTAAAGCTCAAGGATTAGAACCTTTAGCGCGGTGGATCTTGAAACTGCCTGACGGAAAACTCGCAGATCAAGCCCGTCACTATGTCAAAAAAGATGTGAAAACTGTCGATGCGGCGTTGGCTGGGGCCACTGAGATCTTAGCGGAAAAATTCAGTGAAATCACCATTTATCGCCATTGGATCCGCAATTTTACCCAACGCACTGGGAAGTTGAAAACCAAGCTCCGACCAAAAGCGGAAGCCTTAGATGAAAAGCAAGTTTACAAGCAATTTTATGATACGGAAATCAGTGTGCGCCACATTTCGGCAACTCGGACTTTGGCGATCAACCGCGGTGAAAAAGCCAAGATCTTATCCGTTAAAATCGTCGTTGACGACGTGCCGATCGACAAGCATTTTCATGAACGACTGATCGGTCACCACAAAGAGAATGAAGCCACTGCATTTGTCGCCAATGCTTACCGTGAAGCCTACAAACGGTTCATCGGCCCTGCCATTGAACGGGAGTTGCGCAATGAGTTGACCGATCAAGCAAACGCGCAATCCATCGATGTTTTTGGCCAAAACTTATACAATTTGTTGATGCAAGCGCCAGTCAAAGGCAAAGTGGTATTAGGTTTTGATCCGGCGTATCGTACCGGGTGCAAACTCGCAGTGGTTGATGAAAACGGGAAGTTCTTAGCCAAAGCGGTGATCTATCCCCATAAGCCGGCGCCACAAGCCAAGCGCAATGCCGCTGCTGGCGAATTTAAAGCGCTGCTTGAGAAATGTCAGGTGACGATGATCTCCATCGGCAATGGGACTGCCAGTCGCGAATCTGAACAATTTGTCGCCAACGTCTTACACGACATCCCACGCGACATTTATTATGCGATCGTCAATGAAGCTGGCGCCTCAGTATATTCTGCCAGCCAAGTCGCCCGTGATGAATTTCCTGATCTCCATGTGGAACAGCGTTCGGCGATTTCGATTGCGCGGCGGTTGCAAGATCCTTTGGCAGAACTGGTGAAAATCGATCCAGAAGCTGTGGGTGTCGGGCAGTATCAACATGATCTGCCGGCTAAAGACTTGGACTCAGAAGTTGATGCTGTCGTCGAACGCGCAGTCAATCGCGTCGGCGTCAACGTCAATACTGGTTCTGCGCAATTGTTGACGCGGATCTCTGGTTTGAATAAAACAATCGCTGAAAATATTGTCGCTTATCGCAATGAAAACGGTAGTTATGACAATCGTCGACAATTATTGAAAGTCCCACGGCTCGGCCCTAAAGCTTATGAGCAAGCCGTCGGTTTCTTGCGGATCATCAATGGATCGAATGCCTTGGATAACACGGATATTCACCCAGAAAGTTATCCAGTCGCGAAACAAATTTTGCAACAAGCAGGGGTTTCCGCTGGTGAATTAGGGACGTCGACAATGATCGCCAAGGTGCAAGCCGTTGACGTGGCACCGTTAGTAACGGATAAAGTCGGGACAGAAACCTTGAATGACATCGTCTCTAGTTTAGAAAACCCTGGGCGCGATATGCGGGATGCGTTGCCGCAACCGTTATTGCGCAAAGATGTGTTGACCATGGCGGACTTGGTGCCGGGGATGAAGTTACAAGGGACAGTGCGCAATGTGGTTGACTTTGGCGCGTTTGTTGACATCGGCGTGAAGCATGATGGCTTGGTGCATGTGACGCGGATGGCGACGCATTTCGTCAAAGATCCGAAAACTGTGGTTGCAGTCGGCGACATTGTCGATGTGTGGATCGAATCGGTTGATATGAAGCGTGAACGGATCCAATTAACGATGATCGACCCCAAATAATCGCTAGAAGTCTCGTTGAAAAACGAGGCTTTTTTGCTCGGAAAAAACTTTTTGAGATCGGTTACAAAAAATACTTGACATTAATTTATGAAGGCGTTATCATGATGTCGAATTCTATGAGGAGTGAGTGGCTTAGCGCAGGTCACCCGTACCACTTCGCGACGGGTGGAAGTGCCCGCTAAACTCTCGGAGACCATCCCGTAGCATCTGGGCTTAACTGTCGAGCGCTGCTAGATCTCCAGTTCCAAAGTGCCGGTACTGAAGGGTCCTAGTCGTGGACTCAAACCAGTTACAGCCGGGAGTAGTGCCCTCACGGTGACGTGAGACGCAAGGCGACGTCTGTTTGCCAAAGGCAGTGCAAAGCCGATTAGCAACGAACGTGGTTGAGGTCTAATAAGCCAAGGCCCGCAGCAACGTCCTTGATATTGTTTGAACTGTAGACACGTAATTGAATGGCATAAAAGCCGCAGATCCACGAAGCAGAATGCTGTTTCGTGGATTTGTTGTGCGTTCAAATAAAATCCTTGCTTGCAAGGGCTTGTACGCTGATTTCATGACACAAAAAAAGCTTTATGCCAAAGGCATAAAGCTTTTGATAACCAAATATTATAATAAAAATTACAGAATTTGGTTGTAGTATTCAACGACAAGAGCTTCGTCGACTTCTGGTTCGAGTTCGTCACGTTGAGGTAAGCGAACAAGGGAACCTTCCTTCTTGTTATCGTCGAAGGTCACGTAAGCAGGACGGGAAACCGTTGCTTCGATGGCTTCGTTAACGATAACCAAGTTTTGGGAGCGTTCGCGCAAGCCAATTACTTGGCCAGGCTTAACTTCGTAAGAAGGAATATCAACGCGTTTGCCGTCGACCAAGATATGACCGTGGTTAACTAATTGGCGAGCTTGTGGGCGAGTAGTTGCCAAGCCTAAGCGGAATACCAAGTTATCCAAACGAGTTTCCAAAAGGATCATGAAGTTTTCACCATGAGTACCTTCGGAGATCTTGCCGGCGCGAACGAATAAGTTACGGAATTGGCGTTCGTTCAAGCCGTACATCCAACGAAGCTTCTGCTTTTCGCGAAGTTGTTGGCCGTATTCGGAGACCTTACGGCGGTTGTTGGCACCGTGATCACCAGGGGCATAAGGACGACGAGCTAATTCTTTACCGGTGCCGGAAAGAGACAAGCCAAGACGGCGAGATTGTTTCCAGCGAGGGCCAGTATAACGAGACATATTGAATTCCTCCAAAAATTTTGTTTGGAGTAAGTTAATGTGTGAACTCAGCACACGGACAGTTTCGCTAAGTCTTTCACCATTGCGCAGCCGCGGTTACTTAACATACCAATAGGTTGCAAAACTGGAGCCGACCATGCCATTCACTGCTGCATTAAATTACTCGCGGACTAGTATACCAAAGCCAAGGCTTGCGCGTCAAGATGTTTTGCAAGGGCGGCGACGGCATCGACTAAAACAGCTTGATCAGCTTGAGAAAAGCGGTCAAGTAATGGGGAGTCGATATCTAAGATCCCGATCAACTTCCCGTCAACATGAATCGGCACCACTACTTCAGAGTTAGAAGCGGCGTCACAAGCGATATGACCTGCGAATTCATGGACATTAGGCACGATCATCGGCGCATCGTTTTGATAAGCGGTGCCGACCACGCCGGATCCTGGCTGAATATGCGTGCAAGCAACTTGACCTTGGAAGGGACCAAGGTCTAAAGTACCGGTTTTTTCGCTGTAAAAATAAAAGCCACACCAGTTTAAATCAGTCATCGCCGCATTGATCAATGCTGAGGCATTGCTTAAAACAGTGATGGGATTGGGTTCATTATCGAGCAAGGCGTCGACTTGGGCGACTAAAATGGGATCAAGAGTGGACATATTGGGACCTTCCTTTACAAATTTGCGTCAGATGCGGTTATTTTCCTATAAAAGGTTTCAAGTTTTCACAGTTTTTGAGATACTATGAACTAAGGACATGAAACCGCATGACAGGCTTACTGAAGTATAGTGAACAAATGGCAATTTTGCAATGCGGATTTCAGTGATCGTGGAAGGTGTTTTGGAAAATGATGTGGATAATCGTTGTGTTAATCGTAGTGGTCGTCATCGTTGGCGGCATTTGGGGATTACAACGCTTCAATGCCAGCAAGTTACATCAGCTGGATCAAGAAGTGGAGAAAGTCGATAATGGCGAATTGCGCGGATTGATCCGTACCATCGCCAATCTTGGGTTGGCAGGCGAATCGTTGCGGGCGTTCACCAAGTCTCAACGCGACTACCAACATGTCGTGGAAAATGAACTCGCCGGTTTGCAAACGGCACTGTTAGATGTGGACTTGGAAAACAAACAATTCCAATTCGTCAAAGTCCGCCAATCGCAACAAGCGATTCAAGCGGCGATCATTGACGCTGACGCCAAATTGACGAAAATCAAAAAGTCGTTAACTGCCATTCAAACGGCAGAAGTTGCCGTACGCGACCAACTCAAGACCTTGCGAAGTGATTACCAAACGGCGCGGAAAACCATTTTGGCGAAATCTTATGCCTTTGATACGGCGTTGCCAGCTTTGGAAGCAGAGTTGCAAACCATTGCGACCCGTTTACATGAAGTGGCTACAGTTTCAGAATCAGGAGACCATGCCGCAGCTTCTGAACAAATGGACGGCTTGACTGTGTCAGTGTCCACCCTTCAAGATGAAGTTGCGCGCTTGCCAAAGCTCGTCAACACGGTGGTCAATGAATTCCCAGGCCAACTTGAAGAACTCGATTCAGGTTTCCACGAACTGGCGGCGCAACATTTCGTCTTCACTCAAGATGTGCCTGCTGGCATCGCTGACGCCCAAGCTGCAGTGAAGTTGGCGCATGATCAAATCACTGATCTAAAAGTCGATGATCTGGCAGACAATGTGGCGGCCACAGCAGAAAACATCGATGGTTTATATGCCACCATGGAAAAAGAACTGAATGCTAAAACTGCAGTGCAACAACAAACCGGTGACTTGCGCCAGTTCATCGCCCATGCCCAAAAGCAAAACCACACCTTGTTATTAGAACTCGATCATCTCAATCAGTCCTACACCTTGACGCACAACGAAGAACAAACTGCTGAAAGCTTACGCGATCAACTTGATGGCATCGCCGAAAGCTTCACCGATTCCCAACATCAGATCCAAGACAACACTGCGATTTATTCAGAAGTGTTGAGTTTCTACAATCAAACCCGCAACGACTTACACGCCATCGAAACCCAACACCAAGCCATCAACGCTGGCGTTTCTGATTTGCAAGCACGGGAACATCAAGCAGTGGCTTCGGCAGAAGATTTCGCCAATGCTGTGCGTGACATCAAATATGAAGTTTCGCGACATCAGTTGCCAGGGTTACCGCGGCCGTATTTAGACTTTTTCAATGTGGTGACCAAAGAACTGAAACAATTGGAAAACGATTTGAATCAAGTCAAGATCAACTTGGATGACATCGCCAAGTCATTGATCAAAATCGGCGAAGACATCGATCAACTGAAAGATCAAAGCCGCACCGTCGTGGATTCTGCTGGGATGTGCGAACAACTGTTGCAATATGCCAACCGTTATAAAACCACCCATGCGGAAGTTGAATCTGCAGTGACGCAAGCCAAAGACTTGTATCAACATTACAACTATTCTCAAGCCGCTGACGTGATCGCATCAGCCCTAGAAAAAGTTGAACCTGGCGCTTACCAAAAAGTTGAAAACGATTATTTGAAGTCTCAATCCGCCGCACTGTTTTAAGTGCATACCGAGATGTCGCCTGACGTCTCGGTTTTTGTTTGGACATTGCAGGCGCCAGCGGGATAGCTTCGTTTCAGTGATTTGAAACTGGGACTCCAGCTGGCTCGTCGGTGCGTAGTGAGGGTCCTCAGGAAAGCTAACTTGCTCCGTCGCTACGCTCCGTTTCAAGTGGATCTTTCCCTGCGGTTTCTCGTAAGCGGTAAACCGCTAACGAGAATCTCACCACGCACCGACGGCCAGCTTCCGTCCCAATTTCAAATCACTTCCACTGCGCTAGCCGCTGTCACCTGATGGCTACGAACCACGTGACGTCTACGGTGATTGGATATCTAGGCTGATGAACCACACGGGAACGCCTTTTGTTGGAGGCCTCAGGTTTTCGTGCTGGAAGCCTAATGATGAAGACCAAATTCACACTCACGATGCCGCACATCGATCGTGTGGCATGACTTATGGCAAACAGTGGCACAAGCCATAAATACTATGTTATAATCGCAAACAGCAACTTACAATTTGAAAGGGAATGGCAACTGATGATTTATTTTGATAACTCCGCAACCACCAAAATCGATCCTGCGGCGTTGGACACTTATAACAAAGTTTCTCAAAACTTTGCTGGCAACCCAAGTTCCTTACACGCACTAGGCGATAAAGCGTATCAAATGCTTGAAGGTGCACGTAAACAAATCGCGGATTTGATCCAAGCTAAACCTGATGAGATCTTTTTCACTTCTGGTGGGACAGAAGGTGACAACTGGGTCGTTAAAGGGACTGCGATCGAAAAGCGACCATTTGGCAAACATTTGATCACCACCCAAGTTGAACATCCAGCGATCATTAACTCAATGAAACAACTGGAAAGCTTAGGCTTTGACGTGACTTATTTGCCTGTCGATCATCGCGGGTTCATCAATCCAGATGATTTAAAGGCGGCGTTGCGCGATGATACCATTTTAGTGTCGGTGATGGCGGTCAACAATGAAGTCGGGGCCATGCAGCCGATCGATGCGGTCGCTGATATCTTAAAAGATTATCCGACCGTGCATTTTCACGTGGATGCTGTGCAAGCCATCGGCAAAGGGTTGATGAAATCGTTGCGTAATCCGCGCATCGACTTCATCACCTTCTCTGGCCACAAGTTCCACGCCCCTCGTGGTACTGGGTTTATCTATGCCAAAGAAGGCAAACACATTGCACCGTTAATGACTGGCGGTGGCCAAGAACAAAACTTGCGCTCAGGCACTGAAAACACACCTGCAGTGGCGGCGATGGCTAAGGCGTTGCGGTTGCATTTGGAAGATGAAGCTGGCAATGTTAAAAAGCAAGCGGCAATTCGTCAGCGAATCGCCGAACACGTCCAACAATTCCCGAATGTGCATCTGTTTTCTGAATTAGCCCCAGACTTCGCACCGCATATTTTATGTTTTGCAATTCGCGGCGTCCGTGGAGAAACCATTGTCCATGCCTTTGAGCAATATCAGATCTACATCTCTACAACCAGTGCATGTTCATCGAAAAAAGGCACCGAATCGTCAACGCTTGCGGCGATGCACGCCGATCCACATTTGGCCACTAGTGCGATTCGCGTCAGTTTAGATGAAAACAACACCTTGGCTGAAGCCGACGAATTTAATGCTGCTTTTGATAAGATCTACAAGCAGTTTGAAAAATTAATGCCAAAAGAATAGTTTTTGAAATAGAAAGGAATTTTTATGCAATACGACATGATCATGGTGCGCTATGGCGAATTGTCCACTAAAGGCAAAAACCGCAGCGCCTTCATCGGCCGTTTGAACGGCAACATTACTAAAGCTTTGCATGAATACCCAGGCCTCACCATTCGGCCTAAGCGCGATCGTTTGCACATCGAACTCAACGGCGAGGACTCCCAAGGGGTGATGGACCGCTTGCAACAAGTCTTTGGGATCCAAAACTTCTCTCCATCAGTCAAAGTGCCTAAAGACATGACGTTGGTCCATGAAAAAGTGTTGGAACTAATGAAGGAAACCGCACCAGCAGGTTCCACATTCAAAGTTGCCACGAAGCGGTCTGATCACACTTTTGAACTCGACACCAACGGCATGAACCTTGATATTGGTGATTTATTAACTGAAGAACGCCCAGATCTCAAAGCGCAAATGAAGCATCCTGATGTCACTTTGCGCGTTGAAGTCCGCCGCGAAGCCATTTATTTGTCCACCACCACCATTCAAGGTGCTGGTGGCTTACCAGTCGGCTCTGCTGGTAAAGCAGTCTTGATGCTTTCTGGTGGGATCGATTCCCCAGTTGCTGGATATCTTGCGTTAAAGCGTGGGGTGGATATCGAAATGGTGCATTTCTTCTCCCCACCATATACTTCTGACAATGCATTGGCTAAAGCCAAGCAATTGACGGCGAAGTTGACGCCTTATGTCGGCAGTATCAAATTTATCCAAGTGCCATTTACTGAGATCCAAGAAACCGTTAAAGCTGGTGTGCCAGAAGGGTACTTAATGACCATTCAACGCCGCTTCATGTTACGGTTAGCGGACATGATCGCCCATAAACGCCATGCCTTGGCGATTTTCAATGGGGAATCCGTTGGTCAAGTGGCCAGCCAAACCTTGGAATCGATGGTGGCGATCAATGATGTGACCACGATGCCAATTTTACGGCCAGTGGCAACTATGGATAAAAATGAAATCATCAAAGTGGCAGAAGATATCGATACCTATGATTTATCGATCATGCCATTTGAAGACTGCTGCACGATTTTTGCGCCACCGCGTCCAAAAACCAAGCCAAACTTGGATAAGTCCCGTTACTATGAAAGCAAACTCGACATTGATGGGTTATTGCAACGTGCCATGGATGGCATCGAAATCACTGAGATCCGCAGCTCTGATGAGTTTATGAATGCCGAGCAAGACGTGATTTCAGAATTATTATAGAAAAAACTGAAAAAAGATTGTATACAACTTAATGCATGAAAATGGCGCTTTATGCAGGTGTAATCGTTATTCATGTATGATTATCTAATAGCGATACAAAAAGTCTCGATAACCGAGGCTTTTTTTATTCCACGCAATGCATTCTAATGGTTTTCTTATTGTGGTTTTTCGAAATAATCTTTATAGTAGAAAATGTAAGTAACATATCGAGTGAACGTTAATTGTGAAAGGTGGAATTTTTCCCATGAAAAAAGTTATTGCAGGTTTGATGATGAGTGCCACTGTTTTAGGTTTAGCAATTACCGCGACAAGCGTGAATGTGCATGCCGATACGACTGATACGACGACCGCAGCCGGCACGACCAGTGATACTAAGGCTAACTTGACAGTCGGTGCTGGCACGTTGACCTACACGAAACCTAGCGATGTTGATTTTACTTCAACTGACGTAGCAACTGTTTATGCAGGGAACTATGGTGATACCCAAACTAAGAAAAACGATACGACTATCACTGATTTCTTAGGTGATAACCTTGATTGGCACTTGACTGCTAATGAGTCTGGGTTCGGCGACAGTGCGTTGGACAGTGATAATGCCTCAACGTTGACTGTCAATGATCACACTTTAATTGCTGGTACTCCTGTTACTGTCGCATCTGGCAATGTTGGCACCAGCAAAAGCCCTACATTTGCAACGGATTTAAAATATGGTTTGAAAATTAAAGCAAACACGTTGTTGAAGGCTGACTCCTATACCAACACGATCACTTGGAACCTGAACAACACGCCTGACGACAACGCTGATTCCTCTTCAATTGGTGAATAATAAAATCAAATGAAAAAGAATAAAAACATGTCCTTAAAGCAGCTCATGATTGCGCTGCTTTTTGTAGTATTTGGACTCGCAATCACACAACCGGTTCATGCCGCATCTAACGCCGCACTTGGCGTTCAACCAGTGCAATCAACTTATCAACGCGATAAAAATGTGTCGTATTTTGATTTGTTGTTAAAGGCTGGACAAGCAACACCTCTGCAAGTGAAGTTGACCAACTCAACCAGCAGTGCGATCAAAGTTGACGTCCAAGCGACAACAGCGACTTCCAGTGATTCCGGGATCGTCGACTACACTGGCGGCTCCAATACCCCTGATAACACGCTGCCACATAAAATCAGTGACGCTGTACAAGGCAGCAAGTCGATCACGGTGCCGGCAAAAGGTAGTGCCACTTATACGGCAACCTTAACAATGCCAAGCACCAGTTTTTCTGGTGTAATGGTCGGGGGACTAGTGTTCACGCCGGCTAATCAATCAAGTTCAACGTCTGGCAAACTCGGCGTGGTCAGCAAGTATGCATACACCGTTGCGGTGCTGGCGCGTAACTCAAATGATATCCTCGCACCAAAACTTGAAATTGGTGGCGTGACATCGAGTCGTACGAAGCAAGGTAACCAGATCCGCGCAATGGTGCGAAACACCAATGCGGCGTTTGCCAATCATATCGAAACCATCACCACCATTAAAACCCCAAGCGGTAAAACCAAGACTTTACGGTTGGCAGATGCCCAAATGGCACCAAACTCTAAGCTGTATCAAGCCATGGCGTTAGGCACGCAGGTCACAGCGGGAAACTATCAAGTGACGACTACCGCTTATTGGGGGAAGTCTGCGACTGGGACTTACGCCGATGGTCACGGCAATCACTATCAGTACCGCACGACAACCAATAAAACAGTTAAAATCACACAAGCCAAAGCTGACAAACTCACCAAAGCTGCCGCTAAGGTTCACAGCGGTATGCCAAAGGCTTACATCATCGCCATCGTCGTCGGTATCGTCTTGTTAGTGTTGATCATTTTCTTATTGATCGTGATTTTCACCCGTCGCAAGAAATCTGCCCAAAAACTCGCAGACCTTGAAAAACAAGTCGCGGAACTGAAAAACCACACAGACAAATAACGAAAGGAGGCTTCCTTAATGAAGACACTGCGCAAACACTTATTCATCTTGCTATCGGCGCTGCTTGTACTTGTTGCAGGAAGCCTTTTTGCTGACTCACAGCCGGTACAAGCCGCCAACAACTATAATAACCTCACTTTAGTCGGCGACCTCGGATTACCACAAGCCGTCGTGTCGGTGATGATCAACAATTCACTGGATGCCAATGGGAGTACGCCGAATGTTTCGGCGACTGATTTAACGGTTGGAGCAGTTGATCAATGGCAAACCGTTTCGTTAGCGGACCGCACGCAAAATTCTGATGTAAGCTTTGTTTCTTCAGTCGATGCCACGGTTGCCAACTGGGTCGGCGGATTAGCCACCAATACCAATGATAATGTTGAAACTAGCGATATGTTGTTATCGCAAGGCGTCTCTGATGGCTCGTTTGACATGGTTAGTTTGCTGTCTGGCAGTACACTTCCAGTTGCAGATAGTCGCTCTCAACCTTATACTTTGGCCAATTTACCAGTGTTGAACAAATTGATGTTGGTGTTAATGAGTGCCAAGAATGCCAAAACCATCGACTTGACAGGACTGACCTCAAAAGTTACTGCGCCGGTAAATCGAGTTAAAATTTTATCATTGTTCCAAACGATTACCATGCCTAATTTAACTGAATTGGACCTCGGCAGTAACTTGTTTGGTCCAGGGTTGACTGAAAGTGGCTGGGCGTATTGGGTGTTTCGAACGCGGACCTTGGGATCCAAGTCGGTGATCACCTGGGATCTTTCCTATGAAAACCTGACGACGTTGGATTCTAGTCTCCTTAGTAGCATTGGTTCGCAAACCCGTAACGTCAATTTAGCCTCAAACGTGTTGACGACTATTGGTTATAACAATCAAGGGGTGTTGGCCATTGGTGGCAAAATCGATTTGTCGAATAATGATAATTTGGATAGCGATAATTCGGATACCTTCATCGTGTTGGCGACGATTATTTCAACGGGTGGGAATACGGTTTTACCTGATGTTGTGGTCAACGCCATTGTGATCAAAGCCGTTGATAATTGGATGACAGTTTCAAATCTTGGGATTAATGCAGTGGCTTCGCAGCTAACCAGTGAAACCCTAGCCGCGCTGGTCAATTCTAAGAACCCGAATGCCTATTTGTCAGCGCTGGATCCGGATAAATTACTCGCATCAACCGTTCAAGGGTTGGATGATGCGACCTATCAAAACCTTTTAAACTACTTTAAAAAAGATGAGGCCCAAGCTGCAAAGTTGACCCAAAAGCGCAATAACGACTCTGGTAGCACTGCCACCAAAGCCAGCGTCTCCGCCACTGGTGCTTGGGCTTTTGGCAATTACACCTTAGGTCAAACCGCACCGCTGACAGCCCAAGATAAAGTGCGGTTAACCGGGACTTTGCCTGCTGGTCAACGATTGAGTGTCACCATGTCTGATTGGACTAGTGGTGATAGCACGTTTGCGCCGCAGATGACTTTGCCAGCAGGGAGTAACGGTTGGAATGCGGTAGACTTACAAGCAGGCACTGCAGCAGTGGTGTTGACCAACCCGAACACCACCGCGATGCAATATGATCAAACCCTGATGTATCCTCGTTTGACGATTTCACCTTCGCAAGCCAACAAAATGAAAGTCGGGGCCACGTATACTGGTACGATGACTTGGACTATTGAAGATGTGCCAACCACTGATCACATGTTCAGGTAAAGGCTGTAAAGTATTGAGCAAACCCGCTCGATGCTTTTTATTTTGCCGCTAGAGCCGACCACAGCGCGGTTGTAAACGATTTTATGTTTGATTTTTCACAAGCACCGTGATATCCTAATATGTGAATGAATGAACACACTTTGGAGGTGGCGTGATGCTCGACGCAAAAACAAAAGTGTCAAAGGCGACGATCAGACGAATTCCCTTATATTATCGGGCGGCTCAACAAATGCAACAACGAGGCATTCGACGAGTGCGATCAGATAAATTAGCAGAGATCATTCATATTCCTTCGGCAACGATCAGACGCGATTTCTCAAGCTTTGGGGAACTGGGGAAAAGTGGGTATGGCTATAGTGTGGCGACTTTAGTTGAAGAATTTGGACAACTGTTGCAAGTTCAATCGCCTGAAGATATTGTTTTGATCGGTGTTGGGGGACTAGGGGCGGCGTTGATCGAAAATAACTTTCGCCGCAATCCTGATTTAGATATTGTGGTGGCCTTTGATCATGACCCAGCGAAGATCAACACTAGCATCGATGGGATCCCGATTTATTCATTTGCGGATCTTAAGCAACGCCTGCCTAAAGGCGTCCACACGGCGATCGTTGCGGTACCAAGTTCCAGTCAAGAAAGTGTCATTGCACAATTGGAAGCTGCTGGCATTACCGCGATCATGACCTTTGCGCCGCAGCCAGTTGCTTGCAAGCCGACGACGACGATCCGCTATATCGACTTAACCTCTGAGCTGCAAAGCCTTTTATATGTGGCACACCAAAAACAAAAAGCTTAAAACCCGTTGACGTCCACCACTCGTCAAGTTTATAATGCGAGTAACGCAATGAACAAGAGGCGTGAAAGTTGGGTTTGCAGCGAGTCGGCGGTTGGTGTGAGTCGATAAGTCAATTTTCATGTGTAGCTTGTGAGCTGTCATCCTGAATGCAGTAAGGCTGACCGGGACCGTCCGTTATCGGTTTTAAGTGGAGAAAGTTATTTCTCAATTTAGGTGGCACCGCGAGTCAACTCGTCCTAATCATTAGGACGAGTTTTTTTGTTCACAAAAATAATTGGAGGATCATTCCATGAAAGAAGAATTAGCCCCAAAATTCGACCCTCAAGCCGTCGAAGCTGGCCGCTATGATAAGTGGCTGGAACAAGGCGTTTTCAAACCATCAGGCGACAAGAAAGCCAAACCTTATAGTATCGTTATCCCACCGCCAAATGTCACTGGGAAGTTGCATTTAGGCCATGCCTGGGACACCACCTTGCAAGATATGCTCATTCGTCAAAAGCGGATGCAAGGCTTTGATACCTTGTGGTTGCCAGGGATGGACCATGCTGGTATCGCCACTCAAGCGAAAGTTGAAGCGAAGTTGCGCAAAGAAGGCATCTCTCGCTATGACCTCGGTCGAGAAAAATTCGTCGAAAAAGTTTGGGAATGGAAAGACGAATTTGCCGCTACCATCAAACAACAATGGGGCAAAATGGGGTTATCTCTGGATTATTCCCGTGAACGTTTCACCTTGGATGATGGGTTATCTAAAGCGGTCCGCAAAGTCTTCGTTGATCTTTACAACAAAGGCTTGATCTACCGCGGCGAATACATCGTCAACTGGGATCCGCAAGCACGGACGGCTTTGTCAGACATTGAAGTGATTCATGAAGATGACAAAGGTGCCTTTTACCACATGACTTACAAGTTCGCCGACGGCACCCCTGGCGGCATTGAAATTGCCACCACTCGTCCTGAAACGATGTTCGGTGATACTGCCGTGGCCGTTAACCCATCAGATGAACGCTACAAAGACATGATCGGCAAAAAGGTCATTGTTCCGATCGTTGGTCGTGAAATTCCGATCATCGGCGATATCCACGCTGATCCTGAATTTGGGACTGGGGCCGTTAAAATTACGCCAGCCCATGACCCTAACGACTTCCAAGTTGGTAATCGTCATAATTTGGAACGTATCAACTGTATGAATGATGACGGCACTATGAACGAAAATGCTGGCAAGTATCAAGGCCAAGATCGTTTTGAATGCCGTGAAAACTTGGTCAACGACTTGAAAGCAAGCGGTGACTTGTTGAAGATCGTGCCAATCGTCCACAGTGTTGGTCACTCCGAACGTACGGGCGTCCAAGTGGAAGCACGTCTGTCGACCCAATGGTTCGTCAAGATGCAACCACTTGCTGAAGCTTCTATTAAGAACCAAGAAGGCGACAACAAAGTTAACTTTGTCCCTGAACGGTTTGAACATACTTTCTTAAATTGGATGAACAACATCCACGACTGGGTCATCTCCCGTCAACTATGGTGGGGCCATCGCATTCCTGCGTGGTACAACAAGACCACTGGTGAAATGTATGTCGGCATGGAAGCCCCTAAAGACGCTGAAAACTGGGAACAAGATCCTGACGTCTTAGACACATGGTTCTCCAGTGCCTTGTGGCCATTCTCCACCATGGGCTGGCCAGACACAGATGCGCCTGACTACAAGCGTTACTACCCAACAGACACCTTAGTTACCGGCTATGACATCATTCCTTTCTGGGTCGCTCGGATGATCTTCCAAGGGTTGGAATTCACTGGTCAACGACCATTTAAAAACACCTTGATCCATGGTTTGATCCGTGATGAACAAGGCCGCAAAATGTCGAAGTCTTTGGGCAACGGGATCGACCCAATGGATGTCATTGAAAAATATGGCGCTGACGCTTTACGTTGGTTCTTAGTCAATGGGTCCACTCCTGGTCAAGATACTCGATTCTCTTGGAAAGCCATCGGTGCTTCTTGGAACTTCATTAACAAGATCTGGAACATGTCCCGGTTTGTGTTGATGAACCTTGAAGACACGAAGGCATCCGATCAACCAGATCCAGCGACCTTTGACTTGTCTGATCAGTGGATCTTCGCCCGTTTGAACGAAACCATTGAAAGTGTCACCGCCAAGTTCGATAAGTTTGAATTTGGGGAAGCAGAACGTGACTTGTACAACTTCATCTGGAACGAATTGGCAGACTGGTACATTGAAATGGCCAAGGAAGTCTTATATGGTGAAGATGAAGACGCTAAGATTGCTAAGCGCATCAACTTACGCTATGTCTTAGATCAAGTGTTACGTTTGTTGCACCCGATCATGCCATTCGTCACTGAAAAGATCTGGTTGACGATGCCACATGACGGCGAATCCATTGTCGTGGCTGCTTATCCTGTCACCCACAAAGAATTCGAAAATGCTGATGCCATCAAGCAAATGCAAGCCTTGATCGAATTGATCCGCGCTGTCCGTGGGATCCGCACCGATGTTAACGCGCCAATGGCCAATGAAATCGATATTCAAGTGAAGTTGCAAGACGCAGATTTGAAGCCGATTTTTGAAAACAACTTTGAATTCATCAACCGCTTCGTCCATGCTAAAGCATTTGAAGTTGGCACTGACCTCGACACGCCAGCCTTAGCTGCGTCTGCCGTGATCAATGGCGCCACGATCTACGTACCACTGGCTGAATTGATCAACTTAGATGACGAAATTGCCAAGCTCACCAAAGCGGAAAAGAAACTTGATCAAGAGATCACTCGCTTTGAAAAGAAACTTGGCAACCAAGGCTTCTTAGCCCAAGCACCAGCTGAAGTCATCGACGAACAAAAAGCCAAACTTGCTGACGCTCAAGCCAAGCTTGAAGGGACGCAAGCTCGTATCAAAGAATTACAAGCAGCTAAATAGTTGTTTAATGAAACCAAGACGAAGCTGTCTTGGTTTTTTTGATGACGGCATCAGGCGACAGCGGTGCACTCCAGTTCGTACAGTGATTTGAAATTGGGACGGAAGCTGACCGCCGGTGCGTGTGAGCTTTCCGTTAGCGACTTGTCGCTTACGGAAAGACGCAGGTGAAGATCCACTTGAGGAAAGAGCGTAGCGAAACGTCCAAGTTAGCTTCGCCTAGGACCCTCACGACGCAGCGGCGAGTCGCTGGAGTCCCAATTTCAAATCACTAACATTGTTTGTGTCAAAGGCTAAAATTCGACGATGGTGGCGATTTCATGTTATGCTTAAATTGGCATAAGGATTCCGCCGTTACCACTTGTATTTTGTAAACGTTACGATATACTGATGTTGTAGATACTTATTAAAAGAAAGTCGGAGGACGAGCATATGACAAAAATTAATGCATCTGACGCAATGTTAAAGGTGATCGAATCATGGGGCGTGAAGAATATTTATGGTCTACCAGGCGGGTCATTTGACTCCACCATGAACGCCTTGCATAATCGCAAAGACACGTTAAACTATGTCCAAGTCCGTCATGAAGAAGTAGGGGCATTGGCGGCAGTTGGGGAAGCCAAAGTCACTGGGAAAATCGGTGTGACTTTTGGTTCTGCAGGCCCTGGTGCTGTGCATTTGCTCAATGGCTTGTATGATGCGCAATATGACCATGTGCCAGTGCTGGCGTTAGTTGGTCAAGTGCCAACGAGTGCGATGAACACCGCCTATTTCCAAGAAATGAACGAAAATCCGATGTTCGCCGATGTTTCTGTTTATAACCGCACAGTGATGACAGCTAAGCAAATGCCAGCAGTGGTCGATGAAGCGATTCGTCAAGCTTATGCCCACAAAGGTGTGGCCGTGATCACCATTCCTAAAGACTTAGGTTGGACAGAAATTGAAGATGATTATGTTTCTAGTGCGCCGTTGTATCAAGATCCGATTTTACCAGAACCTGATTTAACGCGAGTCGATGACGCGTTGAAGATCATGAGTGCCGCTAAGCATCCGATTTTATATGTCGGCAATGGCGCGCGCGGGGCAAAAGATCAAATCATCGCCTTATCTGAAAAACTCCACGCCCCGATCGTCGTTACTGCGTTAGCAAAAGGGGTCGTACCTGACAGCTACATCGGAAACATGGGCTCGGCAGGTCGCGTGGCTTCAAAGCCTGGGGTGGAAACGGCACGGGCTGCGGATGCGGTGTTGTTCTTAGGGTCTGACTTCCCATTCCAACCATACTTTATCGCCCCTGATGCCAAGTATATTCAAGTGGATATCGACTCTAGCAAACTTGGCCGTCGTCACCATGTCGATGTCGCGATCCTGGCAGACGCGAAGAAAACCATTCAAGCCTTCTTAGATCGCTCAGAAGCCTTACCAGAAACTGCGTGGTATCGTGCCGCCCTTGCTAACCACAAAAACTGGTGGGATTGGATCGCCAGCTTTGATGATGACAACAGCACACCATTGCGAATCGAACCAGTTTTCAAAGCGATCAACGATGCGGCGTTGCCAAATGCAATTTTCCAAGTCGACGTTGGGAATGTCACTATCGACGGGATGCGGTTCTTGAAAGCCGATCAAGCACAAAAATTCACCACTTCTGGTTGGTATGCGACGATGGGTTATGCACTGCCAGCTGCTATCGGTGCCAAATCTGCATATCCGAGTCGCCAAGTGTGGTCGATTTCTGGTGATGGTGGCTTTGCCATGGTCATGCAAGATATTTTGACCCAGGTGAAATACAATTTGCCGATCATCAACGTGGTGTTGACTAATGAATCATTAGGCTTTATCGAAGCCGAACAAGATGACACTAAGCAACCACATTCAGGGGTTGATTTGATCGATGCAGACTATGGAGATGCGGCAACGGCCTTGGGCGCCCAAGGATTTGAAGTTCACACTTTAGCCGAGTTGCATGCAGCGTTTGCAGCGGCGTTGAAAGCTAAAGGCCCAGTGGTGATTGATGTGAAAGTCACTGACTTGCGGCCGATCCCAGTTGAACAATTAGTCTTGGATAAGCAAACGCAAGATCCAGCAGCCGTTGATGCTTTCGTTGAGAAATATTCTGCCCAAGCATTGATCCCATTGCGTGCGCTACTGGAACAAGAAGGGGAAGCAGGCAAAGGCGAAGATGTGAAAATGATGATCCACAAAGGTGACCAATAATTTAGACAGAAGCAGCGTCTGAAATGACGTTGTTTTTTGCTATACTGAATTTGAGGTGACCAACATGAGTCAAAAACCATTATCTGAATACGAAATCGACATTCCTAAAGTGTCGGCGTTGTTAGCTGACGACGCCGACATGCAAAGCTTTTTTAATGCGTTGACGCCAGGTTATCAACGCGAATGGGCGCGATTTATCTTCGGTGTGGCATCAGAAGCGACGAAAGTGAAACACATCGATGCAATGAAAACTGTTTTTAAAGCAGGGTACAAATCTAAGCGCGCTTATGATTCAAGGCCTAAAGCCTAAAAAAGTGTGGCTGGGACATAAAGCGAACTTAGCATCGAGTAGAAGGCGCCTGACGAGTAAATCCCGAACTTAGGATTTGCTTGGCAGGCGCCTTCTACGCAAATGCGTTGCTTTATGGCTCGTACAATCTTGTAATTGTCGTGGGTATTTTGTTGCCTTTAATGATGTCTTGGTCTCATTGTTTTAGGCTCTTGCTAAGACGGCTTTGATCAAATCTTCTTCGGAATTGAAGATCTCGCCGTTGAGTTTGATCAAGCCGGTGGTGTACAGATTTAAATAATGAAACTGATTTTCTGCGATATTTTGTAACGCCGTGAGTTTTTGCGGATTCATGGCACCTTGTTGCCGACTGTCCGTGTAAAGGCCAAAAATTGGAATGTGTTTGGCGTAAGCGACCCCGATTTCACTGGCGACGCCGGCGTCGATCACTGGGCCATCGAGGATCGCGATCATCAGATCGGAGCGCAACACTTCTTGTGTATCCGCTTGTGCGATCATTGTCGAATCAGCGTAAGCATTCTTATCATTGATCTCGGCGTTTTCTTGCGGTAAATAAATATCCAAGGCGCCAGAAGCCAGGCGCAATCGTTTGACTAAACGTGCGTTGAAATCGTAGTCGGCGCGTGAAAATAACCCATTGGCAAAATAAATATGCATGACCATGCCCTCCCAAGCAATAATGGTTTTAATATACCATTTTCTGAAGCGATGTGCACGGTTTCAAAACGGAATAAACTAGTTAGACTTTTTTCTAAATAGATGCTATGATCTATTTAAATCATTTTCTAAATAGAAGCCGTGACTCTGAAATTTGTCCAATTGGTTGCGGTTACATGATAATATAGGGGGTAAAGGGGTTGGGAAAATGTTAGAAGTTGAGAACTTGGTGAAAACCTTCGGCACAATGACTGCCGTCGACCACGAAAGCTTCACCATTAAACCAGGCGAGATCATGGGGTTGATCGGTCAAAACGGTGCCGGCAAAACCACCACATTTCGGATGATCTTGAATTTTTTGACGCCAGACAGTGGGGCGATCCGCTGGAACGGGCATCCATTGACAGCCAAAGATTATGATGTGATCGGGTATTTACCAGAAGAACGCGGGTTGTATCCGAAAATGAAAGTTGCCGATCAAATCACGTATTTTGCACGGTTGCGCGGGATGAAAGCTGCCGATGTGAAAGCACAGATCCCGGAATGGCTTGATCGTTTTCAAGTTAAAGGCAAGCCGACGGATAAAGTCAAAGATTTGTCCAAAGGCAATCAACAAAAAGTGCAGTTGATCGCAACGTTGATCCATATGCCAAAACTGGTGATTTTAGACGAACCATTCTCAGGTTTGGATCCGGTGAATGCGTCAGTGTTGCAATCAGGGATCGAAATGTTGCGGGATTCTGGTTCTGCGATCATTTATTCCAGTCATGATATGGGGAACGTTGAAGCGATCTCTGATCATTTGGTGATGTTGAAAAATGGGAAAATGGTGTTAAATGGCACAGTGGATGCGATCCGCGAAAGCTTTGGCCGCACCAAATTGTACCTTGAATCTGGTTTGTCTGCGGAACAATTACGGGATTTTGACGGGGTCGAGAAACTCGTCGCCCATGGCAATGAATTTGAATTGACCTTAGCAGATCCAACCGTTGGCGAGCGGATCTTTGCTGCTGCCACTGTCAATGGCTACATTCCAGAATTTCGGCAACAGCCGCCGACTTTAGATGAGATCTTCCGCATGAAAGCAGGTGCCGAACATGCATAAATTTTGGGTGGTATGCGGGCAAGTGTACAAAAAGAATGTCCGCAGTGGGTCATGGTTGTTCTTGGTATTGTCGCCATTAATTTTTGTCGGGATCGCCGGGTTGATCGGGTATTTCGTTTCGCAAAATGTGCAACCAGCCAAAGTTGCCGTGGTGATCGAAAATACTGAAGCACCGGCCAAAAGCGTGTTAAACAAAGCGATCCTCAAAACTTCTAATTCAGATATCAAATTTCAAACGCGGGATACTCAGTCTGCAGCAGAAAAAGCGTTGACCAGTGAAAAAATCGATGGCATTTTAACGGTATCTACCAAGCCAGAGATCGCTGCAAAGTATGTTGAACGCAGCAATGCGGATAACAATGTGGACACGACGACGTTGACGGCTACGTTGTCGCAATTGAAACTTCAACAAACGGCGGCGAGTTTGAAACTCTCACCAGAAGCCTTGACCGCATTGTTGTCACCAGCAAAGGTAACCAAGCGCACTGTCGCCATTGAAAATGGCAAACAAGTCGCAAAAAACGATACCACCGCTGCCGTGAACAAAGCGTTTGCCGGCGTGCTGACGGTATTTATCTTAATGATCACGATGGTATACGGGTCGATGCTTGCCCAAGAAATCGCCACAGAAAAAGGCTCGCGGATCATGGAAATTCTGTTATCCAGTGTGTCGGCGACGACGCAATTCTTCGGCAAACTTGCTGGGATGTTCTTGTTGCTGTTGACGCAAATCGTCGCTTACGTTATTGCTGGGGCGATCGGTTGGGTATGGTTGGCAAAGCTTGATTTTGTGAAATCACTGCTTAAGCAAATCGATTTCTCCGTGTTGGCTTCGCAAACCACCTTGATCGCCGTCTTATTCTTCATCGTCGGCGTGATGACGTATGCGGTGCTGGCAGCTTTAACTGGATCGTTAGTTTCAAACCAAGAACAAGTCAACACTGCGGTGATGCCGATTTCCATGTTAGGGTTGGCAGGATACATGTTATCGTTCATGGCGCAAACTGGGGATTCACCGTTGTTGAGGATCACCAGTTTCATTCCGTTCATCAATGCGACAGTGATGCCGGTGCAACTGGCGTTAGGCCACGCCGGATTTGGCATGGCGTGGGCATCGCTTGGCATCAGTATGATTTTCTTGATCGCCTTCACTTGGGTGGTTGTTGGCGTTTATCGTTCGAACGTCTTAGTTTATTCCGATGCGAACTTTATGAAACGGTTGCGCACCAGCTTCAGTATTTGGCGTGCAGAACGTAAATAATAAAAAAATCGAGCCTGCCAAGGCTCGATTTTTTTATGGGACTAGCAAGGTGATTGTTAGCAGTAAAGCGTCGTATATATAGTGACACACAAACACATCGCTGACGCTGTGACTGTTGAGAAAAAGGCCACTGAGGATCACGCGACTGCCACCGATGACAATGAACATTTGTGCGAGGTGCCACTGATAAGCTTGAAAATGAAGGAGCACGAAAATAATCGTGGATATGACTAACCCTATGCCCAATGCGTTACGGCGATGCAAATGCCACCAGCGTTTGCTTAAACTGGCAATGATCAACAGTAGCGACAAAGTCACCATTTCTTCAATGCCGACTTGCGGCAACATCGCAAACAATGGCATGATGACATGACTGTGCGTATTGTTTGCCACGACTTGGTTTGCCATCACAGGGATTTGAAGACCTTTCAGGATCACCACTGAAAGTATTCCGTAAGCGAGCATCCCGATGATTACAAGCACTGCTTGCCACCAACGCAAGCGGTGAGGATTCGCGTGCCTCGCATCAGTGAACGGTAATTGCAGATCATCAGCAGTTAACCCTAAGCCGCGCCGCCAAATGATGATCAACAATGCGAACAACGCAAACGTTGCATACAACCCGAGATTGCTGGCTTGTGGGAAATTTAAGATGCCAGAAACCGATACCCCTGCGATCGCAATGATCCCCAGTCCTGAGGCTAACAAACGTTGATCAGACACTTTCAAATCAAAATCCATCGGAGTCACCCCTTAAATTAAGTGAAACCAGACTTGCAATCCCAGTCCTAAGACGATCACCCCAAATGCGAAACTGTAGAAAATGGCAAACGACGCGAATGCCGACGTATTTTTGTCGCCTTTGGTTTTAAGCCGACGCAACTCCCCGTAACTGACATAAAATTGCCAACTCGCTATCAACAAACACGCGACTGTAATTAAAATGCGTTCCATTTTGCTGACCTCCCCAACTTGCTTTACCATCATGATAGCGCAATCGTTTGCAAAAGTGGGGGGGTGCGCTAAACGTCGTGATTTGCGGGCTAAACGTCAAAAAACAAGCTGCCGAAGTCGCACAGCTTGTCTTTTTGACGTTTAGCGTTTGGAGAATTTCACCACAGCTTCACAACGCGCAGTTTGTGGGAACATGTCGATCGATTGAATGTAATCAACGCGCCAGTCTTTGGTCAGTTGCACCAGATCCCGCGCTAACGTTGACGGGTTACATGAAATATACACAAAGCGCTTCGGCTTCGCGCGATGCAAGGCTTTGATGAAACCAGCATCAAGGCCTGCACGTGGGGGATCCACGATCACCGCATCAGCGCGGAAGCCATCAGCTAACCATTGCGGGAAGACGTCTTCAGCTTTGCCTAAAACGTAATGCGCATTTTCAATGCCATTTAATTTGGCGTTCGCGTTGGCATCATCGACGGCTTCAGGAATAGTTTCCATGCCGCGGACTTCCTTTGCTAAATGCGCTAATGATAAACCGATCGTACCGACGCCAGCATAAGCGTCAACTAAGGTTTCGTGAGGTTTCAAGTCTAAAGCGTCGATGGCTTGTTGATAAAGTTGTTCAGTTTGTTCAGGGTTGAGTTGTAAGAAGGCTTGTGGGGACAAGCGGAACTCGCGACCCATGATGGTTTCCATTAAATAAGGGGCACCGGCCAATAATTCTGTTTTTGGTCCCCAGACCATTGCCGTTTCCCCTTTGTTGATATTTTGAGAAACAGAGATCACAGCAGGGATGTCGCGAGCGATGGCTTCCAGTAATTGATTTTTGTGCGGGAGTTTTGCCGAGTTGGTGACGATCGTCAATTGCGCTTGACCGGCTGCGTTTTCGCGGACCACCAACGTTTTGACAATGCCTGATTTGTGCACTTCATCATAAATTGGCACTTCAAGTTGTTCCAATAAGTCGCACAATTGGTTGATGATCTGCATGGTCAACGGCTTTTGGGTGGCAAATTCAGTTAACGGCACCAAATCATGAGAATTTGGTGCATATAAACCTGCGCGCACATGGCCATCGATCAATCGCACTTGAAATTGCGCTTTGTTGCGGTAATGCAAGGGATTCTTGGCACCTAATGTTGCCCGCAAATCGTAATGTTGCCAACCTGCAGGCTTGTATTTGGCGAGGGATTGGCTGACGACATCGCGTTTGAAGTTGAGTTGTGCACCATAATCCATGTGACCGAGTTCGACGCCACCGACTTTGCCCCAGTTAGGATCGATGGGTTTCACGCGATGCGGGGAAGAGGTTTTGATGCGGTGGGTCTTCGCTTCTAAATAGCGATCGTGAATCGCTGTGACTTCGGCGACGACGACTTCTTGTGGCAAAGCGCCTTCTACGAACGTAATTTTACGTTTGTAGTAGCCGATCCCATTGCCGTTAATGTCTTGGCGCTTGATGGTTAAAGGGAAGCGCTGCCCAATTTTAATTTCGTCCATTTGGTCCTCCTGATTGCTGTATCTAGTGTAACCGATAAAAGGTGCGCTTGCACACTAATCTGGTATAATAAAACGGAAAGCAACAGGAGGATACCGATGAAGATCTATTACAACAACGCCATGTCGAAGAAAATGACTGCCAATGTGTGGGTCAATGACAAACATTATGACCTCGCCACCAACGATCATCTCGAATTAAACGTCCAACGCGGCGACACTGTGCAATATAAAGTCGGGAAGTTTTCGGCCAAACGCACCATTAATTTCCAATCGCCAAGTGCCAGCTTTAGCATTGAACCTGACAAAAAGCTGCAAGGCATTTACATTGCGATCATGCTCGCGGTGTTGTTGCTGTTGTGGTACATGAAATCAGAGAATTCACCATTGGTTTACGTGATTTTGATCGTTGCTTTAGCTGGTTATGAAGCGGTGAACTACTTCCGCGGTTACATGGCCCGGCCGATGCATTAGCCAAATCAAAAGACCTGTCAGATTTTAACATCTGGCAGGTCTTTTGTTTACCCAGCGCTGGCAGCTTGGGCATTTTTTTCTTCGTGGCGCCGCATCAGTTCGGCGTACAGGCGATAATAATCTTCTTCTTGCGCGATGGTTTGCCATTGGATCAATGGGGCATGATCGTCGCCGTAATATTGATTGATCAACTCTGGTGATGTCAAAGTCGTGATGATCACGTCAGCGTTTGGTTCATTGGTGGACTCTGCGAGTTTGACAAAGCTGATCCCATCTAGGAAGTGCAAAATATCCCGCAAAGTGAAAGTCCCAGGTTCGATCAATACCGCAACGCTCAGTTGATGGTCTTCATCCAAAGCTGGGAAGTCGTCGCGAACCAAACCGTAAAGGACGCGACGCATGATCCCTTGATAAGGTCGCATTGCCGCGGCATCGCCGTCAAGGCTTTCAAAGTAGGCATCGATCAACCCAGGCAAATGTCCAAACGATGCGGCATTGCGATCTTCATCATAAAAATCTAACCGTTTGGAGAAATCCCCACCAAACAACCAATAAGAATAAGTGATCCGATACAAGTTTGCCCGTAGCAACTCGTGGTCTTTTGGCGTTGCTTGCAGTAATTCAGGATCTTGGGCCACGAGGAAATCGATTAACCCATCAGCAAAATGCGCCACCACGTTATCTCGCCGTTGAAAATGATCGACGAGCCAGTGATCGGTGGCAGTGGGTTTGGTGCCTAATGACAAAAAGTGGATCCGACAAAAATAGAAAAAGCCACTTTCGTTCGTTGACACCCAGGCTTGGTCAGCTTCAATGACATCTGGTAATACTTGGGCACCTGGTGCTTGCGTTAAGCGGGTAAAGGCGACTTCTTGAGGTAACACCTTGCCTTGTTGCATCCGCATATGTTGCACCATCATCGCCAAAAGGTCTTGTTTAGACAATCCAGCGTCGGCGGTGAACCAAAATCCTGGATATGTATGGGCGATCCGTGAGCATTCAGTTAAACAACGTCGGTAATCGTCATTGCCTAAAGGCCAACCGGCACCGCGATAGCCGAGGATAAAGAAGTTTAAAATCACCATGCGGATCCGCAACTCGCTGCCTTCTAACCCCCAAGCGCTGGTGTTTAAGGTGACGCCTTTGGATTGTAAGTACGCCTTGAATGGCTCGACGCGTCGGCGTAAAGTGGAGATACTAATATCATGTTCAGCACAAAAATCGTGGACATCTGGATCAGGCGTTTTAAATAAGTAATCAAAAAATGCAAACGCCATCGAATTTTTCAGTAAGTGGAAGCGATATTGATCCACAGTCACATTTTGGGCGAGAATGTTGAACGCTTCTTCGTCAGCAGTTGAAACAGGCTCAGGACTCATGGTTTGCAAGTCTGCCATGATGTCTTGAAAGGCATTATAGGTTTGTGAGTAACTGAGCTGAGCTTCTTAACTCAGCTTGTTGACGGTGAAAGCTGTGTTTTGTAGGGCTTTAAGCACGCGATAGACGCGGTAGTTGATCGTTGCCCGTTTATCGAAGAAGTAAGCTTCAAACATCGTTAGTCTCCTCACATGAAATTACCGTAAGTATAGCACATCAAGTCGTTGTCACGAAAGGAAACTCATGCCAACCATCACGAAAATTACCCCGCAAAAGCATGCTGGACGTTTTAATTTATTTTTAGATGACCGTTTTGCCTTTGGGATCAGTGAAAGCACCTTGGTGAAATTTCACTTGACCAAAGGGATGGTGTTAGATGAATTGGCCATCCAAGACGTTAAAGCCGCGCAACAACAAGCTGAAGCCAACAGCACGGCGCTTAATTATTTGTCGTCGCAACAGCGCACTCGCCATGAAGTCGCAGAAAAATTGCGCAGTGCAGAGTTGCCTGCTGAAGTGATCCAGCACACGTTAGACTTCTTGGTGGACTTGCATTATCTCGATGACGATCAATATGCCCAGTCATTTATCAATGATGCTTTGGCGTTAGGGGACAAAGGCCCTGGCGTGGTGTCACAAAAGTTGATCCAGCGCGGACTCAGTGATCGCGTGATCCACTCAGCCTTGGACGCCATCGACGCGGATCATTGGTTGCCTGCTGCTCGTCGTGCAGCCAAAAAGTCCGCCAATCAATCCAGTCGGGAACCATTTTTCAAGCGGCAACAAAAAATTCGCCTTGCTTTGATCAAAAAAGGTTTTTCTGGGGATGTGGCAGACACGATGCTTTCAGAATTGGATCTGCAACCAGATGTTGATGGCGAACATGAACGCTTAGTCGCAGATGCAGAAAAACAGTGGCGGCTCAAACGCAAATACGAAGGATATGATCGGCGCAATCGGGTGAAAATGGCGCTGTTTCGTAAGGGATATGACCTCGATGCCATTGATGCCGTGTTAGCCGAGTTTAACGACTGACTTGTAGATTGTTAGAAATCTTTTTGGTATAATTGTGCGGTACAGATCAATAGGAAGCTGGTTTAAGATGCGGATACCTAAAGAAGGCGATTCAGTCGCCATCCAAAGCTACAAGCACGATGGTAGCCTACACCGCACATGGCGAGATACAATGGTTCTCAAAACCAGCGAAGACGCATTGATCGGTTGTAACGATCACACATTAGTGACCGAAAGCGATGGCCGGCGGTGGTTGACCCGCGAGCCGGCAATTATCTACTTCCACAAGCATTATTGGTTTAATGTCATCGCCATGATCCGAGAAGGCGGCGTGTCTTATTATTGTAACTTGGCCACGCCGTACACCATGGATATGGAAGCGGTGAAATATATTGATTATGATCTCGATGTCAAAGTGTTCCCAGACGGGGAAAAGCGCTTATTAGACGTTGACGAATATGAGGCGCACCGCCGCCGCTGGCAATATCCAGCAACGACAGATCGCATCTTAAAAGCCAATGTCAAAGTGTTAGTCGACTGGATCAACCATGGCAAAGGACCATTTTCCCAAAGTTATATCGACTTGTGGTACAACCGGTACTTGCAGCTTTCTCACCGGGTGTAGACCCAACATTTTAGCCAGGGGGATCCCTGGCTTTTTCGTTTAAATCAGGAGGACAACATGACTGAATTATTGAATCAACCAGAAATGAGTTTCGTCGGGCATGTGTATATGCCAGAAGATATCGATCAAATGGGGACCTTTGCTTCTTGTTGGGACGAATTCAACGAAGCTGGGCACTTTGAGGCGCTGGATAAGCAAACTGATGCGCCAAATCGCACTTATTTGTTGATTTTCAACCCATATGGTGCGTTCCAATATTGGATCGGGAGTATTTTACCTAAAGATGCCATTGCCCCTGAAGGTTTGGAGAAATTGAAGTTACCAGCTGGGACCATTGGTCAATCTGTGGAACCAGCTAATGGGGTGCTGAGCATGTTGCCAGTGCAAACCACTTATATGAAAGGCTTAGAACGCCTTGAAAAAGACGGTTTTCCATTACCACAGCACATCGGTCAAACCGACAAACCTTATTATATGGAAGAGTATTGCCTCAACGACGGTCAAGTCGATCAAGTGAAACACACGCTTTACATCAACTTGGATCAACTTGAAGGCTATGACGAATTTGATTAATTTTTGAAAGCTAGGCAAAAATGCTTAGCTTTTTTGCTTGACCTTCACGTGACGTCAGGCTTTATGCTGTTGAAGTCAACCAGGAGGCGACGATATGACTTACTCGATTCAACAATTTGCCAAACTTTCAGGCGTCACCCCGAGAGCCTTGCGTTACTACCACGAATTAGGGTTGGTGGTGCCGCAAGTGTCAGCCAATGGTTATCGCACATATACTAGCGCTGACGCCGACCGACTCCAGAAAGTCTTAATGTTTTCTGAGCTAGGCTTTGCGTTAAAAGAGATTGGCGAGTTGCTGGATGCACCAGCAGCTGTGCAACTGGATGCGTTGAATGCCCAACAATCAGTGCTGGCTGAGAAATTGAATCACCTTGCCAATAGTCAGTTACGCCTTGAGTTGACCCGACAAAATTTACAAGGAGACATGAAGATGTCTGATTCTGAGAAATTCGCCGCGTTCAAGCAAGCCAAACTCGCAGAAAATGAGGCGCTGTATGGCAAAGAAGTGGTTGAGCAATATGGCGCCGAGGAAAAACAAGCTGCTGATCAACACTTTGCAGGCTTGACTGAAGCCCAATACACCAAAATGCAAACGTTAGAAGCGCAGTTGAAAGCGGGCTTGTTGGCTTACTTGTCAGCGCCACAACTTCCTAGTTCGGTTGCGCAACGGGTGTTTGAAGCCCACCGCGACTGGCTACAAACCGCAACGCCACAATATTCTGTGGCGATGCATCAAGGCATTGTCCAAATGTATCTTGCTGATTCACGGTTTGCTGATTACTACACCAAATTAGTTGGGGATGATCGTGCAACGAAAGCGTTGGTGGCGATCGTCGATTATTATTTAGCTGAATAATGCAAAACTACCGTCGAATCCCTTCGACGGTAGTTTTTTTTACAACATAATATGCATTTCGCGGTGACGAATGCCAGCTTCGATAAATTCAGGTTTATCAGTTGGGGTGTAGCCCAGGGCTTTGTAGAAGCCTAATGCTTGGACTTGCGCGCCTAAGCGAATTTCTGGCGCTTGCACTTCTTTGGCAAATTTCTGCATCGCTTCAAGCAAGGCTTTGCCAACGCCGTGATGACGGTAGGCTTTTTCAACAGCGACGCGTTGGACGTGATAGCCGTAATCTTCTGGCAACAAGCGCGCCGTCCCGATCGGCAGGCCTGCTTCATAAGCCACGAAATACGTGCACAGATCTTCGTTAGCGTCGACTTCCAAATGCGGATCGACGCCTTGTTCGTTGACAAAAACCGTGGTGCGAATCGCCAAGGCGTCTTGATACGTTTGTGACTCTAGATGAGTGGTGGTTTTGATTTCCATGGTGATCCCTAGTTTCTCATAATATTTTCATCTAGTATAGCACGTTTTAATCTGGGTCAAAAGTTTCGATGATCAGCTTAGCGATCACGTCGGCATGAGTCTCTAAGGCAAAATGACCGGTATCAAGCAATTCGACGCGGGTGTTTGGATCGTCGCGGTTAAATGCAACAGCGCCAGCAGGGATGAATGAAGGATCGTTTTGACCCCATGCAGCAAGGAGTTTGGGTTGATACTGACGCAAATAAGCTTGAAATTTGGGATACAAGGCGACGTTGGTTTGATAGTCAAAAATCAAATCAGATTGGTGTTTTGCGTAATCACCCTTGGCGCTGAAGGCGATATCTTTGGTGTAATTCACAGCTGATACCGTACCTGGTTGGGTGCCGGTGAGATATTGGTTGATGATCGTGTCAGGTGCGAAGGCAGATTCATAGAATTTGCGTTGAGCTTCTGTCGGGTGCGCCCAGTATTTCGCGCGTGCAGACCACTTTTTCCCGAGACCTTCACGGTAAATGTTGCCGTTTTGACTGGTGATGCCTAAAATTGCTTGCGGATTTTCAAGTGCCAGTCGAAAACCGATCGGTGCGCCATAATCAAACACATATAAATAATAATGGGTGAGCTCGCAGTCGCTGAGCCATTCGCGGATCACTTGGGTCAAGTGATCGAAAGTGTAGGTGAAATCTTCCGGACAATGTGTCTGGCCAAAGCCTGGTAAATCCGGTGCTAACAGATGAAAATGTGCCTCAAGTTTGGGGATCAAAGAATCAAATTCGTGACCGGCACTAGGAAAGCCGTGCAACAATAACATCGTCGGCAATTTCGAGGTCCCAGCTTCGCGATAAAATAAGTTAACAGTGCCAACTTTTTGCGTGTGATAAGACATAACCATGAGAGCCACGACCTTTCTTCAGGTGTCTATACACGTTATACGAGCACGGCTAGTTGCTGTCAACTATTATGTAGGTCGGCAACCTGTTGCCGACCATTGCCTAATAACCGTAACCACTTGGTGCCGTGCCGCTGTCGTCGATTTTATCGGCTTGCACCAAAGGGACGGTGATCTTGCCACCAAGCGTGGACGTATAACTTTGGGTCCCTAAGCTCAACCCATAAAAGGTGATTTTGTCATCTTCCAAAATGCGCGTGCTGCGAATCTTTGGATCATACACCACCAACACCACATTGTTGTAATTGCCATCGATCGCCACCCGCAAGTCAGTTTCTGAACTGCCTTCGACCACTTGAATGACTTTGCCTGTCAAATGCAACAACTTGCCCATATACGTGTCAGGGTCGCGCGCCAGCTGGTCGTAAGTGATACCAGTGTTGTATTTGTTGGCTTCGGCTTGCGCACTTGCCGCTTGAGCTTGAGAAGAAGCGACGACACTGTTTGAAGCGGAAATTGAGGCTGAAACTTCAGCTGCTTTAGAGGCACTGATGCTATCGGCTTCGGCTTTGCTTTCACTGGCAGCAGCCGATTCCGCAGCCGCTAAGCTTGAACTTTCAGAAATACTGTCGGCAACCGCTTGTTTGCTGGATGATGAGGCATATTTGCTTTCGCGATCAGGATCAGGCATTACTGTAAAGTTTGCGGTTTTGTAACCATGGTTGTGAATCAGCTTGAGGTGCAGTTTTGCCGGTTCGTCAACTGCGGTGACCTCATATCGAACTGTGTCGTTTACATCTTGCAATTCATCGACTTCACCGTTTTGGCGAGTCGAATCCGTCAATTGGACGCGGTCGCCTGCTTTGACTGAGAGTTTTATGGCGTAAGTGTCATCATCATCGAAGTCTGCGGTAAAAGTTTTGCCATCTAGTGATAATTTACCGTTGTTGTTTAAAGGCTTTGACGAACTGCTGGTCGACTCTACTGAATCCTTCGGTGTTGCTTGCGCCGATCCTGCTTGCCATAACCCGCCGATTGCCAACAGCGATAGGCCAACCATCGCTGGCCACAACTTATAAGGCCAGCGGTGGCGGTTTTGCAAAACACTCACCACACCGATGCCGGCGATTGCCAACACTGAAACTAAAATCCCTACTATCATTTAAAATCCCCCCTCACTATATATATTTGCAAAAAAAGGGGCGTTTGATACAAGACACACAATTGAAATATTTAAAATGCCGTCAAATCAAGGTTGTCTGTAGGTGGACGTGGGCCAAGGTTTTCTTTATAATGGATAACGACCTCGCTTCGACTTTTTTAGCTCGAAGCGCTTTTCGTGGGCTTTGACCCAAGTGACGTGTGAAAGGACATTTAATGAAACCTCAAGCCTTAAAAGATGAAGTCGCCAAGCGGCGAACTTTTGCGATTATCTCTCACCCGGATGCCGGGAAAACAACGATCACCGAACAACTCCTGTTATTTGGGGGTGTCATTCGTGAAGCAGGGACTGTTAAAGCGAAGAAATCTGGACATTTTGCCAAGTCTGACTGGATGGCCATTGAAAAACAACGTGGGATCTCAGTCACCAGTTCCGTGATGCAATTCGACTACGCTGGCCGACGCATCAACATTTTGGATACACCAGGGCACGAAGATTTCTCTGAAGATACTTACCGGACGTTGATGGCTGTTGATGCGGCAGTCATGGTCATCGACTCTGCTAAAGGGATCGAAGCCCAAACTAAGAAACTGTTCAAAGTTGTCAAAAAGCGCGGGATCCCGATTTTCACTTTCATGAACAAACTCGATCGTGATGGTCGCGAACCGTTGGATTTGATCGCTGAACTCGAAGACTTGCTTGGTATCGAAGGCTACGCGATGAACTGGCCAATGGGCATGGGCAAGGGCTTGATCGGCTTGTATGATCGCATGGCCAACCAAATCGAATTGTACCGTGAGAATGAAGCAGGCGAGAAGTTCTTACCTTTGAATGACGAAGGCAAACTCGATCCATCAGAGCCGATTTCAAACGAATCCACTTATCGCGATACCTTAGATGATATCGACTTGCTCAACGACGCCGGTAACCAATATGATTTGAAAAAAATCATGGCCGGGGATCAAACCCCTGTCTTCTTCGGGTCTGCGTTGACAAACTTTGGGGTCGAAACCTTCTTGAAGCACTTCGTTGACATGGCGCCACAACCAGGTCCGCACAAAATGCAAGATGGCGACGAAGTGATGCCAACTGCCCCTGATTTCTCCGGCTTTGTGTTCAAGATCCAAGCCAACATGAACCCTAACCACCGTGATCGCATCGCCTTTGTCCGCATTGGCGCCGGCGAATTTGATCGCGGGATGGATGTTACCTTAGCTCGTACAGGGAAAACGATCCGCTTGAACAACGCGACAGAATTCATGTCAGATTCTCGTGAATCTGTGCAAACTGCCGTGGCAGGCGACATTGTTGGGTTGTATGATACCGGGAACTTCCAAATCGGCGACACCATTTACGCCGGTAAGCAAAAGCGCGAATATGAAGCTTTGCCACAGTTTACCCCAGAACTTTTCATGCGCGTCACCGCCAAAAACGTCATGAAGCAAAAGTCTTTCCACAAAGGGATGACCCAGCTGGTGCAAGAAGGGGCCGTGCAATTGTACCGGACGTATTCAACGAACGACTACATTTTAGGTGCAGTCGGGCAGCTGCAATTTGAAGTGTTCAAATTCCGGATGCAAAATGAATACAACTCAGAAGTTGAAATGACCACCATCGGCTCTCGTGTCGCGCGGTGGATTGACCCTGAGCAACTCGATGAAAAAATGTCCAGCTCCCGTAACTTGTTGGTCAAAGATATTCACGACCAACCATTATTCTTGTTTGAAAACCAATACGCCTTGCGCTGGTTTGCCGACAAGTATCCAGATGTCACATTGACCGCTAAACTATAGGAGGCGCCAACATGGGAATTTTCAATTTTGGTAACAACGATGCCAACGACAATCAAAACGACGATCGCCAAATCGATCCTGCGCACCAAGTCGCCAACGATGATCTATTAGGGTTGTGGCGTTCCGTCACCTTAGATCAATCACAAGAAAACATGTCCGCCTTTTTGGAAAACTTAGTCGAACAAGCCAACTTGATCACCTTTGCATTAAGCGATGACAACGTGCCAACGACGGCAGACGGTCACTTAAACTTCGACGAACCCATGGAGATCTCTTTCCCGTTACTCACAGGTGAAGATGAAAAAACTTTCCATCCTTTCTTCACTGATTGGCAAGCAGCCCAAACCTTGCTTGATCAATGGGCAGAAGGCGGCAACCAAGCAACTGTCGACAAATGCCATCCAGTGGTGATCAACTTTCTTGAAATGGTGAACTTGATCTCTTCAAACGACGACGTGCAAGGGGCAGTCATCAATCCGTTTGAAGACAACATCACCTTAGATCGCGATTCCTTGATCGACCTTGGCAAACAAGCCCAAGCCCGTCACGATCAAACTGATCAACCTGTCCACATTGGCGACGGTCAAAAAGCGCCTGAAGGTTTGTTAGAATCGTTAGCCGATAAGTTTGCTAGCGATGATCTGGTATCTAAAGCCTGGATCAAGACCTTGACCATCGGCGAACAACAATCCTTCTTCTTGATCTTAGACATGCAAGTGCTCGATGATTACAGCGAATACTTTGATCAATTGACGGTGATCGCCAACGAATATTTGGCCGATTCAGAACTTGGCATGACCATCGCGCCTTACTCTGATGAAATTGCCGAAGCCGTTGAAGGTTCCGTGCCATTCTTTGCGAAATAAAGTTTGTGCTTATTCTTTGCAACCATTAAAAAGCCATCTAGACGGCGGTCTAGGTGGCTTTTTTTAATATCGCTTTGTGGTTCAAGACACCGTAACGAGATAACAGACCAAAAAATTGACCCAAATTAACTTTCTTGCTATATTTGAATAGTAGCCGCCTTGCATCTAGGAGAAGCGCGATGTATGAAATTGATTTTTTTGAAGACGCAGATGGTTTTAGTGAGATACAAGACTTTATTGAACGTTTAGATGCTAGCAATCAAGTTAACGATCAAGCATTGCTCAAAAAGATTTATCATGAATTCGACTTGCTATCCATGCTTGGTCCGCAACTGCGTAGTCCTCATTCAAAATTCTTACGTGGATATGCATATCCCATCATGGAACTGCGGCCGCAACCAGAAAGAATTTTTTACGTGGCATGGCAAGATCATCGCTATATTTTGCTCCATCACTATACAAAGAAGAAAAATCGCACTGATCCTCGTCAAGTCGCCAAAGCTTTGGCAAATTTAGAGGATTGGCTAAAACGAAAGGGTGAAATGAAATGACAACGTGGCGTAAAGTTCGCAACACGATCACCAGTATTCCGGAAAGTGAATTAGCGGTGATCAATACGCTTTCTCAACTTGAGGCGACGCGCATTCACCGCGGAATTTCGCAAAAAGATTTTGCTGAGATGATCGGAATGAAACAACCGCAGCTGGCCAAGTTAGAACGGCTTGATTCCGTGCCAACCTTAGCGACCCTCGAGCGATATGCAGCTGGCCTGGGGTTAAAAATATCGTTATCGATCACTTCGATTTGAGATTATCCAAAAGAAGCAAGTCAAGTGCTTGGTGTTTTACGTGTGAAATAATTGGTTAGACCAATATAACGAATATAAGTCTATATTGCTTATTTTTAGGATAAAAGTTAACTGTTACGATACCAAACATTTACAATTTAATGCTGGTGTTTTGTTACTAGCGGTGTTATTCTGATAGCGTTAACAAGGAGGAGTGGGTGACTGAGCGCAGGTCACTCGTATCACTTCGCGACGGGAGGAAGAGCCCGCTAAACTATGAAGACCACCCGCAGCATCTGGGTTTAACTGTCGAGCTCTGCTGGATCTTCAGTTTCAAAGTGCCGGCTGAGAAGGGTCCCCTTTGGTGGACTCAAAACAGATTCCGACGGGTGCAACATCCTCGCGGTGACGTGGGAAGCAAGGCGACGTCTGTTTGCGAACGGCAGTGCAAAGCCTATTAGCGACTAACGTGGTTGAGGCCTAAGAAGCCAAGGCCCGCAGCAACGTCCTTGATCGTAGTGGTTACAGCATGAATGAACGTAATTGAATCGGCTAGAAGCCGCAGATCCACGAAGCAGAATACTGTTTCGTGGATTTGTTGTGCCTTGAGATCTTTACGGAGTTCTCGAGACTCGTTTGCATTAATCTGTTTCATTTCGCGAATTTGAGCGTGAATTTTACGCAGAAGTTCATCACATTAAATAACAAAAAAAGACGCTTTTCAGCGTCTTTTACTCGCGCACGCCACCCCATGAACTGCTGGAACGGCGGGCGCGCTTAGTTTTAATGAAGGTGGATAACACATAAGTATCATCGGCAAGGCGATACCAACGAGAGTGATTATCGAGATCAGCGATCGCCGTAATCGTTACTGCATCACCTTCGGCTAAACGATTGACACACATTTTACCAAATGGGGCTTGCCACAAGGTCGCGTCAGCGATACAGATGCCGTGAATCGTCGTGGCGACTTCATTACTAGCAAACAACGTGTGCGGCAATTCAAGTGGTGTCGGGTCTGGCAAGAAGGGATTATCAGATTGGCCGACGGTATCATCAGCGGTGATCCACTGCGAACCGCCAACGTTCAGCCACACAGTTTGCGTGTTTGTATCGCGCATCAACGCATACACGCGCCAGAACGTGTTTGCCGGCAGTGCATCACGCAATGGGGCACCAGCCAGTGGCATCGGGTAGGCGAGCTTTGAAGTTTTCAGTTGAATATAAGCATCTTCAGGATTTTTCCCACGTTCTAACGGCGATAAGTTGTAATCAAAGCGTAGGCGTTGCGATGCCGCAGAGAACGTGCCAGATTGTTTGGTGTCGCCGACCACATGATCGACAAATTCTTCAAGCGGTGTGGCCACGAAGTTTTCATTGACGACACCTGATAACATTTCTGGCACTTGCAACAAATGCCCGTTTTGATCGCGGTGATACACCATTACTGGGGCAGCGACGCGCGGGGAATAAGTGCATAAAATAATTTGTGAGGTTTCCGGGAAGACTTGGGTGAAGCCGCTGATGGCGGTCAACACAAAGCCTGGTACCACTGCCCAAGTGATCGGCAACCGTTCACCTGGATGGCCGACTAAATCATCAGGTTGGTGAAGCATGGTGTGGTCAGCGGCGTTTTGATAATAGACCCGAACATGCACACGCGAATCAGCCACGCCGGTTGCTGGTGGCAGCGGGGTGGCTGAAGGTTTCGGTTCAGATGGCGAAGCAGACTTTTCAACGACAGGCCGTTTGAACGTCTGGGTCGTGGGGCGTGGCGTCGGTTTTGGCCGGATCCATGCTTTAATGCGAGACAAAAGACTCATAGGCTGCTCCGATTGCTTTACGATTCACTCGCGCGGGCTTGTGAATTCAAGCTGATTTCCGCAAGTTTTGGCCCACGGACGACATCGACGTCTTTGAGGCCGATCCCGCATAGTTTCTCCAAGGTGAAAGCCAGCTCAGCATCTTGCACATTCCGCGATTCGTTGGTAAACAAGAGCTCGTCATGAGTCGCCGCTTGGGTGTAAACCACAGTGGTGCTCCCAAGTGAGTAAACTTTCACGAATTGCGTATCGGTGTGCGCCAACTGCTGAGCAACCAAGTGGGGGTAGCTATTGGTAATATCGATCAACCGCATAATCAAACACGTCCTTTCAAAACAAACTGTTCTGGTGCCTACTTCCATTATAAGTTAAGCGGCTTCAAACTGCTAGAGACAAGCGGCAGTTCGTAATGATTTCCAGTACAAAAGTTCACAAATTTTTTCGGCAAAATGTCGATAACCGTTGTTAGGTGGGAACAAATATCTGTCGACGCTGATGATTTTTGTCGTTACCATCATGAGCGTCAGACGCACGTGAGACGTTCTAAATCGTTCCGAGCTAGAGATTCGAAAGGTGGCAGTCATTTGAAATTGAGCCAGTTGGCGTCTCAATTTCAATTCGCCACACTAAAAAAGCCAAGGCACACGGCCTTGGCTTTCAGGTGACACAGGTTATTCAGCTTTTTCGGAAATGGCGATTTCACCATTAGCGATGCGGGCTTCAAGATTCGTTGCCGCTGGATGGTCGAGATAGAAGTCAGCCACACGGTCTTCGATTTGTTCTTGGATCACACGACGTAATGGACGGGCGCCCATGGCTGGATCAAAACCTAAGGTGACCAGCTTTTCCTTGACTGGATCAGTGACATGGATGGTCAACCCTTGGTCATGGATGTTCGCATTGGTATCAGCGATCATCAAACCAACGATCTGCATCAAGTCTTGCTTATCCAAAGCTTTGAATTCAACGATATCATCAAAGCGGTTCAAGAATTCTGGCTTGAAGTAGTTGCCTAGTTGGCCAAGCACTGAATGGGTGGTGCCATGCATGCTGGCGCCAAAGCCGACGTTCGCTTCTGCATCAGTCGACCCAGCGTTAGAGGTCATGATGATGATCGTATCCTTAAACGATACCGTGCGGCCTTGAGAGTCAGTCAAGCGCCCATCATCTAAGATCTGCAAGAACATGTTCATGACATCAGGGTGCGCTTTTTCGACTTCGTCTAACAAAATCAGACTGTAAGGGTTGCGGCGTACTTGTTCAGTCAATTGACCAGCTTCTTCATAGCCGACATAGCCAGGAGGCGAACCGATGAGCTTGGACACGGAGAATTTCTCCATGTACTCAGACATATCAAAGCGGATCATCGCTTCTTGAGAGCCGAACAACTCTTTGGCTAATTGCTTGGCAAGCTCCGTTTTCCCAACGCCGGTAGGGCCGACGAATAAGAAACTACCGATTGGACGACCGGTTTTGTTGAAGCCGATGCGGTTGCGGCGAATGGCACGGGCCACTTTGTCAACGGCGTTGTCTTGGCCGATGACATGGGCTTTGAGATCAGGTGCCAAAGTCTGCAGCTGTTGTTGCTCTTGTTGCTTGAGTTCACCGACTGGAATATGCGTCTTTTGTTCGACGATTTGTTCCATGTCTTTTTCGGTGACAGTTGGGGTATCTTCATCAGACACTCCAGCTTGATCTTTTTGCATTTTTTCAAGCTTGTTGACTTGGTCGCGATAAAAGGCGGCTTTTTCATAGTCTTCTTGCTTCAACGCAGCTTGTTTTTGACTTTCTGCATCGGCGATCTTCTTCTTTAAGGCGTTAGGGTCAACGACTTTAATGGTCAAGTTCTTCTTAGAACCTGATTCATCAAGTAAGTCGATGGCTTTATCGGGTAAGTAGCGATCTTGGATGTAGCGGTTAGATAAGCTGACAGCGGCTTTAATGGCAGCGTCAGTATATTTGACATGGTGAAAGTCTTCGTAGCGCTTTTGAATGCCTTTAAGGATCTCTTCAGTTTCTTCGACACTTGGTTCGTCGACAGTGACGGGTTGCAAGCGCCGAGCAAGTGCGGCATCTTTTTCGATTTGACGATATTCATTGTTGGTTGTCGCACCAACTAATTGCAGTTCGCCGCGGGCAAGGGCAGGCTTTAACACGTTGCCGGCGTCCATACCGCCTTCAGCGTTACCAGCGCCGACGATTTCGTGAATTTCATCAATGAACAAAATGGTGTTGTCAGATTTCTTCAATTCATCTAACAGCTGTTGCATCCGTTGTTCAAATTGACCACGAATGCCAGTTCCTTGTACTAACGATACGACGTCAAGTTGAATGACCTGGCAATCTTGCAAT
Organism: Lacticaseibacillus porcinae; assembly: GCF_003946305.1. GTDB lineage: Bacteria > Bacillota > Bacilli > Lactobacillales > Lactobacillaceae > Lacticaseibacillus > Lacticaseibacillus porcinae. Next base: position 50,995 of record NZ_RHNS01000002.1, read on the forward strand.
TTGGTTGGCACATCACCATTGGCAATTTTAAGGGCTAAGCCTTCGACGACGGCAGTTTTACCGACGCCGGCTTCACCGATCAAAACCGGGTTGTTCTTCGTCCGGCGGTTTAAGATCTCGATCACGCGGGCGATTTCACCATCGCGGCCGATCACAGGGTCGATTTCACCGTTTTTAGCCTTTTGGGTCAAGTTGACGCCAAATTGACCGAGGACGGAATTCCCATTGCCACGACGGTTGTTGCCGCCGCCACCGTTTTGACCACTTTGAGTGGGTGGGGTTTGCGGTTGTTGTGGATTTTGATCCATGCCTTGGCTCATGGCCTTGAAAATGTCATCGAGGCCGTTGAAGCCGAAGGGATCGTTTGCGTTGGTTGGTTGCATTTGGCCTCCTGCTTGTTGCTTCAACTGTTGGTAGCAATTCTGACACAAGTTGATCTCTTGTTTCGTCCCATTGACGCTGGTGTACAAGTGGATCGTTGCGGGGTTTTGATGACAGTTCTCACAAAGCATTTCGTCACTACCTTTCTATATAAGCTCGTCGATTGAAAGTCGCATTGACCTTCATTGACCAAAGCCCAGTATACACGCTTATTTTTGAAAAGCAAGCACTCTAATACCGAGAGTGCTAAAAAATTTCTAAAAGCCTTGCTATGTCAGGTTTTTGCCGCTTGTCTACAAGCGTTGATAATGCTACCATTGAGTTGTTGCCGAAAGAAGGAGGCTGAAAGATATGTCTGTAGACTACACCGCGTTGATGGACCAGCTTAGAGCTGGTGAAATCGACGAGATCAAAATCGATCCAACCACTTTTGCAGCGTTTCGGACCGCGTGGACCAATTATCCTGCGCGCAAAGAAATCGTAGGCACTGCAAGGCGCGAAGGTGTGATTTTATATCATTACCACCCACTTAACGACAAATAAGACTTGTCGTGAAAACGGAATAATGGTAAGGTTTACAAGAGATAGGATGAAGCCATTCTATTCGGCAAAAATTTTTTTCAAATGACGAAGGAGCAGATTACTCATGGAAAAACGCGAATTTAATGTTATTGCAGAAACAGGTATCCACGCCCGTCCGGCTACCCTTTTGGTACAAGCTGCCAGCAAGTTCAATGCCGACATCAACCTGGAATACAAGGGCAAGAGCGTTAACTTGAAGTCCATCATGGGCGTTATGTCCCTGGGTGTAGGCCAAGGCGCAGACGTTACCATTTCCGCTGAAGGTGCCGACGAAGCAGACGCAATTGCTGCTATCGAAGAAACCATGAAGAAGGAAGGCCTCTCTGACTAATGACAAAGCAACTCAAAGGGATCGCCGCAAGTGACGGCATCGCAACTGCGAAAGCCTACATGTTGGTGCAACCCGATTTGTCATTCAAGCAGAGTGCAGTTCAAGATGCAGACGCTGAAGTTCAGCGCCTGCATTCTGCTTTAAAGCAAAGCACTGACGAACTCCAATTGATCCGTGACAAAGCGGCAGAATCCTTAGGCGAAGAAGAAGCCCAAGTGTTCGATGCTCACATGATGATCCTCGCAGACCCAGAATTTACTGGCGCGATCGAAAGCAAAGTTAAAGATGACAAAATCAACGCCGAACAAGCCTTAAAAGACGTGTCCGACACTTTCATCTCCATGTTTGAAGCCATGACCGACAACCCTTACATGCAAGAACGTGCTGCGGATATCCGCGACGTGTCCACGCGTGTGTTGGCGCACTTGCTCGGTCGGGCTTTGCCAAACCCAGCCTTGATCGACTCCGAAGTGATCGTAGTCGCTCATGACTTGACCCCAAGTGATACTGCGCAATTGAACAAAAAGTACGTCAAAGCCTTCGTCACTGATATCGGTGGCCGCACGGCGCACTCTGCGATCATGGCGCGTTCTTTGGAAATTCCAGCGGTTGTTGGGACTAAGAGCATCACCGAAGACGTCAAAGACGGTCAAATGTTGACTGTTGATGGCTTAACTGGTGATGTCACCGTAGACCCTACTGACGAACAAATCGCAGCTTCTCAAAAAGAAGCCGCTGATTATGCCGCTCAAAAAGCTGAATGGGCAACGTTGAAGACTGCTAAGTCCATCACTGCTGATGGCAAGCACTTCACGATTGCTGCAAACATCGGGACTCCAAAAGACCTTGATGGCGTTTTGGCTAACGGTGCTGAAGCCGTTGGGTTGTATCGTTCAGAATTCTTATACATGGATTCTGCCGAACTCCCAACTGAAGACGATCAATTCGAAGCTTACAAACAAGTTCTCGAAACGATGAGTCCAAAGCAAGTCGTTGTCCGGACCATGGACATCGGCGGTGACAAGCACTTACCATACTTGCCACTTCCAGAAGAAGAAAACCCATTCTTGGGCTATCGTGCCATCCGGATCTCCTTAGATCGTGATGACATCTTCCGGACTCAATTGCGTGCTTTGTTGCGTGCTTCTGCATTCGGTAAGTTAGGCATCATGTTCCCAATGATCGCCACAATTGCTGAATTTGAAGCAGCCAAGAAGATCTTTGAAGAAGAAAAAGCGAAGTTAGTTGCCGACGGTGTTAAGATCGGCGACGACATTGAACTTGGCATGATGATGGAAATTCCAGCTGCCGCTGTGTTAGCTGATCAATTTGCTAAGCATGTTGACTTCTTCTCCATCGGGACTAACGATTTGATCGGCTACACGATGGCCGCAGACCGTGGTAACGAACGCGTTTCCTACTTGTATCAACCTTACAACCCATCCATCTTGCGCTTAGTTAAGCACATCATCGATGCCGCTCATAAGGAAGGCAAGTGGGCTGGTATGTGTGGGGAAGCTGCTGGCGACCCTGTCATGGTACCGATCTTACTTGGCATGGGCTTGGACGAATACTCCATGTCCGCAAGTTCTGTCTTGAAAGTTCGCAGCCTCATGAAGAAGCTGTCCACTGAAGACATGAAGAAGCTCGCTGACAAAGCGGTCAACGAATCCGAATCCAACGACGATAACATCAAGCTCGTCGAAGAATTCACCAAGTAATCTCAAAGAAGCCTGACCCATTGTGGTCGGGCTTTTTTTGACCTAACAATCAGTGGCAGCCGGTTTCAGAGATCAGCACAAACCGCTGATGCTCTTGCACCTAAAAATCAAGCCAAGAAAAACACTTGGCTTGATTTTTGCCGGTGAAATCTGCGCCAGCCGCCAAAATTCGGCGTCTGACTTGATTTCACTGCCACTGGAAATTGTCAGTTCACCTTTGTGTGACCAAACGACCGCCACTCACTGTTGCTGTTGATTGTCAGCTGCTTGTCAAAACAGATCGATTTATCTTGATGATTAGTTGTAGCGTAAGTTGACAAGCTTCGGTGACATTTTTTCAGTTGCATTGAATATTGTGCTGAAACTGATTTAAAATCACGCTGGTTTGTCAATTAAACTGAGCGATATGGAATTGAAGCTCAATACGAGATAAGGGAAGGCGAGCGACAATTTTGTCGGTCGCTTTTTTGCGTGCACAAAACCCGAATAATTTATAAATGTTGGCGGGTATGCTGACATCAAAAAGTTGAATAGCTGACCGAACGTTCGTAAACACGAACGTTATAATTATTTCGTTGGTATTTCGTCCGCAATTAGCTTGTTTTTGACGAATTTGCGTGCTAGACTACAAATAACTTATGAAAGCAGGTGACGATTTTGAAAGTCGCGATCGTGATGGGATCTAGTTCTGATTGGTCAACCATGAAGTTGACCGCAAAGCAACTCGACGATTTGGCAATTCCTTACGAAAAGCACGTGATCTCGGCACACCGTATGCCTGATGCGTTGGCTCACTTCGGCAAAACCGCAAAAGAAAATGGTGTGTCGGTGATCATTGCTGGTGCTGGTGGCGCTGCTCATTTACCAGGGATGTTAGCCGCAAACACCACGGTGCCAGTGATCGGAGTTCCAGTCAAAACCCGAACATTAAATGGCGTTGATTCCTTACTTTCAATTGTTCAAATGCCAGGTGGCGTTCCAGTTGCCACCATGGCGATCGGTGACGCTGGGGCGACCAATGCGGCCTTGTTCGCAGCTTCGATCCTTGGGGTCAGTGATCCTGAAGTCACTCAGAGACTTGAGGCTTTTCGTCAAGCCCAAACGCAAAAAGCTGAAGAAAGCGAGGCACTGCTTGATGACTAAGCCATTGTTGCCGCCTGCGACCATCGGCATTGTCGGTGGGGGTCAACTAGGTCGCATGCTTGCCCAATCTGCTAAACAAATGGGCTATACCGTCGGGGTGTTAGATCCGACGCCGCAAGCACCAGCAGGTCAAGTCGCAGATTTTCAAATCGAAGCCGAATACGAAGACGTTGATGCGCTGATGCAATTGGCGAAGCGTTCAGATGTCCTCACCTATGAATTTGAAAATGTCGACCTCGACGCGTTGACGCAAGCTAAGCAATACGCCGCACTTCCGCAAGGCACAGAATTATTGCGGATCACGCGCCAACGGATCACTGAAAAAACATTCCTCCGTGATCACGGGATCCCGACGGCAAACTTTGCCGCGGTCCCGGATGCCCAAAGCCTACAAGCGGCAGTCGAAGCAGTCGGCTATCCGGCTATTTTAAAAACGACGACTGGCGGCTACGACGGCCATGGCCAACAAGACTTGAACTCACCAGCCGATCTGTCAGCAGGTGAAGCCTTGGCCAGTAAGACGCCATGTATTCTCGAACAACGCAAAACTTTCTCTCGTGAATTGTCGGTGATGGTGACGCAAGATGGCAACGATGACGTCCGTATTTTCCCAGTGGTTGAAAACCGTCATGCCAACCACATTTTGCACACAACCATTGCGCCGGCACCAAACTTAAGCGCTGAGTTGCAAACACAAATCGATCAACTGGCAACGACCATCGCCAAAGCATTGAAGCTGCGTGGGGTGCTTGGCATCGAATTGTTTGAAACTGCTGAAGGCATCGTGGTCAACGAATTGGCGCCACGGCCGCATAATTCCGGGCATTACAGCATTGAAGCTTGCAACTTCTCGCAGTTTGACGCGCATATCTTAAGTATTTGTAATTTGCCGATCGCACCGATACATTTACTCACCCCAGCGGTGATGCGCAACTTGCTTGGCGACGATTTGACCAAAGCCCGCGCGGCGTGGTCGCAGCATCCTGAGTGGCATTTTCATGATTATGGTAAAGCAGAGATTCGCCCAGCACGTAAAATGGGGCACATCACTGTATGTGAAGGATCAGATCTCTTGAAGGCAGTCCAATTGGAGGGCGACAAGTAGTGGAAAAGACAACTGTTTTATATACCGGTAAAGCCAAGCAAATGTGGGCAACTGATGATCCAGATGTGTTATGGGTCGAATATATGGACCAAGCTACTGCATTAAACGGCAAGAAAAAAGTTCAAATCGATGGCAAAGGGACGTTGAATCGTCAGATCTCCAGTTTGTTGTTTGAAGAACTCAATGCCCAAGGCTTTCCAACGCACTACTTGAAAACTTTAGATGACACCACGATGTTGGTGAAAAAATGCACCATGATCCCACTAGAAGCAGTGGTCAGAAACTTTGCTTCCGGCAGCTTCGAACGTAAATTCAAAGTCGAACATCTCAAACCGTTAGTTCCAGCAGTCCATGAATTCTTCTACAAATCCGACGCTTTAGACGATCCGTTCATCAACAATGAACAAGCGATTGCCTTAGGCTTTGCCGATAAAGCAACCATCGATGAGATCCACACCATGTCTGATCGCGTCAATGCTTATCTGAAGCAACGTTTTGCTAAGATCGGGATCGATTTAGTTGATTTCAAATTAGAATTTGGCCGCTTAAACGATGGCACCTTTGTCTTAGCCGATGAATTATCCCCAGACAACATGCGCTTAGTCGATGAAGCCACTGGCAATTCGCTTGATAAAGATGTCTTCCGCAAAGACCAAGGCCCGCTGACTCCGGTATATGCTAGCGTCTTGAAGCGCCTCAAAGAAAGCAAATAAACCCCTCTATTAGAAAGGAGCCCCACCATGTTCAAAGCCAAGATCTATGTCAACTACAAACCTTCCGTTCTCGATCCTAAAGCTGAAGTGATCAAAAACACACTCAGTCGCTTAGGCCAAACCAATGTCAAAGACGTCACTGTCGGCAAGTATTTTGAAGTGTTACTTGAAGGTGATCGCGACGCTGTCGACCAACAAGTTGACGCCTTATGCGATCAGATGTTGGCCAATGTCAACATGGAAGCTTATCGCTACTCACTTGAGGAGGTTTAACATGAAGGCTGCGGTTTTAACTTTCCCAGGCTCTAATTGTGATGATGATTTGCTGTGGGCAGTCAAAGACATTGCTGGCGCTGATGCTGAACTGGTTTCGGCAAAAAGCGAATCGCTGGAAGGCTTCGATCTGGTGTTAGTGCCAGGCGGCTTTTCTTATGGTGATTACTTGCGTAGCGGCGCGATCGCCAAGTTTGCGCCGATCATGACAGCATTGAAAAATTTTGCAGATAACGGCGGCTACGTCTTAGGCATTTGCAATGGGTTCCAGATTTTAACGGAAGCTGGTTTGTTGCCAGGGGCTTTACAATGGAACACCAGCTTGGAATTCATTTGTGAACCAGAACCGTTGAAAGTGGTCAACAATCGAACCGCTTTTTCCAATCAATATGCGCAAAATCAAGCGATCACCTTACCGATCGCCCATGGTGAAGGCAACTATTACGCCGATGCCGATACCTTATCAGAAATCGAAGCCAACAATCAAGTGGTGTTCCGCTATGCCGACAATCCTAATGGTTCCTTGAATGACATCGCCGGCTTGACCAACAAAGCAGGGAATGTCTTAGGGATGATGCCGCACCCAGAACGTGCAGTGGAAGCATTGCTTGGTGGCACTGATGGATTAGGCGTCTTTCAATCATTGATCGCTGCGACGAAAGGAGCTGCCCATGCTGCAAACTGAACTCACACCAGAACAGATCCGTGACCAAAAGCCATATTTGCAACTCGGCTTGACTGAAGCAGAATACAATTTATTCGCTGAACGGTTAGGCCGTTTGCCCAACTACACGGAAATGGGTTTACAATCCGGCATGTGGAGCGAACATTGTTCTTATAAATACTCCAAACCGATTCTAAAAACTTTCTGGACGAAAAACGATCGCGTGTTGATGGGCCCTGGTGAAGGTGCCGGCGTCATTCGCATTGGTGAAGGCAAAGCGGTGGTGTTCAAAGCGGAATCGCACAACCACCCAAGTGCCGTAGAACCTTATGAAGGGGCCGCGACTGGGATTGGTGGCATCATTCGCGACATTTTCTCCATTGGCGCTAAGCCTGTTGCTAGCCTGGATGCCTTAGCTTTCGGGGATGAATTCGATGCCCACAACAAGAATTTGATCGATCAAGTCGTCGCTGGCATCGGCGGTTATGGGAATGCGATCGGCATCCCAACTGTTGCCGGTGAAGTGCAATTCGACCCTGGCTATCAGAAAAATCCCTTAGTCAATGCCATGACTGTCGGTGTGATGGATGAAAAAGACATTCAAAAAGGCAAAGCCGCAGGGGTCGGCAACGCGATCATTTATGTCGGTGCAAAAACTGGACGTGACGGCATCAATGGCGCGTCGTTTGCTTCAGCAGAATTCTCTGATGCTGAAGACGCTGATCGCTCTGCCGTTCAAGTCGGCGATCCTTTCATGGAGAAATTGTTGACTGACGCGTGCTTGGAAGTCACCCATGATCACAAAGATGCATTAGTCGGGATCCAAGATATGGGGGCTGCCGGTTTAGTTTCCAGTTCTGCGGAAATGGCGTCTAAAGCCGGCTACGGCATGACAATGGATCTGGACTTGATCCCGCAACGTGAACCTGGGATGACGCCTTTTGAAATTATGTTGAGTGAATCCCAAGAGCGGATGTTGTTATGTATCCGCGCCGGTCACGAACAAGAGATCCTCGATTTATTCAAAGGCTATGATCTGGATGCTGTGGTGTGTGGTCGCGTTGAAGATGGCCATCAATATCGCTTGTTGCATCATGGCGAGGTGGTTTGTGATATTCCGGTCAGCTTGTTGACAGATGATGTCCCAACGTATACGACCGTGCCTGAAAAGCCTGAACGGTTAAAAAATCCTGCCCCTGATTTTGAACCGGTGATCGAAGATTTAGCAGCGACCTACAAACAATTGCTGGCGATGCCAAACATTGCGTCCAAACGTTCGCTGTACCGCCGTTATGACGCGCAAGTCCAAACCAACACGGTGATCGCACCTGGTGGGGATGCTGGCGTGATCCGCGTCCGCGACACCCACAAAGCCTTAGCGATGACTGCAGATTCTAACGGTCGCTTGCTGGCGTTAGATCCTGAAATCGGCGGCGCCATCACCGTTGCCGAAGCGGCACGTAATCTCGTGGCCACTGGTGCGGAACCGCTAGGCATTACCGATTGCTTGAACTACGGCGATCCTTCCAAACCTGAAGTGTATTACGAATTACAACAATCTGCCAAAGGCATCGTCGCTGCCACCAAGAAATTTAATACGCCAGTGATCTCCGGTAACGTCAGCTTGTATAACGAAACTGATCATCACGGGATTCACCCGACGCCAATGATCGGGATGGTGGGATTGATCGAAGACCTCACTGCCATTACCACCGTTGATTTCAAACAAGCAGGCGACATTGTCTATTTGGCCGGCAACACCGGCGATGATTACAACGGTTCAAGCTTACAATATTTGCAAACTGGTGCTTATGCAGGTCGATTGACTGGCTTTGATCTTGAAGCTGAAAAGCAAACCCAAGATCTCGTCTTGACTTTGATCCGTGAACACCTGGTCAATGCCGCCCATGATTTATCAGATGGTGGCTTAGCCGCAGCAATCGTGGAAATGGGTGCTAAACGCGAGCTCGGCTTGATTGCAGATACGACGCTGACCACCACACAATTGTTCAGTGAGACGCAAGGGCGCTTCTTGTTGACGGTAAAACCTGAAGATCAAGCTGCTTTTGAAGCCATCGCCAAAGATCAAGCCGTGCAACTCGGGGTTGTTTCCACTGGTGATTTTGATTTGAAATTAGCAGATGGCGAGCTTAACACTCAAATGTCGCAATTGACCACCATCTACTCGGAGGCCTTAGCATGTGCGCTGAAGTAAAATCGTTAAATGAAGAATGCGGGGTGTTTGGCGTTTGGGGTGACCCGCACGCTAACGTTTTAACGCATCTGGGCTTACACACTTTACAACACCGCGGCCAAGAAGGCGCTGGGATCGTTGGACTGACAGACCATGGTTTGCATCGTCACTATGGTTTCGGTTTGGTGTCTGAAGTGTTTGCTGATCCTGAATCCGTCCGCGCCCTTGCTGGGACTGCGGCGTTAGGCCATGTGCGTTATGCCACAGCCGGCGGGCGCATTTTGGAAAATATTCAACCGTTATTGTTCCGGTTCTCACATGAATCGATTGCCTTGGCACATAACGGGAATTTGACCAATGCGTTAAGTTTGCGCGATCACCTTGAACAAAGCGGCGCGATCTTCCAATCGACTTCTGATACTGAAGTGTTGATGCACTTGATCCGCCGTTCAAAAGCCGCAACGTTTAAAGGGCAAATGATCGACGCCCTCAACCAAGTGCACGGTGGGTTTGCCTTTGAAGTGTTAACGGAACATGCGTTATACGCCGCTGTTGATCCCAATGGCTTCCGCCCGTTAGTGGTCGGCAAGTTACCTAGTGGTGGCTTTGTGATCTGCTCAGAAACTGCAGCGTTGAATGCCGTCGGTGCTGAATTTGTCCAAGATGTGCAACCAGGGCAATTGATTGTGATCGATGATGCCGGCTTACACGCTGAACAATACACCAATGACACCCAACTGGCAGTGTGCTCGATGGAATACATTTACTTCGCGCGTCCAGATTCTGAAATTCACGGTGTTTCCGTCCATGAAGCCCGCGTGAAAATGGGTGAACGCCTTGCCCAAGAACAACCTGCCGACGCTGATATCGTCGTCGGCGTTCCCAATTCTAGTTTGTCAGCGGCGTTAGGTTATGCGCGTGCTTCTGGCATTCCTTATGAAATGGGTTTGATCAAGTCGCAATACATTGCGCGGACCTTTATTCAACCAACGCAAGCATTACGGGAACGTAGCGTGCGCATGAAGTTGTCACCCGTTAAAGCCGTGGTAGCAGGCAAGCGGATCGTGTTAGTCGATGATTCGATTGTCCGTGGCACCACTGCCATTCAACTGGTGCAACTGCTTAAAGATGCTGGGGCCAAAGAAGTGCATTTGCGCATCGCCAGCCCGCCATTGCGCTTCCCATGTTTTTACGGCATCGATATTCAAACGACTCGTGAATTAATGGCTGCCAACCACAGTATTTGTGAAATGCGTGACTTGCTTGGCGCTGATTCATTAGCCTTTTTATCAGTTGATGGCTTGGAACAATCAGTTGGGTTACAAACCGATGCGCCTAATGGTGGCTTATGCGTCGCGTACTTTACCGGGGTTTACCCGACTAAGCTCGATGATTATGAAAAAACGTTGCATCAAGAGTTGTCTAAGCTTCAAATCAATATTGCGGAGGTTTCAGCATGAGTTTTGATTATAAAAGCGCTGGTGTCGATGTTGACGCTGGTAACGCATTGGTGCATCGCATCGCCCCAGTCGCTAAAGCCACGCAAAATGCGAATGTCTTAGGCGATCTCGGCGGGTTTGCCGCAGCGTATCGCTTACCTGAAATTTCACAGCCGACGTTAGTGTCTGCCACTGATGGCGTGGGGACGAAGTTGTTGCTGGCGTTGCAATGTGATCAACATGACACCATCGGCATCGATTTAGTTGCGATGGTGGCTAACGACTTGCTGGCTGATGGTGCCAAGCCGCTGTTTTTCCTCGATTACTTGGCATGTGATCAACTAGATGTCGATCAAGTTGAAACCATTGTTAAAGGCATCGCTTATGGTTGTGAAATGGCCGGCATGAGTTTGATCGGTGGGGAAACTGCTGAAATGCCTGGCATGTATCCTCAACATCACTACGATCTGGCAGGGTTTGCTGTTGGCTTAGCGTCTGAAGATAAACTGTTGCCTCAAGGGGTCAAAGCAGGCGATAAGTTGATCGGTTTGCCAAGCTCTGGGGTCCATTCCAACGGTTTCTCATTAGTTCGTCGCTTACTTGCAGAAACAAACCTCGCTTCGATGCCGTTAGCTGATGGCACTGAGATCACCACTGCCTTGTTGGCACCGACCCGCATTTACGTCAAAACGGTCTTGCCGTTGATTCAAGCAGGGTTGATCCATGGCGCTGCTCATATCACTGGTGGCGGTTTTGAAGACAATGTCCCACGGATGTTGCCGAAGCACTTGGCAGCAGCATTTGATGTCGAGGCTTGGCAATGGCCTGAATTATTTACTCGTTTGCAAGAAGCCGGCGATTTGAGCCTTGAAACCATGCGTCGAACCTTTAATTGCGGCATCGGCATGGTGTTAGCAGTTGATCCTGCAGATGTTGACACTGTCCTTGCCCAAAATCCTCACAGCAAAGTGATCGGAGAGGTTATCCAACGCGATCAAGAGGCTGTGGTTTGGAGATCATGATGAAACAAATCGTTGTTTTTGCCTCAGGAAGTGGCACCAATTTTCAAGCGTTACATGATTTTTTCAAAGCCTCGACTCAAGTCAACATTGCGTTATTGGTATGTGATCATGCCGATGCGTATGTGTTGCAGCGCGCGGCTTTAGCTGGTGTGCCAACGTTAGTGGTCAACTTCCGCGACTATGCAAGCAAAGCAGAAGCCGAACAGTCAATACTGGACAAGTTGCCAACATGTGATTTAATTGTCTTAGCAGGGTATATGCGTATCATTGGCAAAACGTTACTGGCGGCTTTTCCCAATCGGATCGTCAACTTACATCCGGCATTGTTGCCGAGTTTTCCCGGTCGGACTGGGATTCAAGATGCTTACGATTATGGAGTCAAAGTCACTGGCGTCACCGTCCATTATGTCGATGCTGGTATTGATTCTGGGCAGATCATCGCCCAAGAGCCGGTGCGCATAAAATCTGGCGAATCAGTTGAGGAACTTGAAGCGCGGATCCATGCTGTGGAGCATGAACTACTGCCCCAAACAGTTGCCGCCTTACTCAAATAAAAAGGAGCGAATAGCGTGAAACGTGCATTGTTAAGTGTGTCAGATAAAAGTGGTTTAGTGGAATTTGCCAAAGGTTTGGTTGACCGAGGCTTTGAACTGGTATCGACTGGTGGGACCCACAAAGTCCTTGAAGATGCCGGTTTATCCGTTACGGCAGTAGATGCTGTGACCGGTTTTCCTGAAATGTTAGATGGTCGTGTGAAGACGTTGCATCCCAAGATTCACGCTGGGATCCTTGCCCGTCGCGATTTACCTGAACACATGGCCGCTTTAAAAGAACATGACATCACCCCAGTGGACGTGGTGTGTGTGAACTTGTATCCTTTTGCCGAAACCATCAAAAAAGCTGGCGTCACCCGCGCTGAAGCCATCGAACAAATCGATATCGGTGGACCTTCTGCCTTGCGCGCTGCGGCGAAAAACAGCGATTCTGTTTGGGCAGTGGTCGATCCTGCAGACTACGATGCGGTATTAGCTGGGATCGACGCTGACGATGCTGATCTCCGTCAACAATTAGCAGCGAAGATCTTTGCCACTACTGCGGCATATGACGCACAAATCGCGGCATACTTGAATCCTGAACCATTCCCAGAAAGCTTCACTCCAACCTACACGAAGCGTCAAGCTTTGCGTTACGGCGAGAATTCTCATCAACAAGCCGCGTTCTACGCTGCTCCTGATGCGCCTGCCTCAAGTCTGGCCAATGCCAAGCAACTGCATGGTAAGGAGTTATCTTACAACAACTTCAAAGATGCAGATGCTGCACTCACCATGGTCAACGAATTCAAGAAACCAACAGTGGTGGCGGTTAAGCATATGAACCCTTGTGGCATCGGCCAAGCTGACACCATCGAAGGCGCTTGGGACAAAGCCTACGCTGCCGACTCCATGTCCATTTTTGGTGGGATCATCGCCTTGAACCGCAATGTCGACTTAGCGACTGCGGAAAAGATGCACGCCTTGTTCTTGGAAATCATTATGGCGCCAAGCTACGATGATGATGCTTATGAAGTGTTGGCCAAGAAGAAGAACTTGCGGATCTTGATCGTACCGTTAGCAGAAGCGACTGAAGTCCCGCACATCGAATCTGTTTCCTTAGTTGGTGGCTTGTTGCGCCAAACTAGCGACGACGCGGTCGAAACGGCGGATGATTTAACCGTTGTGACTGACGTGAAGCCAACTGAAGCGCAAATCGAATCATTGCTGTTTGCCCAACAAGTGGTCAAGCATGTGAAGTCAAACGCCATTGTCATCGCTAAAGACGGTCAAACGCTAGGCATCGGCGCTGGTCAAATGAATCGCATCGGTTCCGTTGAAATTGCCTTAAAGCAAGCGCAAGAAAATCCTGAATTTGCTGGGGCAGTGATGGCGTCTGATGCCTTCTTCCCAATGGACGATTGTGTGGACTATGCCGCTAAGCATGGCATTCATGCGATCATCCAACCAGGTGGTTCGATCAAAGATAAAGATTCCATCGCTATGGCCAACAAATATGGGATCGCGATGGTCACGACCGGCGTTCGGCATTTCCGTCATTAATAGGAGGGTAGTATGGTCAGTGTGTTGGTGATCGGCAATGGGGCGCGGGAAAGTGCCTTGGGCCAAGCTTTTTTGAAATCTGACGCTGTCGATAAAGTCTTTGTGGCGCCAGGCAACGCCGGCATGACTTTGCTCGGGTTGACTGTGTTACCATTAGGGGACGATGATTTTTCCAATTTGATCCAATTTGCCAAAACCCATGTTGCCTTAACCTTTGTCGGCCCTGAAGCCCCATTAGCAGCAGGGATCGTTGATGCCTTTCAAAAAGCTGACTTACCAGTGTTTGGTCCAACGCAAAAACTTGCCCAACTGGAATCGAGCAAGCAATTTGCGAAAGCCTTCATGCAGCGGCATCACTTACCCACTGCCAAAGCTGAAGTGGTCCATAGTCAAGCTGAAGCGTTAAAGGTGTTAGGGGATTATGGCGCGCCGATCGTGATCAAAGCTGATGGTCTCGCTGCCGGCAAAGGCGTCACTGTTGCTAAAACTGCAGAAGCGGCGACCAGTGCGATCACCAATTTATACGCGGATCATCCTAACGCCCCAGTGGTGATTGAAGAATGTTTGACTGGGCAAGAAGCCTCAGTGTTAGCGTTGTTCAATGGCATGTCCCAAGTGGCGTTTCCACTAGCGCAAGATCACAAACGTCGCTTTGACGATGACCTTGGACCAAATACTGGTGGGATGGGCGCGATCAGCCCGGCACCACAATTTACCGCCGAAGAACAACAACAAGCCCAAGCGTTGATCGATCAAACCTTAGCGGGGATGGTGGTTGACGGCTTGTATGGTAACGGGGTGTTATACATCGGGTTGATGTTTACCCCTGATGGGCCTAAAATTCTGGAATACAACTTGCGCTTCGGCGATCCTGAAACCCAAGTTTTGTTGCCACAAGTTAAAAATGACTTTTATCAATTGGTCACTGACTTACTTGCAGGACACGCCGATGATCTGCAACTTGATGGTCAAACTTATTGCGGCGTCGTCGCTGCAAACCCAGGTTATCCGACTGATTCGAGTCAGCACCTTCCATTGATCGTCCCTGATGACACCCAACGCGATTATTGGTATCCAGCAGGGGTGCGTCAAGGGACCAATGGTTTAGAATCCACTGGCGGTCGCATTTTCACAGTGGTGGGGCAAGGCACTGACTTGCAAGCGGCGCAAACACAAGCGTATGCGCGGTTGAAGCCATTGGCAGGCGATCTTGCCAGTCGTTCAGACATCGGCTTCCACGCCTTGGATTAAATCAAAAACTAGCTACCACATCTTGTGGTGGCTAGTTTTTATTTTCCATATCTGGCCCATTTGTGGTATGATTGGCCTATTGAATGGCGTGGAGGTCGTGTTGAAAATGCATTTGGATGGTCAAAGTTTACAAAAAGCGGCAAAATTACCGAACAACCCTTATCCCAAGGAATGGTTAGCCGATGATCTGTCATTAGGTTATGTGGCAGATTATAAACCGTTTAACTTTGTCGATGGTGAAGGGGTGCGGTGTAGTTTGTATGTGTCTGGGTGTAAGTTCAACTGCCCAGGTTGTTACAACAAAGTCGCTCAAAACTTCCATTATGGCCATCCTTATACGCAAGCCTTAGAAGATCAAATCATCAAAGACTTGAGTCAACCTTATGTTCAAGGCTTGACGCTGCTGGGTGGGGAACCTTTTTTAAATACCCAAGTATGCATGAAGTTGGTTAAACGCATTCGTCAAGAGTTTGGCCATGATAAAGATATTTGGTCATGGACTGGCTACAAGTGGGATGAATTACTGGCAGATTCCGATGATAAGTTGGAATTGCTCAACTTGATCGATATTTTAGTCGATGGGCGATTCTTGGAAGCACAAAAAGATTTAACTTTGCAGTTCCGTGGTTCTGCCAATCAACGGATCATTGATGTCCCAGCTAGCTTAGCGGCTGGAGAAGTGAAGATCTGGGCTGGGTTAGTGAAATAAATCCTTGTTTTAACGCGAAAAACACTGGACTGGTGAGCCCCTCAGTCCAGTGTTTTTTTGAATCAAATTAAGGTTTTGGCAAATCGAGTTTTTCCCACTCAGTGCCAACAGCTAGTTTGGCAAACCCAATGGCGTTGACTTGATCATTAAAGTCATAATTGTCTTTGGCGTCGATTTTCGTGATGCCTAATGGATCAGAGACGGGGATGTCGCCGGCATGGGTGAGGATATATTGGCCGCTTAGCCCGCCTGAAAGCCATAAACTGCAAGTGAGGGTGTTAGTGGTGACAATCATTAACGTATTGTAGATCAGCCCTGGATGCACCCCCAGGCCGACTTTAGAGGAATTGTAATCATAAGGCGCAATCCCGACAACCAGTGCAGTGGGATGTAGCACTAGATCTTTAGTGTGGGCTTGATGCAACGTCAACACGCCATCATCTAAATGTGCAGTGATCCCATTCATCGCGACTTGCGTCAATTTCCCAAGGCCAGTGTGATCTGGCAAGCGCTTGTCCCCAATGGTCAAGGCATATAACTGAATCGCCCGATGATCGAGGAATTGAATCTCTGTTGGAGCCGGTAAGGCCATGACAGTTGCGTGTTGCCAATCATCCAGTTTGTGATCGAACATGTGAATTTGCCTCCAATACATTTGCTTTTACAAACAAAAGTATACGCTTTCTTTAACGTGTTGCGGCACTGTTGAGCCAAACGTTAGAAAAAGCCCGCTGAACGTCAAAAAAAGGACTTTCAATTGTTGAAAGTCCCTTTTGCATGGCATCAGCGGGATAGCGGTTGTTCGGTTAAATTGCTGGCACTTTGCCCATAATATTGTAAATGTGGGAAGTGAATGGTGACTGCGGTGCCGACATTAGGTTTTGCGGTGATCGATAAGTGATGGCCTAACCGTTGTGACAATTGATCAGCGAGATATAACCCTAAGCCTGTGGACTTTGATTCAGCGTTGCGGCCGTTGGTGCCGGTGAAGCCTTTTTCAAACACGCGATGGAGTTCGTCTTCTGCGATCCCAATGCCAGAATCAGCGACTGTTAACGTCACTTCATCATGGGCTTCAGCGATCGTGGCAGTGATTTTGCCCCCGGCAGGCGTGTATTTCAACGCATTAGAGAATAGCTGCATCAGAATAAATCGCAACCATTTGGCATCTGTCGTGACCACTTGATCATCCCCATCGAGTTCAAACTGCAAGTGGCCGGCGATAAAGGCATTGCGGTTGTCGACGACCACATCATTGATCACTTGTTTGAGGGGATAGTCATTGAGCAAGTAATCTTTGGAGAATGAATCAAGCCGTGAGTAATACATCACTTGTTCCACATAATGATCCATGCGATCCAGTTGTAAACTCAATTGTGACAACACATCTTCTGGTGCGTCGTCTTCTAGGCTGTCAACCAATAAGTTACTTGCGGCAAGCGGCACTTTGATTTCATGGACCCATGAGTCGATGAAGGCTTGTTGATCGCGTTGGGTATTGATGACATTAGAAATTGCGTGACGATGCGTTTGCAGCATTTGATTTAAGGCTTTGGCGATCAAGCTTTGCGCACGGCTGCCAGTTTCAGGCATCGGCCAGTCGAGCGCTTCTTCACCTGCTTTAAGCCGCGTTTGCCACTGGGACAACCAACGCTGTTGTTTTTTGAAATCAAGCCACAACAAACCGGCGTAAAACAAGGTGACCAAAAGCGCGATGTAGATCAGGGTATCAAGATGGACCAAATGTTTGGGATCTAGCCATAAGCCGCCGCATAGTAACAATAAGCCTAACACATAGGCCAGCAAGTGTAAGCGATGATCATATAAATAATCTCGTAATCGCATAATGTCCTCTTAATTGATGATGTAACCTGTTCCGACACGCGTTTCAATATAGTCGGGTAAACCGGCATCGGTGATTTTTTTGCGGAGGCGATTGATATTGACGGTCAACGTGTTGTCATCGACGAACCGCGCATCTTGCCACAGTGCTTTAAGCAAGTGTTCGCGCGATACCACATGGCCATGCGAGCGCAATAAGATCTGCAACAGCTTGTATTCGTTTTTTGATAAGTTGATCGGGGTGTCATTCACCAAAGCGGCACTGTTTTCAATATCAAGGGTCAACCCGTTGTGCGATAAAGTTTGGCTTTGGCCATCAGTGTAGTTGTACGTGCGGCGCAACAAGGCGTTGATTTTAGCGATCAATACTTCCATGGCAAAAGGCTTATTGACAAAATCATCAGCCCCTAAGTTCATGGCCATGACCATATCCATGTTGGTGTTGCGACTGGAAATGAAGATCACCGGCACTTGAGAATTTGCGCGGATCTGTTGTACCCAATGGTAGCCGTCGTATACGGGTAAATTAATATCCAATAACACCAGATGCGGCTGTTCTTCAACAAATTGATCATAAACGTGTGAAAAATCTGTCACTTTCACCGCGCTGAGTTGCCATTTCCGCAAGGCTTGTGCGATCAGCGTGGCAATCGTTTGGTCATCTTCAACGATCATGATTTTAAACATGGCGCCCTCCATTAAATGAATTCATTACATTAATTGTACCAGATGCCAACTTGGACACAAGTTTGGTATGATGAAAGAGTACTGGAGGTGGACAGCATGCGAATGGTCAAAGTCGATCATTTAACCAAAATTTATGGACACCGATTCAATCGGGTAACGGCGCTGAATGATTTAAGCTTCGGGGTGGATGCTGGTGAATTTGTCGGGATCATGGGGCCTAGTGGTGCCGGTAAATCGACGTTGTTGAATATATTGGCCACGATGGATACGCCCACGGCTGGTGGGGTATGGATCGATAAAACGGATCTCAGCGACATGTCCAAAGCGCAAAGTGCCACTTTTCGCCGCGACCAACTCGGATTTATTTTTCAAGACTTCGACTTGCTCGATGACTTGCCGGTGTCGGCAAACATCACGCTACCATTGACCTTTGTGCCGCCGGTGCCAAGTGACTTAGATGACCGCCTGCAAAAAGTCGGCGAGTTATTAGGGTTATTGCCGTTGATGGCACGATATCCTGCGCAATTGAGTCTCGGTCAACGTCAACGTGTCGCTGCTGCGCGTGCGATCATCACCCATCCGCGGTTGGTGTTGGCGGATGAACCGACTGGCAGTTTGGATTCACTGGCTGCAACAGAGTTATTGCGTTATTTAGCCAAAATCAATTTAGAAGCCGATACAACGATTTTAATGGTGACGCATGATGCGTTCACCGCAAGTTTTTGTAATCGGATCATTTTTATTCGCGATGGGGCGTATTTTGCTGAAGTGACGCGGCATGGTAGCCGGCAAGATTTCTTCAACAGCATTATTGACATGCAAGCATCGATTTCTGGAGGGCGGCGTCAACATGTGGCAACAGATCCGAACTGATCTCCATCGACATCGCGGCATGAATCAACTGTTCGCGATCGTGCTAGGTATTTTAGTGGCGATGATGTACGCCATCGCCGCGTTGATCGAAGCGCAACCATTGTTGAATCAAATCGGCAAAGGCAGCCAAATGACCAGTATTTTCCCTGCAGCGCTAGTCGTGGTGTTAGTAGTGATGATGCTGTTTTCCGTGATGTTCATGGTGTATCTCAACGGGTTGCTGATTGCCAGACGTGAACGCGAATTTCAATTATATCGCCGCTTAGGGATGCCGCAGTGGCGTTTAAATTCTAGTTTGATCGGGGAAACCTTGATTTCCGGTGGCGTTGGCCTGATCGGTGGGTTGCTCGGGGGGATCGTGATTTCAAAACTATTGGCAATGGTGTTGTTGCGTTTAGTTGACAGTAGCCAGTCCGTCGGCTTACTGGTCAGCCCAGTGGCAATTGCCGAAGTCGCCGGTGTGGTCTTAGTGTTGCTGTTGGCGCTAGGAGGATTACGTGCGATCAGTGCCAGTGGCCGTGACGTGATGATCAAAGCAGAAGCTTCCCCTGAAAAAGCAGTTGTCCAACCGATTACTGCAAAATTGGTGATCGGCGCGATCGGTGGTATCGGTTTATTGGGGTGGGCCACCTGGGTATTAGCGGCATTATTTTTCTGGACGACACAGTTTGTGCAGTGGTTTGGTGGCAACGCCGGCTTAGGGTTGCTGTTTGTCAGTTGGGGAATTGCTGAAGTGATCGGCGTTTACTTGGTGTATGCCTGCACCTTGCCATTGATCATTGCCATGCATTTGAAACAACAACCTCACCTGACCGCTAAACACTACTTATGGTTGGTGGCGATGTACAAGCGGTTGCGGGTCAATACCCAATCATTGTGGTTGACGACTTGGTTGACCACGGTGACGTTAGTGATGTTAGGCAGTGCGGCAATGCTTTATCAATTTGGACAAGCAGTGGTCGTCCAAGACGTGGCGCAATCGATTTTAACCACGAAAGCCGGTATGCCAACAGTGAAAAAGCAGATTCAAGTTGGCGATGTGGCGCATACTTGGGAGTTGCCGACAAAGCTCGCTGCAGGTCGTGTGCAGTTGCGGATGCGCAATCACTCTGATAAACAAGAAAATTCACTGTATCAAGTGATTGCTTTACGTGATTATCAACGAATCCGTCGCCATCAACGTGATTTACCAAAAGTCACGCTCCATTCTCATCAAACAGTGATGATCACTATCGGTCAAACCTATTATCAAACCAAAGGCATCGGCGGCTGGGACAATGCTGGGCGTCAGTTGACTTTGTCGCGGACTGGCGAGCAATTGACCCTTAAAACCATCACCAATGTTTTTCCGTTAGGTGGCGCCGGGTACTTTGATCGAGCGTTGGTGGTGTCCAATCACGTGTATGACCACTTGCAAGCGCCAGTTGATCAATTAACTGGCATCAAGTTGAAGCCGACTGCTCGCAAGCGCGTGGAATCAGCGTTGCTCAACACCAATACCGTCGATTATGTGGCTTATGATCACGCCACATTAGCAGGTCAAAAGCCGATCAAACACTTCAAACATGCCACTGACACGACCATTGATCGCGATGGCATTTCGTTGAGGCGTCCGGCCTTGCATCAAATGCGCGTCGTGTTTGGGTTTTTATTATTCACCATGACCTTGTTAGGGGTGGTGTTTATGGTGGCGACTGCAAGCATTTTACTGTTGAAGCAGCTGGTATCTGCTCATCATGCGCGACACACCAAAGTGACGTTGCGACGTTTGGGGATGCCAGCAAAAGACCTCGCCGATTTACAAGTTGCGCAGGTGGTATCGGTATTTGGGTTGCCACTTGTATTAGGGAGTTTTAATGCAATTCTTGGGATCCGGGTATTGCAAATGGCGCTAGATGGCTCGCCGAGCTCTTCGGTGATCATTGCTTTTGGCGCCTATACCTTAGTGTATGTCGGCTTTGCGTCGATCACGGCGATGCGACTAAATCAAATGTAAAAAAACTGCGAGTCACTTTTAGAAAATGTGACTCGCAGTTTTAGATTATTCATCTTTGTCATCATCGTCAGCGTCTGGCGAGATGATTTGATAGTTCGCATCATGATAACCTTGCCCTTTGGCGGCGCGCTCAACAAACTTATTAACCGGCTGCCACAGCGGTGTTGACTTGGAAGCAAACACATCTAATGTGCGTTCCCATTGACTCAGCACCAAATAATCGCGCGCTTTGGCGTCTTTGACAAATAGTCCTAAGGCTAAGTTACCTTGCAATTGGTCACGTTGCTTGAGCAACTTCTTGAACTGATCGATAAACACTGGCGCTTCATCTTCAGTTAAATGGTAATATGCCAGCTGCAAGTAGCCGCGGTTTTCGATGGTGCCGCCCATAGCCAAGGTGTCATAAGCCATCGGTGCGACGAAAGGCACCTTTGCTTCAACATCTAAAACCCCGTAATTAGCGCCTTTTGCTAAAGGTTTCATGAATAATAATGGCGTTTGATATTCCTTGAAAAAGCGTTTTAAAAAGCGCTTAGAACCTAAAACAATCTGTAACCGTTGTGTCATTGTCCCACCTCCAGTTCTATTATAACGTTTACAAAGCGGAAACGCTTGGGTTCTCACAAGGTTTTAATATTGGTCAAGTTCACGGTCATGTTGTATCCTGAAACTATCACGAAAGGATGAAGATAATGAAACTAACGATCCTAGGCTATTTAGGCGGTTATCCCGATCACGGCATTGGGACTAGTGCCTATTTGGTGCAAAGCGGAGACTTTAATTTGTTGATGGATGCCGGTAGCGGGGCGTTACTGGCGCTGGAAAAGGTGCTGGATCCCAATTTATTGGATGCTGTATTGTTGACGCATTATCATCATGATCACGTTGCGGACTTTGGCGTGTTGCAGTATTACTATCAACTACATTCAGGTGACAAAAAGCATTTGCCACTGCCAGTATATGGCCACACCAAAGATCCTTTGAACTTTGCTGCGTTGACTTTTGGTGAGTTCACGAAAGGTTACGGTTACACCCAAGACACGACTTTGGATCTAGGGCCATTCACATTGACCTTCTTAGAAACTGAACATCCGGTTCCTGCATTTGCAGTGCGCATTCTTGAAAAAGCCACTGGCAAAGTCTTAGTGAACACTTCAGATACGCGAGCATTTGCCGGACTGGCACCATTTGCTCAAGACGCTGATCTGTTGTTGGCAGACACCAATTTTTTGGCAGACAAACCAGCACCGCGTTGGCATTTAACGGCACCACAAGCAGGTGAATTAGCCGCAGCCGCCCAGGTGAAACAGCTCGTGTTGACTCACTTACCCCAAGAGTTATCGTTAACTTTATTGAAGCAACAAGCACAAGCGACTGCTGGTGAGATCCCAGTGACGTTAGCTTCAGAACAGCAGCTCTTTAATATCTAATAGTTATAAAATTAATTCTTAATAATACGTCGGATGACAAGAGGCCGACGTATTTTTATTTTATTAACACGCAATAGGCCGCGATATGGTATGTATGTGCAAAAACACACAGTTACATTATTTTTACATTAGTTCATTTTTATGAATGAAAAGTTTTTAGAAATGATTGTTTTTTCGATACCACTTCGCATATAATTATGTATATAGAAACCGCATTCAAACCTTAAGGAGTGATACTTATGGCGGTCATTTTGTACTCAACGACAGGTTGTACCTCCAGCCGCAAAGCACGCGCTTGGCTAGAAGATAACCATATTCCATTCACTGAACGCAACTTAGACATTGATCGTATCTCTCGCGCTGAAGTGCAGCATTTGTTGGTTTTGTCAGAACGTGGCTTTGATGATATTTTGTCGATTCGCTCTAAAGCATACTTGCGCTTAGGGATCGCCACTGATGAATTGACCACGGCGCAAATGATCAACTTGATCATTCGTGAACCTCATTTGTTGCGTCGACCGATCATTGTCGACGAACGTCGTGTCCAAATCGGGTTTCATCCTGATGAAATTCGCCGCTTTTTGCCGCGGGATGTTCGCGCAATGGCGTTACAACAAGCGCAATTGCTTGCAGGATTTTAGGGAGGTGAGAGTCATTATCAATACTGGACCCAGTGGCCGAGCACTTGTGCACTCGGCTATTTTTGTTGACTGCGTTGCGTGACGGTGAGGCGAATTTTTTTGCATTAAGAAACTGATTGCTGTACACTGGCGTAATGTTATAATGTCAGTAGTTGACGAAGTGATTCGTCTGAAGTGAGGTGCAGCAATCATGAAAATGGAACGCATCGACGATAACACGATCCGCGTTTTGTTAGGGAATGACGACTTGGCACAACGCGGCATCACCGTGTTGGACTTGCTCGGCAACCATGACCAAATTGAAAGTTTCTTCTATAGTATCTTGGATGAAGTGGATGTTGATCACAGCTTCTCCAGCAACGCGGCGGTGACGTTTCAAGTCATGCCGAGCCAAGCCGGCTTGGAATTGTTGATCAGCAAAAACGTCGGTGATCAAGAATCAGATGATCCAGACGGACTAGACGATCCCCAAGATGTCCCAGACTTCATTCGCCGGCAGTTGATGGCCACCGATACGCCTGATGACAAAGCCGCAGTCGATGAAGGGAGCTTTATTGACGCAGATGGGACGAAGCTTCACGAAACCGTGTTAAAGCTCGCCAGCTTTGAAGATCTCATCAGCATGGCTAAGATCTTGCGGTTAGAAGGGGCATCAAGTGATTTGTATCAATATCAAGGCGACTATTATTTGGTGTTGACCTTCTATCACAATCAAATTTCTGATCAAGAAATGCGCGACCAGCTGGCAGTGGCGATGGAATATGGTGACAAGGCTTCGGTTTCGTCAGCTAAGCTTTCGGAATACGGCAACCACATCATGGCCACCAGTGCCTTAGAAACTGCGCGTTACTATTTCAAATAAAATCATCAGTGAACGGCAAGCTTTGCAGCTTGTCATTTTTGTTTGCGGCAAAAAAAAAAACAGGCATTTGCCTGCTTGGGAAAACTTATTGAATGGTTTGCAGTTGACCGCGGAAGTCTGAAAGCTTGGTGTAACCTTTTTCAGTCATCACAGCTTCCAGTTCGCGATTTAAGCGATCAAAGCAGGCGATGCCTTCAACTTGCAATACTGTGCCAAGTTGCACCATGTCTGCACCACAAAGAATCAAATCATACACGTCACGGCCAGTCGTGACGCCACCAGTGCCGATAATGGCAATGTCGTCGCGCAGTCGTTGACGAAAGGCGCGGACGTTGGCTAAAGCGATCGGCTTGGCATAAGCGCCACCGATGCCACCAAAGCCGCCTTTTGGTCGGATCAACGCGGTATCTGTAGCGGGGTCGATCATTAAGCCGTTCCCTAAAGAATTGATCGAGTTGATGAAGGTCAATGGGAAGCGATTCAACAACGTCGCCATTTGGTCGAATTGGGCCAGATCAAAAAATGGTGGGAGCTTGACGCCAGCAGGTTTTTTGAAAATGTGGAACAAGTCAGTGAGGATCTGTTCCGTGGTTTCAAAGTCATAGGCGATTTGCGGTTTGCCTGGAACGTTTGGGCAAGAGAGATTGAATTCCGTTAAGCCGTTGAAGTCGCTAGCTTGAATTTTTTCAGCAAGCAAGGTGTAATCTGCCGGACTCATGCCAGATACCGAAATAAAAATCGGATGATCGGGGTGCTCGCTTTGAAAGGCTAACGCATAGTCGAGGTAATAATCGATCCCGTTGTTCGGCAACCCCATTGAGTTGATGCTGCCGAGTTCTAGTTGGTGGTAGCGCGGTTCAGGATTGCCGACGCGGGGTTGTGGGGTACCAGATTTGGTGACGAAGCTGCCAGCAGGGCTAGCGTAAAGTTCATCTAGTTCTTGGGTGGTCATACAATGGACTCCACTGGCGTTCATTAACACATTATCGAAGTGAAAATTCTGGATCGAAGTTGCTAAACTCGTCAATGCGGACACTCCTTTGATTGTTTGCGTCCATTTGACCTGCTGTCAAATGTAGACCTTGGCCAATATTAAACCATATCTTGACGGATTTGACTAGTAATTTGCGGATTAAAAAAGCCGTCACATCTCAAATGTTCGGCTTCTCTCTCATATTACGAATTAGCGGCTTCCCGCGCTTTGTTTTGGTGATGCACTAATTTGGCCAATTGACTGGCTTTGCGGCGAATTTCTGCTGGTGGAGCTTGTGGTAAGGTAAAGTGGGTGACCATTTTATGGGGATCAAAGTCAGGGGTGACGCTGATCAACGAATAAAACACATTGTCTTCTTTAGCAGCAGGTAATGTCGCGTGGTTATAGGCAGTCAACGCGGCTTCATCTTTAGGCAAGTGACTTAAAAAGTCGGCCAGCACGCGATAGGAGTAGTACACGGCTTCTTCGTAGGTCGCACCGACGGCTTGAGCTTGCGGGATATTTACAAAACTGATTTCGTAGCCATGCGCAGTTTCTTCATTGCGCGCGGCAAAATAATAACGTCGGGTTTTGTCTGCCATGATCATCGCTCCTTTTTATCGCTTAGCTTTTGGCATAGCGAAATGATTGTTCTTGCATACTATTATAGCACGGTTAAAATTATGAGCAAGTATATGAGTAAATTTTAATATTCACAGGAATTCTATGTTTTTAATGCAGGTGTCTATGACAGGGAAACACGGGGTGGCGACTGATTTAAAGTCCCAACACTTTCCGATGGATAGCAACTGCATGTTTTTTCAAATCAGCGAATTTGTGAAATTTCCCCTTGTCAAACTCTTGGGTGCTTGCTATACTAATAAACGTTGTTGCGGTTGTAGTTTAGTGGTAAAACTCCAGCTTCCCAAGCTGGCGTCGCGAGTTCGATTCTCGTCAACCGCTGCAGAACTGACGCGAGCATCGCGTCAGTTTTTTAATTTATCAGGAAGAGTTGGTCGATACCGGTTCAGTGAGGCTGCGGGTGGTGTGAGCAGTGACGGTCGATCAAGGCGCACCTGGGTGAACAGTTCAATATCGAGTGGACAATTTGTCAATGAGAGTGGTACCGCGGGGAAACTCGTCTCTTGCAGAATTATTTTTGCAACGAGACGAGTTTTTTCGTATTCAAGGAGGAAAAATCATGGACTTCAAACAACAAGTCGTTACAGCTTTAAGCAACGCTACTGGCGACGATCTCAGTGCTGACCAAATCGCACAATTACTAGAAACCCCAAAAACCTCTGATTTAGGGGATTATGCTTTCCCAACGTTTGCGTTGGCGAAAGTTTATCACAAAGCCCCAAAGATGATTGCCGCAGACTTAGTTGAAAAAATCGACGCCAAGCCTTTTGAAGCAGTCAAAGCAGTCGGCGGCTACGTCAACTTCTTCTTAGACAAAGTTAGCTTTGCTCATGATACCTTGACCAGCATCGCAGCAGATCCCACGCATTACGGCGACCAACAATTAGGTGCCGGCAATGTCCCAATCGACATGTCCAGCCCTAACATCGCCAAGCCAATGTCCATGGGTCACTTGCGGTCAACTGTGATCGGCAATGCTTTGGCGAATATTTTGACGAAAGTCGGCTACTCCCCAATTAAGATCAATCATTTAGGGGACTGGGGCACCCAATTCGGGAAGCTGATCGTCGCTTATCGCAAGTGGGGCTCTGAAGCCGACGTTAAAAAAGACCCGATCCACTACTTAGTGAAATATTACGTTCAATTCCACGAAGAAGCAGAAACTGATCCATCGTTAGACGACCAAGCCCGTGCTGTGTTCAAACAACTTGAAGATGGCGATCCAGAAGTTCACCAACTCTGGTCTTGGTTCCGAGAAGAATCCTTAAAGGAATTCACCCGTATTTACGATATGCTAGGCGTGAAGTTTGACTCCTTTAATGGGGAAGCTTTCTACAACGATAAAATGGATGGCGTGGTCAAGGAGCTTGAAGACAAGCATTTGTTGAAGTCTTCTCAAGGCGCTGAAATCGTCGACCTTGAAAAATACGATTTAAACCCTGCCTTGATCAAAAAGTCTGATGGCGCCACGCTTTACATGACCCGGGACTTAGCCGCAGCCTTTTATCGTCACAACGAATACAACTTTGTTCAAAGCTTGTATGTCGTCGGCAACGAACAGCGCGAACATTTCGACCAACTCAAAGCCGTCATTAAAGAAATGGGCTACGACTGGGCAGATGATATTCACCACATTCCATTTGGTTTGATCACTTCTGGTGGGAAGAAGTTGTCCACCCGTAAAGGCAACATCATTTTACTGGAAAAAGTGCTTAACGATGCCATCGAATTAGCGAAGAAGCAAATTGCCGAAAAGCATCCTGATTTAGCAAATGCCGACAAAGTGGCGCATCAAGTCGGCGTCGGCGCGGTGATCTTCCATGATTTGAAGAACGAACGTTTAGATTCTTTTGACTTCAACTTGGAAGAAGTCGTGCGTTTTGAAGGGGAAACCGGCCCTTACGTGCAATACACCAATGCGCGTGCCAACAGTATCCTACGCAAGACAGAAACGCAACCAGCTGCCGATGTGGCGTTGACTGATCCAGCTGCTTGGGATGTGCTCAAAGCTTTAGGCGATTATCCTAACGTGATCGCGCGCGCCGCGAAAGCTTACGAACCTTCCGTCATTGCGAAATACGCGTTGAAGTTGGCCAAAGCCTTCAACAAGTACTATGCCAACTCCAAAGTCTTAGTCGACGATGCCGAATTGCCAGCACGTTTGGCGATGGTGAAAGCTGTCAGCACGATTTTGACTTCTGCACTGGCATTACTTGGTGTTGAAGCCCCTGCAGAAATGTAATTTCTGCGATACCCGTTCATGGCGAACGGGTATTTTTTTGATTATTCGTGTGTTACAATATGCATAGATATTCACCAGGAGGGTCATTCATGAATAAATCCCAACGACAAAACGCATTGGCGCGTATTATTAACCAAAAAGTGATCAGCACCCAAGACGAATTGTTAACGGAGCTGAAAAATGCCGGTATCGAAGCGACGCAAGCGACGATTTCCCGTGACATTCGCGAGTTACGCATCGTCAAAGCCCAAGATGCGAGCGGTGCGTTGCGGTATACCATTTTCCGTGGGGATAGCGAATCGCAATTGGAACGGTTAGGCAACTCTATTCGCGAAGTCGGGTTGTCCATCACCCGGGTGCGATTCATGAATGTGATCAAAACCTTGCCATCTAACGGGAACCTGTTAGCGGCAATCATCGACGATATCAAATTCGCGCAAGTGGTCGGGACCTTAGCTGGGCATGACACCATCGTGGTGATCTCACCAGATGAGGAATCTGCGATTTGGTTCAATCAACAATATGATCGCGCCTTTAGCGATTAAGCTAAAGCGCCGCAGCGAAACTTATCGCTGCGGCGCTTTTTTCGACTAATTTTGACGATTACGATTGGCTTTGATACCTTGAATCAAATTCCAGATCATCCAGGCTGAGGGAATCAACCAAATCAACATGACGTCGCCAATGAGAAAATACAGGACATGATTGTCTTGATTGAGCCAAGTAGCCGTCATTGGGACCCGCACCAAGATTCCTAGTATGCCTAATATCACTTCAACAAATAGGAAGGTCACTGCAATTGGTAAGAAGCGAAATTTCTGACGATCAACATAAAATTGAAAGGCCGCTGCCAGCAAACAGGCGCCGATCACGATGAAAGCGACTGGATTGGATAGCGTCAGTTTGAGTGGCGTATTGAGTGAAACAAAACTCATGGGAATCAACGCACCGGCACCGCCGCACAAGACGATAATTATCCCAGCAGCGAGCCATTGGTGTTTGGCAAAGACAATGCGACTAAGTCCCCAGGAGAGAGCAAGTATGAAGATCCCGATGCCGACGAGTCCGATCAACAGCTTACCAATATCGACTGGTTCACTGGGAATGATCAAACTTGGTAAGCACAGGAGTAACGCATA
Organism: Lacticaseibacillus porcinae; assembly: GCF_003946305.1. Lineage (GTDB taxonomy): Bacteria > Bacillota > Bacilli > Lactobacillales > Lactobacillaceae > Lacticaseibacillus > Lacticaseibacillus porcinae. The sequence goes on from NZ_RHNS01000002.1 coordinate 79,943, forward strand.
AAAGCCGGCACCTGTTAACGCTACACGACGAATTTTGTGCCAATCATTAGGTAATGCCTGCAACATTTCTTTGGCAACGCCAGCAGGAGCAGTGCCAAAATAATCCGCCGCAGATTGGCCGTTGGCTTGGGCATCAAGCAAGTCGTTTAGCAAATCGAGCAAATCAGTTTCCATTTGAACATTATTTTTTAGCTTCCCACGCATGCGTAAATAAACGACGATATTGCCATAAAATTCTGCATTCTGCTTATTCAATAACTGACTGCGATTTTGATTCTCTTGCATCAACTCAGCTTCATTCATGGTCGTGTTCCTCCAAGTTTACGATCGATGTGACATTCGTCTCAAGCTGTTGCCATTCAGTTAAAAATTTATGTTTTGCGGTTTGTCCGGCTGTTGTCGGTGAATAATATTTACGCTTTGGCCCGTCAGCAGATTCCCTGAATTCACTTTTGAGGAGGCCTTTTTTCTCCATCGTCATCAATAGTGGATAAATCGTGCCTTTAGGAACATCGGTAAAGCCAAAGTCATCTAAACGTTGCGTGATCGCGTAGCCATATGAAGGCGACTGATCCAACAAAATCAATAAGCAACCTTGTAAGACGCCTTTGAGCATTTGACTGGTTTCGTTGCTGGCCATGTCATCACCTCTAGTTTGTTTTACCAACTAGAAGATACCACGCTCGTAGATAGTTTGCAATACATACTAGTGGAAAATAAAAATACCACTGAAGAGTTTCGCTGGCAATTAGACAATTTGTTAAAATACTGCAGGACATTCGACGGTTTGCACAAGATCGCTCAGCGGCTTTTGCCAACTGAGCTTTGCGCCGTGTAACATCAACCGCGATGCCGCGGATTCGTCGCCATACAGTGGATCGCCAAGGATCGGGAAACCGATTGATGCCAGATGCACGCGAAGCTGATGGGTGCGACCTGTTTCTAAGGTCAACCAGACGCGAGCAATCTGACCATCACGCGCGATCACACGGTAATGAGTGACGGCATGATCACCATCTTCGCGGACCATGCGTTTGCGTTTATCATTGGGATCATGGCCGATCGGCGCATCGATCACCCCAGCATCGGGGATATCACCACTAACTAAAGCGACATATTCACGGGCGACAGTTTTCTTAGCAAGTTGTTGATTGATCAAACTTTGCGTCAGCGGATCTTTGGCAATCAACGTCAAGCCACTGGTCAACATGTCTAAGCGATGGGTGATGTATGCGGGATTTGGTGCGAGATAAGCGGCGACCCAGTTCATCAAGGTGTCCACTTCACTAGGTTGATTGGGGTGGGGTTTGATGCCGGCAGGCTTATTGACGATCAAGACTTGATTATCTTCGTAGATCACATTAAGGGGATGCACTTGATGAACATAATCAGTGGGATCTGCGGCAGCTATGTTTAATTGAATGGTTTCCCCAGCATGCACCGGCAAATTGCCATAGCGATAGTCGCCATTGACGGTAACGCCTTGATGTTGCCGCAGCCAAAACCGCCAAGACTTTGGCACATGCCAAGCAGTCAATTGGTCGGTGACACTAGGATAATCATGTAAAACTGGAGCCGTAAGTGAAAATTCGGGCATAAGGCGGATTCCTTTTCATTGGATTTACGTTAAAGTTGTGAAGCTGGCCAACGCCATCACGCTAGCAATGTTACAATATGTAAGACTAATTTATAGGAGGGGTATCGTTGGCTTACCTCAAGCAATTTTGGCAGTGGGTGCGACCTTACCTGCATACCGCCTGGGCGGCAGTACGCTGGTTCTTCCGGCGTTTTCAACTGATCCGCTGGATAATTTTGATCGGGTTGACCATTATTTTGATCGCGAGTGCTTGGTTTACTTATCAAGCCAAAACCGCCGACGTTCAAAACATCAAATCAACCCTGCAAACCAAAACCGTGATTTACGATCGTAAAAACGAAGAAGCCGGGACCCTTTACGGACAAAAAGGGACTTATGTGACCTTAGATAAGATCTCGCCGCAAATTCAAAATGCGGTGTTGTCGACAGAAGATCGCACCTTTTATTCTAACTGGGGGTTTTCGATTAAAGGGATCTTGCGGTCATTGGTGAACTTGATCATTCATCATGGCCAAATCACCGGTGGGGGGTCGACCATCACCCAACAGTTAGCTAAGAACACTTTACTGACGCAACAACAATCCTACTTACGCAAAGCTCAGGAATTATTTTTAGCGATCCAGTTAACTAAAGTGTACTCTAAATCAGATATTTTGACGATGTACTTGAACAATGCCTACTTCGGCAACGGGGTATGGGGCGTTGAAGATGCTTCAGAAAAATATTTTGGTAAACATGCGTCAGAACTCGACGCTTCAGAAGGCGCAACTATCGCCGCGATGTTGCGTAGTCCCAGTTATTATAACCCGATCGACAACATGCAACATGCGGTCGATCGTCGGAACTTAATTTTAGGGTTGATGGTGGACAACGACAAGCTGACGCAAAGCGAAGCCGCGACGGCAAAGTCTGAAACCTTGACACTGAAAGATAATTACACCGATGGCAATGCCAACAAGTATCCTTACTTCTTTGATGCGGTGATCGAAGAAGCCCAAAAAGATGGCATCTCCCAAGATGACATCATGAACAAAGGCTACAAGGTTTACACGACTTTGGACACGACTTATCAAAGTGAAATGCAATCGACTTTTGATAACGATACGAACTTCCCAGACAACGCCTCTGACGGCACCAAAGCGCAAGCCTCAAGTATTGCTGTGGATCCTAACAACGGTGGGGTACTCGCAGTGGTCGGCGGGCGCGGTGAGCATGTGTTCTTAGGCTACAACTACGCAACGCAGCTGCAGCGCAGCCCTGGTTCGACAATCAAACCGTTGATGGTGTACACGCCAGCGCTTGAACATGGTTATGACTACGACTCCACCGTTCAAGATAAAAAGCAAAGTTATGGCGCCAACAACTACACCCCAACCAATGCCACTGGCACTTATACTGGTAGTTTGCCGATGTATATGGCGTTAGCCAATTCTGTCAACACTTCTGCCGTATGGTTGCTCAATAAAATTGGCGTGCAAACCGGCGTCAAAAGTCTCGCCCGCTTTGGCATCGACTTGAAGAAAAAAGATCAAAACTTGGCCGCAGCGTTAGGTGGGGTGACCACCGGCTTCAGCCCGTTGATCATGGCTCGCGCCTATTCCGCTTTTGCTAACGGCGGCTACTTACCGCAAACGCATTTTATTCGCAAAATTGTTGATGCCACTGGTAAAACTGTCGTCGACAACAGCGAAAATACGAAGAAGCGGATCATTTCAGCATCGGTCGCCAAGACGATGACCTCGATGATGCTTGGGACCTTCAAATATGGTACCGGCGTTTCAGCGGCACCATATGGTTACACTGTCGCTGGGAAAACTGGATCAACTGAAGTGCCATCTGATTGGGGCTACGGGACGCGAGATCAATGGGTCGTCGGCTACACCCCAGACATGGTGGTTGCGACTTGGACTGGTTTTGCGACGACGGATAAAGATCACTTCTTAGTCGGCACCAGTGAATCTGGCGTCGCCCCAATTTTTAAAGCAGAAATGGCTTCGATGTTACCAAGTTCGCCACAAAGTGCCTTTGACACCAAAGATGCGAAATCTGAAGCAACCTTGCAAACACCGGCGACAAGTTCTAGTGGTAGCGATGTTTGGTCGAATATTCAAGATGGCGTCCAAAGCGGCATCGATTCTGCTAAGAATACGGTTAATCAATGGTATAATGACATTAAAGGGTTATTCAATTAACCTAAAACAACGAAATGAGGCGCCTATTTATGGCTAACGTATACGACACCGCCAACCAACTGGCATCAGATTTAAAAGAATCCCAACAATTCAAGGAAATGCAACATGCCTTTGATATGTTGAAACTCGATGCTGTCGCTTATGCGATGTTCCAACAATTCCAACAAAAACAAATGCAATTGCAACAAATGCAAATGCAAGGCCAACAACCTACCGAAGATGACATCAAAGAAATTCAAACCCTCGGTGAAAAAATGCAAAACATGCAACCGATCAACGATTTGATGGTCAAGGAACAAGCTTTATCCCAAATGATGGATGAACTCAACCGCGCCATCACCCAACCAATCGTCGATATCTACCAAGGTAAATAATCATCATGGGACTCAGACAAGTGTCTGAGTCCTTTTTATATGTTTGAGGCCGAGTCATTTGAAATGGGGACTCCATCTGGCCGCCGCCACATGGTGAGGGTCCAAGGGGTTGTCTAGCCGAGGTGTGTCGCTGCGCTCCCTACTCGCCGGATCTTTCCCCACGGCTTTTCGTGTCGGATAGCAAGCAGGTAAAAGGCAGGTGTCGTGATTGCGTTTTGAGGGAAAAATCGCTATCATGAAACATAGCAATGCATCGTAGAAAAGGTGGCCCATATGGCAAAACAACTATTTGATTTTCAAAACGGCGCAGATCTCACGATTCCAGTGTTGATTAAGTCTGCTGAAGTGCGTTTAGCAAAAAACGGGAAGAAATTCATCGCGTTCAATTTCCAAGATGCGTCTGGTCACATCTCAGCGAAGTTCTGGGATGCTCAGGAAGCGGATATTGATCAATACAAAGCTGGCGTTGTGGTATTGCTCCACGGCAAACGTGAATTGTATCAAGGCAATCCGCAGATCAAGATCTACAATATGCGCTTAGCCACGCAAGAAGAAGGCAATAATCCTGCCAACTACCAAGAACATGCGCCTGAATCTGCAGATAACATGGGCGATGAACTCAATGATTTCATTTTTAAGATCACTAATCCCAACTGGAATCGCATCGTCCGCAAGCTGTTGGCTGATCACAAAGAGGCCTTTTTAACTTATCCAGCAGCGAAGTCCAATCACCATGCGTTCACTGGTGGGTTGGCTTTCCATACGTTGAGCATTTTACGGTTAGCGCAAAGTGTTGCGGATCAATATCAAAGCGTCAACAAGTCGTTGTTATTTGCTGGGGCAATTTTACATGACTTGGGCAAAACCATCGAATTGTCTGGCCCAGTGTCCACTGAATATACGATGGAAGGCAACTTGATCGGCCACATTGTTTTAGTCGATGAAGCGTTGGTGCAAGCTGCACAAGAGTTGAAAATCGATATTCATCAAGAAGATATGATCATGTTGCGGCACATGATCTTGTCACATCACGGGTTGTTGGAATATGGTTCTCCTGTGCGTCCAGGGTTGCTAGAAGCGCAGATCTTGCACAATCTTGATGATATGGACGCCCAGATCAATATGTTGACCACCGCTTATCAACATATTGAACCAGGGACATTCACCGAGCGGTTGTTTGGGATGGATAATCGCCGATTCTATCGTCCAGAACATGGGAAAAGCTACGCCGATCCTAAATAATGAACTAGAAAGCTCGCTGGCAGCAAATGTCAGCGGGCTTTTTGATTGGGTTCAGGCGGGAAAAAACACATTACAAAATTCTGGGCACCAAAAAAGCGCAACGCCTAAACGTTACGCTTCAAGATTGATTTAGTTAGCGGTGCTGGAACCAGTGCTGCTTGCGCTAGATGGGTTCAAGTAAACGGAAAGCACGTTCTTCAAGTCAGAATCCTTGATAGAAACATTAGCCTTCTTCAAGACTTTCTTGATCACACCAGTCATGACCGTGGTGTCAGATTCCCACTTGGTGTAAAGTTGCTTCTTAAGTTCTGCCGTGTGATCCGCTTTCTTGCCTTTGGCAGGAACCTTGATGGCACGGATGATGTGGTAACCATAGCTAGTCTTCACAGGTGTTTGCGTGAAGTCGCCAGCTTTAGTCAACTTGAAAGCAGCTGCTTTGAAGGTAGCATCCAAGCTTGTGTCAGTGTTGTCAAAAGGACTCAACTTACCAGCATCAGAAGCCGTGGCAGTATCGGTGGAGTTGGCCTTGGCCAACTTCTTGAAGTTTGCTTCAGAATTGTCTTTCTTTAAATCAGCGATCAATTCGTCAGCTTTGTCTTTCTTGGCAACCAAGATGTGTTGCACCGTGATCTTTGGTTGATACTTCTTCCATTGCGCATCGATTTGCTTTTGCGTTGGCTTCTTCAAGTCTTTCAACGCAACAGATGACAATAAGGAAGTCTTGATTTGTTCCTTGAAGGTCTTGGTGGTCAAACCGCTTTGTTGTAATGCAGAAGAGAAGCTTGAGCCGTATTGCGACTTAACCTTGTTATATTGGGCGGTGACTTTCTTGTCAGAAACCTTCTTGCCGTATTGTTGTTCCAACGCCTTTAAGACGATCATGCTACGCAAGGTGGATTGACCACTGGTGGTGGACTTCATTTCTTGGTAGTAATCATCTTTGGTGATCTTGGCGCCTTTCATGTTGGCAACCGTACTAGAACCGCACCCAGCTAAGGTTGCAGCCAGCACAACGCCGGCAATGCCGAGGATCCATTTCTTCATTGTGTACACACATCCTAATTTAAGTATTTGGTACATTCGCACGTGTTCTAATATACCACAGTCCAAAAGTCTTTGCCCAATGTTCACGAAATCGTCAAACTTTTTCCTAAAAAAGCATGTATATCAAGGGTTCAACTTGGGTGGTGTCACAAAAAAACGCCTCGCGCTAGGCGAGACGTTCAAAAGTTTAATTAGTTGCTAGAGGAAGTGGTGGAGGAACTGGAACTCAAGTAAACGGAAAGTACGTTCTTTAAATCGCTATCTTTAATGGAGACATTGGCTTTCTTCAAGACTTTCTTGATCACATTGGTCATCACCGTGGTGTTAGATTCCCAGCTGGTGTAAAGTTGCTTCTTCAATTCAGCAGTGTGATCAGATTCTTTGCCTTTGGCAGGAACATTGATGGCGCGGATGATTTCATAACCACTGGAAGTCTTTACCGCAGTGGTGGTGTAATCGCCAGCTTTAGTCAACTTGAAGGCTGCAGTTTTGAAGGTGGAATCTAAGCTAGTGTCAGTGTTGTCAAAAGCCGTCAGTTTCCCAGCAGTCGAGCTAGTGGCAGTGTCTGTGGAATACTTCTTGGCGAGTTTCTTGAAGTTAGCGGCACTGGAGTCTTTCTTCAACTCAGCTAAGACAGTGGTGGCAGTGGCTTTCTTCGCGACTAAAATGTGTTGCACCGTGATTTTTGGTTCATATTTCTTCCATTGGGCGTCGATTTGCTTTTGCGTTGGCTTCTTTAAATCTTTCAACGCGACTTCAGAAAGCAGCGAGGTTTCGATTTGTTCTTTGAAGGTTTTGGTGGTCAAACCGTTTTGTTCAAGGGCGGAAGAGAAGCTTGAACCATATTCTTTTTTGACTTTGTTGTATTGGGCGGTGACTTTCTTTGACGAAACTTTATCGCCATATTGTTGTTGCAAAGCTTTAAGGACGATCATGCTACGCAAGGTGGATTGTCCGCTAGAAGTGGACTTCAATTCTTCGTAGTATTCTGATTGCGTGATTTTGGCGCCTTTCATGTTGGCGACAGTACTGGAGCCACACCCTGCTAACGTGGCAGCCAAGGCGATGCTGGCGATCCCAAGAATCCATTTTTTCATAAATACACATCCTATTTCGATTAATTGATTGCGTGACCTAATATAGCATGACCTCAACGTAAAATTGCCGATTTCACAAAAGCATCATAAAAGCCTCAAGGTTTCATCGACTGCGGCATCAAATCTTCTAAGTTTCCCGCACGAATGTCAGATTTGACCATGATTCACGATAGGAATGCCTCTCATGACTTTGTGAAAATTACGCTACAATAGTCACCGTAAGCGTTTACAAAATATTTGAGCAAAGGGCGCGATAAAATGAAGTCGCCATATATCGAATCATATATTCAATTTCCTACTGGGCGGTTGACGTTATTAGAAGTACAACAAATTTTCAGTACGATTCCTTTTGAAGTGGATCTGATCGATCACACCGATCACTTCAGCTGGTTCTCCAACAAACCAAACCGCGAACATGTGCGCTCAACCAAGGCTTTAGGTGAGCATGTCCAAACTTGTCATCCTGCTAAAGCTTGGCCGATCGTCAAAAAAATCATCGATTCGTTTAAAGATGGGTCGCGTGATTCTGTCAGTCGGCCACTGACGATGAATGGTCATCGGGTCTTTATTCAATATTTTGCCTTGCGTGATGTCGACGGTGAATACTTAGGCACTATCGAATTTACCGGCAGCGCAGAACCGATTTTGCAAGCCTTTGAAGCAGGCGGCTGGTCAGATTCAAGTACTGGGGCGTCACAAGCTGATGGGAAAACTGGCATGCCTGATGCCACCAGTGGCGCTTCAGAAGATGCACCAGTTGGTACGCCGGCAGATGCGACATCTGCTGCAAGTGAACATCCGAATGTTGGGGTGGCGAGCGATGCTGGCGATCAAGCCGCGGATGCTGATTCAGGTGCGTCACAGTCTGATGAAACTGGACCATTTCCAGATTCTGGACAAACCGTTGACGGCATGACTGGGGCATCGGAATATTAATGGGGGACGCACAATGGCACAAGTAGATTTTGGCAACGTCACCAACATTGACGTCTTAAATTTAAAGAGTTTGGAAAAGCGCGCCGAAGCGGTGATCGGCCGCGGGGAATTTGGGTATATTTCTGAAGGGTCAGATGACGGCTACACCAAGTGGCGCAACACCAATGCGTTCAAAGATGTGCACATGCTACCACGAGTGTTACAAAACGTTGAAAATCCTGATCAAAGCACCACGTTCATGGGTGAAAAACTCGCTTCACCATTGATGACCGCACCGATCGCCGGGAACAGCCTAGCGCATACGAGTGGGGAGATCGGTTTAGCTAAAGGTGCTAAAGAAGCAGGCATTATGATGTCGCAAAGTACTTTTGCCAGCAAAACCATCGCGGAAACTGCAGCTGTTTCTGACGGCGCACCATACATGTTCCAACTTTACATGCCAAAAGATTGGGGTTACTGCACGTATTTGCTTGATGAAGCGAAAAACGCTGGTGCCCGCGCTATTATTCTGACCGCCGATTCAACACTTGGTGGCTATCGTGAATTAGATGTCATGAATCATTATCACTTGAAAGGCAAAATTGCCAACTTAGCGGGTTATAACACTGGTGAATCTGGTGCTGGCGCTGGTAGCTTGTTCAAAGAATCGATGCAAAAGCTCAACTTAGGCACCATCGAAAAACTTGCAGATTACTCCGGGTTGCCGATCATTGTCAAAGGCATTCAAGATGCTCGCGATGCAGACTTAGCGATTCAACATGGTGCCAGTGGCATTTATGTCTCCAATCACGGCGGTCGTCAACTTGATGGTGAACCAGGGAGCATTGAATGTTTACCTGCAATCGCTAAAGTGGTTGATCACCGCGTGCCGATCATTTTTGATGGCGGGGTGCAACGTGGGACTCATGTCTTGAAAGCTTTAGCTTTAGGTGCTGATTTGATCGGTGTTGGTCGGCCATTCTCCTACGGCTTAGCGTTAGGTGGTTGGGAAGGCGTGAAAGCCGTTGCCGATCACCTGAAGATGGAAATTTACATCGCGATGCAATTGACTGGTTGTCAAACTATTGAAGACGTCAAGAAGATGCACGTCTCAACTGATTTTCAAATTTGAACCAACAAAAAACCCCAGCGAGTTCGCTGAGGTTTTTGATGTTGTGGTTAATGTTCATCGATGGTGGTATTTAAGCTGTCGGCAGCTTTAGAAATCGCATCGAGATGTTCATTGATTGCGTCAACTCGTGGTTGGGTTTGAAAATTGAAATCATCAACGCTTGCTTGAATATCATCAACTGCCGGCTTTAACGTGGTATCAAGTTCATGACGTAAGTCTTTCATCGCGTTGCCAAAGCGGGTGACTGCGTGTTGCACGCCGTTAGTCGCTTCAGTCAATGAATCGACATATTGACTTGCTGAAGCAACCCGCTGAGCACCTGTTTTCTTCGCGGTAAGCAACGCATAAGCCGTGCCGACTGCGGCACCGAGCAAGAAGCCAGTGGTAAATTTTGCCATTAGTCTTGTACCCGCTTTTTGATGTTGTCAGCGATGGCTTGCAACTGAGCGCTGTCGTATTGATCGGTGTGATCGCCAAAGTGAATGTTGAAGTCGTCGTCATCTGAGTAGCGAGGGATCAAGTGAATATGAGAATGGAAGACACTTTGGTAAGCGACTTCGCCATTGTTGTTTAAAATATTCAAGCCTTTGATCTTGGGGTCGCTGGCTTTGATGGCTTTGGCAATTTTAGGGATTCGGGAGAATACTGCTGCTGCTAAATCAGCATCGTATTCGAAAATATCGGCAACATGTTTCTTTGGCACAACTAAAGTGTGGCCTGGGGTGGCTTGAGAAATATCTAAGAATGCCAAGACGGTATCATCTTCATAAACTTTGACGCTAGGGATGTCGCCGGCGATAATTTTGCAAAAAATACAATCTGTCATGGTCAATTCCTCTTTCTTGATGAAGTTTTGCTTTGCATTCATGCTATCATAGATGAAAGCGAGTTTAAATCCAAATTCTGTGGAGGCACCAACTATGTTAGACATCCAACAACTTACCGGCGGCTATGGAACGGTACCGGTTTTACAAAATGTGAGCTTCACTGTTCCTGATCAAAGTATCGTCGGCTTGATCGGCTTAAACGGCGCCGGGAAATCCACGACCATTAAACACATTATCGGTTTATTGAAACCTTTATCAGGGAAGATCTTAGTTAACGGTCAAAGCCTTGATGACGACGCCAATGCCTATCATCAAGCTATCGCCTATGTCCCAGAAACTCCAGTGCTTTATCCAGAACTCACGCTTCAAGAACACATCGATTTAACGATCATGGCTTATGACCTTGATAAAAAAACCGCTTGGGCGAAAGCCAATGACTTATTAGCAAAGTTTCGCTTGGATAATAAGTTGGCATGGTTCCCAGACAATTTTTCCAAAGGCATGAAGCAAAAGGTGATGATCGTTTGTGCCTTTATCACTGATGCCAAGTTGTTTATTATCGATGAACCTTTCACCGGCTTGGATCCATTGGCGGTACATGACTTGCTAGACTTGGTGCAAGCAAAAAAAGCCGCCGGTGCTTCAGTGTTGATGTCCACGCATATTTTAGCGACGGCGCAACAATATGCTGATGAATTTGTGTTACTCAAAGCCGGTCAAGTCCGTGCGCAAGGTGATTTAGCAACCCTCAGTGATAAGTTTGGGATCGCTGATGCCTCATTAGATGACATTTATATGGCGATGAGTGAAGAAGGAGCGCGCGCATGAAACACCTTTGGCAAACGCGCTTAAAACAACATTCACAAGCGCAATTTAAATATTTGAAATTGGTGTTCAACGATCACTTTGTGTTGGTGTTGATCATTATGCTTGGGGCACTGCTTTATGGCTATTCTCAAGTGGTTAAATCAATGACGGCTGCTTGGTGGTTACCAGGGGCATTAGCGATCGTCTTCACTGCATTGTTGGGGATCGGTCGTTTAGCAAGCCTCGTCCAAAAAGCCGATGCGACTTTTTTGCTCCCGAAAACCACAGAATTTCCGAAATATTTGAGCAAAGCACGGCGCTATAGTCTTGGGTTACCGTTAGTGGTATTGACCTTTGCCACAATCGCCGTGATCCCGATGTTGAAAGTGTTAAACTTACAAGTCTTTGATGCCATTGCGTTAGGGGTATCGTTATGGGCCTTTAAAGATGCGGATCTGTGGTTGCAAGTGTTGAGCTTTTATCAAGGAGCGCCGAAGTGGGCCAAACGGCGGTATTTGTTTGGGATCGCGTTGATTGCTTTAGGGTTTGGTTTTTACATTCATCCAGCGATTTCGTTAGTGGTCAGCTTAGTGGTGGCGCTTGGTTTGCGTTGGCAACTTGGGGTGTGGCTCGATCCTGCCCATTTAGACGGGTTGCAGTTAGTGGCGGCAGAAGCTAAGCGGATGGGGCAGATCTATCGCTTCTATAACTTGTTTACTGATGTGCCAGGTTTACAAGGCACCGTCAAACGTCGCAAGTATTTAGATGGGATCGCAAAAACTGTCTTTAAAAAGCAAAAAAATACTTGGGCATGGCTTTTGATCCGCAGTTTCTTGCGGCGCACTGAATTCTTAGGGTTATATTTGCGGTTAGTGGTGATCGGCGCCTTGTGCTTAGTGTTTGTCCAACAGTGGTGGTTAGCACTGTTGTTGTCAGCATTGTTCGTTTACTTGATCGGCTTTCAATTGTTGCCGATGTATCAAGTACATGACGACATTGTTTTCAGTTATTTATATCCGCTGCCAGCCAGTCAAAAGCCGCAAGCCTTTAAAGCCTTGATCGGGAAATTATTAAGTTTAGCAGCAGTGGTATTAGCCCTTGGCGCGTTGGCAGGTGGTCACTGGCTTGCCGCGATCGCGGCACTAATTGGCGGTTTAGTCATTGCCATAGGCTTAGCAGTATGGTATTTGCCGATCCGTTTACAACAATTTGCTAAAGCCCGCTCTTGACTGGAATGTCTGCAGTTAGTACACTGATTCTAGATGTGGCGTTAGCCCACAATACGGACAATTGCGAATTTTGTAACGATTGTAATTAGGAGTTGTGCCTATGGATTTTGATCTTGACCCAGGGTGGTCGCTGAGCCCTGTCGGTGGCACTACCGGCGGTGCGTTTTTAGGCGTTCATGCCCATGAGAAATTCTTTTTAAAACGAAATGCGTCCCCATTTTTGGCGGCCTTATCCGTTGAGGAGATCACTCCGAAATTGATTTGGACCAAACGCATGACTACAGGTGATGTGCTGACTGCGCAAGAATGGCTCAACGGCCAGACTTTGACGCGCGCACAAATGAATACGCCGATGGTGGCAAAGCTTTTAGCACGCGTTCATCATTCGCAATTGCTCCACCGCATGCTCAAAAAAGTCGGTGCCCCAATGCCGACGCCGGCGCAACTGCGCGATCGCTATGTCGCCGACTTACCAAAGCCTTTGCGACAACATCCGTTAGTGGCAGCAACGGCAAAACGTCTGAAGTCACTGCCGCCGCATGTCGCTTCAACTGTGTGTCACGGTGATCTCAACCATAAAAATTGGTTGTTATCAGATGCCCACAAGTTATATCTTGTGGATTGGGATCAAGCTAGCCTCGGCGATCCAGCGTTTGATTTGTCAGTTGTTTTGATCAACTATGTGCCTCGCGCACAATGGGGGACGTGGCTTGAAGCTTATGGGACGCATTTGACTGATGATTTGTTGGCTCGCATTATGTGGTACGGTCAATTGCATTTGTTAGAAGCCGTGCGCTTTGGTTACAATCAACAACGTTACACAGAAATGAATCAAGCGTTGATCCGCTTGCAAGCGTTAGTGGATGACAATTAAAATCGATGACCCGGCGGTATCCGCCGGATTTTTTATGGCAACGAGTGAATAATTGGAGGAATTATGCGTTTACGAAACAAACCTTGGGCGACCCCTTTGATCGCTGCTCACCCTGAATACATCATGACCAAACCGGAAAACATGCAAGGCAAGTGGCAAAGCCGCTTTGATACACCGCGGCCATTGTATTTAGAAGTCGGCTCTGGTAAAGGCCAATTCATTGTGAATATGGCGCAACAACATCCCGATCAAAACTTTATCGCCTTAGAAATTCAAGAAGTGGCGATCGCCTATATTTTACGTAAACAAGTTGAATTGCAGTTGCCAAACTTGCAATTGATCTTAGGTGATGGCGCTGACCTGACTGATTACTTTGAACCTGAAGAAGTGACTGGGGTGTTCTTGAATTTCTCTGATCCATGGCCAAAAACCAAGCACGAAAAACGTCGCTTGACTTACAAGACCTTCCTTGATCAATACAAGGCGATCATGAAGCGCGGCGGCGTTTTACAATTTAAAACTGATAATTTAGGGTTCTTCCAATTTTCATTGGTCAGCATGAACAACTATGGCATGCATTTTGACTTGGTGTCACTCGACTTGCATCATGATGATCGCGTCGTCGGCAATGTGGAAACGGAATATGAACATAAATTCGCCTCAAAAGGTGGGTTGATCTACCAACTCACTGCCCGCTTTGACGTGTTGGCGTGACCAATGCAACACCGTGCCATTCTCAGCGACGGTGAAGGCATACATCACATCATCAATGATCAACCCGCCATCATAAGCGGTCATGTACACATCACCAGCGGCAGTTTGATGCGGGTGATGATCGATGTAGCCGCCTGAAACTGTGCCGCCGTCTGAGAAGCGGCGGACGAGTTGCGCATATCGCCGTTTAGGTAGCCAAGTGTGGTAATAGTAGTAATGGCCCCAAGCACTGATAGCACCAACTGCTACTAAAGTCGAAATTGTGGTCGCAGTATTTTTCTTCATAAGCGATCCTCCCATGGCTTAAATATACCGCGGAATTCATGGGTTGCCAAATAGCAAACAGTTATGTATAATATGCTTATCTAATGTAAGTGAAAGGATGTTGTCTCATGAAAGTATTTGACTCAGATGATCAGATCCGCCAAGCCGTAAAAGGCGATGGCAAACAAATGTTGTTCTTCACTGCCGGCTGGTGCCCAGATTGCGCTTTTATCAAACCAGAAATGCCTGCGATCGAAGCTGAATATCCAGACTTTGACTTCATCCAAGTGGACCGCGATGAAAACATCGAAGTCGCCCAAGATTACGGTGTGATGGGGATCCCAAGTTTTATCGCCATTGAAAACGGCAAAGAGATCGGCCGCTTCGTCAACAAAGATCGCAAAACCAAACAAGAAGTTGAAAGCTTCATCAATGGTTTGCCTGCTTAGTCACTGAAAGGAACGTCAATTGTTAGTCACCACTTATAATCCCAAAGCTTTAGGCGATGTCCTCATCGCTGTAGTCGGCCCTGATGATGTTAACCAAACCAGCCAAAAAGCTGGCAATATTGTTGGAATCTACAATGCCAAAGGCGACGCCACTGGCTTTAATTTCTTCAATATTCACGATTTGTTGCCAGAACTTGATGGCAATGGGCAAGTCCAATTGTCAGAAACTGACTTGAAGACCTTGAATGCAGCGATCGCTGAAGCTGGTTTGAAGGGCGCTTTGCCATTGAATAACCCAGCGCGTATCGTCATCGGCAAAATTGTTGAATTCGAGGCCCATCCAGATTCTGATCACTTGCATGTGACCAAAGTCGACCTCGGTGCTGAAGGCATCAAACAAATCGTTTGTGGCGCGCCAAATGCTGAACTTGGGCAAACAGTGGTTGCTGCATTGCCTGGTGCGATGATGCCAGATGGCAAATTGATTTGGCCAGGGGTGTTACGTGGGGTCGATTCATACGGGATGTTATGTGCCGCTCGCGAATTGGCATTACCCAACGCACCACAAAAGCGTGGGATCTTGATCATGCCTGATGACTTGAAAGCTGGTCAAACTTTTGATTTCGATCAAGCAGTAGCTGTGGTTGCTGCCCAGAACTAAATGAAACTTCTTCACCGTGAACTGTTAAAGGTTCACGGTTTTTTTGTGTAATTGGCGGAGTGGCGGCTTTGATATGGTAAAATAGAGGCTATTGAGTAATCGGAAGGGATGAAATTCATGGCGCATTATGATGGCCCGCCGTTTTTACGCGGCGAAGCAGAACCACCTGCTGAAAAATATCCATTACCACCTAAACCTGAGCGCCAAGCACCAAAGCCAAAATCAGTGACACCGGCACCCAAGCCGATCGCGCCAGCTGCTGAAACAGTTGGTCGGCACTCGGTTGATCCACTGGCGGCGTTAAGTACCCCGAAATCTGTGGTCCGTCGCGATATTCAGCGACCGCAAATCGATTATCGATTGATTTTGACCCAGATGCAGCGCCGCGATGATCAAGTGTATTTGTTCACTGATGATAACGACACGGTTCGCAAACCAGATGCTGAGGTCGAATCGACTGAAACCCAGATGCCAACCGCAGATCTTGATGCACAACGTCAAGTTGACGATACGCACCAAGCGGCAGATGACGACGCAACTGGCGAAACGACAACCAATGAAAATCAGTTGCCTGTCGAAGATTCAGCAGTTGAGGCTCAATCACAATCGGTAGATGCACAGACGCCAACTGTTGCTGACAGTGATGTGGTCGCACCAACGGCACCCATGGCTGGTGCTGAAGCGCAAGAGTCACCAGCGGAGACAATAGGCGATGCGACTGAGACCATCGATGATGAAAGCTCGGATGTTAGGGATGTTTCAAAAGCTGATGAAGTCGAACAAAGCAGTGAATCAGATGCTGAGGCCTCAGCAGCGGAACAGCCAACTGAAAAGTCTTCAGCTGCAGCAACTAACACACAATCACCAAAGCCAGCGACGACAAAGCTGATCCCTAGCCAAGTTGATCCTTTGAAAGCGGCACAACAAGCGCAACTTGAAGCAGCGTTAGCCAAACAGAAAAAAACGGTTTATGCCAACTGGCGACCGATTCAATTGCCTAAGCGCAATGACTTACACCACGCCGTCGGGGATTACAAAGCGCGGCATAAAGACTTACCAAAGCCGGTTGCGCAAGTGAGGGCTGACCAAGCAAAAGCCTCGCAGCAAGCGACGCCAAAACCTGAAGTGGCATCCTCAAAGTCTGCAGTCGAAGTGTCAAAGCCTGAAGCGGTGGCACCACAACCTGAACCGACAGCGGCAAAGTCAAAGCCTGATTTCAATCCTGATACCATCGCCTTGCATTCAGAAGCTTCAAAGCCGGAATCACCTTACGTTTTCCCACCATTGGACTTGTTGCCAAAGCCTGTGATCACCACAAGCGATGAACAAAATGATTGGGTCGAAGCGCAATCGCAACGTTTGGATGAAACGCTTGAAGCCTTTCATGTCGGGGCGCATGTCGTCGCCCACACCATTGGCCCTACCGTCACACAATTTCAAGTCTCGCTAGATGCAGGCGTCAAAGTCAATAAGATCACCAACTTAAATGATGATTTGAAGTTGGCTTTAGCGGCTAAAGATATTCGCATCGAAGCGCCGATCCCTGGCAAAACCACTGTCGGCATCGAGATCCCGAACTTGCATCCCCGTCCCGTGATGTTGCGAGAAGTGTTGCAGTCACCCGCTTTTCAAGATGCAGAATCACCGTTGACGATCGCACTAGGGGTCGATTTATTCGGACAACCCGTCGTCACCAACATTAACAAAATGCCGCATGGCTTGATCGCTGGGGCAACTGGCTCTGGTAAATCAGTGTTCATCAACTCCTTGCTCACGTCGCTGCTTTACAAAGCGACCCCAGAACAAGTGCGATTATTGTTGATCGATCCTAAAGCAGTTGAATTAGCGGTTTACAACAACTTACCTCATTTGGTATCGCCAGTGATCTCAGATCCTAAAGCTGCTGCCGAAGCGTTGAAGTGGGCAGTGGAAGAAATGGAAAACCGTTATCAGAAAATGGCCGCAGCTGGTGTGCGTAATCTTGCCCAATTCAATCGCAAAGCCAAAGCTCATGGTGATTTCGGCTTAGTATTACCATATGTCGTGATCATTATTGACGAATTAGCAGACTTAATGATGGTGGCAGCCAGTGAAGTGCAAGATTACATTGCGCGGATCACCCAAAAAGCTCGCGCAGCAGGGATCCACTTGATCGTCGCGACTCAGCGGCCATCAGTGGATGTCATCACTGGTACCATCAAAAACAATATTCCGACGCGGATCGCCTTTATGGTTGCCAGCCAAACGGATTCCCGCACAATTATTGATGCCAACGGCGCAGAACGCTTGCTTGGCCGTGGGGATATGTTGTATCTTGGTAGCGGCGCCAGTCAAGCCTTGCGTTTGCAAGGGACGTTCATCGATGAAGATATCGCGACTGTGGTGGATTTTGTTAAAAAAGAACGCCCAGCACAATATTTATTTAAACCAGATGGCTTGTTAGCCCAAGCTGAGGCATCAGATTCTCAAGACGAACTGTTCCCGCAAGTGTTGGAATATATCGCCCAAGAAAAACATGTCTCAACGTCGAAGTTGCAACGCGTCTTTTCAATTGGCTACAACCGTGCGGCTAACTTGATCGATGAGTTAGAAATGCGGCATTACATCAGTCCAGCTAACAGCTCGAAACCTCGAGACGTGTACTTTACTAAAGAAGATCTGGCTGACGATTAATATGATGATTAAGGGGAAAACAATGACTCAAACGTATTATTTTATTGGTATTAAAGGTTCTGGCATGTCTGCATTAGCATTGATCTTGCATGACATGGGAAACGTTGTATTAGGTTCTGATATCACCCAGTACACGTTCACCCAACGTGGCTTAGCCCAAGCCGGCATCGAAATGTTGCCATTTGATCCTGCAAACTTAAAGCCTGGCTACACAGTGATCTGTGGGAATTCCTTCACAGACGAGCATCCAGAAGTCGTCAAGGCACATGAACTGGGCTTGAAGTTCTATCGCTACCACCAATTCGTCGGTGAATTGATGAAGCCTTACACCTCCATCGGGGTTGCCGGCGCTCATGGTAAGACTTCCACCACTGGTTTGCTGGCCCACACTTTAAGCGGGATCGACAAAACTTCTTATTTGATTGGCGACGGCACTGGTAAAGGCACCCCTGATTCCAAGTTCTTCGTGTTTGAAGCTGATGAATATCGCCGTCACTTCTTAGCCTATTCCCCAGATTACTTGATCATGACCAACATCGATTTTGATCATCCTGATTACTACACCGGTATCGAAGACGTCTACTCTGCCTTTCAAACTGAAGCCGAACAAGTACAAAAAGCGATTTTTGCTTGGGGGGATGACGAATGGTTGCGGAAGATCCATGCTGATGTGCCTGTATATTACTACGGGACTAAAGACACTGATGACTTCATCGCTAAAAATGTCACCCGCACCACCACTGGTTCAAGCTTTGATGCCTTCCATCACAATGAATTGATCGGTCACTTCCATGTGCCATTATTTGGGGAACACAGTGTCCTCAACGCCTTGGCAGTGGTTGCCGTTGCCTATACTGAAAAACTCGACGCCGACTTCATCGCTCGCGAACTCGCCAGCTTCTCAGGCGTCAAACGCCGCTTCTCTGAAAAGAAAATGGCCAACGCTGTGATCATTGACGATTACGCGCACCATCCATCAGAAATCAAAGCCACATTAGATGCCGCCCGTCAAAAGTATCCTGATCAACAAGTCGTTGCCGTCTTCCAACCCCATACGTTCTCACGCACCATCGCTTACTTGGATGAATTTGCGGAAACGTTAAGCAAAGCTGACGCCGTTTATGTGACCCCAATTTTCACCAGTGCCCGTGAAACCTCTGGCTCTGTGTCTGCTGAAGACTTACAAGCCAAAGTCACCAAGCCTGGTGCAGTGATCAAGTTAGACGACATGTCTGCATTGCTAGACTATGATAACGCCGTGTTTGTCTTCATGGGTGCCGGCGATATTCAAAAGTATGAAGTCGCGTTTGAAGACTTGTTATCCCATGGTGAACTTAAATAATTTATGACATCAAGCGATATCGGTCTTAAGTCCAACTGACAAGTTGTCATTTTATCGCTATAATGTTTTTTAAAGCTAAGACGAAAGGAGACGATTCGATGCAAGAACGTCGTGTTGTCAATGATACTGGGCTTTCCACTTTCTTTGCGAAAGTCTACAGTACCATGGGCGGTGGTTTATTGATCACTGCTTTGATCAGTTATTTATTAGGAAATGTGTTCCAAGTCCAATATGGGAACTTCATTGCTTCTAACCGCATTTTGTTCCTGGTGGCAACTTTCTTACCATTGATCTTAATGTTTATGATCTCCGGTCGCCGCGGTCAAGAATCGCCTGCTTACGCCCGCGTGATGTTTGGGTTGATGGCTGCCAGCTATGGGTTCACGTTAGCGTCGGTGTGGATCATTTATCCAGCTGCTAACATTGGGATCTCACTGGTGGTCACTGCCGTCATCTTCTTCACGATGTCCGCAGTTGGTCGCACCACTCATCAGAACTTGTCGATGGTCGGGCGCTATGCCTTAGCCGCATTGATCGGTGCCATCGTGTTGACCATCATCAACATGTTCATGGGCTCCAGCATGATGTCCATGCTGATCTCATATGTGATCTTGATCGCCTTCATCATCATGACTGCTGCTGATACGCAAGCATTGAAGCGCATTTACATGACCGCTTCTGGTGACGGTAGCTTTGCCGTTAACACCTCAAGTTTGGCCGTTCAAGGGGCTTTGATGTTGTACTTGGACTTCCTCAACTTGTTCATGGTGATTTTACAGATCTTCGGAGTTTCTGATAATCGTTAATCAAATCAACACTTTCATCATGAGATGAAGGTGTTTTTTTGTGGCGTAAGCGCCGCCGAGGAAAAATCACCAAGTCCACGGCCGACAAGGGAATGCTTGGATTTGGTTGATTCGCTGATTGAAAATTGTGGCGTTAAATTAGGGTCACACCACCCATGCGATTACACTGAAGCCGTCACCAGTGAAAGTTTTTTTCTGGGAGGGGAAGGTTATGGCAAACTCAGTGTTAGAAGCCAGTGTGGAACAAACGCTACCAGCGTTTAATCAAGTCCCAGCGCTGTTGGCGTTGCGGTTTTTAAATGTGTCAGATGCCGAAATCGACTCGGCAATCAGAGATTTTGCGCAGGCATTAAGTCAGATCCAAGATGTGGTGATTGAACAAGTTCCAGCTTATCAATTCCATCAAGCGATGGCAGTATTAAATCCTGACTGGGCAGAGGGAAGTCCCACGGCAGATCATGAAGCGTTCATTCGCTTGTTGTGCATCAGCTTGTATTTACGGTTTATGGCCCATAGCGGACATTTGAGTTTAACCGAGACTCAAGTCCTAGATCAATTCAACCGCTACATGCCACCGCGGACGTGAGCGTTGTCGCGAGTCTCAGACATAATTCGTCTGAGGCTCGTTTTACTATCGTTGTCCGGCATCGATAGTGTTTTATGCTGCCACCAGGCGACAGTGGGCTAGCTCCGTTGCGGAACTGAAGTCATCTCACGTGGCATGCCTTTCCGGCGTAGAGATCGGCAAAAAGCGCCGATGCTACGTTTTTACACCGCATTTCAAGCCAAGAAAACCGCTTGTCTTGAAATTTACCTGAAATATTAGCTAAGCCAGAAACCCGCTGTCTTAGCTAAAATTTCTGCCACGTTCGATGATTTCAGTTCCTCCACTACGCTAGCCCACTGTCACCTGACGGCTACGTAACACGCTATACTTCTTTGATACAATGTTTGATTTTGTGAACGGCGCTGCAAAGTCAGCATATTGGCATAGTTTGCTGAAACACTCACGCTGCCGGACATCATTTCCACGGTCAAAGATGAAATTGAGTTATGTCACAGCCTAGTTTTGTTAGCTCTTAAATCTGGTACAATAAGCGTAGGACTTTTGAGGAGGACTATCATGGCCGACAAAACAAAATTGTTGCTGATCGACGGCAATTCCATGGCATTTCGCGCGTTTTATGCGTTATATAATCAACTTGATAAATTTACCAACAAAGATGGGGTGCATACCAATGCGGTGTTCACCTTTAACAACATGTTGGATTCGCTGATTGATCAATTCCAACCAGATAACATCATGGTGGCCTTCGACCGCTCTGGTGGGACCTTTCGGACGAAAAAATTTAGTGATTACAAAGGCAACCGCGATCGCGCGCCGCAAGAATTGTTGGAACAATTACCATTAGTCAAAACCTTGCTTGATGATCACGGCATGGCGCATTACGAATTGCAAGATTGGGAAGCTGATGATATTATCGGCACCTTGGCCAAGCAAGCAGAAGCTGCCGGTTGGGAAACCACTGTCATCACTGGCGATCGTGATTTAACGCAACTAGCGACTGATCATGTCACCGTTCAAGTGACAAAAAAAGGCGTCAAAGAACTAGAAGCCTTCACGCCTGAATATCTCAAAGAAAAAGTCGGTGTCACGCCAAAACAATTCATCGACATGAAAGGGTTGATGGGTGACACTTCAGATAATTATCCCGGGGTCCAAGGCATCGGCCCCAAGACAGCATTGAAGTTGCTCGATCAATTCGGTTCGATCGAAGGGTTATATGACAACATCGATGACCTAAAAAAATCGAAAATGAAAGACAAATTGATTGCAGGCAAAGATGATGCTTTCATGAGCAAAGACTTGGCGACGATCAGACGAGATGCGCCGATCGCCGTGGGGTTGGATGATACCAAGTACACTGGCCCTGATATCGATAAATTGCGGACCTTTTACACGGACTTGGACATGCGCCAAGCATTGAATAAGCTCAACAAACAAGCACCTGCCGTGCAACCAAAAGCCCATTATGTGGTGATTTCTGATGCCAACCTCGATCAATTGTTAGCAGTCGATGAACCGATCGCATTTGAAATTGAAATGTTGACCGAGAACTATCACACCGCAGAGCCGATCGGTTGGTTTGTCGGCACTGAATCTGAAGTATACGTCTCTGCTGATGCGACGTTGTTGTCGTTGCCACCAGTGCAAACCTGGTTGAATGCCCGCGATCACATCACGGTGTTTGATTTAAAACGGAATTTGATCGCCGCCAAGAAGTTTAACCTAGATCTCGATCCCGTTGATTTCGACGTGTTGCTGGCATCTTATTTGTTGAATCCTGATCAAAATGCCAACGACCTCGGCCAAATCGCCCAAGATCACGACTACACCTTGGAATTTGACGAAGATGTATATGGCAAAGGCGCTAAACTCGCGGTACCTGATGAAGAACAACTCTTTAGTCATTTTGCCCGCAAAGCTCAAGCATTGTTGAGTTTGCGGCCGCATTTGACGCAAGACTTAGCTGATCATGATCAATCAGGGTTATTTACTGATATGGAAATGCCCCTGGCTCGCGTACTCGCAGCCATGGAAGCAGTCGGCATCACCCTTGAAGCCAAGACACTGCAGGCGATGGGTGAACAATATGAACAATCGATCAAAGTTTTACAAGAAAAAATCTATGGTCAAGCAGGGCTAGAATTCAATTTGAATTCACCAAAGCAATTGGGTGAAGTGTTATTTGAAAAACTCGGCTTGCCAGTGATCAAGAAAACGAAAACTGGCTACTCCACCAGTGTCGATGTGTTGGAACAACTCGCGCATGATTATCCGATCGTTAAAGACATTTTAGATTATCGCGCAGTGTCGAAGTTGCAATCCACTTATGTCAAAGGGTTGCTGAAAGCACAACTCCCTGATCAAAAGATCCACACCCGCTATTTGCAAACCTTGACGCAAACTGGTCGCTTGTCTTCAGTTGACCCGAACATGCAAAATATTCCGGCACGTGGGGATGGCAAGTTGATCCGCAAAGCTTTCGTCCCATCACATGAGGGCTGGCAGATCTTCAGTTCTGACTATTCACAAATCGAATTGCGGGTGCTTGCGCATATTTCTGGTGACGCGAATATGCAAGAAGCCTTTAAAGAAGATCGCGATATTCATGCCAACACGGCGATGAAGATCTTCGGCTTGGAATCGCCAGATCAAGTGACGCCTGACATGCGCCGTCAAGCCAAAGCGACGAACTTTGGGATCGTGTATGGGATCTCCGATTTTGGATTGGCTAAAAACATCGGGATCACCCGCCGTCAAGCTAAAGCCTTTATCGATGGCTATTTTGAACAATATCCAAAAGTGCGGGAATACATGGATAAAATGGTGGCCCAAGCGCGTGACACCGGTTTTGTGGAAACCTTATTCCATCGTCGCCGCTACCTCGATCAAATTCACTCTCGTAACTTCAACTTGCGGCAATTTGCTGAACGTACCGCGATGAATACCCCAATTCAAGGCTCTGCCGCAGATATCATCAAAGTGGCGATGATCCGCATGCAACAAATGCTTAAAGAACAAAACTTGCAAAGTCGCATGTTACTGCAAGTCCATGATGAATTGATCTTTGAAGGGCCTGAAGAAGAAATGCCGATCCTCGGCAAGCTGGTACCAAAAGTGATGGATTCTGCTGTTGACTTGGATGTGCCGTTGAAAGTGGAAAGTTCATATGGTCCCACTTGGTTTGACGCCAAGTAGAAAGGAGTCATATGCCGGAATTACCAGAAGTTGAAAATGTCCGCCGTTCATTATCTGAACTTGTGGTGGGTAAAACCGTATGTGGTGTCCACACCAACTGGGAGAAAATTTTAGTTGGTGGCTTGTCGACGTTTACCAAAGCCCTAGACGGCGCAACAGTGACCGCAGTGGATCGGCGCGGGAAATATTTGTTGCTGCGCTTTGATAACGACGTAACGTTAGTGTCGCATTTACGGATGGAAGGCAAATACCAACTGGCACCCACGGCAGACGAGCCACCGGCAAGATTTTTGCATGTGTGGTTTGACTTTACCGATGGCAGTCAGCTGCGGTATTTGGATATGCGGAAGTTTGGTCGCATGCAGTTGTGTGACACTGGTTCTGAAATGCAGGTTGGCGGCTTGAAAACGATGGGGCCTGAACCCACTGTGGAAACTTTTGACGCTGACGACTTTTACCAAACGTTGCAAAAACACAAAAAGCCGATTAAATCCGTGATCCTCGATCAAAACGTTGTCGCTGGTGTCGGCAATATATACGCAGACGAAACCTTGTGGCGGGCCAAGATCAATCCGATGCAGCCGGCCTGCACCTTAAAACGTTCAGAAGCAAATGCGTTGCATGACCAAATCATCGCAGTGCTTGGCGAGTCGATCAAACTCGGCGGCACCACGGTACATACTTTTGTTTCAGCAGATGGCCGGACTGGTGGATTTCAAGATAAGTTACGAGTTTACGGCAAACAAGGCACGCCTTGTCCGCGTTGTGGGACTGAGATCGTAAAAACAAAAGTCGGCCAACGTGGGACGCATTACTGCCCGCAATGTCAAGTTTTGAGAAAGCGTGTGATCCATTGACGTATAAATTAGGGTTAACTGGCGGGATCGCCAGCGGTAAAAGTACCGTGTCTGAATTATTTGAACAAGCAGGGTACCCAGTGATCGACGCAGACGTGATTGCCAGACAAATCGTGGAACCGAATTCCTTAGCGTTGAAAAAAATCGCTTTGCGCTTTGGTCGTGATGTGATCGAAAGTGACGGCTCGTTGAATCGCAAAGCGTTAGGGACGAAAGTTTTCGGACATCCCCAAGCTTTGGCGGATCTCAATGCCATCGAACATCCTTACATTCGCGTGGCGCTGACTCAAGCGTTAGACGAAGCCGTGGCCAGCGGCGTTGATTTGGTGGTAGGCGATATTCCGTTGATGTATGAAACCCAGTGGGAAGATTACTTTGACGGGGTTGCGGTGGTGAACATTACGCCAAAACTGCAATTACAACGTCTAATTGAACGCGACGGGTTAACGGTTGACGAAGCACAAGCACGGATCGCGTCACAAATGCCGTTGCCACAAAAAGTCGCCAAAGCGGATTTTGTGATCGACAATTCGCTGGGGCAACAAATGCGTGAAGTGCAAGTGACCCAGCTGATCAAACATTTAACTGGGAAGTAGGCTAAGTGCGGTTTAGTTTGCAGCCTTAGTGAAACTGCCGGTAAGGCTGTGTTATAATAATTGAAAACGGATAAGAGGTGTTTTGCGTGCAGTGCCCACATTGTCATCACAATAGTAGTCGCGTCGTTGACTCACGGCCAACCGACGGCGGCAAAGCGATCAGGCGGCGGCGTGAATGCGAAAATTGCGGTTTTCGTTTCACGACTTTTGAGCGCGTTGAACAAACGCCGTTGCTGGTCATTAAAAAGAACGGGACCCGCGAAGAATTCAACCGTGAGAAGATCCTTAAAGGGTTGATCCGTGCCGCTGAAAAGCGTCCTGTGACCATGGAGCAAATGCAAGGCATCGTTGAATCAGTCGAAAACAAGTTGCGCGCCATCGGGGAAAATGAAGTTTCAAGCCAAGCCATCGGGGAATATGTGATGAGCAAACTCTCAGATGTCGACGATGTGGCTTATATTCGTTTTGCCAGCGTGTATCGCCAGTTCAAAGACATGTCGGTGTTCATGCAAGAACTTCAAGACATGATGAACAAAGAAAAATCTTCAGACGAAGACAAGTAATTTTTGCGACATGCGCTCGCCTTGCAGATCCTGATCTCAGGGTCGACTAGGCGGGCGTGTTTTGTTGAAAGGAGGCGTGAATATGGAACGTCCACAAAATTTTATGGCCCAAGACGACTATCTCGTCGCCCAAGCCACATATTTTAGCAACGTCGACCAACACGTCGCCGTCAGCTTGTATCAACCGCTAGTCGGACCTGTGGCGATGGCGTTGTATTTAAGTTTGTGGCAAGAAGCTAAGCCGCGGCCGCTGGTGTCTGATCGTCGCTCGCAAACGCGATTGTTAGATTTATTGAACATCGGCGTGGACACTTTGTATGACGCGCGGGTGCATCTTGAAGCGGTGGGTTTAATGAAAACTTACACCACGACTGATGCCATCAGTCGCTATTATGCCTATGAGTTATATGCACCAGTGTCACCGCAAGCCTTTTTCAATGACGATTTGTTAGGGATGTTGTTGTATGATCGCGTCGGGGATGCCCGTTACACGGAACTTGCGCAAGAATTTGCCTTGCATCCAGTCCGCCGCGATGATTGGCAAGAAGTGTCCGCGAATTTCTTAGATGTGTATCATTTGACCAATGTGCTGGCAACCCCAAAGGCTGCGATCCAAGCGCAACAAGCTTTAGCGTTGAAGGCGACACCTACAGTTAGCTTAGATGATGATGGTGGCTATGATTGGGAGTTGCTGGCATCAACGTTGGCCCGCACCACCTTGCAAGCCGGTGAACTCGATAAAAATCGCGCTGCGTTATATGAAATGGCGCGCTTTTACGGGTTGGAAGTGCCAGAATTCTCGCTTCAAATTCGCAAAGCCATCGAGCCGATGACTGGAAAACTCAACATGAGGCAACTCCGGCAGTTTATCGAACAATCTTATCGAAAAGCTGACAAACCAGCGTTTTCAGATCAAAAGACCCAACAACCAGCCGCAACCCCGGCACCACCGACGATCAAAGACCTGACGTCGCAAGAAGCAGATTTGTTGAAGCGTGCCAACACCCAAGCGCCACGGACGTTTTTGGAAAATACCAAAAAGGCGAAAAACTCTCGGGCTTATGCCGCCAGCAACGAAACTTATGCGTTGCGGGAGTTGTTGACGCGGCATGTGTTCCCAGATGCAACAGTGAATATTTTGATCGATTACGTATTGCGTAGTTACGATTCGCTAAGCCAAGCACTCCTCAATGGTTTTGTACAACGGTGGATCACGGCGAATGTCACGACCCCTGAGTCAGCGATTTTGCAAATTCGCAAAGAAGCGCAACAGCCAGTTAAAAATACGCGAGGTAAGCGGCCAAATCGTCAAGAAGAAACCCCTGATTGGATGAAGCCAGATTATCAACCGGTGTCCAAACCAGTATCGGTGCAAAGCAAACAATCGATCCAAGCGGGATTGGATCGCCTCAAAGCCATGCGGAAGAAAGGATCTGAATCCTGATGAAAGACATGCATGCAGAATTACAAAAATTAATGGATCAACGTCATTTGACTGGCGCCTTTCACGACACCATCAATAAAGCGGCGGCAGATCCTGAAGTCCAAGCGTTTTTGCGGGAACACAAAGACGAACTCGCCGCAGATGCAACGCGGCGTGGGGCGGCGAAAATCTATGAATTTGTCAATGAACGCGACAAACGATTGAAAGGGATCGCGAGCTTTGCCCCTGGCTATCAACCAGAACTCGTCGTATCTAACGGTCAAATCGATTTGGCTTATGAACCGACTGCCGAGAAACAAGCTTTGGATAAACTTGCCGATCAAAAGCGGTTGATCAATGCCATCAATATGCCTAAAGCGATTCAACATGCTAACCTTGCCATGTATGATGACAAAGATCGCGCAGACGCCTTACAAGCAGCGGTGCAATTTACCGTCGCCGTCGCCGATCAACCCCATGATTTTCACAAAGGGTTGTATTTGACTGGACCTTTTGGCGTTGGGAAAACTTATTTGCTTGGCGCCATCGCTAATGAACTTGCGGAACAAGGCGTCGGCTCGACATTGTTACATGTCCCAACTTATGCAGTGGAAATGAAAAATGCGATCCAATCAAATTCAGTGTTGGCGAAAATTAATGCGATCAAAGTGGCACCAGTGTTGATGCTTGATGATATCGGTGCTGAAGCGTTAAGCCCATGGTTCCGCGATGAAGTGTTGGGGATCATTTTGCAATATCGCATGCAAGAAGAATTGCCGACGCTGTTCTCCAGCAACAAAACCATGGCCGAGCTCAATCGCTTTTTAGCTGGCGCCGATCGCGGCGACAATGAAGCGATGAAAGCGTCACGGATCATGGCGCGGATCCAATTTCTCGCCACTGAAATTGCTGTCGGCGGCATTGACCGTCGTAACGGCTAACCATCATTTTTTGGAGGAGTTATTATGCACGCAAGTTTAACCAATGATTCAACGCACCAAGTCAAAGATGTCAAAATCGGATGGTCTTGGACCACGTTTTTCTTCGGGTTCTTCCCAGCGTTATTCCGCGGGGACTGGAAGTGGGCGTTGATCGTCGCGGTGTTACAAATTGTGACTGGGACTTTCACTTGGGGGATCTCGGTGTCGATCATTTCGATTATTTTTGCGATCATTTACAACAAGATCTACATCAATGACTTGTTGAAACAGGGTTATCGGCCGACGGATCAAACCAGCGCTGATTTGCTTCGTCAACGGGGTTTCATCGGGTAATGTGACCACTTTTTCAAAAAGTTTTTCAATTTAGGGTTGTCACCACCGCTTTATCGTGGTTTAATCTAAGTATCGAAGACAGGAGTTACAAGGATCATAAACAGAGAGCTGGCGCCCATCTGAAAACGCCACACGACCTGATCCGCACCGCTTCTCGGATTTCTTTCGACCCGTGCTGGGATAACGCACAAAGAGGAAAGCATTTTGCGTGCTTTCAAGTCGGGTGGAACCGCGATTAGTGTAATCGTCCCGGATGTCAGTAATGACGTCCGGGACTTTTTTGTACTTCTGAATAATTCAAAGGGGAAAATCATATGTCAATTGCAATTACGTTACCAGACAAATCCGTACGTGAAGCCGAAGCCGGCATCAGCGTATTAGATTTTGCCAAGTCCATCGCCATCAGCCTCGGGAAAAAAGCCGTCGCCGGCAAACTCAACGGCAAGCTTGTTAACTTAGATACAGCGTTAAACGAAGATGCTGAACTGGAAATCGTCACCAAAGATTCTGAAGACGGCTTAGAAGTGCTTCGCCAAACGGCTACTTTCGTATTAGCTTCAGCGATCAAAGACTTGTTCCCAGAAGTCCGCTTAGGCCAAGGCGAAGCACAAGTTGATGGTTTCTTCTACGACACTGACAAAGACAACGGCCAATTGACTGTTGACCAATTGCCAGCGATCAAAGCCAAAATGGCTGAAATCGTTAAAGCTAACGCCCCAATTGCTTCAAAGACGTTATCCCATGACGAAGCTTTAGCTTACTTTGCTAACGAACCTTTCAAAAAGCAACTGGTTGAAGCTTTAGATGGCGACGTTAAAGGCTTCCAACTTGGTGATTTCTTCGACTTTGAAGAAGCGGCTTTGTTGCCATCTTTGAAAGACTTGAAGCATTTTGACTTGTTAAGTGTTGCTGGTGCTTATTGGGAAGGCAAGTCTTCCAACCCAATGTTGCAACGGATCTATGGGACCGCGTACTACAAAGCTGCTGATCTTGAAGAAGATGCCAAGCGTCGTGCTGAAGCTAAAGAACGTGACCACCGTAACATTGGCCGTGACTTGGACTTGTTCTTCGTTGATCCTAAAGCTGGTGCTGGCTTGCCATACTGGATGCCAAATGGTGCCACCATCCGTCGCGTGATCGAACGCTACATCATCGACAAAGAACTTGCCGATGGTTACCAACATGTTTACACCCCAATTTTAGCAAACTTGGACTTGTACAAGACTTCTGGTCACTGGGATCACTACCGCGAAGACATGTTCCCACCAATGGACATGGGCGATGGCGAAATGCTTGAACTCCGCCCAATGAACTGCCCATCTCATATCCAAGTTTACAAGCATCACATCCGTTCTTACCGCGAATTGCCACTGCGGATCGCTGAACTTGGCATGATGCACCGTTATGAAAAGTCCGGTGCCTTGTCTGGTTTGCAACGTGTTCGTGAAATGACGCTTAACGATGGCCACACTTTCGTTGCGTTAGACCAGATCCAAGAAGAATTCAAGAAGATCTTGCGTTTGATCATGGATGTTTACGAAGACTTCAACATCAACGATTACACGTTCCGCTTGTCTTACCGCGATCCTAAGAACACGGAAAAGTACTTTGATGATGAAGAAATGTGGACCCGTTCTCAAACCATGTTAAAAGGGGCCATGGACGATCTTGGTTTGGACTATTACGAAGCAGAAGGCGAAGCTGCTTTCTACGGTCCAAAGCTTGATATCCAAACCAAGACTGCTTTGGGTAACGACGAAACTATGTCGACGATCCAATTAGACTTCATGTTGCCAGAACGCTTTGGCTTGACTTATGTCGGCAAAGACGGTCAAGAACATCGTCCAGTTATGATCCACCGTGGTGTTGTCGGCACGATGGAACGCTTCATCGCTTACTTAACTGAAATCTACAAAGGTGCCTTCCCAACTTGGTTAGCCCCAACTCAAGCCATCTTGATCCCTGTTGCAGACGCTCATCAAGCATACGTTGAAGACTTGAAGAAGAAGATGCTGCATGCCGGCTTACGGGTTGAAATCGACGATCGCAACGAAAAAATGGGCTACAAGATCCGCGAAGCCCAAACTCGCAAAGTACCATACACTATTGTTGTCGGCGACAAGGAATTAGCTTCTGCGACAGTTTCAGTTCGTCGTTATGGTGAAGCTGATTCTGAAGAAGAACCTGCTAACATGTTCATCGATTCTGTGGAAGCAGAAGTCAAGAACTACTCTCGCGATGGTTCCCGCAAACCTAGTGAAGCCAAGAAAGTTTTAGGCGACTAATTTTAGTTTGATCAAGAAGCCAAGCCTCGTGCTTGGCTTTTTGCTTGCAGTGATCTCGGCGATTTGCGATACTTAAATTAATCACTGAAAGGAAATATGCTTATGTTGCCAATTGTAAAAGGTGTTGTCTCGTTACTGGAGGACGGCATAAAGTAGCCTTCCTCCGCGTTTTGGAGGAACACACATTGAATTTATCTGAATATGGAAATACTGAATCACAAGTTGTCACTGCGGGTTTGAATTTAGGTCGCGTCATCACCGTCAGTCATCAAACGTTCACCGTGGTCACTGAATTTGGGCGTTTTCACGCCGAAATCTCAGGGCGCTTGCGGAACCTCGCGATGACGGCAGAAGACTTGCCAACTGTTGGCGATTGGGTACAATTGCGGCTCCCAGCAAATCGCGAAGACGTTGCCTACATTGAACGATTAAATGAACGTCACAGTGTCTTTTTGCGAAAGACGGCGGGACGTCAAATTGATGCACAACTGGTGGCGGCTAATATTGATTGGTTGTTGTTATGCATGGCGTTGGATCATAATTTTAATGTGCGGCGTTTAGAGCGTTATTTGGCCGTTGCCGCAGCTAGTGGTGCCAAGCCGTCAGTGGTATTGACCAAAGCCGATCAAGCCCGTGACCTGTCTGCACAACTTGCCGAAGTTGATGCAGTGTTGCCGCCGCAAACGCCAGTGATCATTTGTGATGCGACGCGTGCTGATGGGTTAGCTGAGTTAGCGAATTTCATGCAGCCGCGTCAAACTTATGCGTTGATCGGGTCTTCTGGTGTTGGGAAAACCACCTTGATCAATCACTTAAGTCATCAAGTGGTCGGTGAAACGCAAGCTGTGCGGGCCAGTGACTCACATGGGCGCCACACCACCACTACTCGGCAATTAATGGTTTTACCCAATCAAAGTATTGTGATCGATACACCGGGGATGCGGGAACTCGGATTAATGGATGCCGACGTAGCGGCCACGTTTGACGATATTGTCCAGTTGGCACAACATTGTCGCTTCAGTGACTGCACGCATCAACAAGAACCAGGCTGTGCGGTGCAAGCGGCAATCGCGACAGGTGAAGTCGATGCGACGCGGTTGAGAAGTTACCAAGAGTTGCAACAAGAAGCCTCAGTTAATACTCAGTTGCGTGGCAAAGCCCGTGAACAAGCAAAAATCAAGCGGATGTTTGGTAGCAAGAAACAAATGCAAGCTGTCCGCAAAGCCAGTCGTCATCATCAAAAATACTGAAGTTTTGTGAAGTCAGGCCCAGTGCCTGGCTTTTTTGGTGGGGTGGACTCAGTGAATAAATGCAATAATATTTCATAAAACTATTTCATACGATTAAATATCGAAAAATCGTTGCAAATATAACCGCTTTCATTTATACTGACGGTGTCGATAAATTCCATTATTCATTTTTTGAGGAGGACTCAACATGGTCTCAATAGTTGTGATTTTTGCATTGAGTCTGTATGTCGCGATCGCGGTACTTGACCAGATCTCGATACAGATTGGCCCTTATTCTCCAATTTTTGGTGGTGCAGTGACCGGTTTGATCATGGGTGATTTAAAAACCGGGTTGATCGTCGGGGCGACGTTGCAATTGATGACGTTAGGGGTGGCAACTTATGGTGGGGCAACGGTGCCAGATTTCTTGACCGGCTCGATCATGGGGACCGCTTATGCGATCATCGCTGGCAAAGGCGCAGAATATGGCATCGGGTTAGCGGTGCCGATCGGTTTGTTGTTGACGCAATTAGATATTTTAGCGCGGATGGCGAACATGTTCTTCCAACATCGCGCTGATCACTTCGCCGCTGAAGGGAACTATCGCGGCGTTGAACGGCAAAATATTTGGGGCATGGTGCCTTGGATCTTGTCACGGGTCATTCCAGTGGTGGTCGGTTTAGTCTTTGGCCAAGCCGTGGTCAATGCGATCAACACCTTCATTCCAGCATGGTTCATGATGGGGTTGAAAGCTGCCGGGATGATTTTACCAGCAATGGGGATCGCGATTTTAATGCGGTACTTGCCACTGAAGTCTTATTGGCCATTTTTCATTATTGGATTTGTGTTGATGGCGTATTTCTCCAAGACATTCTCCATTCTTGGCGTCGCCTTATTAGGGTTAGCGGCTGCTGGTGTTTATATGATGAACGCCAACAAAACGCAACCGGCAGCGCCAGCACCAAAACCTGCAGCCAAAGCCGATCCAAGTGATCTCTACGCAGATGAGGAGGTAGAAGTCAATGACTAAACTCGATGCCAAAGATATTAAAAAGGTTTATTGGCGTAACATCTTCGGTTTACAATGGGGATGGAACTACGAACGGATGCAAGGGCTGGGGTATTCATGGGTCATGATGCCAGTCCTCAAAAAACTTTATGGCGACAAACCTGATGAAATGAAAAAGGCGTTAAAGACTCACTTAGGCTACTTCAACACTTCACAACCCATGTCACATTTGATCATTGGTGCGGATATCGGGATCGAAGAAGCGACTGGGATGCAAGATGAAGAAGCTATCGTTGGGTTGAAAACCGGGTTAATGGGCCCACTTGCTGGGGTCGGTGATACCTTATTCTTAGCGATTTATCGGACGATCATTTTCTCCATTGCCGCATATATGGCATTGTCAGGTTCACCAGTTGGGTTGTTGTTGCCAGTGGTTGGCGGGATCTTACTGTTGGTATTGCGTTATTGGTTTACTGGCGTCGGCTACAAGCAAGGCGCGCGGTTGGCAACAGAATTCGCGGAACAAATGAAGACCTTGACCAATGCGGCATCGATCCTTGGGTTGTCAGTGGTCGGTGCGTTGATCCCATCAGTGATCACGTACACCCTTGATTTGAAGTACACCATGGGTAAAGTGACCTTGAACGCCCAAGATATGCTCAATCAAATCATGCCAGGGCTGTTGCCACTGGGGATCGTGTTGTTGTCTTATTGGTTATTAGGGAAAAAGTCAATGAATTCCACCAAGTTGATTTTTGTATTGATCGCCTTGGGAATGGTGTTAGGGAATTTGACTAATATCGTTAACGGTATCGCAGGGTTGTTTTAAGCGAAAGGAGCAGTCACATGGCAATTATTCATGCACGCGTGGATCAACGGTTGATCCACGGGCAAGTGGCGACAGTGTGGTCGCGATTGACGAAAGCCGATCGCATTGCGGTGATCAATGACGATGCGGTTCACGACGACATGCAAATCGCTGCTTTAAAATTAGCGCGGCCCACTGGGGTGAAATTGGTGATCATGTCCATCAGAAGGGCGTTGATCAGCTTGACCAATGGGAAGTATGACGACGAGCGCGTCTTTTTACTGACCCAAAGCATTCAAGATATGCGGGCGTTGATCGATGGTGGCATTAAAGTGGACGCCTTAAACATCGGCAACATTGCTAATCACGACGGCGCTAAGGCCATCAAGCCCTCGGTTTATTTAAACGCCCAAGACATTGAAGACATTAAGGCCATCAAAGCCCATGGGGTCAAAGTCACGGCCCAAATGGTCCCAACTGAAAGCGACGCTGACATCGAAACATTAATTAAGTAGGTGAAAAATTATCATATTCGATCGTGTTCAACAACAATACAAAACCATGAGTAAAAAACAGCAGCAGATCGCCGATTATTTATTGGCCGACCCGCAAGCGTTCATCAATTCTTCTAGCCATGAGTTAGAAGCGCGCATCGGCGTATCGGCGGCGACGATCATTCGTTTTGCCCAATGTTTAGATTACAGCGGCATGGATGAAATGCGGGTTTATGTCGCCCAACAAATCGCCCATAACGAACACTCAGTCGAGTTGGTGGTGGACGCTGCTGACACTGGGGCGTCACTTGAACAAAAGGTTTTGCAATTGTATCGGGATGCGACTGAAAGTTTAAAAGAAACCTTGGAGACAACAGCGGTGGATCATGCGATCGCCTTGTTGCAGCAAGCCAAGCGGATCTATATCCTCGGCGTTGGGACCTCAGGCTTAGTGGCGTATGACTTGTATCATCGCCTGAATCGCTATGGCAAACCTACCGTATATGAAACGGATGCCCACATGAATTTAGAATTTGTGTCACAAAGTACCCCTGATGATGTGGTATTGGCGATTTCATATTCTGGGTTGACCAAAGAAGTGGTGCTTGGGGCTCAGTCTGCTCAAAGCCGTCACACACCAGTGATCAGCTTGACCAGCGACGGCAAGTCACCATTGGCTCAAGCCACTGATGTTGCGTTAATGATCCCGCAAACTGAACATTTGGTGCGCCTAGCTGCTTTAGCGTCGCGTGCGCATACGCAAATCGTTTGTGACATTTTATTTGCTGGGGTCGTGAAAGTTGCTTTGCCAAAAATGCAGCAAACCAGTATCGCGACGAACCAATTAGTCTCCAAATTAAAAATTCAATGATGAAAGTGGGAATGTCCAATGACGCAATTAACCACTGAATCCCGCAATCCTGACACCATGCATATCGATCAGTTAAATGGTGTGGGGATCGCAGAAACAATTAATCAAGCTGATCAAGGCGTAGCCGTTGCTGTGGCGACCCAAACGCAAGCCATCGGCGAAGCCATCGAAGCTATTGCGGCACGGTTTGCGCAAGGCGGGCGGATCATTTATATGGGTGCCGGTACATCTGGGCGCTTAGGTGCTTTAGATGCCATCGAATTGACCCCGACTTATAGTGTGTCGCCTCAGCGTGCATTTGGTTTGTTAGCTGGCGGCGCTGAAGCCATGTACACCGCAGTTGAAGGGGCTGAAGATTCGAAAACTTTGGCGATCGAAGATTTGAAAGCGCATGCACTTGTTCCTGGAGACACCGTGATCGCCATCGCTGCCAGCGGTCGCACCCCTTATGCCATCGGTGCTTTAGAATATGCTAATGAGATTGGGGCATTGACTGTGTCAGTGACTTGCAACGCTGACAATGAGATGATGCACCTTGCCCAAATTGCCATCAGCCCAGTCGTTGGGCCTGAAGTGATCACTGGGTCTACACGCATGAAGGCAGGCACCGCTCAAAAAATGGTCTTAAATACCATTTCTACCGGGGTGATGATCAAGTCTGGTTATGTCTACGAAAACTTGATGATCAATGTACAACCTACCAACGAGAAACTGGTGCGTCGCGCAACAGGGATCTTGATGGAAGTCCTTGACCTGGATGTGGCAGCGGCGGCTGAATTGTTGCAACAAGCAGAAAATAATGTTCAAGCCGCGATCGTCATGGCAAAAAAACATGTTGGTCGCGATGAAGCTTTAGCGTTGTTAGCAGCCCATGATAATCGCGTGGATGCGGTGATTTAAATATTGAATGGCAAGCGTCGATGCTGAACCCATCATGGGCGTAGGTAGCGACGCTTTTTCAATGGTGTAAGGAGGGAGACGAGTGGGTGTTAGTTTACTTTATGCGCTAGTGATCGTCGTCGCCAATTCCTTTGGTGCCGTATCTGGCATGGGCGGCGGCGTGTTGATCAAGCCCATGCTTGATACGATTGGTGCAGATTCTGTCGCCGCGATTTCTTTTTATGCGACGGTGGCGGTGTTTACAATGTCTGTGGTGACCACTGGCAAACAGTTGCAACATGGGGTGAAATTGTCATTCAACATGTTGCTGTGGATCGCCTCAGGCGCCGTGATCGGTGGGGTGATCGGCAAGGCGTTGCTGTCTTGGAGTTTGAGCATGTGGTCTGAGCACATGGTGTTAGCCGCTCAAATCATTTTGACGATCCTCACCATTTTGTTTGCGTTTTTGAATACGCGGTTCAATTGGCGTAGCTTTGGGTTAAATGGGTGGTATTGGCAATTAGGTTGTGGCTTAGTCTTGGGATTCTTTGCGAGTTTCTTAGGGATCGGCGGCGGTCCGATCAATGTCGCGTTGTTGATGTTGTTATTTGGGATGCCGATCAAACTCGCAACTGTGTATTCGCTGGCGACGATTTTTTGTTCGCAAGGGGCGAAGTTGATCGCGATCATCATCGCCGGAGATAATCTGCAATTTGATCTGCAGCGGTTATGGTTCATTATTCCTGCGGCGATCGTCGGTGGGTTTGTCGGGGCTAAGCTTAGTCAAGTGTTGTCTAGTGAAAAAGTAACGATCGTTTTTCAATTGATGTTGCTGGTAGTGATCTTGATCAACGGGTATAATGGGGTGCAGCTGCTGATGCATTGGTGACAACTGATAGAAAAAATCTGTCGATTTAGCGAAGCAATCACACTGGCTCAGAAAAATATTTTTCTGGCGTCAATCTTTTTTCTTGACGCCACTGCACATTTCAGGTATGATATTAAACGTTGAGAAAACAAGCAGAAGCGCCCGCTTCTCGCCCACGTCATTGTGACCGCTAGGCAAATGTTCGGTAACCATGACGGCGGGAGTTTCTATGTAAAGAAGCTCGCGCTGTCTTTTTGCTTGGTTTTTTCCAAAAATTTTGGAGGTGAATTGCCATAGCACGAGATATGATGGTCAACTCGGGGATCCGTTCACGTGAAGTTCGTTTGATTTCAGAATCCGGCGAACAACTCGGCGTGAAGGCAACCCGCGATGCCTTAGCGTTAGCAGAAGCTGCTAACTTGGATCTGGTTCTTGTATCACCGAATGCAAAGCCACCCGTTGCGCGCATCATGGACTTCGGGAAGTTCCGCTTCGAATTACAAAAGAAGCAACGCGAAGCCCGCAAGAAACAAAAAACCATCAGCATCAAGGAAATTCGCTTGAGCCCAACGATCGGTGAGGCTGACTTCAACACTCGTTTGAAGAATGCCACCAAGTTCCTTGAAAAAGGGGATAAGGTCAAAGTTTCCGTTCGTTTCCGCGGCCGGGCGATTACCCATAAGGACTTGGGTCAAAAAGTTCTAGAACAAATGGCAGAGGCCACTAAGGAACTCGCCGTTGTTGAGTCTCGTCCAAAGATGGACGGGCGGAGCATGTTCTTGATGCTCGCACCAAAAGCTGACAAAAATAATTAGTCAGAAACGTTATTTAGGAGGAAATCGTCATGCCAAAATTCAAGACCCATCGCGCTTCAGCTAAGCGCTTCAAGAAAACCGCTAGCGGTGCTTTGAAGCGGGGCCACGCTTACACTTCTCACCGTTTCCACGGTAAGACCAAGAAGCAACGCCGTCAACTGCGCAAGTCCGGCTTAGTATCCCATTCAGATATGAAGCGGATCCGCCAGATGCTCAGCCAAATGAAGTAGTTTCCTTTACGGAAGCTCATTGATGGAGCACGGATCTCGCGCTCATGTTATCGTTTTACACTTCACACAACGTTGTGTGAGTTGAAATTAGGGAGGAATTCTAATGCCACGTGTTAAAGGTGGAACTGTTACTCGCGCTCGCCGCAAAAAGGTCTTAAAGCTTACTAAAGGCTACCGCGGTTCTAAGCACCGTTTATTCAAGTCTGCAAATGCCCAATTGATGGTTTCTTATCGCTATGCTTTCCGCGATCGTCGTGCGAAGAAGCGTGATTTCCGTCGTTTGTGGATCGCCCGTATCAACGCCGCTGCGCGTATGAACGGTCTTTCTTACAGCAAGCTGATGCACGGTTTGAAGTTGGCTAACGTCGACATGAACCGTAAAATGTTAGCAGATATTGCTATCGCTGATCCTGCAGGCTTCACTGCCTTAGCAGAAACAGCTAAAAAGGCTTTAGCCTAAATAGCGTAAAAGATCAGACCTTGTGTCTGGTCTTTTTTTGCCTTGCGGCACGAAAAGCTAAAGGCTCCAGGCCAATTGACTCTGGCTGGACAAGCATGGAACGCAGTCCACGAGATTTGAGCTAACTCGCAAAGCCCGCGAGTGGATCTCAAATCTTGTGCCATTGTAAGGCGGTGAACCGCCAACAATGGTTCGACGGCTGATGCTTGTCCAGCCTCCGTCAATTGACCTTACGCCTTTAGCTTTTCTGGTTTCCGGATCGTTCTGACACAACGAGCTTCGACTGCTGTGAAATGGGCAACTGTTTTTGATTCATGTTAATGTAAATCTGATATCAAGTCGTTGAATCCTGAGTCACTATTGCTCAAACAGAAGCACTCGGCGATAATAGGCACAGGAGGTGGGGTTTATGGATTTCACACAAGTTAAATACGAACGTCCGAATTTTCAAACTTATCAAACGACCATGACGCAAGCGGCGAAAGCTTTGGCCGACGCATCTACTGCAGAAGCTGCAGTGAAGGTGGCCAAGGCGACGGTTCCAGCAGTTAATGCGGTGATGTCTGCGGCAATGCTGGCAATGATCCGCCACAGTATTGATACACGCGATGATTATTACACCGCAGAAGACGATTATTGGAATGAATATGGCCCACAATATGACAATGTGGAGACCGATTACCTCAAAGCGTTAGTCAACAGTCCCTATCGTGATGAATTAGAAGCGATTTATCCGAAGCCATTTTTCTTAAAGGCTGAGAATCAACTACGGATCCGAACGCCAGCAGTGCTTGAACTGCAACAACGCGATAATCAATTGATCAGTGAATATGATAATTTAACTGCTGGTGCGGAAATTGAATTTGGTGGGAAAACATACACGCTTGCGCAACTTGGCGCGCCTATGGCAGATGCCGATCGCGACCTTCGCAAAGCTGCCAGTACCGCATATTGGGGCTGGTACGCTGACCATGAAGCTCAAATCGATCAGATTTATGATCAAATGGTCCAAGTACGCACTGAAATGGCCCACAAACTCGGTTTTAAAGATTATTCTGAAATGAGTTACGTGTTTATGGATCGCTTCGGTTATGATGAAGCGCAAGTGTCAACATACCGTGAAGCGATTCAAACTCAAGTGGTCCCGAAAGTAGTGATCCAACGAGAAAAGCAAGCAAAGCGTTTAGGGTTGTCCAAACTTGAATACTTTGATCTCGGCGTGCAGTTTAAATCAGGCAATGCCAAACCAGTGGGGACGCCGATCGAACTGGTGGCCAAAGCCAATCATATGTACCATCAAATGTCCCCAGTCGCAGGCGAATTCTTTCAACATATGATCGATTCGCATTTGCTGGATCTGGTGGCTAAGCCTGGTAAAGCTGGCGGTGGTTTTGCGGAATATATTCCAAGTGTTGAATCGCCATTTATTTTCTCGAACTTCAATGGCACAAGTGGCGATGTCGATGTGTTGACTCATGAAGCAGGGCACGCCTTGCAAACCTATGTTGCCCGCTGGATCCAACCAGGCGATACGGTATTTCCGACGAATGAAGCAGCGGAAATTTTCTCAATGAGCATGGAGTTTATCGCTTATCCTTATATGCCGGCATTTTTTGAAGGGCAAACCGATAAATACTTGTATGCCCATTTGCAAGCAGCACTCGAATTCTTGCCTTACGGGATCTTAGTGGATCACTTCCAACATGAGGTTTACACCCATCCAGACTGGACGCCGACAGAACGCAAAGCAGCATGGCGACGTTTGGAAAAATTATATTGTCCGGATCGCGATTACAGTGAAAATTCAGCCTTAGATCACGGCATTTACTGGTTCCGCCAAGCCCATATTTTCGATGTGCCATTTTATTATTTGGACTACACCATTGCGCAAGTGCTGGCGTTTGAATTCTGGCAACGGTTCAACGTTGACCATGATCCCAAAGCTTGGGACGATTACATGGCGATGGCCAAAGCCGGTGGGTCACAAACGTTGATCGAATTGATTCAAACTGGCCATTTGCGCTCGCCATTTGAACCAGACGCGTTACGCGATACCTTAAATGCGGTGCAAGCGGCCCTTGACGCCGTTGACGACCAACAACTTGATCACCACTAACTAAAATCGACGCCAGTTACTTCTATATAATAGAAGTTGCTGCCGTCGATTTTTTCTAAAGTAAATTCCGATTCAGGTGGGCGGCGTTCAATACGGTGTCTGGTTGCATCACCACTAATTTTCCACCAGTGTTGCCGGCTTCCATGAGTTCATGGCCATGGCGCACACCTTCAACAGTGAACGGTAAACTTTCACCGATGGTCATGGTCAATCCCCATGAACGAGCAGTTGTCATTAACGCTGCCAAGGCGACATCAGTCGGCGCGAGTTTGGTCAAATGCAGATTTTGATAATCGCCATCAGGGACGTCAACATAAGCGCTGGTCAACAACTTCCCGCCGCTAGTGACGAGCCGTTGTGCCAAAGGGGTCGTGGCACCGTTGAAGCGGACGTTGACGACATTGGGATAATGATGGGACTGCAAGGCTTGCGCTTCGACATCATCTAAGATCACGTCTGCGCCTAAAGCTTTGAGTTGATCGTGATGGGCAAGGCTGGCGATCGCGACGACATGCACCCCTTGGGCTTTGGCGAGTTGCACCAAGATACTGCCGACCCCGCCGCCAGCGCCGATGATCACTAAGCGGTCGTGTTGATGTAAGTCAAGTTGATTGAGGATCGAAAAAGCTGCGATCCCGACTAACGGTAACGCCGCGGCAGTCATGAAGCTGATGGCTGTGGGCTTTTTGATGATCTTGCTGGTGCTGGCAGTGACGAATTCGCTGTAGCCGCCGATCGGGCGATAATTGATCACCACATCGCCAAGTTGAAAATCATCGACGCCTTCACCTAAGGCTGAGACGCG
This sequence comes from Lacticaseibacillus porcinae, assembly GCF_003946305.1. Lineage (GTDB taxonomy): Bacteria > Bacillota > Bacilli > Lactobacillales > Lactobacillaceae > Lacticaseibacillus > Lacticaseibacillus porcinae. The sequence continues at coordinate 121,527 of NZ_RHNS01000002.1, forward strand.
ACCGACGACATCAGAGCCTGGGACGATGGGAAATTTTAATGGCCGCGCGGTTTGTTCACCGCGACGCAAGCTGGCGTCGTAAGGATTGAGGCCAAAGCCTAAGACTTCCAGTTGGACTTGACCAGCTTTTGGTTGTGGGGCTTGCGCATTGATCAGGTTAAACACCCGAGGACTACCGAAATGATCAAAACCAAAACGTTTCATTGTACTTCCTCCTCTAAAATGGTTTGCAGCCATCGCTTGGTGGCATTGAGTTCCGCTTGGATCAATGCGTGACCGCGGCGATGGGAATAAGTCGCCACTGCCGCAAAGGCTTGAGTGAATTGCGTTTGTAATTGGGTGAAATTTTCTTTGGTGCTGTAAGGATCACCGGCGCCATGGGTCAACCACACGCGAGTATTGAACAACCGGCGCCTTGGATGAAAAGCTTCGATCGACACAGGATGCAGTAACATCGCATCGCGCCAAGGAACTGGTTGATGCAACATCGCATAGGCCGCAATGTTAGCACCGTTAGAATAACCTAACACGATGGCATGTTGCGGGTCGCGGTGATGCGCCGCGAGTTGTGCCGTGATTTCCGTGGTCAACCAAGTTGCTTGCCGTTTGGCATCGGCTAAATCAAAGCCGCCGGTTGCCGTATGCGCGAAATAGCGTGATTGTTCATTTTCCACCACGCGCCCGCCGATGGCTAAGCGCGCAGCTTGCGGCGCAAGAAACTTCGCGATGGGGATCAAATCGCGTTCTGAGCCGCCGGTCCCATGCAGCAAAATCAAGGTGGTGGTGCTAGTACTAGGGTCATAAATCGTCATGTTGCACCTCCGATTTGAAAAGGTGGCAATTGCGGTTGAAGAGATTGGCGTTGTGCTGCCAGCCATGGTGGCAACACCAATTGCTGACCGGCTTGGCTCGGCGTTTCATCACGGAAAAATCTTGGTCCCCGCGTTGCCACTTCAAATAATAATTGGGGACTGGGACGGAAATAATCAGATTGAAAGTAATACCGATCGACAATGCCTGACTGCGACAAGTCAAATTCTCCTAAGTGCGCCACCCATTGTTGTAAACTCGCCTGATCTTCAGTGATGAAGGCAATGTGATGGCCCATCCCATAACCTTGAGTGGCAATTGGCAGGTTGGGTTGCGCATCAATGATGAGCTGTTGACTGTGGCCACGAGTGCCGAGGGCAAATAATTGTTGGCTTTTGGCAGTGGCCAAGAGGTGAAAGCCGAGCACGTCAGTTAACACATAAGCTAAGTGCGCAGCATTGACGACGCTGATGGTCACCGGACCTAAGCCGCGCAACGCGATCTCAGCATCGACTGGGCTTTGGTCCCATGGTTGGTTGACTGCAGGCGTTGGGTCATGGGTATCTGACCACAGTTCAAAAACTTGCCCATCAGCGTCTTCAAAGGTGAGGACGGCATCGCCGAATCGCGTTTGGCGAGTGGATTCAATGCCAAAGCTCGCCAAGCGTTCGGCCCATTGCCCCAAGGCGTGATCATCCACCACGCGAAAGCTGATCGCAGCGATCATATTACTACCACGAACTGCAGGCAATTGCTTAGGCAAAAAGAAAAAGGTGAGGTCGCTACCTGCAGTCCCGACGGCATCAGTGAAATAAAAATGGTAGCTGTCTGGTTGATCAAAGTTGACGGTTTGTTTGATCAACCGCAACCCTAAAATATGCGTCATAAACTCATAGGAAGATTTTGGATCGCGAGCGATGGCCGTGACATGATGGATTCCTTGCAACGGTGGCAGAGACATTTGACTGACCTCCTTTTGCTTCTATAGCTTAAGTGTACACGCTTATTTTCCAAAAGGCGATTTTCAAGCTTCGCGGCGGTGTGCAAGGCCTAGCATCTTTGTTATAATAGGTTAGATATGCAAAGAAACGGAGGCCCATGTGTGGCAGTAATTAAACCAACGTGGCTGGTGCAAGCGGTGTATGGATTGACCCCTTCGCACTTGCAACAACAAGGCATCAAAGCGGTATTGTGTGATCTCGATAACACCTTGATCGCTTGGAACAACCCAGATGGCACCAAGCAACTGCATGATTGGTTGCAAGCGATGCAAGATGCTGGGGTGATCGTGATGGTGGTATCCAACAACAATCATGATCGCGTCAAGCGCGCGTTAGCCAAACTCGACTTACCATTTGTTTCCCGGGCGTTGAAACCTTTACCAGTTGGCATCCACCGCGCGATCAAACAACTGGGTTTTCAGAAGCAAGACGTGGTGATGGTCGGCGACCAACTGTTGACTGATGTGTTAGCCGGCAACATTGCTGGCGTTAAAACCATTCTGGTGCAACCGCTGGTGGAAACAGATGCTTGGAATACGCGGATCACGCGCTTTTTTGAACGCGGAGCATTTTGGTTGTTAGGCGGCAAAAAGCGTCTAACTTATATGGAGGACATTAATGACTGAAGAATTGCGTTGCATTGGTTGTGGGGCGTTGCTTCAAACGGAAGATCCAAACAAATCAGGCTACTTGCCAAGTAGCAGTTTGGCAAAGATCCAAGCCGATCCCGACGCTGAAGTGTATTGCCAACGGTGCTTCCGCTTGCGGCATTACAATGAAGTGCAAGACGTTGAATTAACTGATGATGACTTTTTGAACTTGTTGAACGCCTTAGGCCAAAGCGATGCCTTGATCGTTAATGTGGTCGATATTTTCGACTTTAACGGTTCGGTCATCCCTGGTTTGCACCGCTTTGTCGGCGACAACCCAGTGATTTTAGTCGGCAACAAAGCGGACGTCTTACCAAAGTCCGTCAACCCACGTAAGTTGACCAATTGGTTGACACAAGCGGCGCATGCCCAAGGCTTACGGCCAGTGGCGACCATGTTGACCTCGGCCAAAAAAGGGAAAATGATCGACGAGTTGCTTGACACCATTGAAAAATATCGCGAAGGTCGCGATGTTTACGTCGTTGGCGTCACCAACACTGGGAAATCGACGTTGATCAACCAAATCATCAAGCGATTGACTGGGGTGCAAGAATTGATCACCACCTCACGCTTCCCAGGCACCACGCTTGATCGCATCGAAATTCCACTGTCTGATGGCAAAGCGTTGATCGATACTCCAGGGATCATTCACCGCGGTCAAATGGCGCATTACATCGACACCAAAGATTTGAACTTAGTCGCTCCGACCAAACCAATCCGGCCAGCGGTTTATCAATTAAACCCTGGGCAAACGATTTTCTTAGCCGGTTTGGCGCGGTTTGATTTCTTACGCGGCAAACGCTCAGGCTTCACGATTTACGTCGATAATCAATTATTATTGCACCGCACCAAATTAGAAAATGCCGATGCCTTTTATGAAAAGCACAAAGCCGGCTTATTGCAGCCACCGCGTCCAGGGGCAGATTTTCCAGAATTGGTCCGCTTTGAATTCACGCCTAAGCAAAAGTCTGATTTAGTGTTTGCCGGCCTTGGTTGGATCGTCGTACCTGCAGGCGTTACCGTTGCTGGTTGGGCGCCTAAAGGGGTCGATGTGTTGATCCGCAAAGCATTGGTTTAAAGGAGAAAAACATGTTAACAGGGAAACAAAAGCGTTACTTACGCAGCTTAGCCATGACTCAAAAGCCATTGATCAACGTCGGTAAAAACGGTGTCTCAGACACGTTCATCGATGGCGTCAAAGCGGCTTTAGAAGCCCGTGAAATGATCAAGATCAGCTTATTGCCTGCTACTGACGATACCCCAAAGTCTGTGGGCGAGGCTTTACAAGAAGCGATTCCAGGGATGGACATTGCCCAAACGATCGGCCGCAGCTTGGTCGTTTACAAACGTGCCTTTGATCCAGAAAACCGCAAATTGTCTGCGGAACTCGCAAAGCTGTAGGCATCAGTCATGGGGACATTCATGAAAACCACCACGTTGTCGCATCCGGTGATCACCGCTAAAGAATCGGTGCAGATCCTAGGGCCACGTCGCAAACAAGTCGCGTTGTTTGGCGGGACGTTTAATCCCATTCACAACGGGCATTTGATCATGGCAGAAGCGGTGGGGACGCAACTGGGGTTAAAGCAAGTCTGCTTTATGCCAGATAACCAACCGCCGCATGTCGATCACAAAGATGCGCTGCCAGCTGCCCAACGGTTGCAAATGTTGGAGCTAGCGATCAAAGACAACCCGTTATTTGGGTTGGAATTGTGCGAACTCGAACGCGGAGGCGTCAGCTACACTTATGACACCATGGTTGACTTGAAGAAATTGCATCCTGACACGGATTATTTTTTCATTATCGGGGCTGACATGGTCGACTATTTACCGAAGTGGTATCGCATCAACGACTTGGTGAAGTTAGTGACTTTTGTCGGGGTCAAGCGCCCAGGCTACGCGCCTGCTAGTCCTTATCCAATCGTGTGGGTGGATGCGCCGATCATTGAAATTTCCTCGACTCAAATCAGGGAGCGTGTCGCAAGGGGCCAAAGCATTCGCTACTTGGTGCCTGATGCGGTGCGTGATTATATTAAGAAAGAAGGATTATATCTTGGCGACCATTGAATACCCGAGTCAATTGACCAACGGGCAGTCGCGAGGCAGCATTTTAGCCTTACTGCAGAATCGCTTAAGTCCTGAACGTTATCAACATTGCTTACGGGTGGAACAAACTGCACGCGTTCTCGCTGAACGTTTCGGCGAAGATGTCGATCGCGCGGGGCTTGCAGGCTTATTGCATGACTATGCCAAAGAGATCTCAAAAACTGACTACATCGATGTGATCAAACGTAACGGCTTTGATTTGGATCTTTTGCATTACAACCGCGGCATTTGGCACGGCATCGTTGGCACTTGGTTCATTAAACAAGAAGTCGGCATCACCGATCATTTGGTGATCCAAGCCATTGAGCGCCATACCACCGGCGATCCGCAAATGACGACACTTGATCAAATCATTTTTGTAGCGGACTTCATTGAACCTGAACGCAAACTTGAAGCGGAGATCAAAGCACGTGCCGCTGCCAAAACCAACATGCGCGAAGCCACGTTGATCGAATTGGAAAACACCTTAAGCTACTTGATCGCCAATCGCTACATCGTCTACCCAAAAACTTTATTGACCTATAACGCATTTATTCAACCAAAGGAGTAATCAATGGATAAAACCCAATTATTAGAAACTATCGTCAAGGCCGCAGATGACAAGCGCGCCGAAGACATCGTTGCTTTAGATATGGAAGGCGTGTCATTGTTGGCAGATTATTTTGTCATCATGAACGGGAATTCCGAACGCCAAGTGCAAGCTATCGTTGACGGTGTCGAAGATGCAGTGATGGCAGCTGGTGGCAACCAACCACGGATCGAAGGCAAAAAAGGCAGTCGGTGGATGTTGATGGACTTCAACGACATTGTGGTGCATGTCTTCGTCCCAGAAGAACGTGAATTCTACAACTTGGAGAAGCTTTGGTCTGACGCGCCGTTAGTTGACGTGCAACAATGGGTCACTGACTAATGATTTATTCCAGTTTCGCGCAAGTGTACGACACCTTAATGGATGATTCACTTTACTTGCGTTGGCGGGATTACGTCCAAAAACGTGTCCCCGCCCACGGTCAGAAATTATTAGAATTGGCAGGCGGCTCTGGTAGCTTGGCGCTGTTATTACAAGACGCCGGCTTTGATGTGGCGTTGTTTGACTTGTCTAGCGAAATGCTCGACCTTGCAGAAGCTAAGCTCGTGGATCAAAACAAGCAAATGCTATTGATGCAAGGCGACATGCGCGAACTTGACGGCATTGAACCTGTGTCAGTGGTGACTTGTTTTGATGATTCGCTGTGCTACATGCCAGATCTTGATAATGTTCGCCAAGTGTTCGCTTCCGTGTATGGCGTGCTAGAAGCAGGTGGTGACTTCATGTTCGATGCGCATTCGCTGCATCAAATTGATGACGTGTTCCCTGGGTACATGTACAACTACCAAACTGAAGACTATGCCTTCATGTGGAGTAGCTATGAAGGGGACTTGCCGCACACTGTGGAACATGATTTGACCTTCTTCGTGTACGACGAAGACATCGATGCTTACCACCCAATGCAAGAGACCCACCATGAACGCACCTATCCTGTCGCTGACATTGTCGCGCAATTGCAAGCAGTCGGCTTCTCCAACATTGAAGTCACTGCAGACTTCGGCGAAAAAGCCGTTGATGACAACGACACGCGGTGGTTCTTCCACGCGAAAAAGGCGTAATCATGCAAGCAGTGGGGATGATCGCAGAATTTAATCCGCTGCATAATGGACATGTCCACGCTTTGGCAGAGGCACGGCGCCGCGCCAACGCTGATGTGGTGGTAGTTGCCATGTCTGGGAACTTTGTGCAACGTGGCGAGCCGGCCATTCTCGATAAGTGGGCGCGCGCGAAAGCCGCTTTGCAATGTGGCGCCGACCTTGTCGTTGAGTTGCCAGTATTTGACGCCGTGCAAGCAGCGCCGCAGTTTGCGACTGGTGGCGTGGCGATCATGCAAGCGCTAGGCGTTTCAAGTTTAGCCTTTGGCACTGAAGCCGCAGACGTGGACTACGCGCGTGCTGCTGAGCGACTGCAAAGTGCCAAATTTGACGCTTCAGGGTTTCAAGATTTCACCCAAACTTATGCCACCCAACTCAACCAACAATACCGCGAAGCAACAGGGTTAGACTTGTCGCAACCAAATTTATTGTTGGGGATGAGTTATGCGCAGGCGAATTTGCAGTTGCAAGCAGGGTTGAAATTGTTGGCCATCCCGCGCGTCGGCGTTGACCATGATGCGCAACATGTCGCTTCACAATTTGCGAGTGCCAGCCATTTACGGGAGCTGATCACATCAGGACAACCCGTGAATGAATGGATGCCTGAAGCATCAGTTACCAGCTTGTCATCGCCGCATTACGATTGGTCGCAACTTTTCCCACTGTTGAAATACCGCTTATTGACTGCTAGCCTGAGTGAACTTGAGCAGATCAGCGGTATGAGCGAAGGGTTGCAATATCGGTTGAGTCAACAAATCAAAGGCCAGCAGTCATTTGATGATTTCATGACGGCCATCAAGTCCAAGCGCTACACCTATGCAAGGCTGCGGCGATTGTGTTTGAATGTGGTGTTAAACCTCACCCAAGCGCAAGTTGACGCGGCGCAACAACACCGCTTTTTGCATGTGTTAGGCTTCACCCAAGCTGGGCAAGCGTATTTACATCAAGTCAAAAAGTCAGTCGGCTTGCCATTGATCGTCAAACCTACCGCTGACCAACTGACGCCTAAAGGCTTAATGGCGGTGCAACAACAAGCAGATAATTTGATCACATTTCTCGGCGCCCCAGACCAAAATTATGGTCGGGTCCCATATCGTTTTTGATAGGAGGCAGTTATGCTAAAATTTACCGTTGCCGATTTGGCAAAATACAAACACACCCCGATGCACATCCAAGAAACTTTGGACGTGAAGGCAGAATTATTGGCGCGCGATCCTGAAATTTTAGACGCCACGCCGATGCAACTGGATGCATACTTAAGCGCCGATGATGGCGACTTCTTGTTGTCTGCCACCATTAAAGGGGAACTCACCGTGCCATCGACGCGGTCATTGACCCCTGTGAAGTTACCACTTGATTTCACCTTTAGCGAGATCTACGTCACCGACGACGCCGCGCGAGAAAAATATCAAGACGGCGAATTGGTCATCACTTTAGAAGATGATGAACTCGACCTTGGCGCCGCAGTGCTGGACCACATCGTGTTGAGCATTCCCATGAAGATCTTGACGCCTGAAGAAGAACAAGGCGCCAACATGCCAAAAGGTGAAGATTGGGAAGTGGTGTCAGAAGATGATTTTGCCGCCACCAAAGCAAAAGAAAATGAAAAGAATTCTCCTTTTGCTGGGTTGCAAGGATTGTTTGACGACAACGACGACCAAAAAGATTAATTTAAGTAGCGTGAAGCCTTTCAGCTTCGCGCTTTTTGTTTGACTTCAAAATTTTAGGTGATAATGATCGAGTTGTTCGGGATACCAAATCGGTTGGTTGCGTGCTTGTTGCGTGGCTAACCATTGAGGATCGTAAAAAGGCATGTGGTCGCGTTCAAATTGCGCTTTTTGTTGATTGACCCGCAAAAACATTACCCGTAGTAAGTCGTCAGTTTTGCGCAACGCTGCGTCTTCTTGATCAGTGTTGAACTGGATATCGCGGGCGTTACTATACATGTAATGTTCGACGTTTTTGATGTTAATGACTAAAATTGCGACTGGCAAGCGGGAGTTGATTGCTTTGTCATAGTGATCTCGAATCTCATTGGCAAGTGCTACGCGAACTTTGAGGCGGTGTATTTGACGGTCACTGCCGCCTTCAAAGTGAGCGATGAATTGCTGCAATAACTGATAATAAGTCAGTTTCCGATCGCCAAAAGCTTTGATACTGTGTTCGAGTTGACGGACTTGTTGAGACCAGTCGGTTCGCTGTGGATGGTCTGACGTTTTCAACCACCGCCGAAAAGCTTTGATTTCTGCGCCTATGAACGCGCGTTGCATTTGGTTGGCAAAATCGAGATCAGCAGGGTCCGTAATTAAATTCACCGTCATGAGGTGACCTTGTAAGCTTACCGCCTTGGCATAGCCCAAGCTGCCGTGTTTTTTTATAAATGACGGCCCGTATTCGGCAAAAACAGTTTGCGGTGGCCAACCCAGTTGTTCGTGTTTACCACCACGTGCAAAACGATTGGCACCTAAGATTACCAAATCATACTTACGAATGTGGCCATCAGGCATTAAGCAGGGTAATCGCACTGTGCCAGCAGTGACGGCCCGAAATTGAAATTGTTTACGGCTTTGTAGTAGCGTCTTGTCACCCCTTTCTATTGTCATTGTGAAGGCAAGTGACTGAATTGACAAATTTTAAGTCTTTAAAACGCGCAAAAAACTTTTTCCGGGCTCTCAACATCGTCGATACAAAACATTTACAAAAAGTTCTCGGCATAAGTACTTGACTTAGTTCTATGAAGGCGTTATCATGATGTCGAATTCTATGAGGAGTGGGTGGCTGAGCGCAGGTCACTCGTATCACTTCGCGACGGGTGGAAGTGCCCGCTAAACTCTCGGAGACCATCCCGTAGCATCTGGGCTTAACTGTCGAGCGCTGCTAGATCTCCAGTTCCAAAGTGCCGGTACTGAAGGGTCCCAGTCGTGGACTCAAACCAGTTACAGCCGGGAGTAGTGCCCTCACGGTGACGTGAGACGCAAGGCGACGTCTGTTTGCCAAAGGCAGTGCAAAGCCGATTAGCAACGAACGCGGTTGAGGTCTAATAAGCCAAGGCCCGCAGCAACGTCCTTGATTGTTGTTGGAATTGTATCATCGTAATTGAATGGCATACAGCCGTGAATCCACGAAGCAGAATACTGTTTCGTGGATTTGTTGTGCCGTCAGCCGGATGATTAATTATTTGCTGACAAGCAGTTGAATTCGTCGTGTGCCACTTTTAATCTGCGCTTAATTCTGCTACCATGAAAAGGTACGAAGTTGCGCTTTTTTGCGTATTAGGAGGCAATATTTAATGGATAAACCGACAATTGGCGTCATTGGCATGGCCGTGATGGGGAAAAACCTGGCTTTAAACATCGAAAGCCGCGGCTACACCGTCGCCATTTATAACCGTACCGCCAGCAAAACTGAAACTGTGGCCAAAGACCACGCAGATAAAAAACTTGTGCCAAGCTACACAATCGAAGACTTTGTGGCCAGCCTTGAAAAGCCTCGCCGCATCATTTTAATGGTGAAAGCTGGGGCCGGCACGGATGCGGTCATCGCGCAATTGTTACCATTATTAGATAAAGGCGACATTTTGATCGATGGTGGGAACACTAACTTCCATGACACCCGTCGGCGCAACAAAGATCTTGCCAACTCTGGCATCAACTTCATCGGCATGGGTGTGTCCGGTGGTGAACTTGGCGCCTTGCAAGGCCCAAGTCTCATGCCAGGCGGCCAACGTGAAGCTTACGACTTGGTTGCCCCAGTGTTGAACCAAATCGCTGCCAAAGCTGATGAAGACGGTTCTGCTTGTGTTGCTTACATCGGGCCAGATGGCGCCGGCCACTATGTCAAAATGGTCCACAACGGCATTGAATACGGCGATATGGAATTGATCGCTGAAGCTTACAACTTGCTGCGCAACTTTGTGGGCTTGGATATGGATGAAATCGCCAAAGTCTTTGCTGACTGGTCGAAAGGTGAATTGCATTCTTACTTGATCGACATCACTGCAGAAATTTTGACTCGCAAAGATGATCTAGGGACTGGCAAGCCTATCGTTGACGTGATCTTGGATCGCGCCGGCAACAAAGGCACTGGGAAGTGGAGTTCACAATCTGCTGCTGAACTTGGGGTTCCTCAATCTGTCATCACTGAATCCTTGTACGCACGCTACATTTCCGCAATGAAAGACGAACGTGTCGCCGCAAGCAAAGTTTTGCCAAAGCCAGTAGGCAACGTTGACGCCGGCGACAAAGCTGAAGCCATCGAAATGATCCGCAAAGCGTTGTACTTCTCCAAGTTGATGAGTTACGCCCAAGGCTTCGAACAAATGCGGGTGGCTTCTGATCACTATGATTGGGACTTGAACTACGGTGAAATCGCATCGATTTGGCGTGCCGGTTGCATCATCCGCGCTCAATTCTTGCAAAACATCACCAACGCTTACGAAAAGAACCCAGCTTTGAAGAACTTGTTGCTTGATGATTACTTCATCGACATCACCAAGAACTATCAAGAAGCTGTCCGTGACTTGGTCGGCTTAGCTGCTAAAGCTGGTGTGCCAGTGCCAGGGTTCATGGCTGCCATTTCTTACTATGATTCTTATCGTAGCGAAGTATTGCCTGCCAACATTTTACAAGCCCAACGTGATTACTTCGGTGCCCATACCTACGAACGTACCGATCGCGAAGGCACGTACCATTACACTTGGTATACTGAACAATAATCAAATTGAAACTGAGCTGCCGAGGTAGCTCAGTTTTTTTATGGTCAATTGTTGAATTGGAATAGACCAAAGAGAAAAGTGTTAGTTAGTGAAGACTATATTAGCATTTTGGTCTAGTCCAACTCATTTTACCAGAAATTCTTCCTTTTCTTTGTGGCAAACACTCTTAAGAATAACTGTGATAGTCAGTTAAAAAAATCTATGGTACAATGGCACAAGCAACGTTTTGCATGAGAAAAGCAAGACGACGAGGCGCGGCAAGATGAGAATTTTGTCATCGCCTCAAAATAGGTGAAAATGACAAAGGAGTCCAATCATGAGCCGAATTTTAATTATTGAAGATGAGAAAAACCTCGCCCGCTTCGTCGAACTGGAATTGAAGCACGAAGGTTACGAAACTGCCGTGCACTTTAACGGGCGCACAGGCCTTGAAGCTGCGTTAAGCGAAGACTGGGATGCGATCTTGCTTGACTTGATGTTGCCAGAACTCAACGGGTTAGAAGTTTGCCGTCGCGTTCGCCAAACCAAAAACACCCCAATTATCATGATGACTGCTCGCGATTCTGTGATCGACCGCGTTTCTGGTTTGGATCATGGGGCTGACGACTATATCGTTAAGCCTTTTGCGATTGAAGAATTGCTGGCTCGTTTACGCGCTTTGCTTCGCCGGATCTCTATCGAAGGCGAACATAACGCCGCTAAGCAAACCACTTTGACTTATCGCGACTTGACCATTGAAAAAGAAAACCGCGTGGTTCGTCGTGGCGACGACATCATCGAACTGACCAAACGTGAATACGAATTGCTGTTGACTTTGATGGAAAACATCAACGTTGTCTTAGCGCGTGACGTTTTGTTGTCTAAAGTTTGGGGCTACAACTCTGATGTTGAAACTAACGTCGTGGATGTTTATGTCCGCTACATTCGCAACAAGATCGATCGTGCTGGCGAACCTAGCTATATCCAAACCGTTCGGGGAACCGGTTACGTCATGCGCTCGTGATCAACGAATCGCAACCAAAACCCAGACGTCGCTTACCGTTAGCGGTTAAGTGGACGACTGTGGTCGGGGTGGGCATTTTCGTGACGTTTTTGGTGTTTTCATTGGTGCTTTATGGCGCGACTGGCAGAATTTTGAGGTCGCAAGAACAGCGCACCTTACAAGATACCTTAAGCGCCGTTGAGCAGCGATTGTCCCCGATCGCCTCGAAGCTCACTGTTGACAATGTCACCCCATTACTTGAAATCGACGGTAGTGACTACCAAACCAGTGCTGGCACTGGTGTATCGCTGGTCGGCGGCAATGATGAATCTGTGTTTGCGGATTCCGTCATTCAAAAACTGTCCCGTGCTGACGTGTCACTAGCGGTGTACAGCAATTCAGGCGTTGAATTGTACAGTACGCGCAGTGAAGATCAGCCGCTGGTGAAAACCAAAACCACCACTTACAAAATGATCCAAAAAGGTGATTTCAACGGCATGATCGTCTCTGCGCCGATCGTGTCATCGACCACTGGCAAGCACCTCGGTTATGTCCAAATCACTGATCGCATGCAAGCCACTCATGCCACCATGCGGCGGTTGTTGAACATGATTTTGATCTTAAGCGGCGTCGCATTGTTAGTGTCACTTTTGATGGGCTTCATTATGTCCCGCCGCTTCCTCAAGCCGATCCGTTCGATCACCAAAACCATTGCCGTGGTCAACGACGAACCGCAATCTGAAGTCCGCATTCCACAACTCAAACAAAACGATGAACTCGGCGATTTGGTCAATGAATTCAACGGTATGCTTGATCGCATTCAGCGCTTCATCGATCAACAAGCGGTGTTTGTCACCGATGTCTCGCATGAATTGCGGACTCCCGTGGCGATTTTGGAAGGGCATTTGCAACTGTTGAATCGCTGGGGCAAAGATGATCCAGAGGTTTTAGATGAATCGTTGACTGCCAGTTTGCAAGAAGTGACCCGCATGAAGTCGTTGATCCAAGAAATGCTGGATCTGACCCGTGCTGATCAAGTTGACGTCCAATTTCCTAATGCGGTGGTCGATCTCAACCAACTGGTGGAACAAGTGGTCAATGATTTCACGATGATCCATCCAGATTTCGTGTTTATCTTAGACAACGACTTGCAAGGGCCAGTATGGGTACGAATGTATCGCAATCACTTGGAACAAGTGATGATCATTTTGTTGGACAATGCGGTTAAATATTCAACCACGCGCAAAGAAATTCATGTCTCTGCGGCGACTAATACCGATGGAGCAGCCATTGCCGTCCAAGATTTCGGTGAAGGCTTATCCAATGAAGATCGCCAGCGCGTTTTCAACCGCTTCTATCGTGTCGACAAAGCCCGTTCGCGGGAAAAAGGTGGCAACGGCTTAGGGTTGTCCATCGCGCAACAATTAATCGAAAGCTATCATGGTGAGATTTCTGTGGATTCTGCGTTAGGCCATGGGTCAAGTTTCCGGATCGACTTGCCGACGATCACGCCTGATGTGGCTGAACATTTGCAAAGTTTAGCGGATGCGCAAGCACCTGAAGATCCCTTCAAAGATAGTCAACTTTAACCATTGGCCTCAACTCAAAGATGAGTTGAGGCTTTTTTGTGCTACCATTTCCTGAAATTCAGTGGACCACAAATGCCGAGAATTCAGGCTTTTGCTGGGATAATATGCGGAAAATATTCATCTTTTCTTGACATTTTCTTAAAAAAGTCGCATATTTAAAAACATGTTAATGGCGTATACAATATATCCCGTTAACACGTAACCCGAATTGGGTCGCGATCAATGACTAAAGGAGTTGACAAGCAAGTGATCAAGCGAGAGTTGAAGTTGATCACCGCTCACAAGGGGCTCATGTGGGCGATGATCGCAGTGATCTTGATTCCATTTTTCTACTCGTTTTGTTTTCTGACCAGTGCCTGGGATCCTTATGGAAATACTGGTAAGATCCCAGTCGCGGTAGTGAATCTCGATCAACCTGCCACTTTGGAAGGGAAAAAGATCCAGGCTGGCGCGGATACAGTCGCACAATTGCATGACGATTCACAATTAGAATGGCATTTCGTCAGTGCGGCTAAAGCTGCCCAAGGGCTTAAAAATAACAAGTTTTATACTGTGGTGACGATCCCCAAGGATTTTTCTAAAGATGCTGCCACGGTGTTAGATGCCAACCCTAAGCAGATGAAGCTTACATACGAAACCAATGGTTCATTGAACTATGTTTCTGAGATCATCAGCCAAGTTGGGGTCGATCGGTTAAATAGCAAAATCAAAGAAAAACTCACCACCGCCTTTTCCACTGAATTGTTCAATAAAATCGGTGAAATTGGTGGCAAGCTAAAAACTGCAGCTGATGGAGCAAAGCAGTTAGACGATGGCTTGATCAAATATACCAATGGGGTCAAGCAAGCAGATGATGGTGTGACCCAGATAAATGATTCTGTACCACAATTATCTAGCGGTGTTCAACAACTCGCAGATGGCGGGAACAAATTATATACTGGTGTCGGCCAACTCCAAGCTAAAGTACCAGAATTGTCCAGTGGGGTGTCACAGCTGACTCTGGGTGGTCAACAACTCAATGCTGGCTTGGGAGACTTGAATGCGCAAGTGCCTGTATTGTCTGATGGGATCATTAAGTTGACTGCCGGCGGCGTGAAGCTGACTAATGGTTTAGGCGACTTACAATTACAAGTCCCGACCTTGGCAGATGGCGTATCGAAGTTAACGGTTGGTTCTGGTCAAGTGACTGCAGGCCTTGGCGATCTTCAACTTAAATTACCAACGCTGAAAGATGGTGTGGTTAAATTAGTCGCAGGGAGCGCCGAATTAAATGACGGCTTGGAAAAGCTGGATCTACAAATGCCAGCCTTATCTGATGGTGTCAGTCAGTTAGCTGACGGCGGCGCTCAACTCAAAGATGGCCTCGGTAAGCTACAAGCACAAGTGCCAGACTTAGCAGATGGCGTGTCGCAATTAAATGATGGCGTCAATCAATACGTCGATGGCTCCGATCAAATCACCAGTGGGATCAGCGTGTTGTATAGCAAGAGCATTGCCGACAAAACCCAAAATCTAATGCAATTGGCTGACGGCCTGAAGACTTTAAATGGGAATGTTCCGGCGTTATCTCAAGGCGTTTCTGATTTATACAATGGTGCCGTGGCAATCAATGCCCAAGTCAATGGGAACACTGATGATACTGATTTAGTCAAAAGTGTGAATGCCTTATCAACTGGGATGGATCAGTTGTATCGGGCGGTAACTACTAAGTCCACAGATGCCAATGGCACGCAATATCCTGCCATGCAAGATGGCGTCCAACAATTAGTCGATGGTTTGGAGAATCTCCAAAAAGCGACAGTTACAGGGTCGCCAAATCTCCCGACTGCAACGAGTCAACTGAGTGCGGCGATGAGCAAACTGCACAACACTGTAAGCAGTCAAATTGATATGTTCCACAAATTTTATTCTGCAGACAAATATCCAGCTACCTCAAGCATGTTCGGTGCTGGTAGCGGGTTCATGAAGGAAGCAACTGCAGTCAAAAATGATGTGAATGATGCTAATAATCAGATGGAAGCCGCGATTGACAAAGTTTCCGATCCTGATCAACAACAAGCGCTTAAAGAAGCTTTCGAGAAACAAACGAAGGCTTCAACTGCGGCGTCGACGAAACTGACAACAGCAATGATGGTCCTGAACACAGTTGATTACAACTTGACCACGACGGATCGTGAGGATAATACCAATGCCGCAACTGGGGTCGCTGATCCGAAAGGGTTGTTAACTGCTGTTTCCGAATTCGATACGAATTTGAAGACGTTGAGTGGTTCCTTAAATGATCCTCAAGCGATTCCTGGTATGAGTCAAAAGTTGACTTATTCACAATCAATCGCACAACTTGTCGCTGGGATCAAACATCTCAATGATAATATTCCAGCATTAGTGTCTGGGGCAAAGCAACTGGATGATGGCTTGGCGAGTCTGAACACCAAAGCGCCACAATTATCAAGTGGTGTGACCCAGCTCACTGATGGCTTAGGCCAGCTGAATGGGCAAGTGCCAACCTTGTCTTCTGGGGTTTCTGATCTTTATGAAGGCTCCAAGACGATTTACAACGGCACCACTGATCCAACTGGTGTTGATCAAAATGAATACACTTTGACTCAAGCATTGACTGCGTTGAATAACGGTGGTCAAAAACTATCAGCGAATTCGACGGCACTAAAGACTGGTGTGAGTCAATTAAACGCCAGTGTCCCAACTTTAACTGCCGGGGTGCATGACTTATATGATGGCGCTGATCAAGAATCTACTGGTTTGGACAACCTCAAGAGTCAAGTGCCAGCGTTAGTATCTGGTGTGAGTCAGCTACACACTGGTTCGACTCAGTTATATGATGGCTTGGTGGAATTCAATGGCAATGTGCCGGCCTTGATTTCTGGAGTCGATCAACTTTACAGCGGCTCCGGTCAAGTTAGTGACGGCTTAACTCAATTGAATGGTAAGGTACCGGCATTAGTATCTGGTGTTAACCAGCTATATTCAGGATCTACTGAGTTAAGCAGTGGTTTGATCAAGTTGAACGGCAATACACCAGCTTTGGTTTCAGGGGTTGGTCAACTTTACACCGGTTCTGCACAATTAAGCACCGGCTTGACGCAACTTAACGGCAATGTTCCAGCCCTCGCTTCTGGTGTCAGCCAACTTTACAGCGGCTCAGGCCAGTTGCGTACCGGTTTAAACGAACTGAACAGCAAAGTCCCAGCCTTAAGTTCTGGGGTCAAGCAATTGAAGGACGGCACCGGTCAATTGGTGGCAAATAATCACCAGCTCACTGATGGTAGCAACCAATTGTCGACTGGCTTAACTGACGGCTATCAACAAGTCGCAGCCACCAAGTTGACGAAGCTGACGGCTAAAATGTTCGCTTCACCTTCTAAAGACGTCCAAAAGAAATATACTCATGTGAAAAACTATGGGGCTGCCTTAGCACCTTATGTCCTTGCCTTGGCTATGTTTGTCGCGATCATCATTTTCAACTTCGCTTATCCTATGAAGCGCAATGATGATGACGACGCTAGCTTGATTTCTTGGCTTGGGGGTAAAGTCTTAGTTGGTACTATGGTGGCAATCGTCGCAGCATTAGTTGAAGCCACTTTGATGTTAGTGATCGGTTTGCCAGTTGCTCACATCTTCGGCTTCTATGCGATGACGATCTTGTTTGCCTTATCTGCGATGTACTTGACGCAAGTGTTGAACCTTGCCTTTTCTCGCGTTGGCATTTTCATCGCGTTAGGATTACTCACGTTGAGTGGTTCTGGTGGGTTGTTCCCAGCACAAACGATTAGTCCTTTGTATGAAAGCACCCAGAAGTTCTTGCCGATGACTTACGCCATCAACGGTTACCGTGATGCCATTTCTGGTGGGATCGCCAGTGGTACCGTGGTTTCCAGCATCTTCGTCTTAGTGATCGTTGCCTTATTGTCTCTGGCTTTGATGATTCCAGCTGTTGGTTTACAATCAAATTGGAATCATGCAAGCGAAAAAGAGTAAAATGTGATACTCTATATCCAATAGGGGGAATATAAGATGGCCGAAACCGACTTGTTGGAAGCATATATCGAAGTCTACTTCAATGCGTTTAAGTACGTGGGCGACTTGATCTCAGAGCCGATGAAGGCTGACGGGATCTCATTTGAACAATTCTTGATCATGCGCGACTTAGCTGCAGGTGAGGAATTGGGTTTATCTGAAATTGCCAAAAAACGTGGTGTTACTCGCGCGGCGATTTCTCGGCAGATCAAGACCCTATTGGAAAAAGGCACTATCACGCAAGAACGCGACGATATCGATCGCAGACGGTTATACCTGCGGTTGACGGACCGCGGCGAAGAAATCACCTTACGCTTGAACAAAGTGATCCATAAACGCTTTTATGATTGGGTCGATATGTTAGGCGAACAAGATGCGCATGAATTATTGCGGATCATGCGCCGCGTCGGCGAAACCATCATCGCCAAAGATAAAGCCGACCGCGGTGAATAACATTAAAGGAGTCAGACAAATTGTCTGGCTCCTTTTTCTTTGAGCTATACCAATTGATGATTGGATCGAAAATCTGTGTCAGCGTCGTAGGCTGTCAGGTTTAGCTTTAATAATGTTCGACATCATGTATTTTCCGAATGTTGAGATCATTCGCTTTACGTCACATCGCCTGTGGCCAACCGATGGTGCAGTGATTTAAAAGTGGGACGGAAGCTGGCTGGGTTGCCGTGGTGAGATTCTCGTTTGCGGTTTTACCGCTTACGAGAAGCCGCAGGGAAAGATCCACTTGGCGGTGAGCGTAGCGAAACGTCCAAGTTAGCTTTCCTGAGGACCCTCACCACGGAAAGCCGTACCAGCTGGAGTCCCAATTTGAAATCACGGAATAAAGCTATACCACTGACGGCTGGCCACGACGAAAATGAAAGTCTGAAACTTTTTTCACGAAAAAGATTAAAAACCCGTTGACAAAAGATGAGAAAGAGATTATCTTATTCACAACAAAACAAGTTCGTCCATAAACCGTTGAGATGGAGATCAAGATCATTGTGCACGCACAGAGAGCGGCCGTTGCTGGGAATGCCGTAGAACGCAGGTGATTAAATGGACCATCGAGGGACACCCCAAAAACTTTTGCGAGTCAGGGTGTACGTCAGGTATACGTCAGTTACCGGGAGAGTGTTAGCTCTTCGCCAAGTGGGGGTATAGGCTTTATTTAGATACCCAATTAAGGTGGCACCGCGGAATAATCCGTCCTTAAACAGCATGACTGTTTATGGGCGGATTTTTTGTATTCTATGAAAAACAGGTGACCACAATGATGAACAAACGATGGCAACGCTTAGGACAATGTTGAACGCTACTCAGACATTCCTGGGAGGAAACCCTTATGTTAAACGAAACGATCGCACATTTAGTGAACCACACTGATTTAACTTTTGATGAAACCAAAGCTGCTCACAACGAATTGCTTAAAGGTGAAGTTGATCCTAGCCTCATTGCCAGCTACTTAACGGCAATGGCAGAAAAAGGGGCCACTGCCACTGAAATTGCTGGTGCTGCCGACTCCATGCGTAGCAACGCCACGAAGTTTGACCCTGAAGAACCAGTGCTTGAAGTGGTCGGTACTGGTGGTGATCACGCCAACACTTTCAACATTTCCACCACGTCGATGTTTGTCATCGCCGCCGCTGGTGCAGACATTGCCAAACACGGCAACCGCGCCGCTTCTTCTAAATCTGGTGCCGCAGATGTCTTAGAAGCATTAGGCTACAATATCAACGCTTCCGTTGATCAGTCAGAAGCCTTGCTTCATGAATACCACGCTTGCTTCTTATTTGCGCAAAAGTATCACGCCGCGATGCGTTTCGTCGGCCCGACCCGCAAGTTGCTCGGCTTCCCAACGATTTTCAACTTGATCGGC
Organism: Lacticaseibacillus porcinae; assembly: GCF_003946305.1. Lineage (GTDB taxonomy): Bacteria > Bacillota > Bacilli > Lactobacillales > Lactobacillaceae > Lacticaseibacillus > Lacticaseibacillus porcinae. The sequence goes on from NZ_RHNS01000002.1 coordinate 140,970, forward strand.
CCGCTGGCAAATCCCGCAAAGCCAACGTATCAATTGCTTGGCGTTTACCGCGAAGATCTGATGAAGCCGATGGCCGACGCCTTGATTCAATTAGGCGTTAAACGCGGCATGGTGGTTCATGGTGAAGATGGCTTGGATGAAGTCACAGCTACCGGCAAGACGGATGCGTTAGTGATCGACAATGGTCAAATCACTGCTCGCACTATTGATCCTCATGATTACGGGATTGAATATGCTGACAAAGCCGAACTCGTCGGTGGCACCCCAGCAGAAAATGCCCAAATCACTCGGGACATTTTAGCTGGGAACCCTGGTCCTAAAACTGATGCCGTGCTTCTTAACGCCGGGGTGGCGCTTTACATCGTCGGCAAAGCTGATTCCATCACCAACGGCATCGCGTTAGCAAAGCAAACCATCGCTGATGGCAAAGCCACTGAATTGTTGAACAACTTGATCAAAGCGTCGAATCAAGAGGTCGTGGCATGATTTTAGATGACTTAGTTGCTGCAACCACAGCCCGCATTCAACGCGAAAAACAATTGATCCCGCTAGCGGCTTTGCAACAACAAGTCGCTGAAGTCAAACCGTTGAACAAACCGAGTTTCATTGCGAGTTTAAATGATCACTTCGGCATTATCGCAGAAGTTAAGAAAGCCTCGCCTTCAAAAGGGCTGATTGCAAAAGATTTTCCCTTTTTAGGGATCGCGCGTGAATATACTAAAGCCGGGGTCGATGCTATCAGCGTGTTGACGGAGCCAGATTACTTTAAAGGTGATCTCGAGTTCATGCATGAAATCGCCCAAGTCACCAGCAAACCTATATTGCGCAAAGACTTTGTGATCGATCCTTACATGATCTATCAAGCGAAAATTCACGGTGCTAGCCTGGTGTTGTTGATCGTCGCAATTTTATCGGATCAACAACTGCATGACTATTATCAACTGGCCACAGAATTAGGCTTAGAGGTGCTTGTTGAATGCCACGACGAAACAGAAATCAACCGCGCATTAGCCATTCACCCGCAACTGATCGGCGTCAACAATCGTGATTTACGTGATTTTACCGTCGACATTCACCACTCAGAACAATTGCGAGCAAAGATCCCTGATGACATTAAAGTTTTAGCAGAATCAGGGATCACCCACGCCGCTCAACTCACAGAATTAAAAGCGCATGGTCTCAACGGTGTGCTGATCGGGGAAACCTTTATGCGTGCAACGGATCGCAAAGCTGTCATTCGTGAATATAAGGAAGCCGTTTTATGACTCAAGTCAAAGTTTGCGGGTCCACGACCCTTGAAGACATTGCTATTATCAACGCAGAACATCCTGATTATGCAGGGTTTGTGTTAGCTGGTGGGCGCCATCATGTGTCAGATGAACAACTCGCTAAGTTAACCGCAGCCCTGGATCCCACGATTTGCAAAGTGGCGGTGGTCGTCGAACCAGATCTCAAACATTTGATCCGCCTACATGATGAACATTTGATCGATGCGGTGCAACTGCATCGCGTCAGTCGCAAGAAAACTATTGTCGCCTTACAACAAGCAGGGTTGATGGTGATTTCAAGAATCGATGTGTCAGCACCTAGCACCGTTGCCGACATTGCCTTACTGGATGCCGGTGACGGGTCTGGTGAGACCCTTTCTTGGAACGACTTACCACCAGTTGTCCAACCGTTGATGTTAGCTGGCGGGCTCGATGGTAACAATGTGCAACAAGCAATCATGGCAGTGCATCCCCAAATCGTCGATGCCTCCAGTCGCTTGGAATCAAATGGCCACAAAGATGCCAAGAAAGTGCACGCCTTCATCACTGCTGTGCGTGCCATCAAAGAGGAGCTTTAATATGGAAGAAAAAATCGATAATCGTTTTGGTGAATTCGGTGGCCAATACGTCCCAGAAACGTTAATGGCAAGCTTAGACAAGCTCACTGAATGTTTTGAAAATGCCAAACAAGATCCTAAATTTTACGAAGAATTTCATCGTTTACTGAACGACTATGCCAACCGCCCATCGCTGTTGTATTATGCCAAGCGGATGACTGAAGACCTCGGTGGCGCCAAGATCTACTTAAAGCGCGAAGACTTGAACCATACCGGTGCCCACAAAATCAACAATGTGATCGGGCAGGTGTTGTTGGCACGTCGCCTTGGTAAAACCCGTTTGATCGCTGAAACTGGCGCAGGCCAACATGGGGTTGCCACTGCCACCATCGCCGCCTTGTTCGGCATGAAATGTGAAGTCTTCATGGGTAAAGAAGACACCGAACGCCAAAAACTCAATGTTTATCGCATGGAGTTGCTTGGTGCCAAAGTCAATGCCGTTACCAGCGGTCAAGGGTTGTTAAAAGATGCGGTCAACGCGGCACTGCAAGACTGGGCTGCGCATCCGGATGACACCTTTTACGTCATTGGTTCTGCAATGGGTCCAGCACCATATCCAGCAATGGTTCATGAATTTCAATCCGTCATTTCTAAAGAAGCCAAAAAACAACTTCAAGAAGTTGAAGGCCGCTTACCTGATGCTGTGGTTGCGTGTGTTGGCGGCGGTTCTAACGCCATCGGCTCATTTGCTGATTTCATTGATGATCCATCAGTTGCATTATACGGCGTTGAAGCTGCTGGTGAAGGCGTTGGCACTGGCCACACTGCCGCGACACTTGAAACTGGGACGCCAGGGATCTTCCATGGCATGAAGTCGATTTTCATGCAAAACAATGAAGGCCAAATCGCGAAAGTTTACTCCATCTCTGCTGGACTTGATTATCCCGGCGTCGGACCTGAACATGCGGCCTTAGATGCATCTGGTCGGGCTCATTACGTGGGGATCACTGACGATGAATCGGTTGATGCTTTTGAATATATTGCCAAAGAAGAAGGCATCATCGCCGCAGTTGAATCTTGCCATGCCGTGGCTTACGTCCAAAAACTTGCGCCAACGATGCGTAAAGATCAAATCATTATTTGCACGTTATCAGGGCGTGGCGATAAAGACGTCGCACAAGTTGCAGCATATCGGGGGGTCGATGTTCATGAGTAAATTACAAGCTGTTTTTGAAAATCACAAAGCGTTTATTCCATTTGTTACCGCAGGCGATCCCTCTGCACAAGCAACTGTCGATCAAGTGGTCGCTTTAGCAAAAAATGGAGCCGACATCGTTGAACTCGGGGTGCCATTCTCTGATCCGATCGCTGATGGGCCAGTGATCCAAGCTGCTGGGTTGCGGGCTTTTGCTGGCGGCATCACCGTTGAAGGGGTGTTCGACATTGTCAAAGCGATCCGTGAACAGACGAATGTCCCATTAGTCTTCTTAACTTATGCCAACATTCCTTTTAAATATGGTTATGATGCGTTTTGTGCGCGTTGTGAGGAACTCGGCGTCTATGGCTTAGTGATTCCTGACTTGCCAGAAGAAGAAGCTGACGAGATCTTGACCTTCACGGAAAAACATAACGTGGACTTGATTCCGTTGGTCAGTCCCACCAGTGGTCCTCGATTGAAGAAGTTAGTCCGCTACGCCACCGGCTTTATCTATATTGTGTCGGCACTTGGGGTCACTGGCCAACGTTCCAGCTTTGCCCAAAACCTTGATGACTTGATCGCCGACTTGCGGAAAGTCACTGATGCGCCGTTATGTGTCGGCTTTGGGGTCCATACGCCAGAACAAGCCAAAAACTTAGCCAAAGTCGCTGACGGCGTGATCGTGGGCTCTGCGATCGTCCAACTCGCCCAAGAAAGTGACGATGCACCAAAAGCCGTTGGTGATTACACCAAAGCGATGGTCGAAGCAATCGCTAAAGCTTGATCCTCACCATGAAGTGCTGAAATCCATCGATTTCAGCACTTTTTTGTTGGGTAAAATATGCCAAATGAAGCATGAAAAAGTGTTGAAACTCGCTTTAAACTCTGTGAAACATTTTTCGAAGATCAAATAATTTGCCTTGAATTATCAATTAATGTCAGCCGACAAATCGTGTATCCCGTGCTTATATGTAAGCGCTTAGTTATTTAGGCATAAATGTTTAAATTATTCTATTAAAAGCGACTAAATCAGCCTGTGGAAGGTGTCTTGCCGTGATGAAAATTACAAAAAAATATCATAATCTCTAGGGGCGAGAACTCTGACAAATCGTGTTATACTTAGCGTGTAAGCGGCATCAAAGGAGGCGACGTCGATGGATGAAACAACATCACCGTGGCTGTATCTATTCGGTCGTGGTGAAGATTATCAAAGTTATCGACGCTTTGGCGCACATCTTGTGCGTCCAGGCGTTTGGCAGTTTCTCGTGTGGGCCCCACATGCAGCTGGGGTCGCAGTAGTTGGCGACTTTTCTGATTGGAAACCAGTACCACTTTCGCCGATCGGTGAAACTGGATGCTGGCAAGGGCAACATTCAGGCGACGTGGGCCAATTATATAAATTCCATATCACCACGCAATCAGGTGACGTGATCGAAAAAATCGATCCTTATGCCTTTGCCTTTGAAAAAAAGCCTGGCACTGCGGCGAAATTGTGCGATTTGCCAAAACATGAATGGCATGATGCAGCCTGGCAAGCGCAACAAAAACAACAACCGATTTATTCACGGCCGTTGAATATTTATGAAATGCACCTCGGTTCTTTTCAACGCCATGAAGACGGGAGTTATTTATCTTATCAAGAACTGGCGAAACTGGTAATCCCTTATGTCAAGCAAATGGGTTACACCCATATTGAATTGATGCCGTTAATGGAACATTTGCTTGATGCCTCTTGGGGATACCAATTGATGGGGTACTTTGCGGCGACCAGTCGCTTTGGCGCACCAGAAGATTTCTTAGGGTTTGTCGATGCCGCGCATAAAGCTGGTCTTGGGGTGATCATGGATTGGGTGCCAGGGCACTTTATTCGCAACACGGATACGTTGGCGCAGTTTGATGGGACGCCGACGTTTGAATATCAAGATCCTCATCGCGCTGACAATGTCCGCTGGGGGACTTGGAATTTTGACCTTGGGAAAACTCAAGTTCAAAGCTTCTTGATCTCCAGTGCAATGTATTGGTTAGATCATTGTCACTTAGATGGGTTGCGGGTCGATGCGGTGTCCAACATGTTGTATATGGATTATGACGCTGGCAAAGAGCAAGATCGCAATGTCTTTGGTGGCCGCGACAATCTTGAAGGCCAAGCCTTTTTAAAGAAGCTCAATACTTCTGTGTTTGCGGCGCATCCAGAAGCCCTCATGATCGCAGAAGAATCGTCTGCTTTCCCGAAAGTTTCAGCCCCGATCGATATGGGCGGCTTAGGGTTTAACTACAAATGGAACATGGGTTGGATGAATGACACGCTGAAGTATTTTGAAATGGATCCTTATGCGCGTCGTGAACATTTGAACCTGTTGACGTTCTCATGGGTATACACCTATGACGAGCAATTCATTTTACCGTTTTCCCATGATGAGGTGGTCCATGGCAAAAAATCGTTAATGCACAAAATGCCAGGCGATCGCTACAATCAATTTGCTAATTTGCGGGTGATGTTCGTCTGGTTGATGACTCATCCTGGCAAAAAGTTGTTGTTCATGGGCAGCGAATGGGGACAATTCTTGGAGTGGCGCGACTACAGTCCGCTTGAGTGGGTCGATCTCGATGATCCGATGAATGCCGCGATGCAACAATTCACCAAAACCCTGAACAAACTCTATAAAAAGCGCCCAAGCCTGTGGGTCAATGACCATGACCCAAACGGCATGGAAGTCACCAAAGGCGATGGACCAGAGCAGTTGGCGTATATTCGCAAAGGGGAAACTGCAGATGACTTCACCATTGTGGTCTTGAACCTGATGCCAGAAGAAATTCAAGATTATCCGATCGCAGTACCTGCTTCAGGCGATTATGAAATTTTATTAAATACTGAAAGTTATCATTTTGGCGGGACTTGGCGGCGCCTACAGCGCACCTTGCATACCACCGGCGAGCCACTTGATGGACGACCAGATCAAGTCCGTGTGGTATTACCGGCGATGAGTGCATTATTGATCGCCCCAAAGAAAATCAGGAGGGAAACCCATGAGCACTGAAATGTTAGGCATGATCCTAGCTGGCGGCCAAGGCACCCGGCTAGGGAAATTAACCAAAAATACCGCAAAGCCTTCCGTACCTTTTGGTGGGCGCTATCGGATCATTGATTTCACGTTAAGTAATTTATCCAACTCCGGCGTCAATACGGTTGGCGTCATCACCCAATATCAACCTTTGGAACTTAACCGCCATGTCCAAAACGGCGCCAGCTGGGGCTTGAATGAACGCGGCGCCGGTGTGACCATTTTGCAACCTTATGCTAGCTCTGAAGGTGAGAAGTTCTTTGAAGGCACTGCCCATGCGATTTACCAAAACATGGCCTACATCGATTCTTACAATCCGCAATATGTGTTGATCTTGTCAGGCGACCATATTTATAAAATGGATTATGAGCGGATGCTTGCCTTCCATAAAGCCAAGAAAGCCACTTTAACAGTTGCTGTTATGCCAGTATCTTTGGAAGAAGCGACGCGCTTTGGGATCATGAATACCGATGACACGGATCGCATCATCGCCTTTGAAGAAAAGCCTGAAAAGCCGAAATCTGATTTAGCTTCCATGGGGATCTACATTTTCGACTGGGCACCGTTGAAGAAGTATTTGATGGATTCTTATGCCACTGATGGGAAAATGGAAGACTTCGGTAAAGACGTGATCCCAGCCTATCTGGCGCATAACGAACCGACTTTTGCTTACGCTTTTCATGGCTATTGGAAAGACGTCGGCACCATTCAAAGTTTGTGGGAAGCGAATATGGAATTCCTTTCCCCAAACAACCCGCTGAATATCACCAATCGCAACTGGCGCATTTACTCACAAAACGAAGCACTGCCGCCGATGTTTTTCACCAAATCAGCGAAGGTCCAACGTTCAATGGTTACTGACGGCTCTTATGTTGCCGGTACGGTTGAACACAGTATTTTGAGTCAAAACGTCAAAGTCGGTGAAGGCTCGACGATCACTGATTCGATGATCATGCCGAATGCCGTTATCGGCAAAAACGTGGTGATCGATCACGCCATTATCGGCGAAGATGCTGTTGTCGGCGACAACGGTGAAGTGATCGGCAAACCTGATGACATTGCAGTGATCGGCTACGGTGAAGTAGTCGGCCGAAAGGAGAAAGCATGAGACAAGGAGAAATGGCTGCCGTCATCGATTTAAATGAAGACGTGCACACGCTTTTACCATTAACAGAACATCGTCCCATTGGCACCTTGCCTTTTGCTGGACGTTATCGTTTGATCGATTTTCCATTGTCGGCGATCACTGCCGCAGACATTCACTCAGTCGGGTTGTTCATGCCAGAATCTGAACGCTCGGTACAAGATCATATTCGCTCAGGTGCTGCTTGGAATCTCGATTTGATTCAAGGTGGGGTGTTCTTATTCCCGTATGTGGCCACTCGCGACTATCAAAATGACGACTTGCGTGCGCGTTATTATGAGAACTACACCCAATTCTTACGCGGGTCTGGTTCCAAGTACACTGTGGTAATGGGTGCCAAAAACGTCGCCAACGTCAACTTGAATGCGATTTTGAATTATCACAAAGCCGGCGACAACCGTATCACCACGGTTTATAAGAAGTTGCCGTTGAGTCGCATCCGTCCAACAGACTGGACTTTGGCGTTGTCAGAACAAGGGACCGCTTCGGCAATTGTCCAAGCTAAGGAACGTCATGATGACCAAGGCAAAACTGAAATTCCAAGCTTCATGGATATTTATTTGTTGGCGACCACCGATTTGATCGACTTGCTGGAAGATGCTGCGCAAAGTCGTGAATTCCGCCGTTTGCCAGAATTGTTGCGGGATTATGTCTTAGCCAACAATGCCAATGCCTTTGAATATACTGGCTATTTAGCCCGGATCGACTCGATCCAGCGTTACTATGATTCTAATTTGCAAATGCTTGACGACGCCAACTTCCAGTCGCTGTTGTTGTCCAGTGTCCCAATTTTGACCAAGAGTAAAAATGAAGTCCCAAGCTTCTTTGCCAAAGATGCTACTGTGGTGAACTCGTTGTTAGGCACTGGCACTTATATAGAAGGAACGGTGCAAGATTCTGTGGTGTTCCGCAATGTGGTGATCCATCATGATGCCTTAGTCGATCATGCCGTAGTGATGCAAGGGTCGAAAATTTCCACTGGCTCGACGGTGAAATATGCAATTTTGGATAAAGGTGTGGTGATCGGACCAAACTTGACGATCGTCGGCAAGCCTGACAAGCCGATCGTTTTGCGGAAGAACCAAACGGTGTTCCGCGAAAGTGAAGTGGAGGGATCCGCTAATGCTTAAAGTGTTATTTGCGGCTGCAGAAGGTGTCCCTTTTTATAAAACTGGTGGCTTAGGGGATGTTGCCTATGCCTTGCCGCAAGCCTTGAAACAAGCAGGCGTTGATATTCGCGTGGTGTTGCCAATGTATTCGCGGTTGTTTCCAGACCAGTATCGTGAACAGTTGCGGCCACTGGCGCGGTTTACCTTGACGTTTGGCCATCAAGAAAAATATGTCGGCGTGTTGACGTTAAAGCTCAATGACGTGACGTATTATTTCATTGACAACGAAGAATTCTTTGGTCGCGATCGGTTGTACGGCGAATGGGATGATGGTGGTCGGTTCGGCTTTTTCCAAATGGCGATCATTGAAATGTTGCAAGTGATCGACTTTATCCCTGATGTCTTGCATGTCAACGACTGGCACACTGCGTTTATTCCGGTGTTGTTAGCAGACAAATACCAATGGATCAATGCATTATCTGGAATCAAAACCCAACTGACGATCCATAATTTGCAATTCCAAGGGTGGTTCCCGCAATCGATCTTGGACGATGTCTTCGGCATTGGGCGGCAATATGCCAATGATGATGGGTTTGTTCAAGATGATTCAGTGAACTTCTTGAAAGGTGGCATCAACTTCGCTAACTTAGTCACGACAGTCAGTCCAAGTTACGCTGGCGAAATTCAAACCCCAGCCTTTGGGGAACATCTCGATGGCACCTTGCGGAAACAAAACTGGAAATTACGTGGGATCTTAAATGGGATCGATACGAAATTGTATGATCCTCAAACTGACAGTCACTTGTATGCCAATTACTCCGCTGACGACCTTGCTGGCAAAGCCCAAGATAAATTGGCGTTGCAACAAGAATTTGGTTTACCGCAAACTGATGTCCCATTGTATGGTGTTGTGTCGCGATTGACCCGTCAAAAAGGGATGGACTTGTTAGTTGACGCCTTGAATCAGATCTTACCAAGTGTCGACATGCAAATCGTGATCTTAGGGACTGGCGATGGCGATCTTGAGCGTCATTTTGAAGATCTCCATGCGCGCTATGCAGGCAAAGTCGCCACCAAGATCGGCTTTGATGTGGCATTAGCCCAACGGATTTATGGTGGGGTCGACTATTTCGTGATGCCAAGTGCCTTTGAACCTAGTGGCTTGGCGCAAATGATGGCAATGCGTTATGGGGCGTTGCCGATCGTCCATGAAACTGGCGGTTTGCGCGATTCAGTGATCGCCTATGACGCAACTACGGGCGACGGCGACGGCTTCAGCTTCTGGGAATACAATACTGGCGTGTTAGCTGATACCTTGCAGCGGGCTGCAGAAGTGTACACCCAAACGCCTGACGAGTTCTTACATTTGCAACAAACGGCGATGGCCAAAGACTTTGATTGGGTCCATGCCGCTCAAGATTATTTGCAAGGTTATCAAAACTTGCTGAACTAAGAAAAATACACCATAATGCCAATGTTGACATTGTGTGAGATGGGTGGTGCTAGTCGCCACCTATTTTTGGAGGGAGTTTGATTTATGGGATTAACGAAGAAACGCTTCATCGCTGATTTTCAAGCTGAAGCTTTACATTTATTTGCCGATTCGCTGGACAATCTGTCACCGATGCAACAATATCAAGCACTAGCGTTTTTGGTAAAAGGCTATTACGCCAAAGACTGGGCGCAAACCAAGGCAGATTACGATCATCATCAGCAAAAGCAGGTGTATTATTTTTCCATTGAGTTTCTCCCTGGACGGCTGTTAGCGTCAAATTTGTTGAACCTTGGGATCAAAGATACAGTTGAAGCTGGGTTGAAGCAACTGGACATTGATATTCCAGACCTATATGCGCAAGAAGGTGATCCAGGTCTTGGTAACGGCGGCCTCGGGCGCTTGGCATCAGCGTTTCTCGATAGTATGGCAGCTGACGGGATGGCAGGCAACGGCAACGGGATCCGCTATCAATACGGTTTGTTTAAACAACGGTTTGTCGATGGCTATCAAGTCGAATTGCCAGATGATTGGCTGCGCGATCCATATGTGTGGGAAACGCGGAAAGAAAATCGGGCGGTGATCGTGCGTTTTGGTGGGTCAGTGTATTTGACCCCTTGTGATAACGGCGGGTTAGAGCCAGTTTATCAAGATACGGATGATGTGCTGGCAGTCCCTTATGACATTGCAATGGTGGGGCACCACAATCAAGTGGTCAACACGATGCGGTTGTGGAGTGCTGAACCTGTCCCTGGCCACACCCACAGCCTGGCGGAAAAAGCTCGCATCAATGCGATCACCCAAATTTTATATCCAGATGATTCAGATACTGCCGGGCGTGAATTGCGGTTGCGTCAAGAATATTTCTTCACCAGTGCCGGCATTCAAAGCATCATTACCCACTTCCGTCGCTTCCATCAAGATCTACATCTTTTACCAAACTTTGTGGCGATCCATATTAACGACACCCATCCAGCAATGGCAGTATTGGAATTGATGCGGGTGTTGCTTGATGACGGCGGCCTGAGTTGGGAAGAAGCTTGGCAGATCACGGTGCAAACGTTGAGTTACACCAACCACACCTTAATGTCAGAAGCCTTGGAAACATGGCCGGAAGAAATGTTTGCGCGCCTGATGCCACGGCTTTATCAAATTGCCCAAGAAGTGGATCATCGTTTCCGGGAAACTTATACCCCAAGATTTGGCGGTGAATTGATCCAACGCTGTGCCCCGATCGCTGATGGGTATTTGCGGATGGCTTATTTAGCCGTGATCGGTAGTCACGCCGTCAATGGCGTTGCAAAGATCCATAGTGAATTGTTGAAATCCAGTGTTTTGAAAGACTTATACACGATTTTCCCAGAGCGTTTCAATAACAAAACCAACGGCATCACCCCAAGACGTTGGGTGCAAATTGCCAATCCTGAATTATCTGAACTGATCGATTCCGCCATCGATACTGGCTGGCGTAGCGACCCGAGTTTGTTGGTCCCACTGGCAGCACACTTAAACGATGAGAAATTTCTCCAAGCCTTGCACACTGCTAAAAAGGCCAACAAAGAAAAACTCGCCGCGATCATTTTTGATCAGTTAGGCATTGAAGTCCCGACAGATGCGATTTTTGATGTGCAGATCAAACGGCTGCATGCCTACAAACGGCAACTGCTGCATGTTTTTGGGATCTTAGAAGCGTACTTAGCGATCAAAAACGGAGAAAAGCGGCCAAGTCGCGTCCATGTGTTTGGTGCCAAAGCGGCGCCGAGCTACCGTTATGCCAAGTCAGTGATTCGCTTGATCAATGCCGTCGCTGACTTAGTGAACAACGACCCTGATTGCAAAGGCAAACTCGCCGTTGCATTCTTACCAAATTATGGGGTATCGCTAGCTGAGCGGATCATTCCTGCGGCTGATATTTCTGAACAGATCTCAATGGCTGGGACTGAAGCTTCTGGGACGTCAAACATGAAACTGATGGCTAACGGGGCGTTGACCTTAGCGACCTTAGATGGTGCCAACATTGAAATCAAAGACGCCGCCGGTGAAGACGCAATGGCGATGTTTGGGTTGACCACGCCTGAAGTGGCACAACTCAAAGCCAGTGGTCAATATTCAGCACGGGCGATTTATGAAGCAGATCCAACGCTTCATCGCATCGTCGACATGTTGACTGATGGCACGATCCCAGATATTGCCACTGAAGGTCGCGAGATCCAAGACGAGTTATTAGTTTATAACGACACGTATTTAGTTTTAGCAGACTTCCGCAGTTATATTGAAGCGTCGCATAAACTCGACAGCTTGTGGCAAGACCCAATGGCTTGGGCGCAAGCGGCGTTGAAAAATATTGCTGCCTCTGGTCAATTCTCTGCGGATTACACGGTGGCGCGTTATGGTCGTGAAATTTGGGATGTGTTGCCATCGACTCCGGTAGGTCATGGAGGTGAGTAAATGCATTATGACTCGTTTGTCGACCGAACGCCTGCTGGGGCGTTGTTGAAAAATACACCGGTGACGTTCACGTTGACTGCCCCTGAAGCAAAAGTGGCGACTTTGCTAGTCTCACAAGCTGACGGCGGCATGCAAGCCGTGGTGATGCATCGCCATGATGGCTGCTGGAGTGCAACCATTATGCCGAATGTCCAAGGCTTGTGGTATTACGCTTTTCGAGTGGAAACGAATACCGGTCAAGTGACTTATGGGACTGTCGCTGGTGGCTTTGGCGGCAGTGGGCAAGTGTATCGCGACCCTGATGCGGCACCTTGGTATCAATTGACGGTGGTCGATCGCTTTGAAACGGTGCCTGACTGGTACAAAAATGCCCAGATCTATCACATTTTTGTCGATCGCTTCAACAATGGTAATGTTGACGGGCACATCAATCACCCCAAACCCAATAGCTTTTTATATGGGCAATTGTCTGATGATCCCTATTATGTCAAAGATGCCAATGGCGAAGTGGTGCGGTGGGACTTTTACGGTGGGAACTTAGCCGGGATCACTGCCAAACTCGATTGGTTGCAAAACTTGGGCTTCACAGCACTTTATTTGAGTCCGATTTTTGAAGCGGCCTCCAATCACCGCTATGACACTGCCGATTATTACCGCATCGACCCGATGTTAGGGACGCTTGCAGACTTCAAAGCGTTGGTTTCAGGATTACATCGTCGCGGCATGCACTTGATCTTAGATGGTGTGTTTAATCACGTCGGCCGCGATTCGCGCTATTTCAACGCTTTGGGACATTATCAAGATCGCGGTGCGGCCCAAGACCCAGCTAGCCCTTATGCGCCTTGGTTTACTTTCAAACATTGGCCAGATGATTACAAATCTTGGTGGGGTGTCAAAGACTTACCTGCCATTAAAAAAGAATCTACTAGCTTCCATGAGTTTATTGCTGGAGGTGAGGATTCGGTCATCGGCTATTGGACTGGCTTAGGAGTTGACGGTTGGCGGTTAGATGTGGTGGATGAACTGGCAGACGATTTCTTATTGCAGATCCGGGCGTTACTTGATCAATATCCTGATCGGGTGTTGATCGGTGAAGTGTGGGAAGATGCGTCCCATAAAATCGCTTATGACAAGCGGCGACCATATTTACAAGGGCATGAATTGCAAGGTGCGATGAATTATCCGCAGCGCCAGCTCATGTTAGATTACGTCAATGGGGCGATCAGTCCCGGGCGTTTTGCTCGGCAGCTGGAAACACTCAAAGAAAACTATCCACCGGAAGTATTTGCGTATAACTTCACCAGCATTTCCACCCACGATACCAAGCGGGTGTTAACCGCGTTAGGTGAAAGTCGCGACAAGCTTGCGCAAATTGTGACGTTATGGGCGAGTTTGCCAGGGAATTTAGTCCAGTTTTATGGTGATGAAGCGGGATTAAATGGTGATGTCGATCCGTTGAATCGTAAATATTATCCATGGGGTCACCTTGATGATGAAATCTTTGGTTGGTATCAAGCCGCTTGGCAGCAACGCCGTGACCCGTTGTTTTCAGGAAACGCAGGCTTTGCGGTGATTTATGATGGCGAAGGGTTAGGGATCTTACGCTATCTCGATGATCAAGCGGTGTTAGTCGGCTTTAATGCCACCGATCACAATGTGGAACTGGATCCGCAAACTTGTGACTTACATTTGGTCCCAGAAAAGTGGCGGTCAAAAATTGAAAGTCTGACGATCCCAGCACACAGCACTGTCACCCAAGCTTTACCTAAAATCACAATTAATAATTGATAATTTTGCGAGCATTCTCAAAATGACTGAAAAGTCAATGATTTTGAGGATGCTTTTTTTGTTGAATTGGCGCGGGTTTAGCGGTAAAAATTAAGACTTTACAAAGTAACTTCAAAGTAGGATAATCCAATTTGCTTTGCGTGATCGATATTTCGTTATTTTTAACGCAAAGTCCCATTTTGTTGTTGTAAATTGCCAAAGTCGACTGACCCGCGACTTTCAATTGGGAGGAATTATTGAATGATTTTTAAAGCGATCGGCAGATATAAACTGCTGGTAACTGCGGCATTATTGACCATGTTGCTGCAAGTCGGTGCCGCCTTGTGGCAACCTTCTTATATGAAAAGTATTTTGAAAGTGATGGCAGACATGACGCTGTCCACCAACGGGAAAATTGACAAGATCTCGCAGTACGGCATGGCGTTGATCGTGGTTGCCGTGGTCGGCTTGATCGGCTCAGTGCTGAACACCTTAACTGCCGCCAAGCTGTCACAAGCCGTTTCAGCTGACTTGCGAGAACAAACTTTCCGAAAGATCCAAACTTTCTCATATGAAGATGTCGAAAAATTCAAAGCCGACAATCTCGTGGTGCGAATGACCAACGATATCAACCAAATTCAAATGTTATTGATGATGGTGTTTCAAGTGTTGATCCGGGTGCCATTATTATTTGTCGGCGCCTTTATCTTAAGTATTATGACCATGCCAAACCTTTGGTGGATCATTGTGGTGATGGTGGTATTGATCGTGATCGTCACCGGCATTTCCATGGGTCGCATGGGCCCACACTTCGCGGCGTTCCAATCATTGATGGATCGCATCAATGGCATCGCCAAAGATAATTTACGCGGTGCACGAGTCGTGAAGTCTTTTGTCCAAGAAGCGAACCAAGCCAAAGCCTTCGACCAAGAATCTGATGAATTGCTGGGCCATAACTTGGCCGTTGGGTACACGTTCTCCACGATGATCCCAGCGTTTACCATTATTTCTCAGTTAGCAATTTTCGTCGCGATTTTGCTGGTGTCCACTTTCGTCACTCAAAGTGCGACGGTCGCTGCTGATCAACTCGGCGGGATCATGTCCTTCATCCAATATATGATGCAGATCATGTTTGCCATTATTATGGGCGGGATGATGTCGATGTTTGCCAGTCGTGGGATGGTGTCAATGGGTCGGATCTCAGAAATTCTCAAAACCGAAACCTCAATGACTTATACCACTGATGACGTGGTCGACCTTGACGGCAGCGTTGAATTCGATCATGTCAGCTTCGCATATCCCAACGACGAGCAACCAACGTTAAAAGACATTTCCTTTACGCTTACACCTGGGGAAATGGTCGGTATCGTCGGTGCAACTGGTGCCGGGAAGTCGACCTTAGCCCAGTTGATCCCGCGGTTGTTTGATCCCACCAAAGGGACAGTTAAAGTTGGCGGCGTTGATCTAAAATCACTTTCTCAACAAACGTTAAAAAACACGATTTCCATCGTGTTACAAAAAGCGATTTTATTCTCTGGGACCATTGCTGGGAACTTAAAGCAAGGCAAAGCCGATGCCAGTGCAACTGACATGGATCGCGCTGCCAAAATTGCGCAAGCCGCTGAATTTATCGACCGCTTGCCAGAACGTTATGATGCCCCAGTGGAAGAACGCGGCAATAACTTCTCCGGTGGTCAAAAGCAGCGGATGTCCATCACTCGTGGTGTGATCAAAGCACCGAAGATCTTGATTTTAGATGATTCCACATCAGCTCTTGATGCCCATTCTGAAAAGCTGGTACAAGAAGCGATGGCCCATGATCTTGATGGCACCACCACGATCATCATCGCCCAAAAGATCTCTAGCGTGGTCCATGCCGATACCATTTTAGTCATGGATGAAGGCCATCTAGTCGCGCAAGGCACGCACCAAGAATTGCTGGAAACCAGCGACGTTTATCAACAGATCTATGACACGCAAAAAGCGAAGGAGGACTAATTCAATATGAATGACACCACTCGCGCTTTGAAGTTCTTTTATTTATACTTCAAAAAATACAAATTTCAATTTTTGCTAATCGCGATTTTTATTATTGCGGCGACCTATCTTCAAGTGGAAGCTCCTGTGATCATGGGGGATGCCATCACGCATCTTTCCACGTTTGTCGGCGACTTCTTCACCCATCAACATGCCCCAGACGCGATCAAAGCGTTAAAGAAAATCGCCGCCGGTTCCACGCAAGCCCAAGATGCGTTGAACCAAATTGCCGCTAGCTTATCGAAAGCCACAGGCCACACGATCGCCGCTAGTTCGTTGACCGATGCCACGGTACCGAGTCAAGTTTTGGCGAATTTACCGAAAGGTACCACGATCCATGGGTTGCAACAACTCGCCGCAATGCCATCTGACTGGCATCATTTGACGAACGGCAATGTGCCAGCAGCAATCACTTCAAGCTTACCTAAAGGCACTACGATCAATAGCTTGATGAAAGTCGCCACGTCACCAGTCGCTTCCAAAGCTGATTTCTTCGGGTCGATGTGGAAGTTGCTTGCGTTTTACGTGACGACTGGCGTGGCGCAACTGTTGTACACGATTTTGTTCACCCGGATCGTGGCGCATTCCACCAACCGCATGCGCAAAGGGTTGTTTGGGAAGTTAGAAAAAATGACGATCGCTTACTTCGACCGTCATGAAGACGGCGATCTTCTCGCGCGGTTCACCAGTGATTTGGATAACATTCAAAACACCTTGAATCAAGCCGCGGTCAACGTCACCACCAACATTGCGCTATTTGTCGGGATCTTGATCATGATCTTCCATGAAAATGTTTCTTTGGCCTGGGTCACCGTATCGACGACACCAGTCGCAGTGCTTTGTGCCATTGTGATCGTCATTCAAGCTAAGAAATACACCGACAAGCAACAAGCTGAAGTCAGTGTCCTGAATGCTTATATGGATGAAAAGATCTCCGGACAAAAGGCGATCATCGTCGAAGGCCAACAACAACCCACCATCGATGGTTTCGTCACCAAAAATCAAGCAGTGCAAAAATCCACTTTCGCTGCGCAAGCTTGGTCAGGAATGATTTTCCCATTGATGAACGGCTTTTCATTGTTAACGACAGCATTAGTGATTTTCTTAGGGACGAAAATTGCGTTGAATGATTCCTCGTTATCGACTGCCGCAGCCTTAGGGCTAGTTGTCACGTTCATTCAATATGCGCAACAATATTACAATCCGATCATGCAGATCTCCAGTTCCTTTGGTCAATTGCAATTGGCCATCACTGGAGCGACTCGGTTGAATGTGATGTTTGATGAACCAGAAGAAGTACGGCCTGAACCTGGTAAGCCATTTGAAACTGTCGGCGATGGCATTGAAATCGAACATGTTGATTTTGGTTATTTACCAAATACCCCGATTTTAAAAGATGTGTCCATTTCTGTTGCCAAAGGGCAGATGGTCGCTTTAGTCGGGCCAACTGGTTCCGGTAAAACGACGGTCATGAACTTGATGAATCGTTTCTATGATGTCGACGCCGGTAGCATTAAATACGACGGCATCGATATTCGCGAATTCAATTTAGATGCCTTACGCGCCAAAGTCGGCATCGTGTTACAAGAATCCGTGTTGTTCTCAGGCACCATTGCGGACAACATTCGCTTTGGGAAACCTGAAGCGTCAATGGATGAGGTGATCACCGCTGCAAAAACGACACATATTCATGAATTCATCGAAAGCTTGCCTGATGGCTATGACACCCAAGTCGATGAAGCCAATTCACCATTTTCTGTCGGGCAAAAACAACAGATCTCAATTGCGCGGACGATTTTAACCGATCCTGAGATCTTGATCTTAGATGAAGCAACGTCAAACGTGGATACGGTCACTGAACAACAGATCCAATGGGCAATGGAAGCCGCCATTGCTGGTCGGACCAGCTTTGTGATCGCGCATCGCTTGAAGACGATTTTGAATGCGGATAAGATCGTTGTTTTGAAAGATGGTCAAGTGATCGAAGAAGGCACCCATCATGAATTAGTTGAAGCAGGCGGCTTTTACAGCGAACTGTATCATAACCAATTCGTGTTTGAATAATCGCATTAAAAGATTACGAGATTTGTTTGAAGCTGACCATCCTTGTGAATGCCAGGGTGATCGGCTTTTTGTTTATCCGTGATCAGTTGCATTTGTTGACGGCAAGGCGAATGGCTGGTGTACTTAAGAAACTCTCGAAAAGGCGGTGGTGACATGTTGTCGATCAGTTATTTGGTGCTTACGATGTGGTGGTTTCACGATGATCGACTCGATCAATCGGGTCTGATGAACGTGGTGTCGTGGACCTCGTTGTTAGCGGCCAACGGGTGGTATGCTTGGGAATATTATCAAAGTGGTCAAGGTGTGTCGACGATTAGTGCCGTCTTCATCTTCGGTGTTGCCAGCTGGAAGCTGTGGGAACTGTGGACGATTGGGCCGGATGATTGCGATGAAGAAGAATAGTACGATTGCGTCTACCATGGTAGAATAAAACGTAGAAAACGTTTACCACAGTCGCTTGGAGGACAAGCACATGCTAATTGTGATTTTGATAGTCGGGATCGTCGCCGCGGTATTTATGAACTCTGCGCAGGGCAAAGATCCAGTCAAACAAATACAGGTGAATATCGGATTTTTTATTTTTAGCATCGTGATTTACGGTTGGTTGTTTTGGACGACGCTTCAAGATGGTCAAAAAGCGATGCCAGTGCTCGCAGTGGTGATCATCATTATGCTGATATGGCGGCTGATTCAAGGCATTTTAAAATTACGCACACTACGCAGTCCTGAGTGATCAGGACTTTTTCTTTGGAAAAATTATATGTTGCAATTGCAACATTCGACTTGTATACTCAATTTTATTGGAGGTGAGCATATGGACGCCTTACGTTCGATCGGCATTATCGCCCGTGCCTTAGACAGTATTTCAAATATCGAATTTCGCGACGTGGACCTCACTCGCGGTCAGTATTTATATTTGGTGCGCATCGTGGAAACTCCAGGGATCATTCAAGAGCAGTTGGTCAACCAATTGAAAGTCGATCGCGCCACCGTTGCTCGCAGTGTGGCGAAGTTGTGTCAACAAGGCTTCGTTGAAAAACACCCAGATCCACAAAACGCGAAACGTCAACGTCTGTATGCCACTGAAGCCGGGAAACAAGCTTACGAGCCGATTCGTCGTGAAAATCAATATTCATTAAAAATGGCCACCCAGAACATGTCACCACAACAAATCGCCACTTTAGAACAATTGCTCGATCAAATGTGTGACAATGTTGATCACGATTGGCAGTTCGTTAAAAATGGTGGCAAACGTCAATACTAAGGAAGTTAATCAAATGTCAAACATTCAAATCGTTCCCGTTACCGATGAAGAGATCCCAACGTTGGTGCATATCGCCCGCGTCACTTTTGCTGATACCTTTGATGCCAACACGGCACCGGCAGATATGCAAGAATTTCTCGATACCGCCTATGCGCCTGAGCAATTGACCAAAGAATTACATACACCAGGGACGACTTTTTGGTTCGTCACTGTCGATGGCACCCCAGCAGGTTATTTAAAACTCAACATCAATCAAGCTGTCACCGCCGATGTCAAAGCTGACAATGCCTTGGAGCTTGAACGAATCTACATTTTGCCTGATCACAAACGTCAAGGCCTCGGGAGCAAATTATATGCGCATGCGTTAGCAATGGCGAAGAAATTTCACAAGCCGACCATCGCGTTAGGGGTGTGGGAACACAACGAACCGGCGAAATCTTTCTATATGAAGCGCGGATTTCACAAAGTCGGTGAACATGCTTTCGTCGTTGGCGATGATCCACAACATGATTGGTTGATGGAAGCCGCGGTAGAATAGCATTTTTCGTTTACAAATGGCCGCGTTTTGGGTATTATGGTTAAGTATGTAATACGAAATGACTATGTCGGAGGTACAGCATGGCTGCAAAATGGGAAAAGCAAGGCGCTAATGATGGCGTATTGACTTTTGAAATCGAACAAGAACAAATTAAATTAGGGTTGGACAAGGCGTTCAACCGTGTGAAAAAGAGCCTGAACGTTCCTGGGTTCCGTAAAGGTCACGTGTCCCGTACTGTGTTTGATCGCATGTACGGCGAAGCGGCTTTATACGAAGACGCATTGAACATTCTTTTGCCAGACGCTTACGAAGCTGCGGTTGACGAAACTGCCATCGAACCAGTGGACCAACCAAAAATCGACGTCGACAAAATGGACGAAGGCGAAGCTTGGGTCATCAAAGCAACTGTTACCGTTAAGCCAGAAGTTAAGCTTGGCGATTACAAAGGCTTAGATGTGGACAAGCAAGACCGCGAAGTTTCCGAAGCAGACGTTGAAGAAGAATTACAAAAACGTCGCGAAGGCCAAGCTGAATTAGTCCTTAAAGAAGACGCCGCAGCAGAAAAAGGTGACACGGTCACTATCGATTATGCTGGGACTGTCGACGGGGTTGCCTTTGATGGCGGCACTGCCAAGAACTACTCTTTGGAACTCGGCTCAAACTCCTTCATCCCTGGCTTTGAAGACCAATTAGTCGGCCACAAAGCTGGCGAAGAAGTCACTGTTAAAGTAACTTTCCCAGAAGATTACCAAGCAGAAGACCTCAAAGGTAAAGATGCTGAATTTGCCACGACCATCCACGAAGTTAAGACGAAGCAATTGCCTGACTTAGATGATGATTTTGCCAAAGACTTAGACGAAGACGTTGACACCTTAGATGAATTGAAGTCCAAGATCAAAGACGAACTTGTGGCTAAGAAGGCTGAAGCTGCTGACAACGCCAAGGAAGAACAAGCCATTGGCAAAGCAGTTGAAAATGCTGAAATCACTGAGATCCCTCAAGCAATGATCGATTCTGAAGTGTCCAACCAAATGGATCAATTCCTTGGCAACATGCAACGCCAAGGCATCAACCCAGACATGTACTATCAATTGACTGGCACTAAAGAAGAAGACTTGAAGAAGCAATTTGCCGCTGACGCTGAAACTCGCGTTAAGACCAACTTGGTGCTTGAAGCCGTCGTTGCTGCTGAAAAGATCGTGCCTTCTGAAGATGAAATCTCTGCAGAAGTTAAAGACCTTGCCGGCGAATACAACATGGAAGAAGACGCCGTTCGTCGTGCGCTTTCTGATGACATGTTGAAGCATGACATTGGCGTGAAGAAAGCGATCCGCGTGATCACTGAATCCGCTAAAGAAGCTTAATTCGTCTAACGAGACACCCACTAGCTACAGGCTGGTGGGTGTTTTTGCATGTGCTGAAATTTTTCGCTAGCCTTGATCGAGATAACCTTGATCAAGGCTTTTTATTTTCGATTTTGGCTGCAGTTCAATCCTTGAATAGTTCATAGGGTTAAATTTAAAAAACATACTCTTTAAAAGAAAACACTTGCATAATCAAAATGAACAAGCTATTCTTATTCACGTAGGAAACGTTTTCTAACAAATTGAATCATGGAGGGTGTCAATGACAGACAAAATGCCTGACACATTTTTCTGGGGTAATTCAAGTTCCAGTATGCAAACAGAAGGGGCCGTGCATTTAGATGGAAAAGGCCGATCCGTCTATGATGTGCGACCAGCAGGACCGGATACCAGCGATTGGCAAGTTGCTATCGATGCGTATCATCGCTACGAAGAAGATCTTGATTTGATGCAGGCCATGCATATGAACATGTACCGTTTGCAGATCTCGTGGTCGCGGGTGATTCCTGATGGCGATGGTGAGTTTAATCAAGCAGGGATCGCCTACTATGATCGCGTGATCGATGCATGCCTTGCACGTGGTATCACACCAATGGTTTGCTTGTATCATTTCGACATGCCACTGGCTTTAGCAAAACAATATAACGGTTTTATATCACGTCACACGGTGGATGCCTTCGTCCGGTTTGGGCAAGCGATGATCGAACGCTTTCATGATCGGGTGAAATATTGGTTGGTGTTTAACGAGCATAACTTATACTTCACCGATGAAGTGTTCAATATTTCCGGTTATCTCAAAGGCGCAAAGACCTTGCCAGAAATGTATCAAATCTTTCATCACACCATGTTGGCGCACGCAAGACTCGATGCGTATGTTCATCAAACGTATCCTGACCTTAAAATCGGCGGCATGTTAGCCTATACCCCGATTTATCCGCAAGATGCTGATCCCAAGACGATCTTTGCAGCGCGTCAACTAGACGAGTTTCTGAATAACAATTTAAATTCAGCTTATGTCAACGGTCATTATTCACCAGAAGTATGGCGCTATATCAAACGTTCTGGTTTGGATTTCGATTGGCAGCCAGAAGATGCCGCAGTATTATCCCAGCAGCATGCAGATTTCATCGCGTTTTCGTATTATCGCTCCGCAGTGGTGGATGCCACCAAAATCCCTGATGGCACGCCAGTCAATCGGTACTTAGCCTACAGTTTCGAAGATAATCCGTTTGTTGGGCAAACCGAATGGGGCTGGGCGATCGATCCACTCGGATTGCGAAATGTGATCACCAAGTTATATGACCAATATCAAGTGCCGGTATTTCCCGTCGAAAATGGCATCGGCATTCATGAAACTTGGGATGGCGAACATCAAATCGATGACACTGCCCGCATCGACTACCACCGTGCGCATATTCAAGCGATGCAAGCCGCAATGTTTGAAGATGGCGCCGAAGTATTAGGGTATTTGGGCTGGGGGTTGATCGATATTCCAAGTTCTCATGCTGATATGGAAAAGCGTTATGGCGCAGTGTACGTCAACCGCGGTAACCACGATTTACGCGATTTACGTCGCGTCCCGAAGAAAAGCTTTTATTGGTTTCAACAAGTCTTTGGTTCTAATGGGGAGGATCTCTAATGGAAAATAATTCTAAATTTGGCAGCTGGGTCAACGCCAAGATCATGCCGCCAGTCATGAAGTTTGTGAATACCAAAGCCGTTAAAGCGTTACAAGACGGGATGATTTATTCACTACCATTCATCATTGTCGGCTCGATTTTTCTGATTTTATCCAACATTCCAATTCCCGCAGTTGCTCAAGCATTGAACGATTCTGGCTGGGCCGCCTTTTTCAGTCAAGCTTATACCGCAACCTTTGGGGTATTGTCACTGTGGGCAGTCGTCGGCATGGCATATGTTTATGTCCGCAACGAAGGCTATGAACCACTGCCAGCTGGGTTGACTAGTTTGTCAGCATTTTTACTGATTCAATTGATGCAAACCGACAATCCATTGAAAACAGCGATGGCCAATGGCACTGGCGATCTTTCTGCTAAAGCAGTCACGGCTAACATCGACAAATTGCCGCATGCGTTACAGACTTTGGTCAACAATCCAGTAACTGGAGTTTTCAATGTCACGTGGTTAGGTGGCCAAGGGATGGTTGGTGCGATCATCGTTGGTTTGTTAACGGGTTGGGCCTATTCCGGTATGTTGAAAAAAGGTTGGAAGATCACATTACCAGAACAAGTACCAAGTTCTGTTGCCAAGCAGTTTACTGCAATGATCCCAGCTGGTGTGATCCTTGGTGTCGCAATGTTGGTATACGCAGGCTTTAAGACCTTCATGAAGACCGATCTTTTGCAATATGTTTACACCCTTTTGGAAATGCCGATGCAAGGGTTATCAGATTCGTTGTTCGGTGCGATCATCATCGGCTTTGCCGTGTCGTTCTTCTGGTTCTTCGGGGTGCATGGCGGCTTGATCGTCGGTACCATTGCTGGTGTGTTCTTAATGCCAAACACTGCCGCCAACGCGGCTTTATATCACGCCGGCAAGTTGAGCTTAGCTAACGGTGCACACATTGTCACCAACGAATTCTATAACAACTTTATTAATTTGACTGGGTCAGGCATTACCATCGGGTTGGTGATCTTCACTTTGGTCGCGGCGAAATCGACGCAAATGAAAACCTTAGGGAAAATTGAATTAGTCCCAGCGATTTTCAACATCAATGAACCATTCTTGTTCGGGTTGCCTTTGGTCATGAATCCATTTTTAGCAATTCCATTTTTCTTGACGCCTGTGGTGATCGCGTTGACGACTTACCTGGTGATCTACTTTGGGATCGTGCCACCACTCAATGGGGTCGCGGCACCTTGGACGACACCAGCGATCATTTCTGGATTCTTCATCGGCGGTTGGAAAATGGCGATTTGGCAAGCATGCACCTTGGTGATCTCTACGTTGATCTACTTCCCATTTGCGAAAAAATATGACCAGATCTTAGTCAAACAAGAAGCCGAAAAAATGGCTGAGGAGGCCAAATAATGGCAGATAAAACGATTATGTTAGCTTGTTCTGCAGGAATGTCCACGAGTTTGTTGGTCACCAAAATGCAAGCTGCAGCAAAAAAACTTGGGCGTGATTACCATATTTTTGCCACCAGCGTTTCGGATATCGATAATCAATTGACCAACACCCACCCAGATGTTTTGATGCTTGGGCCGCAAGTTGCTTACATGAAAGGCGACGTCAAAGTGAAAACTGATGCCGCTAAGATCCCAATGGCAGTGATCAATATGCAAGATTATGGGATGATGGCAGGCGACAAAGTGCTTGCCGCAGCTGAACAATTATTGAAGGAAGGATAAACAATGGTTGCGTATGATGAAAATGGTCACCATTTTACTTGTACTTTTGAACCAGATGGCCGTTTAGCGGTTACCGTTGATGAAAAGTCTACGGCACGGGGATACTTAGTCGGTAATCTGGTGCGTTTTCCCAAAAGTTTGGCGATCGGAGACGACTTTGTAATGACGTTGACCTTGCCAGCTGCAGTCGTGAAACAACTAAACGCATAATCTTTCGCCGTAACGGATATGTCATGCTACAATTAACCTATATGAAATGAATTTAGAATGTAGGTGGCAGCGTGAAAAAATATCAAGTGATCGCCAATCAAATTCGTGAGCGGATCTTATCTGGTGTTTATCCACCGAAAACGATGATCCCAGATCAAAAACAATTTGCTGAAGAATTTGATGTGTCGATGATCACGGTGAAAAAAGCATTAGATGGCTTGGCAAGAGAAGGTTTGATCTACAAAAAGTCCGGTTTAGGCACTTTTGTCCTTGGTAAAATTCCGTTAGGGAGTGCGGCTGATTCTCCGGCCAATGCGTTTGATGGGTTGTCAGCGCAACAAGGTGCCGATCATGTGGAGAGTATCCCTTTGCTATTTGAATTGGCGTTTCCCACTCCTGAAATCGCTGAAAAGCTCGACTGTCCAACCAGCGAACCGATTTATGACATTTTACGGTTGCGGAAACTCAATGGCAAACCGTTTATCTTAGAACACACCTATATGCCAGTACGGTTGGTGCCAAATCTCACCAAAGAGATCTTGACGACCTCAATTTATCAATACATTCATAACGAATTGAAGTTGGCGTTTGGTGGGGCATATCGCCAAATCCATGCCAGTGAGCCCAATGAGCTTGATCAACGGTATTTAAATGCTGGCGAGCACACGCCAATGCTTGAAGTCGAGCAAGTGGTATGGTTGACCAATGGTGAGAATGTTGAGTACTCCACCAGTCGTAATGTCTTTGATCAGCGGTCTTATACCGTGATCGATGTGAATGATTTTTAACTGAGAAGTTGTGGCTAACGCTGCAACTTTTTTGGTGAAGTTGGTGAATGTCTGGTCCAATTTTGCTAAAGAACATGCTTTTTGTGGTAAAATGAATGCGGATACAAAATTCAGGGAGGTTATTAAATGACGCAATTGATCGCGATTGATATTGGTGGTACCAGCATTAAATTTTCGCTGTGGGATGGCAACGACTTAGGTCCAGTGCAAAGTCGGCCGACACCCGATAACTTGGATGATTTTTATGCGGTGCTGAAAACTGGCGCTGAATCCGTTCGCGGCGATGCTGAAGTTGAAGGGGTGGCGATTTCCTCACCTGGTTCCGTTAATCAAGCCACAGGCGTCATCGAAGGGGCTAGTGCGATCCCATATATTCACAATTTCGAGATCCAACCACGCCTCGTTGATTTGTTTGGCTTGCCAGTCACCTTGGAAAATGATGCCAATTGTGCGGCGCTCGCTGAATTAGCAGCAGGCGCAGGCGTCGGTCACCACAGTTTGTTATTCTTAGTGATCGGCACTGGGGTTGGCGGTGCGGTGGTCGTCAACGATCGCATTTGGCATGGTGCGCACTTGTATGGCGGCGAATTTGGGTATATGTTGATGCGGCCTGAAGGCACCTTGAGTGAGATCGTATCTCCAGTGAACTTGGCCCATCGCTACAATGCGGCCACTGGTGACAATATCGATGGCAAAACCTTATTTGAACGTGCCGAAGCCCGTGATCCTGAAGCGATGCGGCTAGTGGCAGACGCTGAAGCGGTGCTTGGGAAAACGATTTTCAATTTACAATACGCTTTTGACCCAGAACGTATCTTGATTGGCGGCGCCATTAGTGAAAATGCGAAGTTCTTAGATGGCGTGCGGGCTGCAGTCGATGCCGTCAAAGCGCGTGTCGGTATCGGTGACATCACCCCTGAGATCATGCCTTGTGAATACCTCGGTGAAGCCAACTTACGCGGTGCGGTCGTTAATTTCGAACAACAAATCGATTAAATCAAAGGATACCTAGCCGGATACTGGTTGGGTATTTTTTTGCGTCAAATTTGACGACCAGATGATTTTGCGTTTTACTGTGCGTACATCGAATCGTCGTCAATCATCAAGGAGAACAAGCATGTTACCAATTGTCATTGGCTTAGTGATCGGCTTTGGGTTGCCGATTCAAACTAGCATCAATTCACGTTTAAAAGAAGCATTTGGGTCGCCGTTTTGGTCGAGCTTGATCAGTTTTGCGATCGGAACGGTAGGGTTGGCTGCAGTGGTGTTGCTCCATCGGCAATCGTTGTTCCCAACCGTCACCACGATCAGCAGTTTACCTTGGTGGATATGGTTAGGCGGATTATTTGGTGTGATTTATCTCACGTCAAATATTTTGCTGTTTCCTCAACTCGGCGCAGTGCAAACGGTGATTTTTCCTGTGCTCGGGCAAATCTTAATGGGGTTGTTGATTGATAACGGCGGGTGGTTTCAAACTGCGCAGAATCCAGTGACCGCGATGCGAGCAATCGGGGCCTTGTTGGTGATCGCTGGCGTCTTAGTTACCGTTGCCTTACCAGCCTACTTCGCACGCCGTGAAGAATTTGGAAACACCACGCAAAAATCTAGCGTTGGCCTTTGGTTATGGCGCGGCTGGGGTGTGATCGCGGGGATGTTGTCAGCGAGTCAAACGGCAGTGAATGGTCGCTTAGGCGTGGTATTAGGGTCAGCGCAACAAGCGGCATTGATCAGCTTTGCGATGGGCACTGTTGCGTTGTTGTTGATCGTGGTGATTTTGCATCCCCAGATTACCTTTAAAGAAACGCGTCGTGATCATCGCTGGTGGATGTGGATCGGTGGGTTGATCGGTGCTTGTTTTGTATTGGGGAATGCCTATTTAGCGCCGACTATCGGGACCGGTTTAGCAGTGGTCATTGTGTTGTTAGGCTTAATGGCAGGGAGCTTGGCGATCGATCAATTCGGATGGCTTGGTGCTAAGCGTAATCCCGTCAGTGGATTGCAGTTGATCGGGTTAGCAGTGATGATCCTCGGTGTTGCATGCATCCGCTTACTATAACAAAACTGTTAGTTGACGCCATTAATATTCATGCGATAATACGCTTGAGAGGAATGATAAAAATGGCAAAAGCAACAGAGAGTGTGGCAGCGGCCACAGGCAATAGATATTACGGTGCCAAGGGGGTTGGCGCGATCGGGGCATTTTTTGGTAATTATGTGAACTTTACTGGGCGTTCGAGCCGCCGGGAGTATTGGTGGTGGACCTTGTGGTATGCTCTGCTTTCGTTGATCGCGTTGGTTGGCTTGGGTGCGGCAATCGTAATGAGTGCAGTCGATTGGACCCACCTCGATAATTTAAGCGAATTGACAGGGAAAAGTCTGATCCCCATCTTCATTTTGCTGGGCATTTATTTGTTATTTGCCTTGGCCATCGTGATCCCAGGGCTGAGTTTGACGATTCGCCGTTTTCGCGATGCAGGGGTCCCTTGGTGGGTGTATGTGATCTTGCTAGCAATCGAAGCTTTTGCTGGCATCGTTTATGGTGGCGATTCAAACACTGCGACTTTTATTTCTGCAGCAGTCGGGATCACTTGTTTTGTGATCGAAGTGTTACCGTCTAAAAATAGTCCTGAATAACTGTGAGATACCGCGAAAATTTTTCGCGGTATTTTTTGCTTACATCCGTCAACACATTAGCGCTATACTGAAAAGACTAGACAGGAGTGTTGACAATGTGCACAAGTTTTACATATGAAGATGCAGACAAGAATTGGTATTTATCTCGGACCATGGATTTTGAAGCAGAACTCGGCGGTCGACCAGTGGTGATCCCAAGGCATTATCATTTTAATTCAACGGTTGATGAAACTGGATTTGTTGGCCAATATGGTTTTGCAGGCGCCGGACGTGACCTCGGCGGCTATTTCATCGTGGATGGCGTCAACGAAGCAGGTCTTGGTGCTGCGACCTTATATTTAGAAGAATCGCATTATTCTCCAGCACCGCTTGACGGTCATATCAACTTGGCCAGTCCCGAAGTGGTGGCCTACTTGCTGGGGCATTATGCCAGTGTTGCTGAAGTGAAAGCCGCCGTCGCGCAACTCAATGTCGTGGCGTCACCCAATCCCTTCATGAAAATCGTTGTCCCATTACACTGGGTCGTTGTTGATAAAACTGGCGCGATGATCGTGTTGGAACAAACTGGCAATGGCTTGGAATGCTTCGATGATCCCGCTGGCGTGATGACCAATTCGCCACAATTTCCATGGCATTTACTCAACCTCAATCAATATCCCCATTTGCAACCAACGATCGAAGCGTCATCACAATATGGTGACCTTCACGCAACCGGTTTTGGTGCTGGGACCGGGGCAGTGGGTTTACCTGGTGATTATACGTCACCATCGCGGTTTGTTCGGATGGCCTATCTCAGACAAAATGCCGAAATCGTCAGCGGTGAAGCTAATGTGATCAATACCCTGAACCACCTCACTAGCTCCGTCAATATTCCTAAAGGCGAAAAGCTGATGGCCAATGGCGGCAGTGACTATACGCAATACCGCGGTTATATGTGCTTAAATTCCGGCCATTATTATTTCCAACCTTACCAAGACCAAACCATTTATGAGATTACCCTGAGTGAAGATTTGCTCAATGCGACAGACGCTCACGAATATCCAGTCGCACAAGCCCAACAGATCAACGTTTTGAACTGATGACTAAGCCCCGCAAAGCATGGGTGAAAATAACTTTCAAAAAGAAAGTCATTTCTGATTGCAAGGTTTTTGTCACTATGTTAGGCTAGACCAGTCCAATCACTATGCAGGCGCAGTCTGTTTTGGTATGATTGACTTATCAAGAAGGGGTTGAATACTACTATGTTTGACAACGTTGAAACCACGGGTCCGGTTACCTGCAGTTTTTGTGGGAAATCCCAAGATCAAGTGAAAAAGATCGTTGCAGGCCCTGGCGTATATATTTGTAACGAATGCATTGAGTTATGCAAACAAATCATCGATGAAGAGTTCAAAGAAGATGCCTACCAGAACCTGTTAGAAGTACCTAAGCCAATTGAGATCTTAAACATCTTAAATGACTATGTGATCGGCCAAGATGCCGCTAAGCGTGCCTTAGCTGTGGCGGTTTATAACCATTACAAACGCGTCAACCAAATGGAAGTTGCAGACAAAGACGATACGGAATTGCAAAAGTCCAACATCGCCTTAGTCGGCCCAACTGGTTCCGGGAAAACGTTCTTGGCGCAATCGTTGGCGCGCATTTTGAACGTGCCATTTGCTATTGCTGATGCAACCACGCTGACTGAAGCTGGTTATGTCGGCGAAGATGTGGAAAACATTTTACTGAAGTTGCTACAAGCAGCCGACTATGATGTTGAACGCGCCCAAAAAGGCATCATCTATATCGATGAAATCGATAAGATCGCCAAGAAATCTGAAAATGTATCCATTACCCGCGATGTTTCCGGTGAAGGCGTCCAACAAGCGTTGCTGAAGATCTTGGAAGGCACCATTGCCAATGTGCCACCGCAGGGCGGACGTAAGCATCCCCAACAAGAATTCATTCAAATCGACACCACGAACATCTTGTTCATCGTCGGCGGCGCTTTTGATGGCATTGATACCATCGTTAAAAACCGTATGGGCGATAAGACTATCGGATTTGGGGCCTCTGCACCAGAAGCAGGTTACGACCCAGACAAGTCTGTGATGCAACAAATCGTCCCTGAAGATTTGATGAAGTTTGGGATCATTCCAGAATTCATCGGCCGGATCCCGATTATTGCCGCACTTGAGAAGCTGACTGAAGACGACTTGGTTCACATTTTGACGGAACCAAAGAACGCTTTAGTCAAGCAATATCAAAAGCTGTTGAGCTTGGATCACACCGAACTTGAATTCACCAACCCAGCGTTGCACGCGATCGCCCACAAAGCTATCGTCCGTGATACTGGTGCGCGTGGCCTGCGTTCGATCATCGAAGCTGTGATGCAAGACTTGATGTTTGATCTGCCAAGCCGTCCAGAAGTCACCAAGGCCATTGTGACTAAGGCTGCGGTCGAAGGCAAAGGCAAACCAGAATTAGTCGTGAAAGATTCTCGCGAAGCGTCATAATCGAACTAAAAAGAGTTGAGGCCAGACCTCAGCTCTATTTTTGTGGGGTGTGGCGGTGCAGTAACAGCATCCCTGTCACCCAGAACAAACTAGAAACAATCGCTGTGACGAAAAACCAATCATCATAATCAGTGGTGACATTCCAATCACGCAAAATTCCGATACACCCGATGAACAATGCTTGCACTAACGTTACTAAAGTTTGACCAGCGAAATAACTGGCAGTTAACCAGATCTTTTGCGGTAGCCAGACGCCGATAATGGTCAAGCACAGTTGCACGATCAAGAGAAAACTAGCCATTAACAATAACCATGGGATAAATTCTGTCATGAGTGCCTCCTTTATGTCTAGACAACGTAATGCGATTTGGCCGAATTTGCAAATCGTTGTGGTTTTGTAATAGGGTGCTTGTGGTTTTCGTGATACACTATTTGAGTTAGATAAGGAGGGATCCGATAATATGAAGATCCACAACGTTGACCTGACCATTTCAGCAGTCAGTGCCAAGCAGTACCCAGATACTGGCTTTCCAGAAATTGCCTTTGTCGGCCGCAGTAACGTTGGCAAGTCCAGCTTGATCAACCGCTTGATCGACCGCAAAGCGATGGCTCGCACCTCAAGTGTGCCTGGGAAGACCCAAACGCTTAATTTTTACATTCTTGAAGACATGTTGTACTTCGTTGACGTGCCAGGCTACGGTTTTGCGAAGGTTTCAAAAGCTGATCGCGCGAAGTTTGCGGCCATGATCGAAGAATACCTCACCACTCGTAAACAATTGCGCGGCGCGGTGTTACTCGTCGATGCTCGCCACCAACCAAGTGAAGATGATGTGTCGATGTATCAATATCTGAAGTATTTTCACATTAAAACTTTAGTCGTCGGCACCAAAGTTGATAAAACCAGTCGGGCTAAGCGCAATCAAGTGATCCGCAACATCAAGCAGACCCTTGATTTGAACCAAACCGATGATTTGATCTTATTTTCTGCGGAAACTGGCGAAGGTAAGCCAGAAGTTTGGCAATGGTTGGAACAAACTGCAGGCATTGAGGAGGCAAACTAGTGGAATTAAACGACTATCAAAAAGAAGCCAACAAAACGCTTGCTGGCAACGAACATGTGTTGACGAACTTGGCGTTGGGGTTGGCTTCTGACTCCGGTTTAGTGGTCAGCCAAATCAAAAAATATACTTTCCAAGGCGCCGATTTAGATCATGACGCCTTAGAAAAGAAAATGGGGGATGTGCTTTGGTATCTCTCCCAAATCGCTTTGTGGGCGAACATTGATTTGGATGACGTGGCCAAGACTAACTTAGAAACTTTAGCCAAAATGTATCCTCAACGCAACTAAATCATGATTTACCGCCAAGATGCTTCTGGATCTTGGCTTTTTTTATGCGTTCAGGTACCAAAAACGCCTACCGAGTCATCGATAGGCGTGAAAAGTCATCATTAAGTAAGGCCTAGTCCCAAAAAACTAGGGTAAAACTAACGTCACCACGGGCACTTTGGGGGCTGCGCCACAGCACCAAGATCACTGTGGGTAATGGTAGCACTTTGGATCCGCGTTGCACATGATCTGATCAATCAAACAATCGTCGAAGCGCACATCCACAACCTGAGGCCAACAGAGCTTTGTGAAGTTGAAGACCATCCATTTGAGGAAGCGTCGCCACGAAAATTTGTTTCAATAGAATAAATCAGCGGTGACTCACTTTGGCCGCAATAGGAAATTGATCGGCAGAACTTTGGCATACCGATAGACTAGCCCGCGGGGAGCAGTGCGTGCGTTCCAGCCGCCACACGTCACTTTGAAACCATGAGTCTGAAACTTTGCCAGGTTGACCCATACCATGATAAGCTGACTTAACATGGTACCGTCATTTTAGCAAACGCTTTCTAAAAAAGTCAAGATGAAACAAAGTGCAAAAGTGCGCAAGTTGATGACAACAAAAAATCCGACTCGTAAGGTCTGAGTCGGATTTGGTTTATTTGGTCGTTTTAGGTTCTGTGTCGCCTTTGGCAGCGGCTTGATCGGCCTTTTTCTTCGGGTCGTCAGTCATGGGAATGTTGACTTGCTTGTCACGCTCTTTGGGCATAGTGGCAAACTTGTCAAACATTTCGTTGAGATCGTTTTGCGCGTTGATATGCAGTGCCATGTTGACACCTCCTGTTTTTGTTAGTATATCACGCATGGCTTAAAGTGGCAAAAAGTCACGACCTGTGGTACGCTGGCGAAAACTGATGGAGGGATCCGCATGTCAATTTCAATTCGTGAAGCGGTTGTTACCGATATTCAAGCATTGCTATCACTGATCGATGGGTATTATGCGTCAAGTCCGGTGCCCCACACTCCAGATCATGAGCAACTCACCACTCACATCACCGCTTTGGTGCAGCCTGACAATCACTTTGGCGGTTTACTAGTGGCCGAGCGTAATAGCCAATTGGTCGGTTTTGCCTTTTTGTACTATCGCTTTGATAAGCGTCAATTGACACCAATCGTCGATTTGAATGATTTATATGTTGATCCCGACGCGCGGCGGTTAGGCATTGCCCGGCAGTTGATGACTGAGACGTTTGCGTGGGCGAAACAACATGGGGCGAATCAAGTGACGTGGATGACGCGCACTACCAATGTCAACGCCCAGCGATTGTATGATCAAGTCGGTGTGCGTGAGACTGGTTGGTTACATTATGGGCATCAGCTGTAAACCGAACATTAAATGCAGAGATAACGTTTTCATTCAGGTGAGTGGTAGTCCACAGCTGTCATCCACGGTATAATAAAAGCATTATGTAAGCGGAGGGCGAAAATGGGCGCGATTCGAATCAAAAATATGCAGTTTCATACGTACAACGGGGTGTTTGCTGAAGAGCAGAAACTTGGACAACGTCTGCAAGTGGATATTGAGTTACGGTTGCCGATCGAAACCCAAGTGTTGCACGATGACCTCAATGAAACCATCGATTATGGTGCGGTGTATCAAGCCATCAATGATTTCGTCACTACGCATCATTATCAGTTGATCGAAATGCTGGCCAATCAATTGCTGAAACATTTAACTGAGCGGTTTGACGTCAGTGGCATCACGTTGACGATCCGCAAAGGTGCGGTGCCGATCGCCGGTATTTTTGATGCCGTCGAAATCGAGGTGTCGACTGATGACTGAAGCTTATATCGGGTTAGGCGCAAATTTAGGCAAGCGGCTTGATCATTTGCAACAGGCGGTGCGCTTACTTGATCAAACGCCACAAATAAAAGTGGTGCGCCAATCGTTGGTGTATGAAACGCAACCAGTGGGTGATGTCCCGCAAGATGATTATTTGAATCAAGTGGTGGTTGTCGAAACTGACTTAAACCCGCAAGCTTTGTTATTGCGTCTGCATGAAATCGAAGCCGCCTTACATCGTCAACGGATCGTTCGCTGGGGACCGCGGAGTGTCGATTTGGATTTGTTGGTTTATGGTGATGTTCAGCTGCAGTCACCTGAGTTGACCTTACCTCATCCAGAACTTGCCAACCGCCGCTTTGTATTGGTGCCATTATTAGAGGTGATCGATGCGCACCATGCAACATGGATCGCTGAATTATTAATGCATACCCTAGATCACAACTGGGTGCGCCCATATTCTCAAGAGAAAGAAGAACTTTGATGGATCAACAACGAATTGAAAATGCTGTCCGGGAGTTATTAGATGCCGTCGGTGAAGATACAACGCGTCCTGGTTTGATCGAAACCCCTGAACGTGTGGCGCGGATGTACCAAGAAGTCTTCGGGTCATTGGATAAACCGGCGGATTTCAAAGATTATAAAGTGTTTGAAACCACTGAAGATCCAGGCTTGGTAATGGTGCAACAAATTCCGTTTTATTCAATGTGCGAACACCACTTGTTGCCGTTTTTTGGTCATGTCACGATTGGGTATATGCCTAGTCATAAACGTATCATCGGTTTAAGCAAACTCGGTCGGTTGGTAGATTTTGTGGCACGGCGCCCGAGTGTTCAAGAAGTGCTGACCACTAGCATTGTCGACCAGCTTCAACAAGTGCTTGACCCTAAAGGCATTGCGGTTTCTGTCACTGCCCGACACATGTGCATGGAAATGCGTGGCATCAACCGCGGCGACTTGTTTACGTATACTTCACGTTACACTGGTGTGTTCAAAACGGATCTCGCGTTGCGTCAAGAATTTCAACAGGAGGCGCAACATCGCAATGGCAACCGTTGATTACCAAAGCTTGCGGGTAAGCATGGATCATCGCATGTTAGCGGCGGATCCTAAACGGGTCGAGGCGTTAAGATCGGTGTTGCACCAAATCGGTGATCCAGACCTTGCATTTCATGTGATCCATATTGCTGGCACCAATGGCAAAGGCTCCACGGGTGCGTTTATCGCTCAAGCTTTACGCAATGCCGGGCATGTCGTCGGACATTTTGCGTCGCCTGCGATCCATGATGAATTAGATCAAAGTAAGATTGGTTCACAAAGTATTGCTGACAGCGAGTATGCGACCTTGATGCTGCAGATCATGCAACAGGCACAATTATCACCTGATGCATTCACTGATTTTGAATGGGATGTGTTGGTGACCCTTGCGTGGTTTGCTCAGCAGCATTGTGACTGGGTGGTGTTAGAAGCCGGTCTTGGTGGGGCGACTGATGCAACGAATGCCATTTCAGCCCCTGATTTGGCGGTGTTCACTCATATTGCCTTAGATCATACTGCGATTTTAGGAGACACCATCGAAAAAATTGCAACGAACAAAGCGCAGATCATCAAAGCTGGGACCCAAGTTGTCGTGGCTAGCCATCAAGCCCCTGAAGCTTTAACAACGATTCGAGCAGTTGCCCAAGCGCATCATGCTGCCGGGGTGATCGATGCCAGTGATGTCGTTTTAACGCCAATGACGACGATATGGACAGGGACATCAGCAGAATTGGCAAATGGTCGCACTGTCATGGTACGGATGCTCGGGGCCTTTCAACTCGCTAACGCCCAAACCGCGATCGCCGTCGGTCAGTGGTTAGTTGCCAATCATGCGTTGACTTCGATCTCCCAGGTGTTTGACGCCTTAAAAACGGTGCAGCTGCCTGGTCGCATGGAAGTAATCCAACACGATCCCATTGTGATCGTCGATGCGGGACATAATCCGGATGCATTTCCGCAGGCGTTAGGTCAAGTTCGGCAATTGTTACCGACTGGTGGCCGCCTGCTGTTAGTGGCAGGCTTTTTGAAAGATAAAGCGGTCGCCGAACTGGCAAAAATCGCCCAAACTGCTGATCAGGTGTGGGTCACCACGCCAAGTCATCCGACTCGTGCATTAGCTGGTGAGCAACTGCAAGCGATGATTCCAGGTGCTCAATTCGTTGATTCCGTTCAAGCAGGCCGTAATGCGGCAGTGGCAGCAGCAAAACCAGAAGATGTGGTGTTAGTCGCAGGTTCATTTTATTTGATCGGAGGGCTACTGCCATGACTGAGTTTTTGATTGCGACACATAACGTTGGTAAGTTCAACGAAATTGCCAAGTTGCTTGCGAACTTCGGGCACACAGCTGAGAAAATCGAAGCTGACTTGCCTGCAGAAGGGGATTTGGACTTGTTGACCAATGCCACTGCGAAAGCGCAAGCGACTCATCGCCTATATCCACATCAATATGTGTTAGGCGATGACTCGGGGTTATTTGTTGATGGCCATCCTGAATTATTTGGAGTGCATACCGCTCGCCAACTGCCTCGCCATGAAACCAACGCTGCGTTATTCACGAAAATTCCGGCAGGCACTGCGGTGAGCTTGCGTTCAACTTTAGTCTTGATCAGTCCAAGCAATCGAGTCCAATCCGCAACCGGGCAATTGCAAGCAACCTTAACCGCTCCGCAAGGCCAAGCAGGTACTGGCTTTGATCAAGTGTTGATCCCAAAAGGAGAAGCCTTGACGTTAGCGCAAATGCCGCCAGCGATCCGCACACCTTATTTACCAAGGCAGCGTGCTTTGGTGCAGTTATTTGCTTGACCCTAACCTTTTGAGGAGGCTATCATGAAAATTTCTGAATTCACGCTCACCCAAGGCAACACGTTAGCGACACAACAGCTTTATGTCTCTGCCCAGCGCCAACGACTCGTCGGCTTGCAATTCTACCCAGAAACTGAAGAAACTGAAACGTTACCGCAATTGCTGCGACACTTCGATGTGGTGCAAGTCGACAATCAAGCCGTCGTGCCGTTTACAGCGTTAACGCCTTTGACTAAGGCCTTTGCACAACGCGGTGATCAAACTGCTGTCGCTGATCTCAATGCGATCCATGACTCCCATCGTGTGTTTTGGCAAGCAGGGCGATTTAACTTTGACGTGACTGAAAAGCCATTGATCTACGGGATCTTAAATGTCTCACCAGATTCGTTTTATGATGGTGGTCGGTTTGTCGCATTTGATGATATGCAACAACAAGTGACCAAAATGGTCGATGCTGGTGTTGACGTGATCGAAATCGGCGGCCAAACCACCCGACCTGGCTTTACGGCAATCGATCCAGAAGTTGAATGGCAACGGGTGGCGCCGGTGATTGACTTTCTGACGAAGCACTTTCCGCATGTGCCACTGGCTTTGGATACCTATAAATACCCAGTGATGGCTAAAGCCGTTGAAGCTGGTGTCGATATCATCAACGATGTGAATGCTTTCGTCGATGATCCGCGGAAACTCAAGTTGATGGCAGACAGTGAAGTTGGGTTGTTGACGATGCACAGCAATCGCGACGTGGAATATACTGATCTTTCAACCGAAATGTTGGCGTTTTTCACGAAGAATCTCGATGATTTGGTTGCCGCAGGGATCAACCGCGACCGCATAGCCTTAGATCAAGGGATCGGCTATGCCAAAGTCGCTGATGGCCAACAAGATTACACCATGATGCGCAATATCGAGTTACTCAATCAATTCCAGCGGCCGCTGATGATTGCAATTTCTCGTAAAGGCTTTGGGGCACAGCTATTCAACTTGCAAAAAGATGATCGCTTGGCGGTGACGTTGATCGCGGAATCAGCGATGTTTTTGCGCGGCGGCAACATTTTGCGGGTCCATGATATTGCTGAAACGGTTCAGTTGCGTAAAATGTTACAAGTGATCGAATCGGCTTACTGGTTACCCACTCAAGCCTAGTTGATATGAAAATTCCGAAAACATCGATGTTTTCGGAATTTTTTTTGCGGTTTGGCGTCTACGAGAGTAAAAATTTGGTGACTTGACGACTTGCCATTATAATAAAGGTATCTCAAGGGAAATGAGGCGAGTTGATGAGACGCGACTTAGATACTGCGATGGTTGAAAACCTCGCAACTTTCCGTGAGGAACCCGAATATGCTGCACTGAGCACCCTTTATTCCGTGCAGATCATTGATATGACACTTTCAGCTTTTGTATTGGTGGTGACGTCAACAACAGAGCAGCCGCCAATCGCGTGGCATGATGTCAAGCTGATTTTAGCGGCTTTGGTTTTACAGTTACCGAACAATAGTCAAAAAAGTACAACCTTTATGATCATCAGTGCTTATTTGCGGTGGCTGTTGCCGACCCGTGTGGATCTAGATGAGGGTTTAACGCAGGTGATCCAAGATCAACGGTTGCGTTTGCCACATTTAGGGCTGGTGATCCCGCAATTACAACGCGATCACTTAAATGCTTGGCATCAAAGCCGATTGCAATTGTGTTGGGAGACGTTTGGCCAAATACGTGCACCGTTGACCATCGCCTCTGTCGACCCGATGTTTGCACGTCGCGTCGACGTCGCTTTGGTGGCGAAAATGTATTTGGAAGGTCGCCAAACCGTGCAACATTTTACCCCAGAAGTGTTGCAGCATGTGTTGCTAGGCGGGATGATCTTTGATGCCGAATTTTTACCCACTGAGTATCCCGCAGTGTTGAATTATTTAACCCAGCTATTTGCGGTATTACCGATTCCCCAAGCCGCGCAACTGCTAGCAGTGATCCCCAAAGTTCGCCCTTATGTCTTGAATGCCGTTCACGATAAAAAGTGGTTCTCGACCAATAAGCGCCAGTGGCTGGTGAAACAAAGTCGGATGCGTCAAGCGCGGCATTTGTTGACGGTGCGGGAAGAGGCAGAAAAGCGTGGGATCAAAATCGTTGGGACGGCCAAACGTTGGCGACTACAGTTAGAATCTGTTGAATCGTTTGACCATGTGGATAAAATCGCTGACCAACACTGGCATGCTAACAATGCGGGACGTGCTCGCAAGGCATTGCTGCCAACCGTGAAGGCAATGCCAGATTCACAATTTCCTGGTCGGATCAATTTACCAGCAGCGATGGCTGGTGCGTTGTTATTAGGAGATCTGATGTATGCCAAACATCTCCAAAGCTTGCGCTATTGGCAACCAGATGCTTTAGAAGATGTGTTGTTGACGATCACGCATCCGCTGCATCAACACACCAAAGGCGACTTTTGCCAGTTCACACGACAATTGCTCGAGGCGCTGGAGGACACTTGGTCGTCGGACCACGATCACGCGTTGATCGCAGTTGTTGATCATTTGTTGACGCAACTTTAATCACATCCATACAAATGGGCTCAAACCGTTATTGGTTTGAGCCCATGTTGTTGAGTTAAGGTTTTGCGTGGCGGAACCCGTAAGCGAAGTAGACGACCATCCCAAAAGCAAACCAGATCAAACTCATGATCCAGGTTTCTGCACTGAGTTGACTCATCAGCAACAAGCAAAATAAAAAGCTGATGATCGGGACGACGGGGTAACCTGGGACTTTGAAGCCGGCGTTATCTATTTTTTCATGCTTCCGTAAGGGAATGATCCCGATAGACACAAAAGCAAAAGCAATCAGCGTTCCGATATTGACCAAGTTGACTAACTGCGTCAACGGCACCAACCCACCCATGATTGCAATGATCAATGTGACTGTCCATAAGGCGTTGAGTGGCAGTTGATGGGTGACTTTCCCAAACCAGCGCGGCAATAAGCGGTCGCGGCCGATTGCATACACTAAGCGGCTGGAAGAATAAATCATTGTCACCATCATGGTAAACATCCCAGCCAATGCACCTAATGCGATGATGCCAGAAAGTTTTGGTTGATGGATCACATTCAAGGCAAAAGATACCGGATCGGCAACATCTAAGCGGGTGTATTTGACGATCCCAGTTAAGACGATCGCGACTAACACGTAGAGGATCGTTGCGACGATCAAGGTACCGATGATCCCGCGTGGTAAGGTTTTTTGTGGCTTTTTGACTTCAGGGGCGGAAGCTGACACTGCATCAAAGCCGAGATAAGCGAAGAACACTGTGGATGCTCCAGCTAAAATGCCTTTGGTCCCAAAAGGTAAATAAGGGTGCCAGTTGGCTGGTTTAATATAAAAAGCCCCGACTAACACGAATAAAATAATGATCCCAAGCTTCACCACGACCATGGCCCGGTTGACTGCCATTGATGTTTGCATCCCGCGTGATAACATTAACCCGATCAACAACACCACGATCACGGCAATCAAATTGATGTACGTGCCATGCGCTGGATCAAAGGCACCGGTGATGGCTTTAGGAATGTGTAAGCCGAACCCGCCGATGAAACTTTGGAAATATGCCGCAAAGCTGGTGGAAACTGCAGCAACGGCCAACATGTATTCCAAAATCAACGCCCAGCCAATGATCCAACCAAAGATCTGACCAAAGACGATGTTCCCATATGCATATGCAGAGCCAGCGACTGGTAATGCGGAAGCGAACTCGGCATAACACATCGCGGCTAACGAGCAAACAACTGCTGCTAAGATGAAGGCCAAGGTGATCCCAGGACCTGAAGTAGTCGCCGCGACGGTGCCTGGTAAGATGAAGATCCCAGTGCCGATCACTGCACCGATCCCTAACGCAATCAAGTCGCGAGTGGTCAAGGTGCGAGCTAATTGATGATCAGCGTTTAATGTTTGGTCAAGATCCGGTTTTGCCACAAGGCGCTGCCAAAAACTCATGAGAAAAAAGACTCCTTTTTATTTCAGCTTACCTGAGGCTTTTTCAGCGAGGTATTTGCTTTCGTCAGGGACATATTTGAACGTTGGATCGATTTCACGATCTAATTGATCAAACGCTGCTTGCATTTGATCACCGATTTGAACGGTGACGTCATCCGTCAACTTGCCAGCAGGCACCGTGATCGGTTCACCAAAGCGCACCGTCACACGTTTGCGTTTGAACAAGCCAGAGAATTTCACTGGGCCTTGATAAACTGCAGGGACGATCGGGACTTTGGCGAGTTTGGCGATCAGCATCGCCCCACCTTTAAGTTCGGAGGAGTAGCGTGTGCCGCTAGGGAAAATGATCACCCCAAGGTCTTGTTTTTTAAGCATTTTGACCGGGGTTTTGATCACTGATGGACCAGGATGCGCACGATCAACGCCAAAAGCATTGGCGTGTACCAAGATCCAGCGCAAAATTGGGTTATGAAATAATTCTTGTTTGGCCATGAAGCCAAATTTACGCGGAGAAGCCGCCACTGCAAAGTAAATCGGATCCCACCAAGTGCGGTGCGGGCCTACTAAGACGTAAGGGCCGTCAGGTAACACTTCTTTATTTTCGTAATGAGCGTTGCCGTTGATCACCAGTAAAATGAAGCGGGCGACAACACGAATAAATGAATAGAACATTTGCTTGCTCCCTTCTAAGGCAGATAGCCGAAACAATTATACCATGCCATTAACTACGGCGCTAATTTAGTGGATTATCACCACTTTACCTTGCGCGTGGCCAGATTCAACGTAATCCAGCGCCGCTTGCGTATCTTCGAAATCGAATTTGCGATCGATGGTGATGGGGATATGACGCGCTTGCATCAATGCTGCAATGATTTGCAGTTGCTTACCACTTGATTTGGCCAACATGAAACGATACCAAATATGTTGTTTGCGGGCTAGGCGCGTATGTTTGGCACTAACCAACTTTAAAAGTACGCGCTTCAAGCCATTCAAGTGATAATAGGCGCCTTGATCGGCGATGAATCGTGCTTCTGGTATTGCATTTAATGAAACCAAACGGCCATTTGGTTTGATCAGTGCAAAACTTGCGAGTAAGTCGTCACCGCCTCTGGTATCAAAAATCGCATCAAATTGAGGTTGCGTTGACAACGCGTGGCCATCATGATAATCCAATACGACATCGGCGCCGAGCTGTTGTAGTCGGGCGAAGTTTTTGGGACTGGCAGTGGTCGTCACCCGCGCGCCCAAGGCTTTAGCCATGGGGATGGCGATGCTGCCGATGCCACCAGAACCGCCTGGGATCAAGACGGACTGGCCAGGTTTGAGCTGTAAGTTGTCATGTAACGCTTGATAACTAGTTAACGCCACTAACGGCACTGCTGCGGCTTGTTCAAAGGACCATGCTGTCGGTATTTCGGCAATGTATTTGGTGTTCACACAGACAAAATCGGCAAAACTGCCGATATGCCAATCCTCTAATTTACCAAATACGCGCTGTCCAACGGTAAAATCAGTGACGTTGGTGCCGACTGCCGTCACCACGCCAGCGAAGTCGTGACCAGTGGCAGCGGGATGTTTTTCTGGTAATAAGAAACGCAAGTCACCGTTGCGTTTTTTAATGTCGACGGGATTGACACTAGCGGCTTTGATTTGAACCAGAACTTCGTTAGCCGCAGGTGTAGGAATCGCGACTTGATGTTTGGCGAAGGGGTGTTTGCCATAACGGTCGAACATGAAGCTGGTCATTTTAGGCATGTTGCGCCTCCTTTAAAGCATCGAGTAAG
The DNA here is from genome assembly GCF_003946305.1 of Lacticaseibacillus porcinae. Taxonomy (GTDB): domain Bacteria; phylum Bacillota; class Bacilli; order Lactobacillales; family Lactobacillaceae; genus Lacticaseibacillus; species Lacticaseibacillus porcinae. The sequence continues at coordinate 183,562 of NZ_RHNS01000002.1, forward strand.
TGTTGCATTGCGTCGAGTTGGGTGAATACGCTGGGATAATAAAAATGTTTGGTCCCGACTTTTTCCATGCGGACTAATTGCGCGTCACGCAAGATTTTCAGGTGATGCGATACTGCTGGCCGCGATAAGTTGACGGCTTGGGTTAAATCACCGACACGCAGGCCTGATTCACAACCATGTTCTAACATCGCTGAGATGATGGCTTGGCGACTGGGATCACCTAAAGCAACTAAGGTGGTTTGCGCTGATCGAAATTCACTTAATAATGTCATTGTTTCCTCCGTTTAAGCTGATGAACCGATGATACGCCTTTGGGTGAAGGTGTGCCATATCGGGAAAGAAAATCGAGACGATTGGCACATTCTCTGCTTCGGCGGTACTATATAAATAGAAGCTTAGTGAAATTCGAGGAACAAGATGAAAACTTTTGGGATCGTCGCGCATGTGGATGCCGGCAAAACAACCCTTTCAGAAGCCCTACTTTATCAAAGTGGTCAACTGCGGACACTTGGTCGCGTGGACAATCAAGATACCTTTTTAGACCCAGACGCTTTGGAACAAGCCCGTGGGATCACGATTTTTTCTCATGCGGCGCAATTTAAGTTAGGGGATGCGCCAGCAACCCTATTGGATACACCAGGACATTTGGATTTTGCGGCGCAAGTGGAACAAGTTTTAGACGTATTGGACTACGCCATTTTAGTAGTGGCAGGCAATGCACCACTTTCTGGCCACACCCGCACGCTTTGGCAATTATTGCAAAAATATCAAGTCCCGACGTTTATTTTCGTCAACAAAATGGATGCCGTTGGGGCAGACGCTGATAAAACGTTAAAGAGCTTACAACAAGATCTAGATGCTGGATGTTTGCCATTAGCACAACTAGATGATGACGCCAAAGAAGCCATCGCCGTATTAGATGATGACGTGTTGCAAGCTTATCTCGATTCTGGTGACTTACCTTTGGCCACCATTCAGCACTTGATCGCTAAACGTCAACTTTTCCCTGTGTATTTTGGGGCGGCGCTGAAACTCGATGGGGTATCGGCATTACTTGATGGCTTATCGACTTATACTGTCGAAACGCCAGCGCGTCCAGAGTTTTCTGCCCGGGTGTTTAAAATTACGTATGATGCAGGCGTTCGGTTAACTTGGTTGCGGGTATTAGGCGGCAAGCTTGTCCCCAAACAAATGCTAGGCGAAGAACAAATCAATCAACTGCGCGTTTATAACGGTACAAAATTTACCGTCGCTAATCAAATCAACGCAGGTGAAGTATGTGCGATCCCGAATTTACAAAATACTCGCGCTGGCATGGGTCTAGGCAGTTTACCTGATGCGCCAAGTCCGGTGCTACAGCCAGTGTTGAGTTATGCGTTAGACCCTCTGGAAGAAGACCTGCACGCTTGCCTGCAAGCCATGCAAGAACTCGGGGATGAAGATCCGCAATTACATGTCACTTGGTCTAAGACGTTACAAGAAATTCGGTTGCAAGTGATGGGGCCGATCCAAATTGAAATTTTGACGGCGTTGTTGCATGACCGCTTTCATTTAACCGTTCAGTTCGTTGCCGGTGGTGTGTTATATCGCGAAACTGTGGATCAAGTGGTAGAAGGCGTCGGCCATTTTGAACCGTTGCGGCATTATGCAGAGGTCCACTTGCGCATCGCGCCAGGCCAACTTGGCAGCGGCTTAGTGTTTGACAGTGCCTGCTCACCTGATGTGTTGACGCAAAATTTTCAACATCAAATCTTAACGGCTTTGCAAGCCAAAACCCAACTTGGCGTTTTGATTGGCGCACCATTGACGGACTTGCACGTCACCTTGATCTCAGGACGTGCGAGTGTGAAGCATTCGGTTGGCGGCGACTTTCGACAAGCCGCTTGGCGAGCATTGCGGCAAGGGTTGATGATGTTGCACGACCATGGCGATGTGTTGCTGGAGCCTTGGTATCGCTTTGAGTTGGTGGTTCCAACCGAAAACATCGGTCGCGCCATGACAGACATTCAACGGATGCAAGGGGAATTCGGTCAACCTGAACAAAATGGGGAATTGACCCGCTTGACTGGGACTGCGCCAGTTAGTGAAATGCAAGACTATGCCACTGAATTGCGTGGGTATGCGCATGGCTTAGGCCAGTTGAGTTTGGTGCCTGATGGCTATCGTCCGGCGCATGATCAAGAGGCAGTCGTCACTGAACGCGCATACGATGCGAAAGCTGATGTTGAAAATACACCAGATTCAGTATTTTGTGCGCATGGTGCTGGCTATCCAGTTGCTTGGCATGAAGTGCCTGATATGGCGCATGTCCCATACCTTGATCATGATGCATTGACTCAACTCACAGTGAAATGAATTCAAAAATTGCCTGCAAGCTTGACGACTTGCAGGCAATTTTTCAATTATTTTTCATTGCGAGCTAACCCTAAGGTGATGATCAACGCTAAGGCTGCAAACAAAACGCCTCCAAATGGCGTGGCCCATAAGCCAAAGGCATCGAGTAACTTACCACCAAGGGTACTGCCTAACATAATGCCGACATTGAAGGCCGCAATGTTTAACGCTGAGGCGAGTGGCGCGTCTTCTGGGTGACTCGCTTCGGCGGCTTGCATCGTGAATAATTGCAAGCCAGGGACATTCATAAAGGCGAATAATCCCATTAACATGATCAAGATCAACCCGCTGATCAAATGACTCAAGCCCCAAGGCATCACCACCATGATCAACAAATCAGCGCCAAACATCCATGCTAAAGCATGTAGCGGCTTGCGGTTGGCCCATTTGCCACCTAATGTATTGCCGATTGCAACGGCAATGCCGTAAACCAATAACACGATGACGCGAGCACTGGCATAAAAGCCTAGTTGTGCCAGGATTGCAGAGATATAAGTGTAAACCGGGAAGCTAGCGCCGTAGCCTAACGCTGTGATCACTAAACCGGCAATGACTTTGTGATCAGTTAACATGCGTTTAAAGCCACCGCGTGCAGTTTTGGTTGGTTGCGGCAAGTTACTTGGGACCAACGCTAAATTGCCGAGCAGTGCCAGCACACCAAAAGCTGCGATTAATAAGAAAGCGACGCGCCAGCTGGCAACTTGCGCGATCATTGTCCCAAGCGGAACCCCAGTAACAGTCGCCACAGTCAAACCAGTAAACATCGTGGCGATGGCACTAGCGCGGCGATCGTCAGATACAACGGAAGCGGCAATGACGGTAGCAGTCGACATGAACAACCCATGGGCAAAAGCTGCGATCACCCGACCGACAAGCATCACGGCAAAACTTGGCGCAATGGCGGTAAGTCCGTTGCCAATAATGAACAACCCCATGACCCCGAGGAGTAATTTCTTCCGTGGCAGGCCGGTAGTCAGTGATGTCAGTAGCGGTGCACCAACCATGATCCCAGCGGCGTAAACTGAAACGGTCAAGCCAGCGGTACTGAGCTTTAAATCAAAGGCTGACACTAACATCGGCATAACACCGACTGCGATGAATTCGGTGATCCCGATGGCAAATGCGGAAATCGCTAAAGCAAGTAGCGTCCAAGTTGCGGTACGTTTTGAAAAAGTTGTGGTTTCCATAATGATCCTCCAGATGATTTGCTTACGAAAATATAGTATACTGGAGGCATTCAGAAAAACTAGTACGCACTATTTTGTGCAATACGCACCAAAAAGTACCTATGGAGGAGCTATGACAACTTATAACATCGGCGTGGAAGCCACCATGCAAGTGATCGGCGGCAAATGGAAAGCGATCATCTTATGTCATTTGCGCAATCAAACCATGCGCACTGGGGAACTGCGCCGCGCGATTCCCCAAATCACTCAAAAAATGCTCACCCAACAGCTACGGGAATTAGAAGATGATGGGATCGTCGCTCGCCATGTTTACCAACAAGTCCCTCCGCGCGTGGATTATTGCTTGACTGATCGGGGTGAAAGCTTGAACGAGATCTTAACGGCGATGTGCAAGTGGGGTGAACACAATATTCATGAACGACAAGCTTGTGGCGAAGCCATTGAATTGATCCATGAAGATGAAGTCCTCGGCATCCCACAAAAATAGCGCTGAACAAATTCAGCGCTACGATGGTATTTAGAATGTGAGCTTGGTGTCACCACGGAAGAAAAGATCCGCTTCTTTGTAAGTCAACGCGTAAGCATTCATGCCGGCGCGCATTTCTGGGGTGAACATTTTGAAGCTGGCGTACTTTTGGTCCATTAAGGCTAAAAGTTCCGGCTTTTTTTCATTGACTAACGTGGCAGTGGCACCAGTGACACGCACTGTGCCTGCTTCTAGTGGCGTCGTCGTGAAGGAAACGGTATTGTTGGCCGCAATTTCTTTGACTTTATCGGCGCGACTGTCGGTGCAGAAGTACACGGTGTTGGCGTCTTTGTCGAATAAGAAGTTGGTGATACGCACTGATGGCGTGTGATCGCTAGTTTCAGTGGCTAAGGCGATGTTTTCTGCAGTGGAGAGAATGGTTTCATATTGTTCTTGAGTTGACATATTGACAAGTCCTTTCCAAATCGGATAGGTCTATTGTAACGGTTAGCGGGCAATTTGTGAACGCATTCAAGCAATTGTCGAACTGATCGTCATCAACTGGTGCTTAATCCGCAGAAACAATGCCTAAATCGAGCATCGACTGGGCGGTGGCAATGATGGCTTCTCGAGCTGAGCGGGGATGCCAACCTAATAACGTCACCGCTTTTTCATTGGATGTTTCGGCGTAGGTCCCAGCGACTGATGCCACCATTTTAAGCATCGGATCAGCTTTGGCGGCCAGCTTTAACGCTACAGTTGGGATCTCATGTTTCGGCAACTTGGACGCGAACGCTGGGAAGGCATCGCGTAAAATGTTAGCAACTTCAAGCATCGACAAGGTTTCGCCAGTGGTCGCCAAGAAGCGTTGACCGTTAGCTTCTTGGCGCGTCATGGCCAGCAAATGTAAACTTGCGACATCGCGGACATCCACATAACCGGAATCGACTTTAGGCACCAGTGGCGTTTTGCCAGTGAGGTAGTCTTTGATCTGAATGTTGGAATGTGAATAATCATTGGCCAGCACAGGACCCATCACCGCAACCGGATTAACCGTCGCGAGTTGTAAACCGGACTCGTCGTGTTTAATGAAATCCCAAGCGGCGCGTTCAGACATGGTCTTAGATTTCTGATAAGGATGAACGCCAGGCTGTGTAAGATCAGACCAATCTTTTTCAGTAAAAGGAGTCTTTTGATCACGATGTCCAGCGAAAATTGCGCCATATGCTGACGTCAACACCACGCGTTTGACGTGATGATGGGCGGCGGCGCGCAAGACATACAACACGCCGTTGATCGCCGGTTCGATCATTTCACGTTCATCTTTGAAATTTAACGTCGGAGTTGGCGATGCCGGATGAATGACATAATCTGCGCCGTCGATCGCGTCATCCCAGTGATCGGGATTCGTTAAATCGGCAGCGACGTAACTCAAATCGCTGAGATCAGTGATGCCAGCTTGAGTCATCATCTGTACGATCAGTGGACGTTTTTTCTCAACATTGCGAACCGTGGTGCGAACTGCGTAGCCTGCTTGTAACAGTTGGACAATGATGTGGCTGGCGATAAAACCTGAGCCACCGGTGACGACAACTAATGATTTTGGCATAAATTTTCTCCTTTAGGTGTGATACAGTTGTAACTTCAGTGCCAATACTGTACCTTGTAGAAAAAGGAGTCGCAAGGGAAATGGCGGCATCTGTGACAGAATGGAGAAATTGTGATGGCAGCGACCAAACATGCGCAAGCGATTCAACAAGACTCGCAAACTTACTTAACTGAGGCGTTATTTCAACTACTGGAGAAGAAAACACTCAGCGAGATCAAAATCACTGAGTTAGTGGCACGTGCCGGTGTCAGTCGCATGGCATTTTATCGTAATTACGACAGTGTTGAAGATATTTTACGGCAACATTTTGCGCCGAAGCTCACGCATTTATTTGATAATGTGATTTTTGAACAATCTGACACCGTCAAATATGATGACATGCAAGCCTTCTTTGATGCCTTCGCTTCGGAACTCCGACTCTCACTTAAAGCGCACTTTGAATATGTGATCCGTGATTTGTTTACCGAGAACATGGCGCGGTATTATGCCAATTGGCCGAATTTGTCACCTGAACAGTTGAAGTATTGGCAAGTGTTCATGACCAACGGTGTTTATGGCATTTGGCGTGAGTGGCTGTTGACTGGACAGAAAGAATCATTGACTGATTTGCATGCTTTGATCAAAAAGTTACAAGCAAGTACGGAATCCGCGCTATAATGTTGGCAACAGGAGATGAGCGTGATGAGAAAGTTTCGCTTGTGGATTTGGAGTATTGTGTTATTAAGCGTGGTAGTGACGATCGGGTTGATGCTGATCAGTCCGCAAACCATTGTGCTACATTTTAGTGGCACTGGCGCCGCAGATAGTTGGGGTGGACGCTGGGGTTTGTGGTTGTCACCGGTGATTTTGATCGTGGTCGGGGCAATTTGTGATCAAGTCGCGGTACATCAACGTAAACGCGATGGGTTGCTCGCGTTGCCAGCGATTTTAGTCGGGGAATGGCGGAATATTTTGTTGATGGGTATGATCTTTGTGGTGTGCACGTGGCTGCAACTGAAACAAATCGGATTGTAAAAAAATCAGCGTCGATCGAATATTGAATTTCGATCGACGCTGATTTAATCTAATCAGATGACGCGCGGATTTTTGATATAGTGTCCGTGCGCTAGTGCTTGCTTTTGCACATCGCGGGTTTTGGCGTCGGTTTGGCGCTGGATCTGTTTCTTGCGAGCTGCATTGGATTGATGTTTGTTTTTCTTCGCCAAGTCGTATCGCCTACTTTCAGAAACATCATACCATATTCGCAGCGCCAGGGGATTGGTTGAAAAATCATAGAACGCAAGTTAGTGAGCTGCGATTGTTTGCATCGAAGTGCAGAACGTTCGTTCGATGTTTGCTTTCATTTCACAACTCATGTTGATGTTGCTGTGTGCAAACTCCCGAGACGCACTAGTACGCGGCTGCCAACGGACTGAGAAAAGTAGTCGAATTACCATAATTTCAATTGCAATTTTCCCGCATTTTATGATTGACAACAACACAATCTTCCAAAACTGGTTTACCACCGACCACAGGTGGACATTTAAAAGATAAGTATGATGAGCATGTGACCTTGCCGCGCGCAACTGGTAAGATTATCAATATAAATTGATCAGATATTACAAAGTAAATCGTTGTACAATAGGTAAGTAGCTTTTATTAGTTAATTGTGCAGCTAGTGTTGGTTCTGGTAAAAGACTACTTAATGATAACTGAGGAATGTTGATAAAAGCAGTTATTTATATTAGTAATTCTTGCTGCATAAAATAAAGAAGAAATAGGAGAACTTTTTATGCCATTAATGAGAATTGATGTTATTAAGGGCCATGATCAGGCTTATTTAGAAAAATTATTGAAAATCGCTTATGAGGTTCAAATAAAAACACTGAATACACCAGAAGGGGATCGTTATCAAATTTTGACCCAACATGAACCTTTTGAAATGCAGATTTTTGACACAGGGTTAGGGATTGAAAGAACTAAGGATATCGTCGTGTTCAATCTTGTGACCCGACCACGAGCAACTAAAAATAAGCTTCAATTTTATCAACAATTAACACAACGACTTAACCAAGAGTTAGGGATTCGCAAGGAAGATATTATGTTTAGCCTAGTTCCGAACAATGATGATGACTGGAGCTTCGGCAATGGCGAAGCTGAGTTTTTAAATGGCAAACTTTAACCACTAGATGTTCGATATCCATGGTAATAATGGGAGTTTTGTCAACTGGTGTCGAGGATAATTGTTGTCCTTTGAAGGTTTCTCAGAAATGAGGAGCCTTTTTGTTAGCTGATAAAATTGAGCGATTGACGAGAAAATATGGCGGGAATATAATCGCCTTGAGTCAACTAATGCACAGCTCACTATGATGGACTTCGCATGAAAGTGGCCAAGCTCATTTTAGGAATCATCGTTTTGTTGCGGTGATTTTGGTCGGGGTGGACTATGAGTGCAACAGCAGGTTAAACGCGTAATAGATTTTTCCGATTTCAGTCATGACGACGCAGTTCATTCACTCATCAAATGGAGGAAAAGATATGAATGAATCACGGCAACGTTGGTACCGGCTAATTCTGAATATCATCAGTGGATTACTTGCTGTTGCCGGCTTTATGCTGATTTTGCTTGATCAAGTTCAAATCGGGTTCAGTCTGATCGTGATCGCTTTGGTCGCGTCGATCGTGAGGCATCATTTTCCCACGATCATGATGTGATGTCGGTGCTGAAAAAGCTGTTTACGACGATTTTTTTAAACGTTAGCCATATGCCCTGGAAACCAGTTAACGGCCACATCATGTCGACTGATTGGCATCCCCACCTTTTCTACGTTATAATTAACTTATCTATTTCCAGTCGCGGCTTCTCACTTGGGGAGGCCGCCTTTTCATGAGCAAGTTATCTAAGGAGAAATTAAATTGGCTATTAACTGGTTTCCAGGGCACATGGCAAAAGCCCGCAATCAAGTCCAAGAAAAACTCAAACAAGTCGATGTTGTGTTAGAAATCGTCGATGCTCGCACCCCTGAGGCATCGCGGAATCCGATGATGAACCAAATCGTCGGCCAAAAGCCTCGCATTATGGTTTTAAACAAACAAGATCTCGCTGATCCTGAAATCACAAAAGAATGGGTGGCTTATTACAAGGGCTTAGGCTACGAAGCCATCGCCATCGATGCGCAACACGCCAAGCGACTCAACCAGATCCCGCAATTGGCCAAGAAGTTAATGGCGGCAAAAATTGCCAAGCAAAAAGCTCGCGGCATCAAAAACCCGGCGATCCGCGCCATGTGTATCGGCATCCCTAACGTCGGCAAGTCCACCATCTTAAACCGCTTGATCAAAAAGAATGTCGCTGTCACTGGCAATCGTCCCGGCGTCACCAAAAATCAACAATGGCTCAAAGCAGATGAAAGTTTCTTTCTACTGGATACCCCTGGGATCTTGTGGCCGAAGTTTGAAGATGAATTGATCGGCAAGAAGCTCGCCTTAACTGGGGCGATCGCCGACTCCGTTTATCAAGAAGACATTGTCGGGATGTATGGCTTGCAATTCTTCCGGGAAAATTACACTGAAAACTTCCGCCGCGCTTATGGCTTGAACGCCGATGATTTGGCGTTGTCTGATGCTGATTTGATGGTGCACCTCGCCAAGAAGAATGGCTTTGCCGACAACTACAATCGCATGGCCGAACGGATCATTTTTGATGCACGACAAGGGAAATTTGGTCGCTACACTTTAGAAAAACCAGAGGCCACTGATGACACAGACACTGAGTGAACTGCGCGCATTGCTACAAGCTGATCACGTTGATGACGCGGTGTTACAAGCTCTCGCCCAAGATTCCCGCGTCGGGGCACAAAAACTCCTCGATCAATATCAAAATCGCCAAGCGAAGCGTGAAGCCGAAGCCTTGGCACTAGATTATCGCACACGTTTTGAACGCGAATTGTGGGCGCAGTATCCGCATATTGCTGGGATCGATGAAGTCGGTCGGGGCCCTTTGGCCGGTCCGGTGGTGACGTGTGCGGTGGTATTGCCGCAAGACTTTGACTTAGACGTCAACGATTCTAAGCAACTCACTGCCCATAAGCGCGAAGCATTATTCCCACAGATCATGCATGAAGCCTTAGCCGTGAGCCTGGGTGTCGCTGATAATCACGAAATCGATCGTAAAAACATTTATCATGCGACAGAATTGGCAATGGGGCGCGCAGTGGCAAGTTTGCGAGTGCAACCTGATTACTTATTGGTCGATGCAATGACCGTGCCGACAATTATTCCGCAACGGAAGCTGATCCATGGGGATGCCAACTCGATCTCCATTGCCGCAGCGTCGATCGTCGCCAAAGTCGTGCGAGATCGATTGATGGTGATGTATGACCGTGTGTATCCAGGCTATGATCTGGCTGACAACATGGGCTATGGCACGGCCAAACACCTTGCCGGCCTAAGAGAATGCGGCGTTTCCCCGATTCACCGCATGAGCTTTTCACCAGTGCGAGAAGCCGCAAAACTTTAACTTTTACAAAAATCACGTATCGTATGGTCAGGAGGTGTGACCATGCAAATACGTGATTTTTTATTTTTGTGGCATTTGGCCACCTATACCAAAGGCTTTGAAACTCAAAATTTAGCGTTTAAGGAATTGCACACGCATGCTGGGACTGACGAGTTGGAGCCGATGCAATTAAGTTCAGAATTGTATGCTGTTTATACTGATGATGATTTGAAAGCTGAAGCTCGCCATCAATATCGTCAACTTCACTTCATTACGTGCCTAGATCCTGAGTATCCTGAGCGACTGAAAGAAAGCTTTGAGCCGCCGTCAGTGTTATTTTATCTGGGGAATATCAAGTTATTAAACACGTTGAGTTTAGCGATCGTCGGCGCCCGCAATGCGACTGAATATACGCCGAACGCCCTCAATAAATTGGCACCGCAACTTAAAGCTGTGACCATTGTGTCTGGCTTGGCCCAAGGCGCCGACGCCTATGCGCATCAGTTTGCGTTGAGTCACCACTTGCCAACCATCGCGGTGATCGCCAACGGTTTGGATGTCGCTTATCCCAAAGCTAATCAACCACTCCAACAACAAATCGCCACCCAAGGTTTGTTGTTATCTGAATACCCACTAGGTGTGCGCCCACAGCGGTACATGTTTGTGATGCGCAACCGGATCATCGCCGGCCTTGTGCATGGCTTGTTGGTGACTGAAGCGGCGGAACGTTCAGGGAGTTTGATCACCGCCAATCTCGCCTTGCAAAACAATCGCGAGGTGTTTGCTTTGCCAGGGAACATCGACCACGCCAAAAGTGCCGGGACCAATTTGTTGATTCAAGCTGGGGCAAAATTAGTGACGACAGGTGACGATATAATAGAAGAAATAAAATTCTTCTCTTGAATCTGAAAAGACATTAAGCGATACTGTGACAAGTGTGATATTTTCAAATCGGTATTTGACAAACGCATTTTGTTTGCATATGATAGCCGAGTTTAGAGCAATCCGCTCAGTGAAAGGAGGGCGAACATGACCGCCAAGAATTTGGTCATCGTGGAATCGCCAGCAAAAGCCAAAACTATCGAGAAGTACTTGGGTCGCAATTACAAGGTGGTTGCGTCTCTGGGCCACATTCGCGACTTACCCAAAAGTCAAATGGGGATCGACTTCGAGCACGATTATGAGCCCAAATATATTTCCATTCGCGGCAAAGGCGATGTCATTAAAGACCTCAAGAAAAACGCCAAAAAAGCTGACCACATTTATCTAGCCGCCGATCCGGACCGTGAAGGGGAAGCCATTGCTTGGCATGTGTCCCATATTTTAGGGTTAGATCCTAAAGGTAAAAATCGTGTCGTCTTTAACGAAATCACCAAAGACGCTGTGAAAAATGCTTTCAAGACGCCGCGCTCCATTGACATGAATTTAGTGGACGCCCAACAAGCACGTCGGGTGTTAGATCGCTTGGTGGGGTATTCCATCAGCCCGCTGTTGTGGAAGAAAGTCAAAAAAGGCTTATCAGCCGGCCGCGTGCAATCCGTTGCTTTGAAATTGATCATCGACCGTGAAGAAGCGATCCGCGCCTTTGTCCCAGAAGAATACTGGACGTTAGATGCCGAATTTAAAAAAGGCACTGCCAAGAAATTCGCTGCCAGCTTCTATGGTCAAAACAATAAGAAAATGGCGTTGAAGAACAACGACGCCGTTCAAGAAGTTTTACGTGGGATCGACCGCAAAGCACCTTTTGACATCACCAATGTCGTCAAGAAAGAACGCAAACGTTATCCAGCCCCGCCATTTACCACTAGTTCCTTGCAACAAGAAGCCAACCGTAAGTTGAACTTCCGGACTCGCAAAACGATGATGTTGGCCCAACAGCTTTATGAAGGGATCAACTTAGGTGGCAAGCTCGGCACTGTCGGGTTGATCACTTATATGCGTACCGACTCCACGCGTGTGTCAAACGTCGCGAAGACTGAAACTTCTCACTTTATTCATGAAAAGTACGGTGAAGAATACGCCGCTGTGAAGATCCGTCAAGGCAAATTGCAAGAAGGGGCGCAAGACGCCCATGAAGCGATCCGCCCAACGTCGACATTGCGGACGCCTGAAAGCTTGGAGAAAGTCTTAGACAAAGACCAAATGAAGCTTTATCGCTTGATTTGGAGCCGCTTTGTCGCTTCTGAAATGACGCCTGCTGTCATCGACACGGTGGCTGTCACCATTGATCAAAACGGCGCGACCTTCCATGCTAACGGCAGTCAAACCAAGTTTGCTGGCTTCACCACGCTTTATGTGTCTAGCCGCGACGCTGATCAAAAAGATAACTTGTTGCCAGATCTTGAAATCGGCGATCACGTCACCTTAGTGAAAACCGATCCTGCCCAACATTTCACCCAGCCACCAGCCCGTTATTCTGAAGCCAACTTAGTGAAAGCGTTGGAAGAAAACGGCGTCGGCCGGCCTTCAACTTACGCGCCAACGATCGAAACCATTCAAAAGCGCTATTACGTGAAACTCAATGCCCGGCGTTTTGAACCGACGGAACTTGGTGAAATCGTCAACTCACTGATCTGCGAATTCTTCCCAGACATCGTCGACATTAAGTTCACCGCCTCTGTCGAAGGCGAACTCGACTCGATCGAAGCAGGGCAAATGCCTTGGGTCAAAGTCATCGACCAGTTCTATCATCCTTTTGAAAAAGAATTGAAGCATGCCGAAGCTGGCATTGAAAAAATTCAAATCAAAGATGAACCAGCTGGCTTCAACTGCGATATCTGTGGGGCGCCAATGGTGATCAAGTTAGGCCGTTATGGCAAGTTCTACGCTTGTTCACGCTTCCCAGATTGCCGCAACACTAAGGCTATCGTCAAAGAAATCGGTGTGATCTGTCCACAATGCCACAAAGGCCAAATTGTGGAACGCAAATCCAAGAAGAATCGCATTTTCTACGGCTGTGACCGTTACCCAGAATGTGACTTCGTTTCATGGGACAAGCCAGTCGGTCGCAACTGTCCAAAGTGTGACCACTACTTGATCGAAAAGAAATCCCGCGGCGGCAAGCAAGTGCTTTGTCCAAACGGTGATTACTCCGAAGCCGTTCAGAAGTAAACCAAGGCGACAATTTCAACAATCTAAACGTTTCAAACACAGGGACCACCTCAAAAAGGTGCGCCCCGTGTTTTTGAATCAAGAAGAAAGCGTTATACTAATTTTAAGTACCAACAAGGAGGAACTTAATATGCCGATCGTAAACGTCGTCGGTGCCGGTTTAGCCGGTGCTGAAGCCGCTTGGCAAATTGCCAATGCCGGCGTGGAAGTGAATTTATACGAAATGCGTCCCGTTAGCACGACCCCTGCCCACCACACCGCCAACTTCGCAGAATTGGTGTGCACCAACTCCTTGCGGGCTAATCAAATCACCAATGCCGTCGGGTTGTTGAAAGAAGAAATGCGCCGCCTGAATTCTGTGATCATGACTGCTGCTGACGCCAATGCCGTCCCTGCAGGTGGTGCATTGGCGGTGGATCGGGAACCATTTTCCCAAGCGGTGACAGAAAAACTCCGCGAACATCCCTTGGTGCATGTCAGCAATGAGGAACTCACGGATTTTCCTGAAGGGATCACCGTTGTCGCCACTGGGCCGTTGACAGCGGCAGGCTTAGCGGATAAAATCGCTGAACTCAACGGGGCAGAAGGGCTGCACTTCTTTGATGCCGCGGCTCCGATCATTGATGCCAATTCCATTGACATGGACATCGTCTACAAAAAGTCGCGCTACGACAAAGGCGAAGCGGCATATTTGAACTGTCCGATGACTAAAGATGAATATTTCGCTTTCCAAGATGCCTTGGTGCACGCCGAAGTCGCCCAAGGTCACGACTTTGAAAACATGACGGTGTTTGAAGGGTGCATGCCGATCGAAGTGATGGCAGAACGTGGTGCGCAAACCATGTTATTTGGGCCTTTGAAGCCTGTCGGTTTAGCCGATCCGCGTACTGGCCGCGATCCTTATGCGGTGGTACAGTTGCGTCAAGATAACGCCGCGGCCAGCTTGTTTAACATTGTGGGCTTCCAAACGCATTTGAAGTGGGGCGAACAAAAACGCATTTTCCGGATGATCCCAGGTTTAGAAAACGCGGAAATCGTCCGTTATGGTGTGATGCACCGCAACACATACATGAATTCACCACGAGTGCTTGAAGCCACGTATCAAAGCAAGTTGAAGCCTGGGCTGTTCTTTGCTGGTCAAATGACTGGTGTCGAAGGCTATGTGGAATCAGCAGCTAGCGGCTTGATCGCTGGTCGCAACGCTGCCCGCATGGCACTCGGTCAGGATTTATTGACGTTCCCAAAAGCCACGCAAATCGGTGCCATGGCGCAATATATCACCAATGCGTCACCACAACACTTCCAGCCGATGAACGCAAACTTCGGCATTATGCCAGGGTTGCCAGGCCGGATCAAAAATAAACTTGAACGCAATCAAGCCATTGCTGATCGTGCGTTGGAGAAATTAGCAGCATTCACCGCTGAAGCATAACCACCAATCAAAAAATAGCAGGTCCGCTACCACTTCATGGCGATATGGTAGGGGATCTGCTTTTTATTTGGAGCAGCAATAGTGTGCCTTGCGTCAGCGCACAACAAATCCACGAAACAAGATTCTGCTTCGTGGATCTGCGGCTTTTATGCCATTTAATTACGTTAATGCAGTTCAAACAATATCAAGGGCGTTGCTGCGGGCCTTGGCTTATTAGACCTTAACCACGTTCGTTGCTAATCGGCTTTGCACTGCCTTTCGCAAACAGACGTCGCCTTGCGTCTCACGTCACCGTGAGGGCACTACTCCCGGCTGTAACTGGTTTGAGTCCACGACTGGGACCCTTCAGTACCGGCACTTTGGAACTGGAGATCTAGCAGCGCTCGACAGTTAAGCCCAGATGCTACGGGATGGTCTCCGAGAGTTTAGCGGGCACTTCCACCCGTCGCGAAGTGATACGAGTGACCTGCGCTCAGCCACCCACTCCTCATAGAATTCAGTGACATGATAACGCCTCCATAAAATAATTGCAAGTACTAATAGTGTGGAATTATTGTAAATGTTTGGTATCATTTGTGTAAAGGTTAAGGAACTGCGACGCGATCAAACAAGGTGGGCCGTGATTTTTTTGGTCTAGACAAGAAAATTGTGTTAAGGTATTTTCATAGGGGGAAAGCGTATGCAAGTCGTGAACGAATTTTTGCAGTTTTTACTCGTCGAGCGGCATTACTCCGCTGAAACCAAAAAAGCTTATCAAGAAGACATTGACGATTTTGTCGAATTCCTGAAAGCTAACGGCGGCTTTACAGATTTTGCCCATGTCGATCACCTCGACGTGTCCACTTATCTCACTGAGTTGTCTGATCGCAAATTATCCCGTGCCAGCATTGCTAGGAAAATGAGCAGTTTGCGCAGCTTTTACCGTTATTTGATCCGCATGAATCAAGCTAAAAGCGATCCTTTTGAGTTAGTGGAAACCCGCAAAAGTCACCATCATTTGCCAGATTTTTTCTACGAAGAAGAGATCCAAAGCTTGTTTGCCACAGTTGACGGGGATACGCCACTTGATCAACGGAACCGGGCGTTGTTGGAAGTGCTGTATGGCACTGGCATTCGGGTCAGCGAGTGCGCGAATTTGACGCTTTCGCAAATCGACTTTGATTTGGAATTATTGCTGGTGCATGGTAAAGGCAACAAAGATCGCTATGTGCCGTTTGGCTCGTATTGCAAACAAGCACTGCACACTTATTTGGACGATGGCCGCTTGATGTTGATGGAAAAGCTTGACCAACAACATGACGCGGTGTTCGTCAACCAACATGGCCGACCGATCACGTCGCGCGGCATTGAGTACATTCTCGATCAATTGATCAAGAAAACCAGTTTAACTAGCGGGATCCATCCCCATATGTTGCGGCATTCTTTTGCGACTCACTTACTCGACCACGGCGCAGACTTACGGTCAGTTCAAGAGTTACTGGGACACGCAAGCTTATCGACGACGCAGATCTACACGCATATGACCACAGAACATTTAAAAAACGACTACATGAAATATTTTCCCAAACACAATTAAGACTTCAGACGGATGCATGTGACAGCTTGTCACCATATACTAGTCACATTCACAATTTTCGGAGGTAAACTTATGACAACCATTGCAGCAGTTCGAAAAGACGGCCACACTGCCATCGCCGGTGACGGCCAAGTCACCATGGGCGAAAAAGTGATTTCTAAAGGCAACGCGCAAAAAGTTCGCCGCATCTTTGGCGGCAAAGTCGTGATCGGCTTTGCTGGCGGCGTCGCTGATGCCTTCACCTTACAAGACTGGTTTGAAAAGAAACTTGAAGTCCACGCCGGCAACTTACGCCGCGCCGCTGTCGCTTTAGCGCAAGACTGGCGCAAAGATCCCACCTTACAAAAACTCGAAGCCTTGATGATCGTCATGGATGAACACGACTTATTGATGGTATCAGGTAATGGTGAAGTCTTAGAACCTGATGAAGATGTGGTTGCCATCGGTTCTGGTGGTAACTACGCCCAAGCCGCAGCAATGGCGATGATCCGCCACACTGATCTTGATGCCAAGCAAATCGCTAAAGAAGCGGTCGACATTGCTGGTTCGATCGATATTTTCACCAACCACAATATCATCGTCGAAAGTTTCGATTAACATCCCAGAGCGAAGTGGCGCGGTTTTAGCTGACCGGGTAGCCTGGCTTCAAGGTTTGCGCCTGGTTTTGACGCGAATCTTGAAGCGTAGCTAGACGTGTTAGCGTTGCACCACGCAGCTCGACGAAGTAACCCAGAGCGTAGCTAGTCGCGTTCGCGTTGTTCAGCGGCGCTCGACGACAAGTCAAGTAAGCAAACACACCTCACAACTTGAGAGGAGCCTATTCATGGTCAAAACCCCAAAAGAAATCGTCGCCCAACTCGACGCTTATGTCATCGGCCAAGATGACGCCAAAAAAGCCGTCGCAGTGGCATTATATAACCGTTACCGCCGCATGCAATTATCTGAAACCATGCAGCGTGAAATCACCCCAAAGAATTTACTGATGATCGGGCCTACTGGTGTCGGGAAAACTGAAATTGCCCGTCGCTTGGCTAAGGTCGTCAATGCGCCGTTTGTCAAAGTTGAAGCGACGAAATTCACTGAAGTCGGCTATGTCGGCCGTGATGTGGAATCAATGGTCCGCGACTTAGCTGATGTCGCGGTGCAAATGGAAGAAGCCAAGCAGTTTGAAGGCGTTCGTGGCCGCGCGACTCGCGAAGCAGACAAACGCTTGGTCAAGTTGCTGGTGCCAGCAATCAAAAAAGAGAAGAAATCCAACAGCAACCCGATGGCTGACATGATGAGCATGTTGCAAAACATGCAAAATGGTGAAATGCCACAACCTAAAGCTGAAGACGGCGAAGTCACGGATGAAGTCCGCAACCAACGCTTAACGGTTGCCGAACAACTGGAAAAAGGCCTGCTTGAAGACCGCGAACTGCAAGTCACTGTCGCTGATGCGAAGAAACCAACTGGTGGCAATGACATGTACGGTCAAATGGGCATCGACATGGGTGAAATGCTTGGCAACATGATGCCACAAAAGAAAGTTCAGCGCACCATGACGGTTAAAGAAGCCCGCGAAGTCTTCATCAAAGAAGAATCCGATAAATTAGTCAATCACGCTGATATTTATCATGATGCGATCAAGTCTGCAGAAAACAACGGGATCATTTTCATCGATGAAATTGATAAAATTGCTAGCGGCGACAAACGCACCAGCGGCGAAGTCTCTCGCGATGGCGTCCAACGTGATATTTTGCCAATTGTTGAAGGCTCCACAGTCAACACCAAATACGGTCCCTTGTCTACGGAACATGTCTTATTTATCGGCTCTGGGGCTTTTGCCACTGCTAAGCCATCAGACTTGATTCCAGAACTGCAAGGGCGTTTTCCAATTCGTGTCGAACTCAAAGATTTGACAGAAAACGATTTCGTGCGTATTCTAACAGAGCCGGATAATGCGTTAGTCAAGCAGTATATGGCCTTGATCGGTGCCGATGGGGTGCATGTCACCTTCACCAAAGAAGCAATCGAATCTATCGCCCAAATCGCTACTCGTGTCAACCGCGATACCGACAATATCGGCGCGCGGCGGTTAGCGACGATTTTGGAAAAACTGCTGGAAGATGTATTATATGAAGGGCCGGACATGGGCCTTGGCGATATCACCATCACTGCGAAGTACGTCGACGACAAAATCGGCAATATTGCCGCTGACAAAGATATGACGCGGTTTATTTTATAATTGAAATTCCCATCGGGGTATAAAGGTAAAGGAAGTCACAACATGGCACAAACATTGAAGAACGATTTTTTGACGGTCACCATCGACGAAAAAGGTGCTGAAATCACCAGCATCATCAACAACCACACAGGCCAAGAGTATAATTGGCAAGCAGATCCTAAGGTGTGGAAGCGCCATGCGCCGGTATTGTTCCCAATGGTTGGCGCCTTGAAAAACGACACCTATCAATATAACGGTGAAACATATCACATGACCCAACATGGCTTCGCCCGTGATATGGAGTTTGAAGTGGAACAAGCCACCCCAACGTTTGTGACCTTTTTGTTGCAAGACTCAGAAGCCACTCGCAAGCTGTATCCTTTTGTGTTCAACTTGCGGTTGACTTTCACCTTGACCAACAATGTTTTAGACGTGACTTACCGCGTTGACAACCCTGATGAGAAAGATCCGTTGTACTTTGGGATCGGTGGCCACCCTGGCTTTGTCGTCCCATTAACTGAAGACACCAAGTTTGAAGATTACTATTTGGAATTCAAGCCCCGCAAATCTCGCGTTCAAATTCCATTGATTGCCGGCGTTGGCATCGATTACGAACACCGCACCTTAGCGGCCACTGACGTCAACCAACAACTCTCCCATGAACTGTTTAAAAACGACGCGATCATCTACGAACTCAAAGGGGAAACGATTTTCTCCATTCGCTCTGAAAAAACCCGTCACGGCGTTGAAGTGACTATGCCAGATGCCCCATTCATGGGCGTTTGGAGCCCATACCCAACTGAAGGTAGCTTTGTTTGCATCGAACCTTGGTGGGGCATTGCCGATACCATCGACGCTGATGGGGACTTCACGCATAAGCTTGGCATCAACAAGCTTGAACCAGGTGAAGTATTCGATCACGGCTATTCCATCGCGATTTTCTAACGCATGAACGCAAAATCACCTGCTCATCCAATTGAGCAGGTGATTTTTTGTCATATTAGTGGATTTCTGGTGGGCAATTAAAATACTTCCCGTCGCTTGTCAATAACATGCGAGATACAGCTAACATCGCACCGCCGATCGCCCCATCCATCGGGTCGAAAGGCTTCACATATAATTGTTGTGAAGCCACTGCGGTCAGTTGGAATTGATTTTGATCTAAGAACATTTGCAGGCGATGAAATAAATCCGGTTGATCAAACAACAAGCCGTGAACGATCATCCGCCGCGCATCGATCACCAATGCCAAATTATTTAACACTGCAGCAATTGAGCGTACTGCATTGGTCAGCAGCGTGATGATCCCCAAATCGCCCATTTGATAAGCGGTGATCACTGTTTCGATATGAATATCATCAGGTTTTTTCACCAATTGATGCAAAATCGTATCAGGGGAGTTCGCGTATAACAGGCGCGCTTTTTTAACGAGCCATTCGTGACTGGCGTAAGTTTGCAAACAGCCATGGCGACCGCAATCGCAAAGTTCGCCTTCAGGGTTAACGATGGTGTGAGAAATTTCTCCAACGGCAAAATTTTTAGTGCCGTACATTTTATGATCGTGAATCGTGGCACTGAAGATCCCACGGGCGACATGAACATAAACAAAGTTCTCGCCATTGCGATTGGGGCCGATCAAGCTTTCTGCCAAGGCTTCGCAGTTGACGTTGTTTTCATAAAATACTGGGACATCTAATGCCGCTTCTAGTGGATTCAAATCAAAATACGCCCAAGTGACATTCGCCGATGAAATCCGATTCGTCGCTTCAATGTGATGTCCTGGCAATGCGACACCACAAGCCACTGGCGGCAGGTCTTGGTGCGCGGATAAGAATTGTTTGAGGTAGCGGATCAAGGTTGCCACATTTAAAAAATCACGTTGATAAGACTGATTGCGACTGATGATTTGTTGTGCCAGCAAGTGTCCCGTACGATCACTTAAACAAAAAGTGTAACTATTGGCAGTCAATTCAATCCCGAGATACGCTGAACCACCACTAGCAACTCGCAGCAACACTTGTCGAGGGCCTGGGTGGTGCGTCGGTAAGGGTTCGAGGCCGCATTCCTCAACCAACCCCCATGACAACATGATCGCCGTATCGCGGCTGATCGTCGCTGGCGTTGTTTTAGTGCGAACAGCAAGCTGGGCTCTTGATTGTGTGCCTTGTGTGTAAAGGTGTCCAAGGATGTGTTCCATTCGTTTGATTTGAGTAGGTGTCATAAACTGCCTTTCTAATCGTTGCGAAAAACAACCATTAAGCGATATTCTTAAACCTGAATCTGTTGAACTATGCAACCGTTACCACTAACATAGGTAGTGGTGATAGGGATTGATTAAATTATACAAGTCCACAACGGATTTGTTAATTATTAATTGTTAAATGAAATTATTAGGCGGGCCCGCCGATGATCCCACACCACACTTTGAGGAAAGAGGGAGTTTACATGAGCAAAGACAGCCAAGAAGGTAAGGCTGGTTTCATCGAACGCTATATGATGCCAGTTGCCGTTAAACTCAGTCAAAACAAACCACTGATCGCCATTCGTGACGGGATCACGTTGGCGATGCCAATGATCATCATCGGTTCCATCTTCCTGATTTTAGGGAGTTTTCCAATTACGGC
This sequence comes from Lacticaseibacillus porcinae, assembly GCF_003946305.1. Classification (GTDB taxonomy): domain Bacteria; phylum Bacillota; class Bacilli; order Lactobacillales; family Lactobacillaceae; genus Lacticaseibacillus; species Lacticaseibacillus porcinae. Next base: position 204,644 of record NZ_RHNS01000002.1, read on the forward strand.
CTGGACCACATGGATCGCCGCGACGATGATCCATGGTGTGTCAGTCGCAGCCATTTTCACCAAAATCGTCAACGGGTCCTTCGGGTTGTTGGGGTTGATCGGGTGTTTCGGGATCGCCTCCAGTTATGCCGAACAACATCACACTGATGGGAAATCCGCTGGTGTGATCGCCTTAGGGTCATTTTTCGTGGTAACGCCTAGCATCATGAGCGGTGATAAAGTGCCACTTGAAGGGATGCCTTATGGGTATTTAGGTTCCAAAGGCTTATTCATCGCCATTATTATTGGGTTAGTCGCTGGGGGGATCTTCCAGTGGTTCATTAACCATAACGTTCAAATTCACATGCCAGATACGGTGCCACCGGCTGTTGCCAAGAGTTTCTCTGCGTTGATCCCAGGTGCTGTGATCATTACCTTGTTCGGTGCCGTTTATGCGATCTTCACTTGGACTGGCCTGGGTAACATTCATGATTTACTGTTACACATTCTCTCCAAGCCATTAGGATTGTTAGGTGACACTTATGGTGGGACGTTAGTTGCCGTACTGCTTAACAGTGCTTTCTGGTTTGTTGGGATCCATGGTGCTAACGTTGTCAACAACATCATCAGTCCAATTTGGTTGATGAACACTGATGCCAACCGTTTGTTGTTCAAAGCTGGTAAGTTGACCATCAACCACGGTGGCCACGTCATCACCCAACCATTTATCGATAACTTCGTCTTTATGGGCGGCGGCGGTGCCACTTTAGGGTTAGTTTTAGCCATTGGGATCATCGTCTTCTCCAAACGTGCTTCTAAACAATTGGAAGTTCTGGCACCATTGACTATCACCCCTGGGATCTTCAACATCAATGAACCAACAATGTTTGGGATGCCGATCGTGTTAAACACTAGCTTGATCATTCCATTTATCTTAGCCCCAATGATCAATGTCACCACCACTTATATCGCCATGGCCACTGGCATTGTGCCACTGTGTATCGGTGCGGTTGTGCCTTGGACAATGCCGCCGATCATTTCTGGATTCTTGGCCACCAATGCTTGGCAAGCGAGTGTCTTGCAAGCCATCAACATTGTCTTAGACATTTTGATCTACTTGCCATTCTTAATGGTTGTCAATAAGCAACAAAAGCTTGAAGAAGCCGGTCAAGAACCTGCATAATTTCCTCGGTTTCGAAAAACATTTTGAAAGGTTGATAATAATACATGGTTAAACGTTTGATTTCTGCAGATACCAGCGACATGCTGGCAATGGATGGGGCGCAGTTGAAGCAAAGTATCAAAGCTTCTGAAGGGCGCGTGATTTTATCCGAAAACGTCGTGGTTCACGAACCAATGGATGGCATCACCACCAGTGAATATGCCGCAGCATTTGGCGCTGACATGATCTTGTTGAACGCTTGTGATGTCCTCAATCCTTTGATCGTCGGGTTGTATCCTGGCGAAACCAGCTTGGCAACTGCCAAGGTTCACCGCGACGGGGAATCGATCCATCGCTTGCAAAAACTGGTTGGACGCCCCATCGGTGTGAACTTGGAACCAGTTGATCCCAATGCGGACATGGCTGAAGATCGTTTGGTCATCCCAGAAGGCCGCATGGCTAGCGAAAAGACGTTGAAGGCTGCTGAAGCCCTCGGGTTCAACTTCGTTTGCTTAACTGGTAACCCTGGTACTGGGGTCACCAATGCGCAAATCGCGGCGAACATCAAAGTGGCAAAGTCTGTGTTCTCTGGTTTAGTGATCGCCGGTAAAATGCATGGTGCTGGGGTCAACGAACCGGTCGTATCCGTTGAAGCAACGCAAGCCTTCTTAGATGCTGGCGCAGATGTGATCTTAGTGCCTGCTGTTGGGACTGTCCCAGATCTCGATGATGCGGAACTCAAGGAAATTGTCCATCTTGCCCATGCTAACGGTGCGTTAGTGATGAGCACCATCGGTACCAGTCAAGAAGGCTCAGGCGCTTCTTACATGGAGCAAATCGGCATCCGCAACAAGATCTGTGGCGTCGACATTCAACACGTCGGCGATGCGGCTTGGGGTGTGATTTCACCAGTTGACACCATCTTCGCTTTGAGCAAAGCGATCCGTGGTGAACGTCACGCCTTGCAGCGGATGGCTCGCTCGATTTATCGTTAATTAAAACAAGATACGTTTTCAAAAACACCGGCGGTTTCCGTTAGCAGAAATCGTCGGTGTTTTTTGGTGGGCGACGCCAATAAAATAGGTCAGGCACTTGGCCCGACCTCATCATTTATTTGTTTCGGTGATTCCTGAGATATAGTCCCAATCCAAACGGCACCATATTTTCTGTGCCTGCTTTAATGCGGGCGAAGTTTTGTTTGTGGCGGATCAAGAACACCACCCACAACGCACAAGCCACGATGGTCAACAACCAATCATGCCAAAACAAACTGACAAACGTGACTAAACCCATGCCGACAGTGGATGCGATCGACACCATCGACGTTAAGATCACGAGACTGATAAAAATCGCACAGCAGATCAAGAAGAACTTCCAGTCATAAGCTAAGCAAATGCCCGCACTAGTGGCCACGGCTTTGCCGCCTTTGAAATGAATGAAAATTGAAAAGGTGTGACCAGCCACTGCTGCTAAGCCGACGATCAAGACCAACCAGTGTTGCTGAATCCCAAAGAAAATTGGGAGGCTTGCACCAAGGGTCCCTTTTAAAATATCCATCACCAACACGATCGAGCCACCGGCTGGACCTAGCACCCGATAAGCATTGGTGGTGCCGATATTATGGGAGCCGGATTCGCGAATGTCTTGGTGAAAAAATGCTTGGCCGACCCAAACGCCGCTGGGGATGGAACCAATTAAGTACGCGAGGATGAAACATAGGGCGATTGTCAAAAAACTGCCTCTCCTTTGTTGCCGCACCCAAGGGGTACCGCATATAGTCGTGGTGCTATTGTAGCATTTTTTTGACGATTGCGAAAACGACGCGTAAAATAGTTTAGGCTTGCAAGTCGTGATCCAACGGCCTGTCCAATTCATCGCCTGCAGGAGATAAGTTGGACAGGCCCCTGGATTTCTGGGAAATCGCTTTAGTTTCTGGGCTCACAAGTGTACATTAGTAACATGTTGTAAAGAGAGGAAGAATTGAATGGATACGCAAAGTTCAGCTTACACGGATTCATCGATCCAGGTGCTGCACGGGCTAGAAGCCGTGCGCAAGCGTCCCGGGATGTATATCGGCTCGACTGATACCCGAGGCTTGCATCACCTCGTTTATGAAATCGTTGACAATGCCGTCGATGAAGCATTGGCGGGATACGGCGATAAAATTAAAGTCACCATCCACAAAGACAACTCGATCACTGTCCAAGATCATGGGCGCGGGATGCCAACTGGGATGCATGCTAGCGGCAAGCCCACCATTGAAGTCATTTTAACGGTGTTGCACGCTGGTGGGAAATTTGATCAGAATTCTTATAAAACTTCAGGCGGGTTACATGGGGTCGGCTCTTCTGTCGTTAATGCTTTATCAGAAAGCTTGACGGTACGCGTGGTGCGCGACAAGCATGCGTTTGAAGAACACTTCATTGCCGGCGGTCATCCAGATGGCGGGTTGCAAAAGCTCGGTAAAGTTAACGAACCTAATGGCACGACCATCACCTTTAAACCAGATCCGACAATTTTTACCACCACGGTGTACTCATTTGACACTTTGGCGGAGCGTTTGCGTGAATCAGCGTTCTTGTTGAAAAACATTGAGATCTCGCTAACTGATGAGCGCACTGATCGCGTGGAGATCTATCACTATCCAGATGGCCTGGTATCCTTCGTTAAATATTTAAACGAAGGCAAAGACACATTATCTGACGTTTTCAACTTCGAAGGCGAAAAAGACGGCGTAGTAGTTGATTTTGCTGGGCAATACAACGACGGCTACTCTGAAAACTTGATCTCTTTTGTTAACAACGTCCGCACCGGTGATGGTGGGACTCATGAAGTGGGCTTGCGTTCTGCAATGACCCGCGCGTTCAATGATTTTGCCCGCAAAGTCAACATTCTCAAAGACAAAGATAAAAACCTTGAAGGCTCTGATGTCCGCGAAGGCTTGGCTGGTGTGTTAGCGGTTCGGATTCCAGAAGAGATCCTGCAGTTTGAAGGCCAAACCAAAGGCAAGCTCGGCACGCCGCAAGCACGCTCTGTCGTCGATGCGGTCGTTTACGAACAACTCAGCTTTTATTTAATGGAACAAGGCACAGCGGCCCAAGAATTAGTCCGTAAAGCCGTTAAAGCGCGTGAAGCGCGTGAAGCAGCCCGGCGCGCTCGTGATGATTCCCGTCATGGTAAGCGTAAGAAGAAAGACACTAGCTTGTTGTCAGGCAAGTTAACGCCTGCTCAATCTAAAAACGCCAAAAAGAATGAATTGTACTTAGTCGAAGGGGATTCTGCCGGCGGCTCTGCTAAACAAGGTCGCGATCGCAAGTTCCAAGCGATTTTGCCATTGCGTGGGAAAGTTTTAAACACCCAAAAAGCCAAACTCGCTGACATCACCAAAAACCAAGAAATCAACACCATGATCTATACCATCGGTGCTGGCGTCGGCGCAGAATTTGATATTGACGCGGCAAATTACGATAAAGTCATTATCATGACCGATGCGGATACTGATGGTGCGCATATTCAGATCTTGTTGCTGACTTTCTTCTACCGTTACATGCGGCCATTGATGGATGCAGGGAAAGTCTACATCGCCTTGCCACCGTTATATCGCCTGCAAAAAGGCAAAGGCGCCAACATTCAAATCGCTTATGCCTGGACTGATGAAGAACTGGAAGCCGAAACCAAGAAAATGGGTAAAGGCTACACCTTGACCCGTTTTAAAGGGTTAGGGGAAATGAACGCCGATCAATTGTGGGAAACCACGATGAACCCAGAAACTCGCACGTTAATTCGGGTGCGGGTTGAAGATGGGGCGTTAGCAGAACGTCGGGTCACCACCTTAATGGGCGACCGGGTTGAACCACGTCGTGAATGGATCGAACAAAACGTCGAATTTGACCTCGATGATGAAGGGTCGATTTTGGAAACGAAAACGGTTGACCATGCCAATATGCAATTTGGGGCGACCAAAATCAAACAACAACTGCGAAAGGGGAAGCGTAAGTAATGGCGAATCAAATCCAAGAAATGACCCTGGAACAAGTCATGGGCGAACGCTTCGGCCGCTATTCCAAATACATTATTCAAGAACGGGCGCTGCCTGATGTCCGCGACGGCTTAAAACCTGTACAACGCCGGATTTTGTTTGCGATGAATGAAGACGGCAACACCTTTGACAAAGGTTTTCGTAAATCCGCCAAATCCGTTGGGAACGTCATGGGTAACTACCATCCCCATGGTGATAGCTCGATTTATGAAGCAATGGTCCGCTTGTCTCAAGATTGGAAACTCCGGGCCCCATTAATTGAAATGCACGGGAATAACGGGTCGATGGATGGCGATCCGCCTGCTGCCATGCGTTATACCGAAGCGCGATTATCGAAGATCTCAGCAGAAATGCTGAAAGATATCGATAAAGATACCGTTGATATGGTATTGAACTTTGACGACACGGCGCAAGAGCCGACTGTTTTACCCGCAGCGTTTCCTAACTTGCTCGTCAACGGCGCCACTGGGATCTCCAGTGGGTATGCCACAGACATCCCGCCGCATAACTTGCGAGAAGTGATCAATGCAATTTTATATTTGTTGAAGCATCCTGATGCCGATCTGGATGCCTTGATGAAGTTTGTTCAAGGCCCAGACTTCCCAACTGGTGGGATCATTCAAGGGCTTGCTGGCATTAAGCAAGCTTATCAAACTGGCCGCGGTAAAATCGTGGTCCGCTCGCGTACCCATGTGGAAGACTTACGCGGCGGCAAACAACAAATCGTGGTTTCTGAGTTACCTTATGAAGTCAACAAAGCAGACCTTGTCAAGAAAATCGATGAGATCCGCGTTGCCAAAAAAGTCGATGGTATCGCTGAAGTCCGCGATGAATCTGATCGCTTTGGGTTAAGCGTGGTCATTGAACTGAAAAAAGAAGCCAATGCTGAAGGCATTCAAACTTACTTGTTCAAAAACACAGACTTGCAAGTGACTTACAACTTCAACATGGTGGCCATTGCTGACATGAAGCCTAAGCAATTAGGCTTCAAGCCGATGCTTGAAGCGTATATCAAACACCGCCAACAAGTCGTCACACGCCGCACGCAATATGACTTGGCCAAGGCGCAAGCGCGTGAACACATTGTGCAAGGCTTGATCAAAATGATCTCAATTTTAGATCAAGTGATCAAAACCATTCGTGGATCTAAAGATAAAGCTGATGCGAAGAAGAACTTGGTGTCTGAATACGACTTTTCGACGGCGCAAGCAGAAGCCATCGTGTCCTTGCAATTGTATCGTTTGACCAATACCGATATCACTGCCCTTGAAGCAGAAGCAGCCCAATTGGCAAAAGCGATTGCCGGCTACCAAGCGATCCTCGGTGATCCGCAAGTTCGCGACCAAGTGATCGAATCAGAACTTTCTGACATTGCCAAAACTTATGGGGATGACCGCAAGTCCACCATTCAAAATGAAATCGAAGCTTTGGAAGTCGATACCACTGTGACTGTCGCCGATGAACGCGTCATGGTCTTAGTTTCTCGCGACGGTTACATGAAACGTTCGTCATTGCGGAGTTATCAAGCAGTCGACGCCTCAGATAACGGCCTCAAAGACAACGACTTCCCAATTTTTGATCGAGAAATGGGGACGTTGCAACACTTGTACATCATTACTAACCACGGGAATGTGATTTATCGCCCAGTGCATGAAATCACTGACGCGCGTTGGAAAGATGCTGGGGAACATTTGTCACAAACTGTTGGCATCGATGCAGACGAACAAGTGATCGCAGCCTTTGGTTTTGATGATTTGACTCAAGCTGGGAACTTCGTCTTAGGTTCTAGCGACGGCTATATCAAACAAACCGCACTTGCAGACATGCAACCACAGCGCAACTATAAGAGTCGCCCAATGGTGGGGATGAAGCTCAAAGCCAAAGATGCAGTAGTGACCAATGCGTACTTCGTAGCACCTGAGTCTCAGCAAACCGTTTTTGCTGTTACCAATCAAGCTTATGGTTTGCAGTTTGCGTTGAGTGAAGTTTCTGTGATCGGCGCTCGCGCCACTGGGGTCAAGAGCGTCGACCTGAAAGATGGCGATTACGTCGTGAACTTCATTTTAGCGGAGGATCCAGAAAACACTGAAGTTGGGATCTTGACCCAACGTGGTGCCTTCAAGAAAATGAAACTCAAAGAAATGGGTGTTGCTACCCGGGCTCGCCGTGGTTTGATGGTGTTGCGTGAATTGAAGAAAGCCCCACATCGCATCGTCGCCATGAATGTCGTGGATGATAACACCGCTTTAACCGTATTAACAGATAACGATACGTTGGTGCCACTGGATCCAAATAGTAGTCCTGATGGCGATCGTTACTCCAATGGGTCATTTGTGATCGACACGGAAACACAAGGTGTCCCAACTTATGTCCATGGTGAAACCATCATCGATTTACCTAGCGCGGAAAACTAATCGATTGATCAACAGTCCTGATCTCATTCAGGACTGTTTTTTGTTGGATAAAAAAGAATTTGATGAAACTGTTGACAAAACAATGAGAAACGTTTAATCTTAACTTCATCAAATAACAACACGCGGAGGAAGTTCATCATGAAAAATGCCATTATTATTACGAATCAAAATACTGCGTTGTTGCGTGATCGATTGTTGATTTAGTCGATCGCGGCATTTGAGATGCGGCCATCGACGAACGGTGGCTGCAACGCCACTGAAGCGAATTCGGTGGCTAGGCAAGCAATAGGGTCCTAGCTATACACAGATGATGTGTGAGTTAGGGCCCTATTTTTTATTCATTTAAATCAGCAAAACACAATTTATGGAGGGTCTACTTATGACAAAACAAATCAAATTCTTCGATACCACTTTACGCGATGGTGAACAAACCATTGGGGTCAACTTCTCCGTGGCACAAAAAGTTGAAATCGCCAAAGCCTTGGAAGCATGGGGCGTCGATTACATTGAAGCTGGCTTTCCAATTGCAAGCCCTGAAGACTTCCGCGCTGTCAATGCGATCGCCAAAACCATCAAGCACACCACCGTCACCGGCTTAGCTCGCCTAGTGCGCAAAGACATGATCGCGGTGCGCGATGCAATTGCCCCAGCACCTCATCAAATGCTGCACACCTTCATTGCCACCAGCCCGATCCACCGTGAATACAAGCTGCACATGACCAAGGAAGAAATGATTGCGAAGATCCGATCAGATGTGGCCTATGCCAAAACCATGTTTGACGTGGTAGAGTTCAGTCCCGAAGACGCTTCCCGCACTGAACCTGACTTCTTAGTTGAAGCTGTGCAAGCAGCCATTGACGCCGGTGCCACCATGATCAACATTCCAGACACTGTCGGTTACGATGATCCTGAAGAATTCGGGGCGATTTTCGCGAACCTCAAAGCCCATATTGCTGAATTTGACCAAATCGAATGGGCGGCTCACACGCACAACGATTTAGGCATGGCGATGGCCAATGCAATGGCCGCCATTAAAAACGGTGCCACCCAAGTGCAAGGTACGATCAATGGCCTAGGCGATCGCGCTGGGAACGTTGATGAAATTCAAGTCGCGGCAGCAATTCATGTTCGTGGCGACTTCTATAATGCGCAAACCAACATCAACCTGCCACAAACCAAGCATGTCTCAGAAATCGTCGCCCAAGCTTCTAGCATTGCGGTTGGGCCCAACCGTCCGATCGTTGGTGCCAATGCCTTTGCCCATGAATCAGGGATCCATCAAGATGGCATGCTGAAAAATCGTCAAACTTATGAAATTCTGGTCCCAGAAGATGTTGGGATGCACACCAGCCTACCTTTAGGGAAGCTGTCTGGTTCTCATGCGGTGATGAACAAACTCAATGAAATGGGCTACCAAGTGAACCGTGAAATGATGACGGACATTTTCCCAATGTTTAAAGCCATTGCCGATGAAACGGATCTGGTGACCCCTGATGAAATGATCGCGATGATGCAGGACTACAAGACACAACAGCAAAAACGCGCTTAAGGCCAAAGTCGACTGTGAATTCAGTCGGCTTTTTTCGTGCTGTATCGCGATTTCGGAGAAACTGCTATGGAATTTCGACATGTGTTGTATCACTACACAAATTGGAAAACTGTATTATTATATGTGATTAGTACAGGCCGTTAATGAGAACGATGTCATTTTAAATGTAACCGCAATCTCGTGAAACAGCGAACGGAGTAGTGGTTTCACACCGTAACGCGAAAAGAATTTATATTCGCATGAGAAAGCGAAAGAAAAGGCTTGCAAGATTGTCGGAGTGTGTTATAGTAAGAATGTAAAATCTGTGACATGGTAATCACATTTTAGGAGGCAACTCAGATGAAACAGTTAGACAAAACCGAAACCAACTACTGGGAAGGTTTCAACGGCGGCAACTGGCAAAGCGAAATCAATGTCCGCGACTTCATTCAACAGAACCTGACCCAATACAATGGTGATGAAAGCTTTTTGGCAGGGCCAACTGAAGCAACCACCACTTTGAACAACCAAGTCCTCAACCTCAAGAAACAAGAACGTGCTGCAGGTGGTGTGCTTGATGCTGACACCAATGTGGTTGCCACGATCACAAGTCATGGTCCTGGCTACTTGAACAAAGATTTGGAAACCATTGTTGGTTTGCAAACTGATAAGCCATTGAAGCGTGCGTTCATGCCATTCGGTGGGATCCGCATGGCTGAAGATGCGTTGGAATCTTACGGCTACAAGCCAGATCCAGAAATGCATAAGATCTTCACTGAATATCATAAGACGCATAACCAAGGGGTCTTTGATGTTTACACCCCTGATATGCGTAAAGCGCGTCACTACAAGATCGTCACTGGTCTTCCAGATGCATACGCACGTGGCCGGATCGTTGCTGACTTCCCACGGATCGCCATTTATGGGATCGATCGTTTGATGGCTGACAAGTTCAACGACTTCCAACACATCGGCGATGGCGAAATGACTGATGATGTGATCCGTCTGCGTGAACAAGTTTCTGATCAATATCGTGCTTTAGGCGACATCAAGAAGATGGCTGCTAGCTACGGCTACGATATTTCCAAGCCTGCGACTAACGCCCAAGAAGCCATCCAATGGATCTACTTCGGCTACTTGGCAGCCGTTAAGACTCAAAACGGTGCCGCAATGTCTGTTGGCCGTATCGATACCACAATCGATGCCTTCATTGAACGTGATATGAAGCGTGGCTTGATCAACGAAAGCCAAGCCCAAGAATTTATCGATCACTTGGTTATGAAGTTGCGTATGGTTCGCTTCATCCGGACTGAAGAATACAACTCCCTGTTCTCAGGCGACCCAATTTGGGCTACCTTGTCCTTAGGTGGTGTTGGCTTTGATGGTCGTCACCATATCACCAAGACTGCCTTCCGCTTCTTGAAGACTTTGGACAACATGGGTGCCGCCCCAGAACCAAACATTACCTTGCTTTGGTCTGAAGCATTACCAGAAGGCTTCAAGCGCTATGCCACTGAAGTTTCCATCACTTCTTCCACGATCCAATATGAAAACGATGATCTGATGCGGACTGAATGGGGCACAGACTACTACGGCATTGCTTGCTGTGTTTCCGCACAACCAATTAAAGACGGGGTTCAATTCTTCGGTGCCCGTGCTAACTTAGCCAAAGCCATTTTATACGCCATCAACGGTGGTGTTGATGAAATCGGCGAAAAGCAAGTTGGTCCTGAAACGAAGCCGATCACTACCGATGTCATCGACTACGACGACTTCATGAAGAAGTTCTCTGTTCAAGCTGACTGGTTAGCAGACGTTTATGTTAACGCCTTGAACGCTATCCAATATATGCATGACAAGTACTACTATGAAGCTGCGCAATTGGCCTTGAAGGATACCCATTTGGATTACACCTTCGCTACCGGGATCTCTGGCTTCTCCCATGCGGTTGACTCCATTTCTGCCATCAAGTATGGTAAAGTGCATGTTATCCGTGATGAAAAAGGCGTTGCCGTTGACTTCAAAGCTGAAGACAATGACTACCCACGTTATGGGAACAACGATGATCGTGCCGATGAAATTGCGGTTTGGTTGATCAAGTGGTTCTACGGTAAGATGAACACGCATCACTTGTATCACAATGCGAAGTTGTCTACTTCCGTATTGACCATCACTTCCAACGTCGTTTACGGCAAGAACACTGGTACCACGCCTAACGGTCGTCAAAAAGGCGAACCATTCTCACCTGGTGCCAACCCAGCTTACGGCGCTGAAAAGAACGGGGCTTTGGCATCCTTGATGTCCACCGCCAAGATCCCTTATCACTACGCCACTGACGGGATCTCCAACACGTTTGGTGTGACCCCTAACACCTTGGGTCACGACGACGAAACTCGCAAAGACACCTTGGTCAACATGATCGATGGTTATATGCACAACAACGGGATGCATTTGAACATCAACGTCTTCAACAAGGAAACTTTGATCGACGCGCAAAAGCACCCAGAAGAATACCCAACCCTTACTGTGCGGGTATCCGGCTACTGCGTATACTTCGCTGACTTGACGAAGGAACAACAAGACGACGTTATTTCTCGGACCTTCTTCGAAGAAATGTAGCCCAGAGCGCAGTTGAGGCGGTTTTAGCCCAACAGGTAGCGTAGCTCGACGCTTTGAACCCGGGTTTGGTTCGAAGCGTTGAGCGTAGCTAACTGCTTGGGCGTTGCCTTAACGGAGCTCGACGACGAAAGCGTCACCTTAAACACGTCACAATAGGCAAGAACTCAACAGTCATGCAGCGGGAGTCGCATTGCGACTCCCGTTTTGCCTAAAGGGCCAAAATAATTTTGGACTTTTAGGCAGAACGACCTGCTACGACTGCATTAGGGGGAGTAATCATGAAACTATTTGAGAATACCAACACACCAACCAACTTGATGGATGTGGTGGATACACCTGAAAACGGCCCGATCAAAGGCTATGTGCACTCAGTCGAAAGCTTTGGCGCGGTAGATGGCCCTGGCATTCGCTTCACAGCGTTTTTACAAGGTTGTCGGATGCGTTGTCAGTACTGTCATAACCCTGATACTTGGAACATCGGCGTCGGCGAAGAAATGACTGCCGACCAAGTCTTAGATGATGCCGAACGCTATAAGGCATTCTGGGGCGATACTGGTGGTATCACATGCTCTGGTGGGGAATCACTGGTCCAAATCGACTTTTTGCTTGACTTGTTTACTAAAGCCAAAGCCCGTGGGATCTCCACTTGCTTGGATACGTCAGGTAATCCATTTACTCGCGATCAACCATGGTTTGGTAAATTCGAACAACTGATGGCAGTCACTGATATTTCTTTGGTTGATATCAAACACATCAACTCCGCAGAACACAAGAAGTTGACTGGGTTTGGCAACGAGAACATCTTGGATATGATCCAATATATGTCTAGTCACAACTGCGATATGTGGATCCGCCATGTTCTCGTTCCAGAACGTACTGATTATGATAACTATTTAACTGAGTTAGGCGATTACATCAAGACGTTAAATAATGTCCAGAAAGTGGAAGTGCTTCCTTATCATACGTTAGGCGTTAAGAAGTATCACGAGTTGGGCATTGCTTATCCGCTTGAAGGCATCGAACCACCAACCCCAGATCGGATCAAAAACGCCGAGAAACTCTTGCATACAGCAGATTACACCGGTTACAAGACTTGGAAGCCTGGAAAGTAACAACTTAACACAACAATAAGCTAGAAGTAACTTTTATAGTTGCTTCTTTTTTTGTTTTATCTTATCATTAAGAAAGCATCTACTAACTTTAAGGAGAATATCGCCATGAAAACCCCTCAAGAAAGCATTTTCTCGTCGAAGACCCTGACATATTTTCTACAACTTGCAGACACGATGAATTACACTCAAGCTGCACAATTGTTAGGGATCACGCAACCAGCGTTGACCCAACAAATCAAAAAGCTTGAACGGACAGTTGGTGCACCGTTGTTTTATTCCATTGGCAAAAAGCTGCATTTGTCCGAAGCTGGCGTCACCATGTTGGAAGCCACGCAACAGATCTATGAGGTCTTAAACGTGGCGACTGATCGCATTCAAGAAGCCTCTGACGCCTCTAACGGGAAAATTAACATTGGTTTATTGGCCTCGATCGAAGACTCAGCGTTCAACTCATTTATTGCAGACTATTATCAACATAACGAACATGTCCAAGTGACTTTGCGAATGATGACGCGGCATGAGATCTGGGATAAATTGGAAAACAACCAAATCGACTTGGCCATTATGTACTTACCAGATGAAACTATCAAACATTGGGATCCATATGCGACCAAGAAGATCATCGATGAATCTTTGGTATTTTTGCATCATGATGAAGAAATGTCACATCGCAAGCGAGTCAAGCTCGCAGAAACTATTGCGCAACCTTGGGTAACTTATCCAGAAGGGTATTTCTTGAATCAATTCATTCATGAGAAATTCAAGAATAAACTGGTCAACGATCCGCAATCTGTTGCACAATTCACCACGCCTTATCAATTGATGCAATTTATCAATCGCACAGGGGTGAATACCGCGTTACCGAATAGTTTCTATCAAGCCCATCAAGATCAGATCCATGCGTATGCCGCAAGCTTTGAGCCTGGGATCAACTTTGAACTCTCATTTGTTTATCGTAAAGGCAAAGATGATATTCCACGGATCGCACAATTTCTGGAATCGTTTGACAAATATTTCCAAGATTCAGATTATTTATCGCGGGTCAAAGAAAACCGTGTTAAACTGAATGAGTAATGTGAAAATCGTTTCAATTAAAGGAGCAATTACTAATGACGACATTGATTTTTGGTCACCAAAACCCAGATACTGACGCGATCACCAGCGCCATCACTTGGGCTGAATTTCAGCGTTTATCTGGCAACACGGATGTTGAAGCAGTCGCTTTAGGCACCCCAAATGACGAAACTAAATTCGCCTTGGATACCTTCAAAACCGCAGCCCCACGTGTCATTGACGCCGCTAACGGTGCTGATGTGATGTTGGTGGACCACAACGAAGCACAACAATCTGTTGCAGATCGCAAAGATTCTACGATTTTATCTGTTGTGGATCACCATCGTTTTGCCAACTTTGAAACTGCGGCACCATTATTCATCCGTGCTGAAGCAGTGGGTTCTTGCAACTCCATTATCTACAAGATGTACAAAGAAAATGGTTTTGAAATTACCCCACAAATTGCTGGTTTGATGTTGTCTGGTGCCATTTCCGACACCTTATTGCTCAAATCTCCAACCACTACTGATCTGGAACGCGAGATCTTACCAGAACTTGCCAAGATTGCTGGCGTTGATTTGCAAGAATACGGCTTGAACATGTTGAAAGCTGGGACCAACCTCGCTGCTAAGTCTGACTTAGACATTGCTGAAGGCGACGCCAAGTCCTTTGATATGGCAGGCAAAACGGTTCGCATTGGCCAAGTAAACGTGGTTGACTTAGAAGAAATCTACGCTCGCCAAGCAGACATTGAAGCCACTTTGAAAGCTGAAAGCGAAAAGAACGGGTACGACTTGTTCTTGTTAGTTGCCACTGATATTTTGAACTCCAACTCCACTGGTCTTGCATTCGGTGAAGGCAAAGACAAGCTAGAAGCAGCATTCGGCGGCAAGTTCGATGCTAACGGCCGCTTGGCATTGCCTGGTGTGGTATCTCGTAAAAAGCAAGTGGTCCCACCATTACAAAAAGCTTTTGAAGCTTAATTGAATCACTGAAGTCGCGCTTCACGCGCGGCTTTTTTGCTAGGAGGGGAAATTCATGGAAAAAGCCCAACAAATCGACAGTATCATCAAATTCTCAAATGCTTTTGGTCCCAGCGGCTTTGAACAACCGGTGATCCGCGCTTATCGTGATGCGGTGAAAGATTTTGGGACGACTGAAATCGATGGCATGTTCAATGCTATTACCAAGCGGAAGGGGAACACAGGGGAGCGCCCTGTCATTCAATTAGACGCACATGCTGATGAGGTCGGTTTATTAGTGCAAGCGGTGCGTCCTAGCGGCTTGTTGAAGTTTGTGACGCTCGGCGGCTTTGTTCCCACTAATGTGCCAGCGATGCGCGTGTTGGTGCGTAATCGTCGTGGTGAATATATTCCAGGTGTTGTTGCCACCAAGCCGCCACATTTTATGACCGCAGCAGAACGCAACGCCGTGCCGACGATCGCTGAAATGAGTGTTGATGTTGGCAGCACCAGTCGCGACGAAACGATCAACGATTATGCCATTGATACCGGCTGTCCGATTGTTCCTGACGTTTCATGCACATATGATGACGCACATGGCATGTTTTTCGGTAAAGCGTTTGATGATCGTGTTGGTGTCGCTGCGATGGTAGATACCTTGACCACATTGCATGGTGAAGATCTCAATGTTGATGTGGTGGCAGGTTTGTCGACACAAGAAGAGGTCGGGTTACGCGGTGCTTATGTCACAGCTCGCAAAATTCAAGCAGACTTGGCGATCGTGTATGAAGGCGTACCGTGTGATGACACGTTTGAACCTGATTGGTTGAGTCAAACCCGGTTAAAAGCCGGTCCAATGCTACGCGATTTGGATACCACATATATTGCCAATCCGGCATTTCAGCAGTTTACCGCAGACTTAGCTGATGAATTACATTTGCCATATACGCGCGCTGTGCGCACTGGTGGCGGTCAAGACGGCGCGGCGATCGGTTATTGGCAAGGGGTACCAACTATTGTTGTCGGCATTCCAGTGCGTTATGAACACACAGCTTACAATTACACGGCACTAAGTGATTTCCAAGCCGCGACAAGTTTGGTGAATGAGTTGTTGCGGCGGCTAGATGCTGAAACGATTGCAAGCTTTAATTCGGTCGATTAATTGCTCAAAACGTCTGTAAACACTGGTAAAGCGTTTGCGGACGCTTTTTTGTATCGAGAGATGCACAAGAGTATGATTTGACGTGTGATTGTCCATTTTGGCAGGTTGACATACCTCACAGAACGCGGTAGCAGAAGCGATTGTAATCGCTACCATGTTGCGCTATGATATGAATGATCAATGACTGGTATCAGTTGCGGTGAGCACAATTTGGGAGAAAACATGATATGACAAACTTCGAAACAGCAATTGTGAGCGCCGTGTTTATTTGTGGGATTACAGGCATTGCTTTATCAGTGATGGCCATTATCAAGCGCCATCGTGTAATCTCATCAGATTTATTGATCGCAAGCCAAGTATTTTTGTATCAGCTGGTGACGTTATTAGCGGTTATGCAAAAGTCGTGGATCTACTTGGCGATTGCGATATTGTGTGATGCATTGTTGGCCATCAGCATTTTACTCCGGGCCCACAAAAAACGACATCCACACGATAGCAAGGATTCTTCAGCAAATTTTGAAGGATAATCAACGAAAATGGCCTTAAGCATGAATCAGTGCTTAAAGGCCATTTTTTGATTCGATCAAATGTAGCTCACGTGAACGAGAAAGTTGTTTGGCATATCGTCGGTGATCAAAACTAAGTTGCGTGGCTCACAGCGCGCTGTGACGCACAAGATGAAACTGGTAGCGAGGCTGAGGCCAGAACTCGTATTGCAAAAGTGCAGCGGTAAGCGAATTGCAAGTTTTCGTTTAAATCGGATGATCCAAGTGATTTATGCTTGGATTAACTCCGGTTGCGTTACTTCGTATAATATATATTATGTAAACTAGAAAAGGCGAAAAATATCAAGGTGGTTTTGACAGCTACTCTCACCTAATTTGCCGTTAAAAGTTTAAGTGATATTTGAACTGATTCCGGTTATCGTCCTTGAGTGATTTACCACGATCAACAGATCTTCGACAAGACTTGTGACTCACAAAAACCTTGTCAATCAATTTAGATTCAGGACGAACGTCATCATCGTTTTGCTTTTCAACAATAAATCTGCTGCAACATCGCACTTAGCTGGTTTCATTCATCAAGATGATGATCACCAGCGGCAATGATGAATGAATTGAACCATGGTTGCACGATCATTGCTGGCAGTTCAGTGACTTGCAACGATTGCTAACAGTTTAAGTGACAGATTCGTGCAGATGTCTAACGTCAACCTAGAAGTCAGAGTCTCGTAGTTTGCTTCCGATATCCGCTTCTCAATGCTAACTGATTCATAAATAGCCATCAAAACAGCCGGAAGTCAGAATCGTGATCAGCATGTTGCGATGATCCGATGCGATTGCAGGTGGTGCGAACGTTTGCCTGCGGTAGATGCGTAACGAATGATCGGCAAAGTCTCTTTGATGTGTCTTGATATCATATCAGTGAAGTGAAAATCAGTCAATTTTTTTGTAATAAAGTCACCGCTGCCCCCTTTTGCCAAACTGCCGTATCATCGTCAGTTCCTATGAGCGTTAGTATTTTTGCATCTGAATGCCGAAAAGGCTTACAATAGACTAAATCTTGAAGGAGACCGGCATGATGCAGAAAAAGAAGTTGATCTTGATCGGTGGCACGATGGGCATCGGGAAAACGACCTTAGGCCAATACTTAGTTGAAAAACGCTTAGATCACGCCGTTTTTCTTGATGGTGACTGGTGTTGGTGTATGCATCCTTGGGTGTTTAATGATGAGAATAAAGCGATGGTGATGCGCAATATTCAATTCTTGTTAAACGCATTCATCGCCAACACCACCTTAGAGAACATTGTTTTTGTTTGGGTGATGCATCAACAAAGCATTATCGATGATTTGCTAAACGGCTTAAACGGCGACTTTGACGTCTATTCTTTTTCTCTTGTCGCAAGTGAAGCGGAGCTGACCACCCGCTTTAGCCAAGATATTGACGCTGGGACGCGTGATCAGGCCGCTTTGCCAGGCGCCATCGCTCGCCTTTCAATGTACGATGCTGTTGATTCTATTAAAATCGATGTGACCGGGAAAGATTATTCAATGAATGCGGATGCGATTGTGAATCAACTGAGATAGGAATGAACATCAGCCCAAAGTGGCTGTTTTGTTCCTCGCGTAACCTGTGAAAATGAAATTTGATGAACTCAGGACACTAATCAGGATACGTCTGCCAGTGAGGGTAATGTTTGGCGGTTGAATCAAGGACGCCTGTTTGTAAATAATCTCGTGCCCATAAGACTAAAGGTGAGGCGTTTTGTTCTGAGAAATCAGTTAGTGCAACTGCCTGTGCCCCAAGTGAATCTTGCCCGATAAATTGAACCGGATGCACTAATAAGTCAGTTTCTGGCGCTTGTAAGCGATAAAACACACCAAGGTGTTGGTTATGATCCCAATGTTTGTAGCGTCAAGGATAATCAAAACTGACCGTCCCAAGCTTGTTGCTGGATGGTTGCAGCGAGCCCAGTTTCCTCATGAACTTCTCGCAACACGCATGCCGCTAGATCCTCTGGTCCATCTAAACTGCCACCATGCAAATCGAAGTGACCGGTATATGGGCCACCATGCTTGTGAATGACAACCAGCTGGTGATGCCAAGTTAAAATGCCATAGCAGCCAAACGCACGATGCAATTTCAATTGAGCGCCTCCCGACTTTAAAAATAACATTCTAATCAAACGGCAAAAATTGTGTACTGCAATCCGAAATATGCGTCAAAATCCAGAACAATTCGATAATTCGACAACTTTAGAATCATCGAACAGCCTATGATAGCGTCTTTAAAAAACCTGGCAGCACCCCATCAAAGACAATTTGATTGAGCTCAACAAGTTTAGACTGGCCTTGCCGAGATGTGGTCACCAAACCGGCCTCTTGCATAATTTTCAGGTGATACGAAGCAGTTGATTTGCCACAGTTGAGTTGGTCAACCAAGATTGCGTATGCCATTTTATTGTGATGTTCATGCAAAGCGCGCACGATGGCCAACCGACTTTCGTCAGCCAGTGCTTTGAAGATCTTGACGCGCCATTCATCATTACTGATTGATTGTTTGATATTCATAGAACTATCATACCATATCCTTTAATCCTTTGTGTGTCAGGATTTAACTCGGTGAAAAGTAATTTGCTTAGATTCTATTAAATAACATTTTTCCGTAGCGATCCGGTCACGGGAAATACAGTTCCCGAGGGTTTTGATTTGTGTAAGCCTCAAATACAGACCGCACCACTGGGTTCATCAGTTCAGAGTCGATGCCGTTAATCGGTTGCCACTGTGTTTCTCCTTCGTTGTTCCCCATGGCAACATGTGTCGATAAGGCTTCAGGTAACGCGTTGGTACAAATAAAAATCAGTTCGCGCTTCCCGTCATTGCGTTGAAAGTTGACGAATCCGAGTTGTTGCCAATCATCGATGCGCAAGCCACATTCTTCGAATAATTCTCGAGATGCTGCTTGGGTGACGGATTCATTCGGTTCGACGTGGCCTCCAGGAAACGTCAAACTCGGTTCAAATTCACTATCTGTTTTTGCTTGCATGAGTAATTGACCTTGGCTTTCAACAATGCAAAAACAAGTCCATTCAGTCGGATAAAAGCGATCCATGGCATGCCATCATTGATTTAGTCATAGTATACCGCGGCTAACAAGTAAATGCGCTGACTGAATCACCCGTCTTTAACTTAATCCCATAAAAAAACGGTACTGAGCCGGTACCGTTTCAATGGTGGTTATTGGGATGCTAATAGTTGCTCGAGTCGATTTAGATTAGGCGCAAATGCGGCATGCACTAATGGCGTCAACACTAATGGTGGTAGCACTGGTGATTTGGTGACGAGCAAGACTTGATCAACGCGCGTCCCAAGCGGCGTTTCATTCAGCGTGAAGATCAATTGAACGTGGTGATCGTGGCTGCGATAACCGACAAATTTGCTACCGGCAAATACCTCCCAATGGAATTCATGTGTGATCGGTGACAATTGCTTGAAGCGCGCAGGATCGCTTAGCCATGCTTTGACGGTGTGAAAAGTGGCGTTGATGTGATGTGAATTGGTGAATAGAATCTGCATACGGATCCCTCCTGTGATTTTTTCGGCTCATTAATAAATTACGCAATCGAAGGCCGTTTCATCTTTGCGGTCGAAAGTTTTTTTAAACGAGCGAGCAAAGCCTTTGATGCCAGGCTCTCAGTTCTATTCCAATTCCGGATACTAAAAAAGCCCGCCTAGGCGGACTAATGATTTTACCAGAGGATCATGCAACAGATCACTGCAATGAAGAACAATGCCAGAGCTGCAATCAAATATTTTTGCGTGCTTTGTAGTTGCGCATACCAGCGACCATCGCCAAACAAGTGCAAATCGTGAAGTTCTGCTTGATGATCATCAGCTAATGCACCGACGGCGTGTGCTTCAAGCGTCAATACTTGATGATGCAACCAAACGCTTGCCAGATGCAAGCACAACGCGATCAACAACCACCACCATGTGGCAAACAAACCACTCCAGTTGGTCACTTCTGGTAACCAAGCCCCAAACGTGGCGACATAAGCAAGCACTGTTAAGGCAGTGACGGTCCAGTAGCGATGTGTCGCCACTGCGAGTTTTGGTTCCACCTCAGCTAAGCGCAAGTAAGCTTTCAATCGCAGATCAAGGCCGGCTTTGGGCGTGCCTTCGGGAATTGGCAAGGCTTTTGCGGCTTCGCGGCGCATAAAGGCATACAAGATCAACGCTAAAACACCGAGGATGGCTGGGGCATATGGAATAAGTTCAGAAATAGACATGAGTTCCCTGCTTTCTATGTTTGTTAACAAAACCAGCATAACAAGGAAAGTGGTGTAGACTTTTGGCAGTTTGTGACGATTTTATGGGCAAACCTTGAACAAAAAAACTCGCGACGTTAATCGCGAGTGTCAAACTTGCCAGCAAGCACCTGATCAAGCACTTGTACGACGCCATATTCATCATTAGAGCCAGTGTGCAAGTGAGCATATGAGGCCATACCAGGGTTGGCATTGGCCATTAAATAGCCGTATTTCACAAAACTCAGCATTTGCGCGTCGTTGAAAGTATCCCCGAAGGCCATCATGTGCTCAGGCGCAATGCCGCGTAATTTGCCGATTTGTGCCATGGCGGTACCTTTGTTGACGTTTTGCGGCATAATGTCGATCCACACTGGACCGGATACCGCTGCAGAGAATTGGTCCCCAAATTGCGGTTGAATGATTTCTGCAAACACGCGTTCGGCATCCCCATTTGGCAGATACAACGTCACTTTATCGGCTTCGCCTTGCCATTGGGTTAAATCATCGAGGTAATCCAAGTTGTGGTAGAATTCACGGTACACCGTATCATATTGACGATCCACTGTTGGTGCAATCGCACCGTTGATGCCACAGATCATTGGGCGAACATCCGTGTGGGCTAACGCGGTTTGGACCATTTGTTGGATTGCTGATTGTGGTAACAAGTTTTTGGCAACGATTTTGCCCCGGTCTGCGATCACCCCGCCGTTATCTGAGATCAAAACCAGTTGATCGGCGTGCTTTGGGAAAATGGCTTTCAGTGTATATAGCGGTCGCCCTGAGGCAATGGCAAATTGAATTCCAGCAGCAGCTAAAGCATCGAGTTTTTGATCAAAATGTGGTGGTAACTCTCCAGCTTCGGTGAGTAAGGTGTGATCCATATCAGTGGCGATTAATTGTACGTCTAGCATCATGTGCTCCTTTACATCAGTCAATCGCCATCATATCACATTATTTAGTTGCGTAAAAGCGGTTCATCAAGGCTTGGATCTTGGCATTTTCTTCCGCACTACCAAACGTTAACCGCAGCCACCCTGGTTTTAAGCCATTGCGCAATAAGAAGCCATGCTGCAACAAGTATTGATGTAAGTCATTGGCTCGTGGCGCTTGAAAGAAAATGAAGTTGGCTTGGCTTTGATCATAGGTGATGCCAGCGTCATCGAAGAACGCTTCGAATTTTTCCCGAGCACTGGCGACTTTCGCTTGCATGGTGGTCACAAACTGCGTGTCATTCAGCGCGGCTAAAGCAGCAACTTGAGAGACACTATTCAAGTTATATGGTAAGCGGACGGCTTGCATCGCTGAGATCAACGCTTTGGGGATGATCGCATAGCCCACGCGCATCGCTGCTAAACCATAAATCTTTGAAAAAGTGCGCATCACCACAATATTGTCGAACTCATTTAACAATTGAATGGCGGAACCATTTTCTTGGGTGACGAATTCCATATAGGCTTCATCGATCATCACTAACACATGCTGCGGTACTTGCTTGAGCAACGCTCGTAAATCAGCGAGTGGCGTGTAAGTGCCAGTTGGGTTGTTCGGATTACACAACCACATTAGCTTCGTTTTTGGGGTGATGGCAGCCACTAAGCCTTGCAAATCGAAGGTCCCGTCTTCTAGTACCGGCACATCGACAATATTAGCCCCTTCGATTTGGCAGTGGAGTTTGTATTCGCCAAATGTTGGCCAAGGTTCGACGACTTCATCACCAACTTCCAAGAAGGTCCGCGCGGTAAGTTCAATCACTTCGTCTAAGCCGCAACCAAATAGTAGCTGTTCAGGATCGACGTTGAGTTTCTCTGCAACAGCCTGACGCAGCGCATTGGCATCCCCGTCTGGATATAGGCGTGTGGTGGTGAAGTCGAAGTTTTGAATGGCTTGTTTCACTGCGGGTGACGTACCGAAAGGATTTTCGTTGGCAGACAAGCGGGTGATTTTTGCCACGCCAGTTTCTTTTTCGAGGTCAGCTAATGGGGTTTCTGGAATGTAAGGATCAAGTTGGGCAATGGTTTTCTTGAGCATAGCAAACCTCCTAAAGTTTTTTGATCGCTGGGCGTTCTTTTAATTTCTTGGCATCGCTTGGGCCGATGCGACTGGCGAGCTCTGTTTGAATTTGATCAACTGTAACCCCGCGTTGCGCCATTAAGACTAAAACGTTATACGCGAGGTCGGCAATTTCTAAAATTAAGTCAGAATCGGAATCGTTTTTGGCAGCGACGATCACTTCTGTTGCTTCTTCGCCAGTTTTCTTTAAGATCTTATCGAGGCCTTTGGTGAACAAGTAATCGGTATAAGAGCCAGGGATGGGATTGGCTTTGCGATCAGCGATCACAGCTTCAAGTTCATGCAACGATTGTTTAGCCATTAAGTTCCACCCCTTCTTTATCGCGATAAAAACAACTGGTGTGGCCGGTGTGACAAGCTGGACCGGCTGGAATCACGTTGATCAACAAACAATCTTCATCACAATCGACAGCAATGCTTTGTACTTGTTGCGTGTTGCCAGAGGTTTCCCCTTTGTGCCACAGCTCTTGTCGAGACCGTGACCAAAACCAGGTTTCACCAGTTTCGTTAGTTTTTTGCCAAGCTTCTTCGTTGAGATAGGCCACCATCAACACTTGCTTGGTGTTGGCATCTTGGACGACAGCTGTCACTAAGCCATCACCTTTTTTAAAATCTAAAGCGATCAACGGACTAACACCCCGTTTTCTTTCAGTTCTGCTTTAACTTCTGGGATCGTCAACTCACCAAAATGAAACACAGAAGCGGCAAGCCCGGCATCGACAGTTGTTTGCGTGAATAAATCAGTGAAATCTTGAATTGAACCGGCACCACCAGAGGCAATGATCGGCACATTCACCGCAGCTGTTAACGCTTGATACAGTTGCAGATCAAAACCAGCTTTGGTCCCATCTTGATCCATTGAGGTGACGAGTAGTTCGCCGGCACCAAGGTCAACGACTTGTTTGGCCCATTCAACGGCGTCCAGATCAACTGGCGTGCGACCACCGTCGATCACGACTTGAAACGAGTCGTCTTTTTTGCGGACATCGATGGCGACGACGATACATTGGCGACCGAATTTTTCAGCGCCTTGGGTGATGAGCTCTGGTTGCCGCACTGCCGCAGAATTTAATGACACTTTATCGGCACCAGCCTTCAATAAAGCTTGCATATCGTCAACGGAATGAATCCCACCACCGACAGTCAGCGGCATGAACACTTGGCTGGCAACAGATTCAATGGTGTCGACCATGGTTTTGCGATGATCAACCGTGGCGGTGATATCTAAAAACACTAATTCATCTGCGCCTTGTTGTTCGTATGCCGCCGCAATTTCTGTAGGGTCGCCAACATCAGTCAAGTCGACAAAGTTGACGCCTTTTTTGACGCGGCCTTGATCCACGTCTAAACATGGAATAATGCGTTTGGTGATCATCTTATCCCTCCATGGCTTTCAAATCCGCTAAGGTGATGCTGCCGGCGGCTAAAGCTTTGCCCACGATTGCAACCGTGATGCCAGCATCTTTAAGCGCCGTTAAATCCTCAGGCTCATGCATCCCGCCAGATGCGACAAAGGTCAACGGTGGAAATTGTTGATGTAAATCTGCCAGCATTTGAACATTTGGCCCACTTAAGGTGCCATCTTTGGCAATGTCGGTGACGATAAAAGTTTGTGCGCCAGCATCTTGCATCGCATCGACCAGTTCAGCACAAGACACATCTGAATCTTCTAGCCAACCTTCTGTGGCGACACGATCATGTAAGGCATCAATGCCGATCACGATTTTGTTAGCCCCGAATTGTTGCAGCGCCGCTTTGGTGAGTTCAGGATCTTTTAACGCCACTGAACCTAAAATCACGCGATCGATCCCTAAAGCTAAATAGTCAGTGATCGTTTGTAGTGTGCGAATGCCGCCGCCAACTTCGATAAATAAATCAGTGGCTTCACGAATTTTTTTGATGGTGACTAAGTTCTTTGGTTCACCAGCTTTGGCACCGTCTAAGTCAACTAAATGCAAATGGGTCAACCCGGCTGCTTCAAAGCTTTGCGCTTGGGTGATAGGATCGGCTGCAATCGTGGTTTTTTGGTCGTAGTCGCCTTGGTACAAACGGACAGATTGACCGTTGATCAAATCAATTGCGGGAAAAATCTGCATCTTCTACCATCTCCTTAAACGCGTTTAAGCCGGCTAAGCCAACCGCACCGCTTTTTTCTGGGTGGAACTGCATCCCCACCACATTGTTTTGTTGAACGATGCTTGGGATCTGCACGCCATAATCGCAAGTCGCCGCAATATTTTTCGCAGCGGTTTGGACATAATAAGAATGTACGAAATAAGTCGCTTCACCATTAAACACCCGTCCGAATCGGTTATTGGTCCGACCATTGTTGGTGTCCCAGCCCATGTGTGGCACTTTTAAACCAGGCTTTTCAGGAATGGCAACAACTGCACCTGGCAATAAGCCTAAACCTTGCGTGTTCCCGAATTCTTCAGAGCGGTCAAACAATAACTGCATCCCCAAACAAATCCCTAACATCGGTTGACCGGCACGCGCTTGTGTTTGTAACACGTCTACCAAGTTGCGCTCAGCTAACGCTTGCATGGCTTTGGCAAAAGCCCCAACACCTGGTAAGATCAGGCCGTCTGCTTGTTTGATCACTTCAGGATCAGCGGTTAAGCAGTTGTCGATACCGAGATGGTCAAGGGCTTTTTTGACATTGCGGACGTTGCCGGTGTCATAATCGATCACTGCAAGCATTAAATCACACCTTTCGTCGATGGAATGCCTTTAACTTCAGGGTTTAAGTTCACCGCAGCACGCAAGGCACGACCGAGAGCCTTGAACAAGGTCTCAATTTTGTGGTGCGTGTTTCTTCCATATAAAACTGTCGCGTGTAAGTTGAATTCTCCGGCAAAAGCGATCGCTTGGAAAAAGTCTTGGGTGACTTCGGTGTCATAGCCGCCGAGCTTCGGGTTATCGAATTCTGCTTCAAACACCAAGTACGCACGACCAGATAAGTCGACGACCACGCGACTCAGGGTTTCATCGAGTGGGACAAAGGC
Organism: Lacticaseibacillus porcinae; assembly: GCF_003946305.1. GTDB lineage: Bacteria > Bacillota > Bacilli > Lactobacillales > Lactobacillaceae > Lacticaseibacillus > Lacticaseibacillus porcinae. The sequence continues at coordinate 230,560 of NZ_RHNS01000002.1, forward strand.
AGTCCCGAAGCGTTCAATACCAGCTTTGTCGCCTAATGCTTGTTTGAAACATTCACCGATGACGATACCGACATCTTCAGTGGTGTGGTGTGGATCGACGTCTAAGTCGCCATCTGCTTTGACCACTAACCCAAAGCGACCGTGTTTGGCAAAAGCATTCAACATATGATCGAAAAAGCCGATCCCAGTGTCGATATCGATGGTTGAATAATCATCTAAGTTTAAGCTGACGTAAATTTTCGTTTCTTTGGTATTGCGAGTGATTTCTGCTGTGCGCATAAGCTGCCTCCTATTTTGCGTCGTCTTCAAAACGAGATTCAATGGCGCGAGCGTGGGCTTCGAGGCCTTCAGTGCGAGCCAATATGGTGATGGCACTGGCTTCTTTTGCTAAGGCTGGTTGGGTGTATTGCACGAATTGGATACGTTTGACGAAATCTTCAACGCCTAGTGGTGAGAAGAACCGTGCTGTCCCAGCAGTCGGTAAAATGTGGTTAGGACCCGCCACGTAATCGCCTAAAGGTTCTGAGGCGGTCCGGCCTAAGAACACTGAGCCGGCGTTTTGAATGCGGTTGAGGTAAGTGATCGGTTCGTCGACTTGGACTTCCAAGTGTTCAGGAGCGATCAAGTTCATTAAATCAAAGGCTTGATCTAAATCTTTGGTGATGGCAATGAAGCCTTCGTTTTCAACCGAAGCGCGAGCGATTTCTTCCCGTGGTAAGGTTTTGAGTTGACGTTCGATTTCTGCGCTGACCGCTTTAGCAACTTCAAGGCTTGGGGTGACGAGCATTGGCCGAGCGAGCTTGTCATGTTCCGCTTGAGATAATAAGTCAGCAGCTAGTTGCCGAGCGTTGGCCTTTTCGTCAGCGATCACACCGATTTCAGAAGGTCCGGCGATCATGTCAATGGCAACTTGGCCGAAGACTTGCTTTTTCGCAGTGGCGACGAAGATGTTCCCAGGGCCCATGATCTTATCCACCCGCGGGATGCTTTCAGTGCCAAAAGCTAATGCTGCGATGGCTTGCGCACCGCCGATTTGGTAAACGGCATCGACGCCTGCGAGTTTTGCCGCAGCCAGTACTGCCGGGTTGATGCCTTCTGGTTGTGGTGGTGTCACCATGACGATGTTTTTAACCCCGGCAATTTTTGCTGGAATGGCCGCCATCATGATCGTGGAAGGATAGGCAGCTGTGCCACCTGGGACGTATAAACCAACTGCGGCTAATGGGGTGAGCTTTTGGCCGCGGATGACACCTAGTTGTTTGGCATCGATAAAGCCGCGGGAGACTTCTTGCTCATGGTAGCTGGTGATGTTTTTCTTAGCCAAGCGCAAGGCGTCGAGTAGTTCTTCAGAACAAGCGTTGTAGCCGGCTTCAATGGTTTCATCAGAAACTCGGAATTCATCGACTTGGGTTTTATCGAATTTGGCGGAATATTCTTTTAACGCTTCATCGCCTCGAGTGCGAACATTGGCAATAATGTCTTGAACTGCCGATTCCACTTCTGGGCGGCTAGCCGCTTGTTGTTCACGTTTGGTAACTTGGTTTTCTAATTCTTCAAATGATCCAGTTAAAATTTTCATAAGGCAGCCTCCTGAATGGCTTGTTGTAATTGTAAAAGCAGTTGTTTGATCTCACCTTGTTTTTGCTTTAAGGCGAGTTTGTTGACGACTAGGTGCGTGGATACTGGCATTAACTCCGCGTAAACTTGCAGGTGATTTTCTCGCAAGGTATCGCCAGTTTCAACGATATCGACGATCGCGTCGGCTAATCCGACTAATGGTGCTAATTCGACTGAGCCTTCAATTTTGATGATTTCAACATCTTCGCCGATCGTGTTGAAGTAGTCTTGAGTGATTTGCGGATACTTGGTGGCGATGATCTTGCGTCGCGCCAGCCCTGGGTCAAAATCTTTGGTTGACGCTAAGACGAAGTGACAACGACCAGTATTGAGATCGAGCATGTCGTATTGTGGATTGCGTTGTTCGACGAGAATGTCTGACCCGACGATTCCCACATCCATCGCTCCGCCGTTGAGATAAGTTAAAACGTCTGGGCCTTTAGCTAAGATCACATGATAGTTGGGATCATCATTGAAAATCAACCGCCGTCCTTTGTTGAGGATCGGGTCAATGTTCATACCTGCGCGTTTGAGTAGTGGTAACACCATTTTTTCGGTGCGGCCTTTGGTTAAGGCAATGTTGATCGTCATTGTGTCACCTCCTGAGTTAAATCAATTAATTTGGCACCGAGACTTTCTGCTTGGGTGCGGGCTTGGCGCAAGTTGTCATATAAACAAAGCGTTGCATTAGGCGTTTGTTGCACCAAGGATTGGGCCTGTGCCCACTGACTTTCGTTGAAAAAGATCAAGGTCGGTTGTGGTTTGGGGGTGTCTGGTAAAGCAAGGCTTAACGCGTCAACATCAAATGAGAAACCAACTGCTGGCTGCAAGGTTTGTTGAAAACTGGATAATAAGCGATCATAGCGACCACCGGAGAACAAGTAATCTGCAGACTGTTTGGCATAAGCGCGAAAAACTAAGCCGGTGTAATAAGGTTGTGGTGTCGGGCTAGATAAGTCGACGGTCAGCTGCAATTGTGGGGCGTTTGTTTGCAGAAATGCCACCGTCGCTTTCAAGTTAGCGACCGCTTGTTGCAAGGCTGGCAGCGCTGGGATCTTGGCTAAGACCTCTGAAGCGTCCCCGAACAACCAAGGCCATTGGGCTAAGAAATCATTTAGCGGGGATGCTGGGAGACGTTTGAGTTGTTCAGCATATTGGGTGAGGTTTTTGGCAAACAAGGCTTGCTTTAGAGTGTCACGGGCAACTTCTGGGAGTTGTTCAAGGACAGTGTCGACGAAGCTGGCGTCTGATAATTCTAAGGTGACGTTTTGAATCCCTAAGTCTTTGCATAAGCCTGCTGCCAGCAACAAACATTCTGCTTCAGCTTTTTGACCAGGATAACCGATAATTTCTACGCCAGCTTGGGTGATTTGGTTGTAGCCGCCTGAGTGCCGCTTTTTGATGCGAAACACATCGCCGACGTAACACCACTTAGTCGGTGGCGTGATCCCAGTGGTACTCATCACCCGCGCGACTGGCAACGTCAGATCAGGTCGCAAAACTAAAGGTTCACCAGATTCTTCTAGGAATTGATAGGCATTTTCTAAAGTTGGTGCCATGGCATCAAACACAGCGCGATATTCCAACACTGGGGTTTTGATCGGGGCAAAGCCGGCTTTAATAAAACGTTGTTGTAAGGTGTTGGTCAGTTGCACTTTTTTTAATGCTAACGGTCCGAATTCATCGCGGGTACCGATGGGTAAGTTGCGTTTGGACATGTGTTTCACTCCTTTTGGTCATGAGGATACAAAAAATCGCCCACGACAAGTCATTAGACTTATCGAGGACGATTCATTCACCGCGGTTCCACCTCTGTTTGTCGCCACTTCACAATGACGACCTCACACTGCCGATCAACAGCGGCCACATGGCGATTGTTGAGGGTAGCTATGATAACGCAATTCCTGCGTGCCCTCCTACTTGATTCAGAAAGCAAGTTCATAGATGTGGACGTGTTGGGTAGCGATCCCTTCTCAGCTAGTGGGACTCTCTTAACACCCTGAACAACACGCGGTTTCTAATCACAACTTCATTTGATTAATGTTTATTTAATATGTCTATCATATTAGCTCATTTTTCGAGGATGTCAAGCACCCAATTTAATTTTTTTCACAAAAAAAGCGCCTGCCGCAGCAGACACTTTGAACCGTTAGCGAACAAACGCCATATAATAGCTAATTGCAGACACACTTTGGGCACTGGCGATACGACCGTCTTGTACCGCTTCAAGCACTTCTTTCAACGGGACGAAGGCGCTGGTAACGAATTCATCTTGATCAAAATGTTTCGCGGCTTTTTTCTCAGGATCAACAGCCGCCAAAAACAAATGCACCACTTCATCGGTCATGCCTTCACTGGAGCGCACGGCACACAGTGGGGTCAAGCTTTGGGCTAAATAGCCGGTTTCTTCTTCCAACTCGCGTTTGGCTGCTTGCTGTGGTGTTTCACCCTCATCGATCAAGCCCGCAGGCAAGGCGTAAGCTTCGGCGTTGATGCCGATACGATATTCGCGATTGATCAAAACTTGATCGTCATCAGTGATCGCAAGCAGCGCCACAGCTGGCGCGTGTTCGATCAAATCACGTTGCACCGTTAACCCATCTGGCGTTTGAACTTGATTGTTGGTGACGTTAAAAATATGGCCGGTGTAGCTGATTTCACTGGATAAAATTTTCCCTTTGGCACTATCAGATTGAATAAACATGTCTGCCTCCAAAAAACAGCCGCTGAACGCGCGGCTGTTCGTCAATTATTTACTTTCGTCTTTGATCCAGCCTAACGCGATCGCGCGTTCACCTAGGTGAGTGCCGATGACCGGACCGAAATAAGAGCGTTCAATGCGTACTTGCGGGAACTTGGCTTGTAGTTCCGCTTGCCAACGGTCACCTTCTTCAGGATCGTTGGCATCGATCACCCAAGCAAGGATCGGATAATCGACGCGTTCAAGTTCTTGGGTAAATAAATCTTCGATCCGTGCGTAGGCTTTTTTCAGCGAACGGATCTTCTCAAAGGCAACGATTTTGTGTGAGTCATCGTCAAAGGTCAGCAAAGGTTTGATCTTAAGCATCCCACCGATAAACCCTGCAGCGTTAGACAAACGCCCACCGCGGACTAAGTTTTGTAAATCGTTGACTAAGAAATATTCGCCGGTGGTCGCCCGTAGTTCATCCATGTGGGTGACGATTTCATCAACGTTTTTACCTTCGGCGGCCATGTGGGCAGCGGTTAAGACTAATTGACCCATTAAGATCACGGTGATCTGAGAATCATACACCACGACATGTGCTGGTTCGAAGTCCGCAGCGGTAGCTTTTAATGTGTTCACGAAACCGGAGATCGTGCTGGCTAAGTGAATACTTAAAATTGTGTCATAGCCTTCATTAGCTAAGTCTTCATAAACCTTCAACACTTCGCCTAAAGGAGGCTGGGAGGTGTTGGGGAAAGTTTTGGCGGTGCGTAATAACTTATAGTAATCTGCAGTTTGAATATCCTTGCCTTCATCGTAAACCGTCCCATCCAAAATCACTGGAATCGGCACGACTTTAATGTGGTTAGCTTGGATCTGTTCTTCAGAAAGATACGCAGTGCTGTCGGTGACGACGGCGATCTTCATGCGGTTCACCCACTTTTCTAGAATTCACTGCATTATCGTACCATATTTTCACAGATTTTTGAATGCAGAGGCGTACTTGTCATAAATGGTATAATAGAAACAGACATTTTTTTACAGGAGGCGCTCATGTCATTTGATGGTATTTTCACCCACGCCATGGCCCACGAACTGGCTGACTTATTAGTCGGTGGTCGGGTCAACAAAATTCAACAACCTTATCCTTATGAAGTGGTGCTCACAATTCGTGCTCGGCGCAAAAACTGGCCGTTGTTATTGTCTGCCCATCCAGAATACGCCCGTGCGCAAATTACGCAAATTCCCTTTGCCAATCCCAAAACTGCAAACACCTTTACGATGACCTTGCGCAAGTACCTAGCCTCGGCCCAATTGATGCGCTTGGCGCAAGTCGATAACGATCGGGTATTGCACTTAGATTTTAAAACGCGCGATGAACTCGGTGATGACTTATCGCTGCGCTTGGTGGTCGAATTCATGGGTCGGCACTCGAATATCACCTTAGTCAATTTGGTGACTAATAAAATCATTGACTTGATCCACCACGTTTCCCCTGATCAAAACCGCTACCGATTGTTGTTGCCTGGAGCTGATTATGTGGAACCGCCAAAGCAAGACAAAGTTGATCCTTTCGTTGACGATACCCGCGGCTATTTGGAACTGATGAAAACCACAGATGTGCCGTTGGCCAAGTTGTTGCAACGGCATTATCAAGGCTTAGCCAGTGATTCCGCTAATGAGTTGGCGGCTCGATTGATGAGTGGGGATGCTGATGCCGCTTGGAATCAGTTTATCGCTGACATCAATCACGCAACCCCAACGATCACGACTGGTGACAAAGTCTATTTTTCAGCGACACCTTATCAGACTTTGGCTGGTGACGTTGAGACTTATCCTACCGCCAGTGAGATGCTGGATGCTTTTTACGCTAAAAAAGCGGAACATGATCGCGTCCGTCAGCTTGGCAGCAACTTGATCCATCCGTTGAAGAATTTGATCGAAAAAGATGAAAAGAAGCAAAAAAAGCTTGCAGCTACATTGAAGTCCACTGAAAAAGCTGATGATTATCGAATTCGCGGGGAGTTGTTGTCAACGTATTTGAATCAAGTGGAACGCGGGATGACTGAAATCACCTTGCCGAACTTCTATGATGACAACAAACCGTTGAAGATCAGTTTGTCCAATGAATTGTCACCGTCGAAAAACACGCAACGCTACTTCACCAAATATCAAAAACTCAAAAATGCTGTGGCCTTCGTACATGAACAAATGGCTGATAACCAAGCAGAATTGGACTATTTGACTGGTGTTATGACCCAAATCGAATTGGCCGCGCCAAAAGATTTGGATGATATTCGCAGTGAACTGCAACAAGGTGGCTTTTTGAAAGTGCAACACAAAGGCAAAAAAGCCCCTAAGCATAAAGTCGCTAAGCCGGAAGAATTCTACGCTAGCGATGGCACCAAGATCCAAGTCGGCAAAAACAATTTGCAAAACGACCAGTTGACCTTACGGACGGCCAATAAATCAGACATCTGGCTCCATGCCAAAGATGTCCCAGGCTCGCATGTCATCATCAGCTCCCCAAACCCCAGCGACAAAACCTTGCTGGAAGCGGCGAACTTGGCAGCTTATTTCTCGAAGTCTCGTGCTAGTGCCAATGTGAAAGTCGATTGGATCGAAGTCAAAAAGATCCGCAAACCAAACGGCGCGCGCCCAGGTTTTGTGGTTTATGAAGGCCAGCGCACTGTGGTGGTGACGCCAGACGAAGAATTAGTCGCCAAATTGCGTCAAAAGCCCACAATGTAACTCTGACGTAACATTATAATCAAAATTAAATATTTTGTTACAGTTTTGCCCCTACTCTTGTCAAGTGAAATCGCTATACTCATGGTAGGAAAAACAATTAGACCCGTAAACTACTTGAGGAGTGAGCATCATCAAAAAATCACAATTAGCATGGCTCTTCACCCCTGCGCTGGCGCTGCTTCCTGGCACTATCTTGGCACAAGGACACGAAGTCAAAGCCGATACCAATACCGACACCGATACTGACTACACCGTTAAATCTGGTGATACCTTGTCTCAAATTGCTTTGGACAAGAACACGACAGTCAATGACTTGGCAACGACCAACAACATTGCCAACAAGAACTTGATTTTGGTGGGTCAACAATTAAAAGTTAAAACCGCTACCCCTGTTGCTGACAACACCTATACGGTTAAAGCCGGTGACACCTTATCTCAAATTGCGTTAGACCACGATACGACCACTGCGGCATTGGCTGCAGCAAACAACTTGTCCAATGCTGATTTGATCTTGGTGGGTCAAACGTTAAAGCTTACCGCTGCCGCTGCTACTACCACTAGCACGCAAACGACGACGGCGCCTGCACAAACGACCACCACGCAACAATCGACAAGCACTGCGACGACGACATCAACTAGTACCGCTGCCGCAACGACCACTGGTGCTACCACCAACTACGGCACATTCAAGTTGTCATTCTACGATCCTGCTGTGTTAGGCTCCAACATGGGCTACAGCGGTGTTGCTGCCAATTTGTCCGTCTTCCCTAAAGGCACGCATTTGAAGATCACGTTGTCCAATGGCACTGTTTGGTATCGGACCGTTAATGATACCGGTTCGTTTGCTTATTCCAACCCGCATCAATTAGACGTTGCCATGCCTTCCAGCCAAATTCCAAGTGCTGGGATCTTGTATGCAACTGTTGAAGTGTTACATTGATCTTCTTAGCCTCCTGTCATGGGAGGCTTTTTTTATGCGATAAAATTTTTTGCACCAAATGCTTGACAACTTTGTTAGCGCTTGCTAAAATGCGATTACCATGTTAAGGGTATGGCTTCTTGACATGGTATGGGTCAACCTGGCAAAGTTTAAGACTCATGGTTTCAAAGTGACGTGTGGTGGCTGGAACGCACGCACTGCTCCCCGCGGGCTAGTCTATCGGCATGCCAAAGTTCTGCCGACCAATTTCCTATTGCGGCCAAAGTGAGTCACCGCTGGTTTGATTGATTGAAATAATTTTCGTTGCGTCGCTTCCTCAAATGGATGGTCTTCAACTTCACAAAGCTCTGTTGGCCTCAGGTTGTAGATGTGCGCTTCAACGTTAGTTCAATTGATCAGATCATGTGCAACGCGGATCCAAAGTTCTACCTTTACCCACAGTGATCTTGGTGCTGTGGCGCAGCCCCCAAAGTGCCCGTGGTGACGTTAGTTTTACCCTAGTTTTTTGGGACTAGGCCCTACTTAATGATGATATTTTTGAAGAGTCAGGCGATGCCTGGCTATTTTTGCGCCTCAAAATTGAAATGGTTTGAATTTAGGAGTGTTTTTTAGGAGGTTGGCGCATGCGGTGATATGCTAAAAATGGAGGTGAACGCGATGCGACTCTCAGAATATATCAAACTTCCCTATTCCGCTAAAATCTTAGCGCTGTATCTACATGTCTCCAATCCAACGTATAAGAAGCTGGTCACCAAACAAACGGTGCAACGTACTGTTATTAAACAATTGATGCCGAAATTACAACTTGACCGTTCCCTAATCCTTGCGCATTTAGATTCCTTAAAAGCAGCGCAACTGCCCTTTGAGCCACCTGTGCTGGCAATCGATGAATTAAAGGTGACATCACATGCACCGATCGCAAACATTGAGAAGCATGTTAATATGTTCGTCATTGAGGACTCAAAGGGCCCTAACGATGAGCTGATTGTGTGTGCGACTAAGAGCTCAGCCACCATGCGACGCCGTGTGAATCAATCACTGTATTCGGGAAGATGGCCTCAACTAGAAGCGTGTCCGCGCGAACAACTGACAAGCGATCAGTTGGTGGCGTGAAGCAAATATTTCGGGCACAAACTTCCCAAAACTGTCGCTTTGGTTTTCCATCATGTTCAACCTAGGCGTGATTTATCGCGATTGCTGCCTGATTTCGCCATGATTGCTTTGATCATCCAGCAACACGATCAGCAAAAAGGGCTACAGTTTGTCATCGGTAATCATTCAGGAAAAGTTGATAGTCCGCGATTGGCACGGTTGTTGAGAAAGCTTGAGCTACTTTTATATGAGACCTTCGATGTTCACGTGGTGATTCAGTTCGAATCACCAGATCACAGCTTGGAACTTCAAGCAGCTGATATTTTTGCTAAAACGCTGTTAAAGTTACCAGAAGAACAGTGGCCACTGCGCGTTATCGTGCCTGTGAAATACGAGACCTTGGCGATGAATGCGTTATTCAAAACCATCATGCATATGAAAGTCTAAAAACTATTAAGAATTATATAACACGATATTTTATATAGATGTGATACTGCAATGACTGTAACGTTTTGCAATAACATCTGAATGCAACAAAACGATGACAATGTGTCAAAATACGCACTTTTTGTCACCTCTTTGGCTTTGGCTTGTTATCTGTGGCCGGTATACTGGTCCCAGTTGTTAAGCAATCCAGACATTCAAAATAGGAGTGACATATTATCAAAAAAGCACATCTCGTATGGTTATTCTCGACGACCCTTGTCTTGACCGCTGGTGCGGCCTTTGTCTCGAGCAACCGAGTAGACGCAGCCACTGCTCAGTCTGCTTACACCGTCAAAGCTGGTGATACCCTTTCAGCAATCGCCAACGCCAATGACACGACTGTTGCGAAATTAGTTTCCGCCAACAGCATTCAAAATGAACATTTGATCCATGTGGGTCAACAATTAAAATTATCTGAAGCGGCCACGACTTACACCGTTAAATCCGGTGACACATTAGGTGCCATCGCTGAAGATACTAAAGTGACTGTTGCTAACTTAGTGACCTACAACAATATCACCGATGCTAACTTCATTCATGTGGGTCAAGTCTTGAAGTTGACTGGCACGACTGCAACAACTGCTGCAGCAGCCACCACAACCAGCGCGCAAGCAACGACCCCTGCAGCTTCGACCCAAACAGCGGCTACAACAACGCCTGCAACCACGAGTCAAGCAACGACGACTCAGTCAACGACAACGTCAGCAACCACGAACACCACACCTGCAGCATCGACTACCACTGCTGCGACGGCGCAAGCTAACACCACCACGAGTACGACCACTAGCTATGGCTCATTTAAGTTATCCTTCTATGATCCAGCGGTATTAGGTTCAAACCTTGGCTACAGTGGTGTTGCCGCCAACTTGTCGGTGTTCCCTAAAGGCACGAAGCTGAAGATCACCCTTTCTAACGGCACAGTTTGGTACCGGACCGTCAATGATACTGGCTCTTTTGCTCAAAGTAATAGTCACCAATTAGACGTTGCGATGCCTTCCAGCCAAATTCCAAGTGCCGGCATCTTATACGCGCAAGTATCTGTTGTGAAATAAAGCTAAATTTCGATTTGATCCCTCGCTAACCAGCGAGGGATTTTTTTGCCACAATCAAAAAGCCGTCGCGATAATTTCGCGACGGCATAGACCAAATTATGCTTGCCAATGTTCCGGATCTTGACGCCAAGCGTGCAATAAAGCTAATTCTTGGTCGTCGATTTGACCTAAACTTTTGGCTTGTTCGATCAAGGCGGTGTAGTTGGTCAGCGTAGTAAATGGTACCCCTGCCTCAGCGAAGTTCGTGGTGGCAGCAGGTAATTGGTAACTAAAAATTGCAGCCACGCCGATCACATTAACACCTTCACGCTTGGCAGCCGCGGCTGCTTTTAACACTGAGCCACCGGTACTGAGTAAGTCATCGATCAAAACCATTTTTGCACCTTCGACCAAGCGGCCTTCGATTTGACGGCCTTGACCATGATCTTTAGGCTTACTGCGGATGTAAGCCATTGGCAAGTGCAAGCGATCTGCGACTAATGCGGCGTGCGGAATGCCAGCTGTGGCAACACCGCCGATGGCTTCCACATCAGGAAATTGCCGTTTGATGACTTGGGCCAAGCCACTAGCGATGCGATCGCGGACCTCTGGATAAGAAATCGTGATGCGATTATCGGTGTAAATTGGAGATTTAATGCCACTGGCCCAAGTAAAAGGTTGTTTTGGGCGTAAAGTAACCGCGCCGATGGTGAGAAGATCTTGGGCAATTTGATTTTCAATTTCAGTCATGATCAATACTCCATTCTGTTTGAATTGCATGATATGCAGCAATTGGATCTTCTGCTTTGGTGATCGGTCGTCCCACAACAATGCCAGAGCTCCCAAGTTGTTTGGCTTGCGCCGGCGTGACGACGCGTTTTTGATCACCGATTGCAGCCCCTGCTGGTCGAATGCCAGGGGTGATGATCAAAAAGTCTGGACGCACCACTTGCCGAATGTCTTGTGCTTCTTGTGCGCTGGCGACAACACCGTCAGCACCCGCCGATTGCGCCAAAGCAGCTAAGTGCTTTACTGATTTACGCACTGGACCTTGAATTTGCAATTGCTGATGAAGCATGTTTTCGTCAGTTGATGTCAATTGCGTGATAGCCAGCAATCGCGGTGGTAAACACCCAGCATCCTTGGCCCCTGCTAATAATCCGCGTTTGGCGGCGGCTAACATCTCACTGCCGCCAGCAGCATGGGCAGTGGTTAAGGCGACGCCTAAGCGCCCAAGTTGATATGCCGCCATTTCTACAGTATGCGGGATATCATGTAACTTTAAGTCTAAGAAAATATTCAATGGGCGCAGTGCTTGCAAGTCACGAATAATTTGTGGCCCTTCAGCGTAATACAATTCCATTCCCACCTTGACGAACAACGGCTCATTCCTGTCGAAGCCAGCGACAAAGTCCAAGGCGTGCTGTTTGTTAGGAAAATCTAAGGCGATGATAGGTTGCATGGTGTTGACTCCTTTCTCACAAAAACTACCAGACGACGTCGGTCTGGTAGTTTTTCGCTTATAATGCCGTCGTGGTAAATGCCCGTGATTCAAGCACTGAAGCGATGGCATTGGCAGTGTCTAGACTGGTCATCAGCGGCACCCCATGCATGATGGCGGTTTGCCGGATCAAGTAACCATCACTAGTGGTGGCGCGATCGGCACTGGTTGTGTTGACCACCAATTGCAGTTTTTGATCGGCGATCGCATCGAGGATCGCATTTTCACCATTTTCACCGAGTTTCGCAATGGCGGTGACAACGATACCTGCGTCTTCCATGGCTTTAGCAGTGCCGGCAGTGGCAACGATTTGATAGCCCACTTCACGGAAGCGCTTGGCTAAAGCGACTGCTTCGGCTTTATCGTTGTCAGCAACGGTGAATAATGCGGTACCAAAGGCTGGCAAATGCGTATGGCTAGCTTCAAAAGCTTTGTACAACGCTTTTTCAAGTGTCGCGTCAGAGCCCATGACTTCACCGGTAGATTTCATTTCTGGTCCGAGCATCGAATCAACAGCGTTGAGCTTGGAGAAGCTGAACACTGGCGCTTTGACATGCACACCAGGACGCACTGGCAAGATCCCAGTTTCAAACCCTAATTGACTTAAATCTTTGCCTAAAATCGCTTGCGTTGCCACTTGCGCCATTGCCACGCCGGTAACTTTACTCAAGAATGGTACCGTCCGACTAGCACGCGGGTTAACTTCGATGACGTAAACCTGACCATCATGAACAATGAATTGAATGTTCATGATGCCGATACAATGCAAGGCATGTGCCAATTTAATGGTGTAGTCTTCGATTTGGGCTTTGACAGCTTCAGAGAAATCTTGTGGTGGGTAAACCGCCATGGAATCCCCTGAGTGCACCCCAGCGCGTTCGATGTGTTCCATGATGCCAGGAATGACGACGGTTTTACCGTCAGTGATGGCATCCACTTCACATTCAGTGCCGATCAAGTATTGGTCGACTAACACCGGATGATCGTTGGAAACCGACACCGCGCGATCGATATAATTTGCCAGTTCTGCTTCGGAGTGAACAATTTCCATTGCACGGCCACCTAAGACATAACTTGGTCGAACTAAGACAGGATAACCGATTTCGTTACCGATTTTTAAAGCCCCTGCTTTGTCAGTGGCTGTGCCGCCGACTGGTTGTGGGATCTTCAATGCTTTGATGATTTCATCGAACCGATCACGATCTTCAGCAGCATCCAAGTCATCTAAGGAAGTCCCTAAGATTTTGACGCCATGCGCTGCTAGTGGCGCTGCTAAGTTGATCGCCGTTTGTCCGCCAAATTGAACGATGACGCCTTTTGGTTGTTCCAAGTCGATGACGTTTAACACGTCTTCAATGGTCAGCGGTTCAAAGTACAATTTGTCAGAAATTGAGAAGTCGGTAGAAACTGTTTCTGGGTTGGAGTTCATGATGATGGCTTCATACCCAGCTTTTTGAATCGCTTTAACGGAATGCACCGTCACATAGTCAAATTCGACCCCTTGACCGATGCGGATCGGGCCAGATCCTAAGACTAAGATACTTTCGCGATCAGAACGTACCGATTCCGTTTCCGTTTCATAGGTGCTGTAGAAGTATGGCGTCGTGGATTCAAATTCACCAGCGCAGGTGTCGACCATTTTGTAAACTGGCACTAACCCAGTCGCTTTGCGATGATCACGAATCTCGTCAGCAGATTCATGCCAGAACTTCGCAATGGTTTCGTCGGCAAAACCATTTTCCTTGGCGATCTTCAACAAGTCATCGTCATCCACATTAGCTTTGAGTTGGTCTTCCAGTTCGATGATATGCAAGATCTTATCCAAGAAGAACTCGTTGATGCTGGATAATTCTGCAATTTCAGCGATGGTGTAACCGCGACGGAATGCTTCAGCGATGGCAAACAAACGCATGTCGTTTGGGGTGATGATCTTGTCTGACAATTCTTGATCAGTGAAGTCGGCATCTTCTTTGCGCCATAAGTGCACAGCGCCAACTTCCAAACCGCGGACGGCTTTAAGCAACGCTTCTTCAGCGGTGCGGCCGATCGCCATCACTTCACCAGTGGCTTTCATTTGAGTGCCAAGGGTGCGATCGCCATTTTCAAATTTATCAAATGGGAAGCGTGGAATCTTGGCGACAACATAATCGAGCATTGGTTCAAATTCAGCGTAAGTGGCGTCGGTGATCGGGTTTTTGATTTCATCAAGCGTCAAGCCGACAGCAATTTTAGCAGCCATTTTGGCAATTGGATAACCAGTGGCTTTAGAAGCTAAAGCTGATGAACGACTGACCCGTGGGTTAACTTCAATGATGTAGTATTTGAAGCTAGTGGGATCCAAAGCTAACTGCACATTGCAGCCGCCTTCGATTTTCAATGCACGAATGATCTTCAGTGACGCATCCCGCAACATTTGGACTTCTTTATCAGTCAAGGTTTGCACTGGTGCAAACACGACGGAATCGCCGGTGTGCACCCCGACTGGATCGAAGTTTTCCATGTTGCAGACCACCATGGCGTTGTCTGCAGCGTCGCGCATCACTTCAAATTCAATTTCTTTGTAGCCGGCAATGGAGCGTTCGATCAAACATTGGGTCACTGGTGACAAGTTCAAGCCGTTTTCGACGATGGTGGCTAATTGATCAGCGTTTTTGGCGATCCCACCACCGGTGCCGCCCATGGTAAAGGCAGGCCGGACGATCACTGGAAAGCCGATTTCATCGGCGAAAGCTTTGGCTTCGTCATAGTTGTGCGCGATCGTAGATTCAGGGATCGGTTCATGGAGCTTTTGCATCAAGTTCTTGAATAATTCCCGATCTTCTGCTTGATCGATCGCTGAAAGCTTGGTGCCCAGTAATTCGATGTGAAGTTCTTCCAAAATGCCAGAGTTAGCGAGTTCCATGGCTAAGTTCAAGCCGATTTGTCCGCCGATGGTCGGTAAAATGGCATCTGGGAGTTCTTTGCGTAAGATCTGGCTGACGAATTCTTTGGTCAAGGGTTCAATATACACTTGATCGGCGATTTCTTTGTCTGTCATGATCGTTGCTGGGTTGGAATTGACTAAAACAACTTCGTAGCCTTCTTCTTTTAACGCCAAGCAAGCTTGGGTGCCAGAGTAATCAAATTCTGCTGCTTGGCCAATGATGATCGGGCCAGAGCCAATGACTAAGATTTTATGAATATCTTCGCGTTTAGGCATGAGTCAGTTCCTTTCCTTCACGGTTGTTGAACGCATCCATCATTTCCATGAACTCATCAAATAGGTGATCAGCGTCATGAGGACCAGGGGCTGCATCTGGGTGAAATTGCACAGAAAATGCGGGATACAAGCGGTGACGTAACCCTTCGACAGTGTGATCATTAATTTCTTCATGGGTGACAAGTAATTGGTCTGGATCGATTGAATCAGGATCAACTGCGTAACCATGGTTTTGACTGGTAAAGTCGATGCGTCCAGTGGCAATTTCGCGTACTGGGTGATTAAAGCCTCGGTGGCCGAACTTCATTTTGAAGGTGTCGGCGCCGTTAGCTAAAGCGAATAATTGGTGACCTAAGCAGATCCCAAATAATGGAATTTTACCTTCGATACCGCGGATCATGTCTAATGCCGCGGGCACATCTTTTGGATCACCAGGGCCGTTGGTAAGCATCACGCCGTCAGGATTGAGATCCAGAATTTCAGCAGCGGTGATGGTTGGTGGCAAAATCGTCAAGTTGCAGTTGCGCTTGGCTAACTCCCGTAAAATCGAGTGCTTCAAACCAAAGTCGACGACGGCAACATTGCGACCAGTGCCAGGGGCTGGATAAGCTTGAGTGGTTGCGACTTGTTGCACTTGGTTTTTCGGTAACACTAAGGCTTTAAGTTGATCAAAGGCATGGGCGTCAGCAGCGTCAACGATACTTGCTTTCATCGTACCAACTGACCGCAACCGCTTGGTCAACGCGCGGGTGTCGATCCCAGAGATCCCAGGGATGTGCTTGCGCTTCAAAAATTCGTCTAAACTCATTTGGGCGCGCCAGTTACCGGTGACGCGCGCTAAGTTTTTAACCACGACCCCTTTGGCTGTGGGGTTGATACTTTCATAGTCGTCGCGGTTGATGCCGGCGTTGCCGATCAATGGATAAGTGAAGGTGATGATTTGACCGTTGTAACTTTGGTCGGTGATGGTTTCTTGATAACCGCTCATCCCAGTGTTGAATACAATTTCGCCAGTGGTGACAGATTCAGCGCCAAAGCCTTCACCTGCAAATACACTGCCGTCTTCAAGGATCAAATAACGTTTCAAAATGACTGCTCCTCCCTTTTTGCGATGATGCGTTAGGCTTTGTAGGCGATCCGGCCGCCGGCGATAGTGTAAAGCGTGCGACCGTATACTTGTTCGCCGATAAATGGACTGTTGTGCCCTTTAGAGAACCAATCTTTAGGATCGATGGTGTAAGGGTCGCAGAGATCCATCACCGTCAAATCTGCAGGTTCACCGACTAACACATGACCGGCGTTCAACCCGAATTTCTCAGCCGGGTTAGTGCTCATCCAGTTAACCAGCTGTTCCAAGGTGAAGATGTTGGTCATCACAAAGTGGGTATACAACAAGGCAAACGCGGTTTCGCTGCCGACGATCCCAAATGATGCCTTCAACATGGAACCAGTTTTTTCAGCGGCAGTGTGTGGCGCGTGATCAGTCGCGATCATGTCTAGCGTCCCGTCTAATAAACCGGCGATCAATGCTTGACGATCTTTTTCGCTCCGCAATGGTGGGTTCATTTTATACATGGCGTCATCTGCTGGAATGTCCTGGTCCGCTAACAACAAGTGATGCGGACTGACTTCGGCAGTGACGTTCACGCCGCGGGCTTTGGCAAAGCGGATCAAATCAACAGAGGTCGCAGTTGACACATGGCAAGCGTGATAATGTACGCCGCTAGCTTCTGCTAGGACTAGGTCGCGCGCCAGTTGTGCAGTTTCCGTTAAATTGCTCATTCCTGGCAAGCCCAGTTCGTCTGCCTTAGGCCCAGCGTTCATCACACCATCGCCTTTAAAACCTTCATCTTCAATGTGAGCAACGATCGGCGCATTGACTTTTGCCGCGCCTTGCATCGCTTGATACATGGTGGCAGCATCTTGAACGCCGACCCCATCGTTGGAGAACCCGAGGGCACCTGCAGCACGTAAGCCGGCATAGTCGGTATGCTTTTGGGAATGCAGGCCTGCGGTGATCGCCGCAAATTGATAGACGTGGATCTTGGCATCAGTGTGATTTTTAGCGATCAGGTTTTCTAAGTCAGTCACATTATCAGGTACTGGGTTTAAGTTCGGCATGGCGACCACAGTGGTGTAACCACCATGAGCGGCGGCTTGGGCCCCGGTTTTAATGGTTTCTTTGGCTTCGTAGCCTGGTTCGCGGAAATGCACATGGACATCGACCAATCCTGGCATCAAAGTCGCGCCTTTTAAATCGATGACTGTGGTTTTAGCAGGGGCTTGTAAATCGTGACCTAAAGCACTGATCACCCCATCGGTGGTTAACAAGTCGCCGTCGAATGGTTCCGGGCCGACAACATGAGCGTTTTTAATGAGTAAATGCATGAACGCGACTCCCTTCAGTGGCTTGTGGCATCATCACTTGTTCCAACATGGCCATCCGCATGAAGACGCCGTTGTGCATTTGTTGGAAGATCCGCGATTGTGGGCATAAGACTAAGTCATCAGCGAGTTCAATGCCGCGATTGACTGGCGCTGGATGCATGATGATCGCAGATTTTTTTAATTTCGGATATAACTTGTCGGACAACCCGAAGCGTTCATGGTAAGTCGCTTCGGAAAATTCTGACTTCTCGGCTTCGCTTAAACGTTCGAATTGCACTCGCAAAAGCATCAGGACATCGACTTTAGGCACGATGTCAGCCATCGGTTCGTATGGCCCATATTTCTCAAATTCTTTGGTGTACCAAGCTTTGGGACCGGAGAATGTCAGCTCGGCGCCAAGTTCGTGCAACATTTGCATATCGGACTTGGCGACGCGTGAGTGGCTTAAGTCACCGACAATTCCGATTTTCAAGCCTTTGAAGTGACCAAATTCTTCATGGATCGTCATCAGATCAAGCATCATTTGACTGGGATGTTGCCCGGCGCCGTCGCCTGCGTTGACGATGTGCAATGGGAGATGTTCTGCGAGTAGCGATTGATAGTAAGCTTTGACAGGGTGACGAATGACGGCGACTTGGACGCCGATGGCAGCTAGCGTCCGTAAGGTGTCCGCCAACGTTTCGCCTTTGGTGACGGAACTTTGTCTTGGATCAAAAGGCAGTACCGTTATGCCGAGTTTACGTTCGGCCATTTCAAAGCTGGTGTGTGTGCGCGTGCTTGGTTCAAAAAACAGATTCGCTGCATACATCGGTAATGGCAAGTTGGGTGTTGCCCCGCCCTTGAACGCCTCGGCCCGGCGGATCAATTGATCTGCGAGTTGCGGGGTGACTTGGTTTGCTGAAACGAAATCTGTAATGGACATGCTATGCCTCCTCGTTGGCAGCGTGCTGTGGCAAAATGAAGTTGAGCAAAATGCCGATGACTGTGGCTAACGCTAAACCGGAAAATTGGAAAGTCCCGATTTTCAAAACGGCGTTGCCGATCCCGATGACTAAAATCGTCGAGCCGATCATCAAGTTACGCTTTTTGTTGAAGTCGACGTGTTTGTCGATCAAGACTTTCAACCCGTTTGAAGCAATGACCCCAAACAATAGGAAGGAGATCCCACCGATAACTGGACTTGGGATGGTGCGGATCAAGGCTGAAAGCTTACCGATAAAGGCGAACAAGATCGCAAACCCGGCAGCGCCGCCGATGACCCATACAGAGTGGACTTTGGTCATCGCCATGACGCCGATGTTTTCACCGTAAGAAGTCACTGGCGGGCCGCCGACAAAACCTGCGATGATCGAGGCGGTACCATCACCTGCTAAGGTGTGATTCAAGCCTGGGTCTTTGAAGAAGTCACGATGCGTCATTTCATTTAAAACCATGATATGACCCATGTGTTCGGTCATAGTGACGAAGGCAATGGGTGCCATTGAGAGAATGGCGTCTAAATATAATTTCGGGGTGTAAGTGATCCCTGGAATTTGGAATTTTGGTAACGATAACCAAGCGGCTTGTTGCACTGGGGTGAAATCAACGATTCCGACGATCACGGCGAGAATGTAGCCGGTGATCAACCCCAGCAAAATCGGCAGTAAGGAAATGAATTTCTTGAGGTACATGTTGTAAGCAATCGTTGCCGCTAAGGTGACGATCGCAACGGCAAAGTATTTGATGTCGTAGACGCTAGTGCCATTTGCTAAGGTGCGCATCGTTGCATCGGTGGCGGCGGTGCCGGCTAACGACAAACCGATGACCATGACGATCGGGCCGACCACAATTGGTGGTAAGGCTTTGTCGATCCAAGCAGAGCCGGCAAAGTTGACGATCGTGGCGACGATCAAGTACACGACCCCAACGGCGATGGTGCCTTGGGCGATGGCCGGATAGCCGGCGCCTTTCATCAAGGCTTGCATGACAGTGATGAAGGAGAAGCTGGAACCCATATATGCAGGAATTTTGCCGCGGGTGATCAAAATGTAAAGCAAGGTGCCGACACCGCTTGAAAACAACGCGATCGATGGATCCAAGCCGACTAAGATCGGAACTAAAACGGTGGAGCCGAACATGGCGAACAAATGTTGAATCGAAAGCCCTAGCCAGTGACCAAAGGCTGGGCGGTCATGAATATCTAAAACCGCGTCATCGTTATGGTAAGCCATCAATTACGCCTCCAGCTTGGAAATGGAAATGCCATCTTCGCCATCGAGCTCAGAAACTTCAACGTTGATTTCTTCAGACAAGGCAGTTGGAATGTTCTTCCCGACAAAATCTGGGCGAATTGGCAATTCGCGATGACCGCGATCGACTAAGACGGCCAAGCTGATCTTGTTCGGACGACCTTGATCCATCAAGGCATCAAGTGCGGCGCGGATGGTACGGCCAGTGAAGATCACGTCATCAACTAAAATCACATGTTTGTTGGTGATGGATACTGGCAAGTCAGATCCTTCAACGTCAGGGGTCAAGGAATGATCAAGTTTGTGGACATCGTCACGATACATGCGGATGTCGAGTTCCCCGACTGGCACGTCGATATTTTCCAATTGGTTCAAGCGCTTGGCGATGCGATCTGCCAAGTAAATGCCGCGAGTTTTGATCCCCACGATCACCAATTCATTCAGATCCTTGTTTTGTTCGATGATCTCATAAGTGATCCGTGTTAATGCCCGTTGCATGGTGACCCCATCGACTACTTGCTTTGCCATAATTCTCTCTCCTTTTGGTATAAAAAAAGTCGCCTTCTATCCAGTTTGGTTAGAAGGCGACCGTCAGTCGTAATTGATCTGCCGCAGCAGACGTGATACCTTCTAAGCCTCTCTGGACTTAGTTAAAGGTGCTTGTTAAGTTGTGAATAGCTTATCGAATCACGCGAGTTTTGTCAATGCCTGCACGCAAATCCGTTAAAGTTTTTTGAAAAATTGTTGGCGGGTCGGCGTGAAATTCCAAATATTTGCCAGTGGTGGGATGCACAAAGCCTAAGGTTTGGGCATGGAGAAACTGGCCATGGTTCGGTAATGTGCGCTTGGGACCATATAACGGATCCCCTGCCACTGGGTGATGAATATACGCCATATGCACCCGAATTTGATGGGTGCGCCCAGTTTCCAGTTGGCATTGCACCAACGTATAATCACCAAAGCGCTCCAACACTTTAAAATGCGTCACCGCATGGCGGCCATCGGCGACAACTGCATGTTTCTTGCGATCTTTAAAGTCTCGCCCTAACGGTGCGTCGATGGTACCAGAATCTTCTTTGATGTTGCCGTGAACGATCGCCAAGTAAACGCGAGTGTTGGACTTGGCTTTCAATTGCGCAGATAATGACGCTTGTGCGACAGCAGTTTTAGCAATCATCAGCAAACCACTGGTGTCTTTATCGATGCGATGGACGATCCCAGGGCGCAACACATCGTTGATCCCAGAAAGCTTGGTATGACCTAAAATGGCATTGACCAAAGTGCCATCAGGATGACCAGGTGCTGGATGCACCACCATACCTTGAGGTTTGTTCACGACGATCACTTGGTCATCTTCATAAACAATGTCCAATGGAATATCTTGCGGGACAGCTTCAAGCGGAACCGGTTCAGGGCGGATGATGGTGATCACATCGCCTGATTTCACCTTATATTTGGCTGCGACTGGTGCCCCATTGACTTGGGCGTGCCCACTCGTGAGCCACTTTTGCGCTTGCGAACGGGTGACATCAGTAAAATTATCAGCAATGACTTTGTCAATGCGGCCAGTTTGGTCGGTAATGGTTAACTGATTCATTAGCGCACCGGCTTTTTGCCATCAAAAAACAGCAAATGGATCAACACCAAGATCACGCCGACAGTCAAGCAAGCATCCGCAAAGTTAAAAATCGCAAAATTCATAAAGTCCACTTGGAACATATCGGTGACAAAGCCTTGTCGCAAACGGTCGATAAAGTTACCAATCGCGCCTGCCAAGACAAACACCAAGCCTAAGCGATAGGTCCGAAAGCCTTTGGAGTCTTTCCATAACCAAATGACAACTGCAATGGCAGCGACGGTGATCAAATAGAAAAACCACTGCTTGCCTTCCAACATTGAAAATGCTGCCCCAGTGTTTTTAATGTGGGTCAAACTCAACACTCCAGGGACAAAGCCGATGGTTTCGCCGATCGCTAAGTGGGCCACGACCCATGCTTTGATCAATTGGTCTGCGGCAATCAAGCCCACAGCCAATAACAAGTAAATCACCAAAAAACGATTCCTCCAAAAGATAAAAGTTTAAAACAATCCTGAGATCACGCCATCATCAGACACATCCATATTCATCGCAGCTGGACGTTTTGGTAAACCAGGCATGGTTAATACCGATCCTGTCAATACGACTAAGAA
Source organism: Lacticaseibacillus porcinae (assembly GCF_003946305.1). GTDB lineage: Bacteria > Bacillota > Bacilli > Lactobacillales > Lactobacillaceae > Lacticaseibacillus > Lacticaseibacillus porcinae. The sequence goes on from NZ_RHNS01000002.1 coordinate 252,669, forward strand.
GCCGGCGCCAAGTTTTGGTTGAATGTCACGGACATGCATAGTGAAGCCAGTGGGTGCCCCTAGCGCTTTGGGATCATCAGATAATGAATATTGGGTTTTCGCCATACAAATTGGAAGCTTATCCCAACCGTTTTGGGCAATGGTCTTCAACGCCAACTCTGCTTTATGATCATACACAACATCAGCCCCACCGTAAATCTTTTGGACAATGGTCAAGATCTTGTCTTTGACTGGGGTGTTGACGTCATACAATGGTTTGAAGTCGCCTGGTTGATCAAGGGCTGCAACTAAAGCGTCTGCTAACGGCAATGCGCCTTTCCCACCTTGACCCCAAACATCAGAAGCAAAAGCTTGAACGCCAAGGTCAGCGCAAGCTTTGATCAATGCATCCAGTTCTGCTGGAGTATCAGACACAAATTGGTTGATCGCTACTAACACTGGACGACCATAACGTTGCATGTTTTCGATATGCTTTTTAAGGTTCTTGAAGCCGTTTTGTAAGGCGTCAAGATTTTCAGTGGTTAATTCTTTAAGGGGTTGACCACCGTTATACTTCAAGGCACGCACTGTAGCGACGATCACCACGGCGTCTGGGGTTTTGCCAAGGACTGGGGTTTTGATGTCCATGAACTTCTCGGCACCAAGATCCGCACCAAAGCCCGCTTCAGTCAAGGCGATGTCCCCTAATGCTAAAGCAGTTTGGGTGGCCAAGACAGAGTTACAACCATGTGCAATGTTAGCAAAAGGCCCACCATGGATGAGCGTTGGTGTGTGTGCTAAGGTTTGCACCAAGTTCGGCTTTAAGGCATCTTTTAACAACATCGCAATGGCACCGGTCACTTCAAGATCTGCCACGGTGACAGGTTTGCGGTCATAAGTGAAGCCGATGACGATATTTGAAATGCGTTGCTTGAGTTCGTGCATATTTTTAGATAAGCACAATACCGCCATTAATTCAGAGGCGACAGTAATATCAAACGAATTCTCCCGTGGCACCCCACTCGTAGCACCACCGACACCGATCACTGTGTGCCGCAAAGCGCGATCGTTGATGTCTAACACGCGATTCCAAGTAATGCGTCGCGGATCGATGTTTAACGCATTGCCTTGTTGCAAATGGTTATCGATCAAAGCGGCTAAGGTGTCAACCGCAGTGGTCAAGGCATGCATGTCACCGGTGAAGTGTAAGTTGATATCTTCCATTGGTACCACTTGAGAGTACCCGCCACCAGTGGCACCGCCTTTCATCCCCATCACCGGACCGAGGGATGGTTCACGTAAAGCAATCACCGCATTTTGGTGACGTAAGTTTAACGCGTCGCCTAAACCGATAGTGACGGTGGACTTCCCTTCACCTGCAGGTGTTGGGTTGATCGACGTGACTAAGACTAACTTACCGGGCTCAACGTTTTCGAGGCGTTTAAGCGTCGGGTAGCTTAACTTTGCTTTGGCTTTGCCATATAATTCCAGATCATCTGCGGTTAAACCGACAGTTTCGGCCACTTGGGTGATCGGCAACATTTCAGTTTTTTCATTTGCTTGGGCAATTTCAATATCAGACATTAGTTTCCCCTTTTTGTGTGACGTGGATGCCAACAGTTGATAGTGTCGAAAGCATCGGTTTGAGCTTGCCGATGCGAACTAGTTTTATTTTACCATACGAACGGGTGTCGATGATAAAACTATATTTGTTCGCATCTACGCCAATAATTGTATTAATTGGGAGTTTAATATTATTTCCGGGAAAAATTCGCCGAATGATCACTTGCTGATGATCGATCACCAACTGCAAGCGCCACACTTGAACAGCAGCAATCACGAACATGATGACGATCAAGGCGATCGGTGGCCAATATAAATAATCATAAGCGCCGATCTCCATTTGAAAAATCACGCCAACGCCGATCCCCGTTAAGATCAAACCCCAAAAAATCGCGCAGTCAACGCCGGTGGGTTGATAACGATATGTATGCACGCGGTTGCCTCCTTTGAATCCATAGGTTTAATGATACCACGCCGGCGAGTACTTGGGGATGTTGTGCTACAATACAGAAGTCAAATTTACGAAAATGTGAGGCCTAACATGATCAAATTAAACACTGATGCAGCAACATTAGGCAATCCAGGTCCAGCAGGTGCTGGTATTTTGATCGTGGCGAATGGTCAACAAGATCAAAGCCATTTGCACCTACCAAACATGTCAAATCATGAAGCTGAATTTGCCGCAGCCATTGCCGGATTCAAGCGACTTCACGCGTTGAACTTGCAAGGGTTAGTGAGTTTTGCCAGTGACTCCAAGCTGGTGATCCAGTCCCTTGATAAACGCTACGCCAAACACTACCAACCGCAAGTAGACGAATTGTTGGCTTTGATCGAAAGTTTTGATCAAGTGCTTTGGCAATGGGTCCCAGAGCGCGAAAATCGCGGTGCGCATATGCTGGCACAACAAGGATTACATGCCGCCGACTAAAAAATACCCGCATTGCTTCTTATATAGAAGCAATGCGGGTTTCATTTTGTTACAATTAACCTAAGACTTTGAATTGATCGTCTTTGCTCATGGTGTCTTTGTCGCCGGCTGGTGACAAGATCTCACCGAAAGGCATTTGGGCACGTAAAGTCCAACCTTCTGGGATATCGAAAGCTTTAGCCACTTCTTCATCGATCAGTGGGTTGTAATGTTGCAAAGAAGCGCCGATGTGGTTGTTGGCAAGGGCTACCCAAGTGTTGAGTTGTGCAGAACCTTGGCCTTGTTCAGCCCAAGTGGCAAAGTTGTCAGCATAAAGTGCAAAGTCCTTTTCTAATTGGTGAACGACCTTGGTGTCAGTGAAGTACAAGATCGTCCCGTAAGCAGCTTTGAAGCTGGCAATTTTTTGCTTGGTTTTTTCATAAGCGGCTTCAGTTGGCACTTCAGACTTCAGGCGCTTGACCACGATGTCCCACAATTGATCATGCTTGTCACCGAATAAGAAAACGGCGCGCGTGGTTTGGGAGTTGAAAGCCGTTGGGGTTGCTTGAATGGTATCTTCAACCAAGTCAACGATTTCTTGCTTCGAGGCGTTGATGTTCTTGCCTAAAGCGTAAATGGAGCGGCGTTGTTGCAATAAGTTTAATAAGTCTGTATTCATAATTGGGTTCCACCTTTGATTTAAGTATGGTTACATTGTACCAACTTGCTTTTAGTAAGTAAAGCGAATAAGCATAAATTAATTATTTTGTTCGGAGGAACTCATGTCGTTATTTACAGAACTGTTCATGATTTTCTTAATATTAAACACCATTGGCGCGATTTTCACCGTGCTGCGTTCCGTACGGGATATCGCGACAACTTGGGCGTGGCTCTTGGTGTTGATCTTTTTACCTGGGATTGGGTTTGTCATTTATTTGTTTGTTGGACGACGCTTATCTGCGAAAAAAATGCGCCTGATCCAAGCTGAATATGCCAAAGCCTCTGCCGCCTTCGTCCACCTCCAAAAAGCAGCCAATGCCAAAGGTCGCTTAGTCCCTACCACCACTAAGGCGGGACAAGAGTTGATCAATTTATTTTTAAATTTGGCCCGCGCGCCTTTGCTACATAACCAACAGGTGAAATTGTTTTATGATGGCCAAGCGAAGTTTGCATCCTTATTTGCTGATATCGAAGCCGCACAAAACGAGATCTTGGTGGAATACTACACGATTTATCCTGATGCGTTAGGGACACAATTGCGTGATTTGTTAGTCAAAAAGGCCAAACAAGGCGTCACCGTCCGCGTTGTGTATGATGCTTGGGGATCGATGGGCGCAACCGCAACTTGGTGGCGACCGTTGATCTTGGCAGGTGGTTGGGCAGAATCTTATTTTTCATCCAAGCATTTGATCGCAGATTTTCGGATGAATTACCGTTTGCACCGTAAGATTGTGATCATTGATGACAAAATTGGGTACATCGGCGGGTTCAACGTCGGTGATCAATATGTCTCACGCTCTCAGAAATTCGGTTTTTGGCGCGATACCCATCTGCGCATTGTCGGTAACACCGTAATGGCATTAAAAATTCAATTTATTATGGATTATAACGCCACTGTCAGTCACGGTCGTCAACTGCCTTATCCCAGTCAACCACTTGCCGACGCCCCTTTACCGACGCAAGGCGCGATGCAAATCGTGGCTTCTGGTCCTGAATCTGCAGGCCAGCAGATCAAATTCGGCTATGTGAAATTGATCTCTGGCGCCACGAAGTCTGTGTGGTTGCAAACCCCTTACTTGATCCCTGATGACACGGTGTATGATGCGTTGATGAATGCCGCGTTATCTGGCATCGATGTGCGGGTGATGATCCCTGACATGCCGGATCACCCGTTTATCTTCCGTGCAACGCAATACTATGCTACGGCGTTGACCAAAGTCGGCGTGAAAGTCTACCACTATCAAAATGGGTTCTTGCATGCCAAAACCATGGTCGTCGATGGTCATCTTGCGAGTGTCGGCTCGGCCAACTTAGATATTCGCAGCTTCAAATTAAATTTTGAAGCCAATGCCTTTATTTATGATGATGACTTGGCGCAACAGCTACAACAAGCGTTTCTCGACGATCAAAAACACGCCTATTTATTGACGATGGACGCGATCAATGCCCAAAGTCACTGGTTGAAATTCAAGCAACAATTCTCGCGGTTGTTGTCGCCAATCTTGTGAAAACCGCCTAGTGGTGCTATGATAGCTCTACCCCATATCTTGGGGATGACATCGTCTCCTACTATATCTAGTGATATTTCTTGACAGCTACCACAACTGCCAGTATACTTACAATATCTACTAACCAAGAGAGGCGATTTTCCATGAATAACGACGTCACATTATTTACTAAAAACGGTTGCCCGCAATGCCGCATGACCAAAAACTACTTGCGGACGCACGGGATCGATTTTGTTGAACACAACATCAATGAGGAACCTGAATACATCGACTACTTGAAAAACAAAGGTTTCCAAGCAGTGCCTGTACTTGAAGCAGAAGGTCTTGAAGCCTTCTCCGGTTTCCGTCCTGATGCTTTAAAGCAACTCGCCAGCTAACAAATAGGCGCCATGCTCATTCACTTGAGCATGGCGCTTTTTTTGCCTGACAAGAAAAAACGTGCCGCGACTAAATCGCGACACGCTTTTCAATTACCAAATCGTAATGCGTTTGTCTGGGGCTAAATACATCCCATCGCCTGGTTGCACATCAAAGGTCGTGTACCAGTCTTCAAGGTTTTGGACTTGGACATTGGCGCGCAGCTTTGCTGGGGCGTGGACATCGATGCTCAATAGCAATTGCATATATTGCTTGCGGGCTTTCATCCGCCAGACTTCCGCCCAGTTGGTGAAGAAGGCCTTCAAGTCCGTGTCGTCTAGACCTTTAGCAGTTTCCAACGCGGCAGCTAAACCACCAGCATCGGCAATGTTTTCAGATACGACGAGTTTGCCGTTGACGGGACCGGCTTCAGTTTCCAAACCATCAAATTGATCGATCATCTTTTGAGTCAAAATCTTGAAGTGATCGTAATCTTCTGGTTGCCACCAGTCGGCTAAGTTCCCGAATTCATCAAATTGCGCGCCATTGTTGTCGAAACCATGAGAGATTTCATGAGCGATCACGGCGCCGATGCCCCCAAGGTTTTGGGAATCGGATTGCGTCAAGGCATAAAATGGTGCTTGCAAAATTGCCGCTGGGAACGTGATGTCGTTGCGTGAAGGGTCGTAGCATGCGTTGACCAAATGGCCTGGCATTGCCCATTCACCGCGATCAACTGGTTTGGTCAATTGTTGCAAGTGATAGGCGTGACGCGTTTTGGCAATTTCCGTCGCTGCAGTCAACAAGTCTGCTTTCTCGTCAACATGAAGCAAGTCGTATACCGCATTGGCTTTGTCTGGGTACCCCATTTTCAAAACCATGGTGTTGAGTTTGACAATGGCTTTGTCTTTAGTCGATTGCGACAACCAATCAGACTGGGCTAAGCGGCGTTTGTAAGTGGCGATCATTTTCTCGACGAGTTTGGTGACGTCGGCTTTAGCGGCTTCACCAAAGTAAGTCTTCCCGTAGTAAATGCCGATTGGTTCAGAGAACACGCTATTAGCTAAGCGATAAGCGTGCTTGGCTTGAGTTGGTGCGGCTGCTAAACCAGATAAGGCACGCGAGAAGCTCCCGCCTAACACACGTAAATCGTCGGACAAGTAGCCGGTGTTGCTCAGCAATTCGATCACGTAAGCCCAGTGTGCATATTGAATGAAGGAACCCGCATTGAACAATTGCGTGAATTCATCTAAGAAACGCGGATCTGCGACGATCACCGTATCTGGATGTGCAGGCAACAAGGTGTCAGCATATTTTGCAAAGTCAAACTCACCGAATTTTTCAGCGACGTCTGCGAATTTATACGGGTTGTAAGCTTTGGGATAGTCGGCCCATTCTTCTGAAGACTTCACGTGTTTTGCGATTTCCGCATCAAACGCAATGGTGTCGTTCAAATAAGCAGTTTGATCTTCTGGCAACAAATCGGTTTGCGCGAGGATCTTTGCCGCCATGTCTTTCCACAACTCCAGCAGTTGTGGGCCTTGGGGGTTATCGTCAGCGTAATAAGTCGTATCTGGCAAAATGGTACTTGGGCCAGAGACAGTGAACACATTTTGTGCCGTGTTCTTCATATCAGGTTCCACCCCTGCAGAAAATGGCAGTGGGAAGAGATCCAAGTCCAGTTGCGCAGCTTTGGCGTTAAACCCTGCCAAAGAGTCCACTTGATTTAAAGTGGTCAAGCGATTTAACACTGGGGTGATGCCAGCAGCGTCGCGTGCTTTGAAATCTGCGGCTTTTTGATAAAGTTTCACCGCTTCAGCAAAATATTGATCAGGTGCTGGTTTGTCACCTTTGGCAACTGCATCAAAGTCACCCATTAATTTCTTTTCAACATCATCTGCGAGGTCTGCAAAGCCCCCGGTCGTTGGCTTATCATCAGGAATCGTCGCCGTTTTGGCCCATTCACCATTCACGGCTTCATATAAATCATCTTGCACTTTGGTCATTGACAATACCCCTTTCACACATGTGGTTGCTTTTGATTATACCTTTCAAAAAGCCGACTTACCAGAGGTAAGCCGGCTGAGTTTAAGCCCATTTGATGTGCACGATCGCATATTCAGCGACATGCTTGGGGCCTTTTTTGGTGGTGACAGTGATGGTCGAGCGTTCGGCGTAAGGCTTCACTTGGCCTGGGGTGATCGCATCGATCACGCCGTGTAAAGTCGTTTTGTCCATGGTTTTCACAATGACTGGGCGTTTGGTCAACAAAGCATCTTCAAGCAAACTGATGATTTCTGTTGTGCGTTGCGACATAGACTTCCTCCTCTTCGTTGGAAACGATTACACCCATAGTTTACCCCATTAATACCCGGCGCTCAAGTTTACTTGGTGACTATTAAGGGTGCCAGTTTGTTCGAGGGATTCGACATTCGGGAGGAAAATAGCCGCCACTTTCACCCGCAAATGGGTGACTAAACCAGAGATATGCGGCGTCATCCACACCTTCGGCTGCGTCCAAAATGGGGAATCTTGAGGCAATGGTTCTTTTGTGAAAACATCTAGCACTGCCCCTTTAAGTTGATGATCCAACGCTTTCAACAGCGCTGCTTCATCAACACTAGGCCCGCGACCGACATTGATGAACAAGGGACGATTTTGTAATTGATCAAAGAAGTTTGCATCAAAATATTGATGAGTCGCTGCAGTCAATGGCATCACATTGACGATAATGTCCGCCTTGATTGCTGCTGACTTCTCAGTGGTGACGTGATCAAATGGTGGTTTGGCAATGCCGTGGCGATCAACGCCGGTGACTTGCACCCCAAATTGTTGGAGATGCTTGGCAATCGCTGAACCGATGTGGCCCGTGCCATACACCACCGCTTTAGCCTCTTGAAGTTCCCATTGGTTTTCTGGGTGATGATCCCATTGAGTTGAAATTGGAAACATCCCACGAGCAAAGCTTAACACCCCAGCGGTGACGTATTCAGCAATGGCTTCAGCGTGAATGCCTGAAACATTGGCGAGTTGAATGTGCTGCTTGGCAAATTCTGCAAGGGGCAAATAATCAACGCCTGCAGACATTGCTTGAACAAATTTCACCTGATTTGGGCCTGCGATGATCGCATCGCCAATGGCATTCCAACCGACGATCACATCAATCGTCGGCGCCATTTCTGGTTGATAATCGTCTTTTGCAATGAAATGCCAAGTGGGATGTTCACTTTGCGCTTGTTGGACGGTGTCGTCGCGTAAACCAAATAACATTAAAATATTCATGTGTCGCCTCCAGAAATTCAAAAAAGCCAGAGCGCCTGCTCTGACTTCATTGTACAACAGATATCAGCGATTGATCGAACGGGCCATCCGTTCAATTGTGTGACTGATCCCGCGGACTGCGCGACTCAACGCAAAAATATTTTCTAGCGGTGATTCATTGGTCCAAGCCGCGTCACCGATATGTTGAATATCGACGCCACAAACTTTATTGCGAATGGCGATATTTTCGATGTAATGCGCGCCAGAGCCTTCTTGACTCGTCCCAATGGTTGACATCACAAGGGCTTGATGAGCATGTGCAAGTTTGACGATATCGATCATTTCGGCATCGGTCCAACCAGGGACAGTCCCGACCGCAGGTACTAAGATCACGTCAGCACCGGCTTCAAGAAATTGGGCCACGGCTTCATGAGACGCCACGGCTTCATCGACACCTGAGGCATGCATTTTGCCAGCGATCACTAAACCTGAGAACAATTGTTTGGCCAAGCGAACATTCGCGGCGATTTGCTCGTTGGTGACACCTGATCCTGGGTTACCAGTCAGGCAAATGAAGTTAAAGCCGAGTTTCTCCGCTTCACGCAACGACTTCATGGAAGCCGTCCGCCCTTCTGACACCACTGACCGCGTCTCTGTCATCGGGGCTAAGGCGTCGACAGGTTCGAGGTTTACGCCGATAGGACGCCCTACCAGGCGTTGCAAATGTTTGATGATCGAGCCATCGCGGTGAATTTTTGCGGTATCAAGGTCGTTTTCATTGTCATAAAGTCCAACGATGCGGGGATTGAAGACGTCAAACAAGTTGAGCAAAATCATATCCGCACCAAACGCAGCAGCGACTTCAGAAGTCGAGATATCATCCATCACATTTTGAGTGACGACGTTTTCGCTGACAATGACGCGGCCTTCGCTAGCTTTAATGCTGGTTTTCAATTGTTGCGCATTCATCGCTAACATTTCGGAACTGGAAGCTGAGATCAATCGTTTCATGGGATGAGTCCTTTCAACTTAGAAATAATCTTGGAATTGTGGGAGTACGTGGGTGAAGATCGTATCAAAAATTTCAATTTGCGCTGCTGGCAGCGTGACCTTACCACTGCGAGCAAGGTCTGCCATTGACTGGGCGCCAAATGCTGCTTTGGTCAAGGCTTGAATGCTGATGGCATCAGTGGTGTCATCGCTAACTTTGGCAAGCGCCGCGGCGCCTTGATGAATGGTCAATTGCCAAGTCCCAGTGTTTTGTGGCAAATTGTCATCTTGAACGGCAAATGTGAAGGTCGGCAATTCATCAACAAGGTAAGGATACCGCAGCAAAAAGTCATCGAGATTGACGATCCGCGCCATCATGTAAGGCACGACTTGGGCAGTCAATGGATATGGCTCTGGCAACAGATCCCCACGATAACGGGCATCAGGATCGTCAAAGACTAAATGATGGAAGCTATTGCGATTAGCCGCAATAAACGCAATCAAAGTTTGATACGCAACAGGCGTTGGTGCGATCAATTCTTTGACGGTCAATGTGTCTGCGTCGCGTTCATACAACACATAGCCTGCTGGAAGATCTTGGGCATCACGATACAAACCCACATCCCAGTGACGCTTATAAGTGAGATATTCCCACCACCAGTCTTTGCGGATCATGCCGCCAGCAAGATTCATTGACTGGTGCGCGTAGATGGGCTTGATCTTCGGTAATGCCTCGTCCCAGGTCAATCGCTCAACATATCCGACTTTGACTTTTGGATGCAAAGCCGGCATTTTATCTGTTGAGATGCTGTAATGCATATGATTGAAGACTTGTTCATACCCAAACTGCCGGTAGTAGCGATAAGAAAATGGTGCCAGATAGGCAAGGGTCACCCCTGCTTGCAACATTTCAACAAGCGATGCCTGCAATAATTCGCCGGCGCCACCGCTGCCTGCGGCTTCTGGTGCGGTCATCACATCACCGATACCATTCATCGGGTAGTCGACGCCGTGGAAGTTGACGGCTAGTGGCAAGCTGTACAACCCACTGACCAGTTTTCCATGGGCCTTTTTTCCGAAGATCCAACCATGATCATAACGAAAGTTGAAAAATTGTCGGCGAGCTGGTGAATCGGTTGCGTTAAAACAAGTTAAATATAATTGATAAAAGGCGTCGCGTTCCGCGGCTCCGATGCGATGATCAGCCACAATATCCCTACTTTCTATTTAGCTTCGGCTTTGTCAGCGGTTTCAGTTTCATGCGCTAACATTTGCTTTTCAGCAACTTTAAAGAATGGATAGTACCCAGCACCGGCGATGACCAGTTCAAGGGCTGACCAAACGGCGGCCCGCCAGTCCCAACCAGTTGCCATTAAAGGTCCGATGATCGGAGGCATCGTCCAAGGCACCATTGCAGAAGGTGCAGAGATCCAACCAATGGTGATCAAAATATAAGACATCGTTGCCAAAACCAATGGGATCACGATAAATGGGATCATGGTCAATGGGTTCATGACAATTGGGAAGCCAAAGATCACCGGTTCATTGATTTCAAACAACGCAGATGGAAATGCCAAACGACCAAGGTCGCGGTAAGTCTTAGATTTAGAGAACAACATCAAGGCCACTAAAGTAATGGTGGCACCAGTGCCGCCGACATTGACGAATAAACTCGAGAACCCACTGGCAGTAACATAAGGTAATGGTTGATGGTTCGCCAGTGCCGTCCCGTTGGCAGCTAAAAATTGCAAGAAGATCGGATCGGCGATGCCTTCAAGGGTCATATCGCCGTGCACCCCACATACCCATAATACTGATACTAACAGCGTATACACGAGAATGCCAGGCAGAGAATTCATCGCAAACAATAATGGATGGAAAATATTTTGAATCACTTGATTAATATCAATATTCAACGGTTCGCGAACGACCCAGAATAAAATTAAAATCACAAACCCTGGAAGTAACGCAACGAAAGAATTCGACACTGCCGTTGGCACCCCATCAGGCAGTTTGATGACAATGTTGCGTTTGATGAAGAATGAAAAAATCGACACTGCGATAAACGCTGTAATAATAGCTGTAAATAAACCACTGGATGAAAAATTGTCGACGTTTAAAGTATGCTTGTTGCTGAAGCTGGTGATGACAAACGCCATCGTCGCCAGCCCTGCCCCAGAAATTGCATCGACTTCTAAGGCTTTCGCCAATTCATAGCCGATCCCGATCACTGCTAGCAAGGAAATGATCCCAAATGACCCATTGACGGCGACATTGATCATGTCTTCATATGGTTTGATAAAGTTCAACCAAGGCGTGATCGGAATGTTCCCTAAGATCAAAAACACAGACCCACTGATGATCGCCGGTAAGGTCAGCACCAACCCATTACGGATAGATACGAGATACTTGTTGTTGCCGACTTTTGCCATCGGCGGCATCACTTTTTCTTGAAGCCAGGTCATGAAGTTGTTCATGTTGACTCCTCCTCTCAATTTGTAAGAACAAGTTGAGTATATAGCGCTTTCAAAAATAGTGATAACGTTATCACGAAATTTATGTTAGAATTTGGTGGTCAATTATTTGGAGGAACGAATATGGAAAAGCCATTATTGTCTTGGATCGATGAACAAGCGGGGATCAATGCCTTTTTAACTGGAGAAGTCGATAGCCTACCGCTTGGCAATCCGATCGGGGTGACGACTGATTCACTACGCGCGCAACAAGATAGTTTGTTGATGGGACTGGCTTTGTTAGCACGCGAAGCAACAGTGTTGGGACTGCAGACAGAAGTCGCTCATGACTATTGTTGCCAATATTTGCCGATCATTGAAAACACTACCGAATGCACCCTTCCTCAGGTGGCACATGACTTGGCATGGGGCTTGCGGCGGCAAGTGATCGCCATACGTGCCGGAAGGTATTCGCTGCATGTGACGCAAGCGTTGCGCTTTGTCGATCAACATATCGAAGCCAAACTCACGGTGAAGATGATTTCAGAATACACCGGGATCTCAGAGCGCCACCTCGGACAGTTGTTCAAACAAGAAGTTGGGACCACCCTTTCAACTTACATCGCTGGGCAAAAAATCGAGGCCGCCAAGCGCATGCTACGCGATGGTCATGCAACAGTGGCAGAAATTGCAGACACATTGGGCTATGCGAATCCGTCATATTTTTGTTCAAGCTTCCGAAAAGCAACACAAATATCGCCAAAACAATATCAAATGCAACATTAAAACCCATCAGCTGTGTCGGCTGGTGGGTTTTGCTCTGGTTATTGTTGATGACTAGTTTCGAGTGCACGTTCACCTTGTTCAATTTGCATTTTGCGAGTGACGGTTTTGATCACCTTAATGCCTGGGAAGAAGTCCATGTGCTCTGGTCGCGTCAACGCCCAATCGACTTCGCCATATTTCCCTGATAAACGTTTCAAATCAGCTGCGGTATAGCCTATTTCATCAGCAAGCGTCCACATGATCGTCAATTCGCGTTTGTTGTCGCGCTGCAGGCGTTGACCGACTAATAAGGTTGCGATCATGCAGATCATATACAGGCTCCAACCTACAATAGAATCTATATCCAAGCTGAAAAAAATCACCACAGTCACGGCGACCATTAATCCCCCACACAGTTGAATCACCCAGCGATGTCGCATGTCACTACCCCCTAGTTAATCGTCTTCCTTTGCCTTCCGCAACTGCCAACGTTGGATCCCGTACATCATCGCACCCCAAAGTACAAATCCGAGCACGCCGCGGCGAATTGATTCTGGTTTAAATAGCTGGGCAATATACCCAGCTTTACCCATTTCAAGCCAAGACGTAAGTAACCAATACCCGATTCCGAAAAACAAAGCTCGCAAGGCCCATTCAAACTTCAGATGACGAATCGCCTTTTTTGCCTTGGCTTCTGGTAACTCTTGAACAAATACTTTGCGATGAATCAGCACAAACTCCATACCCAAGAAAATTGCACTGGTACCTAGCATTTCACAAATCCATAAGATTGCAGCCACGGTTTCAAAGTCTTTGATCGGCGCCAAAAACATGTACATGCCAAAGCCGAGCAAAAAGATCAACTGGACACCGAAAAATACCATTAATGTCTTCGTTGCGACTTTCCCAAGTTCTTGCTTGAACCGTTCGTCGACGATTCCTCGCCCGCTGAAGAACCACTTTAAAAACTTATCCCCTTTACTCATCTTCATCCCTCCAAAACAACGTGTTCAAATCCGTATGCAACACCCATGCCAACTTCAAACAAAGATCTAGCGATGGGTTGTATTTATCGTTTTCGATCAAGTTGATAGTTTGCCGCGCAACGCCGATCGCGTCAGCTAAGGCCAATTGCGAGAGTTTCTGTGCTTTGCGATACTCACGAACGTGATTCACCACTGCCCCTCCTGTCACTTATATTTGACATCTTTAAGATACAGCGATTGTGGAGAAATGTCAATCATATGTGACATTTTAATTTTCAGTGCGTCAAATTCAATTGTCGCAACTGCCGCGACATCGTTAACGGAAAGGTACAGGATAATTCTTCGGGAAATTGGATCACCCGCTGTTTGAAGTCGATGCTGAGGATCTGCTTAGGATTGATCAAATATGATTTTTTCACTCGCATTAGATCAGGATATGTGTCAGCAATATCGGAGAGTTTGGCATAAAATTCGTACATGAACGCTTCGCCATATAACACCACTTTGTGAGGACGCGCGGCCGTTTCGATATAGTAAATCGCATCGAAATCCACCCGTACCTCACGCGAACCCACTTGAAATTCGAAATAGTGATGCTCGCTGTGGCCGTCACGCCTGATATTGGCGTCAAGTTCAGCTAAAAGTGATTGAATCTGGGCCTTGTCATCATCGCCTTTTCGAATAAAATCCAACGCAGCGACCCGACGCTTCAAGGTTTCATAAGCGAGTTCTTGGTGCGATGTGATGAATACAATTTGCGCATCCAGATCTCGATGGCGAATCTCCACCGCGACATCTATGCCAGTGAGTTCGCTGTGCAAATCGATGTCTAAACAAAACAACGCGTCGGTGAGTTGAGGATGCTGATGTAAATAGTCGCGAATATCTTGCACATCAGTGGTCGCCACTAACACTTCCATATCGTAGGCATTGATCATGATCGTATTTTGAATGATGCGTTGATATTGATTGAGGATGCGTTCATCGTCATCACAAATAAAAATAGGCAAGGTCATGCCAATACCTCCTTGGTTAATACCAGCGACGCCCCATAAAGTTCAGCCGCTATATAGTTGGTCAAGGCGAGTTCCGCGTGTTGATCGAGTAAGGTTTCAACGTTGGCCAAACCAAAGCCACGATTCTCCCCTTTGGTGGAGAAACCTTGCTTGCGCATTTGGGCAACTGGTGGCAACTGCCCAGCATATGAATTCTCGATGATCAGTTCTTGATCGTGATCGCTGTCGATCAGGAGCACTTTCATCTGTTTGTGGATACTATCAGCACTGGCTTCGATCGCATTGTCTAACAAAATGCCGACGATTCGAATCACAGTGATTTCATCGCTAGCAAGTTGCGTGATCGAATTTAAACACTCAAAGTGAATATGAATACCTTGTTGCTGAGCCAAGGTTAATTTCGTCACGATCAAGGTTTTGAGTGTTGGCACTTGCACCCGGGTCAAATCACTGAAACGCAAGACGTTTTGCGCTAAAGCTTGGTCGGAATAGTCATGTAAAGCAGCTAAATATTGCGCTTGCTTGTCATCTTCGGGCTTGCCAGCGTCAATGGCTAAGAGCAAGTTCTTGAAATCATGGCGAAACTGGCGCATTTGATCGTAGCTTTGTTCCAATTGCTTGGTGTAGATACTCATGCTTTCAAGCTGTTGTTTGACTGAAGTGATTTCGGCTTCTTGCTTGTCTTTGCGTAACGTTGCAATCGCTCGAGTTGTCGAGTACGCGGCTTGCGTCAATAAGAAAGCAACGACCAGGAATTCATAGACGCCTTGCGACCGGCGGAGGCGTAAAAACTCAATGACAAACAGCATCATGATCACGACATACACCATTTGTGGGAAAATGATGTTCAATTCACGCTGAGTAAAACGGATCTTTGAAAGCCACTTACTTATACCGAGTGTGGCCAGAATGACGATCCCGTATCCGATCAGACTAAACAACCATTCGCCGTCCATGCTAGCCGTGTACGCGGTATTGAATTCCGGTTTGAAAATGAATAATTCAATCTCAGACCATACACTTGATACCACAATATTGATCAACAATACCAGCACAAACACAAATAATTCCCAGTTGCGTTGCCCAACATTTGCCCGCCAGTGTCGAAAACGGAGCAAGGCAAAAAAAACGCTGAAAGATATGATAAAAACTAGCATGTCGAGGATGGAAATCACTACCATTACCGGCATAACTAAAGCAATCCCGATGTAATACGAGCGTGAATGGATATGCCCGAGATAGCCGACGAGCGCAGATATTATCAAATAGTACAGCGTTTCTTGAAAAATCCCCATTCCCGGACTGACAACCACCATGATCCCGCCCCCACGTGCTTGAATCCCTTTACATTCACTCTACCGCATTTATTTTAGATCGCAATATAAATTTATTTAGGCGAATTGAATGCGCACACGAGGGTGAAATTTTTGATAACAGGCACTTTCAATGCGAACGAAGTGAATCAAGATAATTACTGATCAGTAATGGCAAGATGGTTAAGGCGATAGCGATTCCGTGTAAGGTGATCCCGCGCGTGGAGAGCACCCAACCGATCATCACGATGCCTAAAAGCGAGCTCCCAAGGATGAGCTTTGACGGAAGCGGCTGTGGGTTCGGTGCAGATGCGTGACGCGTATTTTTCCCTTGTGCGATTGCAACGGCACCGCCGATATACATGATGCCAAAAATCAACAACCCAGCGAGCATTGCCAGACGCCGAGCAAGATTCCAATCTCCGATGAAGAAATCGGTAATTGCAAGGACACAGATTGCTGAACCAGTAAGCCCGTATAATGAGATGTACATTTTTTTCATCTTGCACCCCCTACTGCGTTAATCGAACATATACTGCTTGGCAAACTGCTTTGCCGAAACGATGCGATGATTTGTCACATCTAAGACATCCCCAGGATAGCCGAGCACATACATGTTATAGCCAGCAAAGCCACCACCAATTGTACCGATCGCGCCAGATTTTAAATTGGTACTTACAGACGGGTTCAAGGCACTCATTAACACTCTCACATGATTATCCATCCAAACGATATAATGCTTAGCAAAAGCTTCCTCGACCCAATCAGGTTTCGGCGTCGTTTTTCCAATTACCCATACTTCGGCAACTTTGCCATCGTAATGTGTTTTCATAGTTATCCCTCCAAATTGTTAGTGAACTTGTTTCAACTTTCTCCAAGCCCGAAAAGCTAAATTTCCACCAATCATTAATGGAATCAGCCGTGAAATCATCGTATTCCAATCATCGTCTTCAGTGGCGAATTCAATGATGATCAAAATCACCATAAACGCACTGAGTAATAGCCATAATGCAAACTGCCAAATCAATTTTTTGCGATCATGAGACAAAGCAAATCCTCTCCTCTCTTTCTAGCAACTCTACGGAAACGTCCGCATCTGATCGAGCGGCCAGTACCGCCAAACTACTACAGATTCTACTTGCGCTGCAGTCACAAAACCAAAGGCGCGACCGTCATGGGAGACAAAGCGATTGTCTCCCATCACAAAATACTCACCAGCTGGTACGGTTTGGCTGCGGGTCGCTTTGTCTGTCGCAATATTAAAATCACGAGTAAACTGCATACCAGTCGTATCTTTCCCCGTTATTTCGCCCCATTCTTTGATTTCGTTGCGCATGAAACTAGTTTTCAGGTACGGTTGTGCTTGTTTTTGACCATTGATATACAGTTGCTCGTTTACCACTTTGACGCTGTCCCCTGGCAAGCCGATCACGCGTTTCACATACAGTTTATTCGGACGATCCGGGGCATCGATCACAACGATATCGTTGCGTGAAATGTGTTTGTGACGCACAGAGATGACCCCGTCTTTATCTTGCAGTGTCGGACGCATCGAGTCGCCTTGAATCTGGTCTTTTGCCAGCACTTGGGTCATCAACAAGCGACTGCCGGCAAAAGCGATGACGGCGATTAGAAAGAGTCCGATCCACAAGCATGTTTTTTCATCATGCACCTCTCCTATTCAGTCTCACTTCTGACTTCTCCATGATCAGTGTGCCATCGAAATGATGCGTGTGGGTCGAAATGTCCCCAATTGACGTTTATTGGTCTTGAAATGAATCCAGTTGTTGCTTCAGGAGGGTTCAACAAATATTGCTTGGCGAAGCCAATACCGTATGATATACCAGAAGGAGAATAAAGCGTTTGCAATTAAGTGCAACGCTGAAAGAAAATTACTCGGAGGCACACATTATGGAAAAACTACGATTCTCGATATCGTCTCTGATGTTTGGTACTTTCATCGTTGGTTGCGGCTGGATGCTATATGTTTATGCGGAGCAAATTGGTGGCATCGCATATATGATGATTGGGCTCTCTGCCATATTGATAGGCTTGATCTTACCTGGAAAATTTGCGGATACAGGGAATTCAGATCTGGCAATTTTGATTTTTCTAGCACCAATGTTGAGCTTGAGTCATCAAACTGCTTGGATCATAGGCGTCTCAGGCTTCATTTGTTTGATCGCCATCGTGCGAACAGTCTGGACTCGTCGACGGATGCAACACCTACTTGCTCAAATGTGGCACTTGGTCGATCAGTATGGTTTTACTGTGGGACAAATTCAACAAGTCGCCATTGCCGCAAACAAATCGGCAGATTACCCCGAAGCAAATTGGTTACTGACTCGTGCAGAACATCCACACTTTTATCCCAATGCCAAAGCAGTTCGAGCGATCGTGGATGCGATGCAAGTTGGGCGCATGGTATAGATATAATACATGAGCTGCAAACAAAACGACGACTCTAGGCAAGAAACATTGTCTCAAGTCGTCGCTTTTAAAATGCATCGTTAACGTTCGATCAAATAATTTGCTGGATCACTGTAATACTCACGATATTGCTGAATGTTCTGCCAATGGCGCCAAGTGACTAATCCTATCGCAATGATTAACGCGACGCCGATCCAGCGGATGCTTGAAATTGGCTGCGTGAAACTCGAAATCATGAACAAACCGAATAACACGATTTGTGTATATGCCCATGGTTTACGTGCTTTGAGCGCAAGCGCCCAGCCATTGCGCTGAAGCTCTTGCATCAATGGTGCATTGACTTCAAAGGCTGCAAACAAAGTCGCCATCATGGTCATGATCCACAATTCATTGGTGAAATTGGCTTGTTGCAGCTGCATCAGCAAGGAATCGTCTTGTGCTTGCAAAGCATTTTGGACTGCGCGCATCGTTTGTGCTGTTTGTAGCGACCGCAGTAAATAGCCGCTACCGATCACGGTCAGACAGGCAAAGATCCAGTACACAGAATTTAAGATTCGTTGGGTGCGGTTTTCCATGATGTCTCCCTCACGACACTAAAATGTAAGCCTTTTAATTGATTTTAATGGAGCTGCCATTAAAAGGCAACGTGAATAAGCGATGTCGAACCCACTGGGGAGTATCCTGAACGCTAAGGCATGGAAATTCGCTTGACTAACTGCTGATAACATGCGAAATTAAGAATTAATTATTCCGTTCTCATTGGAGGGTTGTCAATTGAGGCGCATGTATTTTGCCATTGTGCTGATCTTGGAATTGATCATTTTATTGCTTTTCCAAGACCATCTCGGCCATGCTTTGCCGGTTGAATTGAATGTCTTCACCGGATCGATCGTGATGTCGGCAAATTATTCAGATGGGATCTTGCTGCCAGCGATGTTGTTGCTAATGGGCATTCACGTTGCTGCATTTGGTTTACAAGCCCTTTCGCAAGTGTTTCAACAGCGAGAAGCGACCTTCTCTGAGTTAGACGCCAAGTTGTTGCATGTTTTCAGTGTTTATCTGGAAGGCTTCTCCATCATCTTGATGTTTTATCTATTCAAGTTTGCGCTGAAAGGCATTTTGCTGATGATGCTCAGCTATGCCTGCTTGGCAGTCGTTTTGCTTGAATTGGGACTAGCGTTTAAGGCGATGCATAGCGGGCAACACAACTAAGGATTGAACAACACCAAACACAAACATCGCGGTTTCTAATAAATACAAACAAATCATGCTGACCGTCACGAAAATTCCACCGATGAACGCAAACAATCATTGATGCGTGCCTATTTCAAGGGTATACTTAATTCCAGATATCGATAAATTTTTCAAAAAAATTCGACCGGCCGGTCAACAGAAAAAGTCTTCGCCAGAATCGCAGTTTGCGTATCTGGAACGCTATCCTTTCGATAGTTGATGATTTCTGATGACCAGCCGGTTTTTTGCGCGCAAAATTCGAATCAAATCTAGGGGGAAGCACACACTTGTTCTAGGAGGAGTTCATTTTGAAAAAGCTAACGACTCTTACCATCATCGCAACATCCGCATTGCTACTTGTAGCTTGTGGCAACAATTCTTCATCTTCTTCGAAGGACTCAACTGGTTCAAAAGACAAATCCGCATCCGTCTCAAAGGCTAAATCATCTTCTAAAGCCAAAGCGGCTTCGGAATCTAAGGCTAAAGCTGAATCCAAAGCCAAAGCTTCATCTGCGGCGGTAAGCTCAAAGGCTAAAGCTGACGCTGAATCACAAGCAGCCGCATCTTCCAGCGCAGCAGCTTCTTCCAGCGCCGCTGCATCCAGTGCTGTAGCGGCAAGTTCACGAGCTGCTGCCACCAAGGTCGTTCCTCTAACGCTTAGTGACAGTAACTATGTCGTCCAGACTCTCTTCAAATTTAACCAACAAACGCCAATCGGATTCGAACCAACTCTTGGCATCACACCAGACATCACTGCCCCGTTCAACTTTACTTCAGGCGTTCAAAGCGACGGCTCTTACGGACTACCTTGCTATGGTGGCGCTAAAGGCATGAACATTTACCTTGTTACGAAGTACGCCAATGGATCAGCAAAAATTGATGCATACTACGGCTCGGTTCAAGACACGACTGACTTTAAGACTTGGCAACATTCTACCTACACCACCACTTTTGCGACAACAACCTACGACTTTTAACCTCTACGCACAATTTGCGAGCTTGGCTTACTTGCCAGGCTCTTTTTGTGCTCCATGGATCTAATGACAAATCTTGTCACCTAATTGGAGTCACTCATCACGTCATGATCACCAATGATGACTTAAACTTTCGGTTGATGAACTACTCGGGAATAAATTCCCGAGTTTCCAAGATCATTGTGAAAACATCGTAAACTGCAAATCATAAGAAGTGCTCATGATCTTAGAACCATTATGGGAAACCCCGTACAACAGCTAACCCAAACTAACCTGCATATCTTCTGGTATGCAGGGCGGTGTTCTTCGAAAGCGACACCCCATTCCATTGCAATTTAGTCGCGGCGCTTGCTAGCTCTCAACCAATAATTCGTCAAAATAATACACCAACCGATGACGTTAAAGGAGACACCCAACACAAGCATGGTAGTTCCCGATAAATACAAACAAATCATCCCGATCATCACAAAGATCCCACCGATGATCGTGATCAACGTATTTTTTGTCATGCTTCCCCCACTTCTCCAAGTGACCAGACTACCCCTAGATCATTAGCTTTAATGTAAGCCTTTTCTATCATGTGGTCAACTGAATCCCTGTTTTGACGGTTTCCGCTGGTCAAACGCGTTTGCATGTCGTATACTTGTCTTCCACCTTAATTGACCGCAACTGCTGAAAAGTAGTCACGCGGCGACGCAGCAACACATTGGGTAACAAATGTCGCCCGCAGGTAGTGATACCTGCCGTCAAATTAAGGAGGATGTTGTCATGTCACACAAGTCAACCAAGTTACCAAAAGAACTAGTCAAAGGCGCAAAGCTAGTGCCGATCGATCCAGACATCAGTTCAGTCGTTGCACCAGAGCCTGATGTGCTTGAGGCATTTTTAATGCAAGAAGCAACTGATCTCAAGATCCGCGAACACCTCAAGTCAATTACCGACGAAGACACCAAAAGTCAACGGAGGTAGTGGCCATGACGGTGCAACCACACTTCGAACTGCTCGACGACAAAACCGACGAAACCATCGCGTATGGCCCGCTGGCGTTGATCCAAGAAGTCGAGAGGAAAATGCTTTGGGCGCATTACACCCCGCAAGCCGATCAACAAAAGCTTTCCGATCCTTGCAAGTACGCCTTGGCGGATGAACCACCATTCTTAGGCGTTTGGGAAGTTTGTCGCTGGAAGCTACGCGAGTTGTTTGGCGAATGGACGAAGCCGTGTTACTGGGAGATCATTCAAGATCTGTTAGGGTGCACGCTGTTTTTAGTGGTCAATGATCACCTAAAAGCCTTGCCACCATACGACTATCCCGAATACTGGAACGAGTATCTCTATTTGAAAGAGCCTTGTTCCGGTGTTCCGGAACAGTTCATGGCAGAGCTGCCGCAATATTTAGACGATCCAGTCGCCTATAACGCTTCAGGCATTCGGCCTTGGTTGTTTTGGACAAGCCTTGAAGATATTCAAGGCTTTACTGAAACCACCTTTCCAAAGCCTGGAGACGGGATCAAGTTCGATTGGTAACCAAAAGCCAGTCAAGCTGCGAAACTTCGCGGTTTGACTGGCTTTTTTTGAGGTCAAGAATTTGTTCCCCTACCAGCGTAAATCATCTAGTCAGCAACTTCATCATTCGTTAAAATAAGGACAGGAGGCGGATGATCAATGACAGACTTAGGGACACTTTTTCAAAATTTTCGATCCGCTCGCCAGATTTCACTACGCCAGGCAGGTCAAGGCCTTGCTGCTGCGACCATCAGTCGATTTGAACGCGGGATCGTCGATATCAAAGCGCCATATGCCTTTGCATTAATGACAAACATCGGCTTAGACGCCACTGAGTTAGATTTTTTACGCGGGGAGACCTTCCCTGATCCTTACCCAGCCTTCATTCGCGGTGATTTCAAACAGTTGCATGACGATGCTGAGGCTTATCTTGCGCAACATCCGCATAATTCGCTGACTGATTTGATCGAAGCGTCGTTGCCATTTTTAATTCAACCAGCGAAGCCAACGCCTGCACTTGAACAACAATTAGCAGATCTGCTGGCTTACCCATTGCTTTGGAGTCAAGTTGAAGCCACGATCTTGATTGCAGTATTGCCATATGCAAGCGTTAATTTCTGTCAACTGATTTGGCGACGGATCGGCAGTTTTGCAGTTGCACATCCGAATTGGGAACAACTCACCGTCGCGACTAGTGCGTTGACGTTACTTCAACACGAGCCGCTGCAAAAAACGATCCATGCAGATTTAGTTGCGTTACTTGAAAAAAACCGGCGTGCTACCCGAAACTTGTCAACCAAACCACTCCTCACAGCAGGCACGATTTTAGGAACCTCAGCTACTCTCGATTCGCAACTCGACGCACTGGAAGCTTTACATGCTGATTCCTTGGTTGATTACCTCAAGCGGGTTTCGAATGCAGTCAGCCACCCTGTTCCCGCTTGGCATAACGACGCATTGAAAGATCACTATCAACCTAAACTTGAGATCCACACTGATCAATCGATGATGACAGGCCCAGTGCTGCGACTACTTCGCAAACAACGCGGACTCACGCTTGAGCAAGTCGCCACTGATTGGAACGTCTCAACGCAAAGTCGCTTTGAAGCGGGTAAAATCGATTTGAGCTTCACCAAACTATTAACCTTGCTTGATACGCTGATGCTACCATTGAGTCGTGCAGTGGTGGGCCTCGACAGGATCTCCTCATTTGAACATTTGCAACGCCAATTTGCGGATATGGGTGAAGATATTACCCATCACACAAAAGCAGACTTCCTCACCCTGCGCGATCGGTTCAAAGCAAACCATAGCGATATGCCATCTGGGCTACTTGACATGCAACTGTACGCCGTCGAAACCTCGATCGCACGCTTCGCACCGACTTTGTACGAAGGAAGCGAAGATGCGCCGGAGCTTTCAACTCAAAGGCAAGACGCAATCATCAACTATGTGAACTCGCTGCCTGCACTGAGTCACTTGGACGCCTTGTTGTTGGTGAGGATCTTACCTGGGGTCGACAGTAAACATATTTCTGCGATGACTCAGGCGATTTTATCAAAATGTCAGGTGTTAACGCCGGCGGAGTCTGTGTTGTATCAACGGATGATGACCTTAGCATGCGGTCCACTATACTTTCAAAAAGGTGACCTGCTGCGCAACGTTGCTAACTTTTTCACCTACCATTCACGCTTTGATGCGGACTGGCGAATTCAACGGCACTGTTACCATGTGAAACTTCTCGCTAATGTCTTCGAACGCCCAGACGATCAAACCACTCAGCGCGCACATCAGTTTTTGGAAGCCTTTAAAACCGTGATTCACTTTCCAAATCTTCCGTTTATGCCAGATCGTTGGATGCAATTTGCCATTGATCGCGATTACGATAAACTGGAACACTAAACAAACATAGACCCGCATACACTTCGATTTTAAGGGTATGCGGGTCTACCTTTTGGTCCAAACACAAGGCGGTTATCTTTTACGCGATTAGAACGCAACTGGCAAGATATCAGCGCTGACGCGGTGCTCTTTGGGCCTAATATTGAAAGTGAACATGATTTTTTGCTTGCCGTTCATCCGTGCAAGCGTTACACTACAAGATAGTTAACTAACCTCATTTTCAAAAATTGATCGGCCGATCACAAGAAAAGTCTTACCTCAGATATGAATTTGCGTATCTGGAACACTTGGAAATCACCAAGCAAAGATTGTTTCTCACATCGGCCGATTTTTTGTGGCCTCGTTTGGGGCGAGTCACTTTGGAGTTAAACATACTTTAGGGGGAAAATTGATGAAAAAATCTACTTTAAAGAAAACCGCATTTACTGTCGCCGCTGGCGCTGCATTATTCGCACCTGCCATCTTAGGTAGTCAAAGTGTCAGTGCTGCTAGTGAACCACCTATCATCTACAATGACGACGGCACAGTCAACTGGGACGCCACTGACCAGGCAGCCATTAAATGGGGCGATGATAACCAAAAAGCCACCGATAAAGCCGACGGTGTTGACGACATTACCAAGTCTGACGAATGGAACGACACCGAAGCTGGTTCAACTGCCGCTCAACAAGGTAAAACCACAACGGATGGCGATTATGTGCCATCATATGACTGGGTAACCGGTGCAAATGAATTAATTGACCAAGCAAATGCCAATGCGATTAAGTACGATCAGGAAAACAACACCATCAATGGTGCTCAGACTATGACTGATCCTAATGCATCATACACGACGAATGCTGACGGCTCGCAAACTGTAGAGTCCACGACACCATCATCCACAACCAATACCACGACTACAACGCCAACCGAAACTACTTCAACCAGCACTACTGCGCCTGCTCAGTCAAACGATGCTGCTAAGGCCACTGAGAGCAACACGAATCAAGCGACTGACGAATCCGATACGTCATCACAAGCAACCGATGATTACCAACCTGGTGCACCTGCTGACCCTAACACGGCAACTGGTGTTTACGTCAACAACGAAGGTGGCATCACCACTGCTATCAGTAAAGACGCAGACGGCAACACTAACACCATGATCGATGATCTCAACAACGGAGTTACGACTTACACAATCACCGATCCTCAAGGCAATGTCATCAGCAAGACCATCACTTCTGACGCAACTGGCGAACCCGTTGAATTAAACGCAGATGGCTCGATCAAGTCCTCACCTGCCGATCCTAACACTTCAACTGGCGTCTTCGTCAAAAACGACGGCACTGATGCTGGCTCCACTTCAATTACTGGCGACACGACTGACACTAACGCCCAAACCGGTGATAACAAGACCTCAACCACTAGCACGGACAAAGATGCCACTACCAAGTCCAAAGACGCTAAGTCCGGCGCAACTAAAGGTGCTGAGGCCAAAGCTACTGCTTCTAACTTAGCTGCTAAGGCTGGAACTTCGACGACTGCCGCAGTTGCTGAAGCCGCTGATAAGACTGCTACTAAGTCTACTGCTGCAATGCCTACCACTGGCGATGACGTAAATGTCGCATTATCTGCCGCTGGCGTTGGTTTAATCGCTGCAATGGGTGCATTTTTCGGCTTCAAGCGTCGTCGCGCCTAACCACTTAACTTAATAGAAGAAACACGCCTTAGGTCTGGTAGTAGACCCGGTTCAATGTTCGTTGGACCCCTTCTAGCGAGCAGATCGCATAACGACAGGCCCCCACCACGAGCCTCAGTCGTCGTGATCCGGTTGTGAACTTCAAAATGAAAGCTTGGCATAACTGCCAGGCTTTTTTTAATCACGTGCCAAAATGCCTCCCAAAAGTAGAAATTCTACTTTTGGGAGGCATTTGTTTTCGTTTAGTTTGGTCTGGCGGAGCGAAGTGAGATCAAGTCAACTTGAAATCATCACGAACAGACTCATACCTAGGCCAGCTTAGTTCTGTTAGCGTTGAATTCTATTCCAAAGAGGATTGCGGCAAACAGCAATGGTACACCAACTTGCGCCCATAAATCAGTCCAAGCTTTGTGATAAATCAACGCTAAGACAAAAAGTACAACCATCAGCCCAATCGCCCGCAATTCGAATTTGGGGTGATAACTTTTGTGCGCAATGATTTGGAAGATACCGCTGGCAAACATGCCCACTGCGGTGAGAAACCCAATTAACTCCGTGAACACGCTACCCTCGTTCATGCCCAAAACTGCTATGACGCCAATTAAAGAGAGAAGCAAAGGTGAAAATCCAGCCAGTAACGCAATGATACCTGAGATCAGCTTTGCAATTTTCATGTCCATCCTCCACTTGGGGAAAGAATAATTTCCCTTGTTTCTAATCTGAATTTACGCTAATTTTCGGCGGAATACAACTAACAGATTCATAATACTGCCACATTTATTTATGTCGTGGTCGCCTGCTTTTGCTTAGGCTTAACCGCAATTGCTTGTTGATCAAAGCGCGATCAAACCGATTTTTGGTGTCTGAACACATTGTTATTGCACTAATACAATTTGAGTGATATACCGAGGTTATCGATAAAACGTTTTCTACAAGGAGGCAACGACATGAAGCGACGGTATTTTGCAATTTGTCTGGTCATCGAATTGGCAATATTATTACTATTCCATTCACAGCTCGGAGACACCATACCGATGCAACTCAGTATGTTCACTGGCTCTGAAGTCATGACGGCGTCTTATGCTGGTGGGATCATGGTGCCTGCTGCATTGTTTTTGCTGGCCATACATGTCGCTGGCTTTGGTTTGCAATCACTGGTACCGATCATTCAAGCTAAAACATCGCTGTTTGCAGACATTGGGGCGAAATTATTACGCGTGTTCAGCGTCTATCTCGAAATTTTCTCAGTTGTCTTAATGTTTTACTTTTTTGACTCCGCGATCAAAGGGATTCTCCTCAGTGCAGCGAGCTTTTCACTGTTAGCGGTCGTCCTTTTAGAATTGTTCGCCAGCTTCAAAGCCACGCACGTTAGCCAACATCATTAACCTCCCGACACGTAAAAACGCGGCCTCATCACATCGAATTTCCGATGCGATGAGGTCGCGTTTACTTACTTTCGTGGCGCTCTCTGTGCCCAGTATTGGTAATAATCTGTCCGTAAAGCCCCGTTATATAACTTCCGACGCTTTGTCGCTTTAGAGCCGTATACTTTTTCAAACCCAAGGTCAGCCGTCAAAATATATTTGCTCCAACCAGGTAATGCCGCATAAGTTTGACCCATTTCGCGATAAAGTTTGCGGGCCGCGTCAAGCTCCCCTAACCGCTTCCCGTAAGGTGGGTTTGCGACGATGACGCCACGAGGTTTGTCTGTTTTAAAGTCTTTGGCAGCAAGTTGTTTGAAAGTAATATCATTCAACAAGCCCGCTTGCTTGGCGTTTTCTTGGGCAATAGTGATCATCTCTTGGTTGATATCATAACCTTGAATGTCGAGTTTGATATCCCAATCGGCTTTATCCATCGCTTCGTCTTTCACTGCTTGTAAGACTTTGGGATCCATGAACCGGAAATCTTCAAAGGCAAAATGCCGCAACATCCCAGGCGCAATGTTGTGTCCGATCAATGCCGCTTCAATTGGTAAGGTCCCAGAACCAGTGGTGGGATCAACAAACGGCATATCAGGATGCCAGTTGGTCAACATCACTAAGGCTGCGGCGAAGTTTTCCTTCAGTGGCGCATCACCTTTGGCAACCCGATAACCACGTTTGAATAAACTTGAACCGGTGGTGTCGATAGTCAATGTGGCAACGTCTTTAAGAATCGACACTTCCAAAGGATATGTGGCACCAGTTTCTGGCAAGCGGCCGCGGCGATGGTACACTTCAGATAATTTGTTGACGATCGCCTTTTTGGTGATGGCTTGCACGTCAGGTTCTGAATGTAAGATCGAACGTACCGAGCGGCCTGCCACAGGAAATGCGGCGTCCATCGGCAAATAGTGATCCCAAGGTAAGGCTTTGACCCCTTCGAATAATTCATCGAAAGTCGTGACTTTGAATTGCCCTAAAACGATCTTCACTCGATCCGCGGTGCGCAACCACACGTTGGCTTTTGCGATGGCGGTTTCGTCACCTTCAAAAAAGACTTTTCCGTTTTCATTGCGGGTCTTGTATCCGAGATTTTGTAATTCGCGAGCGACTAAGGCTTCCAGGCCCGCTGCCATATGCGCGACTAATTGATATTGCATAAATATAACTCCTTTGTGAGCGTGGCGCCAATTCAGCGCACGGTTGAATCAAACAGTTTCAGTATACCTAAATTATCATAAAAAAACGACCCAGGTTGCCCCAGGTCGTGCCTCTTGTAAACCTCTATAAGCCATGTTTTGTTCCAGTAGCTACCAGGCAGCAGCTACCTTCAGTAATCATCTATCTCAGCTTTCGCTGTCTGAGCGTTGGTTCATTTCCTCTACTCAGACGCCCCTACCAAAGTTTGGGTTACTCGCTCGCGGGGTTTACCCGTTCCAATCCACCGGTTTCCCGATGACATCGTCTCTGTGGCACTTTTCAGACTCGCCTGCATGACCGAAGTTTTAGCAATTGAGTCGCCGTTATCCATTACTGGATACCCAGGCTTATTGGGCCTGGCACGAACACTACTGGCATCGCAGCCAGTGCGGGCATGGACTTTCCTCACCTAACAGATGCTAGGCGCGATTACTCAAGGTTTACAAGTTGTTATCAATATTGATCAATACCGCCGCCGTTGTTGTGACTTTGGGTACTGTTGCCGCCGTCTGAAAGCTTAGAGCCAAAGACGTGGCGTTCCAAATTGCTGAGACGCTTCAAAATGTCGTAGTTCGTGACATTGCCACTTGGTGCTTGTGGCGTAGCCGTTGCAACATTTTTAGACACGTTGAGTTGTTTGGTCAACTCATCAACCCGGCTGAATAGCCGGTTG
Source organism: Lacticaseibacillus porcinae (assembly GCF_003946305.1). Taxonomy (GTDB): domain Bacteria; phylum Bacillota; class Bacilli; order Lactobacillales; family Lactobacillaceae; genus Lacticaseibacillus; species Lacticaseibacillus porcinae. The sequence continues at coordinate 281,509 of NZ_RHNS01000002.1, forward strand.
TTTTCTTCATTTAAGCGATCGATCTCGGCAGTAAAGCTTTCGTAGTCACGAATGATCCCATCCAGAAATTCATCAACTTCATCAGGATCGTACCCGCGGACTTTGTTCTTGAAGCTCTTGTCCAAGATATCCTTGGGTCCGTATTTGACGGAGAAAGTTGCGTCGCTTTTGTTATCCATAATCGAACACCTCATCATCACAGCACAGGATGTATTTATCATACCACAGGGTTGCGCGCTTTGCACGGGCAATCTGAAAAAATTCTGTGATCACGAATTGTCACTTAATTCTCGTGCAGCCTCTTCCAAGTCATCCATACTTAATGCCTTCACCGGATAATCACGGCGCTTGCTTTCGGCGATCGCCACATTGTATAAATATTCTGCTTTACCTGGATAATCGGTATCATATAGAAATAACGCGCCATCAGTGTGTTGGGCCATGAAGCGATTATATCCTGATAATTGCGCCGGTTGTTGGTAAGGCAAGTCACTAGTGGCCCGGGTGAAGGTCACTTGGCTTTGCAAAGTTTTCAGTTTACCAAGGTTGGTTTCATTCCAATGACTCCCAAAATCCGTGAACGGCGTCATCAACGCCGTTTTCAATTGTGAGTAATCTTTGCGCAGTTCGATCGCGACTTCTAAGCTCCATTGCTCAACGCCGAGCTCGCCACCGGTGATCACCCACTCAAGGCCGTCTTCGCAAGCAGTCACAAGTTCATTTTTTAAAAGATATTTAATCACTGTCAATTTCGGGTCTGCGTCGCCATGAACGCTTAATTCCCAAGATCGATAGCCACTGATCCACAGACGATCGCCCATAATTTCACTCCTTTAGTGGTAGGCGTTAGGACTTTCACAAAAAGCTGGTATAATATCAACTAGGAGTGTGATCACATGCCAATTCATTACCCTAATGGTAAGCCATACCAAGGCGGCGCGCAAACTGCATCGCAAGCGGTGAACTACGGCGGGCGCGGGATGACCTTGGAACAAGAGCTCAATGCCACGAATGATTATTATCGGCAATTGCGCATGGCGGTGGTGTATAAGAAACCCACCCCGATCCAAATCGTCAAAGTCGATTACCCGTCGCGCGCGCAAGCCGTGATCAAAGAAGCGTATTTTAAAACCCCTTCCACCACTGACTACAATGGGGTGTACAAAGGGCTATACTTAGATTTTGAAGCCAAGGAAACGAAAAATAAAGCGTCCTTCCCGCTGAAAAATTTTCACCCGCATCAAATCCGGCATTTTGCTGAATGTCTCGGACAAGCTGGGGTATGTTTTGTGGTGATGCGCTTTGTCACCTTGCATCGCTTGTTCGTTTACCCTGCCAGCAACTTGATCACTTATTGGCAAGCTGCTGACAACGGCGGGCGCAAATCGATCCCGCTATCAGAAATTGAAGTCAACGGGTTTGAACTGCACCCGAAATTACAACCACCGATCCCATATCTGACAGGTGTCGATTGGTTGATCCAAACAAAAAAGGTAGGAATTATCGATGAGTAAACCAGCACCTTCTCGCATGGCCAATCGCCGCAAACAAGCTGCGCCGAAAAAGCCTAAAGGTAATTTGTTTGTCCGCATTTTAAAATGGTTAGCGATCGCGTTCGTCGCGGTATTAGTTGCCGGCCTGGCATTGTTTGCCTGGTATGCTAAAGATGCGCCGAAAGTCAATCAAGAAGTGTTGACTTCTGCCGGCAGCTCGATCATTTACGATGACCAAGGCAAAGAGTTGACCACTTTAGGCGTGGAGAACCGCTTATACGTCAATTCGAGCCAGATCCCGCAAACCTTAAAAGATGCTGTGGTTTCCATCGAAGACCGCCGCTTTTATAAAGAAAAGTTCGGGGTCGACCCGATCCGGATCGTCGGGGCGTTCATTAACAACGTCACTGGTCGCTCTAACGGCCTTGAAGGTGGGTCAACATTGACGCAAGAGTTGATCAAGTTGTCGGTGTTCTCCACTAAAGCCAGCGATCAAACTTTGCGGCGTAAAGCCCAAGAAGCATGGCTGGCGATGCAAGTCGCTCAGAAATATTCTAAAGCCCAAATTTTGGAATATTACATTAACAAAGTTTGGATGGATAATAACCAATACGGGATGTCCACGGCTTCTAAGTATTACTTCTCCAAAGACTTGAAAGATCTGACTTTAGCACAAACCGCGTTGTTAGCCGGCATGCCACAGTCCCCTGCAAGCTATGATCCTTACACGCACCCAGACGCTGCTAAGACGCGCCGCGATGATGTGATCGACGCGATGTTGCGAGACAACAAGATCACCAGTGCCGAAGCGTCCAAAGCCAAAGCCACACCGATCACCGACGGCTTAGTCGCCCAAAAGAGTACCACCGCTAGCTCGACGAATGATAAAGTGATCGATTCTTATTTGACCTCAGTGATCTCAGAAGTCAAAAAGAAAATGAACACCAACCCATACACTGCTAACTTACGCATTTACACCAATATCGATCTCGATACCCAAAAGAAGTTATATGACATCGTCAACTCTGACCAATACATCAACTTCCCTAGTGACAAAATGCAAACTGCGGTCACTATGACGGATCCAAACTCCGGTAAAGTGATCGCTCAAATCGGTGGTCGTAAAACTGGTGACGTCCAACTCGGCTTTAACCGCGCCACTCGCAACACACGTTCCAACGGGTCAACGATGAAACCATTGATGGATTATGGCCCGGCAATCGAATATTTGAACTACTCCACTTATCAATTACTTGATGATTCGGCATACACTTACCCTGGCACCGACATTCAACTGTACGACTGGGATAAGAAGTATCAAGGCACGATCTCCATGCGCAAAGCTTTAGTAGGTTCCCGTAACGTTCCTGCGGTGCGTACCTTGGCAACAGTCGGCATGTCGCGTGCCACGACCTTCTTGAAAGGCTTAGGCATCAACTTGTCCAGTGCTGAAAAGCAAGCCTTATCCAGTGGGATCGGCGCGACGGTCAATACTGAAGAAGAAGCTGGGGCTTATGGGGCATTTGCCAATGGTGGGACTTATTACAAGCCTTACTACGTTCGCAAAGTTGTCGCCGCTGATGGCACCACCACCAACTTTGATGCCACTGGCACTCGCGCCATGAAGTCTAGCACCGCCTACATGATCACTGATATGCTGAAAGGTGTGTTGACCTCTAGTGATGGGACTGGCTCGGCTGCGAAGATCTCAGGGCTTTATGAAGCCGGTAAAACTGGTACCACCGATTACACCGACGATGAACTGAAAGCTAACCCTGAGTTGAACGGCACTGGTATTTCCAAAGATTCTTGGTTCACTGGCTACACCAAGAAACGCGTGATCTCCGTTTGGACGGGTTATGACAAACCAACGTATGCTGGGATGGATTACACCGAACAAGAAATCGCTCAAAAGATCTACAAGTACTTGATGGAATACGAAGTGGAACACGCAAACCTGGCCAACTCCGACTGGACGCGACCAAGCAACGTCAACGTTTACCACATTCTTTCCGGTTCCAATCCTGGCACTGCGATCACTGGCAATACCAGCGGCACCACGCGTGAATTGTACTTGTCTGGGCATGGCCCAAGCAGTCAATCTGCCGTTGCTAGCTCCTCGAAGTCTAGTTCAACGAGCAGCTCAACCAGCTCTTCTGAATCAACTTCCAGCTCGATTGAATCAAGCTCCAGTTCGATTTCAAGTATTGTTGAAAGCTCTAGTGCCGCAACTGACACAGCCCCGTCAAGCAGCTCAAGTGAGAGTTCTTCACAGCCGGTTGCGTCGTCAAGTTCGACACCAGCAACAAATAGCAGTTCAGCATCAAATTAGCAACAGTCAAAAACCACCCGTTAAACGGGTGGCTTGCTCTGGGGCTATAAGCCCCCGTTACCGGCAGCGTCTCAAGGCGCT